>NZ_BAVZ01000001.1 GCF_000576305.1 Paenibacillus pini JCM 16418 | reverse complement strand
TGCGTAGGCTGCGCAAGTGCCGCTGCTGACCCTTGGGGAGCAGCGGTCTCGGCCGGCGGCATAGCCATGCCGGCCACAGAGGATGGCTGCGGTGCTATGGCCGCAGCCTGTGTGCCCTGCTGCGCAGCCAGGGCAGGCGCTCCTGCCGCGGCTGGGTTAGCCGGCGCGGCCTGCAAAGGCAGCGTGCGAAGCTGCTGCAACACATTTTGCAGCTTCGCGGCAAGTGGTTGCAGTTCAGCACTTTGTGTTGATGCAGCATGTTGCCCTGTTGCGGCACTTTGCGGAGTTAGAGCGTTACTTGTAGCCGTATTAGGCTCGGACTTTCCCGTCATTGACTGCGTCGTCAGCTCTGTTTTAACGAGTGTGCTATTTAATCCTCCAGTAGAAGGATTCATCTTGCCCGTCTGAGAAGAAGCGGAAGTCATTACTGCAGTCAGCTGTTCCTCTAGCACACCCAAAAGTTCATGCATTGGCGGTCCAAATACTGCCTGATGCAGACCTTTTATACTTTCAGAAGTCATAGGTAAGCCACGCTGAAAAGCAATGGCCGCGGATTGAATCCACTTCTCCGCTGAAACCAAAGCAGGTTTAAGAGCCATCACTTCTTTGAACAAAGCAATGTTTTCTTTAGTTAATGGAACACCACTCGATTGAATCGCCTGAAGCAAGTCCCGATTTCCCTGGGTATCCTGTAATCCAAACGATTCCAGCACATTGGCAAGTGATTGAGTTGGTATCGATATGTAAGGTGATTCAGCAAGCGGCTTCAGCATCACCATACCGCCTTCACCTGGCTCCTGTACTTGTAAAAGCGTAGCCTGGCCTGCTTGTAGCGGGGTCTCCAGCGTTGCTCTCACCTTCACACCCTGAATCTGTACAACAGCTTCCTGTCCATCATCGGAGACGCTTAAAACGACACCTCTAACGACCTGCCCTGCCTTCATATCCAACTGCTTGGCTTCTCCAGCCTTCGTCTCGCCTAACAATCCACGGATTAACGAACCGATATTCACGTCTCCCTCTCCTTTATCGTTCATCCTTTTCTCTATTTATCGGCTACGCGAGCGATGCGTGAAGAATAGCATAATTATATCTATGAAACGATTAAAATAGCGTTTGTTGAACAACCTGAACATTAGACAGAAAACTACGACGATGCATGGGTGTAGGCCCTAGTGCAGCAATTTGTTCACGATGCAGTTTAGTTGCATACCTTTATGTATGGCAATTCCATACTCGGGAAACATAGCTTCCCATGACCCTTGGCATAATCGGTCGCGTGTTACCTTGGCAATAATAGATGCAGCCGCAATCGATTGGCTATTCGCATCCCCTTTAATAATCGATAACTGTGGAATATTCACATCCACCTTTTCAGCGTCGACAAGTAAATAGTCAGGTTGAATAGACAACCCCAGCACAGCCTTCTTCATCGCTTCACGCGCAGCTTGCTTAATATTGATTCGATCTATTGTTTCCGCATCAACGTAACCAACGGAGATAGCTACAGCCTGATCCATAATGATGTCATATAAAAGCTCACGCTTCTTCTCACTCAGTTTCTTAGAGTCGTTGACTCCTTCAAGTTCTAGACCAACGGGCAAAATAACTGCCGCAGCTACCACATCCCCAAATAGGCAACCTCGGCCAACTTCATCTATGCCTGCAATATATTCATATGATTGCTCCCAATATTGTTGTTCATATTTAAGTAGTTCTGTCACATTATCCTCCTTGCCATTGTCATGATATATGATCATGTTTAACTTAATATTATTTTCAACTTTTTTTAGAATCATGAGGAGCCTTATGAACCAATCCAGACTTTATAATTTCTTTATCCTGAGATGTCTGAATTCTTTGTTTATTATTAGGACGAGTATTTCCACTTTAGATTACCACAATCGCCCGCACCTTACATCCAACTCCTTATAGCCTTTGTCCATCATATCGCAATAAAAAAAGCCACCCACAGGTGGCTTCATTCCTAATAACTAATAAGGTGCTTCCATTGAGAATCTACCCATTTTACCTGCACGTAATTCTCGCAAAAGCAGCTTAGATGATTTCTCTAAATCCACTCGCCCACCACTCATGAGACAACCCCGTTTACGACCTACTGCCTCCATAATGGCAACAACATCATCGGTTTCATCCGGATTATGCGGCATGTCCACGGGCAGCTCAAAGCGCTCTTGAAATGACTCCCAATAATAACTAGTCAAATATTTGACGGCGAAAAAGGCGATATCCTCAACATTGAGGATTTCTTCTTTAATAGCACCCGTTACAGCTAATCGATAACCTACATTTTGGTCTTCAAATTTAGGCCAAAGTATACCCGGAGTATCCAATAACTCAATAACTCCACCAACCCTAATCCATTGTTGACCTTTCGTTACACCAGGTCGATCACCTGTTATAGCAATGTTACGCCCAGCAAGGCGGTTAATAAGCGTTGATTTACCCACATTCGGAATCCCAACAATTAGCGCTCGAATTGCACGTGGATTTATCCCTTTTGAAATCTGGCGATCAATTTTCTCTTTTAGCAAAATCTTCAATTGATTGGGGATATCTTTTACGCCCGTTCCCGTGTAAGCATCAACTGGAAAAGCAACTTGTCCCTCTGCCTTAAAATAATCCTGCCATTGCTTCGTTACCTCTGGGTCAGCTAGATCCGCCTTATTCATAATAATTAGACGCGGTTTCCCCAGTAATATCTCATCAATCATGGGATTACGGCTGGACAGCGGAAGACGTGCATCAATTAACTCGATGACCACATCGATCAGCTTTAATTTGTCTTGAATTTGGCGGCGAGCTCTAGTCATATGACCAGGAAACCATTGAATTGTCACCGTCATCACCTCATTCTATAAATCCGCAAACAGCTGTTATCATTCATCATTCACTTGAAGACTAATGTTTAATCCAGTGGATATCTTTAATCGGCCAGAAAATAAGATCCGCCCGTCCTACGATATCACCAAGAGGTACATAACCGATCATCCGGCTGTCTGTACTGTTCGAGCGGTTATCGCCCATAACAAATACATGTCCTTCAGGTACTTTGCCGTTTGGAAACGTGCTGTTGGGAAAATTTTTATCGTTGTACAATTGTCCGGCAGTATGTTTGCTATCAATAGCACCCTGTATGTAAGTTTCACTAACAGGCTTTCCATTTACCGTTACTGTATCGCCTTCAACCTTGACCGTATCTCCAGCTACACCAATAACCCGCTTAATGAAATCTCTACCTTCCGAAGGAACATGGAATACAATGACTTCGCCGCGATGCGGAGCCCGAATATCGTATAAAATTTCATTTACAATAACACGTTCATCCGTATGAAAGTTTGGTTGCATGGAAGGACCATCCACAATAAACGGCTTAAAAAGAAGCCAACGTATGAGAGCTACGAGAACTAATGCAATCACAATAGCTTTCAGCCATTCCACAATCTCATTCTTACTCTTTTTGGATGGTTTATCATTCTGATTTTGTTTATTTATTTCCACATCATGCTGCTCAATATTCTGCTCCATACTTCACCGTCCTCTTATACATGAATTGCCCACAAATACGGGTTATTTTGCAGAAAAGAAAAGCTCCTTACGGAGCTCCTACCCTTCTAATCGTAAAACGAAAAGGGCTTGAAATCAAGCCTCCCACGTTGTTCGCTTATTAACGGCGAATTTCTTTAATTCTAGCTGCTTTACCGCGTAGTTCACGAAGATAATAAAGTTTAGCACGACGCACTTTACCATGGCGAGCCACTTCAATTTTCTCGATTTTAGGCGAGTTGACTGGGAAAGTTCTTTCCACACCAACACCGTAAGAAATTTTACGAACTGTAAAAGTTTCACCGATTCCGCCACCACGACGTTTAATCACAACGCCTTCAAACAACTGAACGCGCTCACGAGTTCCCTCGATTACCTTAACGTGCACTTTTAAAGTGTCGCCAGGACGAAAGTTAGGAATATCAGTGCGAAGTTGTTCTTGACTAATCGCTTGTAGGATGTTCATTTAGGACTCCTCCTTCCGTACAGGTGTTCTTGCATCTTCCCGGAAGCTCATTTGTTCCGTTCATTATCCGCAGTGGACCACCGTATTCCACACAACAGCATTAATTGTAGCATAACCAAGCCATCATTTGCAACTATATTCTAGGAATACAACATCAGACAAGCTATTTGAAAAAACACTTGCCAAAATAGGAAATGTAATTAAAATAAATTTATCATTAAAATAATTTTAACGTTAATAAAAATCGAATGGAGTTTTGTATAATGAGTGAAACCGTTCTTGTTAACCAAAAAGCACAAGGTATCCGTAGTTTAATGATTCACAAACCCTATCTTTACATGATGACAGCTAAGATCATTTCCCGCTTCGGTGACTCCCTCGATTCCGTCGCTTATAGCTGGATGGTGTATTTAATAACAGGCTCGGAACTTCTTATGGGCACCTTGTTTGCCATTAATTACATCCCAGGTATCGTTTTCAGCATATTTACTGGTGTGCTTGTAGATCGATGGTCTAAGAAAAAAGTCATCATCTGTACCAATACGGCCCGTGGTCTTGTTGTTATGCTCACCGCATTTCTTTATTGGAATGGTTACTTACAGCCATGGCATCTATTTATTTTCACGTTCATCAATTCTTCCTTCGAATGTTTCTCAACTCCCGCTGAGATGGCGCTTGTCCCCCGTATTCTTCCCAAGGAACTACTTCTTAGTGGTAACTCCTTAGCTACTTCTTCCGCGCGGATAGCTGAGCTTGGCGGTCTCGCAGCAGCAGGGGCATTGATCGCCTTCATCGGAGTCTCCGGAGCTATTCTAATTGATGCTTTAACTTTTATAGCTGCCGCTGCCCTATTTTTATGGGTTCGAATTCAACCTGAAGAAGAAGTGAAAGCTCCATCCATTCAAGAAACACTTGGTGAGGTGCCTAATCAAACTTCTTACTGGACACAATTTAAATCAGGTATGGCCTTTGTAAGGGAACACAAAATCATTTTGATGACCATGCTTACTGCGGCCTTTGTTAATCTCTGTCTAACCCCGTACAATGTCCTGGAGCCTGTCTACGTTAAAAAAATTCTACATTCGGGACCTATTGGACTGAGTATTATGGGAATATGCTTTGTCGTCGGTATGATTATCAGTAGTTTATGGATGACTCAGAAGGGCTCTGAATTACAAGAAAAGCTCTCTCATTGTATTTGGTTACCTATTGCTTGGCTTAAATTTTGCCCTTCTATATGTTCCCTCGTTGATTTCATTTTATCCTTTATATGTAGCTGCTATCTTTTGCTTTGGCATGGGTTTTTCCATATCATTCGTGAATACACCCGTTTCAACTTACATGATGGAAGTAACCCCTAGAGATATGTTGGGACGTATTGGAGCTCTATCGAGCATGGTGAGCACTTGTGCGATCCCCCTTGGCAGTTTAATTGAAGGTTTCGCTGGCGCATGGATTGGCGTACATGTCCTGTTCTTAATTTTCGGAATGCTTCTTCTCATCCCCGCATTTCTACTTTTGTCTCAGAAAAGTTTCATGCGTATATAGTTCATAGATGAAACATGCTTTGTGATTTAAGCTCTGGAGACTTATAATAAGCTTAATGAAAATGAGCTCCCATACCTGAAGCGGGGAAAAATGATTGAGGTGCAGTGCATTGGAAGAGATGGTTTTAAAAACAATAGAAGAAATACGAATTTATTCTGATCCTTATCGTATGAACATTCTAGAACGATTTCAAAAAGCTGAACGTCCTTCAACGGTAAAGGAAATTGCTGATAAAATGGGCGAGGTACCTGCTAAGGTGTATTACCACGCAAGAAAACTTGAAAGCATCGGACTACTGAAGCTAGTGAGCACGAAGCAGATTAATGGAATTACAGCCAAATACTTCGATGCATTCAAAGGTGCGGTTCAAATCAGTCGTTCTGAAATGGACACTAACATGCAAACCGTCTTTTTATCAGAAACCCAAAAATTATTATCTGATTTGTATGACAAGAGCAAACAGAATTTCCTTGATGCTCGCAGTGTAGATAACCCTAAAGCTAATTTAATTAATGGAGAGGTCTACCTTACAGACGAACAGGCTAAGGAGTTCTTTGAACACATCTCTGCTTTTTTAGATAAACATCGTGATAAGACAAGTGAATCACAGGAACGTTATGATATTTTTAATACCATTGCAAAAAAAAACGCCTGAACATAATTAACGACAACCATTTCACTCATACATTTTGCATAGAAAATAATAAAAGAGTTGCCACTCCCGATAGTTTACTATCAGGTGTTGCAACTCTTATTCATTATAAATTATAGCTTCTACGAACCAATAGCCATGATCACATTTTCATCCATGCGCTTAGCCAATTCAGGATCAAGTTTAATTCCAACTTGTCGCATAGCCGCATAAGCAGCACCAACCACAGGCGGTACCTTTGGAACAATATAATCGCCATCAAAACCTTCGCTTAGACAAGTTGTTTTTAAAGTAGATAATAGCAAATCAGCTCTCTTAAAGATGCCTCCCGTCAACACAACGGTAGGCTTGGTGGCAATTCCTTCGTTAGACTCGTACAAATTACGATGAAGTCCCACGATCGCTTCTCCCATGGCTGAAGCAGCTGCAGTCAGGATACCTTGCGCGACCTCATCTTTTTCATCTGCAGCTTTCATAACCAGAAGTGCAAGAGCAGCTATACGCTGACGAGAAGACTCGCCATAGATCATCGGAATAATTTCGGTAATTTGTTGTAAGGAGTATGTCTCAAGCATGAGTGTCATCAGTCGTGTAGGTGCCCCTATTCCATCCCATGCCCGTAGCGCTGCAATCAAGCCTTCTCTTCCAATGGCATAACCACTGCCAGGATCGCCAACAAGGTATCCCCAACCACCTACGCGCTTGCGTAATCCTTTTTCATTAACTCCATACGTAATGGATCCAGTTCCGGCAATTTGCACAATACCTGGCCCACCCATCGTTCCCGAATAAAGTGCAGTAATCGCATCATTTTCAACGGTTATTGAAGTAGTCATGGGTAGCGCATTCTGCAGATGCATATGTGCATCCTTGCGATTATTCCCGTGCTCAATACCGGATAAGCCGGCAAACAAAGATTCGACTTTTTCACCAGTAGAAACTATATTTTCAGTCAGCTTTGAAACGACTTCATCCATATGATGTAAAGCTTCCGCACGGTTACCATTCATATTGGAGCCACCCGCCTGAGCCGTAGAAATAACGGTTCCATCACGTCTTACCGCTATTCCAAGGGTCTTCGTTCCCCCTCCATCAATCGCAATAATGGCCATGATGTCATCCTTTCTCGTCGATTTACGTTAAAGAAGCTGTTTTTTGATCAGATCATAACCTTTCCATTTCGTAAAACCAAGCTTGGCATAGAAGTCAACCAGGTCCGTCCAATCTATCACTAAATTCTTCATACCGCGTGACTTCAATTCAAACACGCCTTCTTTGACCAAGGATAGTCCATAGCCTTTTCCTCGAAAACGATCATCTACACCTAGCGGTCCGATACCTCCGAGTGGTTCGGAGAATAGCGGAGCCCAATACACATTCTGAGCGATCAATGGTGCTTTGTCGTCATTCACTCGGCAGAATCCAATCATTTCCTCTTCTACAAACAAACCAATAAATTCTCTACCCGTACCGCTGCGTTCCCAATAGCTAAGAGCTTCATAATACCATCGGTCTGGAAAACAACGCTTGAAGAAGCGAAGCATTTCTTCACGATCTTCTGCATCCAATAGCCTTGAAATGGCGCCCTCATATTGTGGACGTATTAAATCTTCTGAAATATTCTCATTTACTAAGTCGAACACTTCATGAAGGCATTCATATCCGCGCCGTTCAAACCAAGGTTTAGCTAAGGCGAAATCTTTCGGGATACCTGGGATATAGTGCCATGGATCGCGCCCAATATAGACATGTTCAGCACCCGCCTCACGCAAAGCATCCTCAGCAAGCGCTAGCAAGCGGCTTCCAATCCCCTTTCCTCTTGCTTCTGTGCGAACAACAATTGCGGATATCCAGCCGCCTCCTAGGCCTAGAGTCATCTCGCGCTCCGTTTCCTGCCATTTCTTCGTCAAGACAAATCCAAGCAATGTATTATTGTCATCCAGAGCAAGCCATGAACCTGCAACGTAGCTGTTCGCATCTTCAAACGTATTTTGACGGAGCAATGCTTCTCGCATTGGGAAAGCGCTTCCGATTTCTTGATTCCATAAATCACATATAGGATTAATCCAATCAGCATGGAGCGGTATAATATTCATGACTAAACTCCTCCAGTATATTTGAAGATTTATTTCAAATTTTGAAATTATATTACAGTAAAATTATATTTTATTTGAAATAAAATTTCAATAGCTTCGAATAAAAACCGCCAGCAGATGAATTACTTCATTCCGCTGGCGGCAATTTATTGTTCAGAATAAATAGACGAGTATTAAACTCTACCCAAGAAATCTACAATTGTAAGCAGACCCTTATCGAAGTTTTCAAGATTAAAGTGCTCATTTGGTGCATGGAGATTCTCATCTGGCAATCCAAATCCCATACATACCACAGGAGCAGCTAGGACACGAGAGAACGTCTCTACAATCGGAATAGACCCACCATCTCTTGTAAATACAGGACGAACGCCATAGACATGCTCATAAGCTTCAGCTGCTTTTTGCAGCATTGGCGTAGATGGATCAATTGTAAATGGGTTCCCTTTTTCAAGCTGGGTTACAGTGACTGTAGCACCTACAGGGACATGGCTGTGAATATGAGTTTCAATTTTGTTTAAAATGTCCTGTGGATTCTGATTACCTACAAGACGGCAAGTAATTTTGGCATGAGCTTCTTTAGGAATAACGGTTTTCGAACCTTCGCCTTGAAAACCACCGTAAACTCCATTGAGTTCCAGCGTAGGGCGAGCTCCCGTTCTTTCCGCAAATGTGTATCCTTCCTCACCGAAGAGGGCCTCTAATCCAAGATCCTTTTGAAGCTTCCCCTCGTCAACAGACTGCTTCACAAACTCTGCTCTAGCTTCCGGTGTCAGTGCTGGTACATCATCATAGAATCCTGCTACACTCACTCGCCCCTTCTCATCGTGTAGAGAATTAAGCAGTGTCACGATCGCATGCAATGCGTTAGGAACGCCTCCACCATAACTACCAGAGTGAAGATCCGTATTCGCTGTATTCATTTGAACCTCTAGAGAACAAAGACCCCGAAGTCCAGTACAAATTGCCGGTCTTCCTTTCTCAAGTAGGGAAGTATCAGAAATCAAAACAACATCCGCTTTGAGTAGCTCTTCATTCTGTTCAAGGAAACCAGGAAGGTTAGGACTGGATACCTCTTCTTCACCTTCAATACAGAATTTAATATTTACTGGCAATGCTTTCTCCTGCTGAAGAATAGCTTCTACCGCTTTAATATGTAAGAATAGTTGTCCCTTGTCATCTGTTGATCCTCTACCAAACAGTTTACCGTCACGAATCGTCGGCTCAAATGGCGGAGTTTCCCACAAATGAAGTGGATCTACCGGTTGTACATCATAATGCCCATAAACAAGCACAGTAGGCTTACCCGGAGCGTGTAGATGATCAGCATAGACAATCGGATGACCTTCAGTTTCATGAATCTTCACATTCTCCAAACCAGCTTGGTTTAGCTTCTCTGCAATCCACACTGCTGCTTTCTTAACATCTGCTTTATGCTCAGATAATGCCGAGATACTCGGTATGGATAACCATTCTTTCAACTCACCAATATGTTGTTCACGATTTTCTTGAAAATAAGTTTGATAATTCATAAGTTAAAGTTCCTCCTTGAAGACAATATACTTATTAGTTTACTACATTTGAACCCACTTATACGAATATACGAATCAAAAAACCACATCCTACGATACAGGTTGTGGTTTCACTTTCACGTATTTCATCAATCCGCTGGATTCGTAATCTTCTGCGCCTTAAGCTTCTGTAATAATTTCTTATCTTTGTCAGTTAGCTGCGCTTGATTCAATAAATCTGGACGACGATCCAATGTGCGCTGAAGGGCTTGTTCGTGACGCCAAGCTTCGATATTGGCATGATGACCACTCAGCAGCATATCGGGCACTTTCCAGCCGCGAAACTCAGCAGGCCGCGTATAATGAGGATATTCGAGAAGCCCCGTGCTAAACGAATCTGTAACTGCCGATGTCTCGTTACCAAGTACGCCAGGTAACAGCCTTGCGACTGAATCGATAACTACCATAGCCGGTAGTTCACCGCCTGTGAGTACATAATCACCAATCGATAACTCATCTGTGACCAGATGCTCCCTTATGCGTTCATCATAACCTTCGTAATGACCACATATAAAGATCAAATGCTCTTCAGTGGATAGCTCCTCCGCCTTCGCCTGTGTGAAGGTTTCCCCTTGTGGACACATCAGAATAACACGTGCAGAACCACTTTGCCCATTTAATACATCTTCTACTGCAGCAAAAATCGGTTCAGGTTTCAACACCATACCGCCCCCGCCACCATAAGGAGTATCATCTACGGTATTGTGCTTACTCGTGGAATAATCACGAAAATTAACGGCATTGAGCGATACAATACCTTTTTCCTGAGCCTTGCCTAGAATACTGGATTTAAATACACCTTCAAGCATCTCTGGAAAAGGGTTAGGACATCTACACGCATCAATCCAGAAGTCCTTCCATCAAGTGGATCGTAACCAGCTTGTTCTTCACATCTACATCCAATACCACTTCATCAATAACTGGAATTAGAATGTCTTTACCTGATTCAGGCTGGACAACCCAAACATCATTCGATCCTGGACTAAGTACTTCCTTAATGACACCCAGCTCTCGTGCTTCATCAGTCACAACTTTACAACCCACAATTTCAAAAATATAGTATTCATTCTCAGGCAATTCTAGCAGTTCGGATTCTTCGACCTTCAGCATGCTACCTTTATATTTCTCTACTTCATTTATATTCTGATATCCCTTTAACTTAAGGATATACATATTTTTATGCAATCTTGAAGATTCAATTGTAATGGGTATTGAAGATCCACCATCAGCTGGGATAATTAGTAATCGTCCGCCTGCAGCAAAACGCACCTCTGGAAAATCTGTAATCGATAACACTTTGATTTCACCTTTAATACCATGCGTATTTACGATTTTCCCAACTTTGTATAACTTATCCGCCATATGTTCCTCCTAACATGACGCGCCCCAGATCTACAGAGCGAATTCATCATTTATGTTAATCTTCAGCATGTACGAAAAAGAGCTAGGACATGCATCCTAACCCCCTTTCGTATATCTTTAAGATATGATATCCACGGTTACGCGTTTATCCATTTTGACTGCTGCAGATGTAACAACCGTACGAAGCGCTTTGGCGATCCGGCCCTGTTTGCCGATAACCTTGCCCACATCTTCTGGATGAACAGACAATTCATAAACAATCAGATGATCCTTCTCGACGGTCTTGACGGTCACATCTTCAGGATAATCCACTAAAGCCTTAGCAATAACACCAACTAATTCTTCCATAGATAACCCTCGCCATCAGTCATTATTTCTGTTGCTTAAATTCATGAAATTTCTTCATGACGCCAGCTTTGCTAAGCAAGTTGCGAACGGTATCAGATGCTTGTGCACCTTTTTGAAGCCAAGCTAGTGCTTTATCTTCATCGATTTTAACATCAGCCGGTTGTACAACCGGATTGTAGTAACCGATCTCTTCGATAAATCGACCGTCACGCGGGGAACGAGAATCCGATACCACGATGCGGTAGAAAGGAGCTTTATGAGCACCCATGCGTTTCAAACGAATACGTACTGCCACGAAAATCACCTCCTTCAATAAAATAAAATCGTATAACATCTATTTCAAGCATTAACGGAAAGGAAACTTCATGCCGCCCTTAGCGGCCATTCCTTTGAGCTGCTTCATAGCTTTTCCTTTAGGTCCTTTAGGGCCCATCATATCAGAGAATTGCTTCATCATCCGGCGCATTTCATCGAACTGTTTAATCAAACGATTCACTTCTGCGATCGATGTTCCACTACCAACCGCAATACGTTTACGGCGATTATGGTTAATCGTATCCGGGTTCTGCTTCTCATTCTTTGTCATGGACTGAACAATGGCTTCTATACGACCCATCTGCTTCTCATCCACTTTGAGATCTTTAGATTGTTTCAGCTTACCCATTCCCGGGATCATATCCATGATCTGGTCAATCGGTCCAAGCTTCTTCACTTGATCCATTTGCTCAAGGAAATCATCGAATGTAAATTCCGCATTACGCATCTTACGTTCCATTTCCTTGGCTTTCTCGGTATCAATGTTCATCTGCGCTTTCTCAATCAGCGATAGCATATCACCCATACCCAAAATCCGCGAGGCCATACGTTCCGGATGGAAAGGTTCAAGTGCATCAATCTTCTCACCAAGGGCAGCGAACTTAATGGGACAGCCTGTAACAGCTTTAACTGAAAGTGCTGCACCACCTCGTGAATCTCCGTCAAGCTTGGTTAGGACAACCCCAGTGAGTTCAAGCTGTTTGTTGAAGTTGTCAGCTACATTGACTGCATCTTGACCTGTCATAGCATCTACAACAAGTAGAACTTCATCTGGCTTGATTTCACTGTGAATAAGTCTTAACTCTTCCATCAGCTCTTCATCGATATGCAGGCGACCTGCAGTATCCACGATCAAATAATCATTATTATTATCTTTGGCATGCTGCAAAGCCTGTTTAGCAATATCAACTGGGCTTGTCTTGTCACCTAGAGAGAATACTGGAACATTAATCTGCTCACCAAGCACTTGAAGCTGCTTGATCGCTGCTGGCCGATAAATATCGCCTGCAACAAGAAGTGGACGATGATTCTGTTTCAGTAGCTCTTCGCTAGTTTACCCGAGGTCGTCGTTTTACCTGCACCTTGCAGACCGACCATCATGATCACGGTAGGTGGCTTACTTGCTTTCGCTAGCTTAGCTTGGCTTCCGCCCATCAGCTCTGTCAATTCTTTGTTAACAATATCAATGATAACCATGCCTGGTGTGAAGCTCTCCATCACTTCTATGCCGATGGCCTTCTCCTTCACCTTGGCGACGAAATCTTTGACTACTTTAAAGTTAACATCAGCTTCTAGGAGCGCAAGACGTACCTCGCGCATCGCTTCGTTTACGTCATCTTCAGTAACTTTACCTTTGCCCCGCAGCTTACTAAATACGTTCTGCAACCGACTGGTTAATCCCTCAAATGCCATGTAGCGCCACCTCCCTCTTATGTGATTTACTCCAGTATCTGTAAATGATTTACGATTTCATTAATCTTCATCTTCTGTTCCGAAGAAATATCACTTAGCTCAACAAGCGCACGCAACTGAATAAAATCATGATTACGGCGTTCATACTTGTCTAATAATCCAAGCTTCTCTTCATACATTTCGAGGACCTGCTCAGCTCGCTTAATGTGCTCATACACGGCCTGACGGCTAATCTCGAATTCTGCTGCTATCTCCCCAAGGGAAAAATCATCATGAAAGTAATATTTAAGGAATGTCTGTTGCTTCTCAGTAAGCAGACCATCATAGAAAGCAAATAATAAATTAATGCGGTTCGTCTTCTCGAGCCTATTCTCCTGACTCACATAGGGTAACTCCCTTCGTCAAGGAAAAACACTTTACACTTCATCAACGTCCCTTATCATACATAAAACAAAGAAAGATGTCAAGCATTTATCCTTGTCATCTCTCACCTATCGATTCAAACTCTATTTGTATTCTTTTTCTGACCACATTCAGCCCATTACATTCAATCACGAGTTAGGTAACAGATACATAATGACGGACAAGAAATGTGCAATACTACCCGCTAATACGAATAAATGCCATACGGCATGATGGAATGGGAATCCTCTCCATACATAGAAAATCGTACCTAAAGTATAGAGTCCCCCACCTACAGCAAGTAACACAATACCTCCTGGAGCCACAGCTGCTGTCAACGGTCCCCATGCAATTACAATTAGCCAACCCATAATGAGATAGAAGACGGTAGACATGAATAGAAACCTTTTCGTGAAAAATGCCTTAAATGCACACCCTAGCAGAGCAATTCCCCATACGGTACCAAATAAAGACCAGCCAAGTGGCCCACGAATGGCTACCAGCATAAATGGAGTATAGGAACCTGCGATGAATAAATAGATCGAAGAATGATCAAAAATCTCAAACAAATCTTTAACCTTTCCTTCTTTAAAACTGTGGACCAATGTCGAGCTAAGGTATAAGAGGAGCATGGTCACTCCATAAATGGAGAAGCTGATGACATGCCACGCCGTTCCTTTGGTACTAGAGAAGACGATGAGAAGAACTAATGCAGCCACGCTCAGCAATGCGCCAATGCCGTGAGTAATAGCATTCGCGACTTCTTCCCTACGACTATATGTGTGGGTATTTGCCATAAGTAATCCCTTCATGAACTTTTTTATCTTCATTATAACCTCTCAACCGCCTCGATTACCACCCGGTCGATTAGAGACATACCTGCCGGAGAACTTATGCATGTGTTCAACCGGGCGCTACACCATTTCCATGTAAAATAGACATTCGCATCAATTCTATTAAGCTATGAAAGCATATATTGGTTAGCGAATGAAAGAAAGGAGGTATGAGATAATGGCCATCATTATTTATCCGAAAACCATGAACTGGAAATATATGAAGCAGCGTCCACAGCAGCTAATGACTCAGCTGGGGGCCAAAGGGCACCAAGTATTTTTTGAAAATCTTGCTCCTCTAGATCGTGATTTTCTAGAAGTAGAAAAAAACGTGTTTCTGTTTACAGATCATCATGCCTTTGTGAAGCACAAATTACCTGCGCTTCGCAAATCACAACCTGTTGTCGGATGGACGACTTGGTCAAGACAGCGTACACGCCTGACTTCGTTTTATCGTCCTGACGCAATCATCTACGACTGTTGTGACGAATTTCCTCAGTGGGCAAAATACGAGGTGAAAATGGTGGATACCGCTGATCATCTGGTGTGTACTGCAGACAGCATACGTTCACGCCTCGAATTAGCCTATCCTGATAAGCCAGTCACACTAATTCCGAACGGAGCAGATAATGGATTCTTCGATATTCCTGTTGCACCGCGTCCTGCAGATTTACCTCCAGGTCCGATCGTAGCATATATCGGAGCATGGGCTTACTGGCTTGATCATGAATTGTTTGCTAAGCTTGCCGTTCGTTTTCCCCACGTACAGTTTATTTCCATTGGAGCTTCTTATGGGGATATTCCCGACTACACTCGATTGTCAAATGTTCATGTCCTGGGTGAGAAACCCCATCATGAACTGAAGCAATATCTACAGTACATTGACGTCGCGATGATCCCCTTTCAATACCATCCCATTACGCTAGCCACTAACCCTGTTAAAGCTTATGAATATATGGCCGCAGGGGTTCCTGTCTTATCTACAGCTCTTCCCGAATGCATACGCATGGAACCTCATGTCACAACAGCAACTACACATGAAGATTTCATCTCCAAGTTAAACCGAATGCTCACTGAACCCAAGAATGATTCAGCTCGAGAAGCAAGAATTGCGTATGCAAGGCAAAACCGCTGGCAAGAACGCGGAGATGCAGCCGATCAAGTCATCAGAGATATGCTATTAGCTAAAGGTTTATTAAAATAACCTTCCAGTAAAATAGTAATTTCAATACAGAGGAGGTATGAAAGTGAACATTGGTGTTTGTGGATATTATGGAATGGGCAACTTTGGAGACGATTTATTTCTAAAGACATTCCAACAAATATTTAGTAATCATATTGTATATCCTTGGAACTCCCATATGGATCAATCAAAGACGGAACGTGTAATCATTGGTGGAGGAGACTTAATTACCCCGTATTCATTTCATCCTTATTATTTCCCGCAAGCTTTAGAGAATCATCACTTGGGTATATGGTGTAGGCATTGTGGACAACTATCCTGAAGAGACTTGGCCACCTGATCAAGTTGAGAAGTACAGATCTTATATAAGCAAAGCCAAGAGTGCATCATTCCGTGATCAAAGATCAGCGGATATCGCTAGCAAAGCTGGATTTCATGCTAAGGTACGAAAGGTACAGGATATCGTTTTTGCTTACTCTGAGAAACACTTTCCGATTAAGCGTTTCTCTAACCGCCCTACAATTGGCATCTGTGTCTTCTCTTATCCATCCTACCCTTTTGAAAACATGGTCAAACTTTCCATGCATCTCATTCAAAAAGGCTATCATATCGTGTTCATTCCGGTTATCAATCACCCTTCTAACATCTACTCCGACTTTAAGACTTGCGAAAATATGACCAAGAGCATTAAAGAAATCTCACCTGCTGCTTCTGTCCAAACTTTGCCTCTCCTCATGGATCTCGATCTGACTTACAACTATATTCAGTCAATGGATTTTCTAATTAGTTACAAGCTTCATCCTGCTCTCGTCGCACTCAGAGCCGGTAAGCCTGTATTCGCTCTATCTCAAATGAGTAAAGTAAGTAGCTTACTAGCATCGTTCGGAATGGACAAATATATGTGTAATTATCAACTTCCTTATGAGGAAATCCAAGCAAAAGTCGATACCTTCCTCAAAGAAAGTACTCAAGTTATTCAAAAGTATGAACCAGCGATCCGATCAGCTGAGAAAGAAAGTCTGAAACAGATATTGGCATTAAAAAAGGAAATCGAATCTCGTAAATTCGTAAAATAATTTGATAGACAAAGGAGCTGATGTCATGTGTTTTCATTGGATCCGCAAGCACATCAATGCGGAAATTCGGCACCTCGTGCACGAAATACAGCGTTTAGATCTTGAAATTCATCAAATAGAAGGACAGATTGTTACCCTTCAGGCACAGGTACAACACCAGCAAGAGCAGATTGATCAGCTGCAAGAACAAGTATCCACTGGCTTAACAACCAATCCAGAGTTATACGACTATTTTGTTCATAAAATTGGTCAAGAAGTCAGAGTGGACACAACTAGTGTCATACTGACTGGTATTGTGCTTACAGTGGCAGTCGATGCTGTGGAGCTACGTGAATCAGGTGGAGACATCGTAATTATTCCATTTGCTAAAATCAGTTCAGCACAGTAAATCGGTTTGAAATACCAAAGAACAAGAAAAAGGAGGACGATCTCAAATGACTTTCAAAGAATTAGTTAGAGGACTCATCGGAATGGAAGTTGAGGTCATGACACCTGGAGATCTCATTGTGGGAACTCTGATTTCAGTCAACCAAGCGTCTTTGATGTTAAGAATCCCACCCATTTTATATGGACCACCAGGAGATGTAGCCATTATCCCATTGAAGGCAGTAGATTTCGTACGTGTGCTTTCCACTTAATATCTGTTTATAATAAAAAGAGTCTGCCGCATGAGCGGCAGACTCTTTTTTTGAGTACATCCTAATTATTCGATTATTCTTGGATTCCCTCTTCTTCATCTTGTACATCTTCTTCCTGAATCAATCCAGCGAATAGAGCATGTACAAATTGCTGCGAATCAAATGGCTGTAAATCTCCCATTTTCTCACCAAGTCCTACCATCTTAACCGGAAGATTAAGCTCCTGACGAATCGCTACAACGATTCCGCCTTAGCGGTGCCATCCAGCTTCGTCAGTACCAGTCCTGTTACACCACTCTTCTCACCAAACATTTTGGCCTGAGTCAGCGCATTTTGTCCTGTCGTTGCATCGAGCACCATTAACACTTCATGTGGTGCACCTGGAATTTCACGCTGAATAACACGGAAAATCTTGTTCAGTTCTTCCATCAGGTTCGATTTATTCTGTAAACGTCCCGCAGTATCGCAAATGAGTACATCTGCTTGGCGTTGCTTCGCAGCCTGTACGGCATCAAACATAACTGCCGCTGGATCAGAGCCAGCATGCTGTTTAATAACTTCAACACCTGCACGTTCACCCCACACCTCGAGCTGCTCAATCGCCCCAGCACGGAAAGTATCTCCTGCAGCGAGAATAACTTTTTTACCTTCTTGTTTAAAGCGATGTGCTAGTTTACCAATCGTCGTCGTCTTGCCGACACCGTTCACCCCTACAAAAAGGATAACTGTAATACCATCTTCATTCATATGGATTACATTATCATCATCACCGCGGAGTAAATCCATCAACTTTTGTGACAAAATGGGTTGGAGCTCAAGCGCATTCTCGATACGCTGTTTTTTAACTTCATCACGTAACTCTTCGATCAGGTTCATAACCGTATTGACGCCTACATCAGCGCCAATCAAAATTTCTTCCAACTCCTCGTAGAATTCCTCATCAATTTTCTTACGGCGGATCATTAAATCCGAAACCTTCTCAACAAAACCTTTGCGTGTCTTCTCAAGGCCATCTCGGAATTGTTTAGTTACGGATTCCGTTTTGCTTGAAATACTCTCTTTCAGCTTCTTAAAAAAGCTCATATGTCTCCTCCATTACAAATCCTGATTTATAAAACGACATTGCAATCATTAGGCAATTTCAGCTTCATCGTCTTCCAGCCGTACTGAAACCAGCTTAGAAACCCCGCCTTCTTCCATTGTAACTCCGTACAACACATCCGCTTCCTCCATCGTTCCCTTACGGTGTGTCACGACGATAAACTGTGTTTGTTCAGAGAATTCACGTAAATATTGCGCAAATCGTACGACATTTGATTCATCTAAAGCTGCCTCTACTTCATCAAGCACACAGAACGGGACAGGTTTCACTTGTAAAATAGCAAACAAAAGTGCCATCGCTGTTAATGCACGTTCACCACCAGAGAGCAGTTGTAAGTTTTGCAGCTTCTTCCCTGGAGGCTGTGCTACAATATCAATTCCCGTTTCAAGCATATGTGTGGGATCTAGCAGAACTAAATCAGCACGACCACCACCAAATAGCTTAACGAATACCGTCTCAAACTCAGTCCGAATCGCATCAAACGTCTGCTTGAACCGCTTCGACATCTCCTCATCCATTTCCCGGATAACTTCATACAACGTCGTCTTCGCTTCAACCAGATCCTGTTTCTGCTCGCTTAAGAACTGATAACGCTCATTAACTCGCTGAAATTCCTCTATGGCTCCCAGATTCACTTCACCTAATGCGCCCATATTGCGTTTAAGCTCACGCACTTCATTCTGTACAGCAGGTACATCATCAGGTATAGGATAGCGTTGCTTGGCCAGTTCATAACTCAGTTCGTAATCCTCACTAAGCTTCTTCAGAATGTTATCCAGCTCAACATCGAGACGATTCACACCAATTTCAGTCTGACGAAGCTGCTCTTCGGCATTCCGCAGACGTAAACGTTGCTCCTTAATCTCATTCTCATCCAATTCGAGCTTCTTTGAAAGCTGGGCCCGAGAGGCTCTCTTGAACACAAGCTGCTCCGAAGTCGTATCTTTATTCAGCTTGTACTGATTTAAGTCTTCAATTTGCTGAATAGATTCTTTCAGGTTTGTCTTGAGATCCGCTTCGATCGATGCAAGCAATGTCTTTGTCTGACGCAGCTCTTTATCCTGAGAATTATAATCACTTTGCATACGCCGCAGCTGCTCTTCTAAGGAAGTGCAGCCCTGATCAAGTTTGCCCTCTTTAATCTTCAGCTGCGTTAGCTCAGTTTGAAGCTCTTCTTTGGCTGTCTCGCTCGCTTTACGTGCAAACTCTGCTGCTTGGATAGCTAAGTGTGTCGCTTTTTCCTCAGCTTCCAGCTCAGTGAGCTTCTTGGCAGCTGCCTCACGGCTAAGATTCAGTTCTTTGCCCTCTTCGGAGAAGCCACTTTTCTCCTGATCCGCCATTTCAACTTGTTCGAGTACATGTCTCAGCTCATGTTCAAGCTGCTTTAGATCACCCGATAATTGCTGCTCTTCCAAGCGTTTCTCATCACCTGAACGACGAAGCTCTTCCAGTTTAATCTGTACCTCTTCTAGCTGAGCCTTCGTATCTATAATACTTTGCTGTAGCTTCTTAAGCTGAGCAGCTGTATCTGTAATTTCCGTATCTAACTGTTCCAACTGACGTTTACGGCCTAGCAGACTGTTGTTTTTCTTATGCTGGCTACCACCCGTCATAGAGCCACCTGCATTAACCACATCACCTTCAAGTGTAACCACCCGATAACGATACTGACACCTAGCTGCAATTTTATTGGCTACTTCCAGATTCTCCGCAATAATGATATTACCCAGCAAACTGGCTACAACAGAAGAGTACTTCGCTTCATATTGAACGAGATCAAATCCGATACCTACAAATCCTTCGGAACCTTCAAACATCGATTGGTCACCTTGAGATACGTGGCGTGGCCGAATGACATCCAATGGCAGGAAAGTCGCCCTTCCAAGCTGCCGTTGCTTCAAAAAAGAGATCGCCTGACGTGAAACAGCCTCATTTTCCATGACAACATGCTGCAAAGAAGCGCCTAGAGCTGTTTCAACTGCTAGCTCAAGCTTCTCCGGCACACGGATCAAATCAGCAACAGCACCGTGCACACCACTTAACACCGATTTACGTGAGGCCTTAAGCACCTCTTTAACACCAAGCATAAACCCGTCGAAATCGTCTGCCATTTCTTTCATCGTATCACGGCGTGAGACTAAAGCTTCACGCTTTTGTTCCCACTTATGCAGCATGCCTTGGCTTTCATCAAGTAATCGCTGTAACGATTGGTAGCGTTCACTTTCCGTTATGTAGCCCCCACGTAGCTCTCTAATTTGCTGACCGAGCAAATCAACCGCTACATCCAGTTGCTTCTTACGTTCCAGAAGCTCGTCCTTTTGACCTTCCCACTTACCGGTTTCCTCATTCGCCCGGTTCATACGGCGTGCCAGAGCTTCTTCTTGTTGATCTGCATAACGGATTTCATTACGAGTCTGAGCCATTTGGTTCATGAGCTCGAGCAATGTGCCCTTCAGGCTCTCTTCCTGCTGCTGGCTGATACCGACCGTCACGGAAACAAGCTTCGCTTCTTCAGCCGAGACATGATTACGCAGTGCCTCGAGCTCTTCTTGATATGCCTTGAGCTTCTGATTTAAGAAATCAATCTCAGCTTTTCGATCCGTTGACCGTTCATCACCAGAAGTTAGCGTACCACTTAGCTGATCGCGATTCGCTTCTAGATTACGTTTGCGTTCCCGGAGTAACTCCCCGTAACCTTCACTCTTCTCATAAGATTCACTATAACGTAATAGCTCCGCTTGAAAGAACTCAATCTGCTCCTCCAGCTTACGGAGTGCGGTGCGATCATTCTCAAGCTTGGCATCATGCGCTGATACGACAGTGGATACCTGAAGTTGTTCTGCTTGCAATACAGCAAGCTTGGCACTTGCCTCGCTCCACGCCGCATGAATCTGCTCAATTTGATGTACATACATCGAAATTTCTTTATGTTTGAGCTGCTCACGCAGCTCCTTATAATAAATAGCCTTCTCCGACTGTTCCTTAAGTGGACCCACTTGGTCCTCGAGTTCAGTGACAAGGTCATTAATGCGCAGTAAATTCTGCTCTGTATCATCAAGTTTGCGTACAGCATCCTTTTTGCGGGATTTATATTTAACAATCCCTGACGCCTCTTCAAAAATACCGCGCCGATCTTCTGACCGCGTGCTTAGTATTTCTTCAA
This sequence comes from Paenibacillus pini JCM 16418, assembly GCF_000576305.1. Classification (GTDB taxonomy): domain Bacteria; phylum Bacillota; class Bacilli; order Paenibacillales; family Paenibacillaceae; genus Paenibacillus_AQ; species Paenibacillus_AQ pini. Next base: position 649,397 of record NZ_BAVZ01000001.1, on the reverse strand, counting down.
TACGTCCTTGTCCGATAATGGAGTACGCTTCTTTACCAATGCCTGTATCCATAAACAGTTCCGTAATATCTTTCAGACGGCATGCCTGCTTGTTAATAAAATATTCACTATCTCCACTGCGATGCACACGACGTGTGACCGTCACTTCATTAAAATCAAGTGGAAGTGCATGGTCATCATTATCCAGCGTGAGCGATACTTCGCCAAAATTGACCGCTTTACGCGTATCGCTGCCAGCAAAAATAATATCTTCCATTTTGCCGCCACGTAGAGACTTTGCGCTTTGCTCCCCGAGGACCCAGCGGATACCATCGGAAATATTACTCTTGCCGCTGCCATTCGGGCCAACGACAGCTGTTATGCCGCGGACAAATTCCATCTCTGTCTTATCTGCAAACGATTTGAATCCCGCTAAGTCGATCCGTTTCAAAAACATATTTCCTAAATCACCTCTAAACCTAATAATACCACAACTTACAGCGCTTATAGAGCAGAAAAGAATATCGCCTACTTACATGAATAAAGAGCAAAAAGCAGTCTGAAGGCCTCATGAACCTTCATATATCCCGACTGCTCTTTGCTCTTTGTTTGTCATTGCTTTATACAGGAGCCGTCACATTTCAGCGAGCTTTAACTGTGTAAGTGCTTCGGCAGCAGCTTGCTGTTCAGCCTCTTTTTTGGAACGGCCAGATCCTTTTCCCACACACTCATTTCCCATATACACTTCCGAGACAAACTCACGTTCATGCGCTGGGCCACGTTCTTCAACAATACGGTACTCTAAAACACCCATATTGTAATGCTGTGTAAGTTCCTGAAGTTCTGTCTTATAATCGCTCATTTGCAGCCTTCCTTTGGCTTCCACCATCGGAAATACATATCTCTCCAGAAACAATCGAGCGGCTTCTAAGCCTTGGTCCAAATAAAGTGCTCCTACAAATGATTCAAACACATCAGCTAGAAGAGCAGGGCGGGTACGCCCGCCAGTTAACTCTTCCCCTTTGCCCAGCAACACATACTGTCCGAATTCGAGATGCTCTGCAAACTTGACCAACGACGGTTCACAAACAATCGCTGCGCGAAGTTTGGTCAACTCCCCTTCAGGGCGTCCCGGAAAAAGATTATACAAATATTCGGAAACCGTCAGTTCAAGCACCGCATCGCCTAAAAATTCTAGACGTTCGTTGTCCTGCTGCTGACTAAAACGGTGTTCATTGACGTAAGAAGCATGGGTAAAGGCTTGCTTCAAAATCAGCCGATTGTGAAATTGGATTTGAAGTTTCTGCTGTAACTGCTTCAGATCGCCACTCAACAAATCGTCCCCTTAATCTTGAAATTTTTTGAGAATAATTGTAGCATTATGGCCGCCAAATCCAAATGAATTCGACATCGTAATATCTACTTTCGCTTCTCGTGCCACATTTGGTACATAGTCCAAATCACATTCTGGATCAGGATTATCCAGATTAATCGTCGGTGCAAGTTTCTGATGCTCTAGCGATAAACCACAAATCACGGCTTCCACTCCCCCGCTGCGCCGAGCAAATGTCCCGTCATCGATTTAGTAGAACTAATCGCAACTTTATAGGCATGGTCACCCAAAGCCTTCTTGATTGCGATTGTTTCAGAACGATCGCCTACTGGCGTTGATGTACCGTGCGCATTAATATAATCGACATCCTCAGGCTGAATTCCAGCATCACGAAGAGCCATCTTCATACAGCGTGCAGGGCCATCCGGATCTGGTTCTGTCATATGATGTGCGTCTCCGCTCAAACCATAGCCAATCACTTCAGCTATAATATGTGCTCCACGCTTCTTGGCATGTTCTAGTGATTCCAGTACGATAACACCCGCACCTTCACCCATAACAAACCCATCACGATCCTTATCAAAAGGACGACTAGCCTTCTCCGGTTCATCGTTGCGAGTAGACATGGCACGCATTGCGCAGAACCCTGCCATTCCCGTAGGACGAATCGTAGCTTCTGCTCCACCGCAGATCATTACATCCGCATCACCACGTTGAATGAGCTTATATGAATCACCAATGGCATGCGAACCTGTCGCACAAGCCGTTACCGGCGTTGTATTCGGACCTTTAGCGCCTAACATAATTGACAGTTGACCCGAGGCCATGTTGGCAATCATCATTGGAATAAAGAACGGGCTTACACGTTTCGGACCTTTTTCAAGCAAAATATTATGCTGGTCTTCCCATGTGCCAAGTCCGCCAATTCCCGAACCTATAGATATCCCTACTCGTTCAGGATCTGCATCTTTTTGTATATCAAGACCACTGTTCTTCAGTGCAGCTTGTCCAGCAACGACTGCTAACTGTACGAAACGGTCCATCTTACGAGCTTCCTTACGGTCTAAATAATCTTCGGGAACGAAATCTTTCACCGAAGAAGCAATTTGGGTAGTATAGTCACTAACATCAAAGGATTCGATATGCGAAACGCCAGATTTACCTTCGATGAGGTTATTCCAGAACGTATCTAGATCTTTACCTAGCGATGTCACAACGCCCATCCCGGTTACAACTACTCTATGCATCAGATACACTCACCTCTATATAGACTGCATGTGACATATCAGAAATAGATACAAGCACATGTATTTACCATTTTAAATGAGGAGAAGTCCCGCCTACAGAGCAGTACGGGACTTAACAAATGACTTAGGTATGAGATTGTATGTAGTTTACAACTTCACCTACGGTCGTAATTTTCTCTGCATCTTCATCAGAGATTTCCAGATCAAATTCATCTTCCAATTCCATAACCAATTCTACAACATCGAGAGAATCAGCTCCTAGATCATCTTTAAAAGATGCTTCCAGTGTAACCTCGGCTTCGTCAGCGCCTAAGCGATCAATGACGATGCGTTTTACACGCTCCAATACATCGGACATCCGGTTCACCTCCTCTTTGAGTATTATACGAGAAAAGTTTTCAAATTGCCATAGAAGGCAAGAAAACGATCCTCTCCTTGGATCATTGCCCTGATTTCTTCAGTTACATATACATGCCGCCATCCACATGAAGCGTCTGTCCTGTCATGTAGGATGCCCCTTTTGAAGCCAGGAAAACCACTACGCTGGCAATTTCCTCCGGCTGTCCTAGCCGTGCAAGCGGAATATCACCAACCATCTTCTCCCGTATATCCTCTGGTAGGTCTCTTGTCATATCTGTATCGATAAAACCTGGAGCTACACAGTTGACGGTGATGCCGCGTGAGGAAAGCTCGCGGGCAGATGATTTAGTCAGGCCAATGACCCCCGCTTTAGCGGCGACATAATTGGCCTGTCCTGCATTACCAAGCACACCTACAACCGATGAGATATTAATAATGCGGCCATACCGCTGCTTCATCATCGGACGAGAAACGGACTTCAAACAATTAAATACACCTTTGAGGTTGGTTTCAATCACCTGATCAAATTCATCCTCTTTCATACGCATGAGAAGATTATCTCTAGTAATACCAGCATTGTTTACGAGAATATCGATCTTGCCCCAGACTTGAACTACTTCTTTAATAAGCTGTTCAGCCTGTTCGCTTTTCCCTACATTCCCTTGAACCGTAATGGCCTCAACACCCGTAGCACGGATTTCATCAGCAACAGCGATTGCAGCTGCTTCGCTCCCCGAATAGTTCACTGCCACATTCGCACCCGCTTCTGCTAACGCTAGCGCAATACTGCGTCCAATGCCGCGTGAAGCTCCTGTAACTAGTGCAATTTGTCCTTCTAATGGCCTCAACATACTCATTCCTCCTTTCTCCGAATATACCTATATTCATGCGAAAGCGGTATTACAAGTTAAGGTTCAGCTGTTCCAGATTGCCCACATTAATGAGTTTAACAGTCTTGTCCATCTTTTTAACAAGTCCAGTAAGTACACTACCTGGTCCGATTTCAACAAACGTATCCACGCCTTCAGCAAGCAGGAAAGCTACCGTATCTTCCCAGAGAACTGGAGAATATACCTGCTCTACAAGCAAATCACGAAATGCAGATGTCTCAGATACTGGACGTGCCGTTACATTTGCCACCACCTGACACTCAGGTTCATTAAAAGTAACGGATTGCATTTTCTCAGCTAAACGCTCAGCAGCTTCTTTCATTAGTGAAGAGTGAAATGGACCACTGACTTCCAGTGCGATTGCACGTTTCCCGCCCGCTTCCTTCACGCGTTCCGATACTGCTGCCACACCTTCACGTGTCCCAGAAACAACAATTTGTCCTGGACAGTTAATATTCGCCAGTTCAACGAGAGAACCTTCTTCTGTAATCGTGCGACAAAGCGCTGCTAGTGACTCACGCTCTGCACCAAGGACAGCTGCCATCGCACCTAGTCCGCCTGGCACCGCCTGCTCCATAAAGTCACCACGTGCCCGTACAATAGCCACCGCGTCTTCAAAGCTGAGAACTCCAGCAGCAACCAACGCACTGTATTCACCTAAACTGTGACCCGTGACATAATCGGGCTTAATCCCTTGATCGGCTAGCGCTCTCAGTACAGCAATACTTGTTGTAAGAAGCGCAGGCTGCGTATTATTCGTTTTCTTAAGCTCACTCTCTGGTCCCTCAAAAATAATAGAAGTCAACGGCAAATCTAAAACTTGATCCGCCGTATCAAAAATATGTCGTGCTACGGGTACTTCATCATACAGATCTTTACCCATTCCTACGGACTGAGCTCCCTGTCCTGGAAATATAAAGGCTACTTTCCCCATCTTCCGGTAAATCCCCTCTCCAAACCTTCCAGTTTAAATCTATTATATTATAAGATATATTACCAAATAATAACCGATGCTCCCCAAGTTAAGCCGCCACCGAAGCCAACCATAAGTACACAGTCTCCTTCTTTCATGCGGCCTTCCTCCGCTGCTTCTACCAATGCTAATGGTATAGAAGCTGCCGATGTGTTTGCGTATTTATCTACATTTACAACACATTTGTCTTCCGACAAATCCAGACGCTGCATAGCAGATTGAATGATACGAATGTTTGCTTGATGAGGCACGAACAGATCGATATCTTCTTTTGTCTTGCCCGCCTTATTCAGCACAGTTTCAGTTGCCGAACCCATAACGCGGACTGCAAATTTGAATACTTCACGTCCGTTCATATAGATATAATGCTTGTTATTATCCACAGTATCTTGAGAAGCAGGAAGACGTGAACCACCAGCTTCCAGCTTGAGCAAGTTACCACCCGCGCCTTCAGCACCCAAATCAAAGGATTGGAATCCGCGTCCTTCAGGAACTTCACCCAAGATCACAGCGCCAGCGCCATCTCCGAACAATACGCAAGTGTTGCGATCTGTATAATCTGTAATTCTCGACAACGTATCTGCACCAATAACTAGAGCATTGTCATACATCCCTGTTTTGATAAAGTTAGTTGCCGTTGCAAGACCATATACAAATCCCGAGCAAGCAGCAGACAAGTCGAATGCAGCAGCTTTCTTCGCGCCCAATTTGTCTTGTAGAATACATGCTGTCGAAGGAAATAACGTGTCAGGAGTTACAGTAGCAATAATAATTAGGTCAAGTTGATCTGCTGTCATACCTGCAGATGCCAAAGCATTGACTGCGGCTTCATAACACAGATCCGAAGTAGCTTGATCTGGTGCAGCTATATGCCGCTCACGGATACCTGTGCGTGAAACGATCCATTCATCGTTCGTCTCCACCATTTTTTCCAAATCACTATTGGTCAAAATCTTCTCAGGAACATATTTACCTGTTCCAATGATACCTACCGGACGTAATTTATCCATTTTGTCACTCACTTCCCGCTAATTTCCTTTGATATATTCTCAACTAAATGGCTTTGTAGTGCAATTCTGGTTTGACGTACAGCATTTTTGACCGCATTCGCGTCAGATGAGCCATGCCCCTTGATTACAAGGCTACTTAGACCAAGCAATGGTGCACCGCCATGCTCTGAATAATCCATTTTTTCTTTAATGCCTTTAAGCTGAGGTAACAGAAGCGCAGCACCAATTTTACTTTTGAGTGATTGACTAAACTGTTCCTTTAATATTTTAAACATAGCACCCGCTGTACCTTCAATCGATTTCAGCAAAATATTGCCTGCAAAACCGTCGCAAACCAGTACATCACAGGTACCATCCATAATATCACGCGCTTCGACATTACCAACGAAATGAATGGGTAATTGTTCGATCAACGGAAACGTGAGCTTCGTTAGTTCATTTCCTTTACCTGGCTCGGTGCCAACATTTAGGAGTCCCACACGCGGTTTAGAAATGCCCATAACCTTCTCACGATACAAGCTACCCATTAGTGCATATTGTGCCAAATGTTCTGGCTTCGCGTCCATATTAGCTCCCAGATCAAGAGCGAGAACACCGACACCATCCAGCGTTGGAATCATCGGGGCAAGTGCAGGACGCTCAATACCCTCCATACGTCCAACAACAAGCAATCCTGTTGTCATGAGTGCACCCGTATTTCCGGAGGAGATCATGGCATCCGCCTGTTTCTCTTTTAGCATACGTCCCGCTACGACCATGGAAGCATCCTTTTTACGCCGTACTGCCTTTACAGGCTCGTCGTCCCCATCAATGACTTCACTAGCATGATGCACCGTTAGATTATCGGGTACCGCAGTACCTTTTGCCTTAAGTAGTGGTTCAATCTTAGCTTGATCTCCAACAAGTACAATCTGCGTGTCCTTCCACTCCATGGCAGCAGACCAAGCTCCATCCACGTTGCACTCAGGTGCATGATCTCCGCCCATAGCATCAATGACGATCCGCATCCTGCACTCCCCCTTCGCTGTTATCTTCCAATGTGGACCTGTATATCACAAAGTTACCTTGGAACACCATTTCATCACCAACGTAGGTGAACACTTCAACTTTAGCTTTGCCCTTTTGACCGGCCATAGATCTCACGTAGGCCTTGGCGATACATTTCTCATTCAAATGAACTTGTCGCAAGAAACGAATATCCGCTGAGGCAGTAAGCGCAATCTCGTCATTAATAACGGCTACGGCGAGCGAATTGGCTTGTGCAAACACATAATGCCCACGAGCAATACTATTCCGGGTAAAGACATGCTCCTCACGGATTTCAAATATAGAGATACCGCTTTTATCAAGCTGTAAATCTACAATTTCACCGACCACCTCGTCCAGCGATAACGAACGAACCTGATCGTAGGAGTGCTCGGCCATCTGTTTCATCCGCTCACGCAGTTCCGGTATGCCGAGTTCCATCCGATCCAGTCGGATCGTCTGAATACTAACCTTCAGCTCACGCGTGAGCTCACGATCGGTGACAAAAGGATTCTGTCCGATAATTTTCAGAAGCAGCTGATGACGCTCTTTTTTGGATATCCGATCGATGAGAGGCACCCCTTCCCGAGTATTCATTTATTCCCGTTAAATTATATATAAAGTTTAGAATAATCATACGTTTCTCTTAGAACCTGGTACTAAGGTAGTATAAAGCATGATCAACTAAAAAGAAAGAGCAGACAAAAAAATAGCACCTCACCATAGATGAAGTGCTACTTAATTCTCGCATTTATTGCGAAATAATTTCTCTTGATTTATACGTTCCACACACTTTACATACGTGGTGAGCAAGCTTCAATTCTCCGCATTGTTCACATTTCACCATACCTGGCACAGCCAGTTTAAAGTGAGTACGACGTTTGTCACGACGTGTCTTGGACGTTCTCCGTTGAGGTACTGCCATGTTCCCACCTCCTTATTTCAATCAACCCGTCACTTTAACACAAGCTGAATGGTTCACTGCTCATTTGAAAAAGTTTTGTAGTGCTTCAAGCCGTGGATCGACACGTTGCTTGTCGCAGTTGCATGTTCCCTCATTCAAGTCAACACCACAATTGGGACAAAGTCCTTTGCAGGTAGACTTGCATAAAACAGTTTGCGGTAGGTGCAGTAGAAAAGATTCTTCCACAAGAGGTACAAGATCCACAATCTCATTATCCACATAAATGGTGTCGTCTTCTTCCCGAAACTCTTCAGGCTGCTTCCCTTGCTTAAGCTGTTCATGAAATGGTATGTGAAGATGTTCGTGGACTACAGTGAGGCAACGCGCACACACCATATCCAGCTGTACAGACAGCTTACCTTGAACATCCACCGTATCCGGAATAAGCGGTCCGAGATAAGTCGCTTTCAGGTCCGCTTGAAGCGGCTGAAGGTTACTTACATCATCTCTGCCCTCTACGGCACGGCTTACATCCACCTCTTGATGGAACTGTAACGGCTCGGTACTAGATGCCATTTTTCTAAATTGAAGTTGCATAATTATCACTCCAAACAAACAAAAATTATTATACCGATTTTTAGAGAGCTTTGTCAACAGTAGTCGCATATTTTCACTCTATATTGTTTCAGAAATAGTTTAGATTTATGATATATTTTTAAGAAACGTTTATTAAATAGAGATTACGCTATACACATTGACATTTGGAGTTGAGCATCCATGGCAACCGTCGGTTTGATCGTTGAATATAATCCTCTTCATAACGGTCATGTACACCATTATACCAGATCTAAAGAGATTACGGGTGCAGAGAGTTCCGTTGCTGTGCTTAGTGGCCCTTTTCTACAAAGGGGTGAGCCCGGAATCGTCAGCAAATTCGCACGGACCGAGATGGCACTCGCTATGGGTGCCGATTTAATTATAGAACTACCTGTAGCTTACGCGCCACAACCAGCAGAATGGTTCGCCTATGGAGCCGTATCGCTGCTATCGGCTACCGGTATCGTTGATAGCTTGTGCTTCGGAACCGAAAGCGGTTCGCTCGATCTACTATTACCCCTCTCCAAAATGCTAGCACAAGAAAGTGGGGAGATGAAGGATGCCATCGCAAGCTTCTTAAGCGAAGGAATGAGTTACCCTGCGGCCTATAGCGCTGCAGCAGCAGCTATGGCAGTGAATCTCGGTGAGGAGGATGATCTGCGTAAGCTGCTACAGCAGCCCAATCATACACTGGGACTCCATTACTTGATAGCCTTACAGCGCATTGGCAGTCCTATTCATCCTTTTACCATCCCCCGCTTGCATGCGGGATATCACGACGATGCTCCGGCACATGCAACGATTACAAGTGCAACGGCTGTGCGGCGGATGCTGCTAGAGCAAGATTTACAAGCGGCTGCACCTTATCTACCTTCTTTCACACTTGATATTCTACGTCGTGAATTTGAGGCAGGTCGCGGGCCTATGACATGGGAATCCTTCAGACAGCCTCTGATGCAGCTGCTGCTGACTGAGCGTCCACAGGCCTTATCAGAACTCCATGAGGTCACTGAAGGCCTTGAGTACCGTCTACAGCGCCTGCTACCGACGTTGTCAGATCCAAGTGTTGGAGCATTATTGCAAGCTCTCAAAACCAAACGTTACACGCATACTAAGCTGCAACGTATGCTCGTTCACATTCTTCTCCAGCATACCCAGACGGAAATGACCCAAGCTTCACTTACTAGAGGACCCGGCTATATCCGAGTTCTTGGATTCAGCGGACGTGGACAAGAGCTGCTCAAAACAATGAAAAAAACGGCTTCACTACCCATTGTAGTGAAGCCGCCATCGATGCGAGATGATCAGCTTGAGCTTGATTTACGAGCATCTGCAGCCTATGCCAACGCCTATAAACATCCATTGACGAAGGAAATATTCAGGGACTATTTCATGCCCCCGATTATGACTTAGCTTGAAGCCCATTCATATATTGTATGGCATCTTCAAGTTTGTTAACCGAAACGAGCTTCATAGGGGACTTGATCTTGTCCGCTTTGGCTTTAGCTTCTTTATAGTTATCTTTAGGAACGAAGAAGATTTCAGCATTCTCACGTGTGGCGGCAACAATTTTGTGCTGCACCCCGCCGATCGGTCCAACCGTTCCGTCTTCAACAATCGTTCCCGTTCCCGCTACTCTGTACCCTTTTGTTAAATCACCAATAGTCAACTGATTATAAATTTCCATTGTGAACATCAGACCCGCAGAAGGGCCGCCGACACGCGTATTCTCGAAATGCACCTGCTTGCCAGGGTCTTTCGTTGTCACCTTCTGCATGGTTGCTATCATGACGCCTAGGCCCGGCCGAGTCTGTGATGTCTTCGTATCTTTTATTGATACAAGCTTCACCTTCTCGGTTAGTGGCTCTCCGCCGCGCTCCAACTTAACCGTTATTTCCTCTCCCACTTGCTTTCCGGTCAGAAGAGTTCCAAGAGCTGCATTGTCAGTCACAGGCTTATCATTGATCGCTATCAATTTATCCCCTGGTTGAAAACGAGTTGTGTCTCCATCCGCAGTAGAAATAACAAATAAATATTCAGGTAGAATCTCATAAGGCACTTTTGCCTCATGATAAGCAGCCTCCATCGCAGACGATTGAGAATCGCTCATGTAAAATACTTGCTCAGCAGCATATTCGTCCTCACTTTTATCGCCAAGGCGCGCCTGCTTCTTATCCACTTGAGCATTTGAATTAAATGCAGCCATCGTTAACATGGCCAAGTTAGCGTAGCTTGCGGATACAGTTGTCATCATAAACGTACCTTTTTCTGCTGTATCCCCTTTTTCAATCGAAATCATAGGCTTAACTTCCTCAGCTGTTCCGGGCTGATAGATAATGTAGGGCGTCGGCATGTATACCGCAACATATACCAGAATGACAATCATAAAAATGTAGAGCGTAAGACGTAATCCTTCGCGTTTGTTCGATTGCTTCATGTCTTCCCCTTCTTTCTTCTTGCATCCAGTTGCATTGAACTTCTTTCATCCAGCTGACAAGGTATTATGGTTATTTTCCCCGCATAGATTGGTACTAGCTATGTTTACTCATAAGAGGTGAAAATAATGAAAAAAAACGATCTCAACACAACGACTTCTCTAAAAAGCACTTTGTTCATGGGAGCTTGCGCTCTTCTCCTAGTCGTTGCCATCGTCAGCGCACCTGCTCCTGCCTTTCAGGCTTCCTTGCAAGGACTCACCTTATGGTGGCAAATTGTATTCCCCGCGCTACTTCCATTCCTAGTGCTATCCGAAATATTAATGGCTTATGGATTTGTGCATGCCATCGGCGCCCTACTAAATCCACTAATGCGTAAAGTATTTGGATTACCTGGGACAGGGGGCTGGGTACTCATCATGGGCATGACCACAGGATATCCCAGCGGCGCACGGGCTACCCAGCAGTTATACCGACAGGGGGATATCAGCGGCAATGATGCAGCCAAGCTTGCTATGCTATCTCATTTCTGTAACCCGCTCATGATACTGTTAGTCATTGCCACCGGACTCATGCATCAACCTTCAGCGGGATATGCCCTTATCGTGATCCACTGGTTAAGTGGATTGTTGGCTTTCCTTACTGTATATCCCCCACTGAAGCAGCAGAGACGAAAAAGCACCGCTATGAATAGCGGTCCTTTACCTACAGATTCGATATCGTCCACAGTCCTGCCTCAGGCCAATGAATACCACATGCGGCATATGTTCCACGCAGCCGAGAATGCACGAGCAAGTGATGGGCGTAGTTTCGGAAGAATGCTAGGAGAATCAGTAACGAACGCGGTGCAAACACTGATGATGATTGGAGGATATATTATAATATTCTCTGTCATCACTCAGATCTTTAGCCGTGTCCTTCCCTCTCAGCTTCCATTAGCAACATATTGGCAGCATGGTCTGTTTGAAATCCATCTTGGGGCAAAAGCTGTCAGCATTGCTGGAATACCTTCAGCAGTATTACAGTGGTCTATTCTATCCGCTCTGCTCGGCTTCAGTGGAATTAGTGCATTGTTGCAGACGAAGTCCATGCTCGCAAACACAGGAGCATCCTGGTTCACATTTATATTCCTAAAGCTACTACACGCAGGCTATGCATTCCTTATGACCTGGCTCACATGGCCACTATTAAAAAGGTTTTTTGAGGCTTCGAATCCCGCATTTCTGCCAGAGCCTGCATTGCGATCCAAAGAATTGTTTATTTCCCCGAACCTATGGTCAACGTTTCCGAACATCCTTGGCTGGCAAGGAATTATTCTATGCGGACTCATCATCCTATCGTTAGCAGTTAAGCTAATAGCAACCAAACGAATTCACTAAGCTAACCAAACCTAGTATTTCGACCTCAATGCATGCTCCACCTCGGGAGAAACGAGATCAGTGACATCTCCATGATAAGCCGCAATTTCCTTAACAATACTAGAACTTAAATACGAATATTTAGGATTCGTCATCATAAACACTGTCTCGGCATCAGGGTTGAGTTTATGATTGGTCGAAGCCATCTGAAGCTCATATTCAAAATCCGTAACCGAACGAATGCCACGAACGATGGCCTGGGCATTTTTTTGCCGAACATAATTAGCAGTTAGATCCTGAAAGCTATCCACTTCAATATTAGGAATGTGAATTGTCGCCTGACGAATCAGCTCTTTACGCTCTTCCACACTAAAAAGCGGGTTCTTACTTGAATTGTTCAGCACAGCGACGATCAATACGTCAAACTGTCTGGCTGCACGTTCAATAATATCCAAGTGACCCATCGTCAATGGATCGAAGCTCCCAGGATATACGGCTGTGCGCTGTCTATAATTCGATATGTCCATGTTGATCCTCCTTGCCGATCTCTTCGGCAGATTGTTCAGCATCTTGTCTAAATTTATAAATGGAAATAGCCACTTCACCATATTCCGCATGGCGTACGCACTCAAAAGATCCGAAGGTCTCAGGATAGGTATATCCTGAATCATGCTCGATGACTAGCGTTGCATCTGGGGCAAGCATCTGCTTGTCCTGCATGAGTTGCATAAACTCGTCGGCGTTCTTCATCCGGTAAGGCGGGTCCAGAAAAACGGCATCCAGAAGGAGGCCACGTTTGGACAAGGCCTTCAATGCGCGCATCGCATCATTTCGGTATACTTCAGCTTGCGATTCAAACCCAGTAGCTTTTAAATTCGAACGGATCGTTTCAATGCTCTTGGGGTCCATATCAACCATAATCGCCTTATCCATACCTCTGCTGAGCGCTTCAATAGCAAGTCCCCCAGTTCCTGCAAATAAATCAAGCACGGTGCCACCTTCGAAAAATTGGCCAATCATGCTAAATAATGCTTCTTTTACTTTATCGGTTGTCGGGCGTGTTCCCATGCCGGGAACTGCTTTAAGTGACCTGCCCTTCGCGCTGCCTGATACGACTCTCACTTCACTCTTCACCCATTCTATATGTAAGATCCAAAAGTACAATAAACGTAACACAGAGCTATCGTACCATAATTTATTCTGTATTGAAAAATGGATTATTTGAAGAATATAACTTGTTTTTAACAAGTGGATGTATAAATAGCCCATAGCAGGGAAAGATGTATATATCGACATCAAACGAATGTCGGTAGACAACCGTGGAGAAGACTTACGTTTCCCCATAAGCTCTTCGTCCGGTTTCTCCTCTCCCATGATGGGGCTCTCGAAAGAGAGTCCCGATTTTTTGCGTTCATAGAAGTGATAAACGATAAATTTTTCCTATATTCATTATATTTGAGTGTTGTGGGAATAAAATAATCTTAATCACATCTAAGGGGTTGAATGCATGCTTAAATCATTTATTCATAATAATTCTCTTATTATATTCATCATCGTATTATTGATATTATTATTTATACTTGGTCTACTCGCTTATAACTGGTTTAGAAACCTTTTGCTTCAATAATTACATACTCAACAAGCTTAACAAAAACAAAGCTATTCGCTTTTTTTATTCAAGCGAGCTTCGTTTGCAAGTATAGGCATAGAATAATAAAGTAACAAATAATGTAGATATAAAGCCCCCCACAAAGTGCCCGTTTGAAGAATAAGGAGCGTTGTTTCGTTGTTATAACCTTCATATTGAGGTCCTACCTATTCCAATCTCTCCCACGTTCTGATAGACTTCTGTTGTATCCCATGGGTTGAAAGGGGGATGAACGTGCAACCAAAAACACCTTTCAAGGTTGTATATTTAATCATTGCCGCTTCCATTGTGCTGACATCTTGTGCTGATGCCAATCCCGTGCCGATTAAAGCACAAAAGAACGCTGATGCATGGCCTAATTCGGATATTACTCTCCATTCTGTTCGCAATGTCCTTATCAAAGCTGTAGGACCAAGCGTCATTCCTGTAGCAGAGGCTCAAGAAATAGGCATTGAGGGAGCAAATAATAAAACAATTACTGTTAATCTACGCACCGAAAGTATGGACGACCCAGATGAGTGCATGCTGAATGCAGCTCAAACTTTAATTGAATACGGGCGTTTATTGTTTGCAAACAAGGGGATCGAAACGGTTGAGGTCTGTCTCGTTGGTAATCCCAACCCCCAAAGCAGTAAGCGAAGCAAAAAAGAATTAGTCCGTATTGCCATGAAACGTAGTGATGCCTTAGTGATCCTAAATGCACAAAGACAAGAAGAACCCATACAAGAGGATCAGTATCATGATATCTATACCTCTGCAAGTTGGTATAAGGTTCATCCAATAATTTATAAATCACTTCGTTACAAAGGGAATTTAAAAATGAGAGCCTATAAAAACTAAATATCTATAAAAAAGTACCCTGCCGGGGTTGTGAGCCGGCAGGGTTAATTCCGTACAATATATTAAAAGGGGGTTATATTTATATAATATACAGATCTAATATGAATGAAACATTAACTCAGTGTTACCCCAGTATTAAATTTTTGGATAAGCCTATTTTTATAGATAGGGGATCATGAAGTGTTCAGGGCGCATACCCTGTATTATTCATATTTCCCTAGGAGGAATTCAAATGGCTTATTCGCCTTATTCATATCCTTATCCTTACTATCAGTACCCCGGCTCCTATCCACCTCTTCCTTATTCTTATTACCCGTCTTGGTCCTATCCATACGGATACGGTGGCTTCCCAGGAGTTTACCCTGGTTGGGCACCGGGTGGTCCCGGAGGTCCTGGCGGGCCACATGGCGGACCCGGGGGTCCTGGCGGGTCACATGGTGGTCCCGGGGGTCCGGGTGGGCCACATGGCGGACCCCGAAGCCGAGGGCAACGAGTATTACGCTGACTTATCCCTGGCAAATGAGTTTTCCCGAAAGTAAAGATACCTTCGGAGTCGCAACTCCTTAGCTGAAAGATTGATGAACAAGAAGAAGCAGGTCAAGGTGAGATTATCCTTGACCTGCTTCTTGGTATGTCTGGATATCATGGATTGGGTGATCATGCACATACAACCCAACTTGCTTCTACACCGAAAAGGGTTGCCCCTAGCCATAAGTATGGCTTTTGGGACAACCCTTGTTTTTTGATACTCATCTGTAAAAGTAGGACTTTTATATTAAATTAAAGCCAGAAAGAACGGGTGATGATAACCAACAAAATAAAGAGCACCAGAATTGCACCTGTTGATGTGAACGGGTTGCCTCCAAAACCATAACCTCCAACTTCGCTCATTCCATTACCCCCTTTCCCATTAACTTACTTTATAATATGTGAATCTTAAAAAATCGGACTAGACTCATCTCCCCATCCTTAGCCCATTTCAAACCAATCGCTGTATAGGTTTCTCGCAAGTTTTAATTTTTATCTGAAGATTTATCAACGTACTTCGCTAGAATCGTTCCAAGTGTACCAATATCAATCGGATCTTGTGCTTTCCAGTCTTTACTAATTCCTGCGTGGTCTATAAGCCACTGTCTTCCGCCTTCTTTCCATGCAGGTGCCTGGCCTTCAGGATTAGAATTCGAACCATTAGCAGCCGCCATTAATTCCGCCTCGCTTCCTTTATACTCATTTAAGTCAACATTTCCACTAATTCCAGCTACTTTGCCTTTATCCGTGTACTGCATAAATTCCCAAGAAGTCCATCCACCTTTATTAGGAGGTACACTGCTGCTGTAATAGGCATACCATAAGGGAATGTCTCCAAGGGACTTATCCAGTGAAGTGTCTATAAAATTAGGAAACGTATACAACATAAGATTCCGGCCTGTCCGCTGTTTAAACTGCGTTGACCATTCCCGAATAATTGCTGAAATATTGCTACGGGAACCGCCTTCCTTCGTTTCCATATCCAATACACAAGGAAGTTTGAGGGAATCAAATCCCCCTCCGGTATCAACCATTTGGAGAAAATGATCCAACTCAGCTCGCACATCCTCTGGTTTCGCTGCTCTTGTGAAATGGTAAGCTCCTACTAAGACCCCTGCTGCTTTGGCTCCTTGTACATTGGCCTTGAAACGGTCATCCACAATTTTAGGTCCTTCAGAGGCTTTGATGAAAGCAAAAGAATATCCCGCTGCCTTAACCTTCTTCCAATCAATAATACCCTGCCAATGAGATACATCGACTCCCTTAGCATGGGTAGCGCTGCGGCTCTGCAATGAGACCACCTCCCTAGTTAGCCATTCAGATCTAAATCTATATCCTATCGTTGGTTCCATATATTCATATGTTATCCACTCCATAAAATGTATAGACAATATGGCCAAACCTGTAAAATATGCGAACATCACGATATGTAAAAGAATGTTTAACGCAAAAAAAGAAGCTCATCGGAGCTTCTTACGAGGTTTATTAGGAACTGTCCTAGTCTGTGTTAAGAAGACAAGTTCTCTTTAGAACGTCCCCGTTGATCCATTAATCCGATATCCCCTTGCTCTCGGTATTTACGCATCCATACCTTCAGCCTTCCTATGTCTGCAATTTCCAAAGCAACGGCTACCTCTTTTTTGGTCATACCCTGTAAACGCATTTCAACGGCTTTCTTCTTGATATCCCAACTATAAGAGCAAAAAGTCTGTCCCTTCTTGGCCAAAATGATCACCTCAACCTATTTATCGGTGAAAGAGATCATTTTCACAATATCAAACACAGAAAATACATACTTGTATACACATCATTTTTTACAATTCAAATTGTATGGCCTTCAAAAATTCGCGAGCAAGCGTCATATGTCCCCGCTGACCCGGGTGTACGCGATCCCAACCGATCGCTAGAGAGGACAAGTATACATGCTCAGAAATTGCATCGAAAGCTGCTTGTGTATCCACTAATATAGCATCAAACTCATCTGCTATATTGCGCATCGCGGAGCGATAAACATCCATCGTTGCCCGCATGGGATCATCTTCGTTCGGCTCTAAATAATAAGGTGTCATTAAAATGAGACCTTTTAACAAAGGACGAGTCAAGGCGAGGAGTTCCTTCAAAGTTTGTTCATATTCCGTTAGATATACATGGTACGCTGGATTAAGCGGCTGATCAAACTGACGCCATACATCATTCGTGCCAATCATAATCGACAGCCAATCCGGTTTCAGATCGAGTACATCTTCCTGCCAGCGCTGCTTCAAGTCCCGGACCGTATTGCCGCTAATACCAGTATTCAAAATTCGTATATTTCGCTCAGGATACACCGCATGGAGTAGCGCATCGACCTGTGCAACATAACCGTTACCCAACTGACCGAATCCACCTTCGCCTACTGGACGGTTGCGCCCGCAATCCGTAATTGAATCCCCAATAAATAATAATGTGTCATTTGTGTTCAACTTCATCCCATGCACTCCTTTTCGTAAGTTCACCATAAAAGTAATATTATTCTAGCACAAAGGATGATTATGAGCGTATATACCCTTGCCGTACGGCATCAGCCATAAGTTTTTCTATGTGTTCATAGAGCTTAGGCATATCCTTACGTAGAAATTGAATCCTTGCCAGTACCTGAGTAGAACGGACATCATGTGCTTTCCATGAGCGTCCTTGCGTGTAGTAATTATGGAGAATCGGCTGAATTCGGTCCATTGAAGCTGCATAAAGTGCTTCTATCGTTTCTCTTTCTTCAAACTCCAGCCAGAGTAACATCATTTCATCCCGTTGTTCTTTAGGTAGTAAACCAAAAATTCGTTTAGCTGCCGCCTGCTCTCTTTCAAATTTATCTTCATGACCCTTCTCGTCGTAAGCGAATGTATCGCCTGCGTCAATTTCCACGAGGTCATGCACAAGTAACATTTTCATAACACGAATTAAATTTACTTCACTCGGTTCAATATACTCCTGCAACACCCAAGCCATTAGCGTAATATGCCATGTATGCTCGGCGTCATTCTCACGGCGTGTTTGATCCATAATATAAGATTGGCGAAGCACGGATTTCAGCTTGTCCACCTCGCGGATAAACTCGATCTGTTGCTGCAAACGTTCGCTCATCACAAGTCCCTCCTTATGTATAAAACTGAACATATCATATCCCTAATCGATGAATAAAAGCTAGCTTGATACCTACCCATATAGATCCTCTAATTACCGAAATTAACATAAAAGTTAATATTTATAATTTACCCATACAAGACAAAATCTCCATATGATATAATAAATTGATTATTTTTACTGTTGGTAGGTACATGATCAAGGAGGACGTTTATGATTAAAATTTTTGGTTTTTTATTACTTTGGAGACTTGTAGGCAATCCCTTTCTGGCTATATTTATTCTACTTGTCATTGTTTATTTCTTGGATCGCCGCTATGTGGGTATCTTTCCAAGCATAACGAAACCTTTTAAACGGATGGGTAAAATATCAAAATTGCGCTCACATATTGCTATGAGTCCAAACGATGTGTCTTCGAAGTATGAATTAGCTCGTCTACTTATGGAACGTAAGCAATATCAAGAAGCTTTGGGATTACTTGAATCCATTCAATCACGGTTTGAACAATCCGCAGAATTTTGGGATGACCTCGGAACGGTTCATTTAAGATTAGGGAATACCGACAAGGGAGAACAATACATACTTCAAGGTCTCAGCATTAACCAACGCGTAAAATATGGACAGCCTTATCTGAGATTAGCAGAAGTATATAAGTCACTGGACCAAGATAAAGCAATGAATTATGTACATCAATTTCAAGAAATTCATTCCTCTTCCAGTGAAGGGTATTACTTGCTTGGATTGATGTATAAATCACTTGGTCGAGCAAGTGAATCTAAGGCTGCTTTTCAGGATTCAATTGATAATTATCGTTCGTTACCTAAGTATAAGAAGCGCCAAGAACGGAAATGGGCCGTACGTAGCATGATCAATAAGATGAAGTAGCTTCTTGATAAATTGAAGATTGAAACGAAACTTTCACTAAAAAAATAAGCCGGACCTATAATGGTCTGGCTTTTTAATCTTTATCTTTATACGCCATTTTCAAAATTAAGAAAGTGGACGATAACCTAAGCGGTTAAGTTGATCCGCAATGACACGATAACCTTTTCCATTCGGATGAATATGGTCAATCGATAATAATGCTCTTTCCCTTCCAGCAAAGGCCGAAAATATTTGGGCTGTCGCAAAATTATTGCTATAGAACCCATCTAGATACTGGTTATACTGCTGTACCCAGTAGGTTGCTTCCTCCACCTGAGGATATGGATTATATAGACCAATAGCGCGAATAATATACGGCTGATTGGTTCTAGCCTTCAATTGATAAATATTTTTCATAATACCCGCAAAATTATTCTTGCACTCTGAAAGCGCCTTATTAAAATGCGGATATAGATTTGTACCGGGAGCGGTTCTAGCAGCGCGAATCAAATCATTACCTCCAATGGATATAGTTATGATTTGAGCTTGTTGCAATGATTGGCGAACCATCGGATTGGAGCTGACATGCTCATAGAGTCTCGATGAGGTCAGCCCGTTTATACCTAGATTCTCATAGGCGACAAACGACTTCACATGCCGCTCCACCATCCCGCGGTATACTGGTGCGAAACCATTACCCGGCATGGCCCCAAAACCGACTGTCAACGAATCACCGATCGCCGTATATGGGTAGACCACAGTGTTCAACCTCCTTCATACTACTAACCTAGATACAACAGTATATGAATCTTCTATCCAGTGTGAAACCGGACAAAGAACGAGATTTCTTACTTATATTATAAAAAACGGTAGACCTACACCCATATGTACATAACAAATAGAGCCCCGTATATGCATATACGGGACTCAGGTCATACGTTTATTCGACTAACCATCGGCTCTTCTAATTAAGCCTCTATGCAATGCTTCATTTCAGGGAGACCCCATAGGTGCCTACCACTGCTCTGACTAAGCGTTATCGATGTTGTTCTCGTCTTCAATCTCATATACACAACGGAATCGTTCGACACCTGGGAAAAGCTCGCCCAAGCTTTGTACTTCAAAACCAATGTTGCGGTAAAACTGTACGGATTCTTCATCCGTTTCGGCGATGACCCGCAGAGGTTTCTGATCCGTCATCAGCTCTAGAATCATCCCTCTACCATAGCCAATTCCACGATTCTCGGGAATGACAGCAATATGGTGAATGATTAAGCTATCTTCTGAGCGTTCGAAACCGATCAAGCCGATAAGCAGTTCTTGATCTTCAAAGCCATATAACTGCATATTGTCTTGGTTCTCATATTGCGAAATCGCCTTTTCAACAGACTGATCATCCGGAAATACCGTATATGAAATCAGTTCCGCTACTTCAGGTTTACGTATGTAGGCTTTAATGTTGAGTAGCATAAGTTACCTCCAAATATGTTCTTCCACGGTATATACCGTTTCGTAACTGTACCTGTTTAAGCAGATAATTTCAAGCGGCTCATATCATTTCCTTACTGAATTTTCTGCGCTACATACGTAATTAAGTTGCACCGGAAATCGATATTACGCTCGTCTTTAACTTCCTCAATACTTTGCGCATCTGTATTTTTAATTAACACTTTCCAGTCTTCATACTTTCGATCCAGCATCGCGAGTGCTTCCTCAGATTTCTGGTTTAATTCAATCAACCCGGGAGTACTATCTCCGGTATCTCGATCAAATTCTTCCACATCTGTACTCATGGTGATACAGTGAATCCCACCCATTTTTGTTCCAGCCTTCATCGTATCCAGCTCTTGCTCAACGGCTTCCTTAGAAGACGTATGCTCGAGACATGAACAAGCAATAATGAAATCATAAGCATCCTCAGGAATCGGATAGTTCTCCACATCAGCAGCTTCAGCTTCAACTAAATGCTCTACTCCGAATTCCTTAGCATTATTACGTAACATTTCTACGGCATCATCAAGCAGGTCAACACCCTTAACGCGGCTTAAGGTTCCCTTTAGACGTTCAGCCACCGGAATTGTATTCCGCCCAACACCACATCCCAAATCCAGTACCTGAAGCTCGTCTTTATGAAGAAGCAGACGTTCTAACATTTCCATGACCACAGGTCCGGGTTCTGCCATCCAAGTTCCCTCTTCAAAAATCTCATTGTCTTCATAAAATTGTTGATGATAGTCAGCTTCCGATTGTCTAGCTGCTTCAAATTGTTCATTCTGATCCATTGTTGGACCTCCTCAAAGTAGATTGTCTATTTTAGATATACCCACATGAAGTGAAATCCAAATCCATCATTGTAAAATAATGAAGTACAAAGTCAGAGGAATAAACGAATATAGAACAGACCGAATTCAAGTATGCTCAAGAATATCCCTAGAAGCATCAGCATTTTGCCCGAATACTGCTTGTCTTGCTGGTCACTAAAAAGAGCTAATCCGCCTATTACAAGTCCAGCCGGTGGGAAAATTAGCGTCGATACAATAAGTAAAGTAATCCCTACAGCATCTAAATGAAATATGGATGGGTTAGAAGGGGAAGTATACGGTTTTGTTATGACAAGTTGTAGCACAGATGTACCGCAGTGTTTGCATTTATTAGTGCCTGTTTGGAGCGTCTCTCCACAATGTTTACAATGAGCACTGACTTTTCTAGCACTTTTATATGAGTTATGAATACCTACTACCTTTACATCTTTTAATGAGTTACCACAAACGACACATCGTGAGGCAAACTCTAGATTCGAGTCACCACATTTCCGGCATATTTTAACGGCCATTTAACACACCTCTCATCTTTGCAGTACTACAGTAATCATAACATATTAAGGTAAATGATCCCATAAATACCAACCAAAAAAAGGTAAATTGCCGTTAAAATCAATACGAAAATGAGTCTACTTCATACTTTTGAATCACAATAACCGCATTATGTCCACCAAAACCAAATGAATTAGACATCCCAATCTGCATGTTCACATGGCGTGCATGATTAGGTACATAATCAAGATCACAGACAGCATCCTTCTGCTCCTGATTAATGGTCGGTGGAATAATTCCCGTCTGCAGTGATTTAATCAGCGCAATGGCTTCCACGCCTCCGGCAGCGCCAAGCATATGTCCTAACATCGATTTATTAGCTGTTACTGGGATCTGGTAGGCCATGTCTCCGAATAACCTTTTAATAGCTTCCGTTTCGGATCTGTCTCCTACTTCAGTACTTGTTGCATGGGCGCTAATTACATCCACATCCTCTGGCTTTACCCCTGCTTCATTTAATGCTAGCTTCATAGCCTGATAAGCTCCCGTTCCTTGAGGATGTGTAGCGACCATATGATAAGCATCCGATGAAGCACCATATCCAGTGACCTCAGCGTATATACGTGCATTTCTTGCTTTGGCGTGGGTCAAAGATTCAAGGATAAGAATTCCTGCTCCCTCAGCCATAACGAATCCATCCCGCCCTGCATCGAATGGACGGCTCGCTCCTGTTGGGTCATCATTACGAGTAGAGAGCGCAGTAGCATTGCCGAAACTAGCCATCGCGATTTCAGTTACCGCCGCCTCTGCACCGCCGGCAATGACAACGTCTGCACCACCTGCACGGATTAGCCTGAATGCTTCCCCAATTGCCGTATTTCCTATGGAACATGCCGTAACGGGTGACATCGCTGGACCTGTTGCACCAAAGCGAATACTGATCATGGCAGCGGCCATATTCGAAATCATCATAGGTACAAGCAGTGGACTTACCCGCTCTGGACCTCTGGTATTTAGCATATCCTTTTGCTGCATCAAGGTTTGTATGCCGCCAATACCCGATCCCACATACACGCCTGTTCGTTCTAAATTAAGTTGCGCTAGATCAAGTGCTGAATCACGCATCGCATCCTCTGCAGCGGCAACAGCAAATTGGCAGAATCTATCCATACGCCGAGTTTCTTTTCGACCAAAACGTGCCTCCGCATCAAAATCACGTACAATACCACCAATTTTGGCTTTATATCCATTCGTATCAAAAGTATCAATATTAGTTATGCCAGATTCCCCTTTAATAAGTGCTTTCCAGAAGGTATCAACCTCGTTACCCAAAGGAGAAACTAGACCTAATCCTGTTATAACCACTCTTTCCATCATTACAGTTCCTCCTTCTAAAATAAGTATGGTATGATCTTTCCACATTCTTTATCCTATTACAAGTTGTTGTTTATCCTAGTATAATTAATACTATCCTATGTATCCTACCGGAAGGAGTTTAATATAAGGCATGAATCATGAGGCCAGATTAAAAGCATTATCTACCTTTTTAAAGTTGCAAAGAGCTAAAATTCAGCCTCAAGCTGCTGGTTTGCCACAGGGATCACGCCGAAGAACACCCGGACTGCGTAGAGAAGAGGTAGCACAGCTAGCTGGCGTTAGTAGCACGTGGTACACTTGGCTGGAACAGGGACGGGACATCAAAGTGTCCTCTTCTGTTCTTGACTGCATTGCGTCTGCGCTCCAATTAACAGGGGATGAGCGTAAATATTTATTTTCACTAGCGATGGAGACAAGCAGTGCAGGTGTAAGCTTAATGGAACAACCCCAAGCCCAAATCAGTCCTTCATTGCAAAAAATATTGGATGAGCTGCGCTTTTGTCCTACCATCATTTCAGATCGTCACTGCCAGATTGTTGGATGGAATGAAGCTGCTTCACATGTGTTTTTGAATTTTAAGGAGATTCCAGTCGAAGATCGAAATATGATCCAGCTGTTGTTTACACGTAAAGAATTCAATCGGCTTGCTGTCAATTGGGAGCATTTTGTCATGGGATTTCTGTCTATCTTCAGGGCTTACTATGGTCAATATGTAGAAGATGAATGGTATGATACCTTTGTGAAACAAATGGAAGCTGCAGATCCGCGCTTCTCAGCTCTGTGGCAGCAAAGCCAGGTCAGCTCAGCACCGGAAGTTTTAATTGAATTCAGACATGCCAAGGTTGGCAAAATGCTGTTTGACCTTACATCCCTGCAAGTGCAAGGAAGCTCGGATTTAAGATGCAGCATATACACACCTGCTCCTGAATCCTCCACTGAAAGTAAACTAACTCGGTTGATGGACCGCTCAGGCCCTTCGGCCCTATAACCATCATAATTGGGGATGAACAGATATGGCCTTTGGAATACATCGCAATGAACTGAATATGTGGAAAGAAGCCGTTAATCGGGGTGAAATTGCCTATTTGACGCATTACTGGCTGGATAAGAGGTTTCCAGGAATGAAAACAGTAACCAAGGTAGGATGTTCGGACTTAGCTCGTCTAACTGCGTGGTGTATTGCTCATGACTTGCCGCCTCAGTATATTCATAACCGTTCACCTTTTCCTCATTTCGATCTCATCGGGCCTAAACAAATTGAAATATTGCGGCAAGAACAGGTGTGGGACCAGTTAGAGCGATTTCAACTGTTAACCCAAGCATAATAATTAGATGAGACTATATATTTTCATAAAAAAAGACAGCCCATGTTCCGCTAACATAGCGGATCATTGGGCTGTCTTCGTATGACGAACACAAGCATTATACAAAAATCTCCTGCACACGGCCGACCTGACCGTCCGTCAACCGGACTTTAATCCCGTGCGGATGCTTAGGTGAATTGGTAAGAATGTCCTTCACGATACCTTTCGTCCGTTTACCCGTTGGTTGATCCTGTTTCAGGACGATAGCGACTTCCAGACCGGCACGGATATTGGAACGAAGTTGTCCATTCATCGTTGTTCACCTCCCTCATGATGCTGTTTAAGCTTTAGACTTAAATTTGTTCTCAGCCGAAAGACCGAGCTTTCGTAACAATTCGACCGCTTGTTTCTTCTCATCCATGTCTAATTCGCTAACCGCGTCCACTAGTACACGCTCATGCTTTGGAAAAATACTTTCGAAAAGCGTACGCCCTTCCTCCGTCAAATCGGCAAAAATAACTCTACGATCTTCTGGTGAAGCCTTGCGTACAAGCAGATTCTTGTTCTGCAATTTATCCGCTACATAGGTAATATTTCCACTTGAAATCAGCACTTTCTCGCCAATTTTTTGCAGCGGTTGCGGGCCTTTGTGAAACAGTAAATCCAGCACTCCAAATTCCGTTGAATTCAGTCCATAACTCTGAATATCACGGATGGAATGCGCAACAACGGAGTTATAAGCACGAGCAAGAACAATAAATAATTCCAAAGACAACTCATCATGGCTTGTTCGATCCTTCACAATGAAACCTCCAAACGTACTATCTTAATATAAAGATAATGAAAAGCCTTAATAATGTCAAATTTGATATTCCTTATCCCTAAGAAGCCCGCCTAAACAATGAATATATTAGCAAGCCGATCCACATCCCTAGTGTATTTAATATCACATCATCGACATCAAAACTGCCGACCCTCAGCAGCATTTGCATAGTCTCAAGCAATAGAATACAGGGTACAAATGCGATTGTCATCCGAAACCATGATTGCATCGGTTTGCATATATTCGGCAACATCACACCAAAAGGAACGAATACACCAATATTACCCAAAATGTTAATAATCCATAAATGATTGGGCAACTTATTCATGCTTTTAACATACAGACGTATCGTCTCGAAAGGGATCACATTATAGTTCAATGGACCACTGGTATGTCTCGTTCTACCAAAACCAATAAACATCCAATATAGCAAACATAGAGCATAAATACTAATTACGCATAAGCATAAGCCTCTCCAAAGTGAATATTCACTTCTTTCAGGCTGCCTTACTTTCATGTCTGATTTCATCGTTTAACGCTCCAATATATTTACGTGCCCACTGCTATGCCCAATCACTGCTTTACTAGCCATACCTAGGAATAACCCTTGATCTACAATGCCCGGAATCCCCATTAAACGGCGCTGAAGCTCTTCTGCATCGGAGATAACCTCAAAATGGCAATCAGCAATATAATTTCCATTGTCCGTAACAAAAAGTTTCTCTTCATCAGTTCTCAGCATGGGTTTACAATGGAGCGCCCTCAAGGCATCCATCGTCCACTCCATGGCGAAAGATACAATCTCTACCGGAAGCGGGAACGTACCCAGTGTATCTACTAGCTTGCTCTCATCAGCCACAATAATCAGCTGTTTACTATGAAAAGCCACAATTTTCTCACGCAGCAAGGCCCCGCCCCCGCCCTTAATCAAGCGAAGCTGATGATCTAGCTCATCAGCACCATCAATCGTGAGATCAAGACCATCCAATTTAGCAAAAGGAATGAGCGGCACGCCATGTTCCTGCGCCAACTTTTCCGATGCGAGTGAGGTAGCAACAGCTTGAATAGACAGTCCTTCTTTTACTAGTTCGCCTAATTTACAGATGGCCCAATATGCAGTAGATCCTGTTCCAAGTCCTACCTTCATACCGTCTTCGACGAATTCAACCGCCTTTTCAGCAGCTATTCTCTTCAGATTCATTCTGATCACACTCCTTAATATGCTTGATAGCTTTTGACACATTGGGTTCAGCCCATAGCCCTGCTATAATAAGTCATAACTAGAATATACCCCAATGGAGGCTTATTGACATGAGAACTGAAAATCAGATCCAGTCTAAAATCAACGAACTACTTATGCAAAAAAAATCCCTGCAAGCACGGATAGATAACGCCGAATCCGGTACTCCTGCTCATAACTCTCTTTCAGCCCAGCTCATTCGCCTAGAGGACATGCTCTCCATGCTGGAGTGGGTTATGAATGCACCAAGTGGAAGTTACCACTCCTGATTTACATTACTGCTTCTCTTAAGACATTTAAACCATGAGTTGCTGTTTGGTATGTGCATCTAAACGAGCCACGGTACGCTTCTCTTCTTCAAATAACACAACCTCATAATGAGGAACGGCAGCTATTAGCAGATCTTTACTTAACGTCTCTGATAGCTTCCGATCCATTATTGACGCGGCATGTTCCAGCTTGAGTTCACCCTTCTCATCACCTATCACTCGGCAAAGGTACGCATGTAACTGCTGCTGTTCATGTTTAAATGTGATGTGGAACAACGGAATATGTGTTACCTTATCCTCTTCACTGATTTGATTCGTCGTTAACACGGTATACAAGAATGTGGATATTTTTGGACCGATGTACTCTCTCTTCTCAGCAAGCAACTTGGTATTCTTCCAAGCTAATACACCTGCCGCCGCTAATATGACAACCCCTAACCCAAATGCCAAGTAAATCAGCACTACTCATCACACTCACTTTTCGCTTCATATCATGTTTATCTTAGATGTCTATAACAAATAAATATGTATATTCCTATCATCTCAAAGAGAACAAAGAAATCCCACTCTCCTAGATTACCCTATATATAAATAGTAGTCATCTATTTTCAATATAAAAAAATAACCTAAGGCTAGTTAGGAGCCTTAGGTTAAATGGAAAAAATGTCTATACATTAAATTACCCTATTCGGACGAGTTTAATCTTATTTGCAGTAAATTAATTGAAATCCGTTTACTACCCCTTAGCGGGTGCAGATTCATTATGGTCATATTGCTGCACTCTTTTCCTGCGGGAAAAACGGATTTGTGGCACACCGATACCAATAAAGATTAGCACAATTCCCATCCACTGCATTCCTGAAACATGCTCATGCACTAGAAATACGGAAGCAAGTACAGCAGCCGGCAATTCAGCTGCGCCCAGAATGGCGCCAGTTCCCGAGCCGACCTTAGGCATGCCGATTGCGAAGAATACAACGGGGATCAGCACACCAAGGACTCCTAACAATAAACCGTATTTCCATAATCCTTCGACTAGTGAGCCATCCCATATAAAGGCCGGAGAGAATACCGCTAGGACAATGACTCCTGCACCGGTGGTCATTAAGAAGCTTTTGTTAAAGGCTGGAACTTCTGTTCCAACACGACCACTGACAAACATATAGAGTGCAAAGGTAAAGGCGGAGATCAGACCATAGATAACCCCTCTCACATCTAGCGCTGCTGCTCCGGAACTTTCGCCTACGACGCCTCCCGCCAGTAAAGTTCCGGCAATAAGAATGACGATAGATATCAATTTACTTCGACTTGGAAAACGACGGTCCGCGACCGCCTCCATAAGTACACCAATCCATGTGAACTGGAACAATAAGACGACTGCAATCGAAGCAGGTAAGCGCTCAACAGCTTTGCCGTAGAAGACAGATGTTCCGCTCATGGTCACACCGACTGCAAGCAAGGCAATCCACTGTTTAGCTGATAGCTTCTTACGAGAAAATATCAGCATGAGTAATAGTAATAACGCCCAGCCAAATAGATATTGACTCCCTAGCATTTGATTTACATGAAAGCCTTCTTTAATTCCAACCTTCATTATTGAAGATAACACTCCATAGCTGGCAGCTCCAATTAATATAAGTAAAGGGTATTTGAGCTTATTCAAGTGACGATTCCTCCTGATGTTAGTTTGAAGATATAACAAGCAAAAGCCCCCCGTCTTTGCAGACAGGGGGCGAACGAAACCGGAACGAAGCCGTTAAAATTCCGCCACTCACGATAAATCGGAGTTTATTAAATGTATTACATATCTTCGCGTTAGGTGCTATGAACGAATTTTAAATCATTCTATGAGGAGCGTCAATGAACTACGTTAACAGAGTGAAGTTACGGTACGGTTATCGTTACAATACGGGGGTAAGTATTTAGGATTGGGGAACCATACACCGTCTACCTTTTGCCAAATCATTTGGTTGGAACTTCCACGAAATGCAAGCGAGACATCTCGAAGCTGTTGTTTAAATGGTCCATCGACCAAAACATCACAGTAAGACAATAATTGCTTCTGATCCGCTGATCCATTTGTAAGTAGCTCCTCCATTGTATATCCTGTATATGCCCAAATATGTTTGCCAAATAACTTTAAACCACGGGCGATGCAGCTTATTGATGCAGGCTGCATAAAAGGATCGCCACCAGACAGTGTTACATCCGTCATAGGGTTACGAAGAACCTCGCCTAAGACTTCATCTACGGACATCCACGTTCCATGATGTACGTTCCAAGACTGCGGATTGTGACAACCAGGACATTGATGGGTACAGCCACTGAAAAAGATGACCGTCCGTAAGCCTTCGCCATCTACTACACTGTCGTGAATAATACTCATTACACTAACCGAAGACAACTTCATACGCCGACTCATCTCCCATGCTTGACCCGATCTGATTCCTCTGCTCGCTTGGCTGAATTCCACTTACTCATATCCCCGACCAAATAACCCGTAATTCGGCGAATACGTTCAATATTTCGATCAGGCTGTCCACACACCGGGCAATCCTGATCAATGATACCGGTAAATCCGCATGCCTTGCAGCGATCTACTGGGTGATTAATCGAACCATAGCCGATCTGATTCTCTGCCATAGCTCGTACAATTTGATCTAACGCGGCCGTGTTGTGAATAAGGCTACCATCCACCTCAACATAAGTGATATGACCAGCATTACAGAGTGCATGATAAGGAGCCTCAATTTTTATTTTATCCATAGCCATCAGCTTATAATGAACAGGTACATGAAATGAATTCGTATAGTATTCGCGGTCTGTGATACCTGCAATTTCACCAAAATGTTCACGATCTTTTCGCACAAATTTGCCAGAAAGTCCTTCAGCAGGTGTAGCGATAAGAGAATAATTCATTCCGCTCTCCTCTGTCGCACGGTCCATCCGAGCCCGCATTCGTCCAATAATCTGTAGTCCTCTCGTCTGCGACTGCTCGTCCTCTCCATGATGCCGTCCATATAATGCGACTAATGCTTCTGCAAGTCCAATAAATCCTACACTAAGCGTACCTTGCTTCAAAATATATTCAAGCTTATCTCCTGGATGCAAATTTTCTCCACCTCTCCAGACTCCTTGTGAGTAGAGAAACCGGAAATCACCGGCAAGCTTGCTAGCTTGATATTGATAACGATCAAACAACTGACGAACTGCTTGCTCTAACGAACGATCCAAACGAAGCATGAAATCCTGCTCCCCTGCTGACTGTAAAGCCAATCGAACTAGATTAATGGACGTGAAGGATAAATTTCCGCGACCAATCGCCGTCTCTTCACCATTCACATTTCCCATGACACGTGTCCGGCAACCCATATAACATATTTCACTCTCAGGAGTATCCTGATCATATTGCATGTTAAATGAAGTATCCATAAAAGCAAAGTTCGGAAACATTCGCTGTGCCGTCGTTTCAAGCGCCAGCAAGTATAAATCATAGTTAGGATCTTGTGGCTGAAAGTTCACCCCATTTTTCACTTTAAAGATTTGAATTGGGAAAATAGGCGTTTCCCCATGCCCAAGTCCTGCCTGTGTTGCTAATAGAAGCTGGCGTACAAGAATACGCCCTTCCTTTGAAGAATCTGTCCCGTAATTTATTGATATAAATGGAACCTGTCCACCACCACGTGAATGCATCGAGTTAGCGTTATGTATGAATGCCTCGCATGCCTGATAGACCTCTCGTTCTGTTAATCGCCAAGCTTCTTGTTCGCAATCAAATGATTCAACAAGTGGAAGAGAACGCAGCGCTTGTAATTGTTTCAAATACGTCTTCCTCACGTAAGGTGCGAGATCATAATCAAACATTGGATAAGCTTGTCCTCCATGCTGCTGATTTTGATTGGCCTGCAAAATAATTGATGCAAGTGCCATCGCACTCTTAATATCCTGTGGTTCTCTCATATGTCCGTGCCCGGTATTGAATCCGCCACGTAGCAGTTTGCCCAGTGGAATCTGACAGCAGGTTGTCGTACCTGTGGCATAGAAGTCTAGATCATGCGGATAAAGCACATTATCCAGCATCGCCTCGCGAGCCTCTCCCGATAAAAGATACTCCACCGCGTACATTTTAGCGCTCTCACTCCCGAATTTACCCATGAGACCCATGGGAGAGCGGCCATCTACGTTCGCATTTTCCTGTAATAAATCTATATTCTCAGCATGTACAATCTCATGAAATGAACTCCATAAGTTAACCATTCGTTCTTTGAGGCTGGCCATATATCCTTCTTCCTCTCTATGTTCGATGAAGCGCTACAATTCATTTTTTAACCCGAAACACTATATATTGTATGTAATTTATATTACACCTACTATATGCATTGCTACTGTGAGTAATATCACCTATTCTTATTTTTCATCGATGATCAATTTCATCCGGTAGATTTCGAGTGGACCAGGCATAAATCCTAAATTATAGGCCAATGTCTCTGTACAATTACCTTGAGTTACGTACATATGAAGTCTAGGATAGTGCGGTTCAAGCAAACCTAACGCTCTTTTCAACATTAAAGTACCTATGCCCTTCTGTCGGTAGGTTGGTAAAACCGCGAGCGCAGATACATGTGGGATACCTTCAACTAGTGTAATTAAGCAGACGCCGATCAAAGCATGTGAATGACGGTCATAAATAAGAGAAGAAGCTTTACGGAGGTTTTCATTTCGATGCGAGGCAATGGTCAGCACCCAATCAACGTACTCCTGAAAAGCTTGCCTCGCTGTACTCATAACGTCATAGCTTCCTAGGTAGGATTTATAGAGAAAATGGGCAATTTCACGATGTTGTCTAAGCTGGCAATTCCCTTGCTCTATGATGAAAATGGGTGACATCATCTCAAAATCAACATGATTCTGTTCTTCGATCTCTAGCATTTGCGTAGGTCTTTGCATCCAGCGGCAACGATATTCCTCAGGACGAAACCCTGCTTGAACAAAGCAATCCACCTGTTGTGGGAAAATATTATAGACATAAATAGACTTTGAAGAATCCGACCATTGCAAAAGCACGGGGATCAGCATCCGGATCATACTTACGGTGTTTTGTAGCGGTGGTATGAGAAAAAGTGTATGCATGCGATTGGGCGACATCATCACTCCTCCCACAACCTCCTCATTTCTTTTCAGCCAATAAGGTTCAGTGGAGTGCATCACAATAGATGAATTACCTTGAGATAAATAATATACCTCACAGTATGGAAGCCATTCTTGTAATTCTGCACGTTCGAGCTTATACGGATCGATGAATTCAGAATGGCGTCGGTTCAACGACCAAGTATGCTTAGAACCTTGCTCCATATCCTCCAGCTCCTTCACTTCACAATATATGCCATATGTTGCACATCAATTCCCGTAACGAAGCGCAAAGAAGCCCCGACTCATTCGCCGCGGGCTTCTACATTTCGTATACATTTTATGAACGAGCGGTCTCTTGCTGTATTAGTTGCTGCATATGATTTATCAGTGGCCTACGTAATTCCTCACGTTGTATAGCCATTTCAAGAATTGCGTACATGTAACCCATCTTATCACCTATATCAAATCGTTTGCCCTCAAGTGCAAGCGCAAGTATACCTTCTTTGCCACAAAGCTGACGCAGCGCATCCGTAAGCTGATACTCATCCCCAGCACCCTTTTCCAGCCGCTCCAGTTCAGGAAAAATAGATGGGTTCAGGATATACCGTCCCATCACAGCAATATTGGTAGGGGCCACTTCCGGTGCTGGCTTCTCCACCAAATCAGTTACACGGTAAATACGGTCACCATATTTATCATATGAAATTATGCCATATTTGCTTGTTTCCTGCTTTGGCACGGGCTGAACTCCGATCATCTGCTTCTTGTAGCGCTCATAGACATGCATCATCTGCTTCAGAGCGGGAGTATCCGACATCATAATGTCATCCCCGAGCAATACCGCAAACGGTTCATCGTCAATGAACTGCTGTGCACATAAAATAGCATGCCCAAGGCCGAGTGGCTCCTTCTGGCGGATATAGTGAATATTCACCATATCACTAATGCCTTTGACTTCCTCAAGTAAATCCCACTTGGCCTTATTCTCAAGCGCCTGCTCTAGTTCAACAGAACGGTCAAAATGATTCTCAATGGATTGTTTATTGCGCCCTGTCACGATGATAATGCTTTCGATTCCGGCTTCCACCGCTTCTTCGACGATATATTGAATGGCAGGCTTGTCAACAATCGGTAACATTTCTTTCGGCTGTGCCTTCGTTGCTGGCAAGAAACGCGTACCTAGCCCTGCTGCGGGTATGACAGCTTTTCTGATTTTCATCGTATGACTCATCTCCTCATCGGTTCTTCTTTGCTGTATACCTCGTTCACGATATAGAGAGGCCGATGCTTGACTTCATCATATATACGACCCAAATACTCACCGATAATCCCCATAAACATCAGCATGCATCCACCGAAGAACAATTGGAACGCAATAAGTGAGGACCAACCAGGTAACGCAGCATCCGTAAACAACCTTTCAAATAAAACGAATACTAAATATACAAAACCCACGATGGAGATAATCATTCCCATAATACCGGCGACTTTTAGTGGTTTAGTAGAAAAGGATGTAATACCATCCATGGACAGCTTTATCATTTTCTTAAGTGGATACTTCGTTTCACCAGCAAATCGCCCTTCTCTAACATATTGAATAGCCGTTTGTTTAAAGCCTACCCAACTGACCAAACCTCGCACATAACGATTATTTTCAGGAAGACGCTTGAGCTCGTTGCATACTTTGCGATCAAGCAGACGGAAGTCACCTGTATCGATTGGAATGTCTATATCCGTCATATGTTTAAGAATTCGATAAAAGAGGCTTGCTGTTTTTCGTTTGAAAAAGGATTCACCCTTGCGTTCCAAACGCTGTGCATATACAACATCATAGCCTTCCTTCCATTTTGCAATCATGTCCAGAATCAATTCTGGAGGATCCTGTAGATCGGCATCAATAACAATGACTGCATCCCCAGATGCATAATCCATCCCGGCTGTAATCGCTATTTGATGGCCGAAATTCCGTGAGAGGTCGATGATATGAATAGAAGGATCGGATGCCCCAACAGAGCGAATCAGATTAACGGTCTGATCACGACTACCATCATTGACGAATATAAGTTCATAAGATTCTCCTGTGATCTCCATGACACTTTTGATACGCCAATACGTTTCCGTGATAACTTCTTCTTCATTGTATACAGGAATGATAACCGAATAGCGGACATGACGTGTCATAAGTACGGTATTCACTTGGCATCCCCTCCGGTCTGTTCCGTTATTTCGTAGAGTGCTCCACTGCTTTCCATCCCACCGCGGAAATTGTCAGATGTACCCTTATTAGTTTGATTGGTATCCTGCCAGTCCGTAGCAGGCACTTCCGTCGCATTTGCTTTAATCCACTCGGTTACTTCGGAGCTTCCACCACGATCCATGCCGCCTCCTAAGAGGAAGAATTTCACTTGATGTTCAGCAACCAACTGTTGGATTTTACTCACCGTTAGGATTGGATCTGAGCCAGAGTAACCGCCCATGGCCATAACCGGCTTGCCTGTCTGAATAATGTAAGGTGCAGCCGAAGTCGCACTCGAAGTCGCAAACAAGTACGTTTCACCCGTGCTATGTTCGGTCACATAGCTGAGTAACTTTTCATTAACGTTTCCATTCATTCGTCCGCCTCCACCACCAGTTCCACCGCGCGATTCAGTAGGTCCTGCTGCCGGAAGCTGGCTGCTCTGACCATATATAATCGGCGTTGCTGACCAGAATAGCGGAGCAATGAGCAGGACAAGTATTCCGGCTACTGCCGACACGAACACTTTCCGCTCTACCTTTCTCATCCATATCATGAGAAGGGTAACAGCGACACCAATTAAAGAAATGGCAATCATCCATGTTGCACCAATACTGACTGTATAGGCACTTAATATGAATACTTGGAAAGCGGCTGTACATAATACCGCTGCTGGAAGAAGCCATCCTTTCCAGCCTTCACGTTCACGAAACATCGTCCACAATCGACTCCAGCCAGCTCCAACTAACACCGCGATTGGAGGACCCATCATCACTAAATAATACTGATGGAAAAATCCTGCTATACTGAAGAAACCCATGACAGGTATCAGCCAGCCAAGCCAAAATAAACCTTCTTTCTGCCCGCTATTAAGCTGCTTACGAAAGCGTAGTCCTGCGAACAATCCAATGCATCCGAAGGCCACAAAAGGCAACATCCAGCTAGCCTGACCAGAGAGTTCCGTTTGGAACAACCTCAACACACCAGGATTGCCTGTATTAAACATGCCACCTCCTCCGCCCGGTCCTTGTTTGCCACCAAATCCCTCTGGCATATTTCCAGTACCATTTCCAGGAGGAAAGCCTTGACCTGCTCTACCAGGTCCAGCCTGCCCGTTACCCTGATTACCATTTGAGGGAGTAGATTTAGACCCATTCGAAGATTGGTTATCTGTCTGAGCAGCCTGATCTGTACGATTGGAAGACCGTTCTCCTCTTCCTTCACTCGGATTCATTCCAGGAGCGCCGCCGCCTCCACCGGTTCCACGGTTTCCTGTTAACCGAGATACGCCGTTATAACCAA
Source organism: Paenibacillus pini JCM 16418 (assembly GCF_000576305.1). Taxonomy (GTDB): domain Bacteria; phylum Bacillota; class Bacilli; order Paenibacillales; family Paenibacillaceae; genus Paenibacillus_AQ; species Paenibacillus_AQ pini. Next base: position 613,791 of record NZ_BAVZ01000001.1, on the reverse strand, counting down.
AAGCTAGTTCCAATACCGAATTCGTTTGACTACTTCCAACATACGGACGCTGATCCGTAGGAATCGAATCTACGACCACAGGCCACGCGACGGATACAACCACCAGCGTCACTGTTGACGCTGCTAAGGTCCATCCTTTCTTTTTCCAGCTTACTTTAAAGGCTAGTAAATAGAACAAATAAAAAGCAGGTACAACCATGTATGCCTGCAGCATTTTAATATTGAAAGCTAGACCAATCATAGCGAAAGCCGCAATAACCCAACCTGCCTTCTTTGTACGTACGCCTTTAAACAACATCCATGTACCCAGAAGCAGCGTAAATACAAGTAAACTATCGACATTATTGGTTCTTGCAACAGCCGCAGCTACGGGCGTGCACGCCATCACCAAACTGCCCATTCGCGCAGCGGCTAGTCCGAAAGAAGGTTTAACCAGTGCATAAACGAGTAATGTAGAACCCACACCTGCCAGAGCCTGCGGTAGAATAACGCTCCAGCCATGAAGACCAAATAAATAAGCACTAATGGTTTGTAACCAGAATGCTACAGGAGGCTTATCGACCGTTACATACCCTCCCGGATCAAACGATGCATAGAAGAAATTATGAAAGTTTTGAAGCATACTTGTGACCGCTGACGTATAGTAGGCATTGACCAGTTTATCCGTCCAAATGTTGTACATATTCAAAAAAGCAGATAAGAGTGCAATCAGAATAAGTATGAAATCGAGCCTTTTTCGCGGTTGAAGCTTGTTCATATGTTCCCTCCATTTCCCGTAAACGGTCTATCGTTATTGGTTTTGGTGTCAGTATGAGCCCACTATCTTAAACGAACCTTAACAACATAAGAAAATCCAAAAAAATAAAAAATATCAAAAAAGCCCTCCTATAAAGGAGAGCCTCACCATTCAATTATGTCGTTCCTATTAACCATCGATATTCTTCAGTTACATTATTATGCCTGATATTCCATAACCCAGCAATCATGATAAGCCCCTTCATGATACTCATGCTTAGGGAGTAGCGCCGCCTTCACAAATCCACATTTTTCATAGACCCGTATTGCCCTTTCATTATGTACGCGAGGGTCCATGACAATCTTATCCGCTTTCTCAACCAGTGTCAGTTGCTGGACCATAGAAACGATTAACTTAGTGCCTATACCCCTGTTCCAGTATTCCGGTTCACCAATAAACTGATCCATTCCGTATATCTTACCTTTAAAAGAATCATACCCGTACACCTCACGTTCATCAGCGGCAACATGATAATATTGTATGTAACCAATGGGTTTATCTTCATATTGTATGATGCAGCGTGTAACCTCTTCTTCGGATGACGTATTGAAAAAATGCTGCCTTACCGCATCCAGATCATGCGGGCGATCCCGACCTTCATAGTATTCTAACACGCGTGGATCACTTAACCAGCGAGAAAGTATAATCGCATCCTCTTTAGCTAGCAATCTCACTCCTATATTTTCGTATGTATACATGTTTAGTACTTCCCTCTCTTATTTCCTATCTTGTAATCATCATTTATTCTAGCCGCTTCCTACGATAACTATATTCATACAGTTCTTTGTATCCAAGCTTATCATAAAGCCTGATCGCAGCTAAGTTAGCTTGTACTACCTGGAGAAAAGAATACTTCGCAGCGTTCGCCTTGCCCCATTTCAGGATATGAAGCACAAGCTGCTCACCATATCCACGTCTTCTGAATTGTGCATTTGTAACAATGTCATATAAACCGATGTAATCGCAATCAATAACACCTAGGCCTACAGCCACGGGGATGTCATTCTGGAACAAGGTTACGAAAGCCTGTTTGAGTGGTGAGCCCTTTAACAATCTTCTTGTTGTATCCTTCTGCTTCTGAGACAGTCCGTTCATCATAGCCAATTGATCAAGCCACTGTTCATCGCATTCTTCCTTAATTAGAGCATGGGTTGATCCATTAGGTTCTACAACCTCGTCTAAATCGACCTGTCTTACGCTCGAATGATCAATAGACGTGTAGCCTTCACTATTTAAAACTTCGTCTAATCCTGATGGATTTATAAAAGGTGTGATTTTGAAAATAACATCTTGTCCGTACTCCATATAACACTTTTCGACTGAACGGATCGCATCGAGCACATTACCATCTGTGGACCAATATAAGGAACTCACAGAATTAGAGCGCTTTGTATATCCACTTGCATAACGCAATAGCCATCCATTTAGTAGTTTCGTATGTTCTGCTGGCCATGTATTTAGTGTATATTCCTCAAGATGTCTATGCACGTCCCATACCACCTCTATTATCAAAGTAGTATAAATATACATAAATTCAATTATTTATTCAATATTATTTTGTTCCCACTGTTCCTTGACCTCTAGATAAGCTGAATGCGTGCCAATATCAAAGCTTTTTCCTCGTGCAAAATATGCATATAAATCCTTTCGTTTATACAACCATTCAGGAAAATAACCAGGAGCATCGGCATTATTCCCTTCAATTAAATAGGTTGTAAAGAGCGGAAGCGTCTCTTTCTGGAATAAATAGATTGCATAGACACCAATATCTGTCCGTGGTTGTGTAGGCTTTTCTTCAAAAGAAATCACTTTGGATGCTTTATCTAACTCAGCAACCCCAACTCGTTGTAGATCTTCGAGCCGGTCTATATGCTGCACCAATATACAATCTGATTTCACCTGATGGAAATACGCTATGTAATCTTGAATATCAAACGTAAATATGTTATCTCCCGCGAGGATGAGTACATCTTCATCTAAACCTAAATGCTGAATAGCATAATGAATATCTCCGACAGCTCCAAGTCTATTGACTTCGGAAGTGGAACCGTCGTCCACAATGTGTACAGGTCTACTGAATGTCCTTGAAGCGGCCCACTGCCTGAAGGCAGGAGCAAATTTAGCATTGCTTATAATGATGATATCAGTAATCATGTTCGCGTTTGTGTGTTCTATTTTGCGAATAATATGATCTATAATCGTTTCTTGACCAAGAGGCAGTAAAGACTTGGGCGTATTCATCGTAAGTGGATATAACCGTGTCGCATAACCTGCCGCAAGAATGATTGCTTTCAGTCCGATCTCCCCCATTCCGTATATAAAACTCTTCCTCAATTATAACTTCAAGTTACAATAATAAGCTTATTTTTTGCAAAACAGAAATTCTACTTCGATAAGCGACTCTACTATATTTAGGAACATGACAGCGATATATATGAAATACATTTATGTTATACTTTCATTTATGTGACTACAGTTTGATGATTGTAGCATCTTAAGCTCCGAATAGGTGGATATGAGAGCCAGAAATAGTAGAATTTCTCCCCTGTTCGAAATTATCTTAATATTGTTGTATAGTAGATTTCATTGATAGATTCAATTGATAGATTTTGTACATTTTGAAAGGAGTACTCATGGATACCTTTACTCTTCCTAGTACACAAAAAAGTAAAACACCGCTTATCGCTGTGTTTATATTATTGGTATTAAAGCTCGTACTGCTCCGCTATTTCTTCTTCAATGACATTCTTTGGGGCCGTATTTCTGCCGATATAGCAGCTGTTTTGGTTATTCTATGTCTATTTGAACTGATCACACCTGCACGCTGGAAAGGACCGGTATATTGGATCATTAACCTGATTCTGTCCTTTACCTTCTTTGCATCTGCACTGTATTTTCAGCATTTCAACTCCGTACCTACCTATTCCGCATTGTCGGAACTTAAGCAAGTTATGAAAATTAAATCCAGTGTACAATCGACGATTGAACCTGCAAATTTTCTGTTTTTCGTTGATGTCATCATCATGGCTTTAATTTGGCTAGCTAATAAATTCTGGGGGCGTCGAATTCATTTGACTACCTCTTTACGTAAAAGATGGGCTGCTCTAATTGGTGTCGTTGCTCTAGCACTATGTGCTTATTACATTCGCATCGATCAATCCATTAACAACGAACTACTTCAAGCAGAGAACCTTGGATTTCTTAACTATCAAGTGAGTGCCGCGATGAAGATTCACAATGACAACAGTGTTATAGCATCTGGTAATTTGGATGAAACTGTCGCTAAGATAGAATCTCCTGAGGAAACTTTCATATATCAAAAAAATATGAAAGCAGGACAACCGAGCCTCTTCGGTTCAGCCAAAGGTAAGAACGTCATCGTTATCCAAATGGAGGCATTCCAGAACTTTCCGATTCACCTATCCGTTGATAATCAGGAAATTACACCTGTACTGAATAAGCTTGCAGATGAGAGCTTCTATTTCCCGAATATCTTTCAGCAAATTGGACAAGGGAATACATCGGATGCTGAATTCATGAGCAATACATCGATTTATCCTACAGGTACCGCAGCCATGTCGACCGCGTTTGGAGATCGTGAGCTGCCAAGCATGCCACGCTTGCTGGAGAAACGTAATTATGAAGCAGATACATTTCACGTTAACGATGTAGCCTTCTGGGATCGTAGTAAGCTGTACCCAGCCTTAAATTTTGATCATTATTATGACAAACCATCATACAAAAATGATCATTTCAATGAGTTTGGTGCTTCCGATGAAGAATTGTATAAAACCGGTATTCAAAAATTAACTGATCTTCATAAGCAAAACAAGTCATTCTATGCTCAGTTTGTTACGGTCTCCAGTCATTTCCCGTTCCGTGTGCCAGAAGATCGTATGAAGATGAAAATTCCGGATTCGTTACAAGGTAAGCAATTGGGAGACTATTTAGCTTCCGTGAACTATACAGACTATGCCATCGGTACATTGATCGATAGTCTTAAAGCAAACGGGATGTGGGATGATACGGTACTCGTTGTATATGGTGATCATTTCGGGCTACAGCCACAGGATAATGATCCAGCTATGATTAAATCAACGCTTGGCATTGACTATGAGCCACGTCTTTCTCGGTTCAATATTCCGCTCCTCATACATGTTCCTGGTGTGAAGGGTAAGGTAGTGGATCAAGTCGGTGGTCAAGTCGATATTATGCCTACTTTAGCTAATGTGCTCGGCATTTCCTTAAAGGATGAGAAATTTGTAGCCTTCGGTCACGATCTGCTCAATATTGATAATAACATTGTCGGTATGAGATATTATCTGCCAACTGGATCTTTCTTCAATAATGACATTATGTATATTCCGGGTAAAACCTTTGAGGATGGTACTGCCATTTCCATCAAAACAAAACAGCCTGTTCAAGATTTCTCTGCGTACCGCAAAGATTATGATTATATTCTGAATCAAATGAAGCTTTCTGATGAATACGTAAGGCTTCTGCCTAAGCGTTAAACGATCATCATGAACAAAACCGCCTTCGGCTCCTATAAAAAGGGAACGAAGGCGGTTTTTTATTCTCATCAATCTCGTTAAGCTTAACGCGTATATTTGCCGCTTCATTAGCTCAAACTCTCCATATGGACCTAATGCGATAACATAATAAATACCGGAATAGGAAAATATCCACCTTCAGACTTGATTTGCTGAATGTGTCATAATGATAGATAAGGGTATATAATAATGTGAACTTTTTTACCTGAGTACACCAATCTTTTTAAATCTGAAGGAGGATCTGTGAAATGAAATTTTTCCTGGATACAGGCAACATTGAAGAAATTAAACGCATAACCCGATTGGGGCTGGTAGATGGAGTTACCACTAATCCTTCCCTGATTGCAAAAGAAGGTAGAGTATTTAAAGAAGTAATTCAAGAAATTTGCGGTATCGTTAGCGGTCCCGTAAGTGCAGAGGTTATTGGAATCAAAGCAGAAGATATGCTTAGAGAAGCCTATGAAATTGCTGAATGGGCTCCCAATGTTGTAATTAAGCTTCCAATGACTGAAGAAGGTCTATATGCTTGTCATGAACTCAGTAAGAAGAACATCAAAACCAATGTAACTCTGATATTCTCAGCAGCCCAAGGTCTGATGGCTGCCAAAGCCGGCGCTACATATATCAGTCCCTTCGTAGGACGTCTTGATGATATCGGTGTGGAAGGCATGAAGCTTATACGTGAACTGAAGCTCATTCTTGATAACTACGGCCTTGCTTCTGAAATCATCGTTGCTAGTGTACGTAATATTAAGCATGTTGAAGATGCCGCGATTGCAGGTGCACATATTGCAACGATACCGGGTTCTCTCCTCCCTTCGCTGTGGAAACACCCATTGACTGATAGTGGTATTGAACGCTTTCTGAAGGACTGGGAGACTGTTCCTCAGGCACCTAAGCTCTAATAAGACTCACCAATAAAAAGAACCTGTTATCACACATCATGATGTGTGATAACAGGTTCTTTTTCATTCATCAGAAAGGCATTTTTATTTGTTCGATCTGAAGTTGTAACTTTCATCATACGCTTAGAGTTTGAATTTACTTATTAACCCTTGCAGTTGTTGAGACATTTCACTCAGCGTAACCGCAGCGGCATCAATATCTTTCATCGATATCAATTGTTGCTCCGATGATGCTGCTACATCCGTTGAATGCGATGAGGATTTACTAGCAATTTGCGCAAGCTCCTGCACGGACGAAGACACTTCTTCCGATCCGGCTGACATCTCCTGAGCGACAGCAGAAATATCTTGAATGAGGTCAGATACATGTCTAGTCGATGCAAAAATGGATTGGAATTTATTACCTGTTTCCTCGGCAATATGCATACCTTGTTTTACATCTTGCGTCCCATTATTCATTTTTTCAACAGCATGTGTGATGCCCTGCTGAATTTCTTCAATTAAGGCACCAATTTTGCCAGCAGCATGTTCTGATTGCTCAGCTAGCTTCCTAACTTCATTCGCAACAACAGCAAATCCTCTGCCTTGTTCCCCAGCTCTAGCTGCTTCGATAGCAGCATTGAGTGCTAATAAGTTCGTCTGTGATGCAATGCCAGTTATGACATCAGCAATCTGGACAATCTCCTGCGAACGATCACTTAGGGAGATAACCGATGCAGATGACTGATCTACAGACTCATCGATACGATTCATTTGACGAATTACTTTTTCAATAAACTCGTTTCCTTGCGAAGCCCCTAGAGACATTTCTTCCGCAGCCTCCGCCATAGAAGAAGAGGATTCTGCTACGCGCTGGATACCGACTGCAACCTCTTCCATAGCCCGTGAGCTCTCAACAGCCACTTGCTCCTGAGTTTTCGCTCCAGATGCGACTTGATCGATTTGACGCGACATATCCGTTAACGATTTCGTGTTCTGCTCAACATTCATCGCGAGTTCATTCGACTGCTTCGTAGCTAGCTGAGCATGCTGCTGCACGCCTTGGATAATTTCGCGCAAGCTCGTGACCATCTCATTAAATCGAGTATTTAACAACCCTAATTCATCTTTACGTTTTGTTGGTAACTGAACATCCAATTGACCTTCGCTTACCTTACCAAACCCGCCGATCAATTCTTTAATTGGAGTGAGTACTTTACGAAGGGTCACGAACTGAGTAAAAAGAACTGCAATTAAAGCCACGATCAGAATAGGAATGCTCCACATCAGAAGCTCATTCTTTCCATCTTCTACGATCGATGCATTGAGATCCATAGCAAATGCCGCAATTACTTTTCCATTTTCATCAACAACCGGTTGAATGACGGTTAACCACTCACCATATGAGTTTTCATAGATTCCAGTCGTTTGTGCTTCCTTCGTTTCCTTTACCTTGTTTAATGTGGATTGCAATATAGGGGAAAGCTCAAAAGTAGCTCCCGGATTATATCCACTATTCAAATAATCTGTAGGAACGGCTAAGAGTGTCGAAGTCTTACCATCAGGTAAATCAACCGTAAATATGTATGATTGCGATATATCGCTATTAGCCTTCTTATAATGTTCTAACTGATTTGTTAACTTCTTCTGGAGAGGACTCCCTACTTGATTCGATTTAGAATTGGTAGATTCTTTAATATCAGCCAAATTCAATTCACCGAGGGACAGTTTCGAAAACGCAACGGATTGTTCGTTTAACGTACTTACTAGTACTTTCTCCTGAATATAATAGCTAGAAAAAATCATAATAAGTGAGATGAAAACGATATTCACACTGGAGAGCAACACGTTTTTCCCGAGAAAAGATAACTTCATACTTTTCGTTCATCTTTCGTAAATTTTGATTCATAATAGATTCCTCACTTATACGTATTTTTGTTAACACTGATCAAGAAAAATGTGAAAATTCAGTGTCGTTTCGACTATATTCGACTTAAAATCTTATATCCCTTTATTTTGATTTGATTTTATGAGAAATTTATGTACATATATGCAAAAATCAAAACGAATTCAATAAAAAAGAGAAGCTCCCACATTGGGGGAACTCCTCACCCTACATTCAAGCTATTGTCACTCGGACCGACTTACTCCGAAGCATGTCCGCCTCCTCCGGAAGAATGCGACTATCCGTTATGACCTCATACACATCCTCCCAGGCAGCCACATGCGTGAATGCCTGAATACCAATCTTACTAGCATCCGCAAGCAGATATACCTGCTTAGCTTGACGGATCATTTTATGCTTGACCATCGCCTGTAGTTCATTGGATTCACTGATTCCGCGCTCGGCATGAACCCCTTTACATGACACAAAAGCTTTATCCACATAGTAAGACTCTAAGCTGCGTTCAGCCATAGGACCGACATAGGAGAGTGAACGAGTAGCTAGTATTCCGCCCGTAGAAATAACTTCAATCTTCTCCTTAGAGGATAGCGCCATGGCTACCTTAATTGAATTGGTTAGGACAGTTAATGGAATATCCGGCAAAATGGAAGCCATATACCAAGCGGTCGAACTAGCATCTAACGCAATTCGATCTCGCGGCTCGATAAGCAGGACAGCCGCCTCAGCAATCTGTTTCTTCTCTTCCTGATGCATAACTTCACGTTCAAAATAAGGTGTCTCCGCTTGATTCTCCTTGATGCTTACCGCTCCACCGTGACTACGACGAAGCTTCCTTTGCTGTTCCAATCGATCCAAATCCCGACGGATCGTTTCTTCTGTTACGCCGCACAGTTCGCTTAACTCCGATACGCGAATGCTGCTCCGTTCGTTGACGAGACTAATAATTTTATCGTATCTTTCTGCAACTAACATAGCTTCCCTCTTTCATCATCATCCGTTTAGGACATATACCCGTTGTACAAATCCTAACCGACAATTAGCGCAAACGCAACGCCCGGTCCATGAACTCCAATCGTCAGATCGTTCTCAATATCTGATGAGCGGCTAGGTCCAGAGATGAAGTGCACCCCTGCCGGAAATTGCTCTGTCGGTATTTCAGATATCGGATGCATAACTTCACCTAGCGGGTCTTGAGCCGCTCTGCCGGTACAATGGCAATGAAGATATTAGGAAGCAGCGTGACCGAACGCCCTTTGTCTTTGGACGAGGTCATGACAACTGAACCCGTATAGGCTACTGCATAGTCGGCTATGGCAATGCCAGCATCTGCTTGGGATGCAGCAACCAGCGCTTGCTGGGGTTTATCTGCACTCCATACCGTATGCTGAAGCTCAGGAAGAATCCGCTCAAACTCGAGCTGGGCCAGCTCTGGCTGATTTTGTCTTATAAGTGACTGAGCACCCAGTTCACGCAGCGTGCGAGCTATCACTACCGGTAGTTCATCATACGTAGCAAGACGCTCCGTAAACCCACCCGCAGCACGCCAGTTATCCATAAACCGGAGTATGCGCTCCTCATAATCCAGTTCATAAGAAGTCCAAAAATCAGGTGCTCCCTTTAAAGGATGCTCTGGAATTCCACCTTCATTTAAACGTCCTAAACGACTGGCAATATTCTGAATAAATGCTTGTTGCTGCTTACGAGAATCACCTTCAAGTCGATTCAAAAATGCTAAATTGGATTCTGCCATTACTCATGCCCTCCCTTCTTACGGTTTAACACCATTTGTTCCAAACGGGTTTTCGTTTCCGAAGACATGGACGGCATACTCGCCTCTACCTCCGTGCTCAAAGCTTTCCATTGTTCACGGAATGAACGTGTAGGTAGAGCGGGGATATGTCGATAGGCTGTCCAGCCTTTAAGTGGGCCAAGTTGAGACTTAATCACACCATTACGTACCAATAGCTTTTGACCTACTTGGCCCATCTTAACTGCTTTGCTGTACAGTTTATAACTACTCATTAACACTTTAAAGCCCTTCATTGCCATTTTCTCACCCGTTGCCGTATGTCCGTCCTCCACCTTGCGATTTCTTAAATAAACGAGCATATCGTGAAGAGGGATTTTAACAGGACAAGCCTCATAACAAGCACCACATAAGCTTGAAGCATTAGCCACATCTTCCCATTCCCCAGAATTCTTGTTTAGCGCTGGCGTTAATACTGCTCCGATAGGGCCACTGTAAGTCCCTGGGTATGAATGCCCACCAATATGCCGATAAACTGGACAGGCGTTCAAACATGCTCCACACCGGATACAGTTCAGCAGCTCCTGAAAATCAGGATCTCCAAGCTGCAATGAACGGCCATTATCAACAATAATGATATGCATTTCCTCGGGACCGTCCCCATCCGACTGACGGCGTGGCCCCGTTATTCCAGACATATATACCGTCAGCTTCTGCCCCGTTGCGGAACGAGGAAGCAGCGTTGCCATCACTTCTAGGTCATCCCAAGTTGGAATCAGGCGCTCCATACCCATCAGCGTGATTTGCGTTTTTGGCACCGTACTTACCATACGGGCATTACCTTCATTTTCAAAAATAACGACTGAGCCGCTCTCCGCAATCCCAAAATTACAGCCAGTAAGTCCAATATCAGCTTCCAGAAACTTATCGCGAAGCTTCTGTCTAGCAAAGCCTGCCAAAACCTTGGTCTCAGGCGGTAATGTCTGCCCCGCTTCCTTGGATAGTAGCTCAGCGATTTGATAACGATTCTTATGGATTGCTGGAATAATAATGTGAGATGGCGGTTCATTAGCTAATTGAATAATGTATTCGCCTAAATCGCTTTCCACCGATTCAATACCAAGCTCTTCGAAGGCCTCATTAATATGGACTTCCTCCGAAACCATGGATTTCGATTTAACGACCGATTTAGCTTGATGATGCTTAGCAATCTCCACCGCAATCCGAGCAGCATCTTTCGCTTCAGGCGCAAAATGAACATGAACACCCTGAGCACGTGCATTTTCTATAAACTGGTTCAAATAAAAATCAAGATGCGCGATCGTATGGGCCCGGATCAATTTTCCACGTTCACGCCATTCCTCCCAATTTCCATGCTCAGCCGTGGCCGCCAACTTCCCATTTTTTAACTTCTCCGTCGTAAACTTCACGGCATCAATCAGGAATTCATCTTTCAGAGCCGTCTCCGACCTTTGCTTGACGCTAGACCCCTGTGGTTTGCTCACTTTAGCTTCACCCCCTCATACAGCAATTCAGCCAGATGCATCACTCGTACAGGCTTACCCTGAAATTTGAGGTTTCCACCAATATTCAAGAGACATCCCATATCTAGACCAACCAGCACCTCAGCTTCGGTCTCAAGCACATGCTGGCTCTTCTCCTCCACCATTGCCCCGGAAATATTACTCATCTTGATGGCAAACGTTCCACCAAAGCCACAGCAATCCTCGGCATAAGGAAGCGGGACAAGCTCCATACCTTTCACATGACTCATGAGCAGCATTGGCTCTTCTTTAATGCCAAGTAAGCGTGTTCCATGACAAGAAGGATGATAGGTTACTTTATGCGGAAAAACAGCACCCACATCCGTTACTCCAAGCACCTGTACAAGGAACTGTGAAAACTCAAATATTTTCTCCTGTAGCTGAAGACTTTTCTCTAGCAAAATCGGATCGTTCTCGAACAATTTAGGATAATAATGATGAATCATGCCCGTACAAGAACCAGATGGAGCGATCACGAAATCGCTATCTTCAAATGCTTCTAGAATCGTCTTCGCAGATGCTCTAGCCTCGTCCCAATAGCCGCTGTTAAACGCAGGCTGGCCACAGCAGGTCTGCACCTCCGGGAAGTGCAGCTTAACGCCATATCTAGCAAGCAGGCGCGTCATTGCTTCACCAATCGGTGGGAAAAGCGCGTCACTAATACAGGTAATGAATAGAGATACTTTCATGTTAAGATCATCCCCCCAGGCTTAAAAAGAGCAATCCCGTTCCCAGCCACAGCATCAAATTTATTGACTGCGGACGTGTGAAAGGGATTGCTCTGTTTACGTCATTAATAAGTTCATTTTATCTTGTAAACGCCGCAGGTACACCGCCATCAATCGTTAGCATACAGCCTGTTGTCTTATCTGATTTAGACGAAGCGAAGAATGCAATGCCTTCTGCGACATCTTTTGGATAAATGTTCACGAGTAATGTTGTTCTCTTACGGTAATGCTCTTCCAGCTGATCTGGCTCGATACCATACGCGGCCGCTCTTTCATTACGCCAGTTCGAGTTCCAAATCGCTGATCCTTGAAGGATTGCATCCGGCATAATGGTATTTACGCGAATGCCGAATTCACCACCCTCTGTAGCAATACAACGAGCCAAGTGAGCTTCAAGTGCTTTAACAGAGCTGTATGCAGAAACATTCTTCCCTGCATATACGGAGTTCTTAGAAGCGATGAATACCATGTTACCGCCAATACCTTGTTCCTTCATTTGTTTAAATGCTTCTCTAGCAACAAGGAAATATCCTGTTCCGAGCACATTCATATTGAGATTCCATTCTTTCAATGTCGTCTCGGCAAAAGGGCTTGATGTAGCAAGGCCAGCATTGTTTACGATAATATCTACACCACCGTAAGTAAGTGCTGTTTGAGCAAGCGCAGCCATAACCATCTCTTCACTGGTCACATCCATTTTCACGGCAAAAGCGCGACCTTCACCGTACTGTGCGTTAATTTCGGCAGTAACCTTCTCTGCGCCTTCAAGGTTAAGGTCAGCAAGCACCACATGAGCCCCTTCGGAAACGAAGCGGCGTGCCGTTTCACTACCAATTCCACCTGCACCACCAGTAATAAAAGCAACCTTGCGTGAGAATTCTGCTTCAGCCGGAGCGAGAGACAGCTTGTAAAGCTCAAGCGGCCAGTATTCCACATTATAGGATTCGTTTGCACTCAGTGATACGAATTCGCCCAGAGCCGTTGATCCTTTCATAACAGCGATGGCTCTGTGATATAACGCACCACTAACTCCAGCCATAGCCAAGCTTTTACCTGTATTCACCATTCCTACGCCTGGAATCAGGATTACACGTGGAGCCGCTTCAAACATTACGTCGCCATCATGCTTATTGCTATCGAAATATGCTTTATATTCTACTTTGTAAGCTTCAATACCACTGCGAATTGCTTCTTTTAGTGAAGCTGTATCTCCGGTAGTCGGATTCCAGTCAATGTATAGCGGAGTACGTTTCGTGTGTACTAAATGGTCCGGGCAAGCAGCACCCACTTGTGAGAGTTTCTCAGCATTCTGGCTGTTCACGAACTGAAGCACATCATCAGCGTCGTCATAAGATACGAGCATTTTCTTACTGTCGCTTACCGCACCGCGGATAACTGGCATCACTTCGGCTAGAATAGCTTTACGCTGCTCAGATGCGAGCGCCTCCACTTTACAGCCTCCGAATACATTCTCTTCCTGAACGCGAGCTTGGATATAGTCTTCTGCTTTCTTAATCATGGCAATGGTCTGATTGTAACAATCTTCAGAGGTTTCACCCCATGTAACCAAACCATGCTTCTCCATCAACACGAGCTGTGCATTCGGATTACTTTGTACGCCTTCAGCTATCATTTTAGACAGTGTAAATCCAGGACGAATATATGGTACCCATACGAAGGTATCCCCGTAAATCTCTTGGGCAATTTCTTTACCATTATCTGCGCAGCATAAGCTGATGATTGCATCGGGATGCGTATGATCAACATGTGGATAAGGGAGGAACGCATGAAGCAGAGTTTCAATGGATGCTCTTGGGTGCTTGCTGTCTAGCATACAGTGTGTTAAATAAGCAACCATTTCATCATCAGGCATTTCATCCTTTTCAATCAACGGTTTGATATCTTCGAGACGAAGCCCAGTGAAATTACTCGCTTTCATTGTTGCAAGATCAGACCCACTGCCCTTAACCCACATCACTTCAACATCACGTCCGCGAAAATCCTTCTCGATCGTCTTCAGTGATGTATTGCCACCACCCCAGTTACAAACACTGCGGTCGCTACCAACCAAGTTAGATCGATATACAAGCTCATCAAGGCCCTGCTTTTGCTGTGAAGCAAGTTCATTGTTCCATTGATTTTGTATCATGTAAGAACCTCCATTAAAGATGTTTGATTATGTTTGTTTATATTTGAATTAGTTTGATTGTAGCATGAAATATTTTGTTTTGACACATAAATTCAGAAAATTAGATGTGATTAGCATTTGATTTGTTTCTGAGCATACAAAAAAATAACCCTCAGGACTATCTCCCGGGGGTTATCTCATTTTTAAACAAATGCTTATCCACATTTATCGAGCCTTTGCACGTTTCATCATCAATCCTGAAAGAGGTTTGCTCGAGTTCTTGTCATCTGTCTTGTTTTTATTCTCCTGCGGACGAACTGCCCAAAGGGTAACGAATCCTCCAATCGCACCTACCAAAGCCATCATACCAAACAGTACCCAGTGGTTGCTTTTTAAGAGTAAAGAAACGACGGGAGGCCCGAGAGATACGCCAATAAACCGCATACTGCTGTATAAAGAAGTAATTGTACCTCGTTGTTCCTTTTCAATCCCCTCTGTGATGAGTGCATCCATACACGGCAATGCCGTACCAATACCCGCTCCACACAAGGAGAAGAATGTAACCACGAAAAATATCTGATTGCTAAAGCCCGTAATAATCATACATATTGTAGCCAAAGCCATCCCAGCAAACCCTGTCCACTTCATACGTTGTTTACTCTTACCAATCACCTTACCTGCAATAAAGGAGAACAAACATAGAACTGCAAGTGGAATGGCAAGTACAAGGCCTTTTCTCACTCCATGCATACCGTACTTGCTCTCCAGTGTCTCTGACAGATAGAACAATACTCCAAATAGAATAAACATGCAGATGCACCTACGGCGAAGATCGCATAGAGCCAACGACCTTTTTTACGCATAACATCTCGCGTACTCGTCAAAAATTGTTTAATGCTCGTCTTACTTGAACTGGATTTACTCGGCGATTTAACAAAGAATATAACCATAACCAGTGAGATGATGCACAGTATAGGTATGCTTAAAAAAGGTAAATACCATAGAACGCTGGCCAGGGCTGCACCTAGAATCGGACTGATCACCTTGCCAAATGTATTCGAGGTTTCAATAATACCTAAACTTTTACTTATGTCTTTCTCATCATCAAACATATCCCCTACTAACGGAAGTACGATTGGAAATGCTCCTGCAGCACCTATCCCCTGTAAAAAACGTCCACCAAGGATAATCCAATATGCTGTGCTCCCGTCCGTCCACCATGCACCAGCCCCAGAAACGGCACCACCCGCAGCTGCAATGATTAAGCTCGGTATAATAACAGCTTTACGCCCAAAACGATCCGATAAATATCCCGCAATCGGAATGAGTAAAATGGCTACTATCGCATACACCGTAATCAGCATGCTCACTTGGAATGGACTGACGTGAAGCTGCTGAGAGATAAGCGGCAAAATGGGAATGAGCATGGAGTTACCCAAGGTCATAATTAGCGGTATGGATGCCAGTGCCACAAGGTCCCATTTCTTGTTCTCCATGAGAAAACCACCTTTACGTCACATTAATATCACGTATATTGTGGTTTGTTTACCTTAGAGATATGCACCGCTATCTACCTTTGGTTTATTTACTAATTTTTGTGTATTTATCGGAATGAATATCGGTAATAAAGCGACTTGGTTGCCCTAAACTGTATATATGCAGTAAATGCATCGCTCTCGTACATACGGTATAGAACAATTTACGCTCCGATTCGCGTGAATAGGAGCTTTCAGATCCGTTGTAGATAAGGACAGCATCAAACTCTACACCCTTGGCAAGATACGATGGAATAACAAGGGTTCCTCTAATATATGATGGTGTTGTTTTGGTAATAAGCTTAAGGGGCAACGTCTCTTTAAGTGCCTCATACACTCGCTTGCTCTCCTCATCTGTTTTGCAAATAATGGCGGTATGCTCGTAACCTTGTTCATGTAACTGCTGAATATCCTTAATAATATCCCCATGGAGTTGTTCCAAATTGGATTCCATTATGACCTGTGGCAAATCACCTTGGCGGTCAAAAGCTACAATGTTCTCCCCACCCGGCATCATGCTCCGAGTGAAATCCACAATTTCATATGTGGAACGATAACTCTTCGTTAGTGAGATGACCTCTGTCTCCCCGGCTCCATATAACTCCTTAAGCGACTCTAGACTTCCTCCTAAAACATCTGTATGCGCATATATCCCTTGATTCAGATCTCCCAAAGCAGTCATGCGGGCACGAGGAAATAAGCGCTTCAAATACTCAAGCTGGAAGGGGGAATAATCCTGTACTTCATCAATAAATACATGACGTATAAGCGTATTGGTCTGAAAACCTTTTAAAAGCTCCTGCAAATATAAATAAGGAGTCGAGTCTTCATACGATAACTTTTTATCTTTTAACTCGAGGAGAGTCTGCTCAGCGATTTGATCCCACATCTCAGGAAGATCTCCACCAGAATTTAATGTAAGCATAAGCTCTTTATTCCTAAACAGCTCTCGATAGAGCCCCTTAACGTCCACGTAACGAAGCCGCTTGATCCATTTGCGCACAGGCTTTAACCACTCGTTCACTATCATCTTCGCCAGTAGGTTGCGCTCAAGCTCATGATCATCAAACGAATCCTTCGTACCCATTTGTTTGCGTCTTATCTTCGTATATGCTCGTTGATACTCTTCCTGGCTAAGTAATTCAATCTGATCATCGACCCAAGCCGCGCTTCGCTCAGCATGCGCAAAAGTCATAAGCTCTTTAAGCATCCATTGCTTCATTAAATCAATCCGATTCACGAGTTTTATACCTGGATCATATTCGTAAAATTTCTTCTTCATCGTCTCAGCCGAGATAATAAGCCGGCCCTGAAACCGAATTTCTCGGAACATCATATCCTTCTTCTCCAATAAAGAAGTGTACTTACTAATAATTTGCAGAAAGGCAGGAGATGATTTGAAGAAAATCGATGCTTTTTTCACATTCAGCCAAGGTCCCTCTTCAGCATTTAAAATGGATTCCATCTGTGCAAATACATCTTCAAGTTCAAATTCTTTACCCAACTGATGTGCCAGATAGGCTTGGAATGTGGTCTGCATCATATTTTCTTCCCCAAGCTCTGGAAGTACGGATGAGACATAACTATTAAACAATGGGTTCGGGGAGAAGAGTAGTACTTGATCCGCTTTTAACGTCGCACGGTATTTATATAATAAATAAGCGACACGTTGTAGTGCAGCCGATGTCTTACCGCTACCCGCTGCGCCTTGTACAACAAGCATTCTACTTTTATCATTACGAATAACTGCATTCTGTTCGCGTTGAATCGTAGCTACGATACTCTTCATCTGATTATCAGCACTATGACTTAGTACTTGCTGCAGAAGCTCATCACCGATCGTAACCCCCGTGTCAAACATCACATCGATTTTACCTTCTTTGATCACGAACTGGCGCTTAAGTTCCATCGTCCCAAACATTTCACCTTCAGGAGTCTGATACGCCGCTGGACCTGGAGCCCCGTCATAATAAAGACTCGATACAGGAGCCCGCCAGTCATAAACCAGAAATGTTTCCTGATCATCATCTAAGAAGGAGGCGATGCCTAAATATATAGGTTCAGTATGTTCTCGCCCTTGTTCCCGGAAATCAATACGTCCGAAATAAGGGGACTTAACAAGTAACTTCATTTTTTAAGGGATTCGGAAGACTGTAAGTGTCGACGTTCACGTTCCGAAACGACTTGGGACTGTTGCCGCAAGCTAGTGGATGTTTCCCCAAGGTCATCTGCACTACTGAAGTTAACGCGGACTTCATCCCAGAAATCCTTACGCAAGTCGACTACTTGTCCACGGACTGAGCCAACTTCCTCTTCAAGTGCCTCCATTCGGCGTGCGACCTTTGAGGTCACCTCATTGACGCGAGCTTGTTCCTGCTGCCAATTCTCATCTTCTCTACTCATACAAATTCCTCCCCATTCAAACGTTTGACATTCTCTATTCATCGTGATATAATATAATTAGGTTAACTTTATTTAAATCTAAATGTATTTAGAGTGACATTTCTATTCTAACAATTGTTGCTGAACAAAGCAATTCTTATATCGGAATTTTCTGAGGAGGGCCCTGGCTCTCCTCTTTTTAATTCATATAGGTTTCTTCCCTTTCTTTATACTTCTTAAGCTTTTCTTTCACTACATTTAAATTGGAATCGTTACAATGATACTAACGCAGATAACTAATTCCATGCTTCCCGGTGAAGCATAAGCCTATACGGTTAATGACAGATTTAACCTTCGTACTGAATTTAGGAATAATACTGCAATTGGAGGCTTACTGAATGAGAAACATGCTAGTTGTAGATGACGATAAGGAAATTGCAAACCTAATATCTATATATCTTAAGAATGAAGGCTATGAAGTTTTGTTCGCCTATAATGGCGAAGAAGCTTTAGAACAATTATCAAAGCATACATTTGATTTAATCATTCTCGATGTCATGATGCCTAAAATGGATGGTCTTGAAGTATGCCGCAGAGTAAGGGCAGATTCCTCCACCGTCCCCATTCTGATGCTTAGTGCAAAGACAGAAGATATGGATAAGATTATGGGTCTCATGACAGGCGCTGACGATTACATGATCAAGCCTTTTAACCCTCTGGAGCTAACGGTTAGAGTAAAAACGTTGCTGCGGCGTTCTTTTCAATACAATCAAGATTCCAGAACAGGTGATGATTCAATTCTTCGCATTCATAACATTGAGATAAATCGTAACTCACATCAAGTTCTTGCCGGCGCGAATGAAGTTCAGCTAACAGGAAGAGAATTTGATATTTTGTATTTGCTAGGTTCCCATCCTTCAAGGGTGTTTAGTGCTGAGGAAATATTTCAGAGAGTATGGAAAGAAAAGTATTATGTCTCCAACAACACCGTTATGGTCCATATTAGTAATTTACGTGACAAGCTCGAGAAAGAGCTTGGTTATAAGCTGATCCAAACGATATGGGGAGTAGGTTATAAAATTGATGCATAATCGTAGTTTATTTAACAAGCTGCAATGGAAAATGGTCATGATGTTTTTTCTAAGCGTTGGGCTTACCTTTGCTACCCTCATGATACTCAGACCTATACTGGAAAGTATTTATTTGTCCAACCGAACAGCACTTGATCCGTTAGTAATCTTTGTACTTAAATTCAATAAAATTGTGGGATTCTCAGCCTGGCAAGGGCTAGTTGTCATTCTATTATTCATTCTTTATGTCATGCTTCTGAGCTGGGGAACAACACGTAGCTTAAGTAATATTATTCGCGGCGTGAAGCGGATGTCAGACGGGCAAATGGATGAGAAAATCCCCGTCCGTTCAAATGATGAAATTGGCATGCTAGCCGCCCAAATCAATGAGCTTGCTGCACAGCTTACTTTATCCATGCAAGAGGAGAAGCTAGCTACTCAAACAAAAAATGAGTTGATTACCAACGTTTCACATGATTTACGTACACCACTAACGTCCATTATTGGTTATCTTCGCTTGATTGAAGAAGACAAATATAAGGATGAAGTTGAACTACGTTACTATGTGAACATCGCTTACGAAAAAGCTCGGAGAATGAATGGGCTTGTTACGGATTTATTTGAGTATACCCGCCTAGGATTCGGAGGTAGTGAGCTTCATCGGAAGAATATTGATATTGTGGAACTCCTTGGTCAATTATCTGCGGAATTTACGCTTCATTTAAAAAACCAAAAAATGTTTATTAACATAAACGCACCGCAGGATAAAATTATGATCTCTGGAGACGGGGATAAATTGATGCGTGCATTCGAAAATTTAATTACAAACGGGATACGTTATGGAAGCGAAGGTGGAGAGCTTCTGATTGAAATTCATAGGCTTGGAGGAGAAGTTGAAATCCAAATTATTAATTATGGATCAACGATCCCATCTTCTGAGCTACCACATATATTCGACCGCTTCTATAGAGTAGAAAAATCCCGCTCGCTGAATACGGGCGGGGCAGGACTTGGCTTAGCTATTGTAAAAAGCATTGTTCATCTCCACGACGGAAGTATCTCCGTCATTAGTAACGACAATAAAACAGCCTTTATTGTCAAATTACCTCTACATGCTTAAGAGCAATTCCATGTTATTTTTTCATCCAATTCATCCACAATGACGGCTCTTCATCATCAGACTTATGATAATGATCGACTAGACGGTTTAGACGCTCCAGCTGATAGCCGTAGTCATACATGGTGGCTGCCACAATTGAGATCCGGAGCTTACCCTCCGGATGCTCATATACACGTTTAATAACTTCTTTCATAAAAATATTATTAGCCTCTTCTAATTCATTGGGTTCCGTACAATTAGGTTTTAATTTATCATCAAATTTAAGTAACACATGTTCATGAAATTTAGTGAGATGCTCTAATTGTAGATCGAAGTATTCATCCGTATCATCTGCTCTTTCAGACTGAAAATAATGCTCCTCGATTGCATCAAGAACCTCTATCCCTTTGCGCAATGTATTTAACATTTGTTTGTACACCACTAAATGCCTCGTTTGGCTAAACGTTGCTCGTTTAAGCTTCTTCTGTTCCTCTTCAAACAGCTTATACTTATCGGATAATGCTTTAACAGAATCCTCCAATTGGCGCTTCTGGTCACGAAATACATTTTCACGTATTTCATCTGAAATGGAGGTACGAAGAAGTAGTGACATCTGATCATAAATATACTGAATTTGCCCGATAAACTGTACTTTTGGCTTAGGCGGAAACAAAAGTATATTAATTAAAAAAGCCGATACGATACCAATAAGACTGAGAGAAAAGCGTGTAAGTGCAAACTGCCACTGTCCTGATGCTTCCATAACTGCAATAACCGTAACTAATGTTAGTCCAATCGTATCTCCCATTTTCAGCTTAAGACATATCATAATAACGAGAATACAAGCAAGACCCACTGCAATGGGCTCATTCGAGAACACTGCCCCCGCTGCCAGAGCTATAATAGCCCCTAATGTATTCGTCTGTAGCTGATCCAGAAAATACCGCCATGAGCGATATATTGAAGGCTGCATCGCGAAAATAGCCGCTACAGCTGCTATCACAGGTGCCGTTAAATGTAGCCATAAGCTGATGTACAACGCGAGGGTAACGGCAATTCCCGTTTTTAACATGCGCGCTCCAAAAGTCACAGTTGCCCCTCCTTAATTTTTGATCTTTATTATTTTTTATATTGGCAATTAGGTATGTATTACCCTTTGTCCTTGATATTGATACAAATCCCGTATGAAAATTAAAAAACAGCTCATACTAAGGTTGGAAAATAAAGTAATTCCAATAATCTATCAAGAGGTGAGCATACCGATGAATAAGAATATAAGGTCATTTCTAGTAAAAACGACTTTAGCCTGTACACTGTGTTCAGGGCTTTCCATACCAGCAGTCCATGCAGAGGCTTCTGAGTGGAATGAGACAGATCCAGTAACAATCACCACACCTGAAAATAATAACGCTCCGAGTCCGGAGCGACATGGCCATCACGGAAGAAAGCATGCACTGTTGAATGATACAGCCTCTCTACTCGACTTGTCTATGCCTGATTTAATCCAGGAACTCAAGAAGGGTAAAACACTGCAACAGATTGCGAAAGAAAAGAAAGGCTGGAGCAGTGAAGTCTTTGTCCAGAAGCTCAATGATGTACAGACTCGCAAAATAGATGATGCCGTTAAAAACGGCAAAATGACAACGTTGCAGGCTGATCAACTAAAGAAAAGACTTCCTGAATCGTTGAAACGCTTCGTTCAACATACGCATAAGCCACATTCTCAGCGGCAGCCGGGGACCTACTCTCACATTTAATCCATAACAAATTTGATTCAATAAACAATAAAAATCCTAACAAGTAACGGTTAGGATTTTTATTGTTTCCATGATCGTTATTCCACTACTATTTGAGCTGCTCACCACGCTGATTCGTTAGGGGTACTTCCAATAAATCCAGTATAAACATAAACACAGGAACGCCTAGAATGAGGCCCCAAACCCCAAAGAAATGCTCAGAGAAAATGAGAACAGCAAACGTGTAGAAGATCGGCAGATGCGTTTTATCAGACATAAATTTCGGATTCATGACGTATGCCTCGAAGGCATGTAATACGGCTACCATAATCAACACATAAATGATTTTCACAATTCCACCAATTTTGAAGGCTATCGCACATAGAGGAATCAGTGTAATGATAACGCCCATAACAGGTACCAAACCGAGCAAGAAGATCATCAGGCCGAGCGCAATTAGGTTAGGGAAGCCCATGATCCACAATGCTATCGTTGATATCACGCAATTGATGAATGCGATTAGAAATTGTACTTCAATGACTTTACCGAAAGAAACCGTAAATTTCTTAGCAAAATAAGCAAGCTCATCATAAAAATATGCAAATTTGCTCTCTTTGAATTTGTGTGTGAAATGCGTTACTTTTTCTTTCTCCAGCATAAAGAATAAGCTCATGATGAGCGCAATAGCAAAATTCAAGCTGAATGTTCCAATATTCGAGATTGTATTCATAGCAATATTAAAACTTTCATTAACATATTTACCAAGATCCACTTTATGAACATATTCCATAATGTAATCGAGCACTCTGTTCCCGGTAGGTTTAAATGCAGTGCTATAGAATGCAATAACCTGGTTGACTAATTGGTTAGCTTCCCAAATTAATTTAGGGGCATATTGATATGTACCAATTGATAAGGCAACTACAAAAACAAAGTACAGCAAAATCACAGTGATTTTTTTACTGATACCCATTCGGTTCGTAAAGCGCCGAGTTAAAAACGAATGAACTCGATTTACAAGGTATGTAATGATAAAAGTGATTAAAATCATATTCATCATGCTGCGGAATAAATACACCAGCAACAGAACCAGTAATAGTACCATAATCTTTCTAACAGCAGGTAGATAGAAAAAATCTCTTAGCGATATCATCGTTACGCGACCATACTCCTTTACAGATGAGGCATAATTTCCTATGAAAACATTTTACGCGAGTAAACACTTGTCATGCAAGTTTAGGATCGCCCTTTTTGCTTTCCTTTAGCAAAATAACCAATAGATAAAGTTAGCCAGAACGCACTAATTAGGTAACCGCCTAGAACATCACTAGGATAGTGAACCCCTAGGTAAATGCGGCTTACGCCAATCATTAGAATCATCAAAGCGCAGAAGATCACCCACACTACACGCATCACCGCCGAAGGGATATGTCTCCACAGCAAGTAAGCTAGCACGCCATATAATGAAAATGCGCCCATTGAATGTCCACTAGGGAAGCTGAAACCGGATATATCAATTAAACGATGTGTGTCTGGACGTGTTCGATGAAATATCATTTTTAGAATTACATTTAATATCTCAGAACCAGCAAGGACCCAAATTAACAATATCAATTCTCTACGATGCTTCAGCAATACAAACAGCAACACCATCACAATGATTGTGAGCGGAATGACCACACCAGAAGATCCAACCGAAGTGAACCATTTCATGACGCTAGTTAACTTCTCGTTCTCCATTCCTTGAACTACATGAATAAAAAACTGGTCGAACCATGCAATTTTGTTTAAACCTATTCCTAAAGCGACAATTCCAAACAATACAATAAATATTAAACTGATTCCAAAAGCCTTTGTTAATCTCCACTTTAAATTCATCTGTGTCTTTATCCCCCAAGCTACCCAAAATACAGTTTGGATCATTTCATACTATTATCCACAAAGTGATGTAGCTTGTCACGCCAGTATAGCAACAAGCACCGGTCAACTGGCCGGTGCTTGCCCTTGTCTTTGGGAAATTAAAACCCTTTGTATTGGGGTTCTTCGTTCTCAAGTTGCTGTACGCGTGTCTCAACTTGTTGAACGATTTGCTGAGTTTGTTCAGCAGCATTCGTAAATAAATTTTTAGCGTCTTGATTTTGAGTGCTTAGCGCGAAACTCTCAAGACTTGCTTGAGCACTTTTCAATGAAGACAGACATGTTTTCACTTGGGATGATACCGTCATTTCAGCTTTCACCTCCTCTACCTATATCATTACGAAACATAATTTAACCTTTCACTTGATAAAACATTCATAAAAATGATGTCCCTTGCAAATAATTTGATAATTGATTGTTTAATCCATGACAGAAATGGAGGTTACCGGAGCATGCCGGAGTGGACCCAAGTAATCGTACGGACGTTAGTCGCAGTCGTATTTCTGTTCGCTTTAACTCGACTTTTAGGCAAAAGACAGATTTCTCAGCTTTCCTTTTTCGCATATATCACTGGTATTACGATTGGTGATCTAGCCGCTACCGTTTCACTCGACTTAGAAAGTAATTGGTATTTAGGAATGGTTTCATTAGCCGTTTGGGCCATTGTATCTCTTGGAATCGAATTCTTACAGCTCAAAAGTAAAAAGGCCCGGGATTTTATCGACAGCACCAGTACGATCCTGATCAAGGACGGTAAAGTACTTGAGGATAATTTAAAAAAAGAAAAACTTACCAATGAAGAGCTTCTGCAGCAGCTTCGCGCGAAAAGTGCTTTTAAATTGGCGGAAGTGGAATTTGCCATCATGGAGCCTAATGGCGAGATCAATGTTTTGCTTAAAAAAGAATATTTGCCACTCACCCCTTCTGATCTTGGGATTAAGGTTGCACCCGATTCCGAACCCCAAACGGTTATTCTCGACGGCAAAATTATGGATGAGCCACTCGCTACTCGTGGATTTAACCGATTATGGATTAATACGGAGCTCGAGAAAATCGGCGTATCTGTTGATAATGTTTTTATTGGACAAGTAGATAGTTATGGACAATTATTTGTCGATCTGTTTGATGATCAGATTAAAGTACCTGAACCGCAGCAGAAAGCTGCTCTAATGGCTGAAATGAAGAAATGTCAAGCTGATTTAGAAATGTTCAGTCTCTCAACAAACCAGAAAGAGGTCAAGAGTATGTACGAGCAATGTTCCATTCAGCTAGAGCAGATTATAGCTGAAGTTAAACCATTATTAATCCGTTAGGAGGTATTCGACATGGCCAGTAGCAAAAAGAAAAAGCTTACACCGGTTCAGCAAGAATATCAGGAGCTCGCCAAAAAACGCGAACCGAAGAGACCTGCTTTTATCAATTCGCTGAAAGCTTTTTTCGTCGGCGGATTGATTTGCTTGATTGGAGAGGCCATTCAGCAGATATTTATACACTGGGGAGGATTTGATGAAAAGAAGGCTGGAAATCCGACAGTAGCCGTTCTAATTATTATCTCCACAATTTTAACAAGCATCGGCGTGTACGATAAAATTGCCCAGTGGTCCGGTGCAGGAACGAGCGTCCCTGTAACGGGATTTGCTAATGCTATGGCATCGGCAGCCATTGAACATCGCCGCGACGGCGTTGTGCTTGGCATTGGTGGAAGTATATTCAAGGTGGCGGGACCCGTTATTGTATTCGGCACCCTAGCCGCTTTTCTTGTCGGTATTGCCTATATTATTTTTGATCCCAATCTGGTTGGAGGTTGATCCGATATGCTAAAAGGACATCAAAGCTGGTTATTCGAGAATAAACCCTCCATTATCTCTACAGCTACCGTGGTGGGACCCTTTGAAGGCCAAGGCCCTCTCGCAGAAGACTTCGATATCATCCATGGTGATTTATATTTGGGTCAGGATAGTTGGGAGAAAGCCGAGAAGGCATATATGGAAGAAGCCGCAAAGATGGCAATACAGCATGCAGGATTAACAGAAGGTCAGATTCAGTTCTATTTAGGTGGGGATCTGATGAATCAGATTATAAGCAGCAGCTTTACAGCCCGTACGCTAACCATTCCTTTTTTAGGCATGTTTGGAGCCTGCTCTACATCCATGGAGAGTTTAGCCCTCTCCGCCTTCATCGTGAATGGCGGTGGAGCGAATTATGTGCTGTCAGGTACATGCAGTCATAACGCAAGTGTAGAGAAGCAGTTCCGTTACCCAACCGAATATGGTTCACAAAAGCCACCTACTGCCCAATATACGGTCACAGGGGCAGGCGCAGCTATTCTTGCACCGGATGGAGAAGGTCCATATGTCACATCAGCGACCATTGGGCGTGTTATTGACATGGGGATTAAAGACCCCTTCAATATGGGAGCTGCCATGGCACCTGCAGCCGTCGATACAATCGAAGCCCATTTTAGAGATTTACAAATTAGTCCTGGTTATTATGATTTAATCGTCACAGGTGATCTTTCCAAGGTCGGATATCTCATAGCCTGCGACTTGTTTCATAAACACAACATCCCTATGCAGCAGACAACCTATTCGGATTGTGGCATGCTTATATACAATTACGATCAGCAGAATGTTCAGTCAGGAGCAAGTGGCTGCGGCTGTTCTGCTGTCGTTACATACGGACATCTTCTGAACCGTATGCGTCGTGGAGAGCTAAATCGCATTCTAGTTGTGGCAACAGGAGCCTTATTGTCTCCCCTCTCCTTTCAACAAAAAGAAAGCATTCCTTGTATTGCCCATGCAGTTTCTATAGAAAAAAGCAAATAGACATAAGTAAATATAGCTTTTATTAAAGGAGCATTAAAAAAAGATGAAACAAATTTATGTCTTCTTAAGGATTATTTATGCGGAATCTGTTAAAGTAAAACGCATAAGTGTTATGCCTAATTAAAGGAGGACTAAGATTTAATGACTGACAGAGAAAGAGAACCATTCAATAACGGTGAAGCACCGAATGAAAATGAAACTACAGGTGACAACGTAGTACAGCAAGATATCACACCTGAGTCGACCCCACTGGTCACTGAAGAGAGAAACGAGCCTGCCGCAGTAAATTTGGACAAGGATCGTGCAGCCAATCCAATGAATCCAGTACCTACACCTGCATCACCAGGATCTCCATCTGGAAGCAGCAAAATTTGGATGATTGTCTCCCTGGTCTTAGCCGTTGTTTTAGTTATTGTTTTGATTAAACCGCCATTTGCTGGTAGTTCTAAGAATGAAACTGTAGCTACTGTTAATGATGTGAAGATTACGAAGGACAAACTTTATGATGCCCTCGTAGATGCGGGTGGTGCACAAACACTCGATACTTTGATCACAGAAGAACTTGTTAACCAAGCAGCTACTGAGAAGAAAATCACTGTAACTGACGCTGATATAGCAAAAGAAATTGAAACCATAAAAAAAGGCTTCAATTCCGAAACAGAGTATCAACAAGCTCTAACACAGTCCAACATGACTGAAGATGATTTGAAGAAACAAATGGATATGCAAGTAAAAATCCGCAAACTGGTTGAGCCAACCGTAAAAGTAACGGATGATGAAGTTAAGAAGTATTTTGATGAAAACAAAGAATCTTTGAACACACCAGAACAAGTAAAAGCTTCACATATCCTTGTAGCTACCAAAGCTGAAGCTGAAGCCATCCTTAAAGAGCTAAAAGGTGGAGCTGACTTCGCTACCGTTGCGAAAGAGAAATCAACGGATCCGGGTTCTAAAGCGAACGGTGGAGACCTTGGTTATTTCGGCAAAGGTGTAATGAATGCACCGTTTGAAAAGGCTGCCTTTGCTCTTGAGCCAGGAAAATTAAGTGATGTCGTTCAATCAGAAAATGGATTCCACATCATTAAGGTTACGGATCACAAAAAGGCAGTCGAAGCTACCTTCGAAGGTAAAAAAGCTGAAATTAAAGAAAAACTGATTACACAAGCTATCAACACAGCTGCCCCAACATGGCTTGCTGATATTAAAGCTAAAGCTAAAATCACCAACTCGTTGGAAGAAAAAGCTGCAGCAGATGCTAAAGATAAAACAACCGATAAAACAACGGAAACAGATACGAAGAAATAATAATCCGATACGTAGGATTACAAAAAAGGATGAGCCCTTATCTAAGGCTCATCCTTTTTATATTTGGATATCAGTTTTTCTATTAGATTCCGAGCGAGATATACTTCACCTCCAAATATTCTTCAATTCCGAAGTGACCACCTTCACGTCCAAGTCCACTCTGCTTGAACCCGCCAAAAGGAGCCTGAGCTGTGGATGGTAAGGGATCATTCAAGCCCACAATACCATATTCTAATGATTCTGCGATATGGACCGCTTCTCGAATGTCCTGCGTAAATACATAGGCTGCAAGACCATACGGGCTATGATTCGCCCGCTTAATTACTTCATCAATGGTGCGGAATGTCGTAATTGGGGCTAGTGGGCCGAAAG
This sequence comes from Paenibacillus pini JCM 16418, assembly GCF_000576305.1. Taxonomy (GTDB): domain Bacteria; phylum Bacillota; class Bacilli; order Paenibacillales; family Paenibacillaceae; genus Paenibacillus_AQ; species Paenibacillus_AQ pini. The sequence goes on along the minus strand of NZ_BAVZ01000001.1, from coordinate 585,264 downwards.
TCTCGTCATTCATGCAATCCATATCATCGGATGCCTGCGTAATGATGGTTGGTTCTATGAAAAATCCTTCTTTTTCTGTAAGGGCTCGGCCCCCTGTCAGAACCGTTGCACCTTTCGCTTTGGCATCTTCAATTTGACCGAGCACCTTCGATACAGCCTTCGCATTGATCAGAGGGCCGATTTCAACACCTTCGTCCCTTCCGTCGCCAACTTTAAGCTCGGCCGTGCGTGCTGCCACTTTTGCAGCAAACTCTTCTGCTAGTGATTCATCAACATACACCCGGTTGGTGCACACACAGGTCTGACCAGCGTTCCGAAACTTCGAAGCAATCAGACCTTCGACGGCCTGATCCATATCCGCATGAGCTGTTACAATAAACGGTGCATGCCCACCCAGCTCAAGAGATATTTTCTTCATCGTGTCTGCTGCACCCTTCATCAATTGCTTGCCAACGGCAGTCGAACCGGTGAAGGAAATCTTCCGTACTCGTTCATCTAGCTGCCAAGCATCTGCGATTTTCGCAGCATCTCCCGTTACGGCATTAAGTACGCCTGCGGGAATACCTGCCTGCTCAGCCAGCTCCATTAGTTTCAAAGCCGTATAAGGCGTTTCCTCCGATGGCTTGAACACAACAGTACAGCCCGCGGCAAGTGCCGGAGCCACTTTACGTGTAATCATGGATGCCGGGAAATTCCAAGGTGTAATCGCTGCAATTACACCAACGGGCTGCTTAAGTACCCATATTCTTTTGTTAGGAGCAGAGGCTGGAATGCTTTCACCATAAATCCGTTTACCTTCCTCCGCATACCATTCGATAAAACTATTCGCATACGCAATTTCGCCTGCTGCTTCTTTAAGAGGCTTGCCCTGCTCTGTCGTCATAATTAAAGCGAGCTCATCCGTATGATCTTCGATCAGACGATGCCAATTCATTAGGAGCTTCCCACGCTCAAGCGCCGTTTTAGCTGACCATGCCTTGAGGGCACCATGCGCCGCATCCACGGCTTCCCCGTGCCTCCGCAGCTCCCCCCATAGGAATCGTACCTATAATTTCACCCGTTGCTGGGTTTATCACATCATGAAGCTCTGCGGTATCTTTCCACTGTCCGTTGATGTACATTTGCTGATTAAGATTTAACATACGTTTGCCTCCTTCAGTAGGTATGCGATTTCACTTCAGCCTTTGGCATGATAATAACATGAATAAAGTCATTAAAAAAACTCCCTGCCCACGCGCGGACAGAGAGTTGTATATGTTCTATCAATTCATTATGACTAACGTAATATACGCCGCCCCAAACTAAGGGCTAAAACGATCATAAAACTACCAACTAACATCTGCATGCCATATATTTGTACCCATTGTGGCAAATGTTGAATCTTCTCATAAACAATACCGCCAATTGCACTATATTTTAAGTGTATAAAATTCCTTCTACAGGTGTTACACCAAAAGCTTTAGCAAGATCAGCAAGCTGTTGATCGGTAATCTTCTGTTTCATATCATGATGGGCAACTAGCATGTAGACCTGTGCTGCCTTTTCCACCGTTTCAATGAGTCCAAATGCTTCATCCATCGATGTTCCCGTACCAAAGATACCATGCTGTGGCCAGACCACGACACGGTGATCCTTCATTTTGTTAGCCGTCGCCCTTCCGATCTCACTGCTACCCGGTACCATCCAAGGAATCACACTAACACCATCAGGGAATACAACGATACACTCCGTACACATTTCCCATAGGGTCTTGGTGAACTTCTTCTCATCAAGTTCATGAATAAACGTCATTGCAATTACATTTGTCGCATGCGTATGCATGACTACGCGGTGTTTGGGATCAACCTTAAGACGTTCAATATGACTCATGAAATGTGAAGCAAGCTCGCTTGTTGGTATGGTTCTATTTTTAAAACCCCAAAGAACTTCGATGCTCTCGCCGTCGCTGTCCACACGCACAATACCTAAATTTGTCTCGGGATCAGAAATGACATTCTTAAAATATTTCCCAGAGCCCGTTACGATAAAATATTTCCCTGCTAATTCTCGTACTGGGAAGGTTAAAGGAAGCACTCGCAGCACGTGGTTAATATTGAAATAAGTAGCGACCTCTGCCTCATCTAAAATGTAACTAATGTTGCCCCCGTTGCGCTCATCCCATCCAAGATTCCACATATGAAAAGTAATTTCAGCCATTTCCCGGATAAAAGGTACGTCGAGCATCGGTTCAACGCGATTCAAGTTCATCATTGTAGTGGTCACAGTAAGCCTCTCCTTTAGATATCTGTAATATGATTTATCTGTTTTACACTCACATCGTACTGCGGTATTCTTTTGCAGTCAACATATCAAAGATTTTTTGTGTTGTTTTTATTTGTTTTATGTATTTTATATGAATTTTCATATATGATAAAGACGATTGAACTTGTTTTCACAGAAAGGTGATAACCATGTTAGCAGCCCAGCGGCGCCAGAAAATTATAGACATGCTTCATCTGAACAAACGTGTACTTGTCTCGGATTTAAGTAAATGTTTTGAAGTTACGGAAGAAACCATACGCAGAGATTTAGAGAAGCTTGAGAAAGAAGGCGTGGTTACACGATCTTACGGCGGGGCCATGCTGAACCGACATACCAATGAGGATCTTCCCTTTTCAACACGGAATGCAATACATCCCGAACTAAAGCGAAGTATTGCAATGAAAGCTATGGAGCTGATACAAGACGGGGATACGCTTATGGTTGATCCCAGTTCAACCGCACTTGAATTCATGAAAATACTTGGTACCAAGCGTAATTTAACGGTCATTACCAATTCGATTCACATTCTTCATGACTTTGCTAGCTCCAATATACAAGTGATTTCCACGGGGGGCTCCCTTCGTGCATGCTCGATGTCATTGGTAGGGCCAATTGCCCAAGATACGGTGCAAAAATATAATGTAGATACGGTTGTCATCGGCTGCAAAGGACTATCGATGGATAAGGGCATTACCGATTCGAATGAACCGGAATGTGAGCTAAAGAAATATATGCTGCGTCAGGCTGAGAAGGTTATTTTACTAGCTGATCACAGCAAGTTTAATAAAACAGCCTTCGTTAAACTCCTCGATTTGGATCGAGTTGACTATCTCATTACCGATCAGAAACCGGAACCTGAATGGCTTGAGCAGCTCGCTAAACATAATATCGAAGTTATTTATTGATATTGACATATTAAGGAATATTATATATATTCTTAACAAATGAATGTTCGATTCCTTACGAAGAAGCACCCGTAAGACAGGCTATGTAGGCCTGATCTTCGGGTGCTTTTTTATGTTGGTTTACTGGAGACATTCGAACCTTGAATATCATATGAGGAGGAATTTAAATGAAGAAAAGCGTTCGATTAAATGCAGCAGTCGTAGTCGTAACACTTGCTGCACTTTTGATGTCCACCCAAGGAGCGACTATCGTGGAAGCTGCTACATTACAGCTATCAGAAGCTCAAAAATTTGCGCTCACAAAGGCAACAGCCTCAGATCCTTCAAGAGCAGCTCGGTTTAACTCACTATATAATGAGTTGCTTCAATTGCAGACCCAGATTGAACAGACTGATCAAAGTTTCAATACATTGCATTATCGCAATGAGGAGTCATTAACCACCGTTCGCAAACAGGTTCAGCAGATCAACGCTGCTCAGCTCCTCAAGCTTGCATCGGCAGTTAAGCAAACACAGGAACGCTACAAACCACTGTTTGTCATGTATACCTCTCTGGGCAACCAGTTGAGCGTTGCACGAAAATTAAAAAACAAACAGCTTACTTCCCTGCTCTCTACCCAGCTTGAAGCTGCCAAAATTACCGTACAGCTTGCAAGAGAGGATATAAGATCCAAGCAAAATGCCCTTTCAACTACCCGAAGCAAAACAACTCAATTACAAAAGAGCATCCGTAGCGAATTATCTTCCATTCATACGCTGAAGATTCATATCAAGGCCGAGAAAAGTAATGTTTCAACATTGAATAAAGGTCTCAGTCCTTTATGGAAGAACGTAACCCAGTCCATCAAGATCAACGATGCAGCAGCTGCGTATAATGCACTTAGTCAAGTGACTAGTAAGCTGCGCCAAATGGAATCAGGTAAGCAAAAAATAATAACAATTGAACGGAAGATTGAGACCATTATACAAAGCGCAAAATCCAAGACACCTGCGGTATAAATATTAATGGCATGTTTTGGTTGTTTCCTGCTCCCATAAACGTGTATAATATTCAAGCAAACATACGTTTGTATTTAATGCTTTTTCTACATATTTGTAATTAGATTTACTCATCACAGTCAGTCAGAGGGGGATTTCATGAAAGGTTCCACACATCTTATGATTGGTGTAGCGCTTGGAGCAGCTGCGGCTGCCCACTATCCATTCAGTTTAAAGAATGCAAGCCTATACATTGCTATTTCAGCATTCTCGGCTTTAGCAGCCGATTTGGATGGCAAAAGCTTACTAAATTCAAAAATTGGTCAAGTATCTAAATGGCTTAGAGAGCTTATGTATTGGTCAGGTTTACTTATGATTGTAGTTCTTATCTATTCTTTTGTAACGTCCCATACCATCGATTTCAAGTTCTCAACAGCAGCACTATCTATATTTCTACTCGGACTCGTCACCAAGGAAGGCATCATCCGTAACGCACTTGTAAGTCTCATTGGAGCTGGACTTGCCTTTGCCGGATGGAAGTATTCCATGACATGGCTTATTGGCTTCGGTTCATTCATTGCTGTCGCTCCTTGGATGAAGCATCGAGGAATGACTCATACTATTTGGGCAGTCGGAATATGGTCTATGATTGGATCAGGTTTAGAAGATCAGCTCAATATTGAAGGTATCATGCTGGTTGCCACAGTAGGCTATTTATCACATCTTGTCGCAGATACTTTAACTCCTGCCGGTGTAAGATGGCTGTATCCATTGATGAAGAAGCCCATTAAAATACCCTTTAAAACGAGATTATAGTTTTTAGCAATTCGAAGTAAACCCGGCTCGGAATGGACAAATCAAGTAAATTATAATATGATCTTATATACGAATGGCCACCTCAGATCACTTGCAGGTGGTCTATTACTGTCTACATGCGAAGAATGCCTGAATACATTATCCTTTCTCAAGTTGTACTTTTAACTTTAGGAAATAAGGAGAAACTGCAAAGAGGGTCTTAAACTGATCGTTTTAGCATTTAGGAAGCAAGAAGACTCAATTGAGGAGAGACAACGTGGCTAACAAATCACTTTTTGCAGTATGGATCAGCTTGATTAGTAATGTGTTGCTAACCGTTTTAAAAATCGGTGTCGGTATTATGTTTAGTAGTAACGTTCTAGTTGCCGATGGTATTCATAATGCGGGGGACGTCGTCGCAACAATAGCGGCTCTCACATCCACCATAGTCTCTAAGAAACCTGCGGATGAGGATCATCCATATGGACATGGTAAAGCAGAAGCGATCGCTTCTGGAATTGTCGCTATTATTCTGATTGCTGCTGCACTCTTAATGGTATACAAAGCAATCGAATCATTTTTTGCACCTGCTGCCGAGGCTAGCTTGATTGCCCTCTTCGCTGCGATTATATCGCTTATTTGGAAACAAGTGCTGTACATATATTGCATACGTGTCGGTAAAGCGGAAAACAGCCGTAGCTTAATTGCTACTGCCTATGACCATATTGCTGATGTATATGCATCGTTAGCCGCTTCAATTGGTATCGGTATTACTCTTATAGGGGAGCATTTCGACATTCCTTATACAGAATATGGCGACGGCGTTGCTGGAATTATTGTTTCATATCTCGTCATCCGGCTTGGTCTCAAGATGGGACGTGAATCCATTGATATTCTTATGGACAAGAATATTACGCCAGAACAACTGGAACAATTAAACTCCATCATTTTATCTGTTCCCAATGTAAAGCGCGTGGACACCATACGAGCAAGGGAGCTCGGTAATGCCATTATCGTCGATGTGAAGGTAAGCGTGCCAAATCTCCTAACGGTTCAACAAGGTCATGATGTCAGCCGCGAAGTGAAATCAACGATTAAAGAACGAATGCATCTCGTTGGAGATGTTATGGTTCATCTGAATCCATGGTATGACGAGGACGAGGAAGAAAATCCCACTCAATAAATTTACGTGAAACTTATAAAAGGCGCTATCCGTTTTACACGGATAGCGCTTTTTTATATAAACGGTCCCAAGCTATTCCCTGACACTATCAATTAGGGAGGTGCTCGAGACCGTTTTTTAAATACATCCTATTCATTCTACTTCAGTTCAATTCCTGATCTTGTTGTATCTCAACTAAAAATCATCCCACTCAAAGCAAACGCTATGTTCATAACAAAATGCATCAAGATTACGGGCAGTAATCCTTTCGATCTAATCGCTACACCGCCCATGAGCATGCCGAAGAAAGAGAACAAAGCACACACGATCCATGGAAACCCGATTGAATAATGATAGCATCCAAATCCTATACTTGAAGCGATTAACCCCAATTTCTCACCAGCATAATCAACGAATCGAGGTAATATCAGACCCCGCCAAAGAATTTCTTCTAAGATAGAATTTACTAAGGCAAATATAAGCCCATAGATCAGTAGCGTATACAAATCTTCACGTCCGAAATTAATAACGAAACTGAAGGATATGGCAACTACGACTGCTACAATGAGCAGGAACCTCCATATCGGATCTTTAATTCCTTTCCATATCAAGGGGGTGTAGATGGTATTCCGAAAGTTTCCAACTGCAAAGTAACTTGTCTGCGGTGAAGACACCCGAAGAAATAAAACGAAAGGATGATGAAACCTAGCAAACTGAATCTCGACAATACAACGATAGCTTCATGATTCACCTCAAACAAGGATATAAAAATATCTGTCTTAAGGAAGGTGGCTATCCAATACCCTACTATGAATATACTAATCGTTAACCATACCACTCTACTTTGACGAGGGGCAAAACCCGAATATACTCCTATTAGCAAAGCTAGTAAAAGTCCAATATACATAGGAGTCACTTGAATCATGATAACTGATAATATAAAAATAACGAGTACGATATAATGTGCAAATTTCACTTTAATTTAGCTCACCATTTTCTATTCAATTTTAAAGAACATGTCTTGATTATTCTGTATAAACCTGTTGATTTGTTCAATCGTAAACGGAGCTCTGCGTTTGTATGTATTCATGCAGTTCATAAGACTTTGATCTGTCGCCACATCCGCTGGACTTGCTGCTAACCAATGGCCATTGGGCAATTTATTTTTAAATACGATAAGGTTCTCTAACTCTTCATAAATGTGCAGCATTTCAATATCACCGAAAAATCCCATCCCACTTTTCATCTCATTCCATACCTTCATCTCACAAATAAAATAAGAGGCAAACCAATAAAATTCAGCTATAGAATTCGTTCGATTATGAAAGACATAAAACATTAGCAGTGCCTTCTGCCTTGATTTAGTCGGGAATACTGATCTAATTTGATCTTCATATTCTTTCCTCTTATCGCATCTATGATTGGCGCGATGCATAACCACCCCAACTGATCTGCATCTAAATCATGCTCCTTTAACTTAATTAACATTGTTCAACGCTTCCTCTCTTTAGCTCAAGCGAAATATAATGTAAAATTATGTATTTTCATGTATTATAACAAAAAAACTTTCAAACCGGTTTGAAAATTGGTTTGAAAGTCTTCCTCTTATTTACCTCGGTATTGCTCCGTAAATACTTCAAAGAATGGTGTCGTATCACGCTCTGCCATCGTATCACCTGAACGCTGTCCCCATCCGATTTCTTCTCTCCAGCTGCCAAGTATTCCAGAGGCGATCAGCTCCGCCTCATCAACCTCGACCGACCAGTCTGCCTGCGGTGCAACATACAATGCATCTACGGGACAGTAGGCCTCGCACATGAAACAAGTCTGGCAGTCTTCCTTACGCGCGATTACGGCGATCTTATCCTTCATATCAAAAACATTGGTTGGACATACCCTCACGCACACATTACAACCAATGCATCGATCCGAACTAACCAGTTCAATCATACGGCCCGCCCCTCCTTCCGAACATCCAGTTCATGGGCGTGGGGAACACTTTCGGTACTAATGCCTATATGATCAACACCGGATACGATTAACCGATACGTTTGACGAGGGTCCAGCTCTGGATATTCCACCATCTTCTGTAGTCCTCGACTTTCCTTGCGAGCGAGCGCCGCTGTATACATCCATCTACCCACAGTTAGCATGGCTGCTGCCTCGCGTGACTGCACAATACCTTGCACTGTTGCCGGAGCCTGCCTATCTATATAAGCTTTTAGTGCATTAAGTCGATCTAAACTTGCAGAAATGATCGGTTCGCTGCGGAAATAATTAATGTGCAGCGGTAGTATCTCACGTTGGATTGCACTCACCAGCGGCTTCACCTCTAGCGGTGCACTAGAAGCAGAACCCGCGGGCATCCCATGATGACCCGCAGCAACCAAGTTTCGGCCATCCGCCTGCTTCGGCTGAGATTGTGCGTACTGCGCAGCACCTTCACCTGCCCAGCTTCCGCTGCACATGGCCCATGAGGCATTGTAAGCTCCGCCGCCGGAGATTGCTCCGGTCACTTTTTCCCGCGAAGCTGCATCTCCAGCTGCGTATAAGCCAGCAACAGTTGTTGAACAATCATGATCTATTAGGCGTAGTCCGCCTGTGCCTCGCATCGTTCCTTCATACCGAAGCGTGAGTGGAAATTTCTCCTTAAATGGATCAATCCCTGATCGCTCCAATGGCATAAAGAAAATCGGATGAGCTCTGCGCAGAAATTCCCGCTTCTCCTCTGTATCTGCCAGATCCATGGATGCGTAGACGGGTCCTTTTAGCATAAGCTCAGGAATACCACCAAAGGTGCGGTCACCTTTAAGTAGCGGCTGACCTTCGGCATCGTACAAAGTAGCCCATGCTAGCATACGTCCGCGCGTTACGCTTCCTTCGGCAAAGCTAGGTGCATACTGACGGCTAAATTCCATACCTGACATATCAGCACCGACCTCAGCAGACATTAGCAGTCCTTCACCCGTCAGTACATTACAACCCAAACCTTTACTGAGAAAAGCACAGCCACCAGTAGCCATTACGACTGCATTGGCTTTGACCTCCCACTTCTCTCCTGTTAAGCGGTTTATGCCGCGCGCACCTCCAACACCATGTTCATCATGCAGTAGCTCAAGTGCTGGGGATTGATCCCATATCTTAACACCTGCTTTAAGTACGACTTTCCTCATGATTTGCATGTATTGCGGTCCGTGGAGATGTGTTCGCAGTGATTGCCCATCCTCATCCTTGGGAAAAGGATATCCCCAATGTTCTACCTGCTCTAAATTTACTTCCACTTGATCCAGCACTCGATGAATCCAAGCATTCTCCGATAAATATCCGCCTGCTTTAAGCCTAGACTGAACCGCCTGCTCCCTTAGCTCAGCAATGGGAGGAATAACAAGGAGTGTTGTCCCCCCCGGAGCTGTCGCACCGCTCGTTCCGACATAACCCTTATCGGCCAGTACTACCTTTGCTCCTTTTGAGGCTGCGCTCCATGCCGCCCATGCTCCAGCTGGTCCACCACCAAGCACGAGCACATCTACTGTCAGTTTCTTGTTCTGCTGCGACATTTTGCTTCCCCCTGTACCTAGTTTCTATTTCAGTTGCCAATCACTAATTTTAAAATCTTTCTTTGCCAGCTTTTCTTTCACTAAAAAATCCTTTGTACCTTCCAGCAGCTTTAGCCCATCATCACTAAATGCTGACTCTTTAATATCACTGATTGGACTCACTTTTCTAGCCAGCTCAGGGGTTGTATCTCCAATTTTAGACATAAATGTATAGTACTCATCTTCATGCTGCTTCAGGTCAGCTAATGCTTTCCCCCGAGCTTCATTCCATACTTTTGCAAAATCAGGGAATTTCTCTAGGTAGGCATCTGATACAATCGTTACACCAGAACCCAGAAGATCAGGATGCTGAGAAGCATCATCTAAATGCGTGTAACCTTGATCAATAAGCTTTAGAGCAGGTACTCCTAGATTCGTCGTTGCATCGATATCTCCACGTGCCAAAGCCGCAGTAGCATCGGGAATTAACATATGAACAAGCTTATAGTCAGTTACACCCTCTTCTTGGAGTAACCCAACGACATAACGATGCATGAGAGAGCCTTTTTGAATCGCAATGGTTTTACCTTGCAGATCCTTGACTGTTTTGGGACCATTCTTTTTACCAATTAAATAAGATACTGTTTTAGCTGAAGTTTGTGAAATCAGATGTGTTTTTGCTCCGGAAGCATACGAAATGATAGCCGGGGTATCACCAAGCGTACCCACATCCAGTCGTCCACTAATGAGGGATTCTGTCTGATCTGGTCCATTCGGAAAACTGGTAAGCTTCACTTCTGTAATTCCATGTTTTTTAAGTTCCTCTTGAATGATGCCTTTGTAAAATCCCCAACCCTCTGCCCCTGCTGGTACATTTAGTTTATTAGAACCGACAAAACCAAAATTCAATACCGCTGGAATGTTACCAGCAGCTTCTGCCGTATTCTTCGCACCTGACTTCGCTGCTCCATCATTATTTCCGCAAGCCTGAAGAACCAATATAACAAGCATCATCACACTTACAAAAAGTACCGTTCGAGCCCTATTATTACGTCCTCGTTTATGATTTCCGAAAAGCTTTTTCATAGTTATATCTCCCCTTAATATCTATTTCTTTATACGTTTGATAGATTAAAAAATAGATCTAGCCGATAGTTTATAATGAAAATCATGACTCGCTACCGATGTTCTCCCCTTGCCCCATCCTACCTTTTCTCGGTACCCGCCAAGCAGCCCTTGATTCGTGAGTTCTTCCTCAGTCACACCCGTTAACCCATCTGGACTCGGTGCAACATAAATTGCGTCTACAGGACAATAAAGCTCACACATGAAGCAAGTCTGGCAATCACTTTGCCTTGCAATAACAGGAATACCATCATCCACCCGTTCGAACACATTCGTTGGACACACGGTTACACATTGATTGCATTCGATGCACTTCGTAGCGCTGATGAATTCAATCACAGCAGAACACGCTCCTTATTCACGGCTTCTGTCTTCACCCATATCTTGTCCAGACCCCCACTGATCAAACGATGATGCTGACTGTTGTCTGTTACTTGATAGTCCTCACGTTTATGCATGCCCCTAGTTTCTGTACGAGCAAGAGCAGAATGGTACATCCAACGAGCTGTTGCGGTCATTGCCTCAGCCTCACGTGCTTTGACTCCTTCTGGGCTGCGCTGAATTTCCCGGTTCCGCTGCTCCTTCCAGAGACCATCTAGACGGTTAAGTGACGAGGTCAGTCCTTGCTCAGTCCGAAACAAATTAAGCTGATAAGGCTTCACTTCATCCTGTACTGCCGATATATATTCTTCAGTTTTAGCTGCTGCACCAGGCCTCATTTCCTGACGAATTAGCGTTGAAGAAGAACAACCTACTGGTGAACGACGTGCCGCATATTGGCCGAGACTTTGTGTGTACGCAGCAGCCCCTTCTCCAGCAAAAGAACCTGATGACATTGCCCAAGCAGCATTGTGACTGCCTCCACCCGTGAAACCACCACAGATTAGCTCGCGTGTTGCCGCATCTCCTGCCGCATATAGGCCAGGAACTGCTGTTCCACAGCTCTCATTTGTAATATGAATACCACCGGTTCCACGAACGGTTCCTTCGAAACGAAGAGTTACCGGAAATGCTTGGGTGAATGGATCAATACCTAAGCGATCAAATGGAAGGAAGAAATTCGTTTGCGCTACCCGGAGCAGGGGCCTTAAATCTTCAGCTGCGCCATCCAATTTAGCAAACATTTGTCGTCCTTCGAGCAAATGACGTGCAAGGACGGAACGGCCCTTCTTCGAACTTGCTCCTTCTACAATACTTCCATCTTCGTGATAGAAACTGGCGTAACTGTAAAACGCTGTTTTGGTAACAGAAGAGAATGTTGGACAGATTGCATAAGCATTCGAAAACTCCATACCTGACAGACTTGCACCTGCTTCGGCTGCGAACAGATAACCATCTCCCGTTAAGACATTACAGCCAAGCGCCTTACTCAGAAAAGCACATCCGCCAGTGGCGATGACTACGGAACCCGCTTGTACGGTCCAAGTCTTACCGCTCTGTTTATGTACACCCGCCGCACCTGCTACACCATGCTCATCGGCAAGTAATTCGAGTGCCGGACTATGATCCAAAATTCTGACACCGGCTTTCTTTATCAACCTACGCATCAATTTCATATATTCTGGTCCTTGAAGACCTCTGCGATGCGGGTTACCCTGCTCATCTACAGGGAACGGATATCCGAATACTCCGAGCTTATTCATATTCTCATAGGTACGGTCAAGGACACGGTCCATCCAGCGATGTTCAGCCAACTGTCCCCCCATCAAGAATCGGCTTGCTTTAGCTTCCTCTCGTAGCTTCTCGTCAGGCTTTACATACCAGACGCCTGTTCCAGAGGGAGCGGTTGCTCCACTAGAACCGCAGTAGCCTTTATCAGCAAGCACAACGTTCACACCCTTCGCTGCTGCGGTAAGAGCAGCCCATGTGCCTGCTGGGCCACCACCAATAACCAGAACATCGGTCGTCAAGTTGAGCGACCCAACTTGTGCTACTTCACTCATGTGCATTGACCCCCTAAGATTTATTAGCCTAACCCTGATAACTATCTCGCCAGAACAAGAATTTGCGCTCAATGATACGGAAGAGAGAATCAATAAGCTTACCGACAATAGCGAATATAATAATACCTACAAAAATAACAGGCGTATTGGTATTCTGCTTTGCTTCATTAATTAGAAATCCAATCCCAGACTGAGAGCCAATCATCTCTGCGACAACAAGCCCAATCCACGCCACTGCTAGCGATAATCTTAATCCTAATAAAATACTAGGTAGCGCTGCTGGAAGAATCAGCTTACGTAATCTCTGATAAGGACTGAATCCAAGCACACGTGCCACTTCAAATAATTTATTTTCAACATTTCGAATACCCATAAAGGTATTAATATAGAGCGGAAAGAAAGATCCGCTAATAATGATAACGATTTTGGATACTTCACCGAAGCCAAACCAGAGGATGATTAATGGGGCAATCGCCAGATGGGGAACGATACGAAGTACCTGCACGCTCGGGTCTACCAGATATTCCGCACTACGAAATAATCCTGTTAATAGTCCGAATAACAAGCCCAGTATGCCTCCAATGAGAAAGCCAATCCCGGCTCTACCCATACTGACACTCAAGTGATGCAGGATCTCCCCGCTAACGGTGAGATCCACTAAAGCATTCAATATCGTTAGCGGCGTTGGCAGAAACTCTGCTGAAATCAGCCCGCTATTTCCTGCCAACTGCCAAATAACAATCGTCACTACAGGAATAACGGCGCCCAAACCCAGATCAGATAGAAGCGATTTCCACGCTGTATGCACCGAAGCTTTCTTGACCGTTGGGGTAACTACAGGAGCTGTCTCAATGTTATTCCTTACTTCCCTTACTGCTGTATTCGTATTAATAATGGCCTCTATTCCATCGCTCATGAGTTTTCCTCCTTCTAGCCCTGATAGCTGTCTTTCCATCTCAATAGGCGTCGTTCAATTAGGCGAACGATTGAATCACTAACCAGTCCAGCTATTGCGAACACAATAATACCTACGAATACGACAGGGGTATCTGCAAACTGACGCGCATCTGACATCATGTACCCGATACCTGAGGTAGATGCGATCAGTTCAGCGACGACTAGACCTAGCCAAGATAATCCAAGTGACAAACGGACACCGAGAATAATGTTCGGAACTGCCGCTGGAAGAACCAACTTTACAATCTGCTTCATCCGGCTGAATTCTAGTACACGAGCGACTTCGAAGAGCTTATTGTCCACACTACGAATGCCCACAAACGTATTGATATAGAGAGGGAAGAAAGCCCCTTTGGCAATAAGTAATACTTTGGACTCCTCCCCGATACCAAACCATAAAATGAACAGTGGTATAACTGCTAGACTCGGAATCATCCGGATCATTTGTAGAGAGGGATCCAGCATTTTCTCTGATCTACGAAATAAACCAACTAGAATTCCGAACAATAACCCCAATCCTCCACCGAGCAAGAATCCAGAAAGTGCCCTTACAACACTAATTCTAAGATTAGTCCACAAGTCACCTGAAACGCTCAGCGTTATAAAAGATTCAGCTATCGTAAGTGGCGTAGGAAAAAGCAATTCAGATATAACTCCATTTTGTCCAAGTATCTGCCACAGAAGGACTACACTACCTGGCAGAATCAATCCAAGTCCCAGTTTTGCGAGCTTACCTGGTCTCCTTGTCGTTCTTACGGCCGCAGTCCGATTGATCATGAACGCTCCCTCCTTCCTCTTCAAATAAACAAAGAAACTTCCGAAATGAATTACATTCAGGAAGTCTCCAATGGTATGGTCGACAAGATATGAAATTAATTATTCAGATTTAAGGCTATTGTTCTCATCCGTAGTTATTACACAAGCTGCTGCTTCTGTGAATGGCAGTGTTGTTACTACATTTACTATAGAATCCGATCCTTTAGGCGCTGCGCCGGGAACTCTGAACTCCGATACATCGATAGCCGCGATGGCCTTTTCTATCGGCTTCTCAAGTTGCGGTACCCATTCATATGGCACTCGGTATGAACGATAAACCATATTCGTATTTCTTTTGTCCGTATAAGGTGAAATATACTCCCAGACCAGTTCATGCTGAGCTGTTACCTCAAACAATCTCCCATTAGAGCCTTCCGTAATTAACGTGTTGCCGTTAGGTAGCCGCTGTGCCGAACTAATGTAGGGACTATAAAATTTGTAAGAATCCGTTGGTACGGAGAATCCCGCTTCTGCTGAGGTATATTGCCACTCGATAGCTAGCGTTACCGGATTAATCTCCAGAATTCTGGAGTGATCGCGAAGAGCGTTCTTTTGTCCAAATGGAGAGGATGGATTCGGAAGTCCATAGCCTCCCCAACCACCGTTATCAAACACTAATACATTTCCTTCTCCAGGTAACCCTTTCGGTATGATATGCGCATGATGCTGACCGATGATCCAGCCAATATGCTTTACTTCTGGTAAAGAGTAGTCAGGACCGAGTCTCCAGACGATGGCTCCGGTTCTTTTATCGGTAATCGCGATAATATTCGCTTCCCGAGCATCCCAGATGATATTGTCCGGATGGAATCGTTCATCACCAGCATCGTAAAATTTATTAGGTCCTACATAGGAAGCCGAATTGATATGCAGCCAGTCTCCGACTCCTCCACCTAGATTCCCGAAGGACCTTGTATTCGGATCACGGAATAATACATTCTTAGCCGCTTCATCGAATCCAAGCTCATTGAAATGATCATTAGGCGCCCACTCCCAAAGGATGTTCCCTTCCCAATCGACTTCAATAATCGTATCATCGAGTAGTATTTTATCTGAGATTTGAGGGTTACGCAGGTTCTTATGTGCAAGGATTAACGTGTTGCCACTGTCTGCCTTAGGTTCAAGACCTGGTGCATAATAGCCGACTGGATTGCCTTCGCGCTGATAATCATGATGCTGGCGGGCATACCATAGTGCTTCATAGCCAGGGTCTTCTATGTACTCATAACTGTTATATTTCCATACAATGTTGCCTTCAAAATCCACCTGCACTAAATCCACATTATCTTGAATACCGAATTTAGGATCTCTTCTACCTGTGCTTCCAAGCACGTATCCACCAGGTAATATCTTAGCGGGAAAACCGATCAAACCTTTCCACAAATGCACCTCTTTACCGTTCATATCGATCAATAATACACCATCGTTACCCGCTTCAAATACAGTGTACCCACTCCATGCCTTGTCCACGTTATACACTGTTGCTCCTGTCGGATAAATCGTTGAATGTCCCATCTTCATATCCCCCTTTTTCTTCTTAAAATAAACAAGGAGACTCCCGATGTAATGCTTTCAGGATCTCCATTTGTATGGTCGACGTATGAAATTGATTAATACTTATAATTCCGATTGATTAAATGTGATATAAACTTATCACGGACCCTTTTATCTGTCAATGGGTTAATTAACATTTTTTTGGCAATTTCGTTATCTTGCTTTTACATTCAAGAATACGTACAAATGACCCTTTCTAAGGTTATACTGTTCTCGTGGAGGTGTACGAAAATGAGCAGAACCATAACGGAGATACAGTGGCAAGCCGTTATCCGTAATGATGCCGCCTATGATGGTCAATTTTTCTACGCGGTACAAACGACGGGTATTTTTTGCAGACCGTCCTGTAAATCCAGGCCACCTAAAATTGAAAACATTCTTATATTTCAACATGCTGAGCAAGCACTGTCTGCTTCATACCGTCCATGCAAACGATGTAAGCCAACCGGCCAGCGCCTACCGGATGACGAGTGGATTACCATGGTAACCGATTATATACATATCAACTATATGAAAAAGTTAACGTTGCCTCTACTCGCAGATATATCTCATGGAAGTCCCTTTCACCTGCATCGGACTTTCAAAAGAATTCAAGGAGTCACTCTGCTTGAATATATTCAGCACATTAGAATGGATCGAGCTAAAGAATTGCTCCTGACTACGAAAGAATCTATTGCTGAGATTGGCAAACATGTTGGCCTGACCAACACGTCATACTTTATTACCTTATTCAAAAAAAGAACGGGTCAAACACCTTCAAGCTATCGTCAAATCGAGCACTAAAATCAATCAAACGATGACAAAGGAGAGTTATTAAATTTATGACAAATCAAGCGAATCCAGCGATCTATTGGACATTATTCACATATGAGGATTGGAACATGTATATCGCAGCGACATCTAACGGACTTAGTTATGTTGGTTCACAGAATCAACCCTTTGAAGAATTGGTAGCATGGTCAACTGCCCGCTTCCCTAATCATGTACTCATTCAGGATGATGAGAGGCTGAAGCCTTATGCCGTCGAGCTGACTGATTATTTACAGGGAACACGGAGGAACTTTACCGTGCCCTTCGACTTCCCTGGTACCGCTTTTCAACAAGTTGTATGGAATGCACTCTGCGAAATTCCTTACGGTGAAACAAAGTCGTATTCAGATATTGCCGAGCATATTCAAAGACCTGCCGCTGTTCGTGCAGTTGGTGCGGCCATTGGAGCAAATCCTGTGCTCATTACCGTCCCTTGTCACCGAGTAATTGGGAAGAGTGGCGCGTTAACTGGCTATCGTGGTGGGATGGACATGAAGACAAGATTACTTCAATTAGAGCAGGACGGAGTTCGTAAAGGAGGTTCGTAATATGCCAAGTCAGCTTGCTGAGAGCATGGGTAAATTGGATTGGAGTACTCTTCAACAATCACTTGATAGAATCGGATACGCCAAACTCCCCCCACTTTTATCAACAATAGATTGCAGGGAAATCATTGGAACATACGACTCACAGGAGCAGTTCCGTAGTACAATCAACATGGCCAGATACCGTTTCGGGATTGGAGAATATAAGTATTATGATGCTCCTCTCCCATCTTTGTTGCAAGAACTACGCGAAGGGCTATATCCTGAGCTAGCAAAAACAGCTAATCGCTGGCTTGAACAATTGAGACGTGAGGCGGAATATCCAGCCACATTAACAGAGTTTCTTCATGCCTGCCACGAAGAAAAACAAACCCGCTCAACGCCGTTAATATTGAAATATGAAGCGGGTGGTTATAACTGTCTACATCAGGATATATATGGAAAGGTATTCTTTCCGTTTCAGGTGGTATTTGCTCTTAGTCAACAAGGTGAAGATTACAACGGGGGAGAATTTCTACTTGTGGAACAGCGTCCGCGAGCCAGAGTCAAGGTCATGTCATCAACCTTGAACAAGGGGAAGGACTCATTTTCCCAACCCATTATCGTCCTGTACTTGGAACACGTGGTTACTATAAGAACACACTCCGCCATGGCATAAGCATAATTACGTCGGGAACGAGGTATAGTTTAGGGATTATTTTTCATGATGCGAAATAGAGGTGAACGAATATGCGACCGGAATACTTGTACACGAATCCAAAGACACTCCTGAATAAAGGTACTGGATATCTGTCTGGATACACCCACTCCCTAAATCCCTACACCGGTTGTTCATACGGCTGCTCCTATTGTTATGTACGCCAAATGCCAGTTAACACATTTCGGAATGCGGAATGGGGAACCTGGGTTGATATTAAGCAGGAGGCTGCGGTTATCTTTCAAAAAGAGTTACGGAAAGCCAAAGCCAAGGGGCCTGTTACTATCTTTATGTCATCGAGCACCGATCCATATCAACCTATTGAACAGAAGGAAATGGTCACGCGCTCTTTGCTTGAAGTCATGGTAGAATATCCACCTGATTTCTTATTCGTGCAGACCCGTAGCCCTTTTGTACGAAGAGATATTGATTTGCTGTTACGCCTTGGAGATAAAGTACGAGTAAGTATGACCGTAGAAACCGACCGCGAGGACATCCGCAAACATTTTACACCAAGTGCCCCTCCGATCCCTGCCCGACTACAAACGCTTCAGCTGTTGAAAGACGCGGGTATCCCCACACAGGCAACCATTGCACCTGTATTACCGAGTAGTGAAGAATTCGCGGAAAAGTTACATGATGTGGTAAGCCGTGTGTGTATCGATGATTACTTTATGGGTGATGGTAGTGGAGGGAAACGGACGAAGAGGCTGGGTATTGATGCTCTATATAAGGAGAAGGGACTAGAAGAATGGTATCGTCCTTCCGCCTACCGCCTTGTCTATGAGCGTTTGTTGAAGGTTTTTAACGAGGAACAAATATATATAAGTCAAAAGGGATTTGAACCCTAAAAATTTGAGATCTAAAGGATAATAAACCTGATTTATTTACGCTTCAAGCTGCGAATCCATTGCTTCGTTTCGGCGTCTACGCGGAATGACTCGGTTATTTTCTGCAACGCTTTATTGTAGGTGAATATGTCTAAAGAGTTTTTCAGAAAATAAGCACCTGTAGGCTCAGGTAATTTCACAAAGCAGATGGATAATGCCCATGCCACCGCCATTTTGACATAGTATCCTTCATGACTGATCTTGTCCAGCAGCTCGAGTACTCGGCTAATGTATTCCTCTTCAACATAGAAATCAAGGAGCATGACGACACCAAATCGGATATCATATTCGTTTGGAGACAAGAGATACGGCTGTATGAAGTCCCATACCCGCTCCATATTCGTCTTGGTAAACTTTAGCCCAGTACAAAAGCTATCGCATACCGACCAATTATTAATTTTAGGCACAAAATCCGCCACATATCGGAGGATTTCCTCGATATCTGTTTTGACATAACCAAGGACCATACCTTGGAGCATGACTTCCTCAAAATATTCCCCATCTGCCTGTTCAAGATAGGTACGGAAATCGCCTTTTGCAATGACCTTGGCTACCTTACGCAGCTCGGGTAAGCGCACACCCATGACATTATTAATATTCGGAATTAGGGATGCCGCATGCTTCTGATACGCTGGATCGCTTATTTCAATTAACTGTTCTCTAATCGTTTTCTCCATGCTTTTTACCTCTTATTCAAATGAAATTTCCCACAAGTAGATCGATGCAACGGAACCACAAGGTGAGTACCTGAGACGATACGCGTCAAACTGCTCCTTCGTGAGTGAAGGAAGTCCATATAATTTCATCATTCCACGCCGGATAGCAATATCGCCCCAACTCACAATGTCACGCCGCTCCATGGAATTAATTAGCATCATTTCAGCCGTCCATTTACCAATGCCGTTTAATGTTATTAGCCTTCTTATCACATCGGCATCAGATAATTCAAGTAACTCTTCTAGATTAAAAGCACCTTGTGTGATAGCCCCAGCAATATGCTGAATGCACACCGCTTTCCTCATCGTCATCCCGCATGCTTGAATATCATCAGCGGACTGCTTGGCTATATGCTGAGGAGTGATTTCCCCGAATCGGTTCTGCATTCGTTCCCAAATCGTACGAGTCGCTTTCGCAGAAATGAGTTGTCCCACAATTGCATGCATAAGAGCAGCGAATAGATCAGGGATGATGACACGCTCCACTCTACCCATCCGCTCCATCGCTGCTCCCAGCGTTCTATCGACACTTTTTAAATATTCAATTTCTTCTTCTCCATATTCAAAAAACTTCGTTAGCATGGTATGCAAGCTATAATCTCCTTATGTGTGTGATTCGCTTACCATTAGTATATCAGTGGCAGAACCTCCATGTAAGGATCATCGAATAGAACCGCAAGATAACGAAGCTCTGTTTAAAATACGATTCACGAAATCTGTCTTTCCCTCTGTATACGCTATGCGGTTATTCAACTCCACATAGGAACGAGTACTAATACATATGCTATGGTCATTAAACTTTTTGTTATGCCCCGACTCAGCTTCTTATTCTTATCTGATTTATACCAGCCACTGAACTGATAATAATTTCGATATAACACGATGGATACGATGATATTCCCCACTGCCATGCTCCAATGATTTATGGGATGTCCAAATATGAATTCATATAAAGACTTTTCTAGTCCTCCTAGAATCAAAACGGTCAGCACAAACAGAATACTTAGGCGAAACAGTTCTAATATAAAGGAACCTAATTTAAGCATTATGACTGCTGCCTCCTATTCACTTAAACTTTAAAAAATTGATAAATCAATGTGAGTCCTTCATCTAATTCTTCTTTTTCATAAAAATCAATGTTCCCAGAATCATAAATATTTCTCCAGAATTGTACCGCAGGCATGTTATTCGATAATTGACCAATCGCATATCTACCCGGGTGTGACTTAAACAGCTCATGAACAATGAAATATGGATCTAGACCTTCCTGCGCAATATATTGCTTAATATAATCGTTTCTCATAGCTTTCTTGTAGTGAAGATGCAACTTCTTCTTCACTTTTCCCTAACTTGTTAGCATGCTCACTAATAATTAAGGCAGCCCGAGGCAATGATTCTTTTAAAGGCCAATACTGTTCATTCCATAGATGTGATCTCTTAAATGCCTTCGCACAATGAATAAAGCATTCTTCGACTTCCACGGCTATTCCGATCACGGGCGTTTTACCTTGCGTGTCCATCATTGTCATGATCTCTTTATCCTTAATGATGCATGCGTGACCATTAATTCTTAATGTCTCTTCCAATCCTGGAATAATAAATATCAATCCGATCTGCGGATTCTCTACAATGTTTCGAAGTGAATCAAAACGTCGGTTTCCCGGGCGTTCTGGGATTACTAAATGCTTATCGTCAAGAACAAGGACAAACCCAGCCTCATCTCCACGCGGGGAGACATCACAATGCCCTGATGAGTCGCTGGTGGCAATAAATATAAGGGGCGCTTTTGATATAAAATCACGGCAATGCTTATCTAGGTATTGGATCAATTTATTGTTAACGAGCTCGCTTGGAGCACTAAACAATGCCCTCAACTCTTCCTCAGAACGAATAACGTCATTAAATATTTCCCGGGTCATATATACCCACCACCTTAAGCAAATTCTCCAATTCTCAACAAAATTAGATCAACAATTTCTTCCGTACTAAGTTGGTCCGTGTTGATATGCTCTGCGAATTTCTCATTATGTAAAGCTTCTGCACACTTTTTATTTTGCTCCAAAATCCATTTATTTTCTTGATCTCCTCGCGAGAGTAAGCGTTCTGCAATCGTTGCTTCAGATGTAATTAGAGAGAAGTGACGGAGATCTCGATCAATATTTTGTAATCCATTATATATGTAATCAAAACTATGTGGTTTATATAGTGTCATCGGTACAATGAAATGCTTATTATATTTCTTCTTCAGCTCACTTGCCGTATTCACGACTAATATCCTCCACAGCTCTAAATCCTGAAAATCATCTGTGCGCTCATCTTCTAGTTTAATTTCATCCGTAATGATATGCCTAAGCATATAGCCTATCGCTTCAGGATCGAATATCATACTATTCTCTATCCTAGAGTGAAGCATGTTCGCAGTTGTTGTTTTGCCTGAACCAAACGCACCATTAACCATAACGATCATAAGTTTACCTCCCAGGAAGGAAAATCAGTCCGAATATCTAGACATATCAGACGCTTTCCACTAACTTCCTGCGCAAACTTTTCTTTGATTCTACGCGTATGCTTTTTCTCCATTACAAAAATGATATCTGACCAACCGATATGTCCTGCGGTTACTTTAATCCTTGCATTTTCCTCAGTTCCTGCCGATCTAACATCATAAATGTTGTATTGTTCAAATATTTTCTCAGCCGTTAAGCTTCTCCATTTGTTCCTACTACATATGAACAGTAGCTTGATGGTAATCACCCTTCGTATTGCAAATTTATTCGTTTATTCAATTCGTATACAACAGTTCTCATAATCCAGAAATTCCAGATCTCGAACTGTTAGTTCATTCTTTTTAAATAGCATATTCGTAATCTCCTGAACTCCCTCTCCAAAGCATATAGACCATAGCTCAATCAGGATTCCGTCAGGCACTTGTTCTTCTATATATTGGTAAACTTGCTGTATATCCTTTGGAATTCTACATTCAAGCCAATACACGAACTTCATGTTTATATATTCTTCTAATCCATCAGGAGGAGAAGCACATAATGTAATATTTATGGCTTCTTCTTCCTCTCCATACCATATCTCTACGTCATCGTCCATTTCATCCCAAGGACCCAGTGGAACGTTTTTTAGTGTTTTGATATCTTTCACTTTCATTTTAACAATTCCAACCTCTGGTAAAGGTTGTTCAGATCCAATAAATCTATATAAGCTCATAAAATCATCCTTTGCTTTGCCTAGAATCAACCTTAAATTGTTTATAATTCAAATCATCGCTAATTTCCAAACCATTTAGCTGCATTCCATTTGAGCATCCGCCATCAATTCCAATCTTATCATCCGCAAACCAGATATCAGGTGTCCCATGAATATCCTTCGTTTTTGTATGACCAAATATAACTTTTTTATCAACCTTCGTTTTTTCATATATAAAAGGATCCTTAATATACATAAAATCTCTTAGCGGTTGTTCCTTCCAATTCTCATAAAGTGGATTTAGTCCAGCGTGCACATAAATATGGTTCTGATCTTCATAATAATATGTAAGACTTTCTAAAAAGGTAAGGTGATGTTTATATTCTTTGTTAATAATCTCTCTAGCAAGCCGCAATTTTTCTTCCTCCGTGGAGCTAGAAGTTAATTCAAGATAGCTATTCAAAGCTTGTATGCCACCATGCTCGTAAAACTTCCGCTCTTCGCTATGTCCCTCTTGACTCATAACATCAATAAATCTTTGATCATGATTTCCACGAAGAATGATAACGTTTCCTTCTTCAAATAATGTAATAACCAATTCGATAACGTCTTTACTCTTAGGTCCTTTGTCTACAAGGTCCCCAAGTATTATTAATTGATCTACATTGGCTTGATACTTCATATCATCTAGTAAATCCACAAATTCGTCATAACAGCCATGTATGTCACTTATAACTAAAGTTCTTTTCATTATCGCCCTTCCTTTCTTTTCGTTTGCTCATCAATTATTTATTTCCCTGCTTCTGATTCAGAAAAACTCTGGTAATTTACTAAAGTTCATACCAATTATTCCGACTGCAAAATATGTTAGAAAAATGATTATCATGATTATAGCTAAAAGAGTAAATCGATTTCTTGTTTTATGATTTGTATGATTCAATACAATCAATCGTTTATTCATTGCTTCAAGTTGTTTTTTAATATCCACATTCATCTTCTCATCCTCAATTCATTGGATTTCATTCGATAGATGATTCTATTTACCGCCATAACGATAAGGTACATTATTTACAACTTATTCCACCCTGTATATAATTATAATAACCCGCAAAGTGATGATATGGCAAAGACCCTCCTGGCATATGTGCTAGCAGGGTCTTTGTATATTAGATTAGGAGGATATTATGAATAAAAATAAGTTGATTATAATTGTATTTAGTACACTATTTCTATTCGTTTTCAGTGGCTGCAGTAATCATAATTGGAAGGGACAAAGTGTGAACTGGAGCTGTCAAATGACTTATGCTTCTGATACTAAGAACTTAAACTATATAATTAGATATATTGGTAAAGAAAAGACAATAAGTAACTTTACTTATAAATTTTCAGGAAACATAATAACAGCTTCAGGAGGAAATGATAAGAAATTAACCCCTCCATACCAAATCACATTTGATACACCTGCTAAAAATTATGAAAGTGAAGATGATACGGTTAAATTAAAGATAAATTGGAATGGAAAAGAAGAAACCATTGAAATGAATAGTAAATAATAAATCTATTTCT
The DNA here is from genome assembly GCF_000576305.1 of Paenibacillus pini JCM 16418. Classification (GTDB taxonomy): domain Bacteria; phylum Bacillota; class Bacilli; order Paenibacillales; family Paenibacillaceae; genus Paenibacillus_AQ; species Paenibacillus_AQ pini. The sequence goes on along the minus strand of NZ_BAVZ01000001.1, from coordinate 560,771 downwards.
CCCCGTAAGGCACAAATTTCGATATGAAATTCGAATCTGATTTTAACAAACCTAGGATGCTACTGGCATGTGCTCTCATCAAATTTCACCTTTCCTTGAAAATAAGCCCACCACGCCCATAAGGGCATTGCGGGCTTATTTGCTTAATCTTACTTGTAAATTGAAGTATCTAAGGGAATAATGAATCCGCCGTCAACAGCTTGTGTCACATTTATTGCGATGTTCTTTACTCCAGAAATATCTACCTCAATCGTCCGGAGATCATTATTAGGCGAAATCTTCTCTACTTTTTTAAGAAGCACATTCTTGTCATTATCCCTAATTTCAAGAGACTCCACTTCTTTGCCGACTGCAGCGAATTGCAGAACAAGCTTCTGATATTTACCGTTAGGGCTGAGCGCGGTATATTTAATATTAGAATTTGGTGCGCTGTACAGAACTTCCTTATAATTCTTGCCGCCGTATTTGGTCAGTGCAGGGTCCTTGGTATGCAGACTAGTGTTAAAATCCTCCTGCTTCACGGAAATTCCTGCCTTTTGTTCGCCAATAATCACCTCTTTGGGTGTCCCATCATAATTTACCGGAACATCCAGCAGCTCAGAAACAGATCGTACCGGAAGATACGTAGTTCCTTTATAAGTAATAGGAAGCACCGCTTTGCCATTGCCATCTTTGAGAGGGGTAATTTCCCCGTTCACTCTGATTTTTAAATCTCCGTTTAAAAACGCTTTAATTTCTTGGAGATTCGAGCTCGCGAAAGCACCTGTGCCCATGCCCACCAAAAGTATCATGGTACCGCATAAAGTCGTAACAACCTTCTTCTTCATTTCTGTTTCCTCCTCTTGGGATTTCTTATAATCTATGAACTCCTGAAACAACGGTTATTGAGAGATACTCTCTCTGAAAGATGACGCTACAAGTGGGATAGTCTCTGCGTTATTAAGTTGAAGATTTTACCATATTATATCACAGAGCCCAATCCTCATTTCTAGTACAAATCACCTTTTCAAACCTTTTACGTATTTTTTCTATGAAAGTTCTTGAATTTTAATTCTACAGATTATTAAGAAACTTTATTCATTTACTAATAGTTATAATTAGTAGCTGTAATCGTTGGCCATGTCCAATACTTTGAACCTTGGGATACGATAAAGCGATCGAACCATATTTCAAAGCTCATATTAAGTTCTCTGCATTCATCGAACCGATCAATATGTCCTTTTACCAATACATAGTTCATATCGCCAAGATGATAACGCTTAAGATCGAATACAATATGATCTTGATAAACATTTCCTATTTTTATATAGCCATCTAACGGTTCCTCATGTGCGTATAGCTGTATTTCTTCCAAACTGTATAAATATGATTCTCCTCCGTACTCTGGATGATTGAATAATTGGCAACCATTACAGAATTGAAGAAATTCAATATAGTCCTTAGGTAACTCATAACCGATATATTTACAAAACTCATCAATTTCAGTTTCGCTAGCCCCAGGATAAAATTTAAAAACTCCTTGAGTTAAATAACCCTCTGCTAGCTGCATCTCAATTTGTTGTTTTTCATTATTATTCAATCTTATCTTTAAAGATGTTAATGTTTTAATGATAATACTTTCACATAGAGAATCTTCCATTGCTGAATCTCCTACTCTTTTGTTCTTCTGTCTTGCTTCATCATTTTAAAATATATCCGTTTAGAGAATTCCTCATCAATTCATTTGAAATATCCAACGCTTCACTTCGGGTGGATGCAGGTAATGAAATCATTAAACCATCATCAACATTCCAACCTCCACTTGCATCATTCTTGTTGTATACATAAAGAGTTGCTTTACTGAAATTTTTATTAAAAAAGATTCCTCCGTAGGCGTAAGTAAAGGGTTTACCTTGATCATAACCAGCATAGCTAATCACTCCTCCCTGAAGCTTATCGCTAAGATTGATGATTAATTGTCTTTGATCACTGGGTACAGGCAGGTTCTCTCCCTCTACATCTATCGTTCCTTTAAAGGTTTTATTTCCATTAATACTACTATATATCTTTCCATTTATTTTAATATTGACTACCTTTTCAATTGTGTTATTTCCTAATTGGTACTTCATCCCCTGTGTATTTAAGTTGATCTCCTTAGGGTACATGATTACGATAGTATAGATTCCAAACAATATTGCGATAACAGTGATAGCGGATATTATCAACTTCTTCACAGACACCACTCTCCAAATACATAATTTCTGTTTCTTTCATAAGTTAAATATTCATATTTTTGTTTTTCCCTCAGAGAATTTCAACCCTTTCTCTTCAAGAGCAGTACGGATCTGTTTGATAGCATTTGGTCCTATGCCATGAAGCTGCCTAAGCTCAGCCTCACTGAGCATTGCGATTTGTTCCATTTTACATAAACCAGCATTGTTAAGCGCTCTGATCGCTGGCTTGGCTAAGCCAGTCGGCAGATTACACTCTTGTATTTGATCATTTTTCAAGTATATTCCTCCCAATCAAACATTTTCTGATATGTTAGTTTTATCTGATCTGCGATAGATATTTGATCAATCCTAATGTGGCAAACTTAGCATACCCCTCCACAAAATCCATTTCATCATCCACTTGTTCATACGCTGCTGGTTCTCCGAAATAGCCTTGTGGTGTAATCTCTCTCGTTACATCTCCTCCTTCCTGCCATTTCTTAAGATCTTCATACGTAAGATTGGTTGGTATAAGGGTCTTTGCCTTGTCTGTATCTACTAATGAAGGGAAATATTTATACATATTCGCAGTCGTATGTTTTCCAGCATGAATATCTAAAAAAATAGGCGATGGCCCATCTGGAAATGAGTCTTCTAACGCAACATCAAAAATCAGAAAATGTTCATCATCTCTTGATATACTTAGATCGCCTGCAACCCACTCTGAGATTACTGACCGAACATCCAGTCCCAATTGATTTCTTCCTTCATGGATAGCCTCGTATAAAGCCATTCCATTCATTGGATCGCCATGGATATCCACGATAAACACATGCTTGAATCCCCAGCGATGCAGACAATCAAATATATCAAATAATACATGCTTGACCGTTTCTCGGCGGGAGGTAAATGAACCTGGAAAAGCCCCCGTAATATGGTTAACGCCCCAATAAAACGGTGGAGCGATAATCGAATGAATCTGGTTCTGCTCCAGCTCCTTTTTTATCTTTTTACAAATGATGTGACTGAAATATATGTCGGACCCTGTGCTAATATGTGGCCCTTGTTGCTCAATAACTCCAGTAGGAAGCAGCACGATAGCCTCATTATCAATATGCGTTTGGATGTCCGTCCACTGCATATCAGCCATTGTATCCTCAAATATTGAATAACCCATATAATGCCTCCTCATTAAAGATAACTGTATTCTGCTTAATTTTCAAAAAATAACAATTCTATATTATTCTCCTGATCGTAGTTACTGTTAAGAAACTCTTTAATATCTTCACTCATTACTCTCAAATATTCTTTTGATGGAAAATGACCCATTTCATACATTTTTGTAACTCCATTCGTAATGATTGCTTCTGCTGTTTCAATTACACCTTTTGCTGGGAAGAAAATATCATGTTCACCGACCAGCACCAATGTAGGAGCACTATAATTTAATAATTCTTTCTTCTCTGTCAATTTAGGCATGTCTTGTTCTAATTTAACCTTTTTAAATATGATTCCAATGATGTTTTTATCTTCTTCCTTCATGCTTTTAAAAGACATCACATCTGCTATTTTTTGTAGTTTTTTTGGTGATGAATTTATTTTAAATCCAATCATAGGCAGCAGAATCTTATGTATCATTTTTATTTTTGATCCTAGCCGTAATCCAGCAGGTGCAACCAATACAGCACAGGAAATTTTCTCAGGCATCCAAGTAGCTAATCTTAGTACAATTCCCCCACCATATGAAGGTCCTATAAAGGCACTTTTTTCAACTTTAAAATGTTCCATGAGATCGGAAATCCACAGCGCAAAACTGTTATCTTTCGCAGAAACCCTTGTTTCGTCACTAAAACCTGGATGTCCGATGGTATCGGGGGCATAGATTCGATAATCCCTTATTAAAGAAGAGAACCATGAAAGAGTCATTGGATTAATACAATTCCCTCCCTGAAGTATGAAAACTGGTTTTCCATCCGGCGGCCCTGTAACTAATGTATGCGTAAGACCAAAGCGCGTATGTACATACACCCTCTGAAATTCACAATCAAATGTTTTCAAGTATGTTTCATAAGCATTTAAAATAACATTTTTTCCTTCTTCACTTTTATAAATGCTATGTTCACTCATGTAAACACCTCATTTCATTTCGAGCAAGAGTGTCTAATCCGACTTATCTTATCATCTGGTTCATCCGCGAGAATTTTATATAAGCCACCAGGTACCAGTAAGATGGAATCATTATCTTTAATAATCAATACGCTACTCTATGGAATTTGTAATTCCAAACGGTACATGAACAGAAGGAACAATCCGCGCCACACCTTCAATATGCCCGACTTGATCATCAAAAAAGATATGAGGATTAAAGATTTTCAGCACTCTTCCCTTGTCTATTCCTCCTAAGAAAAAGGCTTCATCGACCCTAATATCCAGCTTCCTTAACGTGGTAATCACCCTTTCATGTGCTGGTGCATTTCTAGCAGTCACAATGGCAACTCGAATGCGCGGTTTATAATCAGGCTCAGTAGCCACTTTGTCTAAAATCCTCTTTTGAAGCTTAGATATCTCTGTGAAAAATCGAAGCAAAGGTCCTGCTGGCAACGGTTCAGATGCTTTAGATTTCTCATGATCATGAAACGAGGCTAATGCTCCTTCTTGTTGAAATACCGTTTCAGCTGAATCATCTGCTATGATCCCATCGAAATCAAAAGCAATTCTAAGCTCATGGTCTTGATCATCATCAATGTAATCGGATGGGTATATGCAGCCTGCTGGAAAGCCTCGCTTTACCGCTTCTTTAACATCGTGAGGGTTGCCTGATAAGAAAATAGAGGCGTTAAATGCCTCCATATATTGAAAAGGGTTCCCACCCGCAGTAAACACGGCGCGAGTTATCGGAAGTTGATATTTTTCTATGGATTTAAATACACGCAGTCCCGTATCTGCGTCATTACGAGACAAAAGGACGACTTCTACCGGCTGATCTTCGGGCGAGTCACCATTGATACTAAGCAGTCTTTTAATAAGCGGAAATGCTACACCTTTACCCAACACATCATTCTCATGTTTATGCTGATATTTTCTATATTCATCTCGCCTTGCTCGGTAAAAACAGCGCCTGACAACCTAAGATCGAACAGTGCACTTGAAGCAACTGCAATGACAAATTTATCTTCGATGTTATAGGGCATTCTTATCAATTACATCCTTTCGTAACAACCATTCTTAAGTATTTTTGGGTTTGCTATTTTAGAATCATGCCACCCATTTTAATAAAATTAATGTATCTAGGGAATAATCCCCAAGAGGTGAAAATATGAAATTTAAAAAGAATAGAAAAGTATTGTTCATAACCATATTTGGAATTCTTCTGTCTACGTCCAAAATAATTTCAGCTAGTAGTACATTTCCTCAGGTTTCGGTTTTTGATGTTAAGCAAGAAAAAATTCATCGCACACATTTCCTTAACCTCAGATTTAAAGAGCTCCATTATAGAGATTCTTCAATCCTCCCCCATAACCTATGAAGGATTCACATTAAACCCTCAACATGGGTTGGTTCTTCATATACCGTTTGAAGCTCCAGTTCAAATTAAACACACATTTTACACTAAGAAAATAAAAGAAATGTACCTGTTCTTAGAGCATGATGCTAAAACTATAGCTTTGTTATTTTATGAATCTGAAAAAGGTCAGTCTATTGTTGTTTTGAATTATGATCCTGAAAAGTTTATGACAAAGAATCATCTTCAATAATATAATCGTCTTTCTGATAGGAAATTTTCATGAATTCGTTTCTCCTAATCATTCGATCTATGCATTACTTTTTTTCAAATGTGTATAACTTTCCATTCTTAGGCTTAGCAAAGCCTCTTCCCTTGTACCCTCTGCGGATTAGTTCTTGGTATAATACCCTCATAAAAGCACCATGGCTTACAACCAATATATTAGATCCTTTATCATTCTCTTCTATTTGATCAACCACTTGTTTTGCCCTTAAAATGGTTTCAGCTTTGGTTTCGTCCTGCGACTTATGTGATACTAACCAAGCGATACGAATAATAAATAACCACATATAGTAATGAAGTTTGATTTGTGTAGAAGTGACCGAACGCATAGCGATCTCTCTTAACTGATCCGTCTTAATAATCTGACCTTTATGAAGCATTTCGGCCGTAACCGTAGCTCTTGATAAATCACTACTAAGGCACATGTTCCACTCTACCCCATGACCTGTAGACTCTGGGGGACTAACTCCAGATTTATTATATTCTTCGATCCACTGGTTAAATTCCTCAGAGTTCATCCATGTAGAAATAGGTTTATATGTAACTTTGAAATGTCTTACTAATCCAATAATCATAGTGCCTCCTGTTGATAGCTTATTCAATGACACCCTATTTAACATTCATCGTAGGTTACCCTGAGAATATTCATGCTCAAGTATTGAAAATAAATAAGAGTCATGGTATCTCCCTTTATGCCACATATGTTCCCTTAAATGGCCTTCTTGCTTCATTCCGATTCTCTTCATCACATTTGCTGATGCATGATTTCCAGGACGACATGTGGCAAATACTCTATGCACATGAAACTGTTTAAAGCCAAACTCTAACATGGCTTCGGAAGCTTCTGTTGCATACCCATGACCCCAGTATTCGGGGCTAAAACAGTAACCTATTTCTGCATTACGCTCTTTGATGTAGATGCCACATCCACCAATGAACTGGCTTGTCTCTTTTAAAATGACTCCAAATTCAAAATCCACGCGGTTAACCGATTGCTGTTTCGTTATTTGCTCTTCTATATATGTTTTTGTTTCATCCTCAGAATTAGGTCCCCAAATCATAAATTCAGTCACTTTAGGATCTGATGCATATGTATGTACATCGATCCAATCTTCCTTACGAAAATCACGGATAATTAATCTTGATGTCTCTATTTCCATTTTACACATCTCCTCACACATTATAGTTTGTATCTAGCTCTAATCTATGGCTTTTTAAAATCATCAATGAATCCAAATTAAGTTAATTTTTGCATTATAAACATATATCTGCAAGTCTTTTTATGTAATATATATTAATTAATCAGTGAAACACATCTAATTCTTTACTTATAATAGAAAAAGCAAGCAGTCCTCTGAGAAGGTACTACTTGCTTATGGATTTTGCTTTTCACTTATTCTTGCTACTCCGCTTCACTCAAAGCATTCAGTAGTGCTAATGCCTCTTCATGATCCGGTTCGATAACCAGCGCCTCGCGTGTGTATTCCATCGCTTCCTCTTCCAACTCAAGCTCGTAGCAGCAGATCGCTAAACAGTACAATACCGTCGGTACTGGCTCATCTTCATCCGCATGTATGGATATCTCTAGGAATCGTTTCGCATCCTCATACATTTCCATTTCGAATAGCAATAGTCCTGCATCTAATGCTAAATCATACCGCTGCTCCAACACATAATACGATGACCACATCATATGTATGCCATTTTGGATATCAGCCAGTTCTTCATCACTTATATCTAGCAATAAGCTTGAAATGCGTTTCGCGCTTTGAATAAAGAACTCAGCATCATAACCACCCAACCGCCAAAAGGCCAAAATCTGCTGTATGCCCAAAGTATCAACATGCTGGTCAACCCATTCTTTCATACTAAAGAAATCGTCCGGTCCAAAACGTTCAATACACCGCCGATACGCCAGCCGCGTGTTGGCATAGCTATTGGGGTTATCCAGCATGCATATGCAGCCGACATTTATATTTTTATAATGATGTGTGGTAAAGAGAGATTGCGCGCCTCTTCGCTCCAGCACATATTGAATCGCATGATAATTTGCGGTTAAAGAGAAGCTCCCATGAAGAATTAACTCTGGTGGCTCTGCAAACTTCCAATTATCTAACCTATGATCCCCTTTGTCCGCAGTAATCAGTACAAAACCCGCCTCAGACAACTGATTCAGTCTTTCTAGACATGTAAGTCCAACCACCGGAAACAAGATATGTGAATCCTCTAGTTCCTGCTGATACATTGCAATCACATCACGATAGGGATATGTCGCTGCTTCGTATTCAGGTGCACGGCGATACTCGTAATTCAAGACCATAGCTTTCAAGGCATCAGAAGGCTTCAGTTGATCGAAATTTCCTGGTAGCTCGGTCAATACATCGCATTCAAAAATCTGACCTTCCCCCACATACAGTAGTTCTTGCGGGATACTGTCAAAAAAATAATTAGCGACGATCAGCAGTGGCTGCTTCAGATCACCTTTCCGTATGGAAGTACCCGATACAACCAAATTCAGCTCCGTATCATGCACGGCATCAAATCTTGCAAAGTCCAATAATCCCTGCTGGATAAACGATAGCAGAGCGGGATGATTATGCCAGCCTTCAACATTTTTAAATGGCAGATCAGTCATGACATATCGAAAAGGTGGTAGTGGTATATCTGCGTAATCTCTTAGCTCACACAGCTTTTGTAATACATGAAATGCCAGTCGTCCCGCTCCTGCTCCAAGCTCCAAGATTGTAACGGTTTCAGAAATATCACCATTTCCTGCACGGTCTTGTAGAAATCCGAAAATCATTTCGGCGTACGCAGTAGCAATCATAGGATTGCTCGTTATATATTGCGGAACCTGATCATTATTCCAAGCCTTCATGCCTAGTTCTTCGAAGTAAGTCCGCTGCAAATCCCAAATGGGTGCTTCGCTAAAGCGGAAGCGCTGTTGTCTATTTTCTAACATTACATATAACCTGCTCTCTACGAATCATTGAGGCACTCTGATTACATGCCCTTTGAATCGTATCATATAATCAGCTATTGTTAAATCGATTATAGCTCTTGACCTAGCACATTATACATCTTCTTTTCATTTATTATAGAGAGCTTTATAGAAAAGAGGTGATTCGAATGGCTCGTGTAAAAGCTGTTCAACAGCATGATTTAGTATTGATCCGTTGGTCAAGAAACCCTCTGATTCCGGGTTCTGCACGCAGAATTACTGCTGTATCTGTTATTGGTAATGCTCGACCATGTAGCTTTACATTGGTACCCAATGCATTGCTTATCAATGCCTTAAACTGCTTATTGGATAATGACATTGGTTTTAAAATCGTATTCCGTAAAAAGACTTCCAATATAAGCGGAATTTTGTTATTAGAACGCAATCCGTAATTTGTCTAACGGGCAGCGAATACGCTGCTCTTATTTTTATTGAACCCTTGAGATGCTTGCATTCTTCTCCGTATGCTATAAGAGTAATAATGATCACTATACTTAATATATTTATCACACATGCTATGATAAGAAATACCTTTAAATATAGTTTCATCCATTACTTACTCCCCGGTATATCTGTCCTTAATTCACTTATATATTCTTTCAATAATGGCATCTCTGCTTCAATGGCATGCTGAATGGAAAGCTCAATGTCATAAGGCACTCGAACAAATTGGATACTTAATGGTGATGGGGTTGAAACATCGTAGCTTCCTTCTAAAATTACATAAGATGCTTGTGTTATTTCTAGGGGATTACCTACACTCCCAACATTAAACAGTGTCTTACCTTGAAAATGCTGAATATATGCGTTATGGATATCTCCATAACCAACCACATCTGCTTCATTTTCATTAATGCATAACTCTGAATTTGTAAACAAAGAAGACCTTACCTCTTGATCATCCCATGATTGAATACGTTCATATATACTTCTTGGAGAAGCATGAAAGAGCCTTATGTATTTACCACTCATGACAAATTCAATTGTGATAGGTAATGAACTTAGATACTTTAAGCGATCTGAACCAAGTTTTTCTTGATGCCATTTCAATGGTTCGACGTCCGTTGTCATTGAAATAAACTCATCCCAGTTTCCTCTTACCACCTTTTCACATCTTTCTTGAATTAAATCCGTTACTATATCTCCACTTGGACCTTTTCCTATTAAATCTCCCAAGCAGTACACTGTTTCTATCTTTCTATGTTCAATATCTTGTAGAACAGCTTGCAATGCCGGCATATTACCGTGAATATCTGAAATAATAGCTATTTTCTTCAATGTATTGCCTCCTGCTTCGTTTTGAAATAATTATTATAAACCATTAACATTCATCACTCTATACAAAAACAGCCACGGCACCGATGGGAATTCCCAATAATCGGTTTCAATCGTGGCTACGTGGTTGTAAATATGAATTTCAATACACTTTTGCATAAGAAGATCATTAAATATTAAATATTCTTTCCAGATTGGTTATTGTAATTTCTTTTCATCATTCCTGCAGCCTTAATCATCCCTTTCTGCGAGTAGTAATCCTGTAAATCTGCATCACAAAGTAAATCAATCATGTAATAATCCTTAAGTTGTTCCAACATTCTTTCAACTAATTGAGTCCCTATTCCTTGATTCTTAAATGCGGGTGTTACTTCTAATAATGGTATATAAGCAGTTAATACTTGATCCGATAATGCATTAATAAATCCAACCACTTTCTTGGTCTCCGTATGAATTGCTACATATATATACGAAGAATTCTTAAGGATCATATACAAATGTTTGATGGATGGGGGATTTGGCCATTCATGAAAAAAAACAGAATCCAGATTTTCTTCGTTTATTCCTTCTAATGAGTTCGTATATACTATCATATTTCCTTGTCACCACCATTTCATTGTTCGTTCCTATACTCCATTAATATTTTCAGGAAAATTATTACTCCACCCTTTTCCTTCGGAATAAAATAATGACTGACATCCTTCTCTATCATAGGTGGTAAATCACCTTCATTAAAACAATGTCTTATGTATTCCTTCCCAGATTCTTCCCTACCCCACAGTTCTATATCGCTACTAGTTTTGTATAACTCTTGTACTTCATCTATTTCATCCTCCTTCAAATCTGCAATTAGAAGTCTTTCTGATTCCCATCTGGATGTTATCATCACAAGTATTTCACTTCCATCAACGTATTTGTCTCGCCTATTAAATTATCTAATTCAATGATGTTGTATTATCTTATTGGTTCTAATTTCTTTTGAAGTAGTAGTTCTTTTTCCATTTTAGAATATCTTGATTTTTCATAAGTCTTTATAGCATTTTCATTTGTATTGCCTGTTAGAACCTTTACGCTGGTAACACCTCGTGCACTTAGCTCTTCCTCTAAAAAAGAAATTAATAACGTTCCCAATCCTTTTCCCCGAGCAGCTTCCGTAATATACAATTCAGTGATCTCCCCTTGAAGACCCCGATAACAAAATGATTTGAAATATTGGGCACACGCGAATCCAACTATCAGGTCATCCATAACAGCCAGTGCAATTAGCTCACTCGTTACAGCAATATTATCTTGTACTTCTTCTATGGACAATCCTACTCCATTAAAAGCATCATTGAACACAACGAGATCGGCTGCATCATCCGTATTCGCCCAGCGTAGATAAATCTCTCCATCATTCATGCCTTGAACCTCCATTTATTCTTGAACAACCATAAATAGATTTCCTTCTGAATCCTTTATTGTTAGGAAAGATATATCCTCGAATCGTTCTACTTCACCTATAATGTCAATGTTCTTCTCATTTAATAATGTAACTACCTGATCTATATTATCTGTTGGAATATCAAATAAGGGACGTTCGGACGGATGAAAAGTATCAGAACCATGAGCATCAAAAAGCAAAATAAGATTATCGAACTTCATTGAATATATTTTCTCAAAAGATTGTGTTGTAATGGGAACTCCGAATAATTCCGCGTACCAATGAACTGCTCTATCCATATCTTGAACATGAATGAAGATTGAAGCAACACGTGTGTTAAGGTTAAACTTTGACATTTTATTTCCTCCAATTCACCGTTAGGTTTTTTTATTATTTTTTACAATAATTGTTGTAACTCTTTTAGCAAATCATTCGCTTCCTCATCGACATCGTTATTTAACGAAATATATGAATTGAGACACTCTAAAGCTTTCGAATACTGCTTGTCTGCTTTATATACACAGGTCAAATTCCAATATGCATATGTTTCATAACCTTCCCAATTCATCAATGATTTAAATTGTTTCTTACCTTCTTCTATATGACCTAACCGCACTTCAACTATTCCATAATTTAAAATGGTCTCTGGTTGATTGGGATTAATCTCGAGCGAAGCTAAATATGCTTCACGTGCCTTCTCGAGTTTGTCCTGACTTTCATAAAAAACTCCTAAGTAATATAACGTATCCTCATCCTCATCATTTAATTCGAGAGATTGATATAAATACTCAGCCGCCTTTGAGAAATCACCCTGTTTCATAAAAACTCTACTCTTATTCGAATACAGTCTTCCCCATTCTGGACTAAAAACCATAGCTTGATCAAACCAATGATGTGCCTTCTCATAATTACCAAGTTGCAGCTCACAGCAGCCTAAATAGTTCATGCTATCTATTTTATCTACTTCTAATTCGATACATTCCATAAACACATTAGCAGCCTCGGAGAATTTTTGTTCGTAGTATAATTGATCCCCTTTATCATATAAATTCATGATTTTCCCCATTCTCTCAATTCATTAATTTGATATCGAATGTTCGCTATACCATCTTCTAAGCTGATTAATATGAGCTTGATGATAGCGGCTATGGTCAGCGATATGCCAAATGGCCCAGCGTATGGTTGCTTCCTTTTCATTTTGATGTCCAAAAGTGACAACCTTATCAAGATCAGCATCAGTTAATTGTGTACAGGAATCTTTCAACATGCTGATCACACCTTTATATGCAGACATAAGTGTGTTCACAGATACTCCTTCGACCATCGGAAGTCTATTGTTTTCATCGATCATGGGACCATACTCCTCTTTCAAAGACTGTGGCAGAGGTATTCCCTTTATGCGATAAACCCAGTTCAGGTCAACATACATGATGTGTTTGAATAACTGAGCGGTACTATTATAATTATCAGTTGGTCCCTTGTAATCTACTTCCTCTTGCGACATGCCATCCGTAATGAATTCCAGCCGCTCACTGTTCTCATGTACAGCGGAATATAGTATTCCAACAATCGGTGACATTTCTACATGACCCGCCAAATCATACATCATTACAGCTTTCCCCCCTCGCTTTTATTTAATGATCACAATCCGAGGATATTGCAAGTCTTTCTATGCATTCACTTACCTGTTTTCGTGTATGTAAGATAATTACTTGTTGATGGCTTTCAGCCTGAGCAAGTTTCTGTATGATAGTTGGACGACTTCTTGATCTATAATTCCAAACCCATTTTATAAACGACCAATCTAGTTTTTCTGGGCATCCTTCATTCATATCCGGTCTAGTTTTATTACGATACATTATTCGCCGTTTAACAATTCGGTATATACACAGAATTCTTGGCATGTCCAAAAAGATGATTAAATCCGCTTTCTTTATTCTAATATCCATTGTTCTTGAATAATTACCATCCATGATCCACTGATCTTGGTTCGAAAATTGTTCAACAATCTTGTCCCATTCTTCATTTGGTTTAGGAACCCAATTCGCATTCCAAAAATAAGTATCCAAATGTATTACAGGAATATCTAATCGTTTACTAATCCTTTGAGATAAGGTGGATTTACCAGATCCACCTGAGCCAATAACTAATATTCGTTTCATATGTTTTCCTTTCAAAACGTACTTATTACCTTAAAATTTGCCGATTCCATGTATACTCTAATCTTGAGGCAGTTTCTATTGCTCTTTCTTCACCTAATATTCTTGAAACAACATGAAGAGAGGCATCTATTCCAGCTGTAACACCTGCAGACATTACTATTTTGCCATTGTCTATATATCTGATGTCATCTATTATTTCACAATCTTTAGGTGCCACTTGTGCTAATACATCCATCGCCCTACGATTAGTTGTTACCTTAAGACCACTTAACAGATTTGCTTTTGCTAACAATAACGCACCCGTACAAATGGATAACACCATTTCAGTATTCTTAGAAGTGCTATTAATCCATGATGTTAAAACTTCATTATTCATTTCCGTTCGCGATCCTAAACCTCCGGGAATAACTAATACATCAGGTTGTGGGCAGTCGTTAAAGTTATACTTTGGAGAAACTGCAAACGAACTAATTGTATGTATTAAACCCGGCTTCTCACTCACAGTATAGGTATTAAAATCCTTACCCCAATTGCTCGCGGTAGCAAATACATCAAACGATCCGCAAAAATCTAAGCCGTCTACATGCTCATACAATAACACTGCTACATTCCTCGTTCTATTCACGTAAGTCATCTCCTAAAATAAAATAAGTACTTAATCTGTTAAGACCCATTCACATAAATGTAAGTATCTTTTTATGATTCAAGTATAAATGCATACACTGGATAGTTTTCCTCCACTTCAAAACCCAACCTTAAAGCTAATTTATGCGATGGAATATTTTCATGCGTTGTCTCCCACAAAGGGTACATATCATTTTTTAGTAAAAGGTCTATTAAATGGACTGCGGCAACGGTTGCATACCCTTTTCCCCGCTCTTCTGTTACAAACGTATCGACATCAATGAAATAATCATTCCTAAATATAAAGCCATTGTTTTTACAAAGCGTTATAACTTGTTTGTCTTTTTTTATTTCTACCCCTAGGCTTGTTTTAGTCTTCAATTCATCACTCATGTATGTACTATGACGGATAATCCGTATTATTGGATGGCATCCCAGTACATGTTGTTATTTAAATTCCGAACACACCATTGATAGTGGCCATCACTACAGTCTTCGGCGTATAAATTCGCAGATACCATACTATATACCAATACATATAGATAGATTTTCCCTCTCACTTCTTCACCTAAGGTATGTATAATTAGTTCCAGATATCTTTCTAAAATATTCGACTTCAATTCATCATACATATCAAATATCATCCAACCTATAGCCATATCAAATAAGTAATCACCATACATCGTCATGATGCCGAAATCGATTATTCCTGTAATTACACCATCCTCATTTATAAGTACATTGCCTGGAAAAAATCTCCATGAATTAGAGAATAAACCCCTTGATATTCGCAAGATAAAATCTTCAGTAATATCTGTAATTTATCTTGATAATTTATGACATCCTTTGAAAAATAACCTCCAATCTCTTGTTGTTTACTTATAACATATTCTTGTAATACATCATTCCAATCGCTCTGTTGTGTCACGGGAATATAGTCATCAAATAACTTTAAACCTTTGAAGGGTGGGTCTAATTTTACAGATTGTAATTCTAAATGTGCAAATAGATAGGTTTTCATTACAGCATTTAATTGTTCATCACTTAACTTGGGCAAAAGATTATTCATATTTTCCCCATATATTCTTTTCTCAACGGTTACGACAACGCCATCCTCATCCATAATATTGTATATATAGGGGAGTTGATAGCTGACATGAGTGGATTGAATCGAACTATAGAACTGTTTTAAGATTTCCTGTTTTTTGAAATTTGACAGCCTATTATATATCTTCAACACTTTATCCTTACCATAAATATATACTTCTGCCTCCATACCACTGCCAAGTAAATCAGCTTCATGAATGTTGTACTTTTTTAATATCCCTGATTTAACATCTATATTAGTCATCTATCACTATCCTCTCTGATTAAGCCTTATTTCCGCCAAAAAGTTGAACAGTTTGCCTTTTCTACAATATTAAACTCGATCATCTTCTCAAGTAATGAGAAATCAACCGGACCATTCCATGGAATACGTACCAACTGCTTAGAGTGACTGTATCCAGCTTCTACAATTTGATCCGAAAATTCATTTATCACTACCATTTCAGGTGCAATAGCCAAGTGATGTTTAGCTACACTAAATCCTATGATAAATGTGCCATGATCGGTAAACATAGGCTGATTCCACGCAATTTTCGACATTAAATGTGGAAATTTCGCAGCTACCCAAGACAAAACTTCTTCTGTTCTAGCCCGATGTTGCGCGTTATCAATATTCGCTAAATATGCTGAAAAAACTTCCATGTTGTTCCCTCCTAATATAGAGATGTTCTTACCTGTTTAATCATATTCATTCCAGTCATCAAAATACTTTTCAAGAAACTGAATCTCTTCCACGTAATGCGCTAAATGACCTTCTTCAACTAGCTTAATAAACGCAGGGTCTCCGGATGCAGCGCGATCCGTTAGTGTGGTACACATAAAGTTAATGCGGGAAATAACCCACTCCTTAAGATCAACCGGTACTTCCATACCATAAGAATTAAAAAATATTCCTATACGTCTTTTTCGTGCAGATGCATGGATATCTCTCTTATATTGAACAACTGCCCGATCATCTTCACTTGGAGAGAACGTAGCAAGTGGAACCGATGTATACAAAGTATAGACAATATCCCATATCCGCGGCCCTGGTCCTGCCATATCAAAATCAATGATGCCCGCTGGACGCTTGTCTTTAAACACAATGTTATACAATGCAGCATCGTTATGGCAAACAACTTCATTCAGAGGCATTTCTGGATACTCATTGATAGACTTCTTAGATGTTTTGAATCCTACAGTTGCATCGTGATAGCTTCTTAACAGTTTAGCAAGTTCCGCTAATGCCTCGTCCGACCACATGTATGCTTCAATTTCAGGGTAACCATTTCCTGGAACGTCGCCTTCGAGGTATGAAAGGATTTCTCTTCCCTTCTCATCTACGCCCATATATCTAGGTGAGTAGGGGTAGCCAATCTCTTCAAGATGTTTAAGGAGTTCATATACATATAGATTGGGTTTAGCATCACGGCGCACTGTTCCCCCTACTTTTACTACCTTATTTATATTTCCTCCAGCAAGGACTTCCTCGTGTTCAGACATGATCATATCTCCTTCTGATTCGTACATATCTTTGCGCTAATTTCTTATAAAGTTATCGTGTTCTCGAGCCCTCACGTCTAGCGACTGGGTCAACCTTTAGGTAGACCACAATTCGAAGAAATCAGTTATTTATTTGTTTCTTTAACTCTTTCAGAAATTTCTTTCTATCTATTAATTGCTCTTTCTCCTCTTTCAGTCTTTCTTTATATTTTTTCCTTATCTTTTTAGGTATATTTCCTTTTACTTGTTTGATAAGTTGAAGGGATTGTAATTTCACTTCAAAATTACCAGTTAAACATAAATTAAGTAATACATCGATGTGGTCTAGATAATTTAATGGTTCTAATGCATAGATTAGGGTTCCTCTATTTCCATCCGTTCTTGGGTCTTGAATTAATTCAATAATTACGTCGACCACTTCTTGGCATTTCAAATCCGACAAAGTTAATGCTATCTGATTTCTCAACAAATGATTCTCTGTTGTTCGTAATTGTTCAATTAAGTACCCATTACAAATGGTATCATGTTGAGTAACAATTTCATCAAGAAGATTGGTAACTTCATCCATTTTATTATTTAATATACTCTCTTCAAGTTTTTTAAGAAGCAAACTATCTCTCCTTTCTATTTCCAAAAATTTCAGCTACGATTGTCACTCCTGATCCTCAAGGAACTTAATTGACTGAAGGGAGCAGCTTATAAGAGAGCCATTGCCGCAATGCATGAAAACGGAGTTATACGAAGTTTATGCCGTGTTCAATCTCTTTAACTTTATTCATCCCTTTTGTATGATTCTCATATATGATTCTAATTTCTCCATTTATATCTTCATATCTTCCCCAAGCTGTCTTTAACGTCAAGTAGCGCCACAATGTAACTACTCCAGAATCTTCTCGTAAACAAGACGGAGTAAGTTTCGTTCTGTTGAATTCTTGCTATTAAACCATTGATTGATCAATAGAAAGTCAGTATTATCTGTTATTTGGTCAATACCGCCAATAATTATTTTTTCTTTGAGTTTGCGGATCGTCGGGTCGTTTATGGATTTAGTAATCGCCTCGGCAATCTTACTTCCCTGTATAATCCGGAATGGCCGATCATAGAAAAGAGTAACCTTTTCATCTATCCTGTCGGTAATTCCCATAAGATTATGTTTGTATGCAATGTATTCGTAGGCTTTGCATAGTGCTTCCTCCCGTAATTTCCAAGTTTCCGCTATTTGAACATCCCGAAGTATTGGCAACAATTCTTTTGCACAGTCCAACTTCTCAAAGGCAGTGCCAAACCATTTAGGATAAGGAGCATACCGTTTCTCCATCAAAAAGCATAAGTTCATGATATCTCTTACAATTCTTGATGCAATAATGGAAGATCCTAATTCATCACCCACATATCCTGACCGAAGTACTAGATGCTCTTCTTGCCCGATCCTATTCCATATCGAAGCCATCAGAAATAGCCATATATCTTGAGGATAGTACTCGAGCTGCTTGCGGACCCTCGTCAATTGCCCCGTATCATCCCGGTATACCGCTCCCCCTACAATCTCTGCCAAAACTTGCGCGGGAAAAGTGAGCCAATCCATAGATTGAAGCTCTTTACTTATATCTGCACCCAATTTCCCCTTTAGAAATCGAGGTAACGAAGTAATAACGGTTTGTTTTAAATCCACAGAAAAACCGTAAAATTCTTCAGGTGCGTTACTCTTCAAACACTGGAAAATCTCTTCAAACATACTGTTTTGCTGTTCCTGAAGGAAAAGGAGAACACGTGGCCCCCAATCATGATCCGCTGACATCTCGGTGTCATATCCTAACACTTCACTACCTGCACCGATAAGAGCCGATGCGTAGCGTAGGCTAGGAAAGTGTTTGGAAACCAATGGTTCTACAAATTCAAAGTGAAACCTCTTGCTAAGTTCGATCCCTTTAATATATGTCACTACGACACCCTCTCTAATTATATAATCGTGCTTAAGTAAGCTGAAGATACATAGATTTACCTACATCACTCTTTTGGCCTTAATTAATATAAAAGAGGGTCTCTTTCTTTCATTTATTAATTTGGGCATCTTCTCAAGTCCTTCTGAAATAGATTCAGGTTCAACAATTTCTTCAATAACTAGCCCATTTTGTATCAAAACATTAAGTAAGGTTGAGAGTTTTCGGTGATATTTTATTACTCCATCAATGCCCCAAAACTGTGTTCTGAGTCCTTCTTCTCCATAATGATCAATAGGCCAATGAAGTATATTGTTATTATAATCTTTAATCCATCCCTCTTGATTCTTATTGGACAACACAATAGGATGCTCTGTAGAAAATACCAAATATCCATTTGGTTTAATCCATTGTGTAATTCTACTAATTAATAAATGATAATCCTCAATATAATGAAAGGCTAATGAACTAACTACTAAATCAAATTGATGATTATTAAAATCAACTTCTTCTATTGGACTATGAAGGTAATGAATTTCAGAACGTTTTCTTGCCATACCTAGCATCTTTTCTGAAATATCTACACCTGTAACATGAGTTGCTCCGTTATCAATAATGTAATTTGCCTGTTCACCAAAGCCGCAGCCCAGATCTAGAACTTGTAAATTTTGTAGAGGTGGTAATAGCTTTCTTATTGCAGGTTGTTCAATAAAGTCAATGTATGTAATTCTCGTTTCTCTTAAGTTCTTATACATGTTAAAAAACTCTGTGTTGTCATAAAGGTTTTGCTGCATGATATACCTCCTACTATAATCCCATTCAAAGTTTTCTTGCTTTGATAACGAACGTTACTGGAAACATCTTCGCTCTTTTTACGAAATCATCATTTTCATCATGCAATTGTATGATTTCATCGTCCGTTTCTTCAATCATTTCTTCAATAACAAATCCTGCTTTCGCTAACGCATTGATATAGGTTGATAGTTTACGATCAGATAAGGTTAACGCGCCTTGACAAAAATCAGGAGATACCGAATACCAGGAATCGTCGAAGTAACTCTTGTTAAAAGTAAATCTATTATCTTCTTCAATCACACATTTGTGTATCGGATGAGACCAGCTAAAAATAAAGATGCCGTCTTTTTTTAAATAAGAAGCGATCCGGCGAAAAGTACCTTCAAGATCGGTTGTCCAGCCAATAGCGTAAATCGAATAAACAAAGTCAAAATAATCCACGGGTATGTTATATTCCTCTTCCATGGGAGAACAGATCAATTGTGCAGGAAGACCACACGCCGTCAAATGTTGCTTCGCCCTTTCAATTTGTTGTTCTGATATATCCATTCCCCAAAGTTCAGATGCTTTGCGATCCCCCTGATATTGCAAGGATTGACCATTTCCAACGCCTATCTCTAACATCTTTTTTCCTGAAACATCACCAAAAAGTTGGCATTTTTCTTCTGAGACAAATGATCCGTAAAAAGGAAGTACGATGGCACCTAAACATTCATTTCCTTTTGTATCCCAATAGAAGCTGTTTGTTTCATAGACATGTTGCTTATTCATCCCCCGACATTCTCCTCTAATAAATTCTATTCGCAGCTCCGATCCATTTCATATTGTAATGAACTAGCTCAATTATATCCATATATTAACTTTTAACAGAAATATGCACAAGTGTTCGCATCGAATTAAACCTCACGATAATAGAAAAACCTCACACAAGTAATACACTCATGTGAGGCCACTCTTCTATTTCATATTTCCTACCACTTTCACTCTAAGTCTTGTCGCATTTCCCGGGTGATACGCCAGCGGAGTTTCTTCCACTTCCACGAGTTCTACTGTTACTGGGTCAGCGCCAGCCAGAACCGCCTGCTGCACGGCTTTTTCCTTAGCATCTCTTAACGAATCCTCGCGTGGCTCTTTAGAATAAATATAAATTTGTTCATACTGACCGCTAATTTGTGCAATACATGCACCAATGGCGTTGGCTACGCCCCCGTTCTCAGGCTTAATCATATGGGATACCCCGCGAATCGTGTCCGGAATCACTATACTTCCGCCGCCAACCAATACAAGCTCAACATCTCCCGAAGAAGTCTTCATTTTATCAATGGCCTGCTCAATAATGGATGAAATTTCTGCCTCAGCACGTTTCGCAAAGTCTTCTTCCACATGAGCTACCAAGCTCCTATCCCCGACATCCGCGTGGCCGAGTCGAACGGCAATATCGGTTGTCGTCAGCGTTTTCCCACCAAAAACCAGTGCTTCCTCTCTGATCCTGTATCCTACGCTGTCAGGACCGACCGTAACTTTACCGTTCACTGATCGCACAATACTGCCACCGCCCAGCCCAACAGAGATAATATCTGGCATACGGAAATTCGTGCGGATATCGCCAACCTCGACTGCAACTGAGGATTCTCTCGGGAAACCATCCTGCAATACCCCGATGTCCGATGTTGTCCCTCCCACGTCGAGAACCATCGTATCTTTAATCTTCGCCAAATAAGAGGCCCCGCGTATGCTGTTCGTTGGTCCACATGCAATCGTTAGGATCGGAAACTGTTTAGCGTAATCAATCGACATTAAGGTACCGTCATTTTGGCATAAAAACACCGCTGCGTCTGTGATGCCTTCACTTTCTAACGCCTGCACAAATCCTTGAGTTGTCGTTTCAATGACCTTACATAATGCGGCATTGAGGATGGTTGCATTTTCGCGTTCGATTAAACCGACCGAACCGATCAGGGAAGAGCAGGAGACCGGAAATTCCTCGCCATACACTTCATGGATGAGATCGCGCACTTGGTTTTCTTGATCATTCTTAATCGATGAAAACACGCCGATGACTGCAATCGATTCAATACTGCCGCGCCACTGCTCTAGAAGAGCTGTAATTTCAGCTTCATCGACTTCTCCAAGTACTTGGCCATCATATTCATATCCACCATGAACGAGAGCATAGTTACCCGACAGCTTCTGAACCATATCCTCAGGCCAGGACGTATAGGGAATAACGGAAGCCGTTGCCGGGTAACCCAGACGAATGACACCAACTTGGGCCAGCTTTTTACGTTCAACAATAGCATTTGTGCATTGGGTAGTGCCTAACATGGCATGCGTAATTTGGTTCTTATCCATATTTGCTCCCTGCAGTAAACTCCGCAGTGACGTTTCAATCCCCGTTTTAATATCCAGACTTGTCGGTGATTTCACCGCATGAATCAAATGATAATTCTCGTCCAATATGATGGCATCTGTGTTGGTACCGCCCACATCAATCCCGATTCTATACATTATCTTTCACCGCCTTTTTCACTAGTTCTTCAATAGGTACAAAATCATAATCATATCCGAAGTATCTTGGGCCAGCCGTTTCAATCCCTTTTTCCGTTCTCCACTTTTCATGGGCAGCCAGTCCAATCACCCGCACGCGCTTGCCGTATTTCAAGCTCTCTGTAGTTACAGGAAGCAAGGTTTCATAATCGACTAGACAGATCAAATCCGGAGTCATGGCTGCGACTTGACCGTTCAGCTCAGCAACCAGGTTCTCATTTTGAAAATGAACCTTCATCTCTGCCCCTTTTAAAGCCTCGATTCCTTCGAGATGCATGCGGCCGAGATTAAATCCACCCTTGGTTTCACGAATGACATCCATGATTTTACCTTGGAAAAGCTCATAGCCGGACACGAGCTTCAGCAGTTCTTGAAGCTTATCCTTAGCGTCCCGATTCTTCGATGTAATGATCTGTCCAATTTGTTCGGAGAGGGTCACAATATGATGAACACCGCTTTGCTTCATCTGAGCACCCGTTGCTGGATACAGGCTTACTAATGCGCTAGCTCCCATTTCTACCGTCGTCACTCTGGCGATCCGTTCCGTCCATTTATTATCAATGGTCTCAAATATACCGATATTCCCTTTTTCATCCGCAATCGCCATCGGTGTTGCCGGAATGCCGTCAAGGTTAAACGTTACCATTTGAAGCTCTGGGAACGCCCGCCCCATACCATCACAATCAATCAAAGGCAGCCCCAGCTGTGCCGCAACAACGATAGGAATCATCGAATTGACGCCCCCCGCTTCCATCGGAAACGTACCTGCAATCTGTTCTTTCCCTAAGTAATTTGCTAATTTTTGAAAAACCTTAACGAACTCGTCTCCCTTAGGGAACTTCTCTACCAGTACGGAAGGCGCACCCATCATCGCAGCCGGAATGAAAAAGTCCTCATCCTTAATCTCATCGATTGATAATAATGGAACAGGTCCAAACTTCTCAATGGCCGAGAGGGCCATTAATTTCCCCATATAAGGATCTCCGCCTCCACCAGTTCCTAGGAATGCTGCGCCGACTGCGATGTTTTCAATAGCGGCTTTATCTAAATATCTCATATATATTCCCTCCAAAATTATGATGTCTTCTGAGCCGATAAACGATAGCCTATATAATATACTGCGAAAGATATGACAATCCCGATCAACGGCTGATTCGGTACCTGCGGCAAGCTTGGAAACAAGGATAACACAACTGGAGTACAAGCAATCACTGCGCCTATAAGCCAGGAAACGACGCCAAGTAGGTTCACACCCTCGACCTCATGCCAGCGGCTTTTATCCCCTTTACCAAGCACCCAATAGGATGCAATCATTACGCCTGCTACTGGTGGAATCATAGCCGACAGGATAGACATGATCGGGACAAAATAATTCAGTATGCCGACTACAGCCAATACGGTTCCAATGGTTCCCGCGATGCCAATGGCCCACTTTTCTTTTTCCTTTGAAACGTTGGATACGTTAATTAAAGCAATACCGCCTGAAATAGCATTCACGAGGTTCGTCTTCCATGTAGCTAGAATCAGAACTACACCGCCAAAGAATGGTGTCGTGATGTTTAGAAAGGTTGCTGTGATATCACTAGTCTGATAAGCAATGGTCAGGACAGCTCCTGCTCCGATCATCAGTAAGCCTGCTGGAACAATCCCGAAAAGAGCTGCTTTTAATACATCTGAGCGTTTTCTTGAAAATTGTGAATAATCCCCTGCAATGACTGAGCCTAGAGCAAAGGAACCCAGAGCAACAGCGAGGCCATCCGTAAAGCTCATAACACCCGCTGGCTTATAATTTCGAATCGTTTGCAGGGAATCACCAGTCAAGGCTTCAATTAAACCAAACACGCTGATTCCGATCAATAAAGGTACGGCAATGTAGCTAATAACGCGCAGCACTTTAATGCCGTATATTGCGGAGACCACCATCACAAGACCGCTGATCAGAGAAGCCAGTGGAACTGAGACATTTATACCACATAGGGCTAATAGATTGGCCAAGGCCGCACCACACATATTCGCCTGAATTCCGAACCAACCAAGACACGCAATGGCCAGGATGATTGAAAGAATCGTCCGCGACCCTTTTTTGCCAAATACATGACCTGCTACTTGGACCGTTGGTCTTCCTAAATCCGTGCTTTGAATTCCCTGCAATATCATGAGCAATACAATAATAGAGTAGCCTACTAACGTGACCAGCAATGCCTTTGATAATCCCATGCCTGCAATGAGTGCATTCCCTACGAGCAAACTCGGGATGCTGATGACCGCACCAGCCCAGATGATCCCCAGACTAAACCAGGATTGATACTCTTTTACGGCTTTCATAAGCTTCCCCCAACCTTGATACATTCGATTTGTTTTATTTATTGTAAATGACAAGTTAGGGCAGCGTCTTTTTCATAAATCAAAAAAAAATCCGATGTTTTTGTCCTTTTGGACAAAACATCGGATTTTTTAGTTATGGATCAGGCGATAGACCATGCAGGCGTTGTACACATCATACGACTCCGAATTGATGGTTACATCATATCCTATGAGCTCGCTAATTTTTTTAATGCGATATTTCACTGTATTTTTGTGGACGAACAACAGCTTACTGCATTCATCCATATTACCCTTCGCATCTAGAAGAAATGTCATCAGCGTTTTCAGAGCATCCGCATCATCCCGAATCGGCTCTATGATGGACAAGCATTCCTCAGTGATCTCTTCCCCTTGCTTGCTGAGGTCCATGGCCCGTTTCATAGAACGCACTTCGGCCGCGGTGTATAGTTTACGATGGTGATAGATCCGGTGGACCTCTTTAGAGACTCCGTTGACAAGCTGATACATTCGACGTACGTCCTGTGTGTTCCGCATTCTCGGAGAAAATACAATGCTTGATATTTCCCCGAGGAGACTCGTGTTTTCGATATATTCCGCTGCGATTTCAAATTCGTTGTATTTGTAAGAACCATTTCCTAACAAAACGACAATGTAATGTTCGATTGTTTGAATGACCGCGGTTTTATAATATTGGGAGAGATGCGTTTTCAAGTCATCTCTTATCCTTTTTTCTTCCGATAAATCCTGAATATAAACGAGCCACATCATTTGGATGGCGGAAACGTCAATATATAGCATACTGGCCAATCTGCGCATTTTTTCGCTTTCATCATTCACGATGGCTTTAACTAAAGCGTATTCGCTGACCTCGTTATGCTTATCTCCCCATAAATTGATGGCTACCTGGACTACCTCGCTGATTTGATCCATCGTTTTCGGTGGCAGCTTTGTTTTTTCTTTAATGAGAAATAGGTACAGGGTCTCCCCATTTTTTTGATGTACACGTTTGTATTCAATAAAGCACGAGGCATTCAGCTCTTCTTCTTCCATTCTGCCGTTCAAAATGGAGGGCGCCATAGACCAAATCAAATCTGCAACATCGAGTGATGAATTCCGCGGCCACATGACACGATTGACAATATCCAAGTTGCTGTTTGTAAGTACGATGTTTGCTTTCATACGGTCTGACAGCAGTTTAAGTGTAATTTCCACGCTCCGTAAATGTTCGGGCAGCAGCGAGACCTTTTCCAAGGATTCGTTTACGAACTGCTCATTCACATTCTGATTACTAACAATCGCTTCCATGACCTCATATATTACTTCATTATACCGAAGAGAATAATCATTTCTAGGCATGCAAATGATTATAAAATTTAAAGATTCAGCCAGCTCGATCACTTCATCGGCTATATCCTGCATCACAATGCCAACATAGTACAGAATCAAACCCACTTCACCAAGACTGTGCAAATATTGTATCGTTTTACACTGCTGCTCAATGCTGTCCTTAACGGAATATAAGGAGCTTATGACCAGCTCCTCGGCATACCACTCTTCTTGAACCGTTTGAATAATTTGCGAGAAGAAATTAACATCCGCCACCTCTAACACAGATAAAGAGGAAACGGTCTGATCAAGCCTGCTTGTTCCAGTGATCACCTGAGCCCCTCTTAACGAAGGCAGCTGTAATAAACCTTTAACGGTTACCCCAATTCAATCACCACTCTTTTGTTCAATTCATGCTGCTGTAAAAGGAGGTCCCCCGAAATAGCAATAAGGAGCTTCATCTATTAGTATAACCTTTAAATATCATTAACTCTATGTCCATCCTTAAACCACGTTATAGATGGAAAAGAATAGTTATCAACGTCAAAGCATATAAAAACTCCATATTCATAATGCAAATAATTCATTTCAGAATGATCGGTATAAGCAGATAATTTTCGAAAATCAAAGTTATGATGAATTCTACTATTTGATTTTTTCACTTCTACAGCAAGAAGATTCTTGCCCTTTCCTCTCTTATGTACAATTATATCCGGGTATACTGTTAATTCCCTATATTCATAATTAGTAAGAATTTCTAACTTTGTTTTTGTTTCAACTAAATCCTCTATCTCTTTATATAAATCCTGTACCACATTAATTTTTTTAGAAACTCCAGGCGTTAAAAAGTTGCGATTATACTCACAATCAACATTATAAAATGCTCCAAATTCACGTTGTAAATATTCTGCAACTTTATGAGTTATTGATCGTTCATTTAAATTTTCATGAAGTAGGTATATATCCTTCTCCATGAATTCTTTTAATGCAGTTGAAAGAGCTCTCTTAATAAAAGATTTATATACGGCCATACTATCCTCCAATTGTTCTTCGTATTTCTGATCATGAATCAGTTGCTAGGTTGAAATGAAAAGTATAGATCTTTACGTATTGCAATCTCAGGAGAAAGAGAAGGAAAAAAACAAAATAAATAATCAGTATAATTTACATTATTATCCACAACTGTTCTTTTCATCAGCAAACATCACCCAGATGTTTATTCCCTAATCTGGTGTTATCATTTCATATAGGTTCCAGCTTAGTACCTAGTTTACTGCTCGATTAAAATTTTCTGCGCAAGCACTAGAGACTGCAATAACTAAACTTCTAGCCCATCGCGGATCATAGTTTCTCCATGCGGCCATTGTTCAAAAGGAAGGGCAATGGGTAGGACCATTGCAGGTCCAGTATAGAGCTCAGTTTGGTAATGATTGTCTATCATTTTGACCTTCGAATCAAGCAGCCGTAACCAGCCACCACTCTCATAAAAAGGGACGACTGCTTCACGACAGGTCAAAAAAGCGTAAGGTATGTTTAAACTCTTGAAGACAAGCGCAACCTGGTGAAGTAATTTTTGACCGACTCCCTTTCCCTGTAACTCGGGTCTAATTCCGACCAGCCCAACGTCGGCTGTGCATATCCCGATTTCATTGGCTTCTGTTCGTAAAATTCGTCGCACAAAGCTAGATGCGCAACTGCGTTCTCTCCTAGATACCCAACAAGACGTCCTTCCGGCTTGGCACCTGACCAAGAACAGTTCTCTTTAAATCGGGCAGTATGTGCAGGATAAATATCGGCAAGCAGGCCAGTTAGTTGTCGATGTTCACCTTCAGACAAATCAGACTCCCAGTGAAGAACCCATCGTAGTTCATATGAATCAATGCCTGTAATAGACAGATCGGTTCCGTAAAAACTAGTCACAATGCAATCAATCTCCTTTTATTATAGATATTAAGGTACCTTACTACACAGATCAGCAATGCGCATTTTCCTAAAGCTGAGGCACGTACTCATAATTGTGATTTTTTATTAAAATGTGGTCGGCCTCAACTATTTCCATCCGCAGACTTTTTCACATTGTACTCGAGAAGCTGGGACAAGAGATCCCCTTCGCCATAGAGCCAGATATCTCGGCCACGTTGTGCAAAAAGCTCACGAACTCGCGCTTCAAGCCCCTCACTCACGAACTCAACTTCAGGACCTACTTATTTGTTACCGATCTGTTCCGCCAAACCGATTAGAAGTCCTTCGATTCCTCGAATGTAGCATAGCTTATAAGAGTCCTCGTACTGAACCACTTCGCCAACGAGCTGAGCACCATGCTTAGTGAGTCTGGTTACCATTTCGTCAATATCTTGAACTGTAAACATGACTCGTAGGTAGCCGAGGGAGTTTACAGGAGCAGTCCGATGATCTGATATGGTAGACGGGTTGATAAATTTCGAAAGTTCTAGTCGGCTGTGGCCATCAGGGGTAACCATCATAGCAATCTCTACACACTGAGAACCAAGTCCAGTTACGCGACCTGCCCATTCACCTTCAACCGTGGCTCGCCCTTCGAGGTTCAAGCCAATCTCCTCGAAGAAAGAGATGGCATCATCAAGGGATTCTACAACGATGCCGACATTATCCATTCTTAGTAACTTGTTTTTTGTCATTGTTTTGTCTCCTTGTGTATAAATTTATTATCTGATCCCCTTTAATAACGGGTATGTATATCCTTTAATAACTTATTTATAACCATTTCATAAAAAATCTCCTTGAAAACTTTACCGTGTTCTCTTCAGCCCAAGTTTCTAGTTCTACAATTCCTCCTGACTGATTCCTATTGAATCTAAAGCATAAATTTAAAGGTACTATTCTTTTCCCTTTCGGTTTAACTCCCACAACTTCTTTATAAATCATGATTTGTTCTATTTCTTCTGCTCTAATAACTTCACCATTTACTAGTATTCTTTTTGTATCAAATTCGATTACTTTTGATTTAGTATATGTTCTTGATATGGAGATCAATAAAATTACCGTACAAAAAATCGACCATACAATTCCAAAATAAAAATAATAGGTCAGTTCTCGATTACGAACTAAGCTTTCAACAAGAATAATGATGATCATTACCATTGAAATAATCATTTTGATTCCTATTGGATTCAAGATTTTATATATCTTTCTATTGCTCATTTTTGTCTCCTTTTCTTCGTTGTTTTAAATAAACCTCTCATATTCAAGACCGGTATACGCCCCGCAGTGTGCATAATTATTTATCAAATATCATGCACTAAAATTATTCTGGTCTATCTTTTGGATATCCATGTTTAGCCCTAAATTGTTTTCTTTCCTCGGTAAAATCCCACCATTGCTTCTCACTGTTACTATTATTAGCGTAGTGTATCATCAATCTAAATTGGTCCTCAACACAAGGGTCAATTCTTTCCCCGTATAATCCCTCTAAATCCTCAAATAATGTAGCACCATTCTTATCTCTTAATTCTTCCAAAGTATAATAACCTAACATTAATAAATCCTGTGCTAATTTCGGTCCAATTGAAGGTAAACTTTGGAATTCGGATAATGCCTTAATTTCCTTGGCTCTAAATACTGAAACTTTCAGAATAGTACACATTTCGTTACATGTTAAATTCTGAATTTCGCTTATTCGTATTTTATTTCTTCTCAGCTCTGTTCTCTCCGAGATCGTCAAATCAAGCTTTGGAATCTTGTTCTTTTTCATTCGTTCGCCCCTTTATAAATGGGTTTCTAATCTCATAACGTCCCTACTATAGATAATTCAGGTCACGTCTTAATACATCAACGGTCTTACACTTATTAAAATGTGATATTCAATATTCTATGATTACTCATAAATCCAGCCTTCTCTATTGCTTTTATCGAACCTATATTTGTCTGTGAAGACGAACATATGGGTCTACAATTTTTTTCATAACAATGTTCCTTTAACAATGTCAGAATGTATGTGCCTATTCCCATTCTACGATATTCTTTTGAGACAACCATGCCTATATCTGCATAAGGCTTTTGCTTTTGACTAATAATACATTCCCCCGTTCCTAAAATATTCTCATCATCATACAAAACAAATAATTGTTCTCGTTGGATCAACTGCTCTATAAACTCTGGGATCCATTCATTGCTTCCTTCTGTATTGATTCTATAAAAATCGATTAGTTTATCCATCTCACGAATCGTCGCTTGCTTAAAGATTTTATTGTTGAACTTTATTAGTAAGGGTTTTACCCTCTTCCCATCATAAAAGAGATAACTGTTAACAGAAACTCTCTTAGTTAAATCAAGGCATAAGGATAAATAAAAGGGCTCAATAGTACTACAATTCGCATTTCTAATATTTTTGGAAGAAATAATATAACAAAATATGTCTCGCGCTAGATTTCGATATTTTTCTAATAGTTCAAACTGAAGAAGGCACATATTTTCGTCTACACAAAAGTAACCAGCTTTACTTCCGTCGCATTTTATAATCCAAAAGGTTGAATTCTCAATAATAGCGCTCTCCCACATACCATCCATCGGTGCAACAAGTGATTCTATATATCTCAGTCTTAAATCTTCTATTTCTTTTAAATTATTTAATTCACAACATTCTATCATCCGAAAATTACTCCAATGCAGATTATTTTATAAAGATCTTTGAAATGATAGTCTTTCCACCCCAACATATAGATTTGCGTATCTTTCATCTCATGTAGGTCCTGAATATATACTAGTTTGATATTGCTTTTGAAATGATTAGTCTATAGAAATGTGCCACTTCATATAAACAATTTATAATATCTACGAAATCATAATACATCGCTCTAAGTCTTCCATCCACGTTTTCATTATTTACGAGTATTTTACTAATTATTTCTTTTTCTTTACTCATGTGAAATTTATGAGCCACATCATTTCTAGATTCTCTAATAACGCTATCAATAAAATCAAATAATAAGTAATCATTTTGATTAAATTTATAAATATTTCCATCAATAAAGTTAATCATGCAGGAGAATTCTGACTTGTTATTACGATTATTTTTTTTATATTTCATATAACTTCTAGTCATCTGCAGTTCATCAATAGTAAATTTCGTACTAGATTCAATAAATGTATAAATGTGAATATACTCTTCAGCTAGCGTTTTGTTTAGTAACTCTATAAAAGATATAATATATCCTTCAATTATCTTATACTCTTCTTCAGATTCAGGGATGAAATATGTATGTCTTACTGAACTGTTTTCCCTATTTATCTCAACTTCATATGGAATAGCATGTGTAAGCGATTCGAATTCAGAATCTAGATGTTCAATTTTATATTTCACATTTTTCAATAATAGATTGTTGTTGTTTTCGATTGTTTGCACTTATTCTCCTCCAAAAATATTATTCACTCGTTGTTCTCACCTAACATCCCCATATCTACGACCCAAGAAGCTTAAAGGAGCATTGCGCCTCGAAACGTTAGGACTTAGGCTCACACGGTTTGCAGTTTTTCGCCTGTTTCCACCCATGCTTAAACTTATCGGGCAAGCCAAGAGCCATACAGCCCACAGTGTAAATATTATGTTATCAGAAGTGATGCCATCTCTGTATAAACTTCATAAATCCGATTTAATCCATTAATATTTCTTGGGCAGTTAAATGTACTTCTTCAAGTTCTTCTCCTTTTGTTGGTCTATAGGCAATCCTCTCTAAATCTTCTTGTAAACTCTGCCTTAATTTATTAGGTAATTCCATTACAAAATATCTTAAGCACCATTCTTTCCAGATATCGTCTCCGCCAGCTAAAACGCTACTTATATATGGAATTGTTTCTTGTGGAATTGTTAAAAGTAATTTGGCTACTTCTCTTGCAATTGGCCAGTTAATGTCCTGCAGCCATACTAATAATTCTGGTAATAGTTTTATTAGATCTTTTTTATCTAAATTTTTTAATTCATTTACTCTCTCAAAATCATGTTTATCTCTTGGTAAAAGATTAATTAGATCACTCATTGTTATAGACCCTTTCTTTTGTTTTGCAATCATTTCTGAAAAAACATTTAGTATTGTATCCTTAATTCATCCATTTTTGTGGTGGTTGGTCTGCATATACAGGTATATCAAAACTTATTGAAACACCATCAACATATTGCATATTCAATTCAAGAATGCTGACATTATTTAATTGAGGCAAAGTATCAAATAACGACTTTAGTAGTATTTGTTGATGTCCATCAAGTACATTCGTCCACATGTTAGACTGGCTCCTAGAAAAAAGTATATGAGCAATCCCCCTTAGCATTTTTGTATCTACGAACTAAAGAAGCTTAAGGGAGCGCACGCGACCAAGTTTGACAGACTTAGACTCGCAGGGTTGTGATCTGAATCCATTGATCTGCTCACCTCATCTTACGAACCAAGGGCTTAGCCCGCAGCGTTCATACTTTGTTTATGTGAATGTGTAAGATATTGTGGAAAATTGATACAAATATGTCCGCATTAATTAGATTATGAGAAAAATTATCGAATCACTGCTCTTTCCTCCACACCCTAATAAACTTACTCCAGCACCATCCAAAAGAGCCGTTACCAGTGGTAACGGCTTTCCATTTACAACAGATATAAACGTTAGCCTGTAATTATTCCTATTCCTCTTTATCCTTGAAGGTCCCGTCCAGATTCCTGCGCGTCAAGAATCTCCTTATCTTCTGTATTATCCCTGATTACTTTCTGCACGCTAATGGAGCTATATGCTATCAAAAGAATAACAGCTATGTAGTACCCTTTTACATTTAACTCGAATGGAGCGTTGTACAGGCCAATAAAAAACATCGCAAACCCGATAATCAAGCCGGCTATTGCCATACCTGTAAAAGCTATTGTATTCCTCATACGGTGTTTCGGATTGTGTAAGCGAAATTCTTTGTCTTCTGTATTGTCTCGAACAACTTTCTGAACAACGATACACGTTATCGTAATTAGCACCATGCACAGCAGATAATAGCCCTTCACATTCAATTCCCAATCAGCGTTATACACTCCCAGACAGAACAGAAAAAGACCTGCACCCAATGCAAAATAAGATGCCCCTGTAAAAGCAGCGGTATTACGTTTGCTATACCTCTGATTCATCTAACAATTCCTCTCCTATCAAAATAATAGATTGGCAGCATATTCCTCTCCACTATACAGTGAATTATCCATATAATAACAGGTAATTAATGTAAATAACTATCTCTGTATATGCCATCTTTTTCGAATCTACATCCATATATGTCTTGTGTGTTTTATGTATATAATATGTCTTTATGTGTTATAGGAAAGATACGCCTCCCCACCACCTTAAGTCCCGAAGGGACGACCGCGATACGGTTAGGTGGTGGGGGGATGTCCGGAAGATTATACTTCGATATTACTGCCAATTGCATTCCTGAGCTCTCTTCTAACTGCGGTCCGGATCGAGGGCCGAATGGTCGAAGCGTGAATACATTGTTATGCGCCGTTAATGCCTTCGAAGCATCACCTAAAAACCTTTGATCAAGATTCCAACTCTATTTTTTACTTTGGTATAAAAATTCAACTTCACCATCTAGCAAATAACGATATTCAAATAATTGCATTGTTCTTTCCCTAATTCTCCCCCGTATACCCCTGACTAGGATTACCGTTCCTTGTGATCCAAGGTAACCATTATAAATAAATGTCTTCTCTACAAATTTTGTTTCCCTTAAGTGATATTGTAACCATTCTTTCTGCGATTTAATGAGTGCTTCTCTTGGTTCTCTATCCAACTTAGGAAGAAGCTTTTTATATATTTGATTCAACTCTTTATCCCAAATCTCTGAATATTTGCTTTCAAAAGCCCCCCATGCCAATGTTGTCGTAATCTCCTTGGAATTTTGAAATTCATTAAATTCTACTTCATAATCATGATCTATCGGATTTCGAAGCATTTCATCATAAAATTCTCCTTTCAAATCATAGTTTCCAATGCTCGTGGATAGCACTTCATTGTTAGAAGATTCTGATCGACTTTCAGTTATTTCTTTCGATTCTGTTCCATTACCTGGACTCACTACATCTGGAGGCAGTTTAGAATTCATTATGGATTTAGTTTCCCTGTTCAAAGTAGTCGATTGACTAATATTTTGACAAGCTGAAAACACGATTGTTATAAAAAATAATAAGAGTATCCTACCTTTCATAAATTATCTCCTTAATATTATCTTTAATTTTCCGGTAATGGGACATAACGTTTGTGTATTCACGATGACGTCTCACCGAGTTAAAGCTACGAATTCGCCGAACGCGATGCGCATAGTCGTTGCGGATGTGTCTAGCTGATTCCACTTCCTCGCTACTAAACATGTCTCTCGAACCCACTTCTAACTCCTGCCAAACCGAGGGCAAATGCCAGATGTGTTTGTTTGTTGTTAGGTGAATTCATCTTCTTCGAACAGCGTCCGAAAATATCTTTCACGATGATTCAAAAAATCTTTTGTCAGTATAAAATGTTCCGTTTCTTCATATGGAATGGTTTCAATTGATAATTTTTTAAACTGCAATATTGTTGAATCTGGATACGCCATTAATATTGGAGAATGGGTAGCTATAATAAATTGAGCTTGTCCATTCTTCTCTAAGTCTCTTAATATACGCATGAATACAAGTTGGTTTTGAGGTGATAGCGCGGATTCAGGCTCATCCAATAAATATATCCCCTTCTTACTAAATCGATTATTAAAGAAGTTCAAGAAGGCTTGTCCATGTGATAATTCATTCAGTGATTTACCTCCATATGGACGATACGCCGAAAAACCAATATAAGGATCTTTAGCCAATTCATCTATGTAGGTGGTAAAAGAGTCAAATGTTTCCGCTCTAAAATAAAAGCCATTTGATACTTTGGGAAGCATGATACTTTGAATTGCTAAGGACTTAATAATTTCCAATCAAAAGTTATTCGTTTTAAAAATGGCACTTTTCTCTCTCCAATTAATCTCTAGATGATTTCACCTAACGTTGCGTGTTTCTGACGTCCAAGCGGCTTAAGGCAAAGGGTCCGGGTGGCTCTGCCACTTATATAAAATTAGAAGTGTCGCGTTATTCCACTTCTTAGTTATTTCATGCCAGACATTTCGAAGGATTCACTAACATGCACTTCACAAAAGCACTCTAGTAGTCTTGGTTATTGATTCTCCTCTTTCACTTGATCTACATATCCTTTGATTTCAAGATAACCTTCATTAATTGCATTTGTCCGGTTTCATATAACGTTTTGTATTGACGACGTCCTGGCCCCTTAGAGTCGTTGCTTATAGTTTTGAGGCTTGCCGAACACCTAGTGCAGTGACATCTCGACGAGCTTAGGGGCTGGATGTGGTCACTCGCTTCTCAGAGTGACCTAGAGCGTCAATATGTTGTTAGCCAAAGGAAGTTCTGGAAGCAGCCATTGTATTTAAGGCGTTCTCAAAATAGCTATATACTTCATCTGCAATTCCCAGAAACTCTTCAACAAGTACATTATTACTAACCAAGTAACAAGCATACAGATAATCAACTAAAGCGGAGTCAATCTCGCAATAGTTTAATATGGCATTCTTCATCTTAATAATGTCATCTTGCCATACACCTGTATCTTCTAAAACCAAAGAGTATAATGCACGAATTAATCTCTTAGAATAACCTTTAATATATCTAGTTTTCATTGTGTGATCACTAGCATTAGAAAGTAAAGTATGTATACGATCTACTTCCTCCTTCGTCTCTGTATTTAAGTCTAAAATGAACTCTGGAGAAATAATTAACGGTGGTACTTTTTCACCAACGTCATGACCATATATGCAAACACAAATTATCTTAACCCAAAAACCCCACTCATTTGGTTTACTCAATACATCGTCAATCGAGCAAATTATCGTATCAATCTTCGTTACTACTGGATATTCTTTCAAAAGCCTGTCTTTAATATTTGATAATCTCTCGTAATCAATATCTTTGGGATTTACACATACAATAGTAAAGTCTGCATCTGACTTAAAAGGTTTAGCAGTTCCTTTTGGAATCGAGCCACACATATAAATGCTATGGATCTTACCTTTAAATTCTGTAAGAATTTGATCTATATACTTATCAACAAAATCCTTATATTCACTTTGTATTACAATTTTATTTATAACTTTTTCTAATAGCATATAGACTCCTCCTAAATTAAGAACTTTTTGGCTAACATCCCTGTAGTTGCAACCCGAGAAGATATTTGATTAATTTCACAATCTATTTTCAGTTCTTGCCACGATGCCCTACCACTATTCATTTTCAATAGGAACTTAAATCTCCGGGATTGCATATACGTTCCCGCATCCCTGACGTTCAAGCAGCTTAAGGTGAGTAGCACCGTCAGACTTAGCCGATTTAAATGTGTCGCCTGAATCTAATCTACTTCTACGAAAGCGATTATGACGACAGAGGAGCGTCAGCTACGAAACAGGAATGTTCTGTTAACTGATATTGTTATCTGATTTCTGGGTAATCTATGAATAACTTTCAATAATGTTTCAACTATGATCTTCAATCAGTATTAACTTCTTATCTTTCATTTGAAATATTGATTTCCCTTGAAGTTTTAAGGTTTCTCCTGCCTTCAATCCATTAGGGAGATCACTGGACAATACTCCCTCATAATCAATGTCAACCACTGCTTTATCTCCTGTGAAAGTAATGTTCTTTATTACTTGACGCCTTTGAGAAAACACCTGAATTGACTGCTCTGCTAATGTGCGAAATTCCTGAATCCCCTTAGTTTCCGAAGTCACTTCACCTTTAGAAATGTTACGAAAATGAATATTTTTATTCAAAACTCCTATCATTCCATCAATGTTAAACGTGTTATATGCGCTCAGGTATTTTTCAATAAGATCTTTTAAATTTGAGTTCTCCAAGTCGAATCACACTCCTAGATTTTGATATTACATATTTGTCCTGACTCCTTCCACAATTATACATATGACAACCCAGGTGCAACAGCCTCTAAGCGTGAATACGATGTTATGTGATGTCATTGCCATTATGAATACATAACAATTAGTTTATTATTTATCTCTACTATGATTCTTGTTCTTTTCTATTGAAATTTCTTATCTATTTGCTTAATATTCTATTCTTCAAACCTTAGTTTTAATATTTCCAACCTTTTTGCTCGCTCAAACGCTTTATGTAAGTACTCATTAACCGATAAATCCTTATAGTCCCAATTCATGGCCTCTATTGCAGTCGCACCTGAGTAATCTGTTCCCGCAATTTCTTTCATGATTGTAGGCCAATCAAGCGTGCCGTCAAAGGGTAACCCGTGTTGAGCATAACTTCCGTTATTATCATGTAAATGTAGTGCCATCAGCCGAGAACCGTACATAGATAATAAATCATCTTTTGGATAATAGCGGTAGTGATGTGCGGAGTCATAACAGAACCCGATACGCGGGGAATCCACATGATCCAGCACATATGCCAAATTGGAAAGGTTCCATAAATTCTCCAGTGCAACATTTACACGAAGCTGTTCAGCTTTTTCAGTGATTCTCTTAATTCTATCCAGTCCCAATGTGTTACATGGATTATCCTCGTTAGGCAAGTGTAACACCATTGTCGGAATCCCAAATTCGGCGCAGTCTGCAATACATTGCAAATAGCAATCAGTTACGATTTCACCGTCCAGATTGTCAAGCCAAAGGTTGTTTTCACTTTGGACTGGTGCGTGGATATTTTCTATAAATAGACCCGCTTCTCGTGCAATTTGCGGCCCTTTGCGGTAATCGTTCTGGCCCAAGCAGTCACGCCCAAAGCCATCGCTCCACCATAATAAAACCCCATCAAATCCAGCTTCTTTTATCAACTGAAAACGTTCCCTATTCGGCAATTGATAGCCAAACCAATCATAAATAGTAAACATAAGCCGCTTCCTTTCTAGCTTCTTCTATTCCTAAGAATGAACGCACCCTCAACTATCAAACTCTCGTTATGTATTTTTTGAATCTCGTATATTCACTGCTTCCATTACTTTTTGTTAACTCCTGCATCATAAGATTTATCGCTCCCACGAGCTACGATTATGGTACTTAAACGAACTACCTAGAATTTCCTTGAAAATAATTCATGCAATGATGTCACATAACGAACCCTCATTCCTGACGTACGAACGGCTTAAGGTGCATAGCACCAGGTCATTTGACTTAGCCGGTTGAATTTGTCGCCTGATTAATCTTCTTTGACAATCCTTATAAATGATCAAGGGCAGATGCCCGCATTAGGAATTCCTTGTTATCGAATGTCAGCCTCTTCTTGATAGCCCATAACTTTAGTTGCTTTAACTATCGTATCCCGTTTGCTCAATAACAATAATCAGTGAATTTTAGCAATTATTATTTTTCTATACATTCCATTCATCATAACTGGTGAATCTTCTTCAACTTTTAAACTTTTATTATTTTTTGGAATGATTTCTTCAAACTTTGACCAATATCAGTTCCTAATGCGTTAATAATTGGTCTTAAAATCACTTTTAGTAATGATATCTTTTTATTTTTAGGAGCAAATTTATCTAATATAATTATTTTTCCTTCATGCTTTAAAACTCTCGAAATTTCTTAAAAACATTTATTAGCATCTGGTACAACTGAAAGTATTAGACTTGCAACTACATAGTCGAATAACTCTTCTTCAAAAACCATATTTTGTTCATCCATTTCTAAAAATTTAATCGTAGCATTCTTGAACTTTGTTTTTACCTTTCCAAGCATATCAGATGAATAATCAATTGCAGTTATATCTAAGTCATAGTAATTGATTAGCTCTAAATCAGCACTCGTTCCAACACTAAGATTTCTTATCCGCCACCAAATGGTATTGATTGAAATATTTGTTTCCGATTAATAGTAATTATATTATCAATAAGATATCCTAATTTTCATCTCCCTTAAATATTTCACCATAAATTCCTTGTGTTGTTATTGAACTAATCTGCCCGTAAGGTGGATAGCTTTTGACTAATGGAATATTGAGGGTAATTATGTGTTCGCCTGATTTTCGATAACGTTCCCATATTCACGCCGTCCGACAAAGTCGGATGTGTCTGCTAAAATGCTTCCTCTAAATCCATCCAGCAGACCTGCTTGAATATTATGGTATCTGAAGGACTATACTTCTCTAAAATACAATTCACGCAAATCATTAGCTATAGTTTTGTACCTTTGATAATCACCATTAATAATTTCATCATAAAATAATTTGAAGATTGAGACATAGTAAAATATGATTAATACAGTAGCTATAAATATTACAAATATAAGAATAACTATTTCTAATCTATCTATATATTTATTCAATATATTAGTATATGTAGCGGATATTATAGGAATAATTATAGTCAATATAATTCCTCGACCTATAAAGAATGGAACTTTCGCTTCTTCAGATTGCTTTTCCACCATTTTTATCAATAAATCTATTTTTTGAGGGTTTGTATCAAAACCTTCATTTTTCAAAAACCTTTTCAAACCATCCATACGGGCTTGATAATAACTTTTTCCACTGTTATCACTCTGAATTATACGATCACTTTCAAGTTTTGCCTCTCTCAAGAAGACTACATAACATAAAATTAGCAAGAGAAAGGAAGCATTTCCCCATAAAGAATTTATTTGACTTTTTAAAATGATAATTAAGGCTATACTAAATAGTAGAATGAATATTGTTTTGTTAAAATTAGTCCATCTCATCTTCTTAATTAAAATATGAAATAAACTAAGATCATCTTTGTAAAGTTTCAAAAGTTTATGTGCCATTTTTCCACTCCTTATAGTCATTCAGATAAATTTCCGCATTCACGAACCCGAGAACCTTAAGCCTCTTTGGGACGGCCGAGACGCGGTTAGGTTTGCAGGGTTGTCTGCCTGCCCCAACTTCATCGACTTTTCTTCTAGCAGACTCAGGGCCGCATGGCCCGCAGCGTGAATGCATTGTTATCTGAGGTAGACGTCATCCTTGAGTTTGTTGTAACACTTCCAATTTAGTTATTATCTGATCTCTAAAAACCTGCATTCGACGATATGCTATCACTGATTTATCCATTTCATATTGGATTCCTTGTCTCAGTTTCTTCAATTCCGCATGAATATGTATTGCATTTCTCATTTCATAAATATCAATTAGTTCTTCACCTAGCTTAGCAGTAATAAAACCCAGCTTAACAAAAAGCTCCACCTTCTCATCAAATCGGACCTTTGTTATATCTCGTTTTCCTGTTGTTTTGTACATAGTTAATATGTCTTTTCCATCATGAGTTAATGAGTCCAATTCCTTCGACACAGATATTTTATTGAATCTCTCAGTTATCAGTAATCCCTTTACTTCTCCAACATCTTTCATTGTGTTAAAAAGGATGTGATGTATGACTGCTTCATATATGGATGCATAAAAAAGAATTTGAAGTTTAATTTGAGCAGTTAACATGAAACCATCAACTTGCATTCCCTCTAATAGCTTATAAATATATCGAATAGACAAAAATTCCTCAGCTAGTCTTTGAGATAATTGCTGATCGTTAATGAACTTAAAAAAGTCCCTATGCCACTGTTCACTTGCGAGATGGCCTTTAACATAAGTATCAATTTCTTGTTTAATCTCCTCTTGAAATGCCACAAAAATTCCTCTTTTCATAACATGAACGAACATGCAAATTATTCATTTCAATTATTTCTTTATATTCTTATCTTAATAATTATAGTAAGGCATAATAAACAGATTTAACAATTTCCATCCACGAATGGGGCACCCACAATTAAACACTATATGTTCATTCTCATTTAAACTAATCACAAGTTTATTGCTTCTACATCAATCTATCTTCAAATATACCTCATGCTCTCCGGGAGTTACTTCTATTCTTAATTTACCCCCGTCTTCGATCTTCCCCATATGAGAATCATCAATAATTACTTCAAAGTTCCTTAACAAATTTGTATATTGAGATGTTCTAATTATTTCTATGTAGGTTTTTGAGTTCAACGTTACTCACATCCTTGTAATAATTTAGGTTTATATGGGTTAGGTAATTTCATATAACGTTCCCACATTTGTGACATTCGAGCGGCTTACGTGACCAAAGGGAACGGGTCGTTAGACTTAGCTGGTCGAAAGTGTCGCCTGGATTACCCTCGGCGACCAAGGAGCGCCAGCAACGACGCAAAAATGGAATGTTGTATGAGGTAATAAGACTACCTCGATTTATCCCACAAAAAATGTTTGATATATTCGTCCTTCTTCATGTCTTTGGTTGTAAATGTTATTTGTAAATTCTTTAATTACTTTAATCCAGAATTGTTGTGCAGGGACATTACTCTCAAGTTGATACATTTCCCTTTCACCTACGTAAAAATTAAATTATAAATTCGCTGCTTGTTTACCAATACCAGATAAACGATATTTCCTCAAAATAAAAAATGAGCAAGATGGTTATAATTTCTATTTAATTTACTAATATATTTTATTAATGTAAACTCTGCTATTTCTTTATCGACTTGAATTATAATTGCTAGATTTTCTATCGGTTTACACCAATAGTCATCAAAATCATGCATCAAATTATATAATCCATTTGTTCAATATCTACTCCAGTATATTCGGTAAAGTCGTACATATAAAGTTGCAAAAGGTTTTCAAATAGGACTTTTCTATCTTTGTTAACTTGGCTTAAACTAACTTTCATCATTTACATCTTTCCTTTGTCATTATTCCTTGTTATTTTTTATAACGTTGTATTCACGAACCCTAAAGGCTTAAAGGAGCATAGCGACTGGGTGGCTTCGCCACTTAGCCTTACAGGGTTGTCTGCTGATTACGCTTCCACGATAACCCTCGGTAGACCAAGGAGCGAACGCGACTCGGCGTACATAAGTTGTTATCTGAAGTTCAGCACTTCTCGAAATATTTTAAAAATGTTTATGTTATTTAGACCACTGACAGTGAGTACATATTTCACAGACCTTTTGGAATTCTTCTATACCCCTAAATTTCTTTGTGTGTCTAATCCATATATATAGTTCTTGAGCTGTATCAATCGGGCCACCGTTGTCTGCAAAACAATATTCCCAGCACAGTCCTTCATCAATAACTCTTTCTACTGCTGGACAAAACCATTCTCTCTCTTCTTCTTAAGCTTTTTCTGTTACTATACAATTTCAATAATTTTATTTGTCACTAAATTAAATTTGCTTCCAAACGTACAGCAAGTGAAGAGGTGCCTCTGGAGAACCATAAAATAATAGCCTAAAGCGTGCGATCGCTTCTCTATTCACATCAAATTCAGTAATCAAATATACATTCATACTCCAAAGACCAAATTTTTGATTGATATCATCATTGAAAATGGCA
The DNA here is from genome assembly GCF_000576305.1 of Paenibacillus pini JCM 16418. GTDB lineage: Bacteria > Bacillota > Bacilli > Paenibacillales > Paenibacillaceae > Paenibacillus_AQ > Paenibacillus_AQ pini. Next base: position 518,361 of record NZ_BAVZ01000001.1, on the reverse strand, counting down.
GGCGTATTGATCATTCCTTTAGGTAATTTATCTTGACCTCCTTCTTTCACGGGAAGAAATCGTATCTTACCGATTATTGATTCCATTTGTGTATCTCCTGTATCTTTCTTATTTTTGTTTTGCTGAATTTCAGATAACCGTTGTCGTATTCACGACATCCCACCGACTTAAGTAACTAATGGGAGCGGCCGCGACGCGGTTAGTCGGTGCGGATGTGTCTGGCCACTGTCCTGAAACCCCTATGCCGGACCGAGGTAGCTTGTCAACCGATCCGTGAATACATTGTTAGACGAAGTTTTCTCTCCTAGATCTACTTTCAAATTTTCAATCTTTAACCTCGTCATATTCTTGTTTTATTCTTCTAATCTCGCAATAATAGTTTTTCCAAAGAAAGTTTATTTCTTCCCTCTCCTTATATTAGAATTATAATCCAAAGCGATCTGTCCCCACACTTTAAATATTCGCAAAGAAAAAGCCGCGGCACCGAAGTGAATTCATACCTCCGACTACCTCGCGACTACTTTGTTTATACTTTATTAAATTAGGATCTTGATTACTATCAATAGAAATTCACCTCATTCTAAAGTCGGCATCCTTATTCTATCGTTTCTCGTTAGCTCAATGACCTTAGTGATTTAAAATAAATCTATTAGATCAATTTTTTACGTAAGAGAATTTTACATATTCTAACTCAGGAAGACAAGATAGTCGGCAAGTTTATCGAAAGTTTCCTCAAGATCTTGTTGGAGCTTCGGAGCCATACCGTTGTATGATTCTTGTTCCTCAGCGGAAGCGTTCATAGGGTAACCTTTCAGTTTTAAAACAGTTTTACCTTTGCTATCTTCAAACGTTATGATATTTAAAATTTCAAGAGGCCAGCTCGTGCTAAATGGCGCTCGGATCGTATTGCCCTGCTCATCGGAAAAGGATTGGATATAAGTAACTTTCTCAGGGTCGACAACCTCTTGGTACTCAAATTTTCTCCACATAACCAGATTTCCGTCAGGAGACGTCTGAAAACCTAACAATGTACCACCTGATTGAGCGTCCATTTTAACGACTTCGAGAGTGGATCCCTTTGGTCCCCACCATTTCGCGAAATGCTCAAGCTCTGTCCATGCTTTAAATACAAGTTCGCGAGGGCTATTGAATACACGCGTAATTTCAAACGATTGATTTAGATTATTACCCATGAAAACCCTCCTCCTTTATTTCACAGTTCAAAGATACTTAGTATCTGATATCCTTGCCTTTAGAACTTATAGATGCACTAATAGAGAATTTCGTCTAACGTTGTTGTATTCACGACACCCCACCACCTTAAGCCACGAAGTGGCGGTCGCAATGCGGCTAGGTGGTGCGGGTTTGTCCGACTGCTTTTGCTTCCCTGCTACAGAAATGCTCATTCCTGAATCCACTTCTAACTCCGGCCGGACCGAGGGGTGAATGCCCCGAAGCGTAAATATGTTGTTATAAGATGTCCCCGCCTTCGAAGCCATTACATACTCTGAGCTTTTCTTATTTATTCAAAAATGGTTTCATATTGATTTAAATCAAAATGTGTTATAAGATTTTTGCGAGTTCTTAGAAATACTGTCATAAATTCCACTTCAATCTCCGATATACCTGTATTCATATAGAGCCAATCCTGTATATAACACATCTATTTGAAAATCAAATTGCTCTAAGATACTAATGGGAATACCAAAAGTAAGATCATCTTCTCCATGACCATGAGAATAAGATTTAACCTCTATTTTTTGTCCTCCATGCTCAAAGGAAAAGGATTTTGGAATTTCTGCCCAATTCAAACTATAAATCATGCCTGTATTCTCAAAAGTCATTGATGTAATAAACTTTCCTTGAAGCTTTTTGGTATTTTGTTCGAATCTAAACATCATTACTACGTCATCATCATCTTGAAATACATGACGATATGTTTTATCGATAATTATTGTGGTATCCCCTACAGTTTTTAGAATCTGATTAATTTCAACAATATGGTCTTTGTCTTTTGGTATCCATTCTTTCTTAAAAGAAAAATTGACGGATTCCGAAGTGCTTACCAATGTTTTGTTCCAGTCATTCCACAACGCTATTGATTCAATACTTGCTGGTTCTGTTTTATACTGTTCATATCTTTTTTCTTTAGCGACTTTCCCGGAGTAATCAATAGCAAATAATATAAGGAAAACTATCAAAATAGGTATTAAAAATTTTAAAAGTTTTCTATTTTTCAAAATATCCTCCCATTGGTGTATTAATGATACCTCTTGTTTTTCGATATTCGCCGATTTCGTATAACGTTTGGGTATCTACGAACCCTTACCACCTTAAAGAAGCAAAGCAAATGGCCGCGACGCGGTTAGGTAGTGCAGGGTTGTCTGCCTGATTAGACTTCTACAAAATGCCTAGGGCAGACCAAGGAGCAGCGTTGCTGCCAGAAGCGTGAACATCGTGTTATAAGATGTTGGGGCTTTTCTCAATCTCGCTGAATGATGATAATTCTTCGGGAATTAAAGGTTCAATCACTTTAAATAAGAATGACTCGTCATTTATATATTCTGAAATATAAGCCAGAGCATATTTCTGTTCTTCGATTAAGCCAGGAGTTTCTCTAACATCCGACGAGTGGTGACAATAGTTTTCTATCATAAACATAATGAAAAAACATTCTAGATCGCGAATGTAATGCTTTTCTAGCTTAACTATACTCTCATAACCTTGAATAAGTAACCATCGGTGTTTAGGATAAAGCTCCAACAAGGCCGCTGCCATATCATACAAATAGTAACCATAACCACATCTCCCAAAATCAATTGGGTACGGGAGCCCGTTGTTAAATACCACGTTTCCGGAATGCAAATCCGCATGAATTAGACCGTAGTGACGAGCGTCTCTTTGCATGCGATCCAATTGATGGATGACCATTTCAATGGCTTTTTGATATAGCCTCCATGATCCTTCAGATAAAAATCTTGGATAATAATGCTCTAGTTTGCTTATGTCTTGCCTGAAACTAGTAATCCCCCAATGAGGTCGAACAAAATTATGTGGAACATCTAGATTTGCCGAAGCTACATGAAGTTTCCCCATCATTACGCCAATATTGAATACATGACTATCTGTGAATTCCCCTTTCCAATGATCTCCCTCGACCCATTTCATTATTGATACACAGGGATTCCGATACCCACCCTCCGTTTCACATTCCAAAACATAAGAGCCATAGCGATTTACAATCTTCGGGCACGATCATATCTTCTATTTTCCTTAATTCATTAAGATAAACTATCTCAGAAATAATTTCTTCTTTGTTTACTCTTTCAGAATGTATGCGAAGTAAATAATTACCGATTGTATTGGTTTCTATTTTGTATGTAATGGTATCAGACAATTGAATGAAACGAATACAATTCCAATCCAATTCATATTGTTGAATTGCCCATAGCGCAACGTTCCTTGCTCGCGCGAGTAAACTTTGTCTTGTTTCATCTGTATCAAAGTGAAAAAAGGCTTCAAAAAATTCACCTTCCCTATATATAATTTTTGCCCCAATTTCCGATAACGTTACTGTATCCACGACGTCCAACCGACTTAAGCTCCGCCAGGAGCCGGCCGCGATGCGGTTAGTCGGTGTGGATGTGTCCGGCTGATTCTACTCCCTCGAACTGAAATACCTCTTTGAATCCACTTCTAACTCCGGCCGTACCGAGGGACGAATGCCCGATGCGTGAACATGTTGTTATATAATGGGGATGCCTACTTTGATATACTCTCATTGGTTCTTAAATTCTTGTTGAATAGTGGTGTGCATTCCTTCTAACCCATCAATTTCTATTCTCTCTTCTTTTTCTATATATAAAATATTATGTACCTCATAATACTTGGTCCAAAATTTTACTGCTGGCTTATTTGTCTTTAACTGTGCTACATTGATTGTCCCTTTATATTTACTCAGTACAAGGTTAACTGCTTGATCAGCAATATTATTTCCTCTATATTTCTTTAAAACAAACAACTCTTGTATTGTAAAATCAGTTCCTTCATCTACGTATGGCGGTGAACAAACCAAAATAAATCCAATAATTCTTCCATTTTTCTTTATAAAGAATGGGTATAGTTCATTCCTTTCAAGGTACAAATAGGTATTAGTCGAATCGAATGTCCCATTCTCTATGAGTTCGTCACCATTATATTCTGATAGATCATACAAATATAGGTTGTATAGGTTTAAGAATTTTTCTTTTTGCTCTTTAGTAATTTGAGTTATTTCAATACTCATAGCTCCTGCATCTCCTTTAATGTTCTGTATCCCTTTCTTATAACGTTTGGGTATCTACGACTTTCAATGGCTTAAGGCATGAAGTGCCGGGTCGCTAGACTTGGCCGGTTGAAAGTGTCGCCTGATTCCACTTCTTAGAAAATCCCCTTGGTGACCAAGGACGGCAGTGATGACGCTGAAATGCAATGTTATACGCTGTTGCTGGCCTCATTGAGTTAACCAAAAGATTATTTTTGTATTCTTCAAGATAAAAATGATATCAAGCGTTTTTCATAGTACACAATTGTCATCTTTTCGTTAATTTCTTTTATTTCCCCTGTCTTCTGATAACCTAACTTTTCATAGAGATAACAATTACCCTGCTCTTGAAGTATTGTATCCAATTCCCAAATAACTGCGTCGTTATAGATATCCTCAATCATCGAAAAAACTTTTTGCGCAAAGCCTTTTCCCTGGTGTTCAGGCAGAATAAATACTGGACTAACGCGGAAAGTATTATTATCTTTTCTCACAATTCTAATTGCCCTAACGGGAATATTAGAATTTTTAATAATATACTAATCTGTAAACGATTGTTTTAATCTATCTATAATTCGTTCCACAGTTTCGTTAGCAGGACTGGTTTCAATATCTTGATACTTATTTAACAACGGCATGAATGCTTTATTCTGCATTTCGTGAATTATAGAAGCTTCATTAAGCCCTGCTTTAAATAAGGAAAGTTCCATTGTTTTACTCCTTCCGAATATACGCACCCTAATGTGTTGTAATTTTTCGATTTCAGCAATTGCATATAACTTTTGGGTATCTACGAACCCTTAAAGGAGCAAAGCGACTGTCCGCGACACGGTTAGGTGGTGTAGAGCTGTCTGCCGAATCCACATCCTAGAAATCCCTCTTGCAGACCAAGGCCGATAGACCGCAGCATAGATACGGTGTTATCGGATGTCGGATACTTATTGATTCCCTTTCAATATGCTTTGGATTTCTCCTACATATTCATTCATTTTATTCTTTACAAATGGGTCTATTCTTTCAGGCAATGCTGTTAGGTTATAGAATCTTGCTTCTACTACTTCATCTCCATCAGGTTTGAGTTCTCCCTCAAAATCCGTACTGATATATCCAATAATAATATTGTAATATTCATGTCCATTCCTTAGTTTTGTATATAATTCCTTTCCTGAGAATACACCGAATAATTTAAGATTCTTTATCTTTATACCAATTTCTTCTTCCACTTCTCTCTTGGCGCACTCCTCCACTGATTCCCCTAATTCCATTAAGCCTCCCGGTACTCCCCATGTATTATCTTGATACCGAACAAGTAAAATCTCACCCGCTTTATTCAGAATTAATATACTGGGTCTAACCAAAATTAACGGTGTATTACCAACTATCTCTCTTAGCGATTCTATATATCCCATACTTCTTGTAGCCTCCTTGTTTATTTTATTTTTGATATTTCCAGATCTTAAGTAATTCTCCGATTACCGATAACGTTGCGTATTTCTGACGTCCAAACGGCTTAAGGACCGATGGTCCGGGTGGCTCTGCCACTTAGCCGGTTGGATGTGTCGCCTGATTCTACTTCTCAGAAAATCCTTCTTGGCGACCAAGGATCGCTAGCGACGATGCTTAAAAACATTGTTATCAGATGTTGGGGTCTTCCTCGAGTTCGCTAAAAAACCCTATTTTTTCGGGATCTATAGGTTCAATCACTTTTAATAAGAATTCTCTATCATTTATATATTCTGTTATATAGGAAAGGGCATATCTTTGTTCTTCAATTAAACTAGGAATTTCTCTGATATCAGATGAGTGATGACAATAGTTTTCAATCATAAACATTATGAAAAAACATTCTAAGTCGCGAATGTAATCCTTGTCTAATTTGACTACGCTCTCATATCCTCGAATAAGTAACCATCGATGTTTAGGATAAAGCTCTAACAATGCAGCTGCCATATCATATAAATAGTATCCATATCCACATCTTCCAAAATCAATTGGGGATGGAAGTCCATTGTTAAACACAACGTTTCCGGAATGTAAATCCGCATGAATGAGACCGTAGTTTCGAGCATCTTGATGCATACTATCAAATTGATGAATAATCTTATCTATGGCTTTTTGATATAGCATCCATGCTCCACCCGATAAAAATCGTGGATAATAACGCTCTAGTTTAGTTACCTCCTGCCTAAAGCTAGAAATCCCCCAATGAGGTCTAACAAAATTATGTGATGTATTAATACTTGCAGAAGCTTCATGAAGTCTCCCCATCATAACGCCAATGCTGGATACATGACTATCTGTGAACTCCCCACTCAAATGCTCTCCCTCAACCCATTTCATCATCGAGACATATGGTTTCCGATACCCTTCCTCCGTTGCACATTCCAAAACATAAGAGCCACTGCGACTCATAATGCCTACAGGAACTTTTAAGTCATCGATTCTCCTTAATTCATTAAGAAAAATAAGTTCTGAAATTATTTCTTCTTTGTTTAATCTTTCTGAATGAATCCGAAGCAAATAATTGCCCATTGTGTTGGTTTTTATTTTGTATGTAATTGTATCCGACAATTGAATGAAATGAATACAATTCCATTCAATTTCATACTGTTGAATTGCCCATAGTGCAACATTCCTTGCTCGTGAGAGTAAACTTTGTCTTGTTTCATCTGTATCAAAGTGAAAAAACGGCTTCAAGACTTCACCTTCCCTGATTTTAATTTTCTTGACCCAATTTCTGATAACGTTCCTCATTCCTGACGTTCGAGCGGCTTAGATGAGTAGCAACGGGTCGTCAGACTTAGCCGATTGAATGTGTCGCCTGATTTCACTCCACTGGAAACCCTCATGCGACCGAGGAGCAAAGCGACGATGCTGGAATGTCATGTTATAGGATGTTGTCTCTTCTTCGAACAACCTTCAACTTTATCTTTAAAATCTCTTTTGTTTCCTACGGTTTCATAGGTTTCAATATGATCTTAAATTAATTAATCCTTGAGTACCACACTGTTTTGAAGTTATCAATTCATATTGTAATTACTATGTTACTTCATGCGTATCAAGATTTCTTATTGTCTTTCATATGTATCAGACGATTTCTTATAACGTCACTGTTCTATAAACCGAAAGGCTTAAAGGAGCGTAGCGACTGGGTGGCTTCGCCACTTAGCCTTGCAGGGTTGTCTGCCTGAATCGCTGAGAAACCATCGGGTAGACCAAGGAGTGTAGCGACGCTGCGTAGATATGATGTTAGGTGATGTCCCTGTCTCCTATGAAATACTCTACAGTATATTATTGAATTCCTGCTGTTCCAAAAGTATCATTAATCGCTCTTTCATAGTTATCCCACTTGAAAGAAAAAGGTCCTATATTAATAATTTTATTGCTAGGCTCCACCTTAAAGTCTTGCCATATAATAATATCGTCTTCCCTCTCAATATAAACAGAAATGAATCCACACTCTTCATCTCCGCACCACGGGCAAACTAGGATGGGATATCGATAATACAAATAATCGTGTTGTTTCTTTAATAGAAAGTAATCAATCATGTTTCTCTGATGTTCTTGACCTCCCCACCCTAGAGATGGAACCATATCATGCTTTCTGAGCATTTGATATAGCGATCTACCATCAATAATTAGATCTGCAAATTTGGTGTTTTTATTCCCATCTTGGTCCGGATCAAACTCATCATATCGTCTTGAAGGTCTAGTCTCTAAGTAATTTAAGGTTTTCATATTGCTCCTTTACACTATTTACAGAGATTTCAACTAACGTTCCCGTGTTCACGACGTCCCATCACCTTAAGCGAACGTAGTGAGCGGCCGTGATGCGGTTAGGTGGTGCGGATGTGTCCACCTGAATCCGATTCTTGGGAATCCCTCGGGTGGACCGAGGGCCGAAGCCCGAAGCGTGAACATAATGTTATCTGATGCCGATGCCTTCTTGAGATACATTTAATAATCTTATTTTTTTCGTTGGACTTCCTTAATAATTGGTTCTGAAACTGATACAACATCCACGATATGGTTAAGACATGCGATGCCATAATGCTTAAATGGACCCGGGTAATCCTCAGAAGCAAGTGTTCCTACTTTAATAAAGTCTAAGTATCTAGATTTGCTATAAATCCTAAAGATCCTACCTTCAAATTCTTCATAATCATCCCATGAAGTGTAACTTTCATTTCGAATTGAATATCCAATGTACCATTCAAAATCCATTTGTAATAAAGGTAATGTTTCATCTACATCAATCGAATATGTATCTTTAATTTCTGTTTTTCCAATTCTTATCGTTTCAGAAGTTTCACTAGTTCTACTTCGACTGAAGAGTAATCTAAGGGTGTTCTCCTCAGGCTCATATATTTGATCGAGGTAAATATCTTTTAAATTGAACAAATCAGAATACTCCAAATGAGTCACTTCCTTTAATGATCTTTATCGCACTTGCATCAGTTCCCGATAACGTTCCTGTATTCATGAACCCCGAAGGGGTTATCTGACGAAACTCCACTTCGAAATCCTTCCCGCAGACCAAGGCTCCAACGGAGCCGATGCTTGAATATTATGTTATACGACGGAATCACTTCACGAATATACCTTCACTATTTTTCTTCTTCAGGTACATATTCAATTAAATCAGATAATTTGCAGTTAAATGTATCGCATAGTTTGAATAAGGTTTCCAGCTTTGTTGTTTCTATATTCGTTTCCCTATATAACTTGTTGATTGAGTTCCGACTTAAGCCCGATCTCATCATCAATTCTGTTATATCATCTATTCGATGTTCTGCCATGAGCTCTCGTATATTGCACTTGATTACGTTCATTTTTTCCCCTCCATTGTTCTATCTTATCCTCCACATTGCTAATCATCAACGAAAAGCGAAGTTTTAACTCTATGAAGTTGAATAATCACCTTGTAATTAACTTTATGAGGTTATATAATATCTCTATAGAGTTAATTAAGGAGGGATATTATATGATTAATACATTAGAAACGCTAACAGAACCGTTAGTAAAAATACGTCTAGAATTACTCTATACCGAGCTTCTGAAATGTCATACGGAATACAATCAGCTTTCTACTGAGACAGATCAATACTTTAAAACACTTCGCGATGCTTTGCCCGATCAACTTCAACACACAGTTTTCCTTTACGAAGACGCTCAAATTTCTCTTCAATCCATCTTAGAAAGAAATATCTACATACAAGGTTTCAAAGACGCTCTACAACTCTTTAGTGAAATGCAATACTCTAGCATTTAGAGGATCATATGATCCTCTTTCTTTTCTATTTGTTGATTCTGTCGTATAACGTTTCTGTATTCACGAACCCGAGAGACTTAAAGGAGCGCAGCGACTGGGTCCGACGGACTTAGCCTCGCAGGGTTGTCTGCTGATTTACTTCCTTGAATTTCCTCTTGCAGACCAAGGCTCAGAAAGGAGACGCAGCGTAGATACGTTGTTAGGTGATGCTTACATCTTCCTTGAAATTTCATACACATTTTTGTTTTAATAATAATAATTCAATACTAAAATCTATAATTAGAAGCCTATCAGATTCATAGCTACATTGATCTTTTAGTCATTCTCGCAAATCTATGGCCTGCTTGAAACCCTGCTTTCTTATAAAGTAATTCTGCATAATTACCAACAGTAACGCATAATTTCACAACCTCTGTATAGGTGTTAGCAGCTTCTTTTATATAATTTATCATGAATTCTGCAATGCCTTTGTTCCTATATTGAGGAACAACGCATAATTCTCCGATTTCTGCGAATCCTAATGGCATTTTTTCACTTATACCAGCTATACAAAGTCCAACAATTTCTTTATTCTGTTCATTTACGACATATATCGAAAGATTCCTATGTTTATACACTTGCAAAAGATACGATAGATCCTCTATTAACTTTTCATCATTGGGAACACCAAAGATCTCGTAATCAATTCCTCCTTGGTATCCTTCCTACATTACATTTTTAATTTTTGTAATGTCAAAAGAATCGTCCAACAGATGAAAGGACAATCCATCTGGAGTTACGGATTTTTTACTTCCCCCCGTAGGACAGCACATTACCTGTCGAATTACATTTACATTAAAGCCTAATGACAGCAGTATATTTACATCATCTTGCAGAACTCCGTTGATATTTCTTATATCTTCGCAACAGTTTAATAATATCCTCCACATTAGTTGTCGATCTGAAAATGGGGGAATTATAAAAGGAAACATTAGAGTATCATTAAGCTTTACAACCCCTCCAATTCTATCATCGTCACACATTATCCAAAAACATTGATCTGTAAATTTCGTATCATCCAATCGAGTATCCCAGTCATACCACATCTCGATATCAGAGTTAGAATAGATAACTTGATGAACTGCAAATAAATTCTTTTCTGCCTGCTCTAATCTATATTGTTACATAATGTTGTACCTCACATATTCAATTTGATTTTACGGAAGTTTCATCTAACGTTTGGGTATTCAAGAACTTGCGTAGCAAGTTGTCACATGAATCAAATACTCTGCCAAAAGTATCATTGTAACCAAGGTGTAGCCGCAGCTTGAATATATTGTTATAAGATATTGGCACATTCTTGAATTACTCACACGTACTATAATTTAAATTCATCTTTAATTAATTTTGCGACTTCATCTGCACTTAAATTTGTATTATTGATTCTCAGATAGTTCTCTCTAGTAATTTCTCCCTCTTTTGAATTGAGTCTATGTTTTTCCATCGTGTTGATTAAGTCCATTTCAGATTGTTCAACATTTCTTTTTGTTGGTTTTTGATCGAGTCTAAAGGCCGTAGCATTTCGTGTTACTCTTTCTTCTATATTTGCCTCTAATTCAACAAAATAGATTTCGGCACCTTTCGATTCAAAAATATCACACGTTTGTTTAACAAATTCCCAATCTGCCTGAAGATCAAATCCCCATATGTAAGTAAAAATAAGCCCATATTGGTTGCTATTTGAGAACGATTCAAAGAACTCTCTTCTTACGATACTAGATAATCTCCATGTTTCGCTACTGAAACCAAAAAAGGGATGGAACAACTCGATCGACATGTGATTGTGAAATAACTTCAATTCGGTTATTTTCGTTAATTCATGACCAACCGTCATCTTACCGACGGCCTGGGGTCCAAATAACAATATAAACTTAATAAAAATCACTCCTGCTCTTAAAATCTTGCGCCAATTTCCTATAACGTTATTGTGTTCTTAAATCCGAGAGGCTTAAAGGAGCGCAGCGACTGGGTGGCTTCGCAGGGTTGTCTGCCTGAATTCGTTACTTCGGAATTCCACGGGCAGACCAAGGAGCGTATGCGACGCAGCAGGAAAACGGTGTTATTACGCTGGTTCGTTCTCCTCCTAATCACCATCATTGCTTGTTTCTCAGTAGGGTTGTACAATTGATTATATAGTCTTATCGGAGGTGTTCATAAATGAACTGGGTTAATATCCGTGATATTTATCCCGATCGTTGGGTTCTAGTTGAAGCTCTAGCTGCTCATTCAAATAATCACATAAGAACTATTGAGGAAATGTCTATAGTTTCTGAATATGACAACCCTAAAAATGCTTGGGCCTCCTATAAAAAACTTCATTTGTCAGAACCCACTAGAGAACTCTATGTATTCTACACCGGAAATGAATTTATTGAAGTCATTGAACAGCCTTTTACCGGAATTAGAGGTCTTCAATGAAAATCCATCTTGTAAATGGTCTTCCTATCGTATCTCTCCCTTTATCTTACAAGAACAAATCAACTCTTCTCACTAATGTCTTACTGGATACTGGATGCTCTACAACTATCTTTGATACTGATCTCGTAGAACCTATTGGCCTAGATATAGACTTTATTAACGGAAAATCTGTAAGGATGTATGGGGTTGGCGGCTTAAGTGAATTATGTTACCAACAGATTGTATCAGATCTCTCTGTTGATAACATCCTTCTTAAAGACTTCACAATTCAACTAGGACTAACTAAAGAACCCTATGGTTTTGATGCCATACTAGGTGTCGATTTTCTCTATACCTATGGCTTAAAAATAGATTTTAAGAATTTAGTTGTTTCATAAAAGATTTAACGAACTTGCGTATAACGTCTTTGTATTCATGAACCCTCACTGGCTTAAGCCCAAAGGGCGGCCGCAAGGCGGTTAGTTGGTGCAGGGTTGTCCGTCTGCTCCTCTTCCCTGAAATCCCTCTGCCGGACCAGAGGCCGGATCGCCCAATGCGTGAATATGTTGTTATGTGATGTCTCCAACTTCTTCGAACCTCATTCAACAGAGAACTTAAAAATAGATGGTTTTTGTTGCTGTTGAATATTTATCTTTGGTTAATGTCGTTTTTCTATATTCATTTGAATTCATGTTATTTAACCACTCTACAAAGGCCGACCCTCTATAACTAACTCCCCATTTAATGCCTTCTTTATAAATCCAATATTGATGATCTATTTCTTTGTTATATATCCAGTCCAAAAACTGTTCTTGTAACTGTTCAATCTGTTTTCCTAATTCTCCTTCTATTTCAATTGCCTCTCTGTGCATCCCGAAATCCACTTCTATTATCATTTGAATTCGAACCTCCAAATATCTTTTCATGGTTGTTATTGCCTATGAATTAAAATGTTTTGATTCTATGAATCTTTCGGAGGCACATAACGTTGTTGTGTTCCTGAACCCGAGAAGCTTAAAGGAGCGAATGCGACTGGGTGGCTCTGCCACTTAGCCTCACAGGGGTGTCTGCCTGATTTGACTTCTTCGAAAATCCTGGGGAAGACCAAGGAGCGAATGCGACGAAGCAGGAAAACGGTATTATCGGATGCTTCTGCCTTCTTGAAACCACATGTGAACATAATCTTCTATCACTTATATTCAATTATAATTCCTTATTCTTCATATTCTTTATTATCTATTAGCATTACTTCTTTAAACCAATCATTAAAAGAATTGTATTCTCGTGTTTTTGGCCAACTTGAGTCTATTTCCTTATCCATTCTCCATGTTAAATGAACTTGTACACACTTATCTGGATTAGATTTGAATTGAAATAACACATCGTCTCTATCTTCTCTTCGAGCAATGACGACTAGATCAGCCCCATAAAGAATATGGTTCTCAGATAATTCTTTATGTAGTTCTTCAAGAAAAGTCTTTGAAGTTTCAGGTATCCACGGTTCTAAAAATCCCATTTGTGGTCGTAGCATTTAGATCACCCTCATTATTTCTTTTTTTAAATTTTCATATTGCAGAAGTTTCCGATAACGTTTCTGTATCCACGACGTCCCACCATCTTAAAGGAGCGAAGCGACTGGCCGCGATGCGGTTAGGTGGTGGGATGTGTTGGCTGCTTCCGCTTCCTCGATACTGAAAATCCATCCCCGAATCCTCTTCTAACTTCTGCCGGACCGAGGGCCAGGGCCCGAAGCGTGAATATGTTGTTATCGGATGTTGAGGCCTTCTTCGAATTACTTACAAATCACGGAATTGCATTATTCAAGAATTCAGACAACTTCTCTGACACTTTGACCATAGAGATATCATCATGGTAAACCCGATATACTGAAGGCTCATCTAAAGAATTTAAGTTAAGAAATATAGGATCTCCGCTTCCATGGGAACAAGTTGCAAAGTATATAAACTCTTCTTTCTTTAAAAACATTCCCGGAGCAAAATTCGTACCCTCATCCAATATTGATTGAATGTCACCGATCATTACACATGACTTACCATCATAATCGCCTTCGGCCTCATATTCTTGAAAGTAAAATTCTGCATCAATTAGAGGAACTGAACAATAAAGTTCCAAATACCAAGAAGGTAATTTCACTTTCAATTGTTCCTGAAGTTGATGAATGTCTTCAATCGTCGCTTTTCTTCCTTGAAATGCAGGATACCTATCTTTTATCCTCTGAATTAAATTACTGGCTTCTTGTACTATTTGATTGGACATCATATCCTCCAATTGTTTTTTAGTTGTTTAATAATTTTGTTTCCTCAATTTCCTATAACGTTCTTGTGTTCACGACGTCCCACCGACTTAAGGCGACGAAACCGCCGGACGATGCGGTTGTTCGGTGCGGATGTGTCCGGCTGATTCTACTTCCTCGCGTGAAATACTTCTTCGAATCCTCATCAAATGCTCCAGCCGGACCGAGGGCCGAATGGCCCGAAGCGTGAACATGTTGTTATACGCTGTTGCCCTCTTCTTCGAATATCCCAAGGAAGATTCATTGACCTTAACTCTCTGCTCTTATCGTGCCTTGATTCCTCTTCATATTAAATATTTCGGTGTAATAGAGCCAGTGTGTTAATGGAGAGAGCCATCAAATAAATGATGGCTCTCAATCACCCCATTCAACTATCGTTCGACGTTAGTTCAAAGAACAGTTCATCAACAAATTATCACTTCACTCTTTCGGAAATATTTTTACTTATTTCTTCAGGATTTTGAACACCAATGATCAACTTTGATATTTTGAACTTACCAACTTGAAAACTATTCAAATCTTAAATGAAGAGTTTCAAGCTCATTTTCAAAAAAGTGCAGTTGGTAACCACCATTTGATCTAAATAACCCACTTCTCATTCCTCCAAATAAAGCACCATATATTTTAAATGCATTTGGTATCGGTCTACCTGTTGTTATTCCCTTGATTGAAGAGTATGGAATTTGCAACGATATTTACGTAGGTTTCCATTAGTTGAATTTTACGTTTCATATTTTGAATCCCCCATTTTCAAATAATCTATTTATCCCACAACCAAAAATTATAGTTATTACCATAATAACCTCTTCTCTTCATTATGGTCACAACCCTCAAAACGGCATTTGAAAACAGGGCCCGAGCTCGTATAATTCGACCTATCGAAGCAACCGGCGTGACCTCGATAGAACTAATATGAATCATCTGAGCTCTTCTGTACTTATCGCCCTGGTTTTCATTGCTTGAGGGTTGGGATGGGATGTTCTTCAATGGCTTTTGGGCAATTGCGTATAACGTTCCCGCATTTCTGACGTTCAAGCGGCTTAAGGTGCGTAGCACCGGGTCGTCAGACTTAGCCGGTTGAATGTGTCGCTTGATTCAAGTCTACGAATATCCTCTTGGCGAGCAAGGAGCGTCAGCGACGATGCAGGAATGCATTGTTATAGGATGTCAGTGTCTTCTTTGTAATACCCTCAGCTTTAGTTATCTTTAACAATCGTTTTCTGTTAGTTTAATAAGCTAAATACTCACTAATATTGAATATAATAGTAAGAATGCAAAAATGACTATAGTAATTTTTTTTGATACTTGTATGAGTTTTTCGCTTTCAAATGTTTTATTTAGTAAATAAAAGAAAGCTATAACCCATATTCCGTCTTGAAAAAATTTAGCAATGATATTTCTAATTATATTTGTATAAAAGAATAAATCCACAATATTCCCTCCTTATATATTTAGAAGTATACATTCTTTTCTGATTCTTATGATTTTTTTAGTTCTTATTCAACTAATATGTTCATTTGTTCAATTGAATGGAAAATTCAAAGTTATCGAACGATCTATTGAACTTGACTAGCTAATTCTATCCACTCTGATATTTCTAATTTTTTATTAGTATCTAACTTCTCCATGTCCCCATAAATGTAATAAAAAAATCGAGTTGAAAACTCATTTTCAACTCTTATAATATTAAACGAATATAGAATATTGTAGTTACGCTAAATTTTCTGTTAAATGAAATACATCTATGAGAAAATGGCCTGTACATGTTTTTTAGGATGTTCGCTGATTTCCTATAACGTTCCCGCATTCCTGACGTTCAAACGGCTTAAGGTGCATAGCACCGGGTCGTCAGACTTAGCCGATTTGAATGTGTCGCCTGAATCTACTTCTACGAAAACCATCAAATGGCGACTGAGGAGCGTCAGCTACGAAACAGGAATGTTCTGTTAACTGATGTCTCCGACCTCATTGATATACTAAATTTGCTCTTCATCTTGTACTTAACACAGTCTTTAATAAAGTCTTTAATAAAGTCCTTAGATGGTATTATAACCCATCTCTATTGATCTGGCTCTTCCATTTATCTTCACTTTTCTCATATCGTTATTTATTGATTTCATTGATTTTTTGTAAAAAATAGCCGCGGCGCCGAAGGGGGTTACCCGTTTCTTCGGATTCACTCGCGACTATCTATCTCTTTGTCTCTTAATTTGTAGATTTACCAGTACTTATATACTCTTTACAAGGTTTTAACCTATATCGGTGATTTCAGTTAACGCTTGGTTCACGTAAGCGTGTGAGAAGTTCTGATCTAGAAGTAAGAGTGAATACGACTGTATAGAGGACGAATAAAAATCCGAATGCTGTTGATTCAAGTATTGATAAAACCGCTTCACATGACCGATGTAAGCTTTAATCGTCTTAGCACTATATCCTCTTATACGCAGCTGCTCCCGCAATTTTGAAGGATCAAACTCTCGTTTCCTCATTAAAGCGTGCTGTTGTATGTTCTCAGCATGATTTGTAACAGCTTCTTCTACTTTGGCGGCCGCATCCCTCTCATTCACTAAACTCTTCAATCGCTGACAATCCTCATACAATCCAGATTCTATCTCTACTTCATCATGTTGAAAAACAGCAAATACATATACTAAGCTCTTCTCATCGTAAGAAATGGACCAGACCCGCTCCTTCTCAAGCCATACTCTACCGGGTATCTGCTTGATTCTGTCAACCCCTTCCTTATGATACGTTAGCAATCGAAGACCAAATGAAGATTCATCTCTCTTCATTAATGATAGTCGCAACATAACAAATTCTCCTTCCCTTTACCTGAATAGTACACAATAGAAAAAGGCCTACAAAGGTTCTCCTTTGTAGGCCCGGTGCTTCCGGTCATTTAAAGTCAGTTACATATCCATTATACTCGAATCATACATCTAGAACGACACATGTAATGCATTTGGTTAATTAACCACTTGTATCCGCTATTAATGTTAAACCACACGACCTGCTAGAAAGCTACGACACGCGACTCATGCATCTCTACGAATATTTTTTAGTTTCTCATTCTAATCTAAGTGTCTCAAATTCCTCATTCGTAAGATATTATTTTTCTCATCCAATTTTTCATTCAATCTCTCATTCAAACTTCTATTTAATCTCCGCTTTAAACTACGTTATTCATTCTCTTCCGTCCCCTCACACCTTCTGCCTCCGGCTAATCACCAGAACCGTCCCACACAGACAAGCCACAATACACCCAATACTCAACACAAGGATCGCAGTCAAATTCATCGATGTCGTTCCGGTCTGTATGAATTCCATCGCCATCTTAGATAAGTTGCTTGGACTCCAAGCTAAATACCGAGGAAGTAGTCCAGATAACACGGACAGAATCACGGCACCTCCAATCGTTGTAAAAGCAATCGCCGCCGCACTATTTAGAAATGAGCTAACGAATAGTAACAGAGATCCAATAAAGCTCAGCCATAATACATAGAGCAGCGCTCCCTGAATCGCAGCCCCAACAGGAATGGGACTCATTAAGAAATGTGAATAATACCAAGCTCCGGCGTAGCCGATTAAGAATGAGGCACCTGAAAGCGCAATAATACTTGCCCATTTAGCTCCAACGTAGGAGAGATAGGAAATAGGTTTGACAAAAATCATCGAGATCACGCCGCTCTGACGCTCAGCAGATAGAATTCCCATCATTGCCAGCACCAAGATCAGAATACCAATCGTGTCATATTGCCCTAAGGTTTGCGCAAGCTCTTCTGGTCCTGTAGGCGTGGGGATATTGATGATGGTTCCTTCAGGCATGTTCCCTGCGTGTTTTAAGATGTCTGGCAGAAAATACATGCTGATCGGCTGCATCACACCATATAGCAGAAATACGATCGGCACCCATAACCATTTATAACTGCGTGTCATTTCTAGCATTTCTTTACGAAAAAACAAGCTCCACTGTCTCACGCTTCCTGCACCACCTTAAGATATAAATCCTCGAGTGTGCTGCTACCTGCTTCGAATGTACGAAGCTTCACATGATGGAGTAACGCATCCTCAAGCAAGCCCACTTGTGCTTGGTCCATATTACTTACCGTAAGCTTGATCTCATCACGGCCCTGCTGCACATCCGTAACATACTCTTTATGGATGAGCGAATCCATCCACGCTTGCGATCCTTCGCTTCGCTCAGGTCTAATCGTAATGATCGGCTCACTATACGACCGACGAATATCGTCGAGTCCACCTTGCATCGCAATGTGTCCGTCACGTATCAGGATAATATCATCACATATTTCTTCCGCATCATGCAGCACATGGGTGGAGAATAACACCGTTGTATTCTTTCGAATATCTTGCAACAGATTCAGCACATCTCTACGCCCCGCAGTCCAGCGCCGATACCGGCTCGTCCAGAATAAGCAGCTTCGGCTCATGGATAAGGGCTTGTGCAAACCCGAGACGCTGCTTCATCCCACCAGAGTAACCACCGATTTTACGTCTCGCAGCATCCGTCAGCCCTACTTGTTCAAGCCATTCTTTCGTGCGGCCTCTTGCTTCTAGCAATGTTAATCCTGATAATTCTGCGGAATATTGTACGAATTCTTGGCCCGTCATCCACGGATAGAAGGTTGGCGTTTGCGGCAAATAGCCGATATATTGTCTTGGATCAGCAACTTCTTGACCGTTAACTAGCAACCGAATATGACCTGATGTAGCTTTTAACAGTCCAGTTAGCATATGAAGTGTAGTCGTTTTTCCCGCTCCATTAGGTCCGAGAAGTGCAACACAGTGTCCTTCTTCGATATTAAAACTGATATCCTTTACAACAGGATGACCTTTAAATTGTTTAGATAGATGCTCGACCTTTAAGAGATTCGTCATGCATCCTTCCTCCCTATAACAAAGTAAGCGACACTCCCCAGAATATTGACGAATAAAATAATAAGTGCCCATACCCACTTTGGACCACGTGTAGCCTCTGCTTTATAGAGTGATACAAAGGCAATAATCATCAGAATGATTTGAATAATAATAAGTGGTAAAATAATCGGAGCGAGCACGCTCCAATCTATATTAGTAGTGGCTAAATACATGCCATTCCCTCCTCTTTAAGCTGCGTGAATACGTTCAGTGGTTCTTCTTGCGATAAGGTAAATACACATTTAGGATCAGGTACACAAGTAGGGGAGAAGGAAATTGAGTCAATCCCCATATGCCCCAGAACCATTTACGTTTCCCGCGCTTGCCAGCATCCCAGAACAGCCAGGTCGCTTGCCCAAGCAGTAATAGTGCACCCAAAATGAATACCCACACGGGCACTGTGTTGATATCGTTAGGCATGTGGAGACTTCACCTTCTTCTGCGCATGCGTATACCCAATCAGTGCATACACACCAACGATCACAAATAATAGAAGCTGACTTAGAATTAGCCACACAAAGCTCACCGAAGCGACTCCAGCATAAATACTTACGATAATCAGAGCGACAGCTATAAAGATGAGTAGATCTTTCCGATTCCGCTGACGTAGCAATTGCTTGTGCTGCATCACAAGCTGCTGCATTACAAGCAAGTTTGGAGTGCTTGGCACGGACAGATGCTGATCCATCTGATCCAAACTATTTACGATTTCAGTAATTAGCTCATCCTGCTCTAAAAAGCTCTCCCCTTCAGCATCTTGTTGTTGAATGATGTCATCCTTCTTCGTTCTCTTGCTCATCCTGCTTCAGCTCCTTTCGTAACTGCTGTAGTCCATTAAATACGCGTGATTTCACCGTTCCTAGCGGAATATCCATCATAATGGCAATTTCATCGTAGGCATAACCGTAATAATGCTTTAAAAGAATGGGTAATCTCCACTCGTACCCAAGTACGGCCAATGCTTCAATAGCCTCGGTCCAAGCTTCCTGTTGATGCTGTAGCTGCCACTGCATTTTTTTAAAAGCATGCTGCTGTTCCCGCCATCTCTCTTCGACCTTCTTGCGGCGCATTTGATCCATATAGAGGCGAGTTGCTATCGTAATCATCCATGATGAGAACTTAGATTCACCGTTATAGAGCGAGATTTTCTCAATACATTTCATCATTGTTTCTTGTGTGAGATCTTCTGCAAGCGTTGGGTTCATCGTTACCTTCATCAAATACTTCATCAGAAAAGAGTAGTTATCTTGTAATAATTCGGCAAGTGCCTGATCATCTCCATGCTGCGCGCGCGCTATTCGCTGTAATTCTTCCACGAT
This sequence comes from Paenibacillus pini JCM 16418, assembly GCF_000576305.1. GTDB lineage: Bacteria > Bacillota > Bacilli > Paenibacillales > Paenibacillaceae > Paenibacillus_AQ > Paenibacillus_AQ pini. Next base: position 497,782 of record NZ_BAVZ01000001.1, on the reverse strand, counting down.
TGATTCACAGGCCTCCTCTCCTTTTGAGCAATCACACATAGTACGAACAGCTCATTCGATAAGTTCACGAGCTGCACATTTTATTTTCGCAAAAAAATACATGACTTATCCTTACTCGGATAAATCATGCTTTTAACTGAGTTGTTATGATAAACTCGATTCCTCGAATTCAAATTTGAGTCGGTTAATAAAACGAAGCGCAATATGCGAGGCTTGCTTCCCAGCGGGAATGACAGAACCAAAATATTTCGGACTAGCATCCGATGATTGGAGCTCAATCGTCTTCATGATGGAATGATGAATTCCAGATGTTCTGCGAAACGAATAATCAAGCCCAATGGTAATGGCTAGACCATCTGCAACGGCATTCTCAATTGCCCGCGTGTTATTGCTCACGAATAGAATGTCGACCGGACCGTAGCTAGACAAGTATTGGGTGACATAATCCTGAATATACACGTCATCGTATAATACTAACGTTTGTCCGACTAGCTGCTCCGGTGTAATCGTATTTTGAAGCGCGAGCGTTGAATCGGGATGTACGCCAACGACAAATTTACCTTCCATTAAGTTCTCATATACAATCCCTTGGAGATTCTGGCTCATTCCCTCTGGAGAGACCATGAGACCAATATCCATGTGGTTATGTAGAATATTATCCAGAATTTCTTTGGGGCCTTTCTCGAAGATTTCGATTTTCACATTGGGAAAATCCTTCTTAAAGCTCGCAACCACTTTCACTAATAAATGCATTGGTCCCGGAATAGTAGCAATTCGTAAATGTCCGCTTAGCGTATTACTGTATATTTGCGCTTCAGCTCGAAGCTCATTCACTTTCATCAATACTTCATTGGCCTTACTGATAATGACTTGTCCCTCGGCTGTTGGAACAGCCCCGAGGCCGCGCGAACGAGTGAATAGAATAACGCCAAGCTCCGCTTCGAGAAGCGAAATGGATTGACTTATCGCGGATAACGTAACATGACGATTCTGCGCTGCCTTGGTAAGAGAGCCGATCTTCGCAACTTCTACGATGTTTTCGCATTGCTCTAGGTTCATTAATTATTTCTCCATATTCATTTTTACTTAATACTTATTAAAAATAGTTAAATTTCGTTTAACTTAAGGCGGTGCTACAATGGGTTTTGTGTTCGATATTATTCATTCGATATTAGCTTCTTATATGTATTATATCTATATTTTTAGAGGAGGAAACTCAAATGTCAGAAAAAAGAGTAGCCGTCATTACAGGCGGAGCTAGTGGAATTGGTAAACATACCGCTATTAAATTTGCCAGCAAAGGTGACCGTGTGGTCATTGCCGATTTTAATGAAAAATTAGGTGACGAGACGGTTGCAGAAATCGTAGCTAAGGGTGGCGAAGCCTTTTTTGTCAAAACAGATGTTTCTAATTACGAGGATGTTGAACGTTTAGTTCAAACTACCGTTGATACCTATGGCCGAATTGATGTTATGTTTAACAATGCAGGTATTGGACGTTTGACGCCCGTACTAGATATGGATCTTAACCATTATCATAGTGTAATTAATGTTAATCAACATGGTGTAGCTCACGGTATTATTGCTGCTGGTAAAAAAATGCGGGAGCTTGGCATCAAAGGAGTAATTATCAACACCGCTTCCGTATTCGGATACTTGGCTTCCCCAGGAACATTTGCTTATCACGCTACCAAAGGTGCTGTCATTATGATGACCAAATCAGCAGCACTTGAAATGGCTCCTTACGGTATTCGTGTCATTGCTGTTGCTCCAGGTGTTGTGGATACACCAATCATTCAAGGATATAAAGACCAAGGTATGGTCGATGAAATGAAGCAAAAAGTAATGGGTAATAAGCTTACTCAACCAGAACAGCTTGCTGATACCGTCTACCTGCTTTCTCTGGAAGAAGCTAGCGCTATTAATGGTAGTGTCGTGATGGCTGATGAAGGATATGCTTCATTTAAATAAGCACTAATATAGTTCAGATACAGTTCAGATAATGAAACACCAGCTCAGATTAGGTGGTTTTCCAACGTGTTTTTGTGAGAAATCGGTTGCCATTGCGCAAGATTCATCCTTAGGAAAACGTATAACCTACTCAAAAATAAAGGTGTCCCAAGCAGCCATTGCAATGGCTTTTGGAACACCTTTTTTTGTCACAAAGACTATTATAATAAATCCGCCAGATTAGAAGCAGTGCTCGGATAAGCAAAAACAATCGACTTCAGATCATCCACCGTAAGATCAAATTGAATCGCTGTAGCAAAGTGATTAATTAACTCGTCAGCTCCACTACCTAGAATATGAGCACCAAGAATTCTCTGAGTTGGTTTATCGATAATCACCTTCGCCATCGCATATTTCTCATTCGTTCGTTTATAGGTGTACCATCCAGACATATCCTGCTTATTTACTTGAATGTCATATCCGTCCTCTAGTGCCTTCGCTTCATTCATGCCCACGGAGGCTAGCTTAGGAATGGTAAATACGACCGATGGGATTTCTTTATAATTCGGTTTGCTATGATTACCTTCTAGCAAATTTGAAGCTACACTACGGGATTCCAAGCTGGCGACTGGCGTTAATGGTAGGCCCGATGTAGCTGCAGCATCACCCGCCGCATACACTCTTGGATTGCTGATACTTTGAAGATAAGCGTTGACGCTTACCCCCTTCTTCTCACGCTCCACATTTCCCTTGTCCAGATTTAGATTTTCCAGATTAGGAACACGTCCCGCTCCGTGAATGGCCAGATCGCAATCGAAAGAATGTTCTGTATTGTTGCAGGTACCTTGAACTACATACCCTTTATCATTCTTAGTAATAGAGTTCACGTCTATATTTAAATGCACCTGAATCCCTAACTCTTCAGTCTTCTGAAGCAGCAAATCAACCAAATCAGGATCAAACCCCTCTAACGGCCGCTCCCCGCGATGAAGAATATGAACCTCTGCCCCAGCTCTTGCTGCTATATGGGCGAATTCAAAGGAAATGTACCCTCCACCAATAAAGACGAGTCTCTTAGGAAGATCTTTCAAATCTAGAAAATCATCACTAAGGGTCAGATATTCCGAACCCTCAAATGTCATCGGAGCCGACTTCGCACCGCTTGCAATCAGAATATACTTGCCATTCAATAGGTCATCCCCGATTTGAATCTGATCCTCTCCCACAAACGTCGCTGTTCCATGAAACGTATGGATTCCTGACTTTTTAAAGCTTTCCTCGGATGCATCAGGCATCGGCTCCGTAAACGTACGTTTAAATGCCATGAGCTCCGGCCAGCTTATGCTAGCATGGCTATCTATCCCATTCCCCTTCATTCGCTCCGTCCAATCGATGATTTCGGCTGCACCCACGAGTACTTTCTTCGGATCACAGCCTCTAAGCGAACAGGTTCCTCCATAAGAAAGTTCATCTGTCATCGCAACTTTCCAGCCTGCCTTAGCACATGCCGCTGCCGCTGATGACGCTGCTGTCCCCGTGCCGATGACAATAAGATCAAATGTTTGCAATGTATTTTCCATAATGTATGCTCCTCTCCATGATAAATATTTCTATTAGCTACAAAAATCATCCTATAACCATCTCTTCGTCCATTTGTTTTTATTCATCTGCTTATCTGCTCACATGCATTAAGCCTTACTACGTTATTACCCCATAATGGGTCAGACTTTACTTATATCATCGTTACCTTATTTTGTAATGCACACACCTTTGTAAGCTAGAACCCTATCTTTATAGGCCTATTTCCATAAACCCCAGAGATCTAAATAAGCTTCGCCTTAGCATCATTTTCTCTGCTAAGACGAAGCTTCATTTATAATTATTATCAGATACTTGTACATCATATTCTCTTATTTCCGTTTTGAAGACTGAATTTTAACAACTTTACCTATGATCATACTCATGTCAATGGAACCTATCATCCGACTATCTGTACTATTCTGACGATTATCCCCAAGCACAAACACCGATTTAGCAGGCACTTTGGTTTCTGTAAAGTCTTCGCTATCGTGTCGCAGAAGATAAGGCTCATCCTGAACTTGCCGTTAATCCATAGGTTCCATAAGAAACAGGAAAAGATATAGGCAGCAATAATGAAATAAATAAAATGAGTAATTTCAAGGCGAAGACTCCTTTACATTATTCTTTCAATATATTCCCTAAAGTATTGGCTACCACACTGCCCTCGACTTGATTGAATAGCTGGAAATAAACACTACGAAGTAGATTCTTTGTATTCGTTAAAATCATCATATCTTCAGGGTACTTCCCGAGGCTTTGGTAATTCCGAACACTCTCGACCCAATCAATAATCTGCTCATCCTTAAGGATATTTCTTTGGACAATCGCCTTAACGATAACGGCCATACGATCATCTTCATCATCGGTATAACAGTAACTATAAATAGCCGTTTTATTTCTAATTAGCTCCAACACATTCAACAGATCTTCCTCTTGCAGAACGTTGGAGTTAACAAGTGATTTCAAAGCATCTGCACCATGCGCAGCCGAATGCGCCCAACCTTTGATTGGCACATAACCTCTGAGATCTTTTTCAAGCTCGTAATACAGACATATTTTATGAAAAATAGTTCTAATATCATCTTCACTCAGGAAATCTACCGATTCATTGAAAGAAAGAACGATCGGCACAATTAACACAGAAAAAGTACGTGTAAATACCGTATCGCTATCTGTATCACCGATCCCTAAGAACAAATGCTCATCATCCAGACAAATTTCTAGTACACTCCGCACTTGTTCTATTGTAAGAATCTCATTAGATATCCACTTGTAAAATGTTGAATATATCAGATTATCTCGAAGCTCTGAATCTATCGAGCCTATATGTAACAGCATTTCATGAACGACTTGCACAGGTGATACTCCTATCGGTACTTGGTAGTCATGATTACTAATCTCTTGTAAAAGCTCTTTTAAATGCTCCATTATCGTTACTCCTTCGTACGCTCTAATCTCAGCAGTGATTAATCTATTAATTTTAATCCACATTCAGGACAAAACTTCTCATTCTGTCTCACTAAATATCCACATGCAGGACACTCTTCGTTGATTTCATGTTCATGCTTCTCAATTGAAATTCTTTCTCTTTCAGCGTTCACTTTATCCCTTTTCATCTCTATAAGAAGATCTCGGATGTCCTGTATGTTACTCGCCATTTCCGACTTATCAATCGCTGCGCTAATCATGTTATACATAATAAAGCAAAAGATCGAAGTACATATCAACCAGACAATAATTGTTTCCATGGTTCACCTCCGATTTAGATGCACTGGCCTGAGTTACTCCACTTTGTCAGGCTAAGTACCTCTTACTCAATGCTTTCTGCAACCATCTTCAATTGTCTATTTCGATGCTCTAAGAACCGCTTCATGTAATTCTTCAGTATCAATCGCTCCACAACCCATCCCAACACACCGAAAGGAGCTGTGAACGTTAAAGTATCTACCATCAGAGTCTTCCCGCTTCTTTCTTCAAAAGTATGCTCGTGTTTCATACTCTTGAATGTACCCTTCATCATTTCATCGACAAAATAATAAGGGCTTCTGAATTCGATAACTCTTGAGGTTAATCTCTGTTTAATAAAAAAATGAGTCGCCTCGAAAGTAACCATTTCGCCTCCATTAATCTTACCGCTTATTGTCCCTGCAATGGCTCTTTCCTTCGTATGTTTCCAGACCGTTTGGGTATGTAGATCAATATCTCTAGCTAAGTCAAAACAAAGGGAAATGGGAGCATCTATTACCGTGTTTGTCGTTACAGTGACCATATGAAACACCTCAATCCCACAATCGAATTACACTCTTTACACTTGCAACAACGAATTCTACGCCCGAAAGTTTTCTTTCCTTTAAATCTTCTTCTAATATAATGTCCTTGTTTAATTCAGAAGCTAGATTCCCAATCGTTAGAATTGCTCGCTGATACGGACTTGAAATCAAGAAATCAATAGGATCATCCTTTAAAATATCCTTCACCCTAACTGCGTCTCTCGTTCCCTTTTCCGACAGGCCTCTAGAACGCTCATCTCCAGCTATGCAATAAATAATCCCTACCTCTTCCTCATGTACTAATTCGCGAATTTTGTCATCCTATCCTTTTTCGGAAATAAATTGAAAATATGCTCATATAATATCCAATAACTTTTCTACAGGGAGAATATTATAATGAGTTGTCCATTGTGCCAATCTGAGCATACCGAACCATTCGCTGCATATCCGCGTCATTCTTTAATGCTATGTAGCCGCTGTGACTTCATGTATCAGACGAATCAAGAGCAGCTCCATATCCAATCATTAGTTAGCGAAATCTACAATGACGAATGGATTCATATGCGGGAGAAGTATACCCAGTCCACCTTTTTGGACCATGCTTTGTTTAATACGCTGCTGTTAGACATGTTCACTCCTCGAAAAGGAACATTGCTTGAAATCGGCTCAGGAACCGCTGAATTCCTATATACGGCGCAGAGCGCTGGCTGGAAAGTAACGGGAATCGAACCCTCTGTTGTTTCCTGTCAATATGCTTACAAAAAGTATGGCCTTTCTCTTATCCAAGGTATTTGGCATAGAGACCTGAAGCAGGAATTAGAGCCCTTCGATGCAATCGCCTTATGGCATGTCCTTGAGCATATGCCACATCCGGTAGACTTGCTCATTGAACTTCGCGAAATTTTGAAGCCTGATGGTTTTTTATTTATTAGCATCCCAAACAAAAATTCATTCACCAATGAAACCTTGGGTGCCCGTTCACCCCTCTATACCGAGTATGATCATCTATACCATTATTCAGATCAAAGTCTAAGGTTACTTCTCGAATTAGCAGGGTATACCGTGAAATCCTTATTCTCCCGCCAGCTTCCAAATGGTCTAGAGCAGCTCATACAAGCGAACCCGAATTACGACATGCATACTTTTGAGGAAACCATGTCGCTACTTACCAAGCTGCAAGCCCAGCAACGTGGTCATGAACTATGCTGTGTCGTCCAGAAGACCACTCTTCCCCATGGCAATAACGAAGATTGCGAAGGAGTGAGTAACCCATGAGCTTATCCCAAGAGCATTTGGAATCCCGTTTCATCAAATTTTCGGATCCCAAAATAAACAAGTTAGTCTACCCTCTACCGACAACGTGGTGGAGCCGTCCTTATGAATACCAGTGGTGCAGAGCATTTGTCAATGCTCAACATACGGTTCTCGATGCTGCTTGCGGCATATCACATCCGTTCAAGTTCTATCTGACTCAGCAAAGTAAGAAAGCTTATGCTTGCGACTCCGATCCTCTTATATGTTCTTTTGAAGACATCCTCCGTGACATTCGCACCGATATTGGAGAAGCTGCGGCAGCGAAGATTGCTTCTGAATTTGAAGATAATCATCTTTTCACCCAAGCTAGCATTACCGCGCTACCCTACGAGGACAAGTTGTTCAATACCATCTTTTGTATCTCTGTCCTAGAGCACCTTCAACCCGATCATGCCATGGAAGCATTACAAGAATTCAATCGAACCTTGCAAGATGATGGGCAATTAATTCTAACGCTTGATTACCCAACTGTGAATTTGGAGTTTTTTCAAACCCTTGTTCATGACACAGGTTTTGATTTTTGTGCAGGTACAAACTTCGATTTACCCTCCGATGCATTACATACCGATCAATGGGGTGGATTATATTGCTTTCGTGCGGCTTTGAAAAAACAAGCTGCTGTGATTTTCTAAAATGCAACTGTTCCAACTCATGATGATGGCTACGAAAAAATGTAAAAAAGACAGCCTCAAGGCTGTCTCTTTGTTGTATGAGCTAATTAAACCATTAGTCTAATATGGTTTCCCGATGGATCTTTAGTAAGTACGATACCATTCTCTTCATGAACTAAAGCCCCAATAGACTTCAACTTAACGATGGTTTCTTTTCTTGCTTCCTCACTTGGAAATACAAGCGAATACCAATTTAATCCCACACTATTTGCTGGAGGTGTTGGAGCACCAACACCTGCCCATGTATTGAGTCCAATATGATGATGGTATTGGCTAGTTGACATAAATAATGCTTGATTTCCATAGCGGGTAACGACATCAAATCCAAGTCCTTTATTATAGAATTCCTCTGTCTTCTGAAGCTCCGACACATGTAAATGAATATGGCCCATTACAGTCGCCGAGGCAAGGCCGTTCCACACTCCACCTTGCACTTCAGTCAGGAGATCTTCGATATCTAGAGGCTCTGTCGTCATTGCAACTTCTCCATCTGCCCATCTCCATGTTGTTTCTGGACGGTCTGCATAAATCTCAATTCCGTTTCCATCCGGATCTCCCAGATACAAAGCCTCACTGACAAGATGATCTGATGCCCCTTGCACCGCATAACGATTCGTAATAAAATGCTCTACCACCTGTGCTAAATCAGCACGTTTCGGCAGCAGTAGTGCGAAATGATATAACCCCGTCGTACGAGGCTGTTGCGGTGTGACGTTATCTGGTTGTTCTATCGTTAACAAAGGCGTCTTTCCATCAGCGGTCAATATTGCTTGATTCTCAAATCGCTCCAATATTTTAAAGCCGATGACCTCTTGATAAAATTGAAGGGAACGCTCTAAGTTCGTAACGTTTATATTAACTTGACCAACAAATGTGCTCGGTTCGCGGTGAAAATTCATACATATCATCCTCCATAATATACGAATGGTTCATTTTTATTATCATTCACAATTTAATTACTATTTGTAAGTAATTATACTTTTGTAACTATATAGTTGTCAATAGCTACCTTCTATTTCCATACATCAATAAAGGGGTCTACAGTATTCACTGTAGACCCCTTTTGAAACATCTCATTATCTTGAAACAACGTTTCAATTCATATGCTCAATTAATGCTACTCGATTTTTCCCTTCCTGTTTTGCTTTCATCAATGCCCGTTCGGCTTGATATAACATATCCGAAGCGGATAGCTGCACATTTTGAAAGGACGTAACTCCCAAGCTAACCGTTAGACAATCTTCAGGATTCGAAGGATTACGAGGAATTTTCATCGAGATTACTGCTTGTCTGATCTGTTCGGCTAGTTCAACTGCCTGTTCAAGTGAAGCACCTGCCCAGTACAATGCAAAGGTTCCACCTTCAAAGCGTGACAATACAACACCTTTAGGATTTCCAAATGCCTCTAATACATCCGCTATCCACTGTAAGCATGTATCCGCGGCTTGATAACCGTATAATGCATTATATGAATGGAAATTATCAATATCAAGCAATAGAACAGATAATTCTCGTAATTGATCCGTTCCTTGCTGGATTTCTTTATTCAAAGACTCCGTAAAATACCTACGGTTAGATATCTCAGTTAAAGCATCCGTATTTACATAATTTTTTAACTGTCTAGTCATCTCAGCAAAATCACCTTGCTCATCGTCACCAATTTTACGTCGAGCGATGGCAAATATAGAAGGTTTACCTCCATACGTTACATGAGCCATTGTTAATTCCAATAACATTTCAACACCTTGTGTAGATATAAAAGGTTCATCTGAAGTGATGAGCTGTGTGGAATGTTCTAAAATACTCATATGACGCTCCAATGAATGTCTAGCATCCTGCTGCACGAAGTTTAAGAACGATTTGCCAAGTAATTCCTCAGTCGGTCCTGCCTTAAGCAGCTTAAGGGCCTGCTGATTTAAATAAACAATCTTGCCTTCACTAATGGTGAAGAAGGCTACTGGAGAAAGTTCCATAAGCTGGAGGTATCGCTTTTCGTTTTCCATAAGAATTCGTGCGTTTAATTGAGATTCTTCTTCCGCTTGACGGCGTTGATTCTCGGTTTGTCTTAGAATAATTGTTTTTAAATCACCAAGGGAGCGAAGTTCCCGTGACTTCCATGGCAATGAAGTGGATTGTACAACATGCTTCCATTTCTCAAAGGACTTTCGAGGAGATAATCGAACGCCATCGTTTTCCTTTAGCACTGCTTTTTCCGGATCACCCGCCCAATGAACAACCTGAACTACTTCCGGTCTAAACCAGATGATATAATCTTTATAATCAGATGAGAGCGCGAGATACAGTGCTCCTGAAGCGATGTCTTTATAAGGAATAGCACCTTCAAACTCCAAGCTTAATGCAGAGGAATAATATACATATTCTTTACTTCGATGCTTCATCCATGCTGCCAAATCATGTATCTGATCTATCATTGGGGTCTTGCCGAATAAAGCCGTTTTATTATGATAAACAACAGCCGCACCGGAAGCATTCATCATTTCTAGCAATGCCGATTGCTCTAATTCAAGCTGCTCCATCACTTTCGAAGAACTCGTATTTCCAATAAAAATACTCGTCACATGATTTGCTAATGATTTCACATGTATCTCGGATTGATAGTCATCTAGCTGCTGTCGCTGGAACAGCTCACTTGAAAAGAAATTCCCAAGAAAGTTACATAGATTACGCACACGATGAGTCACATATTTAGGTGCATAATGATGACAGGTAATCATACCCCAAAGCTTGTTCTCATGAATGAGAGAAATAGTTAGCGTTGCGCCCACGCCCATATTTTGCAAATATTCAATGTGTAATGGCGATACACTTCGTAGAATAGATAGACTCAAATTTAATGGTTTATTCTCCGAATTAGGCAAGGACATGACTTTCACTGGTGTATAGTTCACATCTACGATCGTGCGTAACCAGTTGCGTAAATATAGCTCACGAGCTTGCTTTGGAATATCTGAAGCTGGATAATGGTGACCTAGGAATGGTTCAAGCTCCTGTTCCTTCGCTTCTGCAATAACCTTGCCATTCCACTGTTCGTCAAATTCGTAAACCATTACTCGATCATAATCAAGCATGAGCTTAAGTTGCTCAGCAGCTAACTGACTTGCTTCGATTCGATTTTCAGTCTGCTTCATTTTTCTAAAAAAGCTCTGAATCCACTCGAAATCACTAATAGTGGGAGTGGTTGAAGCTTCAGCAGGCTCTAGTTCTAGAATAATTAAATCTTCACTTTCATGAATGATTCCATAGAACTCTGAGATTTCTCCCATAACGTCTATTTTAAAATTCATATAATGAAGATCGATAGGATCTTGCTCTTGTCTCTTTATTTCAAGAAGCATCTGATCCATCTGCTCGGCTCCGATGATCTCAATTAAAGATTTACCAAGTAATTCCTCAGGAGTTTGTCCCAAAAATTCACTTGTGTTTACGCTACACTGCATGATTCTCAAATCCATGTCCTGCGTTACCGCCAATAACATACCATGTGGCTGAATTAATCCTGGAATATGAATAGGCTCTTTATCACAGTTCGTAAGGTCAATATTCTCTTTCAATAAGAAATCGCCTTCTGTGAGAAGCGTTCGATTTAGAACGTCTTTTTCTTTCCTACCCTGTGAATGAGACATCTCAATTCAGCCTCCTTTTTATTCATGTATACATTGTGTAGTCTTACTCCATCCATTGATACAGCATAATAAAGGTTTCTTTGGCTGCTTCAATTACGATATGCTGTTCACCCTCTGATAATGGAACCGAAAGCATAAACTCTCGAAACTCATTCCACTTCGTCTTAACTTCTTGACTACCATAACTATTAAAATAATGGCCATTCACATCAGCTTGAATATTTAATGTCTGCTTTAATTGCTTCATAATCAACTGTCCACCTAATGTAGACCCCTCAATTACATATAAGTACCCAAGAATTGCAGGAAATGTCACTAAGTTTGGAATTCTCGGGCATTCTGACAGATCATGTATTTGTTTCTGTGTAAGTCCAAGCGCGACTAAATCCAGCTCTAGATCTTTTATTTTAGAACGGGCACTGATATCAAAATCATATCTTGACCATTCCTCGTGATGTGTCATGTGCTGTTCCATAGGTTTAATGAATCCGTAGAAGCGTTCCAAGTATTCCCTATACTCTTCTATGCTCAGTGAACTGTCCATAATTGCTTTCGCATATTTATTGTCCTCTATTTGGATATGATGAGGTCGTGTTTCTTCTCTTAGAATTTGTATAATATTAGTAGGATTCATATTTCACCCCTATAAACAGTATGTAATAATCATAACAAATTAAGCTCTTATATGCATTTTATTTAAGATAGCTTAGTTAATTAGAATCAAATTCTGCCCTAATAATGAATATAGATATAACAACACGACATCGATATTAGTTGCAACATATGAAAATATTTAACGTTCAGCTAAATAAACAATGACGATTAGTAAAAGAAATAATATTAAAAACGTCTGGATCACAATGATGATCCAGACGTTTTTATATGAATATATTTATAGTCATCTATTACAGCAAGTTATACGTAACAATTTCCTTCATCATCCACACTTACTATACCCACAATTTCCACAGGTCTTACAACTTCAATATTAATCAGCGAGGCAGATCCACAGGATGGACAAAGGTCACGCGAAGCACGCGGATTTTGTGGTCCTTTGCTTTCCTCACTTCCAGAACCACTAATAATCTTTTGTGCTAAAGTTGCCTCAATTGGTGCTGGAATGTGTCCACCAGCTTCAAGCCCTTGCATATGCGTTTCTAGTGCCTTGGCTACAGCATCCGCAATTGAATCCACACGGTTTGGGCCAAATCCGATCGCACCTGAACCACCGATACCTTTAAGATGTTTAATAAGTAGCTCAACCTTATGTCCATGATCCCCATATCTTAGGAACAGAGAGCACACTCGACCAAGTGCCTCAGCCATAGCAAATACGTCAGATCCGGCCTTTCCTACATTAAGAAATATTTCCCCGGGAATATTATTCAGATCATTAATCGTGATATATGCCATGCCAAATGGCGTATTCAACTTGTATGTGGCACCCCGAAGTACCTGAGGACGAGACTTATACTGTTTATCCACCACTTTCGTTTCAGAACGTTCGTCATTAGCCAAAGCGTTCGGTTGCACATCACCAAAAGCTGTATCACCCTGACCAAAAGTCACAGGTTTTCCAACATTCTCCTTATCTGCACTCTCATTCTCACGATCTGCATCCGCAGCATTTGCCGCTTCTTGAATAGATGTCTGCACTTCCACTACTTTCGTCTTATCTTCCTTCTTCTCTGTCTGTAATACCTGAACATCGCGGCTACCATCGCGGTAGATGGTCACGCCCTTACATCCTAGATCAAAGGCTAACTCATACAAATTTGCCGTTTCTTCGACAGTAAAATCTGCTGGACAATTTGCTGTCTTCGAGATTGAACTGTCCACCCAGCGCTGAATAGCAGCCTGTGCGCGGATATGATCTTCCGCTGATAAATCCATCGCTGTAACGAAATAATCAGGCAGCTCTTCTCCGGGATGAGCATCTAAATATTCTTGTACAATGGGTACATACTGTTCATCATACCCAAGTCTACTCTGACGGAAATATTTAAAAGCGAAGTAAGGCTCAATACCCGTTGACGTACCGACCATTGTACCCGTACTACCTGTCGGAGCTTGTGTAATCACCGTTACATTCCGCATGCCTTGTTCACGGATGGCTGTTTCCACTTCGGGATAAGCCTGCGTTATGTTCTTCATGAAACCGCTCTGCAAGTATTGATCCGTATCAAATGCCTCAAAGGAGCCTTTCTCACCAGCAATGTCAGCGGAAGCTAAATAAGCCTCTCTTGCAATAAACCCATATATTCTATCGAGAAAATCCAATGATTCTGGACTACCGTACCTGATCTTCAGCTTAATCATCAGCTCTGCCAGACCCATTGTGCCTAGACCGACACGACGCTCTTTTTTCTGATTTTTCTCGTTTTCTTCAAAGTGATAAGGAGTCTTGTTAATCACATTATCCAGAAAACGTACCGTATAGCGAGTCGTTTGTGCGAGATCGTCCCAATCCACATCCTGACTTGCTTCATTATAAAATTTGGATAGATTAATCGCAGACAGATTACATACACCCCAAGCTGGCAAACCTTGCTCTCCGCATGGATTTGTGCAGATAATCGTATTAAAATACCAACTATTCGACATTTGATTGTAATATTCCATAAATACAACGCCTGGCTCAGCCGATTTCCATGCGGATTCAATAATGACCTGCCAGATTTCCCGCGCCTTCACGGTGCGATAATGAATTACAGCATGTCCACCTTGCTTCCACTTCTCTAAATCGCCATCCCAAATTTCATTGTATTCTGGCACTGTCGTGTCAGGATAAACAAGTTCCCAATCCAAGTCTTCCTTCACAGCTTTCATGAAATCATTACTAACACATACGGAAAGATTTGCATTTGTAACCTGTCCCATCGTCTGTTTTACAGTTATGAAATCCAGTACATCTGGATGCCAGTCGTTAATCATCAGCATCAATGCACCGCGGCGACTGCCACCTTGCTCAATCAAACCCGTCGTATAACTGAACAGACCACCCCAAGAAACAGCACCACTCGACGATCCATTGACGCCTTTAACCACAGCCCGGCGAGGTCTTAACGAGGATAGATTGATTCCCACCCCACCGCCGCGCGCCATAATTTCAGTCATTTCCGTTAATGTAGACATAATTCCACCACGGCTATCTTTAGGAGAAGGGATGACGTAGCAGTTAAATAAAGTCAGTTCTTCGCTTGCACCTGCGCCTGCGGCAATCCGTCCACCCGGAACTAGCTTCCAGTCATCCAGTACATAGCGGAATTTCTTTTTCCATTCAGCTTGTAGCTCAGACGTTTCCTCAACAGATGCCATAGCATCAGCCAATCTATCCCATATTTCCTCCGGTGTCTTCTCAATGGTTAGCGTAAGCTTCTCTATATCCGCATCAACGAGCTCTCCGGTGCGGGTACGAACAGTAGCTATTCTTCCCTCACGCTTTATAATTTCACCGACTTCCTTAGCCGGAAATTTGGGATCATCCTTCGTCAATACAAGAACAACATCACCAACCATTGCATGACTCGGATCTGGATTCTTCCACGCATAGCGATCCAGAAAAATCTTCTCACTTAAACCTTGCAACTTTTGTGTTTGTTTCATATTCAACGATAACAACCTCCCATATAAGGTGATAAATAGCTGCACAGCACTCTTACGCCGCTTACCTCAAACACTACATATAAACAAAAAAATGTATTTAAATCTTTTAAAGTACAATATATTGTGTTCTAAACTCATTATACTATACCCCTTATAGGAAGACTATGATCTATTTGTGAAATGTAAGCCATAGAAGCCCTTCAACAATTTTAGTCTTCTCTTTTCTCACGAAAGTTAACGAAATGAAACGTTGTTTCTTTGAAAATATGGATGAAACTTATGAACTTTCTGATTTACGTGCATACTACAACCTACAACTGTACCTCAACTCTAATACCATAAATCATACAAGGAGGATACACCGTTTGAACATTCCACGAACCGGCGGAAATAACATTTCAGGAGTCCCGGAGCTTCCGGTTCCCGTGCATATGGATCGCACATGGTTAGAGCAATTAGACAACCGCCTTAGCAAAGGCGGACCTTGGGGTGATTGGAAGCTCTGTCAGCTAGCCGTACAAGGCGAAGAGGCAAGTTTAGTGACAAGCTTTGACGAGCTGCAATGCTTGAAGCATCTCAATGATCTATCTCCTCTACCTCATCAAATCGACACTGCACGTAAAGTCCTGTTTGGTATGTCTGGCAGAGCTATATTAGCAGACGAGGTAGGGCTTGGGAAAACAATAGAGGCAGGCCTTATTCTGAAAGAATATATGATACGTGGCCTGGTATCCAAGGTCCTTATCCTTGTACCCGCCTCCCTTGTTCTACAATGGGTCCGTGAGCTCAACAGCAAATTCGGAATCCCCGCTGTCGCCCAGAAAAAAGCTTATTCATGGCATTCCGATGTCGTGGTTGCTTCAATCGATACCGCTAAACGTGATCCTCATCGGGAGACATTGCTTGAGCAAGAATATGACATGCTGATTATTGATGAAGCACATAAACTCAAGAATAAGAAGACAACCAACTATCAGTTCATTCAGAAGCTTCATAAGAAATATTGCTTACTGCTGACAGCTACTCCCGTACAGAACAACTTAAGTGAGCTGTTTAATCTCATTACGCTGCTGAAGCCAGGGCAGCTCGGAAGACAGGGTGATTTCGCTGCGAATTATGTTGTAGATAAACGACAAGCAAAGAATTCGGAGCTACTCAAAACGGAACTAGCCAAGGTTATGATTCGTAACCGACGCGGCGAAGGGCCTGTTAATTTCACCAAACGAACCGTCCGCAATGTCAGTTTACAACTCTCGGATGAAGAACAAGCTTTATATGATGGCGTGACCTCTTTTGTTAAAGACCAATATAAGGCCGCTGGTGGGAATTTAAGTAGCATGCTCTCTCTTGTTACCCTTCAGCGCGAGGTGTGTAGTAGCCGAGACGCTGTGTTCCTTACGCTCGTTAATTTGTCTAAAAAGATTCCAGACGAATCACCGCTAACAGCGAAAATTTGGGAACTCGTGACGGCCATCAAAGCGATTAAAGCGAATACTAAAGCTGAGAAGACCATGGAACTGATCCAAAGTATGAACGACAAGGTCATCGTATTCACAGAATACAGAGCGACACAGGAATATCTGCTGCAATATTTTCAAAAGCATGGTCTCTCCTGTGTTCCATACCGGGGAGGGATGAATCGTGGCAAGAAGGATTGGATGATGGACTTGTTCCGCGGTCGTGCTCAAGTGATGATTGCTACCGAAGCAGGGGGCGAAGGGATTAATCTTCAATTTTGTCATCACATGATCAATTTCGATTTACCTTGGAATCCAATGCGTGTCGAACAACGAATTGGCCGCGTACATCGATTAGGTCAACAGAATGATGTCAAAATATATAATCTATCGACGACAGGTACAATTGAAGAACATATTCTTAACTTACTGCATGAGAAGATCAATATGTTTGAGTCCGTTATTGGTGGACTTGATGTCATTTTGGAACGTTTTGAGAAAAAGGAATCACTGGAAAAAAGTTTATATAAACTATTTCTCGAATCCGAATCAGACGATGAAATCCGGAATAAAGTCAGCACTCTAGGTCAATCGCTTGATCATATCAAACGTCAAGTTGAAGTTGACTATGTTGATGTTGAACCGGACCCTATTGTGAGGAAGGAGGAAGCCTGATGAGCTTAACTGTAGAGCAAGTTCAACAACAAATCATGACCTACTTAGAGGCAACCGAATGCAATATTATTGAAAAGTCGCCATATCACGTCACCGTCAAACTTTCACCACAAGCCGATCGTCAATTAACCAATCGCCCGTATTATTGGGGTTTTGTTGATCGTACGGGTGTGGACCCAGAGACGCTGTCTTTTACATTTGTGTTCGAGCCAGATAAATATGCATCGATAGATCATCATTCGCTTCATTCGGCTAGTTTGGCTAATACAGCTAATGCGGCCACTCATCCTCCACAGCAAGACAGTATCCTGTCACGATATTTTGGATTCGTACCCCCTGTGAATCGTGTCGGTCCGGGTAGAATACCGCGTGAAGATGTTACGTATGGAAGTAGTCGCTTGCAGCAAATATGGGCGGCCGCTCGCCAAGAAGGAGCATGTGTTTATTTATTTGAACAGACGTCGCCACTCCAGAGGGATACGATATTTTCGGCTGCATATGAGCCTTGGCTGGGTGTATGCTTCAAGGTCGAAATGGCTTGTGACGTCAAGCGTGAAGAGCTACATTTTTTGGGCATGTCATTAGTCAGTGGTCAAATTGTCACTCATTTCCCTGATCAATTAGCGGGAATCGAACTCAGTCCAAGGTTGCCAGAGAACATCCATGTGATTCCCGCTTCTTACGCCCTACCCGCAGCCGCTCAGGAGTTAGAGACCGAATTACTTACAGAGCTAGCGCTTAGAGATTACAGTTGGGCAGAGGAAGCTAAAGAACGACAAGTAAATGAGCTCGCTGTGCTAGATGTATATTACGAGGATTTGTTGACAGAACAAGACGAAGAGAACCAAATGGCTATCCGTGAACAATATGAGAAAAGACGTCAGGAAATGACTTGGCAGTTCGAGCCAAAAGTGAACATATCCGCCATAACCTGCGGTCTGTTTCACTTAAGATCAACACACTAGGGAGCGTTTGACCTTCATCGCTAAAAGCAGGCAAAAATAACTGTCTATTCACTCCACCTCCGCGACAGCTTGTAACAGCCTTTTTACAGCTTGTCCCATACAATAAGAATAACCACGATTTGAGAAAGGCGGATGGTATGAAACGGACTCAATTCACTCGTCATGCCTTATGGGCTTGCATATTCATTGTATCTGGCGCTATTATGATCCCGGCTACTGCTCAGGCAAAACCAACCGTAAATCAAGCATTCCAGCATACGGGCTCATCAACCAAAAATTATTCCCAGACTAGCAAAGTGCCTGCCCAGCTAGAAAGTTTTTCGGAAAATATTGTCCGTGAACTTTCGCATCAACCCGCATTTGCTAGTTGGGCTAGGGCAAACATCAACTACTATTCACTTGGCCCTGGAACGCATGGTTGGTTCGCAGCAGTCATGCAGAATGAACGTCAGATCGGTTATATGATCATCTCTGCTTCAGAAGATGGAGGATTCATTTTAAGTGAATATGGGGATGAGTCTTCCCTTCCCTACAGCTTCGACTTACTGCATAACCGATTGAAGCAAGAACATCTTATGACTGCTTCCACGACCATACCGAAGAGTCTTGACATTGAAGTACTATACACTCCCCTTCTTCCGGTGTGGAGAGTTACTCCTAAGGGGCAAGAATCGATCTATATCCATGCGATAACAGCCGAAATATTACCTACAGCGGAAGTGAAGATCAATTTATCTTCCATGCCCCTCACTTCATTGAATGCTAAAGGTGTTCAATCCAATAACAATAATCGTTTCTATTTAAATGATTCTTCCTTTGCTTCCAAAGGAAAAGGAGCCAATCATATATACGATCCTTATAACAACATGCTCTGGCTTACAGCACCCAAACTAGAAATTCGCACAAATTCTGATTTTAAGGCTGCCATGAAGGATGCTCAGGAAAATTTGGTCTTCCTTTCTCCTCATCATAATGCAGCATATGGTGCTCCTTTTGCGATTTCAGGTTTACAAAGCTGGTCCACGACTCAGGGAAACGAGGATACCGTATATGCAGCTACGGGGGCAAAAGGAAAGCGCTTCGTTCCCTTGTCATTACTTGTGGATCGCGGTGAATTTAGAAGTCCAATGGTAAAGCCTTAAATGTAGCCAAGCCCATACCATGCATACATAAAAAAAGGTTGAACAGATTTAAATATCTGCTCAACCTTTTTATGTGTTCATCTAATCCATGAATACATCTGCAACTATGGCCTCATCGGCCATCACGCAAAGTGACATGGTGTTTGTGTGTAAGATCTTCAGAAGGATCAAGCTCTTCCCTTGCTCTTTCCTTCCATAAATACAAGCTAAATGGAATCATACCGAACCATTTAACGGACCAAGGCTCTTTTATTTTCGGATGACGTTCTTCTTTCGGGGTTTCAATATATGTCACAACCCGCTCGGTAATGTACTTGACGAGTTCATCTCCACTGGACATCTGTGATCCCTCCAATTTTGATCCAATATCATCTCTTGGGAATAGCATGTGCAAATTTCATTACTTTTAAACAAGTTATAATATCACGCATGATTTACTGCATTTTGCACATTATAACCTCATCTACCAATTCTTGATAAAGAAAGGGACTTCATGTATGAACCATCTTCAACAGCTTACGCAAAAATACAATCAAATATGGAGAGTCCTAGCTTGTTTACTTATTGCCTCATTAAGCATACCTTCTATGACAATGGCGCAATCTTCCGAGTCATTGCCGAAGGAACAAGTTGCCCACCATCCAGCATTCCCACGTGAGGTCATTCTGGTTGACGCTGGTCATGGCGGTATTGATGGAGGTACTTCTTTTCAAGATATACTCGAAAAAAATATTAATCTTGCTATCGCTAAGAAGTTGTTTGTACTTCTACGGAAACAAGGATATTACGCAGTCCTGAACCGCACAGGTGACTATGCCCTTAGTGACGAGAATCAATGGCTGCGCAGTTCATCTAGACATCTAAGGGATCTTGCTCAGCGTAAAGAACTTAGCCAGCAAATTCCGACCCTGATCGTTGTGAGCCTGCATGTCAATTGGGGACGTAATCCTTCCAAAGGCGGAGCGCTTGTCCTACACCAGAATGAAGGTCGTAGCGTTCTACTCGCAAGCGCAATTCAAGATCATTTGAATCCCCTCTATCCAACTCGGGGCACCATTAAGCTTGGCAACCCATTTTATTTGCTTAATCAAGTCGCTGATCCAGCCGTCATTGTCGAAACTGGATTTATCAGTAATGCGCATGACCGCCAATTACTTTGTGATCAGCGCGGCCAGCTTGCTATTGCAGAATCCATAGCTGCTGGCATTAATTACTTTTTGACGGCAATATAGGTGCAGGGTCCCAGCCCCATACTTCTTTAACCATATCGCCGATGCCAACAAAATTGACATTGTTCTGCATTCCACTGGTTACGCGGCTCTTGATGCTTCAGCTGTCTTCTTACCCTGAACGCCCACATGACCAATTGTGATGCAGTTCTGATGTTCATTCGCCCAAGCTTCCACGAGCTGCATCTGTTTGCTAATATGACTACTTGTATGTTGATCATCAAGAAATATATGATTTGCTACAGGTGGCATGCCCATTTTGACGGCAAGTTTGCCAACAACGGAGCGGTAGTTTGTTTTACTATCCACAAAAAACAGTCCACGCTCGCGGCATACTTCCAGCACAATCGACATGATCCTTTCGTCACCTGTAATTTTGGAACCCATGTGGTTGTTCATCCCGATTGCATAAGGAATTTGATCAATGGCGTCCTCCACCCGCTTCCGAACCTCAGCATCACTCATGTTAGCCGTAATCGCACCTGGGCCTAACCATTTGGGATTACCCTGTTTCGGTTCCATGGGCATGTGCACAATGACATCAAAGCCTTTTTTGTGAGCTGCTTCTGCATCTTTACGGCTTGTAGGTAAAAAGGGCATCACGGCTGCTGTCAGCTTAACAGGCATCGCTAGCATTTCTTCTGTTCCACCTTGTCCGTTTCCGAAATCATCTATAATGATGGCCACTCTGCGTTTCATGTCCTTATTTTCGGATTCTTTAAGGGAAGGAATCGTTTTCCCCACTGCATGTTCATCAGCTTGTTCTGCTTGATCCATGGTAGCATTCGCTGATGCATGTGGGAGAGATACGGTTGAACATATAATCAGAAGCGCTGGTACGCCAACGCGCATACAACGATATACCCTTCGTAACGTTTCATTGAGATCCATATGACTGCCTCCTATACTCCATTTGTATAATCTCATTGTTTGAGTAAGCAGACTTAAATATGTATGAAGTCCAAATTAGGCGCAATTTGCATATATATTTTGATGCTGATCCAAATATAAAAAGGTTTGTACATTGCTACAAAGCAATGTACAAACCTTTTTATTATAAAGCTGATGCGGTCAAGAGGACTCGAACCTCCACGATATTGCTACCACTGGCACCTGAAGCCAGCGCGTCTGCCAATTCCGCCATGACCGCATATTTCTAATGTCCTTACCTAAGTAATCTTCTGTAGCGACAGAAATTATCATATCATAAATGCACCATACTAGTCAATAAAAGCTTTATCTTCTACAATGACTAACTGACAATAATTTTCATTGATTAAAAAGCGGATTACAGGTTAAAATAAGAACATAAGTTCGTATATGGGATGGTGAGACATCAAATGGCAACGCCAGGTATTACACAAGAAGAATTGTCTCTAATTAAGAGTTACTTATTGCTGTTATTTATTCAGAAAGTATTTGAACGGGATCTACGAATTATGCAGGAGAGTGGCGTATTTAAATCACCCGAATTATACACGGAACTAATTACGAATGGTGATATGCAAGCATCGATGTTACTCTCCGAAGTAAAGCGCGAGTTTAAGACTAGCCAAATCAAAGTATTTCGTATTGATCAAGATGAACACGGCGTCGAGGCTGAATATGTATGTAGAGGCTATACCGGTGAGATGGACATATTATGGTCTGCTATTCGTAATGAAATGCTCGTACGCATGCGTGCCTATCTGGGTTTAACTCCCGTATCCCAACTGCTGGGATCGGTTTCTCATCAACATTCTGTTCAGACCCATTAACATGTATGAAGATAAGAAAGCCGCCAGTCTATATCACAAGGAATGTGATATAGACTGGCGGCTTGTACATTATTGTAGTGATTTCTGCACTCTCGTCACACCTTGCGACAGCGCATGGCCTGCGCCAACGGCACCCGCTACAGCCACGGTCTCCATAATTTCGCTGTCCGTCGCTCCTTTAGAACGTGCCTCCTGTGTATGATAGAAGGTACACACCTCATTATTGGTGAATAAGCTTATGCCCAGTGCCACTAACTGTTTCGTCTTACTATCTAGGGCACCTTCTTCAAAACACTGACCTGTAAATTGATGATACGATGCAGCCACATCCGGCAATGTTTCTCCAAGCTGCGTGATTTCATTTTTATAGGCCTGTATCTTATCATTCATGAGTTCCATAAGGCGACAATCCTCTCATTATTGGAAGTAGAACACACTGCGTTAATTCTACTTTGTCCCAATTTACGAAAAGTATGTCCTGCTCTCTATTGCAATTCCAGCGGACTGATCCGCGGTTGTTCAGCAGACTGGTATGAATATTGACGACCCAGCTTAACCACCTTACGGTTTTTACGCCGAATCAGCACCTGCTCTCCGTCCCATGCCACCACAATTCCGATAACATCATTTGTATCTATACCATCGCGTACCACTCTAACCTGCTCACCCGATACACGGAATGCGTTCAATTCCTCATCACTAATCATAAACATGCTCCTCCTTATTACAAAAAAAGACCTAAATGAAAACATTTAGGTCTTATCCTATTTAAGCTAATGATTGCTCCATGTAGTCTTTCATATGAGATCCATACGATTAACATTTAACGTTTAAAGTTGTGCATGTTCTTTGCTATCATTCTTCTCAAACCAGAAATCCAGCACTTTCGACGACATCACTCGTTGCTGCACGTACTCTACCTGATGAGGGGTAAACATTTCCTTCCATGAGAAGGTAAGCTCATCGCACATGCCCACAATGGTCAATAGCTCTGACCAGGCCACATAACGTTTGTACCAGAAAAACTGAGGATGCTCAATCATATAGGGATATAGATCATCAAACTCCGTATGTTTACAATCCAGTGCCCGTTCGAAATGATCCTTTGCTTTAGCCAATTTATTGATAAAATACTGTTCGGTTACCGGTTCTTTTCCCACTGTGTTGCCTCCCCTCTGTTCTACCTATACCTTATATTATAAGGCAAAAATTCGCTACTGGAAAGGAATTGTTTAAAATTGGACATCCCAATTTATAAAGATTCCCCAAAAGTAATGACTCCACCTTCTAGCGATTCGATGCGTACAAGTGATTCTAGAGTAATACCTTGTTCACGAATCGTGCGAGCCCCCGCTTGGAAACATTTTTCCACCACTACTCCAAGACCAACCAACTCCGCACCAGAGCGTTCGATGATCTTAATTAATCCACGGGCAGCATCGCCATTAGCAATAATATCGTCGATAAACAATACGCGATCATTCTCTTTAATATATTTCCGAGACATCATAATGTCTGTAACAATCCCTTTTGTAAAAGAAGGCACACGTTCACAAAGCGCATCTGGATCAGCAAGCAAAGTCTTTTTACGGCGAGCAAATACAAGAGGTACTCCGAGTTCATATGCCGTAGCAAAAGCTACTGCGATCCCAGATGATTCTACCGTGATAACCCTTGTAACTCCAGCTTCGGCAAAACGGGCAGCAAACTCGCGTCCCATTTCCATCGTCAGCTGTGGATCTACCTGATGATTAAGTAGTCCGTCCAAGTTAAGCACTTGATCTGATATAACCTTACCTTCATTTAAAATTCGTTGTTTTAATGTTTCCATACCCTAACCCCCATGCCAATCTATTGACGTAAAAGTAACATATTTACGGTTTATTCATCAACATAATTCAACATAACGATGCTAAACGGATGACTTTCTTATGAAATCGATCGCTTTTTCCACCAAACCATTCCAGCCGAGACGACTGCAATCAATCCGACGATAATAATTCCTATTCGTATGGTCGAATGTCGGAAGAGAACCATCATTTCACCCCAATGATAGCCGGCGGCATGTCCAATAAGCAGAAAGGTCGTGCACCATAGAAGCGCTCCAGTAGCTGCATAGACAAGGAATTGTTTAATTGAAAGCTTGGCGACTCCTGCCATATAAGAAGATAAGTGCCGCACACCGGGCACGAAATAACCTAACACAATACTCCAGGAACCGTAGCGTTTGAACCAGACTTCCGTCGAATCTATACGCTTAGGTGTAATCCAAATCCACTTACCATAACGATGTAACAGTGGTTTACCCACGATTCGCCCAAGCATATAACTGATCATCATACCTGTCATGCTACCTAGAAATGTCACCGTAAGTGCACCCGCAAAATGAAATTGCCCTTGTGCTGTCATACCACCAAAAGTAACCATTAAGGTTTCATCTGGAACAGGTATCCCAAGAACGCCCAGAGCGAGCAGTATATACATGGCAAGATAGCCATACTGAGTCAAAAAAGATAGGATTTCTGTCATTCCTTACCTCGCTTCTGTAGCAACTCTACCGCATCCTCTGAGTAACGAATGATCAGCGTAATCAAGCTTACATCATAAGAATGGACATGTTGCAGTCATGTCCTACTGAACACCATCATAACCTGTACTATGCAGGCTAGACAATAGTGCTGCTTTAAAGCAGGGAGGATCATATGAAGAATTTTATTCGTGTTTTACAAATCGCCTTCACCTACATCGGAACCGTTGTAGGTGCGGGGTTTGCCACCGGCCAAGAAATCCTCCAGTTTTTTACCCAATACGGTAAATGGGCTACACTCACCATTTTTTTAGCTACTGCCATGTTTATATGGCTTGGCACCAAAATGATGATGATGTCACGGCGTATCTCCGCGAGATCCTATGAAGACTTGAATAAACATCTATTCGGTCCAAAAGCCGGGGGGTATATCAGCATTATTATGCTATTTATTCTCATCGGGGTGAATAGTATCATGCTAGCCGGAGCCGGATCTGTATTCATGGAACATTTGAATTTACATTATCAAACTGGACTCATTCTCACGATAATCGGAACTTATTTTCTATTAAACCGCGGTATGAATGCCATCATGAATATGAACAGCATTGTCGTACCCATGATGCTTACTTTATCCGTACTTATTGTCGTGAGCACGGTGCATTTACCGAATGCCAATCGCTTTCTAACCTTAACAACAGATCACCATATGTTTGCTGTATGGCTCGCCCCTCTGCTCTACACCGCTTTTAATCTCGTGATGGCTCAAGCAGTTCTCGTTCCACTCGGTAGCAAAACCGAGAGTATTCAAGTCGTCAAATGGGGAGGAATACTTGGCGGAATTGGCGTCGGATTCATGCTGCTGGCAGCACATATTGCTTTGTCTGCACAAATGCCAGGCATCCTCCAGTTTGAAATACCGATGGGGAGCATTGCCTTTCAGCTTGGCGCTATCGTGCAGATTATTTACATTGTTCTTATTTTCATGGAAATCTTCACGACGTTTGTAGCTGATATTTATGGTGTTACCCTTCAACTTCAGCAGCGCCTCTCACTATCACCTAAACTCATATCTATCATTGTGATGATGATCTGTTATATGCTTAGTCAAATCGGGTTTAGCTCCCTATTATCTGTTCTCTATCCCTTATTCGGCTGCCTCAGTATGCTCTGGGCCATTAAGTTAATATTTAAATCGAAATAATTTGAGCCTGAGGTATCAACTTCCCAACATGATCCAACACATATCTGTGACAAGTTAACAGGATAACCTGCCGCTTTGATGAAGATTCTCCAAGTAGTGAAAGAGCTGACAGCATCCGTTCTTCATCGAAATTGACAAAAATATCATCAAACAGTAGCGGAATACAGCTACCGGTATTCATGATATCAGCGAGCGCAAATCGCATCGCTAAATACAGTTGCTCTGCCGTTCCACGGCTGAGCAACGCACTATCCGTAAGCCCCAAATCACGGTGCTCAGCCAGTAGCTTTTTCTCACCCAGCTTCATTACGATTCGGATGTATGCCCCTTCGGTTAGACGACTGAAATATTCAGTCGCCAATTTAAGGACTTGCGGCTGCTTCTCTTCCTCGTAAATCCGGCGCGTACGTGCAATAAGTTCCGCAGATAAAGATAGCACGGCATATCTTGCTACCATATCCTTCAATGCTGCACGTTGCTCATCTAATTGTTGCAATGCCGTATCATGCCTGCATAGCTGTTCCAACCGTTCACGCTCTTGTAGGAGTCTTCCTTGCTGCTGTTGAAGATCATTCCAAACTGCCTCTGCTTTGCTCAAGGCTATTCCCGCTTCAGATGTTGCTTCATCTAAGGCTACCTCATCATATTCCGCAAGTATATTCTGAAGAGCCCGCTGACGTTGCACATCCCAACCGCTGAACATTGAGATCTCCCACTCACGGATGCTACGTGTTAGTTCTTCCTTTCGCTCCACTGAAGCTGCACGTCGTAAGAAGGACTCCCCGTCTAGCGCCCCTCCCTGGAACAACAGTTCCTTCATTAGAGCTAATATACGATTGCTTTCATCTTCTAACTGCTTCAATTGAGCTACTACAGGCTCAAGGCTTGAAGACACTAGATCACGCTGACGACGTATTTCCTGTTGTGCTTCTAGCTCCTTCTTCTTTATTTCAATTAAAGCTGACACTCTCAGTCCAGAACTAAGCATTTCATCAGATAATACAGACCTAGCTTCTTGTTCAAAAGTACTGCATTCTTCTGCAAGCATGCTTTTCTTCCGACTACCTTTCTCAAGATGCCCAAAGAGTTCCATCGCCTGTTCAGCTAGCCCGAATAGATCCATTACACGCTCAGGTGATAGATGCAGCGAAAGTCCATGATCTTGCAGCCACTGCTGCCACTGCTCATCTAAACGTTCAAAATTGCATTGTTCTCGTGCCAGGCTATCTTCTACATTCGCCATATCCAGCTTAAGCACTTCAGCACGCTCATAAATAATTTGCGAGTCGCTGCGTAGCTTGTCCATCTTCTCCTGCCATGTTTGCCAGTTCTCCATTAACCTTCGTAATTGTCTGAGGGCTGATTCAATCTCGATGTCACTCACCGAGGCTCCTGAGTTAGACGACTCCAGCGCAGCAGCGATCTGCTCCTCATCTACCATAGAAGCCATTTTCCGAGCCAAAATTCCATCTCGCTCTTGTCCCATTTGACTGCCTTCCTTACGACGTTCGGCCTTCTGATCCTTCGAATTCACCCAAAGTATCGCATCAACAATAATGAACACCGACGCAGCTACACCCGCTCCTAATGGAGATCCTAGAAACCATAGTAGCGCAGGCAATAGTAAAGTGACGACTAAGCTTCCCCATAGCAGCTTTACATACAGATCTCGCATGCGAGTCCGCATATACTTCTCTTGATCGTCTCTCTGCCGATCCGATGATCGGTTTATACGCTCTTCTCGCCAGCGTTCAGCCTCCAGCTGGATTTCATTCCATAATGATGAGACTTCATGCCTATTTCTCGGAATCAGCATCTGAAACTTGCTTGCACCAATTTCAGATGCTTCCTCTACTTGTTTCACGCTTCTTCGATACTCATAATCTGTACCTTCGCATTGCCTTGCTACTTGCTGCCGCTGCGCAGCCAGTGCTTCCATTCGGCGATCATAGCTTGCAAACCCAGCAGCATGTTTACGAACTGCTTCACGCTCCGAGGCAGCTCCCGACAAGCGCTTCAGTTCATTGATACCCCAGTCTGGATTCATTTGACGAAGAAGTCGTTCCAATTGTTGCTCCAGAGCCACAACTTCTAGTCCCATTTCCTGCTTCTCCATCAGTCGAGTTTCATAATACTCACTGCGGCGACTTAACCGCTCAATCTCGCCTGCCATGTCAAGCAATGGATCATTCGTAATAAGCAAATTTAATTTCTCTCGTAGATCCTGTTCGATCCGCTGTAATCTGCGGGTCTCACTTCTAATCCGTTCATTCTCCTCTTGAAGCGACTGCCATCTTCGGTAGCCTTGCTCAGGAAAATTAGTGATGGGAGGTAGAGCTTGACGATCCATTTCTGCTTCTAGCCATTTAAGCCATATTGGACGAATCTCCTGTGCCTTGCGAAAAAGCGTTAGCTTGTATGTATACTCTGCTCTGACTGCTTCCTGTGAAACTAGATGCTCCGCCTTCTCAATCAAGGAAGACGTATTGTCATTGTATAATTTCAAATACGATGTACTCTGTGTAATTTGCCCCTCTAACTGCTCAATCTGCTGTAGTAATTTCGCACTCTCTTGCACCCGACCTCGCGGTTTATATATCTTATCCATATCTTGTAGAAGTTTTCGCTCGGCGCGTACGATATCTGCTCCGCCTCCGATCCCAGCATGAAACAGATAACTATTCATTTCGTCAGACTGCAGCGTTCGTATTTCCTGAAGTTCACTCAAGGAAATGGCAAAGAGCTGCCTGAACATATCTCTCGATACCCCACCAAGCAGCCTGCGCTCCATCTCTTCCTGACTTATCTGTTCAACAATTCCTAGGCTATCTCTTCTGGTAATGGATAATCGTTCCCCACGTGAAGCTGTGCCTTCTTGTCGTTGCGTATATCTGGAAATAACCCACTGCGCTCCTTCATCATCTTTCATCGTAAGCACACCACCATGAGCGCCACCGGACACAGGTTCATACCGTTCAGTCGGATAAGCTCGTCCGGGTATGCCAAACAGCATTGCACGCACGAATTGCAATATCGTACTTTTACCTGCCTCATTGCGCCCACCGATTACGGTCAGCGCTTCACTCAGCACAATGTCCACATCTTTCATTCGGCCAAAGCCATGAATCTGCATTCTCTCGATTCTCATGCCTTCATTCCCCCAACCAAGTCCGGATCAAGCATGAGCATTGCCGCAAGCTCACTAGATCGGTTCAACCATTCGTTGCGTTCCTGTACTCCAATTTCTCCTAGCAATTTACGTAGTGCCTTGTTGCTCATTAATGGTGCCAAAGCCTTCTGCACCAAGTCTTCACCAACATCAGCTTCCAATTCCGCTCGTTCCGCAAGTCGTAACATTTCCCCTAAGAAACTATCTTCTTGAAGCATAGCTGCACGGTTCAATTCCGAACCAGACTGCACGGATATACCTTCTACCCATACAATACCTTTACAATGTCCTAATTCCGCATCTCGAATCGCTCTACGCCGAAGCTCCTGAAGCATTTCATCTGTGAAATGTCCGTTCTCTAACACACGATGCAAACTTCCTCTGCCGATGATTTCGAACCGTATGATACTCATTATCTCCGGCCTAGATAGACGAATTCCATCCATAATTTCCGACAACTTAAGGTTGAAATCCTCTTCATCTTGTATATCATCAATGGAAATCTGCTCACGGAACCAACGCACCTCATCCAGCGAATAAAAGGTAAGCTTCGCGCTATGATTCACGTCTACATCGACGATATAACAACCCTTAGCGCCCGTTTCCTTCATGCTCCGACCCTGAATATTTCCAGGATATACGATACAAGGCGACTCATTCACCGTTTGGCGTTTATGAATATGGCCCAAAGCCCAATATTGATAGCTGTTGCTACTAAATCCTTGGTCGTACAGGGCGAGTATGTCTCATGTGCCGGATCGCCATTGACATTAGCGTGTAGCATTGCAATGTGGAACAAGGATTCTTTATCGGTATCCCTTTTAAAATACGCAGATGTATTCTCAGTTACTTTCGAGGTTGGATAGGAAATCCCGCTGATAACCGCTATGGGTTGTCCATCTGAACGTCGATTGGCTGTGAAACTTCCTACCTTCGGACCAAACACATGCACATGATCCTTATCCTTTGTGCGGATTCGCGGACTATCTAAAGGATCATGATTACCATGGATCAAATACACATGAATATTGACTCTTCCAAGCCGCTCAAGCGCCTCATGAAACCGTAGCTGAGCTTGCAAGGATGAATCCGAAGCATCATAGACATCCCCGCTGATTACGACGAAATCAACCTCTTGATCCACCGCTAGCTGCACCAGATGATCCAGTGCAGCGAAGGTAGACTCACGTAATTGTTGACGAATGCGATCCGATACACCAGGCATACCGGAGAACCGACTATCCAAATGCAGATCAGCTGCATGTATAAAGCGGAATGGAATCATACTATCCCACGCTTTCAGCTTAATATTGTAAGTATATTTTTTGAGTTCATTGACCGATTGGGTCAATGAATATTGGCTTTTAGCCTTATCCCATGCTGTACGAGCGAGATCATAACGGTACATCGGATCTGTAATGACTTTTTCCAATGCTTCGCTAAGAGCCACATAGTCTTCAGCAGGCACCAAAAGTCCGTTAACTCCATCCTCTATCTGTTCAGGGATACCACCAACATCCGTCCCCACAAGAGCTAGACAGCTTAACGCTGCTTCTGCAAATACCGAACCGAATGCCTCTGCACGGGAAGGTAAGACGAATATATCAAAAAAGGGCATGAATTCCTCAGGATGTAACGTATATCCGTAGAAAATCGTTTCATTATATATGCCTAGTTCTTGGGCAAGCATCTCTAATTCCTTGCGGAACGGACCGTCACCAATAATATGAAGCACATAATCATGTCCATCTTTTTTCAGCTCAGCACAAGCCTTAAGGAGAATATCTAATCCTTTGGCCGGAACGAGTCGGCACACCGTAACCAGCTGCGTGACCTCATTTTCATGCGGAACGGGCTTGAAACGTTTTTCATCAAAGCCATTATGAATAACCGTCATTTCTTCTGGGCGAGCTAGAAACGGTGCAAGATAGTCTGCAAAAGAACGTGATACCGTAAGCATGCGCTCACTTTGCATCTCAAGCTCCCGATACAAAGAGACCAGAAACCGATGCTCCAATCCTCCTTCTTCAATTAATCCGTTCAGAATGAGCTCACGCTCATAACTGGAATGCACCGTCTGAATTAGAGGTATATCAGGAAATACTTGTTTCATGGCTAGACCTGCGATAGGATGATGTGCATGAATGAGATCATAGGGTTTCTGAATACGTAGACGCGTCCACCATAAGTAATCTTTATAGGTCTGTATATATTTTAAAACAATCGGACTGTCTTGAAATTCCGTCCAATCAAATGTATCGAATACAACCTCTTCATGACCCTTATTGCGAATCCGTCTAGGAAGCCAGAACAACTCCATATCCCAGCGTGAGGATTGAAAACGCTCTTGCATATTAGGAATCATGGAAGATACACCACCTGGTTGCTCCGGTGGAAAGAAAAGGGCTTGCAGTAGTCTCATGGGGAAGAATCCCCCTTTCTGTATGCTGGTTTTCTTTTCAGAATCTTTGGGATTATGATATATTAGAACATATGTTTCAGTAAAGGAAAAACCTATTACAGGAGCGATTAATCATGCAATCTTCAGCATTCTGGTCGGCACCCGCCATTGCGGGTACCGTAGCTGCCTGTGGTCTGTATATCATACTCATTATGATGTTGATGTGCATTATTATGTACAGTAAGCAGCGGAAGAAAGCCTATCTTTACATGGTGATCACCTTTGTTTTTATTATGACATACGAAGGGCTGAACATCCATTTCGCTTTCAATGTTTCACCTCACGCTACAGACTATCCAGAATGGGCCAGATGGCTGCGTGTCCTGTCATTTTTACTAATGAATGCTTCCATTTATCAGCTGTACAGGCGAATGAATAGGATCGGTTACCTTTTACTGACATCTATGATCTTACTACTATTTATTCCGATTGTGTCCACAGTGCTCCCTTTGGGCGGAACAGGGTGGCAAGATTTGTACCTCGACATATACCAAATAGCCATCGTGTATATTGGGCTTTCTGTCCTAGCTCCTCGGATCGGACAGCGTGGCAAATATGTCGCCGGGATCAGTGTCTATCTCTTCTATATCGTTATTGAAATGATTGCTCGTTACACCCATATGGATGTTAGCTGGCTTCAAGCGGGTAGCCTACTGCTTCCACTTGTATATTATACGGTAGTATTCTTCATCCTGTTCGAACGAATTATAGAACTCATGCAGTCTATATATCGCTCGTCCATTACGGACGGTCTAACCAATTTGTATAACCGCCGATTTTTCACGAAACAATTACAAAAGTATATTGACCAAGGCATCAAAGTATCAGTCATTTTTTGTGACATCGATAATTTTAAGAACCTTAATGATACACAGGGACATGCCAAAGCCGACTTAGTACTCAAGCAAGTTGCAGCAATTATGGAAGAGGAAATATACGGGATGGGCATTACAGGACGTTATGGAGCGAAGAACTTGTCGCGTTGGTCGTTGATAAACGTGCCAAAGTAGGACAAGTAGCCGAGAATATTCGTGCTCGTGTCGAAGGGGAAACCATTGTGACGATGAGCATTGGACACAGCACACTGCGTATGAAAGTCCCACCCGAAGAACTCGTATCTCAGGCGGATCAGGCGATGTACCAATCTAAGACAAGTGGCAAGAATAAAGTTACATCTTACCGCAGTCCATCAACCAATAAGAAACCAGAAGAATCGGTGACATCCTGAAGACAACGGGACAGCATACATAAACACTTACTTAAACACACAAAGGAGCCTTCATCGATGGGTAAAGAACAACTTCCAGAATTATTTCTTGAGCAAATAGAATCTTTGCTTGGACAACAAACCTCATCCTTTCTGGAAAGCTACCAACAGCCGCGTACCTACGGACTGCGCTTTAACGAATTAAAGGCTGCGCTCTCTCCTTCACAAAAGCAGGAGATTATCGATCTTTTCGAGCTAGAGCCAATTCCATGGTGTTCAGAAGGATACTATTACAAGGAAGATGCCCGGCCCGGCAAGCATCCTTATCATACCGCAGGACTTTACTATATTCAGGAGCCTTCTGCGATGTCTGCTGTCGAGCTATTGGACCCTAAACCAGGTGAACGCATACTAGACTTAGCTGCTGCTCCTGGTGGTAAGAGCTCACATATTGCTTCTAAACTGCAGGGCCAAGGCGTGCTGATTTCCAATGAAATTCATCCAGAACGTGCTAAAATACTCGCTGAAAATGTAGAGCGCATGGGGATTACGAATGCTGTTGTAACCTGTGCAGCACCTGATGAACTTGCGAGCAGATTTCCTGCGACGTTTGACCGTATCATGCTAGATGCCCCGTGTTCAGGTGAAGGTATGTTCCGTAAAGATCCGAGAGCGATCACCGAATGGTCTCCGGGATTGGTAGACTTATGTGTTACACGGCAGTTCGATATTCTGGAACAGGCCTACGTCATGCTAAAGCCAGGAGGCACAATCGCGTACTCGACCTGTACATTTAATGTTAAGGAAAATGAGGACATGATGCGTCGTTTCACAGAGAACTTTCCGGATATGGAAATCATTCAGATGAAACGCCTATGGCCGCATCTAGAGCGTGGAGAAGGGCATTTCGTAGCTGTCTTGCATAAGAACGAGGAGCAAACTGAAGAAGATAACTCACGTTCTCGCAAAATACGCGGCCGTAAAGATAAGCGTGGTACGAACTACAAAGCAGAACAAACGGCCCTTCAAGAGCTGGAATCTTGGATACAACAGGAGCTTCCCGGATATACACTCCCTTCCGGTAACCCACTTCTGTTCGGTGAATCATTATATCTACTACCTGGCGGCGAATTGTTACATCAGGATCTTCTGAAAGGTCTCAAAATTCCAAGAGCAGGTCTGCATGCGGCGCAAATGAAGAAGAACCGAATCGAACCAGCCCATGCATTAGCTATGACTTTGCAGTCTGGACAAGCCTCTAGGCAGCTTAATCTGATGCTAGATGATCCCCGTTTGAATGCTTATTTACACGGAGAACTGCTTAACGTCGATGTTTCGCTCCACGGATGGACGCTTGTAAGTGTAAATGGACTTCCACTCGGCTGGGGCAAGGCCAGCAGCGGACAACTGAAGAACCATCTCCCGAAGGGTCTTCGCCTATTTTAAATAAAAAGGAAGCATCTACGTACCTCCTTACAGAGGTGCGTAGATGCTTCCTTTTTTTATATCCATAACATGCTCTTATGACAGGCAATATTTCAGCAATGCTGCATGAACGCCATCTTCATTGTTGGATGCTGTTACTTCATCTGCTGCCGCTTTAACATCTAGTGGGGAGTTATCCATAGCAATCCCCTTGCCGGCATACGTCAGCATCGTAATGTCATTGTAATAGTTACCTAAAGCAAGAACCTCTTCTTGGCGAATCCCTTTGCTCTTAGCGAGATTTTCTAATGCATGACCTTTTGAAGCTTCAGGATTCATCAAATCCACGAAATACTCTCCGCTACGAAGAATGTTAAATTCCGGAGTCCATTTACTAAGCTCCTGATAGATCTCATCCAATTTCTCTGCATAATCGAATAACGTTACTTTTACGATAGGCTCTGAGAATTCATCCATAGAAGGTAAAACGGAAGGAAGCATTAGAAAATTCTCGTACATGCTCCGCACTTCCACCGCTAATCCATCAACACTATCGACATACATATTAAAGGCTGTGTTCACATCGAAATGCACTTTAATTTCACGGAAATAGTTTAGATATGGCGCGATTGCCTTCACGTCAAGCGCAAATTGGTGAACAACCTCGCGTGTATCCGTTTTAACCGTTACGGCCCCATTGTGACTAATGACATAACCTGAAAGGCCCATCTGCTCCATAAAAGGAATGGAGTTTTGGGGTCCTCTACCCGTACACAGTACAATTTCAGCTCCTTGACTGGATACTTCCTTGATCGTTTTCAGCGTTTGTTCACTAATCTCATGTTCATCATTCAGTAACGTGCCATCGACATCCAGTGCAATCAGTTTATAAGTCATATCTCCATCCACCCTTTATATTATTTATGTCTGTATCTTTTTACATCATTGTACATCTCATTTATTTGCTGTGTATTATCTATTTTCCAAGCCGTTGAAGTTCATCTTCTGTAAGTTCTCTATATTCTCCAATCGGAAGCAGCGGGTCAAGTGTGAGTTGTCCCATTTGGACACGCTTTAGATAAATCACTTTCTTGCCAACCGCTTGAAACATCCGCTTCACTTGATGAAATTTGCCTTCATGGATGATGAGGGAAATGTAAGATATCACTTCTTCATCCTGATGCTCTTTCCGTAAAATGGTTAGCTCTCCCGGCAGCGTCTCGTAACCATCATCAAGCACTACACCCTTGGCGAACTTCTCTATATCTTGTTCTGTTACATCACCACTAACCGTTGCCTCATAGGTTTTCGGTACATGGCGCTTAGGAGACAAAAGACTGTGTGAGAGTTGCCCATCATTAGTAAGGATTAACAGTCCTTCCGTGTCTTTGTCCAATCTGCCCACAGGAAACGGTTCAAAGACAAGATGTTCCCGTTTCAAAAGATCCAGAACCGTCTGATCCCGGTTATCTTCCGTAGCAGATACGACACCCGGCGGCTTGTGCAGCATAAGGTAGATGAACTCTCTATAATTGATCTGTTCACCGTCAATGACGATCTCATCATCATGAGGATGGACCTGCATACCGCTGTCTTTCGTACGAATACCGTTTACAGTAATCGCGCCCTGCTTTACCTTCTTCTTAATATGCTACGCGATCCATATCCAAGATGAGTTAACACTTTATCCAGCCGCTGTGTCTGTCTTCCTTTTGGGGATAACTTTGTACTCGGTGCACTTGGTGTACTCAGTGTATTTGCCTCACTCGGCTTCATTTGATCATCCTTACTCATACCGATGTCCACCGCCATCCTGCTGGATATTCATTCTTGAGCATGCCGTCCTGCCATTTAGCCCAGCCAGCGGAATACCCTTCGATACAGATGAGTGCATAGCCCTTAGCCTCTGTTTCAGGCGAACATTGTACACGTTCACGTTCAATATTTAGGGTCTCACCTTTCAAATATTTAACCGCCTCACCCTGCTCAATGCTCAAGTTAATCACACGTTTGAACTCTTGAGGATGAAGTGCGCAAGCAAAGGGATGTCCTGGAATAAAACGCCCGTTCTTGGCCTCACCCATATACCAGCCTGGACGAATGACCTTCAGTCCTTGCAAACGGCTCTCATGTACTGGGGATACATAGATATGATTGCCAAACAGAATCAGATTACCCTGTGGCTTAAAAGTCAGCATTTCTCGCACGAACTGCTCGTATGCAGCAAGCTGATCTCCATCCACCTCTTCGTGTTTCCCTCTTTTTCCTACAGATGCCTTCGACTTCCCCTTACCACCGCTATTAGACATAATCCGTTCATCTCGGCGGTCTTTACCACTTTTATCTCGCTTTGATGCCTCTCGTACCGGAGAGCTTCGCATGTAGAGTGGCTCTGACTCATAAGACGTGCTGTTCTCAGCTCCAACACCGTTATGTTGAAGTACAGCCATGAAATGCCCTTCTCCTTCAACCAAATGAGGCCATAAACGAGCAGTACCTTCAACCTGCTTCCATACATCCTGAGGCACTGTATCTGTTCCAGTTTTTTGTTCCGACTGCTCGTCCACCCAGCTAATTTCACCTTTAGCAAAAGAACCTGTGCCGCCAGTCGGCACCACTTGGAACTCTGAATGTGCCGAAATAAACTCAGCAATCATACCCTCATTCTCTTCTGGAGAAAATGTACATGTAGAATAGACAATTCTTCCACCGGGTTTGAGCATGAATGCCGCAGCACGCAAAATATTCCGCTGCATATCAGCGTATTTGAACGGGGAATCGGTATTCCAAG
This sequence comes from Paenibacillus pini JCM 16418, assembly GCF_000576305.1. Classification (GTDB taxonomy): domain Bacteria; phylum Bacillota; class Bacilli; order Paenibacillales; family Paenibacillaceae; genus Paenibacillus_AQ; species Paenibacillus_AQ pini. Next base: position 460,738 of record NZ_BAVZ01000001.1, on the reverse strand, counting down.
ACTTGACCATATCCTCATCCTTGCGGAACATTCCTTCTCCTGAACAAGGAGCATCAATTAATATTTTATCGAAGAACATAGGAAATCGCTCAGCAATTCGGTCAGGATGCTCATTGAGAACGATCCCATTTCGTACCCCGTATAGCTCTAGATTTTTGGCAAGTGCCTTAGTCCGCTCCGCATTTAAGTCATTACTAACCAACAATCCTTTTCCCTGTAGCTTGGCAGCAATTTGAGTCGACTTACCACCTGGAGCAGCACAAAGATCCAACACGGACTCACCTGGCTGCACATTCAACAATTCCACAGGTGCCATAGCACTTGGCTCCTGAATGTAATACAGCCCTGCATGATAGAATGGATGTTTACCTGGTCTTGCTCCATGTTCGGTATAAAAACCGGTGGGGCACCAAGGAATGGGCCGCAGTGTAAACGGCGTAATGTCCATCATATGCTCTTTGGATATTTTCAACGTATTGACACGCAGGCCGCCGTGAGGGGCTTGATCATACGACTTTATAAAATGGGGGTACTGTTCTTTCAACAGTGATTGCATTCGCTCTTGAAAGATTGTAGGTAGCTGTATAGCCATTTACTAGATCATCCTGTTCTGTGCATTGTATTATCGATTGTTCTATACATTAAGCCTTATTTTATCACATAATCCTGCAAAACTATTGCCTCGGGAATCAAACAGCCCGCTGTCATCCTTACGACAGCGGGCTTATCTCCCCTATGTTAAATTAAAGGATCATCTGGGATCTCCATTATTTTACGACTGGATATCATTTCTTTCACTTCATCAAGAAGTTCTTTCATTGATTCCATGTCATGCTTCTTCCAAATTTCATGGAAACGTGCTTGGAACACCATCGCTTCATTAATCAAATGATAGAAGTACAACTGATGGATCAGCGTCAACACTTGTGAAGTTACGTTTGAGTCATCTTCAAACTGCTTCTGCGATTCTAGAATATCCTCGCGTATTCCCGACATTTCATTATCTAGCACAGAAGCAGCCTCTGCAGCTTTCTTCAGCCGCTTACGTATATTATCAGGGAGACTTTCCCGGTATTTATAGCTCAGAGAGTGTTCAATTGTCGCCCAGAAGTTCATCGCAAGCGTACGAATTTGAATCTCTGCAAGCACAATTTTCTGACCCAAAGCAGTCTGTACTGGATACTCTACAATCATATGAAAGCTACGATAACCGCTTTCCTTATAGTTCGTAATGTAGTCCTTTTCATACAGTAGTTTCAAATCTTTACGCTTGCGGATATATTCAGCCACTCTTCGAATATCCTCTACAAATTGACACATGATGCGGATACCCGCAATATCTTCTATTCCGCTCTCTAGTTGATCCATCGGCACATCCAAACGTTTTGCCTTATCTAGGATGCTTGAAATTCTCTTTACACGCCCAGTTACAAACTCGATTGGTGCATATTCTTCTCTCTTTTTCAGCTCTGAACGCATTGTTTTGAATTTGACTTTAAGTTCCTCCACGGTCTGTTCATACGGCAGTAAGAACAATCCCCAATCCCTTCCGTCCATTCATATGCCTCCTGTCTGTCACCCTTAGCGGTGATTCACGCCTACCGCTTCAGTTATATGATTAAATCCATCACGGCGCAGCAGCTCCCGCAAGCCTGCATGCAGCTTCCGGTTCACTTCAGGCCCTTCATAAATAAGTGCAGTATAAATTTCAACGAGACTCGCTCCAGCTCGTATTTTTTCATAAGCATCCGCAGCAGAGAAAACCCCACCCGATCCAATAATAGGGAGCTTGCCACCCGTCTGTTTATACACACGAGATATTACCTCAGTTGAACGGCTACGAAGCGGTCTTCCGCTAATTCCTCCCGTTTCCTTAGCGTTCGGATGTTTCAAGCCTTCCCGTCCAATAGTCGTATTCGTGGCGATAATACCCGATATCCCACTAGATGCCAGAGCCTCTACCATAGACTCAAGCTCCGCATCCGTAACATCTGGAGCAATTTTAACTAATATGTGCTTGGATTGCCCAAAACGTTCGGATTGTATCCTCATCTCGTCCATAATATGTCCAATTAAAGAGGATAGTTCCGATCCATACTGCAGATTACGCAAATCTGGAGTATTCGGTGAACTAATATTCACAACAAAAAAATCACCATATGGAAACAGGGTTTGAATACATGATTGATAATCTTTATATGCTTCTTCATTAGGGGTAACTTTGTTCTTACCAATATTGACAGCTACCGGAATACGGCGGTTTTTTAATGCAGATAAGCGCTTAGCCATTGCCTGTGCACCCTCATTATTAAAACCCATCCGATTCAGTAACGCTTCGTCCGGTGGGAGCCGAAATAAGCGCGGCAAATCATTGCCTGGTTGCCCTAATGGAGTAACCGTTCCAACCTCCATAAATCCAAATCCGATGGAAGAGAATCCTTCCACAGCTGCCGCATTCTTGTCCAATCCTGCCGCAAGGCCGATAGGAGTTGGGAAATGCATACCGAACAAATCGACAGCTAAATCAGGTGTTTCCTTAACACCATACATACTACGCATAATACCTGAACCCCCAGGTATTGCGTTAGCGTTATGTAAGCCTCCGATTACCATATGATGAGCTTTTTCTGGGTCCATTTTAAAAAATAAAGGTTTCGCCAAATTTCTGTACAGCACGTGATGATCTTCCTCTCATTGCACCATTGTTTTCTCTATCCACCAGTTTATCCGTTTCCAGTGTAAAAAGAAAGTATTTTGCCCGTTCCAACTCACAAGTATACCCCTGTGTTCTTTCTGGTGTTTTGCAGACAAACCCATTACAATGGGGATAATACAGGAATATCCTAGAAAGAAGGTCAATCTTTATGTCAACCAAACGTAAACCTCCAACACTTCAGCAAAAGAAAGAAGAAGTAAACAAAAAGGCAATATTATGGTCGGCACTCAGCTTACTTCTGCTCATTCTACTCATTATTGTTCTTGTTGTTCTAAGTAATTAATGCAGCCAGTGATAGGTCTTTTGGGGGTTCGTCTGATCTTGTTTCTCCTCAGTATGGAACCGTTCTTTAGGAGCAAGCAGATCATCAGGCAGAACCCCTTTATTAATATGAACCGGTGTTCCCATCGGAACGATATCGAATAATTCCTCAACATCCTCTTGAGACATTCGGATGCATCCAAGTGACTCATCCAGTCCCACACTTTCTGGCTCATTCGTTCCATGTATTGCATAGTTACTTGCAGATAGCTGCATCCCTCTGCTACCAAACTCACCGTTTGAATGTCCGTTTGGATTTATAATCTTATCTGAAATGACAAAGTCGCCTTGCGGAGTCTTCTCCCCACCCAAACCTACTTTATAATTTCTCAGCATGATATTTCCACTGACCACAGCCAGCCGATGATTTTGTTTATCTACAATAATCTTAAGCGGTTCTGTAAAGAATGGCCTATTCCCGTACGTAGATGTTAAAAGAGTACTTTCATTCTTCTTCGCTGCATCTTTGCTGTCTTCAAGAGGGACGTTCCCAACGCTTCCTCCATGCTGCGCCTGTCCTGGAATTTCGCCTGATTTAAAGCGTTTCATTACAGGCTCGAATGACTGCTTAATTTCATCTGTTTTGCCTGAAATCCAGTTCCCAGGGAATGGTCTCACTAAATCCCCGAAAGCTTGCGGAAGCTTACCTGTCTTTATCTTATATGCTCTTATGGCACTTGTAAGGAGCGCTAATTGCTCTTGTCCCCTCGCCCATTCTGCCGCCTGTGCTACAAGTTCTTTATTATCTGGGGGCTCACAATTACATTCCTTAGCATCATATGGCTGATATGTCAGAGCTCCCCCACTTGATATTCGTTTCAATGTATAGCCAACGGGCATATCCTGCTCCCACATCAGCCAACTGCCACGTTTCTTCATCATGAGCATCGTCACCATATCTGGTATCTGCATCGGCTTCGCCAGCAGATTGGATAGGATCCGAGCCCTTTCTGATTCAGAGCCAGCTTCTCCAGCCGTAAACAAAGAATTCGTATGAATCAATTCCGGTGCCGGATCTTCTAGATTTGAGACTTCTTGAGACTGTTGATTTGCAGCCTTATGATTAGATGGATTTTCGTTTGGCTTCGTACTAGCTACATGTTTGTTTGTTGCCCGTCCAGGAGTGTTAACATCAGGAACAAGCGTTAGTAATATCAGCATCATAGCTACCATCGCACGACGTAAATTACGTGTTCTAAGTTCTTTACGGTGCGCCTGTTTTAAAAGCCGAGTTTCATATTCAATCCAAATGTCAGACGGAACTTTACTTCGCTCGAAAGCTTCATAAATACCACCAGACTGATTGAAACAATAATTAGCTTTTCCTTGCTGACCACTTTGTTCGTATTCTTTACCTAGTAAATACCATCCCATTTTATTGTTAGGATGAATTTCCACATATTTTTTGAGGTAGAGCGAATTTTTCACAGGAACCTCCGGAATAGTCGACTTTCTATATATATCGGCAATTCTTACTCAAAAAAAAATCCCAAGCCTTAAAAAGGTCTTGGGAGAATCTATTTATGCTGTTCTTTCTTGTAATGACTACCTTCAGCATTGAAGGGGGTATCTGCTACTTTAATAGAATCCGTTGGACATCCTTCATGGGAATCCTCCAAATCGTTCATCATATGATCAGGAATTTCAATGATTCCGCGGTTACAATCGCCGCCATACACGACTTCAGCATAGCCTTCATCATCATAGTCATAGATGTCCGGTGCTGTGGCGCCACATGCACCACAAGCGATACAAGTGTTTTTCTCCACCCACGTATACTTCGCCATCTTTTTGCCCCCTTTCTTAAATGTTGCACAAACAATTATATATTGTTGTAATGATTATCTCTATAACTTATATCACATTTATATATCCTTCTTCATTCTAAATCGTTAGACATTAAGGAATATCTTTATTGGGTTTATCTTTATTGGATTTATCTTCACTTGGCTTATCCAAGTGATCCATTTGTAGGGACGTACCTCTAATCTTATGGTTTCGGATAAGCACTGAAGGATCATCCCCCAGCATTCCTGCGGTCACAACCGCATTCTCCCCGAACTTATTCCGAAGCATATCCATCGTTTCCGTTAATGAGTCCTTCTTCGGTTGCTTCTCGTAGTTAAATAAATCTAGCTGGATCGCGGAGTCCTGCTTTGCCGTCAAGTGCTGCAATGTAATACCAAGCAATCGAACGGGTTTATCAAAACCCCAGTGCTCAGAGTATAGACGTTTCGATTCAATGTAAATATCCTCGGCATTATCCGTAGCCGATAATAACATCTTCGAACGAGTAATCGTCTTCATATCCGGCGTCCGGATTGTTAATTGTACCCCCCCAGCTACCAACTCTTTACGCCTTAGTCTGCGAGCTACCTGATCACTCAGGTTCAGGAGTACACGATGCACGTCTTCCCTTGAGCTAATATCATTAGGAAGCGTCGTCGTATGACCTACTGACTTACTTTGTTCACGCTCATCTAGTACGGGCGAATGATCAATACCATTGGCAGCCTGCTTCATCCATCCACCGACGACACCAAAGACCCTTGTAAGCGTGGCCTCATCCGTGTTTGCTAACTGACCGATCGTATCAATACCGATCTTCCGCAGCTTTTCAGCCGTCTTAGAACCAATGCCGAACAGCTCGCCTGAAGGCCTAGTCCAGAGCAAACGTGGAACATCCCTTAATCGCAATACGGATATTCCATTGGGCTTTTTCATATCTGATGCCATTTTGGCAAGAAGTTTATTGGGCGCAATGCCTACAGAGCAAGGTAAAGCTAATTCATCGTAAATACGGCGCTGGATTTCCACAGCAATTTGCTCAGGCGTTCCAAACTGCTTCGAACCGGTGATATCTAGGTAACATTCATCAATGGAAGTGGCCTGCATCTTCGGGGTATAGGAATAAGCAATTTTCATAAAAGCGCTAGAGTATTTCCGGTATAAATCGAAATCTGGCTTAATAATAATGAGGTCAGGACATAATTTGAGTGCGCGGTTCACAACCATTCCTGTTGAGATCCCAAGGCGCCGTGCAGCATACGAACAAGTAACGATGATGCCTTTGCGAAGCTCCATACTTCCCGCTACAGCTGTCGGTTGTCCGCCATACTTATCTGGCTCCTCTGCTTCGTGAACCGAACAATAAAAAGCGTTCATATCCACATGAAGTATGACTCGCCCACTCGTTGGATAGTATTCATCAACGTTTTTCACGGTAAACCCCTTCTTACCTTTACATATTTCATTGAACACAGCATACCTTTCCCTGCAAAAGAGGTCAAGAATACATGTTTACGTTGTCGCCGTAATTCTTTGTTACTTTCCCGCGAAGAAATGCTATAATTATTAATTATAAAATTCTGGTTATCACAATCTTCCAAAGGAGGACTATCATGTCTAAGTCCATATCCATCTTCGATACCACTTTGCGCGACGGCACCCAAGGTGAGGGAATCAGCTTGTCCGCAGATGATAAATTGAAAATCGCCAAAAAGTTAGATGATCTCGGTGTACAATATATTGAAGGTGGTATACCCGGAAGCAATACCAAAGACATTGAATTTTTTAAAAGAGTCCAAGAACTTGGGTTAAACGCCAAAATTACTGCATTCGGTAGTACCCGCCGCAAGGGAACCGTAGCAAGTCAAGACGCTAATCTTCAGCGGATCCTTGAATCCGGCTGTCAGGCTGCTACACTTGTTGGTAAAGCGTGGGACTTCCATGTGCATACTGCACTGCAAACTACACTGGAAGAAAATTTAGCCATGATTTATGATTCCATCGCTTATCTCAAGCAGCAAGGCCAAGAAGTTATTTTTGATGCCGAACATTTCTTTGATGGTTACAAGAACAATACTGAATATGCGATATCTGTAGTAAGAAAAGCTCAAGAAGCTGGAGCAGATTGGATCACGATGTGTGACACTAACGGAGGAACACTTCCTCATGAGGTGCACGAGATTGTGTCCAGTTTAACTTCAATGATACCTCAAGCACATTTTAGCATCCATACACATAATGACTGTGAGCTTGCTGTAGCCAATACATTAAGCGCAGTACAAGCTGGAGCAAGGCAGGTGCAAGGAACCATTAATGGTTACGGAGAACGTTGCGGCAATGCTAATCTTTGCTCCATTATTCCTAGCCTCGAACTTAAGATGGGTTATCAAACCATTGGAACAGATAAGTTGATGCAATTAACCAGCACCGCACGTTTTGTTAGCGAGATTGCGAACGTAAATATGCCTGTGAACCAGCCTTATGTCGGTAATGCAGCCTTCGCCCATAAAGGTGGAATTCATGTATCGGCAATCTTAAGAGACTCTCGTACGTATGAACATATCGTACCTGAGCTTGTAGGAAATAAGCAGCGTGTACTCGTATCTGAACTGGCAGGACAGAGCAATATCGTCTCCAAAGCAAAAGATATGGGTCTTGAACTAGATTCAACAAGCGAGCACTCGCGCAAAGTCATTGATAAAATCAAGGATTTGGAACATCAAGGTTATCAATTCGAAGCGGCTGACGCTTCCCTTGAATTGTTGCTGCGCGAAGCTAACGGAGAGATGAAGGAGCTGTTTAGCTTCGAATCATTCAAAATGCTCGTTGAAAAAACAGCCGGACGCGCTGTCGTGTCTGAAGCTTTTGTCAAACTGAACGTGGCTGGTAACATGGTTTACACTGCCGCTGAAGGTAACGGACCGGTGAACGCGCTTGATAACGCTTTGCGTAAAGCCTTAGTGCAATACTTCCCTGATCTCAAGGAAATGCACCTGTCTGACTACAAAGTTCGTGTACTTGATGAAAAGGACGCTACCGCTGCTAAAGTTCGTGTACTTATTGAGTCTCGTAACATCAGTAATAGCTGGAATACCGTTGGCGTTTCTGAGAATGTTATTGAAGCTAGCTGGGAAGCTCTAGTTGACAGTATGCGCTATGCGCTGATGGGCAAGATCATGCAAGGTAACGAAGAAGGCGAAGATACAACCCATCGCGGTCTTGTGAACCATTAATTTTCAATAAACAGAAAGCCCTAAGTATCCCGCTTGGATACTTAGGGCTTTTGCTCGTCAATAACTGGACGCTTAATGCCTTGGTTCTTGTTCTTATTTAAGATTTAACCAATTTCTTAACCTTCTTCTCCAATTCCTTCGGTGACAGAATACCAAGAATAATCTCCTGGATGACGCCATCCTTGTCAATCAATACATTTGTCGGAAACACCGCTCCACGGTACAAGTCATATAAAGATGCCTTAGGATCCAGCATGACAGGGAAATTAACTTCGTATGTTTTGATGAATTCCTGGGCATTTTTCTTATTGTCAAACTTGGTCACATTCACACCATAAATATTTAGACTATCCTTATACTTTTCGGCTAATTTGTGTAGTTCAGGCGCTTCCTGCTGACAAGGATAACACCATGATGCCCAATAGTTAATCATAATCGCCTTGTCTTGTGTGCCGCCAACATGATATTCTTTACCATCAAGTCCAGTCGCTGTGAATGGAGGGGCTAGCAATCCTGCCTTCGGCCCGGTTTCCGTGGGGAGTGCTTTTTCTTGTTGAAATACGGACTGGACTCCAGGTCCCTTATTCTGATACACTGCAATACCGATCAGAATAACTACCGCAAGCAATATATATAAGTTACGTTTCATTGAAGTCGTTCCTTTTCGTAGAGAGTTTATTAGATATTGTACCCTCTTTTCACGATAACTTACAAATGCTTTTCAAATAGGAGGCCTGAACATCGATATGTCTAACACCCAACCTAACGAGGGAGGAATCATGCTTAATTACACCTGTCTCCGTATGATTGCAGAGCATCTGTTTCTTCATCTGCCGATGGAGATTTGCGGGGTATTACGAGGTACTTCACAGGCAGGGAGAATACATATTATCGAATTCATCCCCATCCTTAACACATCTAGCGAACCGTTTCATCATTTCACGCTGCAACCAGAGGAGTGGATACGGCAGTGTTTAAATCCACAAGGTCTTATTGGTATCGTGCATTCTCATCCACGCACACCCCCCATCCCATCATCGGAAGATCTCAATCAACTCCCTATGTTTGGACAGTTAATACAAACGTACTTCATTGCATCACCTGCTCCGGATGGAGTCTCGATTCATATGAATGCTTATAGGGTTGATACGAGTGAGAATCCTCCCAGCCCGATTTTACGCCAATCTGCTCTGCAAATTACGAATTAGCCTTACGCTCTGCTGAGATAAGCGTATAGATCGGAAAGCGTCTCCACTTGCCTATGATGAGAAATATCCGCCAAATAAGCTGACCATAGCTTCGCAGTCATCCTCGCATCTTCTAATGCATGATGTCTTCCTTGGATCGTAATGCCCTTATTACTCAGCAGCTCGTCAAGTGAGTAGCTTCCCATCTCAGGCTGAAGCCAGCGAGCTATCATTAAGGTATCAATAACACGATGACTCAGGTTCACCTTGGAAGTTCTCCACAGGGCCGCATTTAGAAAAGATTTATCATGCACACTCGCATGCGCAACCATAACCCTTCCGCCCACAAAGTTCATGAAATTATGAAGACCTTCTATTAAAGGGGGGGCCTCATTAACCATCTGCTGGGTAATTCCCGTTAGCTCCGTTATCTGTTCAGGTACAGGTACTCTACTCTGAACCAACGTATAGAAAGGTTCAGCATCGCTTATTTCTCCACCTACCATATGAACAGCGCCAAAAGATAAAATCTCATCTCCATGCTGCACATGAAAACCGGTTGTTTCCAAATCAAATACAACAGTTTCAAGCTTAGTTAATGGTGTATGAAGAACTTCTGGCCTGCGCTGCTCTCTCATCAGAGAACGGATAAATGCCATCTGCTGTGCAGAAGGATTACCCCTCATCGATGCAAGAGCGGAAGGCATTCCACCTTGACGTAATGTGCTCCAGAAACCCCCGCCTCCTCGCATCTCCTGCTCTTTCATGATCTTCTCCGTTCCACAAAGCGCAGTTGCCTCTGTAACGCTCGATGGATTCGCCTTACTACGCTCAAGCACTCTCTTAATTCATAGGAAATTTGTTTCTTCTTCAATTCTGCCTCCGGCAAATATCCGCTACTTATAAACATACCCTCGTTGGTGGTAAAAGGTGTTATCGTTCTTAAATTCATTGCAGTTACAAAGGCTTGCAGACAATTATCTAGCAATACATTTCCTGCATCCAGAGAGGTCAACCTTTCTAACCTCTTGAAAGTGGAGGATTCTTTAACTCCTTGTTGTAATGCCATGTATCGTATGCTGTTAACTAGCGGAATATAAACACCATACTTAATATCAAAGCTACCCGCATGTTCACCGAAACGTTCAGTTACGACTTGCCCAAGTAAGTTAAGCGTTGCTTTGTGCCTTACCGTATTACGAAGTACAGCTATGGGCAAATCAGGTACATCATCAAGCCCCCGATAGAATGCTGCTTTCCACACTTCAGATAGGGACCGATCTCCTGCTATATATCTCATATCAGAAGCTATAATCAGATAACGTATAGATTCCCAACCATCATCACATCTCCATGTTGCTAGTTGATGTTGCCACTGCTTAAGTGACATACACCACAATGGTTCTGAACACATGACTTTACCTTTACATTTCTCATAGCCTAAATACCCAAGCATATTACTTAGCCGCCTACCAAACACTTGAAAGTAGAGTTCCTTATTTTCAGCTGGCTCATCACTTAAGATTAACCCATTATCTTGATCACTCCAAAGCATAGCCTCTTGGCGACCAGAGCTTCCGAAAACTATAAATGTATAAGGAACGGGAGGCAGCCCGTAACCTGCCTCCACCATCTCCCTCTCGCTTATATATACCGCTCTTGCATAAACTGCATCATGCATATCGTTTACCATCGCAACCCATTCTGTAACGGAGTGTTCATCACGCCGCAGCTGGAGATACATATTATGTTCAATTCGCAGCTTCTTTAATTGTTCCGGCGTAGTCGCGTCGGCAATGTTGAGCAAGCTCTCGTGATAAGGTATTGTTTCCAGCGGCTTCATGCTGACCTCACCTTCCTTGTATAGCATATGATTACTTAGACAATGGTTTCGTTGATGCCAGAGGAAGGTTTATGGGTAAGCGTTCCATTAGAATCAGAAACGGCTAGGAGCCTTGCTTCAGCATCATTCAAAAGCTTCATTTGCTCTGGATAACCATACGATCCATGTTCACTAATATCCAGACCCATTAATTCTTCTTCTTCGGTTACTCGAATACCCATGATCATTTTCATTCCGCCAATAATGATAAACGAAATGACTAGGACGAATAAGAACGTACCAGCTACACCCAACAATTGAACTCCCAGTTGACTAAAACCACCACCATAGAATAAGCCTGCTTTACCAACGCCCGTTATTTTAACCAATTCAGGTGTTGCAAATAGCCCCGTAGAAATAGCTCCCCATATCCCGGCAATACCATGCACCGAGAAGGCATAAATCGGGTCATCCAGACCCGCTCTCTCAAACCACTGAGCCGTAAAGAAAGTAATGATTCCAGCTAAAGCACCGATAACCATTGCCGCCCAAGGGGTTACAAAAGCACAAGCACCCGTTATGGCTACCAGCGCAGATAGTACACCATTCAGCATACTTGGAATATCCGCTTTGCCGAAGATCATCCACGAAATGAGTAGCGTGGCCACTGCACCTGCACCTACTGCAACATTTGTAGTCAATGCAACATAGCCGAAGAATCCGTCCATTAATGCAGATAAAGTACTCCCTGGATTAAATCCAAACCAGCCAATCCAAAGAATGATAACCCCAAGGACTGAATACACTTGGTTATGACCCGGGATACTATTGGGTTTACCGTCTTTATTGTATTTTCCTAAACGTGGTTTAAGTAAGTATGTCGCTGCAAGAGCTGCTGTAGCCCCTGTGAGATGAACTACCGTGGAGCCTGCAAAATCCTGCATACCCAGTCTACTTAACCAGCCACCACCCCATACCCAGTGAGCAACAACCGGATAAATAATAACCATAAATAAGGTACCGAATAGGATATAGACGCTTAATTTAGCACGTTCAGCCATCCCCCCACACGCGATGGCAAGTGAGACCGCAGCAAAAGAGAGTTGAAATAGAAATTTAACAGTAAGAGAAACATCTGAAGCGGCTAAAGAATCAAATGAATGGGCTACCGAATCCCCTCCGAAGAAAAAACCTTCCATACCGAAGAATCCGTTACCGTTGCCAAACCCAAGTCCGAAACCAACTGTCCAAAAAGCCAAAATCGATATACCTAACGTTAAAACTGTTTTTCCAGCCACATGACCGGCATTCTTCATTCTCACCGATCCTGCTTCTAATAGAGCAAATCCCGCTTGCATAAAGAACACTAGCATTGCAGCCATAAATACAAAGAACGTATTTAGTCCAGCCTGTAAGACTACATTTGAAGCACCGTCATCCGCAAATACCGTAATTGGAAAACTTAATAAGGTAAGAATAACTAATGTGATACTCAGCCATTTTTGTCTCATATACCCCGCTCCTCTTTATGTTATGTTTTCTAACATTTAACTGAACTCTTAATGACATTATAAGCAGATAAGGATGTAATTGACAATATATTTCTATAGTTTAGCATATTATTTTTCTTTTGTGTTAGATAACTTAACATTAAAGAATACGTTTACTAACTATCACGTTTGACTGTATGGTTCTAGATCATGTATCATAATTTTATAAATGGATGATTACAATAATATTACGAGTTTAAATGTCGCGAGGTGGTGAAGACATGGAGAATACGACTTTGTATCGAATCGGTGAATTGGCAAAGGCAGGAAGCGTAAGTGAGCGCACGATTGATTATTACACGAAACTTGGCCTCGTCTCTCCCGAGAAGCGTACGCTCAAAAACTATCGACTTTACAGTCATGAAACCTTAGCACGGCTCAAACGTATTAATGAATTGAAACAAGAGAAATATACATTAGAAGAAATTAAGGCTACGCTCGAAAAGTGGGATCTGGTTAGCGAGGAAACTCAAGTCTCCGATAAGTTGACTCATCTAGAACTCCACATGCAGCAATTAGAACGAGAGGTAAGGGAACTAAGTCCGCTTATGCGTGATATGAAACCAAGCCAAGCGCGGCATATGCTCCTCAATCTCCTCCCTCAAGGCGCAGCTGTATCGAAGCACTTCGACTCTTGTTGGGGCAAGGCCCTTTCACTTAATGAGGCTTTAATTTTGAAAAAAGCAGGAGGTCTGAAGCAGCATGTTCATACTTATTATTATCGCCTTCTTATTTACACTCTGGGCACAATTCAGGGTTCAAGGTACTTTCAAAAAATGGTCTAAGGTTGCAACATCCAGTGGAATGACGGGATATGATGCCGCTAGGCACATGCTTGACACGAATGGACTTCATGACATCGCCATCGAGCCTGTGCGTGGAGCACTGTCCGACCATTATGATCCGATCCATCGTGTAGTCCGGTTATCTGAGCCCGTATACTACGAGAGCTCCATTTCAGCCGTATCGGTTGCCTGTCACGAGGTCGGACATGCAATTCAGCACAAACAGCACTATCCTATGCTTGTCCTTCGCCACCGTATTTTTCCGGCAGTGAATTTCGCTTCAGGAATAGCACCTTTTTTATTACTTGGAGGTTTCATATTTTCTTGGACCGGTCTTATCGGACTTGGCATCATCTTCTTCTCCGTTGCAGTTGCTTTCCAGCTAATCACACTACCCGTTGAGTTTAACGCTAGTAACCGAGCACGTGATCTGATGGTGCAGGAAGGTTATATCGCCAATAACGAAGAACGAGGCGTTGCCAAAGTACTAAATGCAGCCGCACTCACATACGTAGCAGCCGCATTGCTCTCCATGCTCGAATTGTTGCGTTACGTTATGATCTTTACGAATAGTAATAATCGCAACTAATTATAATCGGTTGAAACAAATAATACCCCGGCATCGGTTAAGAACCGACCGGGGTATTATTATTGTTATTGCCATTCTGCTGCTGTAAACCAAAGTAATTAAGCAAGAACGAACGAAAGGCTTGAGCAACAAGTGGAAGTTTATCATCCGAACGGTGTATTAACCCTATTGTACGGGTAACTTTAGGCTCTGAGATTCTCACACGAGCCGGTTGTAATGGATTCGTCTGGAATAAGGCAAGCTCTGGAAGAATGCTGACACCCATACCCGCAGCAACTAATCCACGTATCGTATCCGTTTCTTCACCCTCAAAAGCAATTTTAGGAGTAAATCCTGCCTCTAAACAAGCATGCCACACAATTGGGCGAAGCGAATACCCTTTGCTGAACAAGACGAATTTATCTTCCTTCAACTGATTTAGCGCAATACTCTCCTCATTGGCTAAAGGATGATTGGGTGGCAAAATAGCATATAGCTCTTCTGTCAGCATGACTTCTCCCTCTACTTGGTCATGTTTCTCTGGGAAAGGAGAAATAAATGCAAGATCCACCTCTGCGGATATAACATCTTTAATAAGTGATGGGAACATTCCCTGTTTAAACCTAAATTTCACGTTCGGATATTTTTTCTTAAATTCAGCCACAATGGAAGGAATAAGATGAATACCCAAGCTATGCGGAAAACCTATACGGATCTCCCCCTGCTCTGGATCAAGAAATTCATGAACTTCTGCGACCGCTTTATCCAAATCCTTCAACAAACCATCCACACGCTTACAGAACAATTGTCCTACTGGCGTCAATTGCAGGTTCCTACCCTTTTGCATGAAAAGGTTAACCCCTAGCTCTTCCTCCAGCTGATGAATCTGACGACTCACTGCAGACTGGGCCACATGTAGCTCTTCTGCCGCCTGAGTTACATGCTCCTTCTGTGCGACCTTTAAAAAATACTGCAACTGTCTAAGTTCCACCTATTACTCGCTCCATTCTGCTTACAACCATTCCACAATTCGCTTAAGTTTAAGTTCAATAACCATATCTAAGGACATACACTTTTCTTTATAAATTCCTCTGATTTCTGGATATGAGGAAACGAATCATCACTGCAAATATAATAAATCCACCAATTAATCCTCCAGCATGAGCCAACCAGTTTATGCCGGGCGAAGATACCGAGAAGATAATATTAAATACCAATAGTCCATACAGAGTCTTGCGTGATGCATCATCCATCCAATCCTTTTTCAACAAGGCAATATATAGAAAAGCACCATACACTCCATAAATTGCACCTGAAGCACCTATCGACAGCGTCAACTTGTCTTGCATGTTATATCCAACCGTAGACATCACATTACCCAGAATACCGCTTAATATATACAATATGAGGTATTTCCATGAACCAAGCATACGTTCTAAAGGTGGAGCAAATACCACTAGAGCAAAATTATTAAAAACCAGATGCATTAAGCTTCCATGTAAAAAGATAGAACTTACATATCTCCACAATTCCTCGGAGTACGGCTCCGCGTTAATTAATCCTCCATACTTAGCTAGTGTCAAATTATTAATTCCACCATTAAACAAAGTCACTAGAAACATAACAATATTCACAACAAACAAAATGGAAGTGATCGGATAATACCGTAGATAACTCTTTAAATTCTCATACCGAACAAATAGCAATTAGAACCCTTCCTTCACCAAAACCGACCATCCGGATTGGACAATGTCATTTTAAAAAGATTATAATGTTATTTGGCACGAATCACCAATTGAAGATCAATACTTTTTATAATCAAGGAGGAGAATCATGATGACACAACAACGCGCAGCATCTTTTAAAGGTAATCCAATTACCCTCGTAGGACCCGAGCTTGCAGTGGGCGATTCCGCTCCAGACTTTACAGTTAGTAAAAACTTGGTTGAGCAAGCATCCCTCAAGGACTATGCTGGTAAAATCAAACTAATTAGCGTTGTCCCTTCCCTAGATACAGGTGTTTGTGACGCTCAAACTCGCCGCTTCAATGAAGAAGCAGCTGGGCTTGGAGACCATGTGATCATTCTTACGATCAGTGCAGACCTCCCGTTTGCACAAGCTCGCTGGTGTGGAGCTTCCGGTGTGGATCGTGTGGTGACATTGTCCGATCATAAAGATATGTCATTTGGACAAGCGTACGGCGTACTAATTAAGGAATTCCGTCTCGATATGCGTTCCATCTTCGTTATTGATGCGAATGATAAAATTACGTACGTTGAGTACCTTCAAGAAATGACAGAACATCCAAATTACGAACAAGCTGTTGAAGCTGTCAAAGCATTGTTGTAATACAATTGTAAAAAAAGCGGGAGAAAAGTGCTTCATCTTTCTCCCGCTTTTTAATCTTATGGATTATGAGGTCGTTTTATATTTAGCCAGCTTTTTATCAAGTGCTCCGAATAAATTCAGAATGATTCGGTAATTCGAACCGAGATCACCAAGAGATCCACGTGAAGCTGAATACATGTCCACTGCGCTGCGTACCGGTCCAACTGAAAGTACAGACACGGTAATATCAACAGTACGACCCAGTGAAGTCCGCTTCTCCAGCGTGATTTCCCCGACGTTCTGAACCTCATGCAACACTTTATAACCTGGTATTTTCTTAAGTGTTGAAGATATTTCCTCCCATGCCTTGTCTTTCGATAAATTGTAATAGCGCGTTTTCATCTTAGGATCTTTCGCCCGGTCGCTTGTTCCTTCTTGACTACGAATAACCCCCACTAAAACTCTCTTTAACGACAAGACCGTTCCCCCTTTGTAGTAGCATCATCAATACTTATAAGTTTAACACTCTTAGGCTCAGAACAAAAGAGAAAGTAGGGGGATTTGTACCATTTTAGACAAAAAAGCACTCTTTTTACGAAAGACTCGCAAAAAGAGTGCATCTTCAAAATTAGTAGGAAACCCGCCTATGCCGTCCGATCAATCTGTCTTCTGAACCTGCTTTAGCAGGTGGGTGATCTCATAAACGGTTTTGAAGTCCCCATGTCGTATAGACAGGGCTTTTCAGCCGCGTTTCATAATTGATCTCCCGGTAGACATTGTCATTGGTTCAAAATAACAATCAACCGTGGCGAACATCGCAGGATGTAGTCTTATTATAGTACCAAAAGTTGAAAAAGTAAACGCTCTTATGATCACATTTTATCCCAATTTTATTTCCTTGATCTAATGTTATTTGCCTTTCGTTAGGTTGACTTGATCGTCAGACTTAACGTTGGCATTGGCAAGCGCCTCGGCTTCTAATTCTTCTTGAGCATCCAATTCTTTTTGCTTCAACCGCTCTGACTGCTCTTGCATCTTCATGAATGTTCCATAGAAGTTATAGAACGTCCATAGTGCAATCGCACTTCCGCCAAAGAAAATGATGACTGCTGGATACTTGGAGCCAATAAATAGCATTAAACCACTTCCTAGAACCGTTGCGATTACCCGGAAAGGGCGAATGATTGTAATGAGTACAGCATTCTTCAATATCTGCCAAATCGTCATGTGATAATGAACGACCATGGAGAAGAAATTAAACAATGATAAGAATAAAACGATGAGCAAGATCAGCATAACAATACCTACAATTTGCATATTGCTGAACTGAGTCATATAAATGGTGTAATCTACAAGCATAATTACCAATAAAAGCGTGTAAAAAATGCCTCCAATTAGACTTTGCTTATAATTATCTTTATAGGACTTGAAGTACGTGCTGAATGTTCTAATATCCGTGTCACCCATTACCCATTTACGAACAACTGCAAATAATGCAGAGGTAGCTGGAAACAATGTAAACGGTGCCACAATTGCCATAGCCCAGTTCATTTGTAATGATTCATTTGCCCCGCCGTTATTCGATACAATCAGAAACTTTGTTAACAAAAAGAAGAAAAATGGTGATGAGCATACCAACCACAATATGTTGCTGTAAGCAATCCGTGTAATCCATTCCGTTATTCTATAAATCCCACCCATTGCGCCTTTAAGTTCCAAGTAAAAAATCTCCTCTCGACTAACATGCCTGTATATAATAATATACCGCATTTGGGCTACATATTGCCAGAGCCTAATTTCCGCTATATGGGTATCTGTCCATTCCAAGCAAGGCAGAATGTCATAAAATACCAAGTAAACCAAAGAGGTAATCACTTAAGGAGGTAATTTAATATGGCAGTTGGAGCAGGTTATGGTTATGGTTATGGTGGCGGCGTTGGTGGCGTAGGACTATGGGGATCAACTGGTGCAATCCTCGTATTATTCATCCTGCTAGTTATTATCTCCCGCGCATTTATTCTGTAATTAATGAATCAACCAAAAAAGCCAAGGTGCGTAGGCACCTTGGCTTTTTACATATGGTTATAAAAATGATTTACTCAAATGAAGAATCTTCGCGTTTTGGTGCAGGACGACGTCCTTCAGAATTGCTGGTACGTGGTTTACGGTCGCTGTTACCACGGTAGGACGAATCCCCACTACGGCCGCCATTACTGCTACCAGAGCTGCTGTTACTGTAGCTCTTGCCAGCATATCCGCCACGGTTGCCGGAATTTCCATCACGGTTGTAACCGCCTCTTCCGCCGCTGCTACCCGAACCGCTACCACCTGTACGTTGTCCGTATCCACTAGATGGCTTACGTCCGCTACGCAGATCAGGTTTGCCATTGTTGTAGTTACGACGTTTAGCACGAATCGGATCTTCTGGAGTCAATTGGATTTCGGAATCCTTCTTCTCACCAGTCAACATCTTCAATGCTGCTGAAAGCAATTGTACGGAATCATATTGCTCAAGCAATTGAATAGCCAAGCCTTTATATTCGTTAATCTCAGCACTCTCTACTGCTTCAAGCAAACGTTCTGCAGTAATACGTTGTTTACCTTCAATAGCTTCCGCCATCGTAGGCAAAGGTTTACGAGTGATACGGTGACGCGTAACGCGCTCGATCAAATGAAGGTGATCCATTTCACGCGGAGTTACGAATGACCAAGCAGTTCCCTCTTTACCTGCACGTCCAGTACGGCCGATACGGTGAACATAGCTTTCTGGATCTTGTGGAAGGTCAAAGTTTACAACGTGAGTTACGCCAGATACATCTAGACCACGAGCAGCTACATCTGTCGCTACAAGTACGTCGATGCTTCCATCGCGGAATTTACGCATAACTGCATCACGTTGGTTCTGTGACAAGTCACCATGCAAACCGTCTGCGGAATATCCGCGTTTGGAAAGTGCTTCAGCCAGTTCATCCACCCGGCGCTTCGTACGTCCAAATACAATTGCAAGTTCTGGTGATTCCATATCAATAAGGCGGCTCAGAGCTTCAAACTTCTGGCGCTCAGGAACTTCAATATAAGCTTGATCAATCAGCGGTGCGCTGACTTGTTTAGGAATTACAGACACATGCTCAGGGTTTTTCAAGAATTGCTGTGCCAGTCTTTGGATATTGGTTGGCATTGTTGCGGAGAAAAGCATTGTTTGACGCTCATCTGGTACTAGCTTCAGGATGGATTGAATATCCTCCATAAAGCCCATGTCCAGCATTTCATCAGCTTCGTCCAGAATGACAGTTTCTACATCATCAAGACGGATTGTCTTGCGGTTGATGTGGTCTAACAAACGTCCTGGTGTACCAATAATAATCTGTGGTTTTTTCTTCAGAGCACGGATTTGGCGGCTAATATCTTGACCACCATAAATGGCTAAGGATCCTACTCCCTTGAAACGAGTTAGTTTACCGATTTCTTCAGCAACTTGAATCGCAAGCTCACGTGTTGGGGTCATGATTAGCGCAACGATTTTATCAGTTTCTTTAGAAATTTTATTGATCAACGGAATACCAAACGCTGCGGTTTTACCCGTACCTGTTTGTGCTTGACCGATCATGTCTTTTCCGCTCATCGCAATTGGAATGGATTGAGCTTGAATCGGCGTAGCTTCTTCAAAGCCAAGCTCCAAGATGGCTTGAAGAACCTTAGGTTCTAAGCCGAAATCTGCAAAATTTTTCAAAATATTCATACTCCTTCTATATAGTGGACATTCCACAATCTTGTCTGTATTCTTAAGTAGCGGTAAACATTATATAGGGTAGCCATTAATCAGAAAAAAGTTGCATGGCTTTTCGTCAATAGCGTTTTTCTGGGGCGTTAATTGCCTACAGATTTTAGTAAACGGTAATTATTCTCCTGAAACAATGCAAAAATAATACTATTGTACAACCCTACTCAAGAACATCTTATACAGTATATCACAAAACAAAATGCAAACACCAGTTATGGATGGTAACAATGGGAAATTTACATATAAAAAAATACTTGAGGTGAACAGTTTGCTCAAAAAATCTGGAAATTACATCGTTGTTATACTGGGCGCCTTTTTAGTAGGATGCGGCTTTAATTTATTCCTGGTCCCACAACATTTGCTGAGCGGAGGCGTTTCTGGTTTATCCATGCTTGTTGGATATTTCTCTTCACTTAGCCTCAGCATTCTCTACTTTCTGTTCAATGTTCCAATTCTGGTCGCAGGCTGGTTCATGCTAGGCAAACGTTTCATCGTGCTTAGTATTGTATCTGTAGCAGCAGTTACATGGTTCATTGCCATCATACCCGTTGTATCTCTTGCCTCGGATACGTTGCTCGCTGCCGTGTTCGGCGGCGTTCTTGTCGGTGTGGGAAGCGGAATATCATTTCGCGCAGGCGGATCAACCGGAGGGTTTGACATCCTTGGCTCGATCGTAACCCGTTATCGAGACTTTCCTGTCGGCAATGTATTAGTCAGCATGAATGGACTTGTTATCTTGGCGGCCGGGTACATGCAGAATGACTGGAATTTAGCGCTCGCGTCTATGGTATCTATTTTCGTAACAGGTAAAGCAGTGGATATGATTCATGTTAGCCATTTCAAAGTCACTGTCTATATTATTACGAATGAAACTGAGAAGCTCCTGTCTCAGCTTCTAGAGCGCCCTCGCGGAGTTACCAAAATCAAGACCGAAGGCGCATATTCCAATGTGGAAAAAGACATGCTTATGACTGTAACCACACAGTATGAATTAGCCGAGCTCAAACGAATCATAAAAGAAAATGATCCTAAAGCCTTTGTTAACATCGTAGAAACGGTTGGAGTCATGGGATCATTCCGCAGAAGCTGATTTATTGCCGATCGGTGTAAAAGACAATATTTATATGGTATATTATTAATGCGCGGTTCCTACAATAGTTCCATGAGATTAGGATGTACCCGGTTTTCCCCAGCACTTAAACGCTTTTCCGATTCGCTACGTTAGATTTCTCTGACAGTACAGACTCGTGAGGAAAGGGTGATTTTTGTGGAGATGGAAATGGAAA
Source organism: Paenibacillus pini JCM 16418 (assembly GCF_000576305.1). Classification (GTDB taxonomy): domain Bacteria; phylum Bacillota; class Bacilli; order Paenibacillales; family Paenibacillaceae; genus Paenibacillus_AQ; species Paenibacillus_AQ pini. Next base: position 439,373 of record NZ_BAVZ01000001.1, on the reverse strand, counting down.
CGGTAAAGTTGTCCCAAATCGTCATGAAATGGTTCCCAGATATGATGCCATTCTTGAAACAAAATGAGCTGAATTCCCTCATCATGCTTCGAGACGGTTTTAGCATTTTGGAACCTAATGATGCTATGGAGATTATCCAGTACAGCATTTGTGAACATCAAAGTACAGCGCCACTTCATTAAAGTTTTAATAAGTAGTTGTTTAAAAAACCGATATGCCGCCCTCCTTCAGTATCCTGCTGAAGTCAAAGGCGGCATTTTTATTCCAGCAAATTGAATGTATTTTACGGGACTACTGGTAAACCCTATGTAAGCCCTACTCTTATGAAATTCTCATTTTTAAGTTTGAAAAGTCCTTATTTTGTTTAAAAAACACAGAGAATATGTCTTAATCAAAAACCGACCAAATTGTTACAAACCTGTTGTTTTTAAGGGGGCTAGTTCCTTTATACTTTATAAAATGAAATGCCGACAAGGGAGAGAGTTAATTTATGAATATCATCTGGGCGCTTCTGATGATTCTGGGATCCAGCACAGGGAATCAGCAGCATAACGAAGACAATCAAGTTGCAAATCTTTTGAAATCCTCCATTAATTCCGCAATAATCGCTTCACAAAAGGATGTTCCTGTAAGTGCTGATAATCCAGTTGCTAAGGTTGATCCACAAACTACAGCCCCAAAGGTCAAGGGTGTTTATGTAACAGCATATAGCGCAGGTGGTTCTCGTATGACCCAACTGCTTGATCTTATGGACAAAACGGATCTTAACGCAATGGTTATAGATATTAAAGACGATGCCGGATACATAACTTATAAGACAGATAATCCTGATTTGATTAAAATGGGTAAACCTCAACCGTTTATTCATGACATCAATCAGTTAATGGAACGTCTCAAAAAACATAATGTATATCCAATTGCTCGTGTAGTGGTTTTTAAAGATACCGTACTCGCTAAAAAACGCCCTGATCTATCATTCGTAACAAGCGACGGTTCGGTATGGAAAAATGGTAAAGGGGATAGCTTCGTCAATCCTTTTAATAAAGAAGTATGGGACTATAACATTGAAATTGCGAAGGAAGCAGCAAAATTAGGATTTAAAGAAATCCAATTTGACTATGTGCGCTTTCCAGAGGGTTTTGAGAAGCGTGCAGATGTCCTAAAATATACGAAGACTGACAAATCACGCGTTGATGCAGTGGCAGAATTCGTCCAATATGCGCGTAAACAAATGGCTCCACTCGGTGTACGAGTATCTGTTGATATTTTTGGCTATGCCGCATCTGTTCCTGCAGCTGAAGGTATTGGTCAAGATTTCAATAAAATTTCGGAGAATGTGGATGTTATTAGTCCTATGATTTATCCAAGTCACTACACAACGGGTTGGTTCGGTGCTAAAGATCCCGATAAAGAACCTTACAAGACGATTAAAGGCTCTATGGTCGATACCCATAAGAAACTGGAGCCACTAGCTGACCAGAAACCGATCATCCGTCCTTGGATTCAAGATTTTACCGCAAGTTGGCTGGGTAGCGGTCACTACGAGAAATATGGTAAGCAGCAAGTCGAAGAACAAATTCGGGCATTAAAAGATATGAATGTCGACGAGTTTTTATTGTGGAATGCAACAAACCGCTATAGCCCTGGCGTTAATTACAACAAATAATCAAATAATTAGTAATCCTAAACCAATAAAGAGAATGCCTGCAAAGACCCGGCCTGAAAACCGGGTCTTTCATGCGTCTTGCTTACAATAGACTCTGCACCGAAAATCAAACTTTAATGGAGCCATATCATGATAACAACAGTGAATTATAAAGATAAACTGAAGCAATTTATGATTATTCTACTCCCTATACTGGTTACACAGATTGCTTTATCCGCAATTACCTTTTTCGATACGAATATGTCAGGTAAGGCAAGTTCTACTGATTTGGCCGGAGTAGCTATCGGTTCTAGCCTATGGATTCCATTACAGACTGGAATCAGCGGTATATTAATGGGAATTACACCCATTGTCTCCCACTTGATGGGTAGCGGGCACAAATCCAAAGTGGCATATCAGATCATACAAGGATTATGGCTTGCACTGGTACTCGCACTAGCTGTAATGCTAGTTGGCGTACTATTTCTCCCCATTATTCTCGATGGGATGAATTTGGAGCCACAGGTACGTTATATAGCCTTTCATTTCCTAGGATACTTATCTATAGGTATTGTACCTATGTTCGCCTACACCGTGCTGCGCAGCTTCATTGACGCACTAGGAAAAACTCGAATATCAATGACGATTACTCTCATTGCATTGCCAATTAATATCTTACTAAATTTTTTACTCATTTTCGGCTATTGGGGCTTTCCCCGTCTTGGCGGTGTCGGAGCCGGTGTAGCATCCGCTATCACGTACTGGTGTGTTTTTGCCCTTGCGATATTCTTCGTGCATCGCGTGAAGCCATTTGCAGAATTTAACGTCTTCCGCAAATGGTATGGGTTATCTCTAAAGGCATGGAAAGAGCTATTGAAAATTGGCGTACCCATTGGATTTTCAATCTTTTTCGAGACAGCCGTGTTTGCAGGCGTAACTTTACTTATGAGTCGCTTCGATACCATCACGATCGCAGCTCATCAAGCAGCGATGAATTTTGCAACCACACTCTATATGATACCTCTCAGTATCAGCATGACTCTGACCATTCTAGTCGGTTTTGAAAAGGGCGCCGGACGGCTGAAAGATGCGCGTCAATATGCCAAACTTGGTATTAGCACCGCTGTCTTATTATCACTAATTACAGCAATGGTGCTGCTATTGTTCGGAAGATTTGTTGCGGGTATCTATTCCGATGAAAGTATAGTGATTGAACTCACTCAACATTTTCTGATTTACGCCATATTTTTTCAAATATCCGATGCAATCGCTACACCCGTTCAAGGTGCATTACGCGGATATAAAGACGTCAATCATTCCTTTGTCATCACCTTCATTTCCTATTGGGTTATTGGGCTTCCGGTAGGTTATATTTTCTCTGAGTATACGAATCTAGGTGCTTTCGGATACTGGATTGGTTTAATCATAGGGCTTATTGTCGGTGCCACTCTCCTACTTGGACGATTAGTTCGTGTGCAGCGTGACCAAATTATAAAGATAACCTCCTCATAAAATGTTAATGATTATAAAAGGCCTTCGCCCATAACAGGGGAAGGCCTTTTACTTTCATAATAAAATAAGCCCTTAGGATGCATGATCCCAAGGACTTATTGTTGGTTCGATTATTGAGACAGACGCGATGCTAATTCATATAACTCCATATTGAAGTCTTTCTTACTGTTCACTACTTTATCAATATCGGTAAGAACTAACTCACCTTTTATAATACCACAGGCTTTGTCAGACTCTCCCGAAATTAACATACGAACAGCGAAATCCCCTAGACGACTTGCAAGGTTCCGGTCAATCGGAGTCGGAGTTCCACCACGCTGAATATGACCTAGAACAGTTACACGAGGTTCAAGCGTTGGACAGCGATCGGTTAGTGCCTTTGCAACTTCCTCACCTGTACCTACACCTTCAGCAACAAGAACAATACTATGACGCTTACCATGCTGGAAATTCTGTTTCATTCGGTCAGCAATTTCATCCATATCATACTCAACTTCTGGAACAAGAATCGTCTCTGCACCAGATGCAAGACCTGCATGTAGAGCGATATCTCCGCAATGACGTCCCATAACCTCAACGATTGAAGAACGTTCATGAGAAGACATCGTATCACGTAATTTATTCACTGCATCCACAACAATACTAACCGCAGTATCAAATCCGATCGTGAAATCAGTGAAAGAAATATCGTTATCAATCGTTCCAGCAGCGCCATCGTATTAATACCTAGTTTACTGAGCTTGTTCGCGCCATGATATGAGCCGTCTCCACCGATAACAACTAAACCATCGATGCCACGTTTGCGCAAGATTTCTGCACCCTTCTGCTGTCCTTCCGGTGTCATGAACTCTTTGCAACGAGCGGATTGCAGTACTGTACCACCGCGCTGAATTATGTCACCCACGCTACGTAAATCCATTGAGAAAATATCGTCGTTTAACAGCCCTTGATATCCACGCTGAATACCGTATACTTCCAAACCGTAAAACAATCCGCTACGAACCACGGCGCGTACGGCTGCGTTCATCCCTTGAGAATCTCCACCACTTGTTAAAACTGCAATTTTCTGAACAGACATGAATTATTCCTCCTCATTATCACTCATACAAATGCTTGCGGATCCACCTGCTGTTGAAGAAGAAAAACAAACGTGTTAAAGGGCTTCCCTTCATCAAGCGTTTAGATGCTGCACGAACTTCCTGCTGTTCACTGACTTTAGGATCGGAAAGATAAATAGCCAGTAAACCCTCAATGATCATACGATGGAACGAAGTCGATGGAATCATCGCAACGTCCTTGCGTGCCGATTCTACTATGGAGCTGATTCGGTCAAGCATGACCTCCGCACTATCATAATAGTTACAAAAATTCAGATCTCCACCTAGCCTGTCTTCTTCCTGATCAATCAAATAATCAAGCATGATATGCAGGCAGCAGACATGTGGGAAATAAGCAGCGTGAATTCTAGCCGCATTCGCATCGTCTAAATGACGATCGGTTGCTGCGAGAAAAAACATAAATACGCCGAGCGTCGAACCCGTAGCAGCAGCAAATTCATTCCACTGCAGATGCGGAGTACGATTACGGTGTAATTCCCACCACTCAAGTAGTGCCGGTTCTCTCAATTCTGGCTTAATATGCTTGTATACCTGCAGATCTGTATACAAACCAGCTAAATCCTGTACGTAAGGCATTGCAGCCTTGTAACCTGGTAACTGACGAATACAACTCTGGCATGTTGTAACCAAAGCGTGTAAATATCCTCCGTCGTCTTGTTCCTCACGAAGAGCATAGTAATTTACCGGTACAGCCCCGGGATCAACAGCATCCAGCATTGACTTATGTAGCAATCTGAAATCATCGGGATCCATGGATGTACTACGATCGCATAAATTATCAAGATAATCGCTTATCGTCTGGTAAGCCACAATCAACTTCGTAAGTATGAGCCTGTACGGCAACTCAACAGCAGCATAAATACCCCCACCTTCGCAATGAAATTGCTTTGTTTCAATGCTTGCCAAAGCCTGTTTTCTCAGCTCGGCATCCGGGATCTCGCTTGCTGCTTGTCGCCACCCATCTAACTCTTTACGCACTTCCGGCAATATATGCTTATACACCCTGCTCATTAAACTAACAGGGTTCCGGGGAACTTGATATTGGATTTGCCCTTTTTCATTCAAAATGACGGTGCCTCCACATTGTTGTCTACTTGTCCTATCTTAATAACCTTATTATCACTTATTATAATATGGACCTGGATTTTGTACAAATAAACTAAATCACAAGCATCTCTACAAACGAAAACTTCTACATAAATTGAAATATAAAGTACGAGGGTCATATCTGTCAAAGGGGAAGTGCTGCGTGTTATTTGATTGCAAGGAGCATAACTGAAGGTGATTCCGAAAACGAATCTAATATATGAGATAGCATGATTTTTTTAAAAGGTATTCCTCAGCGCTTGTGCTATACTAGCTTTATTTCACGAAGCCGGAGGAAAACACGAAATGAAATTTGCAATGAGCGCTCGTCCGGATTTAAACTGGTTACGCGCATTTACCTTCGTTATTTACGGAATTACGGTATTATCATCTTCTTACTTTCCACTTTATTTCAGCCACTTGGGATTTAGCGGTTCGCAGATCGGTTATCTCTATGCAGTTGGGCCATTTATCTCCATGTTCACAAACATGTTCTGGAGTATGACCAGCGACCGTTATCAAACCATTCAAAAAATTATGATGGTCCTGCTTATCGGGCAACTGGTCATGATTACATTTCTTTCATATATGTCATCGTTCTATATCATATTTATCTTTATAACGATGTTTAATTTCTTCTGGTACCCACTCAATCCTCTTACGGATACGATGGCAATCCAAACCGCCCAGCGTTATGGGAAAAATTTTATTATTATACGTGTGTTTGGGTCGATTGGTTATGCCTTCTTTGCCTTATTCATCGGCTATGTCCTAGGCGCAGCCGGTACATCTAGCACCATGTACATTTGTATGGGTGTAATTACGCTGGCTTTCCTCTTCTCTACAAGACTTCGTGACAGTAAAGCTCAATCAAAGAAAAAAATGAAAATTAGCGAGCTCTGGACTATTTTACGGCAAAAAGAATTACTATGGTTCTTTGCGTGCGTGTTCTGTCTTGCCATCCCTTATCGGATGAATGATGCGTTTATCGCGCTCACCCTCAAGCAGCTCGGTGCGAGTGAAGGTCTCATTGGATGGTCAATGCTTGCATCTGCCGTAAGTGAAATTCCTATATTCTTTCTACTGAACAAATATGGAGATAAATTTAAAGAATTGCCCTTACTAGCTTTTGCGAGTCTCATGTTTGCAGTCCGCTTTTTATTCATGTCGATGACACATGAGCCTAGCATGGTTATTATCATTCAGATGATGCATAGTGTAACCTTTGGTATTTATTATGTAACGGCTGTACGTTATATAACGAGAATGATACCCGATCAGTTTAGAGCCACTGGACTTGGACTTTTCGCTGTCGTATGGTCGAGCGCGGCGGGTCTAATGAGTGGTTTATTTGGGGGAATGCTCTTTGAAAATGCGGGCCGCAGTTCATTCTATTTTGTTGCTGTGGGCCTTTCATTCCTAGCTTTTATCGGCTTTCTTAGTAGGCATCTACTGAACTCCTCAGGAAGTACTTCCACTCATATGAATGGCTAAAATTAGAATAAGAGCCTGTGACCCGCCTAATTGCGGGTCACAGGCTCTTATTCTATTTGAATCCAGTCTTAACCGATACGTTCCATTTCCGCATCACTGATTTCAAAGTTTGCATATACGTCTTGTACATCATCATTATCATCAAAAGCATCCATCATTTTCATCAGCTTCTCTGCGTTCTCCCCTTCAGCATCTACTGTATTCTGTGGAATCCAGCGCACTTCAGAGTTCGAGAATTCGAGACCTGCTTCTTCGAGTGATTTCTTCACAGCTTCAACTTCATGTGGATGCGTCAACACTTCGAAATTCTCGTCTGTGGTAATCAAATCTTCCGCTCCAGCTTCAATAGCCTGTAGCATCAATGTGTCTTCATCCAGATCTTCAAATTTCTCACGATCAATAATTAAAATTCCTTTTTGATCAAACATATACGATACGCAGCCGGATTCACCCATATTGCCACCACGTTTATTAAAAATAGAACGAACATCAGCCGCGGTCCGATTACGATTATCAGTCAAGCATTTAACCATAATTGCTGAACCACCGGGTCCATAACCTTCATAGTAAATTTCTTCGTAATCGACATCATCACCAGCACCAGCTGCCTTCTTAATGGCACGTTCGATGTTGTCTACAGGCATATTAATATGCCGGGCATTTGCAATCGCTGTTTTTAATGCAAAGTTAGCATCCGGGTTAGGGCCGCCTTTTTTGGCTTGTACATAAATCTCACGGGCAAGCTTTACAAATTGATTATTCTTAGCCTGATCCGCTTTACCTTTGCGGTCTTTAAACAATTTAAACTTTGGCATAGCATAACGCTCCCTATTACAGTATATAAACCATCGATTATAGTGTATCACTCGTAGCTTGTTCTGGTCAAAGTTAGACCTAGTTTTTGAGTGTTTTGTGTAGTTATAAACTTGCTCACAAAAAAAGCACAGCTCTCAAAAGGAGAACCGTGCTTGGATAGGTGAAAGTTTTAACCAAAGCTATAAGAAATCCGTTACCGGAGCAAATCTTATAATTTAGTTACGTTAGCAGCTTGAGGACCACGGTTACCATCAGTAATTTCGAATTCTACCGCTTGACCTTCTTCCAAAGTTTTGAAACCGTCGCCTTGGATTGCTGAGAAGTGAACGAATACATCTTCGCCGCCTTCAAATTGAATAAAGCCATAACCTTTTTCTGCGTTAAACCATTTAACTGTACCTTTCAAATAAAAAACCTCCTAAAATACCGCCATGTATGGCGAATACATACATTATACTTCAAGAACTTTTACATTGCAATCCAACAATCCGCTTCAATCGTTTCTTTTCATTTGCTTTTACAGCGACCTCTGCGGTATCATTTTACCAAAAGAGCAAACGGAGAATGCATATGATAAAAAAACATGAAATATACAAAAAAGACAAGTGGAATATGATGACAGTTGAAGTACAGGGGCGTTATATTGTCCTTCGCGAGATTTCTGACCAATGGGGTGAAGAAACCCATACCTTTATGAGTCGCCCCGCTCTAATGCAATGGGCCAACAATCGCTTCCCTAAAGAAGAATTTGTTGATAACGAAGATGAGTGGCGTGAAATTATAGCTGCTTTTAAAGGAGTATAAGAATTAGATGGGAAGCAGTATTCTGATTTTTGTCATTTTGGCCTTCGCTTTGGGCGCAGTCGTTGTCTTAAAGAAGGATGAAATTCCTCCTCGATTAAAACGAGGTCTAGCGCTGTCCGCTATCGTCATGATTCTAATTGCCTTTATCCTTATTCTATACTCGATGTTAACATTGGGTTCCACAAGCTGACGGAGTACACTCATATTGTTAGTACGGAACGGTCATACTAAAGGGCAAACTTGTAATCTCGTGCCTAGCACAACTAGAGGGGGCCCCTTTTCCTGTGAATAGTATGATCATGCTCAAGCTGGCTATTTCTATGAGCTTGCTGGCCGTTCCGTACGCTCCGGCAGTGGTAACACCGCTTGGAAACAACAAATCATCATCCAAACCTTTGAGGAGGGTTCCTATGGAACAATTATTGAAACGCTCTGAAGTGCCCGTAGAACATCAATGGAAGATTGAAGACTTATTTGCTGACCAGAAAGCCTGGGATCAGACATACACCGACCTACTAAAAGAAGTGAAGAAAGCAGCCGAATTTGAAGGCAAACTAGATACCTCCGATGCAGTTAAATCCTGCTTCGCTTTAGAAGATGATATTTCATTAAAAACAGAACGCCTTTTTGTATATGCGCATTTACATCATGATGAAGATACAGCTAACCCTACATACCAAGCGCTCTCTGCCAAAGCTAAGAAACTCAGTGTACAAATCGGAGAAGCTCTATCGTTTATCACTCCTGAAATTTTGTCTTTGCCGGATGATAAGCTTGATGCCTTCATCGAAGATCCAACTTTAGCAGAGTATAAGTTCACCCTTACGGAAATGAAGCGCGAGAAGGCACATGTCCTCTCCAAAGCAGAAGAAGCTCTACTTGCTCAAGTGGGCAATCTCTCTCAAGCGCCTCAAACCATTTTTGGTATGCTGAACAATGCCGATATCAAATTCCCGAAAATTAAAGATGAGAATGGAAAAGAAGTCGAGCTAACACATGGCAGTTACATTCAATTCCTAGAAAACCCCAACCGTGACGTACGCCGTAGAGCTTTCCAAGCCGTCTATGAAACGTATGCTAAACAAAAAAATACAATTGCAGCTACTTTAAGTGCGAACGTTAATAAAAACATTTTTTACTCCACCGTGCGTAAGTACCCATCCGTACTGGAAATGTCTTTGTATGGCGATAACATTCCGAAGGAAGTGTACACCAATCTCGTAGATACGATCCATGAGAGCCTTCCTCTGCTTCACCGTTATATGAAGCTGCGCAAGAAGCTTCTTGGTGTCGACGAATTGCATATGTATGATCTATTCGCACCCCTTGTAGATGAATATAAAATGGATATTAGCTATGAAGACGCTAAGAAAACCGTCTCTGCTGGTTTAAAGCCACTTGGTCCCGATTATCTGAAATCGCTACAAGAAGGTTTCGACAATAGCTGGATTGATGTATATGAAAACGAAAGTAAACGGACGGGAGCTTATAGTTGGGGTGCCTATGGCACTCATCCTTACGTGCTCTTGAACCATAAGGATAATCTGAATAGTATGTTTACCTTGGCACATGAAATGGGCCATGCGCTACATTCCTATTACTCAGATAACGCATTGAAATATCGTGATGCACAATACACCATTTTCCTTGCGGAAGTGGCTTCAACCACGAATGAAGCCTTACTGATGGATTATTTGCTTAAGAAATCCACAGATCCAAAAGAGAAAATGTATCTTCTTACCTATTATGCAGACCAATTCCGTACGACTGTATTCCGTCAAACGATGTTTGCTGAGTTCGAAAAAATCGTACATGAGCGTGCTGAGCAGGGTGACGCATTGACACCACAGGCATTGTCAGAAATATATTACGATCTTAATGTGAAATACCATGGTAAAGAAATGGCTGTAGATAAGGACATTGAAATGGAATGGGCTCGTATTCCTCACTTCTATAACAGCTTCTACGTATACAAATATGCAACTGGATTCTCAGCTGCAACCAGCTTCTCGAAGCAGATTCTTGAAGAAGGTCAGCCTGCAGTTGAGCGTTACCTAGGCTTCCTGAAGAGCGGCGGCAGTGACTTCTCGATTAACATCTTGAAAAAAGCTGGAGTTGATATGTCTTCACCTCAGCCGATTCGCGAAGCAATGAGCGTATTTGAAGATGTGATTAAACAAATGGAAGAGCTCACTAAATAAAAGGATTGTAGATAAATCCCTTGTCCATCGAGGCAAGGGATTTTATACTGTCTGTGGAAGGAGGATCCCTTATGAAAATGCAATGGTCACTCATCGCTGGGCTGGTTTTTGCTTTACTGACTGCCGTATTTGCTGTCATTAACGTTAAACCTGTACAGGTTAATTTTATGTTCAGTATGGTGAATATCCCACTGATACTTCTAATACTGGGTTGTACATTGATTGGTGGTATTATTGTCGGATCTTATGGTATCTTCAGGCAGTATAAATTACAAAAACAAGTTAAACTTCTCACTGCAAAACTAGATCAGATTCAGTCTGAGACGGGTTATGTATTTCCTGAACCAATTGAAGCAGCTGTTACGAAAGAAAACGAAACCAGCACCAAACGTTCATTTAGGAGGTAAACAACATCATGTCCATACAAATTAACGAGAATTACACACTTACATTTCTGAAGAAGCTATTGGATACACCAAGCCCTAGTGGTTATACAGCCGAGGTCATGAAACTGATTGAGCAAGAAGCTGCATCTCTTAACATTCCACTGATTTGGAATCAAAAAGGTGGCGCTATTCTAGAAGTAAGGGGCGAAGACGAATCACGGACGATTGGTCTAAGCGCTCATGTTGATACCCTCGGAGCCATGGTTCGTTCAGTGAAATCCGAAGGAACACTCCGCCTGACTTCCGTAGGCGGCTTCATGATGCACAGTATTGAGAACGAATACTGCATCATTCATACACGTAGCGGTAAAACGTATACAGGTACGATTCTAAGCACGCATCCTTCTGTGCATGTATATAGTGATGCTCGGGACTTTAAACGTCAGGAAGACCATATGGAGGTCCGTATCGACGAGGTTGTGAATAGTAAGGATGATGTACTTAAGCTAGGTATTGGTGTCGGAGACTTTGTATCCTTCGATGCAAGAGCGATTGTAACAGATAGCGGCTACGTGAAATCCCGTCATTTGGATGATAAAGCGAGCGTTGCTGCTTTGTTCGGTATGCTTGAATCTATGAAGTCTGAAGGCTGGAAACCGCGGACCAATGTGAAATTACTCATCTCAAACTATGAAGAAGTTGGACATGGCGCTTCATATATTCCATCGGATATTGAGGAAATGATTGCAGTCGATATGGGAGCCATGGGTGATGACCTTAGCTGTAAAGAAACCGATGTATCAATATGTGCTAAGGATTCATCCGGCCCTTACGACTACAATATGACTAGTAAACTGATCTCTTTAGCTGAAGCTGAGGGCATCGCCTTTGCTGTTGATATATATCCGTATTACGGTTCGGATGCGTCAGCAGCATTATCTGGAGGCAATAACATCCGTGCCGCTCTGATTGGGCCAGGTGTTCATGCTTCTCATGCTATGGAGCGTACACATAAACAGGCAATATTCAATACAGCGAAGCTGTTGGCAGCATATATTACGAATGAATAGCCAGATAAATATAAGATAGAAAAAGCCTCTCCAGCAAATCTGTTGGAGAGGCTTTTTATTGTATTTACTTAGACAACCTTAGAGTAGTTGTTATTACATTGTTAACCACCCATAGGCCTAGCTGCTCTTGGAGAATATACAGAAATATGATCTAGACGCTGAGTAGCATGTGGTCCTACAAATTTCAATTCATACTCAATCAGCTTATAAACTAGAATATCGTCTCCGCTGTTTGTACGAATTGAACTGGGTTCACCTAGTGTTTTCTTGATCTCTTTGAAAGTAATCGCTTGAAAAGCCGTATCTTCATTCGCAGTTGGACCAAAAGATCTTATATCATAAACAACTTCACCACGTCCGACTCCAAAAGCAAAGTCTCCTTTGCTCCCGCCACGAGAATACGTCTCATAGCTATCTAGTTTCTTTGATTCTTCATCGGGCTTTCCCCAGGATTCATGAATATCATCAATTATACTCACACCTGAAACAAATTCAGCTCCCTGAACTTTACCTTGCTTCGCCAAAGCAGCGATATCTTTAATTTGCTGAGCATGGTTTGAAGATGGACCTGTACTTGGGGCTTGATGATTTGGTGAAGATGATGATGTGTTTTGATCCTTACTCGTTGCATTTGCATCTTCCGATGAACTCGTATGTTTTGATGCGTTATTCTTTTCATCAGTAGACGGTTTGCTCAAGCTTGTTGACGTGGAAGAATTGGCATCGGAAGCTGACTTCGTATCCGAAGCTCCACAGCCACTTAGGATGGTAGCGAACATTACGCCCGTGACAATGCTTGGTGTAATCAACTTTTTGTAAATATTCATATATAGTCCTCCCAACATACATGTGCCTTCTATCTATTACCCTGTATGAAGGAAGTAACTCTTGAAACCTGATTAGGTAGCTTCTTTCTACCCATCCTCACTCTTTTGTTGACGCGCCAATGTTGAGAGATGCTGCATGAACTACATTTTCTCCGCTAACTCATTTAGATATGTCCAACGCTCCATAAGATGCTCCAGCTCCTGCTCTGCATCCTTCTGCTTCTGTAACATTTCTTGCAAAAGAACCGAATCATTAAATGCGGATTCCATCGTTGTCTGGATCTGTGAAAGCTTCTGCTCGCATGATTCAATCATGCCATCAATTTGTTCGTATTCTTTTTGCTCCTTAAACGAAAACTTCACTTTTTCACGAGCAGGCTCTTGAGTAGGAGTCGATTTTGCTGGTTCAGTCTTTACTTGAGCTGTGGAATTTGATACTGATTGTTGTTTTTGCTCTGACACATTTTGGATGCGTCCTGCGCTTGCGCTGTCTGTCTCATTCTTACTCATCCATTCCTCGTACTCACTGTAAGTTCCGACATGAACTCGTACTTTCCCACCACCTTCAAAAGCCAGCATTTTATCTGATGTACGATCCAGAAAGTAGCGGTCATGGGAAACTGAAAATACGACGCCAGGGAATTCATCCAAATAATCTTCAAGTACGGACAGCGTCTGGATATCCAAATCATTCGTAGGTTCATCCAGCAACAGCACATTCGGTGCTGCCATTAGGACACGTAGCAAATAGAGTCTACGTTTCTCTCCGCCTGATAATTTCGAAATGGGTGACCACTGTAACGCAGGAGGAAACAAGAACCGTTCCAACATTTGTGATGCCGTTATAGAGCTGCCATCATCGGTTTTGACAATTTCTGCTACTTCCTTAATATATTCAATGACACGTAAATTCAAATTCATTTCCTGATGCTCTTGCGTAAAATATCCTATATTCACGGTGCTTCCTGTTATAACTTCGCCCCCATCGGGCTGTAGTCTACCAGTTATTAAATTCAGAAGCGTTGATTTACCGCTACCATTGGGTCCAACAATACCAATACGGTCTCCGGGGACGGCAATATAACTTAAATCTTGAATCAACGTTCGACCTTCGAACTTCTTATGAAGATGGTCTAGTTCAATAATTTTGCGTCCGAGACGTGATGAGGCTACCGATAGGTCGACGGATGCACCCTTTTGCTGAACCTGCTGATCCCTTAGTGTCTCATAGCGATCAATACGAGCTTTTTGCTTCGTCGATCTTGCTTTGGCACCTCTGCGCATCCATGCTAGCTCTGTCTTGAGTAGGTTCTGACGCTTCTGCTCAGAAGATGCTTCACGTTCTTCACGCTGTGCCTTCAGCTCCAGAAACGCGGAGTAGTTAGCCTCATAGCGGAACATTCGTCCTTGATCCATTTCAAGCATGACATTCGCTACGCGATCCAGGAAGTACCGATCATGTGTAATCATAAGGAGCGCGCCGCGCCGCTTTTGCAAATATTGCTCTAGCCAAGCTACAGAAGCATTATCGATATGGTTGGTTGGCTCATCGAGAATTAACAATTCGCATGGCTGGATTAACGCGCTTGCCAGGGCAACCCGTTTGCGCTGTCCACCAGATAAGTTCTCCATCTTCGCATCAAACCAAGTAATTCCGAGTTTAGACAAAATCGTCTTCGCTTCACTTTCGAGCTGCCAAGCTTGTAATTCTTCCATTTCTTCATTTAACGTAAACAGCTTTTCATGTAAGGCCGTATCCTCCGGGTTTATTTCAAGAAGATCCATCGTCTCCGTATAATCCCGCACAACTTTCATCTGTGGATCATTTCCTTGGAATACTTGCTGCAGCACGGTCATCTCAGGAACAAAATCAGGGTTCTGTGCCAAATAGCGAATACGGACACTATTGCCGACGGAGATGATCCCCTCATCCGGTTTATCAAGTCCCGCAATTACACGCATAAAAGTGGATTTTCCTGTTCCATTTACACCGATAATACCAATTTTATCTTGGTCACCCATGCCAAAGTTGGCATCTTGGAATAATATTTTCTCACCGTAACTCTTGGATATATGTTCAACTGTCATTATGTTCATGTTTTCTTTTCCCTACTTATCTGTCCGATTTGTCGTTCATAGTTAAGATATCACAGTTCATTTTACCATACCGTGGCTACTCATAACTATGATCAGTGGGTTATCAATCATAAAAGACTGCGGCATACAATAGAAATCGTATACCGCAGTACTTTGTTTAAATACCTATATAATTAAATCTGACATTCTTCCACGGCTGATGTCAGTGATTATACCCGTGGATGTCGTACAATTTCTATACTCCTAATTGGAGCAAAGATGCCAGCCCCCATGCCCCCAAAGCCGCAGCAATGGACGATAGAATATTTACGGCATCATTATTCATCAGGCGAAGTCCTCGAACATATTGAGTCGGTTGACCACAATGCTCCAATACTTCTACCTCTTTATTGCAAATTTGGCATTTATACATGACTTGCACGGAAGCGCCCAGAAACGAATCTACAAAAGATCCAACAAGTCCTCCCACTAGGCCGAGTAGTATATACGCTGTTAAGTACACTAACCATTGGCCTGAAAGCCCAGTCCATGATTGAAATAACCAAGCAAATACCCCAATCATCATACCACCAACGGCTGCCGCAGTGCTGCCAAGTACCGACACACCACCCGACGTACCTGCTGGCAAGATACGACCGTTCAGTACAGAACGCGGCGGCTTCTTGCTCAGGCTTCCCCACTCTGTAGCCCAAGTATCCGCTGTTACACCTGCCATCACGCCTACAAAAGCATAGACCCAACCAGGATAAGGCCAAATTGCATTAAGAATACATAACACCATACCAATCCCACCGTTTGCTAGAACCTGTCCAGCATCTCTACGGCCCGTTTTGGCATATGATTTCTCAAGCTCAGCCTTGCGTTTCTGATGAAACTTTGAGAGCAGTGAGGAGCTGATGAAGAATACCAGCAAAATTCCAAACCATACGATATTACCTGCTCCATAATAAATGGTCCCCATCACTACGGCAGCAATGGCACCAGACAAGGTCAGTGATTGTTTCCAATACGCTGCTAAGGCAACCACTAGTGCACATACAGCGCCAATAATCCATGCCATAGCCTAGGCGATGACGCAGCTTCCAAGCTGGTCTTCTCCCCAGAAGAGCTCAAACTTATCACCTGACACAGTAGGACCCACGCCTGCTGGCGTACCTGTGAAAATGATATCTCCCTCACCCAGTCCATAGTGAGTACCAATATATTCAACGATATCCTGTAAGGAGAAGATCATATCAGAGACATTCCCACGCTGTACTTCTATGCCATTTTTAATGACAGTGAAATCCTGTTTTAGGATCGCGTCCGTACCTGGGAAGGGAATAAAAGATGTTATCGGTGCAGAAGATTTAAAGCCTTTGGCAGCCGTCCATGGATGACCTTTCTTCTTGATCACATTTTGTACATCACGTAGTGTGAAATCGATACCTAATGCCATTTGATCAACCAATTCATTCACCTGAATCCCTGTTTCGTACTCTTGAGCAATATGAAGAACAATTTCACCTTCATAATGAATCTCTCCTTGATCAGCAGGCAGGGCTAATACGGATTCTTCCAGCGAGACAACGGCATGAGAAGGCTTCATAAAGATCATTGGTTCATCTGGCACATCATTTCCAAGCTCCTGTGCATGAAGTTTATAATTGCGTCCAACACAATAAACGTTACGTATCATATCTAATCCATCCTTTGCCTATTCCATTTCATTTTGTATCCAACATTTATTATTAAAAGTATTATAAAAAGGTATTTACCCATAGATCCGGGCGATTTGTACATATCATAATTTCCGGTGACATCGCCGCTAATCGCTTCATATTTCTCGTATCATCAGGCGTCCAACCCATAATCGTAATACCTTGCGAAATGAGCAACGCTGAAAGATTTGCATCCAAATTGGGATGTCCAATGGATAAGAAAGAACATTGAAGTACCTGTAATCGTTCTAGTAAATCCATCGGTCTGGCGTCTATAATCAGCCTGTTCTAAATGAAGGGTTTATTTCCTTTACTCTTCTCAATGCATTTGTATCAAAGGAAGTTAATACCACGTCTTGCTCCATGTGATATGCCTCAACACGCTTAATCACTGCCTGCTCTAGACCAGGATACATAGAGCCTGATGTCTTCAGTTCAATATTTAAACGGACTCGGCCACAGCACAACCGTAGCACTTCATCTAAAGAAGGAATTCGTTCCCCTCTAAAAGCGCGACCTTTCCAGCTGCCAGCGTCCAGTCGCTGGATCTGTTGCCAAGTGTAATCCTTAACTTTACCCGTTCCATTGGTCGTGCGGTCGAGAGTGAAGTCATGGATCACAACTGGAATACCATCGGCTGACAACTGAACGTCAATCTCAATCCACTGTACAATTGGAATCTCCATTGCCATTTTGAACGCAGTTAACGTATTTTCAGGTGCTTTACTCGAAAATCCCCGGTGAGCCACACATGCATTCCTCATCTTAGCATCTCTCCCATTCAGCCTGTAACGTAGCTATTTCGCTGAGATCGTACCGTCCGGAGCAATTCGCACTCCACCGATCGAAAGACCTTGCATTTCTCGCAGTAACTGTTGACCCTCCTGTTGCTGCATCGGCACTGGCTGACCTAATTCCGCCTTATAAGGAATCATTTTTAGGCCACAACCCGTCTTCGTGCTACATCTCGCTTGGAAAACAGCTGTTTTCCAAGTCGCTGGGGTACTTGATTTAGTGAAAATGAAGTTACCCGTGCTGTATGCAATCCATTTCCCTTTGTACTGTTCCATCCCTTGCAACACATGGGGATGCCCGCCAATGATCAGGTCTGCACCCGCATCCACAAGAGAATGAGCAAGCATCTGCTGATTGTCATTCGGCTTTAAACTACGTTCTATTCCCCAATGAGTCATGACGATAACCAAATCAGCCTTCTTACGCGCTTCTGCAACACTCTTTAATGCTTGTGACGGCTCGTAGAGCTGCGCTACACCAGGATTGCTGCTACCCGCAAACCAACTTGTCTCAGGCGATACACGAGTAAACCCTAGTACAGCGATTGTTATTCCATTTCGATTAACATATTCAGGCTCATAGGCTGATTTTTTATTTTTGCCAGCCCCAACATATTTAATGCCACTGGAATCCAGATAGCTGATCGTGTCTAGCAAACCTTCAATACCTTGATCTAAAATATGATTATTCGCTAGATTGACTACATCCATGCCTGCAGCATGAAGAGCATCAAGTGCCAGAGGCGATGACTTAAACACGAATTGCTTATTCTTCGCTCCTACTCCTCGCGTAGTAACGGGTGTCTCAAGATTAGCTAAAGTTAAATCATCCTTTTGAAATAAATTTCCGAGTTTGTCAAAGGGATAAGAATAACCGTTCTTCTCCAATTGATCCTCAACTTTACCTGAAAAAATCATATCTCCAGCAAATTGAATGAGTACCTTCTTCTCCGGACCTGATGAAATCAAGCTCTTACCGTCTGTTGTAGAACCGGTAGTAGAAGCTTTACTTGAATTATCCTTCTCTTCCGTTTTATTCGAAGATACATCTATATTCGTTTTACTACCTTTGTTTGTTTTTGATGCAACCTTATCCTTTTCGACTGGCGCTTCATTCTTTTTCTCAGTCTCCGGCTTATTAACAGTCGGTTGAACCGCTTCTGTTTGTTTATGACCTTCAGGCTCAGAAGGGCTTACTGAGGGAATATCCTCGGATGTTCCAGCAGAATTTGCCGGCTCTTTCTTTTGACTCATTTGATCCGAGATTGATTTGTCATCTTCCGCAGGAAGGGCTACCTTGGTGTTTTTGTTTTCACTTAAGAAATAAAATGATATTAAAATAATGATCATGGCAACGAGGCAAGTATTAAAGGTAATCCATAACCGTCCGAACTTCTTTTTGACAGCCTTTTTATCCGAACGATTTTTTTGTGATCTTGGTGGGTACATGGTTCACTCCTTAATTATTAATCTATGTCTCACTTTTAGAAGTCCTTACCATTATAGCAAATTGACTGGAAGAAGTAGAACCCCCAGAGAATATACTCTGGGGGTTCTACAAGCATTACTATATTTATCTTGATACTTTATTTATCTTTTTCCCATTCGTTAATTACAGCATCGCATAAAGTTTCCATATATAAAGGATCGCTATTGAGCGAATCAATACGCATTAAGCGCATATCCAATTCTTTAGATACTTCCTGCGCTTCAATATCCAGATCGTATAGTACTTCTAAATGATCGGATACAAACCCTATTGGGGCAACCAGAACATCCTTAACTTCTTCTTTGCTCAAGCTACGAAGCGTATCCAGAATGTCTGGACCAAGCCAAGGCACGGATGTGCGGCCAGCACTTTGCCAAGCAAACTGCCACGAAGTAACGCCTGTTTGCTCCGCAACTGCACGTGAAGTTTCCAGGAGTTGCTCTGGGTACGGATCACCAAGTTCCAGAATCTTCTCAGGTAAGCTATGTGCGCTGAATAACACCCGCACCTTATCTCGCTCTGAACCTGCCTCTTCAAATAAGTCAAGCTTTGCACTAACGCGGCGGCTTAATGCCTCAATTAGCTTCGGATGTAGGTGATAATTGTGTACAAAGCGAATATGAACACCGAGCTCATCTGCTTTCTCTTGTGCACGCTTCATGTAACTTCCCACACTCATTGTAGAATAATGTGGAGCGAGTACAATACCCACTGCTTCGGTTATGCCATCTTTCGCCATCTGCTCTACGCCGTCTTCTATAAAAGGTGCTGCATGCTTCAATCCCTGATAACATACAAAATCGACTTCTGGATGGCGGTTATCTTGATTAAGCGTATCTTGTAAACCGCTAACCTGACGATTCGTATTCTCGCGAAGTGGAAATACACCTCCAACAATCGCTTCATATCGATCTGAAAGCTCTTTAAGCTGCTCTGGTGAAGGAGCATGTCCACGTCGGATATGCGTATAATACGCTTCAATGCCTTCCAAACTTTCGGGAGTTCCATAGGACATAACCAAAACGCCAACTTTGTTTTTCACGAACATCATCACCTCTTCAGTTGATTTACATTGCTGTTTACTCATTACTCAAATACTCAAGCTTGCTTCAACAAGGAAGCCGAATATTCATGAATGTATGCGGTTAGTTCAGTTAATTTCTCCAGTGAAGCCTCTGGGAACAATCCATGTCCTAAGTTGAAAATAAACCCAGGTTCTTGTATACCCTCATCAATGATATCTTTAGCATATTGTTTAATGACATGCATAGGCGCAGTTAGCACATACGGATCTAGGTTACCTTGAACTGCAAATTTCCCACCAGTCCGCTTACGACCCTCAGCAATAGATACTCTCCAGTCCAGTCCAATCACATCTGTTTGCAAACTTTGCAAGGACGGCAACAGTTCACCTGAACTAACACCTGGGAAATATATTTTAGGTACATTCAAATCCGAAAGTTCGGCAAAGATACGGGTAATGGTCGGTAGTACGAATTGTTCGAAATCTTTAGGGGCTAAAGCACCCACCCAGCTATCAAACAATTGAAACGCCTTACCACCATTCTCGATATGTGCACGTACATAGGTAATGACCATATCGCCGAGCTTATCCATTAGACGCTGCCATACTAAAGGTTCGCTATACATGAGTGTTTTCGTACGTATGTAGCCTTTTGAAGGACGTCCCTCAATTAAATAACTCGCAATGGTAAAAGGTGCACCCGCAAAAGTTATAAGTGGCACATCCAATTGCTTGTCCAGAATACGAATCGTTTCCATAATATGACTTAAATCTTTATCCACATCAATCGGACGAAGCTTATCCACATCTGCTGCAGAACGCAATGGATTTTCAATCACTGGACCAATATTTTTAACAATATCAAAGTTAATTCCCAAAGATGCGACCGGGTTCATAATATCTGAATACAGTATAGCTGCATCAACACCAAGCTTACGTACAGGCATCATTGTAATTTCAGCAGCAAGCTCCGGTTGTTTGCAAATTTCAAGTAATGTGTATTTCTCTTTAATCTTACGGTATTCAGGATCATACCGGCCCGCTTGTCTCATATACCATACTGGAATATGGTTAACATCTTGCTTGTAACAAGCTCGTATCAGCGTATCATTGTAAGTCATGAATGAGCCTCCCGTATTCTATCTACAAATTTTCCTATTCTAATATTATGCCCTTTTTAAAAGTAAGTAACAAGCATACCCCAGGCCTATCCCATGACAATACTATGACACCTCACGTTAACTTCATTTGGACAAATATGCTATAATAATTGAACTATATTTTTGATGATCGCATCAAACCAGCTTAGAAAGGAAGTGAATAGCACATTGAAACCATGGAAAGTGAACCTCATTGTGCTGTGGATCGGCCAGTTTCTGGTTAATGCGGGCATGACCATGATCACACCGTTCTTATCCCTTTACCTCGCTAAGGACTTAGGCGTACAGGGGGAGCATCAAATTGGGATGTGGGCAGGGATGATTTTTGCAGCGAACTTCCTGACCTCCTTTATCTTCCAGCCATTATGGGGTAAACTCTCTGACCGCTACGGACGAAAAATAATGCTGCTACGTTCTGGTTTCGGCATGGCCATCGTCATCGTATTGATGGGCTTTGCACGAAATCCATGGGAACTACTGTTACTTAGATTACTAAACGGGACCATATCCGGCTTTAACCCGGCATCCATTTCGCTCATCTCCAGCACCACTCCCAAAGATCGAATGGGTTTTGCCATGGGAATCATGCAGTCTGGATCTGTAGCAGGAACGATTCTAGGACCTTTAATTGGAGGAATACTGGCAGATATCATCGGGTTCCGGCCTATTTTCTACATTATCGGTGTTCTCATCTTCATCGCTTCACTGCTTGCTCTATTTCTTGTCAAAGAGAACTTCAATCGCGCAGAAGCAGCACAAGCACCACAAATATCTGTTCTGGCAGGCTTTAAGGAGCTAGCGCATATTCCACAGTTGCTAGCCTTATTCACCGTTACTTTTCTGCTGCAATTTGCTTTAATGAGCCCGATGTCGCTGCTTCCATTGTATGTGGAGAAGCTTCAAGGCACCGCAGTCAACATCGCCTTTTGGGCGGGAATGGTCAGCGCTGTAACCGGACTCTCTAACATGATCACCTCGCCTATACTGGGTAAATTCAGTGATAAGGTTGGTGCTCACCGTATTCTTACTTATGCATTGATCGGAGCAGGTTTAATGCTGATTCCACAAGCGTTTGTGCAAAATGTATGGCAGCTTATCATTATCCGCTTCACGATGGGTATTTTCATGGGTGGCTTGCTTCCAAGTGTTAATGCTCTAATTCGTTCTTACACACCAGACGGAATGGAGAGCCGCGCTTTCGGTTTCAACACCAGTACCATGTCGCTCGGTAATATGCTAGGAGCCTTAGTCGGTGGCTTCCTTTCTGGATTTATCGGTATCGAAGGCTTGTTCATTATTTCAGGCAGTCTTTTGTTGATTAACATGGTGTGGGTGCGTGTTAAGTTGTACTCAAGAAAGAATGCTTCACCGTACCCATAAGACATTTCATCTATTGCCAATTTAAAGAAAAAGGTGTCCATCGATAAACGGAAGATTTCTCCGATAAACGAGGGACACCTTTTCTTGTTTGAAAATGAATGGATCTTCTACTTCACCATAGCTACGGCTAAACCATCATATGCCGGTAGAATAGTGCCAATAAGTCGCTCATCCGTTGCCATCATCTCATTAAAGCGACGGATTGCCTGCACAGAAGGGCCATTTTTATCGGGATGAAGAGTCCGTCCTCGCAAAAATGTATTGTCTCCCGCAATAATGGCACCCGGATTGGCAAGCTCAATGGCAAACTCCAAATATGCTGGATAATTTTCTTTATCCGCATCAATAAAGAAGAAGTCAAATGTTCTGCCTTCTTGCTTCAATTGTTCCAAACTATCTAATGCCAGACCAACCCTGTATTCCACCTGCGATTCAAATCCTGCTTCCTTCAGGTTTTCGCTTGCTACATCAGCAAACTCTTGCTTCAGTTCAAGCGAAATCAGCTTACCCTCTGGGCCAAGCCCTCTGGCAAGACAAATTCCACTATATCCACCCAGTGCACCTATCTCCAGCACTTGCTTCGCTTTCGTAGACCGAACAAGTAATGTAAGTAATCGGCCAAATCCCGGAGCAATTGAAATCTCAGGCATTCCCTTAGCAACAATGGTTTCTTTAACACGATTTAACAGCTCATCATTTTCCAAAAAATGATCCGCATATTGTTCTTCTGGACTCACGATCTTGTACTCTCCTTTTTTTACCCGTATAAATGTTTGTATCTGACTTTACATTATCCTATACTGAATAAGTTGAACAGATGGACTGGCTGCGATATGCTTCCATGTCTTTTCTTATTAATTGTATGGTTTTTCGGGCTAGGCCACAAGACAAATGGAGTTGAATTTTGTACATGAATGAATTGCAATTAATTGCGACTGCACCTATGGGACTAGAATCCATCGTTGCACGAGAACTCAGAGAATTAGGTTATACCGATCAGCATGTTGAGAATGGACGAGTAACGTTTACAGGAACTTACGCGGACATCCCCCGCTGTAATTTATGGCTGCGTACCTCAGACCGCGTACTTGTCAAAATGGGGGAGTTTCCTGCCACCACATTTGATGAGCTGTTTGAAGGCACGAAAGCACTCCCTTGGGAGCAATGGATTCCTGCAAACGGTGAATTTCCTGTAGAAGGACGCTCACACAATTCACAACTGAGCAGTGTACCTGCATGCCAAGGTATTGTGAAGAAAGCGATTGTTGAGAAGCTTAAGCAAAGCTACAATACGGAATGGTTTGAAGAGATTGGAGCACGCTATGTTATAGAAGTAAATCTTCTGAAGGATAAAGCTCTACTCACGATCGATACAACGGGTCCTGCTCTTCATAAGCGTGGATACCGTAAGATTGCGACAGAAGCACCACTGAAAGAAACGATGGCATCCGCGCTCGTACAAATCAGTCGCTGGAACCCAACACGTCCTTTGTATGATCCATGTTGTGGATCAGGTACCATTCTGATTGAAGCAGCAATGCTTGGCTGGAATATCGCGCCAGGAATGCGCCGCTCCTTCCCATCTGAGCATTGGCATATGGTTCCTCAAAAGCTGTGGAAGGACGCTCGCGAAGAAGCCTTTGATTTGGTTAGAGACGATGAACCACTTGAATTGACAGGTAGTGATATTGATCCTAGAGCCATTGAAGTTGCTCATGCAGCTGCCAGAAGCGCTGGCTTTGAACGTGAGATTAAATTCTATAATATCCCTGCATCTCAAGTTAAGCCGCAAGGTGATTATGGCTGCCTTATTACAAACCCTCCTTACGGAGAGCGTCTTAGCGAAATAGCTGAAGTCGAGAAGCTCGTTCGTCAGCTCGGACGTGTGGCCGATCAGCTTCCTACCTGGTCCTTCTTCGCCTTAAGTCCAACGAAACAGTTTGAACATTATTTCGGCCAAAAGGCTGAAAAACGTAGAAAGCTGTACAACGGACGTATTGAATGTCAGTACTTACAATTCCTAGGGCCATTGCCACCGCGTCATTAAATGAGCGTCTTATAGAGGAGCTGTCCTTGGGCAGCTCCTCTATAAGGTTTAATTTGAGTAGAGAGGGGGGCTAGCATACATGTCCAATTTTTCATCTGGGACAAATGCAGCGAACTCATTCCATCAATTATTGAAATTTCGTTATTTCTACTATCTTGTGTTTCTGATTCTTATGATGTACAAGTTAGTCCACGTACATGAAACACTGAATATCAGAAATGTTGATATGAACCGACTAGACGACCTTATCGCTTTAGGTTCTATCATACTCGTCTCATTCTGGACGTTCTGGTTGCCACGCCGCGGCCAAATCATCTCCTTAATCATCTTAGACATTCTGCTTACCGCTCTTATCTATTCCGATTTAATTTACTATCGATATTTCCAAGATTTCATTACTGTTCCTGTGCTACTACAAGCTGGACAGGTCGGTGCCCTTGGAGACAGCATTCAGTCACTACTCCGATGGCAAGATATCTGGTTCTTCGTCGACTGGTTACTCCTCATTGGATGGATACCTGTTATGATGATATACCGCAGATGCAGTAATCATGGCAGAATTATCAGACACAATTCCATACCAGAACGCCGTAAATCTAAAGTATGGATACGTTGTATGACTGGATTGATAACGTTCATTATAGGTTTCTCGCTTACCTTCTTTCCGATCAAACACTACAAAGACACATGGGCGGGAGATTTGTTTAAAGGTAATTGGTGGAATATGTCGCTATACAATATTACCGGCTTACTCGGATTTCACGCTTATGATATCTACCGATACACGAAGGAGCATATCGGCTCTCAACAACTAAGTGCAGAAGAAATAAATCACTTACAAGATTGGTTTACACTGAAACAAGAAGACCACTCTGAGCAAGATGAATTATTCGGTAAATATAAAGGAAGCAACGTCATTGTTATACAGACGGAAGCGCTGATGAATTTTATGATCGGTCAGCGAATTGGCGGTCAAGAAGTGACTCCTAACTTCAATGTATTGATGAAGGATAGTTTATATTACAGCAACTATTATCATCAAACAGGTCAAGGGCGAACGTCAGATGCCGATTTTTCATCCCAAACCTCACTGCATCCATTGCCTACAGGATCTGTATTCGTAAGATATCCCGATCATCAGTTCGATTCACTACCTTCAATCTTAAAGAAAAACGGATATACATCGAATGCTTTCCATGCCTATGAACCGAGCTTTTGGAATCGCACGCTAATGTATCAAGCACTAGGTTACGATCGATTTTACAGTAAAAATGATTTCACGTTAGATGAGCCTCTTGGCTGGTCCCTTGGTGATAAATCCTTTTTCCAACAGTCACTAAATAAGATGAAGGATCTTCAGGAGCCTTTCTATTCGTTCTTGATCACGTTAACCAGTCATCACCCATACGTGATTCCTAAGAATATTCAGGAGCTAGACACGGGTGAGTTCAAGGGAACTATATTCGGTGATTACTTACAATCCGTTCACTATGTAGATGCTGCCTTTGGTGAACTCGTAGCGCAAATGAAGCAGGAGGGATTGTGGGACCGTACCATTCTGTATATTTACGGAGATCATGATAATTCACTAAGTGACAAGGCCGCATACGAGAAGTTTCTAGGTAAAAGCCTAAGCGAACTCGACATGGCCAAAATCATGAATCAGGTTCCTCTTCTTATTCACTTACCAGATCGAAGTCAGGCAAGCGTTAATATGACCGAGCCAGCTGGCCAATTAGATATGGCTCCTTCGATCATGCATCTGCTTGGTATATCTACACAGTCATATCACATGATGGGTAATGACCTTTTCGATGGTAGCAAACGCTTTGTAGCACTTCGTAGTGGTGCTTTTACCGACGGTAAACTATACTTCATTCCTTCTCCTAATGGTAATTTTGATGACGGAAGTTGCTATGATTTACAAACGAATCAGTAACAGCTGTTAATGTATGCCGTGTAGGATATGACAAAGCGAATGACGAGCTGAAGGTGTCGGATGAGATCATACAGTATGATCTACTAAAGAATCTCAAACCCGCAACACAAACAAAACCCGGTGCTCCATAAGGAGACCGGGCTTTTTATATATCGATAATGAATTTCGTATTATAGCAGTTTAGAAAATCAATTTATCTGGATCTGTACCGATCCGCTTGTTTCCATTTAGAGAATCAATTTGCTTAAGTTCATCTGGAGTGAGTACAAAATCAAAAATACCTGCATTTTCCCGAATACGCGAAGGTGTAACGGATTTAGGAATCGTAACGATCTTGTTCTGAATATCCCAACGAAGAATAATTTGCGCTGGTGTTTTACCGTATTTTTGTGCAATGCCCAGTATCGTCGTATTATCATTCAGTTTACCTCGCATCAGCGGTGACCAAGCTTCTAATTGAATATTCTGTGCACCACAGAAATCCTGAAGCTCTTGCTGAATAAGAGATGGATGAAGTTCAACCTGATTTACGGCTGGAACGACATGGCTGTCTTTCATTAAATCCTTCAAATGATGTACGTGGAAGTTACTCACACCAATCGCGCGTACACTACCTTCTTCATAGAGACGCTCTAGTGCCTTCCATGTATCTTTATATTTATCTTGCCTGGCCAATGTATTAAATATAGATCGATCACATCTAACCCAAGATTCTTGCGGCTTTCTTCAAAAGCTTGCAGTGTTGTTTCATACCCCTGATCATCATTCCAGACCTTAGTCGTTACAAACAACTCATCTCTAGCCACTCCACTTTCGGCGATCGCTTTACCTACTTCGGCTTCATTTCCATAAATTGCAGCGGTATCAATACTCCGATATCCTGCCTTCAATGCTACCTTAACTGCTTCATAAACCTCTTGTCCTTTGGCCTGATATGTACCAAACCCCAGCCATGGCATCGTAACTCCATTATTTAAAATCGTGCAATCCGTAATATGCTTCATATTCGTAACAGCCTCCTCATAAAGAATAAAGTTATGTTTTTTATAGCATTGGTACATGTCCAAGTATATCACACTGAATCGTTGTTCCCAAAAAAGCCCTGTATCAGTGCTGGTAACAATGTATCAAAGAAATCCTTCATTGGGTGTAGCCGCAGAAAAGGCGACATTTCATTCAGAGTAGAATGGATGTCGCCTTATCTATTATATTTAACTTATAAATGGTACGGGTATAAGCAACTCATATGCTTATTCGTTCCCTAGTGGTCACCATGGTTGCCCTGAGATGGATTTGTGATAACGAACCCTTCTTTAGGGAGATATAAATAGTCGACCTTCACACCATCAAGAAGAGGCTCATTTCGATCAAGGAGAACTTCAATTTCTTTATCGGTTGAAATCACTTCATCATTGTCCGTAGGCTTGTCCAGATCCATACCATAATGAGCATGATCCCCATGCGAATGCGTAACTAGGACGCGTAGCTTGAGCTCTTTATTCTCTTCTTTCGCTAATTCATTCTTAATTATTTTAGCGGCATTGCGGGTAATTTTGCATTTCATTTGTGATCACTCCTGTTTTCAATGAGATTGATCTTTCCGTCCTTTTATTTTAAAGAAACCGGAATCCATACGCAAGAAGCGCGCCTGATTCCGGTCTGATTACTGAATTATGATGTTAATTAGCGATAAGTGCTGGATACTTTTTCTCAATTCTTGAAACGAACCATCCCATCATAAGCATGGTAACACCGATATCATCTATAGGAACGAACGGCATGACATCGGGTAGTACCCAATACAACATAACCGGGATGAGAAATAACATTTTATCGCCTAATGTCACTTGGGGTGAGGCCAAGTATTTCCAAATTCGACTAAAAACATGAGACCAGCGTTTAAACGACAACAATCTACTCCATTTCATCGCATTTCCCCTCCAATCTACAGGATAAATCCCCTATACTATACATTAACCGCTAGGGAGCCTCTTGAACGAAGCATGATTTGTATTCCTGAACTTGTCGGAAGTCATATCGTATGACAACAATCGCTTCCACTAGGTATTTTACGACAAAGGGCCTAAATTGTTTCATAATTTTATTGATAAATGATTGGAAGAAAACCCATACCTTAATCTATATCGATAATAATTCAGCAATGATGAGGCCGACATCCTCACTTACCTGTTCGAAATCCTCGAGTGGAAGTGGATTCTTTCCCATACCAATCTCTACTGTAAATCCAGGTTTACGAAAATGCTGGATAAACCAGTCCTTATATCCGGCATCGCTACCATTAAGCTTTACGGGTCGATACCCACTAGCTTGACCTAGCCTGCGGGCCCATTCGATGCTCTCTTCGGGTTCATAGTCACGGTAATTCCAATAAATTTCCTGACCTTGACTATGTAGAGATATAACCGCATCCGGTGCGGTCTCTAGTGTAAAAGCTGCAAGCGCCGCAGACTCCGGCTCACATAGAGGAGCCGTTCCGCCATAATCCCTTGGTGAAGGAGTAGGTTTGCCGCGGCGAAGCAACTCCTCATCCCAATGGGCAGGAAATTGATCACCCAAGTCCACCCCATGAATATTTGCTTTCCAGTTACGGAAATCTAATTTAGATCCATTCCATTCCTGCAATTGATCGTAATAAGGGTGTCCGGGTACAATGCCTTCCTGCACAAGCTCTACACCATCTGGATTCACCATGGGCACCACCCATAAGGTACATTCCTCAAACCACCGCTGTGGATCATATCCATGCCACTTGGCAGAGTTCTGCAATGCAGCCGCATATTCTTCCACAAATCTTACTGCGCAAGGTGTGGTTAACCATTCATTTGCATGCAGGGAAGCGTTAACATGAATGCACCGACTACCCTTGCCTATTTTGATAAACCAAATCGGCTTGCCCATGACACTTTTACCTATAGTCCCGATCTCAACGGTAGGATAATTCGTAGCGAGTTTTTCGATATCCGTGCATACCTGATCTGCCCCATACTCTCCACGCAACTCAACTACATGACGCGGATTAGACGTTGGAAGAACTATAGTACGCCCTTCTGGAAGATGGCTACTTGAAATACCAGGATTCATGTCTTCCAATGCCTTCTCCGAAATGTGAAACATATTCTTAAGCCTATTCATTGTATCACCAGGCTGAATCGCGTATCTTCTCCGAGGAGAGAATGGTAAGTAAAGCATTTGACCTGGAATTAAATAGGGCTGCAATGCAGCCCAAGGATTAGCACTCAATATCGTATTTATAGCCAGACCTTTATTAGCGGCAATTCTCTGAAGCGTATCTCCTTTTCGTACCGTGTGTTGCTGCATAGATGTTCTTCCTTTCCGCGGATGACGAGCCGCTATAAGCTTACGTTTCCAGTTCATTTTATGCCTAGGCAATCTTGTACCATGCGCGGAAAAGTAAACTTTCAGATATATCATAAAAAACCGAGTCTAATTAGGATGATCTCCTACTCAGACTCGGTTTGTGCCGAACGATTATAAACCATTAATAAGTTTCTTCAAATTTAGAAACCTGCCACACGACAGGAGTTCGTACGATGTGTTCACCTAGCCAAAGCTTGGCTATCTTCTGAAACATCTCAGCATCACCACTGCAAAAAAACTGATGAACTGGACTTTCATCCCTATGAGCAAGTTGTCCCTTATCATACAAGATCGTGCTAATCTCGCGTGCGGTCTCATCTGCAGAGCTGATCAACTTCACGCCATCTCCCATGACCTCTTGGATGGTTTCTTTGAGAAATGGATAGTGTGTACAACCTAAAATCAGGCAATCAATTACTGAATTACGGATTCCTACAAGTGATTGTTCCACTCTTCTTGTTGTCTCATCCGAACGAAACATTCCTTGCTCAACCAAAGGAACTAAAGCTGGGCATGCTTCGCTTATGACATGTACATAAGGGGATAGCTGCTTCAAAGCTGTAGTGTAGGCCCCGCTCCCAATTGTGCCAATCGTGCCAATAACACCTACATTACCCGTTTTTGTTGCACTAATCGCGGCACGAGCACCCGGGTGAATCACTCCTATTACGGGAATTGACACCTTCTCCGAAATATAATCAAGAGCTGCAGCTGTAGCCGTATTACAAGCAATCACTATAGCTTTAGGCTTAAACTGGATCAAAAAATCAACGATTTGTTCAGTGAACTTCCTTACTTCTTCAGACGATCGGGGTCCGTATGGAGTACGGGCAGTGTCTCCAAAGTAGATGACTTTTTCCCGCGGAAGCTGTCTCATCACTTCTTTAGCAACCGTGAGACCTCCCACTCCCGAATCTAGTATCGCAATGGCCTGCTGCACGAACACACCGCTTCCTTCTGCATAGTATTATTACTCTTCCTGCTACCATATGTGATATATAAACAAAACGTACCTTATTTATGAGTACAACTTAGGGGTTGTCCATATTAAGGATATTCTCAACACTCTACACGCAATAAAAAGGCTCGAACCCCTTATAATAGGGATATAGAGCCTATCGCGATAATTAAAATTAACGTTATTTAAGATCGCTATCTTCAGATTGTAGATCCGAGATAAAGACGAATTCCTCATCACCAGCAAAGGAAGAGATTTGAGCTAGTTCCACTGCTTCATCTTCCTCATCGATCCCATTGTCTGATTTACCCCAAGACCTGATATCCTCAATCACAGTACCTGCTGTATCTTTGAATAAGTTCACAATATTGGATCCTTGTTCATAAGCAATTCCGGCAATTTGCTGTGTTTTGTCTCCTACCACTTTTGCGCCCTCAGCTATATCCTGACGAAGCTCTTTCCCATTCTTAGGAGCGAGTAACAGACCCGCAGCAAATCCAATAACACTACCCGAAAGAATACCCCATAATAATCCTTTGTTCTTCTCATTCATCACGAATCTCTCCTCTGATTAGGCCATTACACCCGGAATCATGAAGTGATTCCTTGACGTTTACCGGGCTAATGCCTACTTATTGCTATATTGTAATCAGAAAAGGGTTGTCATGACACAAAGAACATGCTGCATACCATAAAAAAATTTAATTTCGGTTTCAATTGAAGCTTAATGACCTAGTTCCTGCTTCAAATATTGACGAACCTGACTTTCAAATCGGTTTAATATGTCAGGCAAAACAGGTGTCAACGCATGAAGTGAGCTTCGGTCCCACGTATAGTACTCCTGTACAATCGGCTTGCGCAAACCTACAAGCTGTATCAATACCGCGAAAACCTCATCATCAAACACTTTTTCTTCATGGGTTATTTCTAGAATGTCTTCATAACTGCTCGCATCACGCATAATAAAACCGTCGATGAGATAGCTTCCGATATCCGTCACAACTTCAATGGCCAGATGCAAAGCCCTTTCTTGTACCATTCCGAGAATTAATTCTCCATCCCACCCTTGAGCAGACTTCTTAAGTCCTTCTACAATGTCCGGAACAGCGTCCAAACGCCGCTCAATCTGTTCTTGGTTGACGTAATACAATGAACTCACCTCCAGATTGAATTTTACTTATTACGCTTACCACGACGCTTCAGCCAGAAAAACATAACGAAAATAGCGGCTACAAAAACAACGAGTAAAGTCAATGTCTCCATTGGATATTCTAAATCGCTCATAATATCTTCCTATCTGCTTATATCGCGTAATCTACACTCACAGAGTGCTCCTTGACTTCATTGATATGACGAACAACGACCTGATGGGCAGGATGAATCTGGTAGGCCTGTAAATCCTCTAGTGAAGCCACTTCAGTAACGAGCGCAATATCATATGAACGTTCAGAATGAATGATATCCAAACCCACTTCAACCGATATTAACTGAGGTATTTCACCTTCCATAGCACGTAGAACATTAGCCGTTTTCTCAATGCTTTCTGGAGAGTTATCCTTAAGTTTAAAAAAGACAATATGCTTAATCATTGAATTATCTCCTTGTCCATTATGAAAAGATTACAAAAAAAAATATACCATATCCGAACGCGCAGGTAAAAGGAATCTTGTTTTCTAAGAAACTCATAGCTTACTTATCTTCCTCCTTATTGCGCAGAACTGCTATAATACGACGAATTTTATCAGGTAAAGGTAGGCCTAGCCGCCCGTAATTCTCTGTAATAGATATGAGCTCGTTTGACATATAAAAGTAGATCGCGCCAGTCTTAATCACGTCTCCACCTGAACCCATGACTTGATCCATCTGATGAGCCAGAACAATAACCAATAGCATCAATGCTTTACGGGTAACTCCCCAGAATCCGATCTGGCTATCGAGACCCGATCCCTCTTTAATGGAAGCTAGTACACCTGTAATATAGTCAATCAGAATGGTTATCAGAAAAATGCTAAGAATCTGATTCCAACTACCAAACGCAAGCGCGAGGAATCCCCCGGCTAATGCGCTTACTCCATTAATGATTAGTGGGTTCATATTAAAAACTCCCTCCCTTCATTCCTATAATTAAATAGTATGAAAAGAGGGAGTGAAATGATAAGCCGACTAACCTGAGTGTCCAGCCTAATTCATAGATTCACCAATATTTATCCCGACGATTGAACCGAATTCATAGATTAACGTTTATCCTGCCAAAAGTTTAACGGTGTTGTATCATTTGTTAATACATCAAAGGTGTATCCTTCTGCCTTCAGAGCTTGAAGTAGCTTCGGAAGAATCGAAGTCGTTGCTTGCTGATCATGGAATAGCACAACAGGTGTGATCCCTTGTTTTTTCTTGGCACGTACATCTCTTAATACATTATTGTAAATCGTTTGAGGATTCTTAGTATAACGCCAATCATTTGAATCAATATTCCAATCCCATAAATGATAGCCAGAAGCTGCAGTTTGATCACGGTAGGATTTTTTAAAATTAGGTTTGCTACCATAAGGCGTACGAATTAATTTAGAGTAAATACCTGTAGCTTTGTATAATTGGGCATTATCATTGTTCATTTCATTTAGTGCTGAAGTAGGAGATGCATAGAATTTATTCGCTTGATGGGTCATTCCATGAAGTCCCACACTATGTCCTTTCGCCACAATTTGCTTAGCTGCAGCCGGATGTGAAGCGATTTGCTTGCCGAGTACAAAGAACGTAGCTTTCACATCATAACGATCTAGTACTTTGAGCAGTGCACCTGTATTTGCGTTAGGTCCATCGTCAAACGTAATATACATCTTGCGCGAACCATTCCCTGTAGGGGCCGGTTCTGGTTTTGGCTGGACTGGCTTTTTCATTTCCTTGCCGAATTTGTCCATAAATTCCCGGTCCGTAAGCTTTGCATCGCTTGTAAAAATACGATACACAGGACCCGATGATATGTAAGAAAGCGGATAACCAAAAGAGGAGCTTAATAAGCGTAGCGAAACCATCGTTCGGCCATTAGCAACAAGCATTCCCTCTTGTTTTGCAGTGAGTGTTAGTTTCTTACCATTTCCTGTTATCGTTGTTTTCTGCGACGAATAAGATACATTCAATCCTAGCAATTCGCTCGTTTGGACAAGCGGTATGTACAGTGTTTGCTTACTCATAACAGGACGAATCTTGTCATAATGGAGAAGCGTGTCATTAACAGCAATATAAACGGATGACTCCGACATATTTGCAGTGGAGCCTACAGCAGCAACAGATGCATTACCTATAGGCAGTACAGCGGAAAAGATTAGAGTTAAGGATAAGAGCCATTTGAAACCGATCATTCTCTTCTTCGACATGATTTACCAACCTTTTTTAGCATATTAAACTAGCATTCTACGAATTCTTATCGTTTCTCTTTGAATTCTACTCTCTGAATCTAGCTCTACTAAAATTGTACCCTTAACTTTAAACGTTTTCAATTTCAATTCAGTAACCTTTGTTGTAACCTTTTTAGAAAAAAATGGGTACAAATGACCTTTTTGCGTTCTTAAAGGCATCTATACTATAATAAAAGACTATAATAAAGATCATAAATGGTCGATAGTTACTATTGAAAACAAAGTAGCATATATTGTAGAATTTTATTAAAAATGCATCGGAGGAAATATGCCTAATCAACCAGAACAACATTCAATTCAGGCGTGGTCTCTGATCAATCGCAAATATCTAGGAAAAGGTATCCGGGTTAAACGCTTTCGTAAACCAACCCGCTGTCAGATTCGAAACCGCGTTCTACTAGCAGTCTTAATGGCGAATGACATCAAACTCTCACAACTAGCTGAGGAGCTATCTGTATCTTCACGTAGTGTCAGTGCGTGGGTATATGAGGGGCGAATTCCAGGGAAGAAAAACTTAGACAAAGTGTGCCAATACTTAGGTTATCCGCATCATATTTTATTTCATTCCACGGTGACAGAGAATAGCCCCATTATCTGTCAACCTGAGCTTCACGCTTCATGCGTCGTACATTGACCCGTTCGCCTGTCAGCAATAAAATTCTAACGGGATTATGTATGGTTCATGATTTATCTGTCAGTGATGTCAGCGAATGGATGGATATTCATCCAGGCACATTCCGTAAATGGCTGCATCAGGGTACGCTTCCTTCCATTAGCTTTCAGGACCGGGCTGAGCAATTTTTCCGCATTCCCAAGTTCATCCTATTTGCGGACTGTATACTGAAGGATAGTTATAAAGAAACTCACAATTAATTTAATTAAAACGTTCGCGTCTCAAGCTTTGTCGACCGGTTCAAATACGGGTCGGCGAAGCTTTTTATTATGCATTCTCATAAAATACATATATCTCAACCATAATAAACAAGAATCATCAAAGAAATGGGGCTACTGAGATGCAGTTTGGTAAAGACATTGGGTTTGCGCTAGGAATCCTTGGAGGAACAACCCTGGGGAGCGGGATATCATTCTTAATGAGCCTCGAGCCTAGCATGCTTATGCTTGTTGTAGGCGCTGGAGGGCTGATTGGTGCTGCTATAGGCGTCAGTGCTAGCATATGGATAAATTCCAAAGGAGCGCCTTATACCGAGTAAATTAGAGCCTGCGAGAGCATGCTCTTTCTTTTTGACATCATATAAAAAAGTATATTTAAATATAAAGTTAACGTTGACGTTAACGTTAAATAGTATTACAATAAATTTTGCCGTTATATGGCTTTATTTATGTTCTATTAACCACAAACGTTACGGAGGTCCTATACTTGTCCAAATCATACGCTAAGACAACAAATGAAATTGAGGCACGAGCCGGTTTTTTCTCCCAGCCAAAAGCGGTATGGGCAATTGTGTTTGCTTCAATTATTTCTTTTATGGGACTCGGACTTGTTGATCCGATCCTTCCTGCTATTGCCGAGCAGCTCCATGCCTCGAAGAGTCAGGTATCGCTTCTCTTCACGAGTTATAATGCCGTAACTGGCGTTGCCATGCTCATTACGGGTGTGATATCCAGCCGCATCGGCGTTAAGAAAACCTTATTAACAGGTATCTCACTCATCGTTATCTTTTCTGTTCTGGGTGGGTTATCTGGAAGTATTGGACAAATTGTTGGATTCCGTGGAGGCTGGGGATTAGGTAATGCCTTATTTATTGCCACTGCCCTATCAGCTATCGTAGGACTTTCAACTGCCGGTACTGCCAAAGCGATTATTCTGTATGAAGCAGCACTTGGCGTAGGTATTTCTGTAGGTCCACTGCTTGGAGGAGAACTTGGTTCTATCTCATGGCGCGGTCCATTCTTCGGAGTGGGTGTCCTGATGGCACTTGCTTTTATACTTATTATCTTTATGTTACCAAGCATACCTAAGCCTAAAGTCCGTAGTACCCTTGCAGATCCATTCAAAGCACTGAAATATCCGGCTCTGCTTACACTTGGTATAACTGCACTCTTGTATAACTTTGGTTTCTTTACACTCATGGCCTATTCGCCTTATGTTATGAACCTCGATGAGCACGGATTGGGTTATGTATTCTTTGGATGGGGGATGCTGCTTGCAATCACTTCCGTATTCATTGCACCAAGATTACAGAAGCGAATGACAACTGTATCATCCATCTCTATGATGCTTGCCTTCTTTACCATTGATTTAATTATAATGGGTATCGGTACTGTGAATCATTCACCTAAAACAGTTATCATCTGTGTTATTGTAGCTGGGATATTCTTAGGGATTAACAACACACTGATTACGACAGCAGTTATGCAGGCCGCTCCTGTTGAGCGCTCTATTGCTTCTGCTGCTTACAGCTTTCTTCGGTTCCTTGGAGGTGCTCTTTCTCCATGGCTTGCTGGTAAACTGTCGGAATGGTACTACCCAGAAACCCCATTTTATTTTGGGGCATTGATGGTATTCCTTGGCATTGTAACGATGGTTGTAAGACGTCGTCACCTTACGCATATTGATGAGGCTGGGGTTCAGCATTAAGAATAATGGAGGGATAGATTATGTATCATTGCATCTTGGTTCCAATCGATGGCTCGGTTCACGCGGAGCGAGCTTTAAATGAAGCTATTACATTATGCCAAAATTCCAAAACCAAAATTCAACTCGCTATTCTGCATGTGAATCCAACCATCGCAATGAACGAGCCTCCTGTAGGCGTGGATTTAGAAGAATATGTGCAAGAGGAAGATCAGGAGGTTGTGGTAGAAGCGAAAAGTAGGCTCCTTACCACGGGTATTGATTATACCTCGACCAGTAAGAATGGCGACCCCGCTAAGGTCATTTGCGGGCAGGCCCAAGAGATGAATGCAGATCTTATTATCATGGGCAGTCGCGGACTTGGCTTAATGTCTGAAATGTTTATTGGCAGTGTTAGTCACAGTGTTGTGCAGCATGCACACTGTCCTGTCATGATTGTTAAATAAATAATGACTGTTTGTTAACTTATGAATATATGCTTATGAGAATATATGCTTAAAAGGCTTCTGCGCTTGCAGGAGCCTTTTGTCATAATGCCTTTATCTAAGTTGGTTACGACTCAGCCGAAGCGACCTGAAATATACTCCTGCGTCGTGGCATTCACTGGATTCGTAAATATAAGCTCCGTATCTCCATGCTCCATCAAGGTACCTAGATAGAAGTATGCAGTGTAATCCGAAATACGCGCAGCCTGCTGCATATTGTGGGTCACAATTACTATGCTAAGTTCACGCTTCAGTTCAATGATCAGCTCTTCTACCTTGGAAGTGGAGACTGGATCGAGTGCCGATGCGGGTTCGTCTAAGAGTAGAATCCCTGGATTAACCGATAGCGCCCGTGCGATACATAGCCTCTGCTGTTGCCCACCAGAAAGTGATAATGCCGACTGCTTCAGGCGATCTTTTACTTCGTCCCATAATGCAGCTTTACGTAAACTAGACTCTACAATTTCATCGAGCATACTCTTATTCTTAATGCCATGGTATTTCGGACCAAAGGCAATATTCTCATAAATAGATTTATAGAACGGATTTGGCTTCTGCCATACCATCCCAATCTTCTGCCGCAGCTTGATTACGTCCGTATCAGGAGCGTTAATATCTTGACCTTCAATCCAAATCTTGCCTTTAATGGTTGCTTGCGAGATTTCATCATTCATCCGATTTAAGGAGCGCAGAAAGGTTGACTTCCCGCATCCGGAAGGACCGATCAGAGCCGTAACGCTTTGATCGGGAAAGTCCAAGCTAATGTTCTTTACAGCTTCATATTTTCCATAAAATACACTGAGATTTTCCGTGCGAAATGTACTTTCCATCTTCAGTCCCCCTATCCCGTTCGTTTAGACGCCGTTAACGCCTTATACAGTACATTTCCAAACCATCTTGCAAAAAGATTAAATATCAATACGAGTATGACCAATACTGCCGATGCACCCGCAGCAATTTCCGCAGCATCTGGCGCAAGGCCTTCACTGTTAATTTTCCAAATATGCACAGCAAGGGTTTCTGCCGGGCGGAATGGATTAATCGGCGATGTTGGGCTTAACGGATTCCAATCGCTAAAATCAAGCCGTGGCGTAGACATACCTGCAGTGAACAGTAGCGCAGCTGCTTCCCCAAATACGCGACCTGAGGCGAGTACCGTACCTGTAACAATGCTTGGAATGGCTACTGGGAACAACACGGAAGTAATAATTTTCCACTTCGATAATCCGAGTGCAAGACCCGCTTCCTTCTGCTCTTTGGGCACACTACGAAATGCTTGTTCTGTAATGCGGACAATCAGTGGTAGATTGAAAATGGTGAGTACCAAAGCACCTGAGAACAAGGAAAATCCGAAACCAAACGTATTTACGATAAGTAAGAGGCCGAACAATCCGACTACGATCGATGGAAAGGAAGATAATACTTCGACTACCAGACGAACCGCATCTGTAAATCTACCTGGCTTAGCATACTCTGCCATATAAATACCAGCGCCTAAACCCAATGGAATGGTAATAATAAGCGTTAATACTAATAAGAACAATGAGTTGAATAGCTGAGGTCCAATCCCTCCGCCAGCTTTAATCGTCTGCGGAACTGAAGTAAGAAATGACCAATTCACATGACTAAGTCCCCGGACAAGAATGAATGCAAGCAGTCCCACAAGGACAGCCACAATCAATAATGAAAACACTACAATGATGGTTGTTGCAATTTTATCTATCGTTTTAGCCTTCATATCCGGTTTCTCCTTTCCAAGACCCTTACAATAAGCACAAAGACGAATGTCATAAACATTAGTGCGAGCGCCATACTCCAAAGGGCATTACTGTGCACCGATCCCATGACGGTATTTCCCATATCGAGTGTAATGGCACTGGTTAATGTCGATGTTGATTCAAACAGCGACCGCGGAATATGAGGTGCGTTACCGATGACCATTTGTACGGCAAGCGCTTCGCCGAAGGCACGCGCCATACCTAGCACAACACCCGTCAGTACTGCAGGCATAACGGTTGGGAGAATGACTTTGGAAATCGTCTGCCAGCGAGTAGCTCCTAAAGCGAATGAAGATTCCTTAAGCCCACGTGGAAGTGCAGACAATGCATCTGTAGCTATACTTGTAATCGTCGGTAGTATCATAATTGAAAGCACGATCGCACCCGCGGCGATACCGATGCCTTGGCCTGGAAACGTATCTCTTAGGAAAGGGACAACGACTGTTAATCCGACAAACCCATATACAACAGATGGAATACCAGCTAACAATTCAATTACCGGCATTAATAGCTTTTTACCCCAGCTCGGTACAATCTCTGTCATGAATAACGAGGCACAAATACTTAGAGGACTCGCAATCAAAGCAGCTAGCAAGGATGTAGCAAATGAGCCGAAGATGAATGGCAAGACGCCGAATACGGGTGTACCCTGACTACCTTCAGGATCCCATTTACTGCCAAACAAGAAATCTCCTAAGCTCACCCCGTCTTGTATAAAGGTGGCCAGTCCTTTGGAGGCAACAAAATATATAATGGATACTATGATGAGGATCAACAGACCCACACAAAGCATGGTATAACTGCGCCCTATCAGATCTTCCATATGATGTTTTTGAAATTTCCCTGAACGACTACGTTCAATCTGGACATGCCCTTCTTTCATCGCTTTCATCATTGTCCTTCTTTCTAAAGTGAAAATAGAGGCAGAATACTCCTCCGCCTCTCTTGGTCCTATTCAGTAGCAAAGCGATTTTGGTCCATCTATCTTAGTTGTCATTATTTCGTAATGTTACCGTCTTTATCGCGTTTAACTTTCATCTCTGAAGCTGGGATGTAACCTAATTCGACTACGTCACCTTTTTGTACTTCATCGGAAGCCATGTAATCAAGGAATGCTTTAACTTCTGGTTTAGGCTCGCCCTTCGTGTACATATGCTCATATGCCAAACTGGGTAGTCACCAGACTTAACGTTATCTACAGTAGCTTCAACGCCATCATATTTAACAGTTTTCACTTTGTCATCTAGGTAAGACAGGGCAAGGTAACCGATCGCTCCTGGATTCTCAGCGACAATCTTCTTCACTGTACCTGATGATTCTTCTTGGATTGAACCTTTAATATCTTCAGTGGAAGTACCTAGTGCATATTTCTCGAAAGTTTTGCGAGTACCCGAGCTAGCTGGACGGTTAACGATGACGATCGCTTGATCTTTACCGCCTACCTCTTTCCAGTTCTTTACTTTACCAGAGAAAATATCGATCAATTGTTGTTTCGTTAAGGAATCAACACCTACATCAGGGTTCGTAACCGCAGCAATACCTACTACCGCTACCTGATGGTCGATCAAATCTTTTGCTTTGTCTGCATCTGCATCTTTCAGTTTCTCTTCAGCGAATACATCGGAGTTACCAATTGCCGCTTGACCACCAGCAACTTGAGTTAATCCAGTACCACTACCTCCGCCTTGAACCTGAACCTGAATTTTTGAATATTTAGGGTCTGCCATGAA
Source organism: Paenibacillus pini JCM 16418 (assembly GCF_000576305.1). GTDB lineage: Bacteria > Bacillota > Bacilli > Paenibacillales > Paenibacillaceae > Paenibacillus_AQ > Paenibacillus_AQ pini. Next base: position 398,419 of record NZ_BAVZ01000001.1, on the reverse strand, counting down.
TTTTTGGGCAACTTGTTCAACCAATGGCTGCAGTGCTGTTGAACCTACGGCTAGAACAGATCCACTCAGTGCTGCTGTATCATTATTAGTCCCGGATGTGCTTCCTTGGGAACCCTCGTCTTTATTTCCACAAGCTGCAAGCATAGCCACCAGTGCCAACGTACAAAACATAAGTAACGGTTTCTTGAATTTCATAATTTAATGTTTCCCCCTATTCTGTGTTTGTCGTAGCAACTCTACTAAGTTACTGACAACTTCATTGTAGTTCTCTATCATTATTTCAAAACGTAAGTTATGTAAAAATAAAAACAAATATCGTAATATTTTATTTATATAACTATAGAATAATTCTATAATATGAGTATAAATGTTTAAAAATGGAGGAATTATGCTTGAATTTGTTAAAATTATCCGTTCTCGTTTACATTGAGAAGTATAAGAAGGTCACCGATGTAGCGAAAGAGTTGCAGATGAAGCAACCTACCGTTACTTTTCATATGAAGAGTTTAGAAGAGGAAATGGGAATATCGTTGTTTGAATCCAAACGTGGACGAATCTTATTAACCGATGCAGGTAAAGCATTATATCCTTATGCGCTCAAAATGACGAACATGGCGGTTGAAGCCAAAAAGGCGGTTCAGGACTATACCGATCTGAATAAGGGTATTCTCAGTATCGGTGCAGATTGTATGACAGGGACGTACCGTCTACCCGATATCATCAGCCAGTTTTGCAGCCAGTACCCAGGCGTTCAGGTACATATGACCGTCAAACCAACCCGTCAGATCCAAGAGATGCTGTATAATCATGATGTCGATTTTGCCTTTTACAGTACGCAGGACTCTGCTGCAAATACAATAACGGAAGAGCTGCTCTGGAAAGATGAACTGATGGTTATTTTCGGAAAAGGGCATACCTTTTCCAATCTCAAGGCGTTAACTCCACAGCTTATTGCTCAGCATTTCTTTATACAGCATAGCCCGGGTTCCTTCATTAAGGATTTCACCCGCACCTATGCGATTCAGAATCATATCCACCTGTGGGAACGCATGGTACTCGACTCTCCAGAGGCCGTGAAACTGATGGTACAAACAGGAGAGTATATTTCCTTCTTCGCTGCATCCGGTATTGAGCGCGAACTCTCAAGCGGTACACTTTACTCACTGCCAATTCCCGACCGCGCGGGTGCGCAGTTTAAGACCGTTCTTGCTTTTCCCGCTGACCAATCCTTCTCCCCGCTTAAGGAACGCTTCAAACAATTTGTACAAGATCAAATACAGCAGAACATTACAAAAAAGCCTTGATCCGAAGATCAAGGCTCTTTTTTATAAGCGAACAGGCTGCCGCAGCAATAATTTTACTGGAATACCTTTGTGATTAATCGTTAGTAGATCTCCATTAAGCAGTGTGTATACCACGCTTCCTGCCTCAACAAAGATATCGATTTGCTGACCCTTATTCATAATATTGAAGCGATAGCTTTCCCAATGTTCAGGCAATGTAGGATTGAAGCATAACATCCCATCATATAAGCGCATACCACCAAATCCATTTACAATGGACATCCACGAACCCGCCATAGCAGCTGTATGCAGTCCATCCTTTGCATTGTCGTTGATATCATCTAAATCCATGCGAACGGTACGGTCAAAATATGCATACGCTGCTTCTAAATCACCAATCTCTGCCGAAATGATACTATGAATACATGGAGACAAAGAAGAATCATGCGTAGTCAGCGGTTCATAATATTGATAGTTTCGGATTTTCTCTTCTAATGTAAACTGATCTCCAAGTAAAAATAAAACCATCACAAGATCAGCTTGCTTTAGTACCTGATGACGATAGATCACCAGCGGATGATAATGGAGCAGCAGCGGATATTTATCCGGCGGCGTATGTTCGAAATCCCATTTCTTTTTACTAAGAAACGTATCATCCTGCGCATAGATTCCAAGATTCGCATCATATGGAATAAACATCCGATTTGCAGCTTCCATCCATCCGTCCACTTCTGCAATCGTCAGTCCCATTCGCTGCTGCAACTGTTCATATTGCTGCGGGTAATTCTGACGAAGTAATTTAGTCGTTTCATATGCATATTGAAGCTGGTCCTTCACCATTAAATTGGTATAGGTGTTATTGTTCACAATGGCGGTATATTCATCTGGTCCCGTCACAGCATCAATACAGAATGCACCATCACGCATTGGATTAAAGTGTCCCATATCTGCCCAGAATCGAGATGTCTCGAACAGAATCTCTGCGCCTTTAGTAACTAGAAATTCATCATCACCCGAAGCGGTTACATACTGCTTTATGCCATATGCAATATCTGCGTTAATATGGACCTGAGCTGTGCCTGCTGGGAAGTAAGCTGAGTTCTCCTCCCCATCAATCGTACGCCAAGGATATAATGCCCCCTTCTGCGACATGGTGGCAGCTCGCTCCCGTGCCTTGCCCAGTGTAGAATAACGGAATTCAAGTAGAGAACGACTAATTTCCGGTTGTGTGTAGGTAAAGAACGGTAGCATGTACATTTCTGTGTCCCAGAAATAGTGTCCTTCGTATCCTTCTCCCGTTAAGCCTTTGGCTCCGATATTCGTTATTCCATCACGTCCGACCGATTGCAGCAACTGAAAAGCATTAAAGCGAATGCCTTGCTGCATCGCAAGGTCACCGTTAATTTCAACATCTGCATGGCTCCAGAAGCCTTCTAGATAACGTCTTTGCTCTTCAGCTAGTACGTCAAAGCCAGCATCCGTGGCCATTAGCAATGTTTCCCCAGTCCGTGTATAAAGTTCATCTTCTGGTGTATCCTTCGACGTATAATACGAAATGTATTTCGTAAGAGACACAGATTCCCCTTTTTGTAACAAACCCGTAAATTCATGCGAAATAAGCTGATCTTCGATTTTCTCAGCCACTTTGATTTCCGACTGAGATTGAACTTGATGCTTCATCGCTGTGAGAAGTGCAAATCCGCTATGTCGTGTACGTTGTTTGATTGCTGAAAATACTTCACCGTGTTCTATCTCTTCTAACAGTAGACTAGGCTCCTTAAACCCTGCTCCAAGGCGGGGATCATCGGTCGCCTCAGCTCCCTTAATCTCACCATCGATCGACGAAGTAATAGTAATATTGCCACTAAAATTAAGTGACTGCACTTCATAATCTACGATAGCTAAATGTTTATGTTGAAGGGCAACCATACGCCGAATTTTCAGCATGACTCGCTGTCCTGATGGAGCCTCCCATTCAATCTGCCGAAACAAGATGCCCTTCCTCATATCAAGCTCTCTTTTGAAAGAAATGACCCTGCCATGATTTAAGTGAAAAGGATGTCCTTCTACATTTAGTTCAATAATCGTCGCATTAGGTACATTCAGCATCGCATGATTCCGTGAAGGATACCCGTATGCACCTTCAGGATAAACAATAGATTCCGAGTCATAAAATCCATTCAGATAGTGGCCTGTAACCGATGTTCCCTGAACTCCATGAAAGCCTTCCTCAAAATGACCACGAATGCCAATATATCCATTGCCCACGGCGAATACACTTTCACTTCGCTGATTATTCTTATCATCGTAAGCATCCTCGCTCAGCATCCATGACTGGTAAGGATATAACGCCTCAGGACGTTCTTTCAATTTCATTTTCATGGCTCGATGTTCCTCCTGTAGCAGAATGCTTCTATTATTAGTTTAGAGAACTGTAATCTGTTTAGCCCTTCACTGAACCGCCCATCAAGCCTCTCACAAAATACTTTTGCAGTAAGAAGAAGATAGCCAGTGGCATCAACATGGAGATAAACGCTGCCGAGGTGAGTAAGTGCCAATCATTACCACGCGAACCAACGAGATCGGCAATTTTCATCGACATGACCTGTACGTTTGGTTGGTTTCCGATAAAAATAAGTGACACTAAATAATCATTCCATACCCATAGGAATTGGAAAATGCCAATGGATGCTAGCGCAGGAACAGACAAAGGCAAAATTAATTTACTGAAAATATTAAAGTGGCTCGCACCATCAATAAATGCCGACTCAAACAAATCTTTGGGTAGCTGACTAATGAAGTTATACATAAAATAGGTAACCAAGGGCAGACCAAATGCTGTGTGAGCAAGCCATATCCCTAAATAGCTTCCATTTAATCCTAGTGAAGTATAATCCTTTAACACTGGGATGAGTGCGACCTGAATCGGAATAACCAGCATAGCAATAATGAGGACAAATAATGTTTTGCGCCCTGGAAACCGTAGCCAAGCAAATGCATATGCCGCGAAGGAGGCGATAAGTACTGGAATCACAGTAGCGGGAACAGCAATCGTCAGTGTATTCCAGAATGCCTGCGACAAGCCGGTACCCTTTTCAACCGTTTCGCTGCCATCAGCGTTTTTGATTGTATACTCTTTTCCAGTAATAACGTTGAGATAGTTCTCGGTCGTCAGCTTGGTGCTGGTCACCCAGCCCTGTTCTTGCACACTTATATCACGTGCTCTGCGGTTCTCCCAGATCAAGCGGCTCCCATCTGCCATGACACCGTTCTTTAGCTGATCGTCGCTATATGTTTTGCCTTCAACATCAATCGGCTTCCGCAGATCAACATCCTTGGATAGATGGATCGTATCTCCTGCTTTCCATTCCTGATGAGGCAGCACCTTCCACCATCCGCTTTGCAAAATATCTGTCGCAGGTCTGAAGGACGAAATGAGCAGCCCTAATGTGGGAAGCAGCCATATAAAACAAATCACGCCAAGTACAATATTAACCACTAATTTACTGCCTTTTTTCTTCTTTTTTCCTACCATTTAGAATCCTCCCTGCTTGCGGAATTGACGCAAATTAATGATAATCACAGGCAGAACCGCAATGAGTAGGACGATTGCGAGCGTCGATCCATAGCCAAAGTTACGGTACATAAAGAACTGCCGGTAGAACTGTGTAGCAACCACCTCGGTATCATATTGACCACCCGTCATGACCATGACGACGTCAAATATTTTCAGCGTAAAGACGATAATCGTCGTGGATACCGTAAGAATCGTCATCGATATAAACGGAATCATAATTTTGAAGAATATTCTAACTTCATTGGCTCCATCTACGAGCGGCTTCCAAAATATCTTCAGGAACACCCTTGATAGCCGCAGAGAAGATGACCATAGCAAAACCAGTCTGCATCCAGATTAGAATGACAATGAGGAAAAAGTTATTCCACGGCTGAAGCATACTCACCCAGGCTTGAGGTTCTCCTCCAAAAAAGACAACGATAGCGTTTAAAAGCCCAATTTGCTGATCACCCGGTTGGTAATAGTAAACAAACTTCCAAATCACACCTGCCGCTACGAATGAGATTGCCATCGGCATAAAAATGATGGATTTAGCGATTTTCTCATAACTACTTCGATCAGCTAGAATTGCAATGAGCAGGCCAAATGCGACACACGCAAAAGTGCCAATAAATACCCAAAGCAGATTATTACGGAGCGCAGTTGCTAATAAATGATCGCTAAAGATCGCCGCATAGTTACCTAGCCCAACAAATTCTTCGGATGAAGCATTGAAAAAACTTAAGTATAACGTGCGTAATGCCGGTAATATCAGTAACCATCCTAAAATGATTACCGCCGGGCCTATAAAAACATAGGGTAACGCATATTTGCGGATATAATCAGGAAACTGTTCAGCTGCCCAAGATAACGAATAATAAATGAGGTATACACCAGCCACTCCCCATATCACCGCAAGGATGGCAGTAAGCAGTGGGTTTAAGGTCGAGTCCCGGAAAAACCAGAAAATCAGTCCATTCATAAAAATGTTGGCAACGAGCACCACGAGTGATAACAAAATCGCCTTCAAGCTGATTTTTTGCTTAGCTTGTGCGCTCATAGAGAACCTCCTTAAAGTTTTGCGAAGCAAAACTATCTTCGTAAGCATTAGCTTTTGTTTTGCGAAGCAAAACGATCTTCGTAAGCATTAGCTTTTGTTTTGCGAAGCAAAACGATCTTCGTAAGCTTTAACTTGGTTTTGCGAATATGAAAAGAGAGACAGACGTGCTTGACATCCCGCTGCCTCTCTTTTTAAAACATAAACCTTTACGAATTCTTGAGCTTATTGCTTGATAAGCTTTACTTAGTTCTTCCAGCCTGACTGAATGTATTCCAATGCTTTATCAAGTGTGGCTGTACCACTCACATAATCGGTCATACCTTTCCAGAACGTACCAGCGCCTACTTTACCCGGCATGAGGTCGGAACCGTCAAAACGAAGCGTTGTCGCATCTTGAACCAGCTTCGCCATACGTTTATCTGATTCAGATGTATACCAATCAAGCGATGCATCATTCATAGGTGCGATAACCCCGCCCGATTGAACCCATGATTTGATTGATTCACCTGTTGTGAAGAAGTCCATCACTGCACGAACTTCAGGGCGGTCATTAAACATGGCATAAATATCGCCTGCTACAAGTACGGGTTTACCATACTGTGAGTCAATCGGTGGCAGATAGAACCAGTCATAATCCTGATCGACTTTAGCTGTTGCAGGGAAGAAGCTTGTAATAAAGTTACCTTGCAGATTGAACCATGCTTTTGGAGGATTCTCGAACATTGGCTTAGGTGCATCTCCAAATGCTGTAGTCACAATTGATTTGTTACCGCCGTAAACATAATCTTTGTTCATCCATATTTTAGACATGACTTCAACGGCATGTTTCACTTCTGGAGAAGTAAATGGAAGATCGCCTTTTACCCACTTGTCATAATTCTCTGGGGTAGTCGTGCGTAGCATAATATTTTCTACCCAGTCCGTTGCGGGCCAGCCAGTTGCTGCACCACTTTCAATACCAATGGTCCAAGCAGGATCTCCATCCTTAGCAATTTGTTCGGTAAGAGCCATCATTTCATCCCACGTTTGTGGAACTTTATAACCAGCATCCTCAAATTGCTTCTTCGGATACCAAACTAAGCTCTTCACATTACTCCGATTCCAAATCCCCGCCATGATTTTGCCGTCTTTACCGTCCATGGTGGACATATCAAGCCAGCTTTGGTTGTAATTCTTCTTCAATTTGTCTTGATCCAAGACTTTGGTTAGATCCACCACTTTACCCGTTTTAGCGATGGATGCTAACAGACCTGGCTGCGGGAAATCAGCGATATCCGGTGCGCTTCCTCCATCAACACGAATATTAATAGTAGCTTCAAATTCTTTGGAACCTTCATACTGAATGTCGATTCCTGTTTTTTCTTCGAAATCCTTAATGCTTGCTTCGAATTTCTTCTGATCGGCATCAACGAATGGTCCAAACATAGTAACTTTTTTACCTTTATATTCACCCTTCAATGCTTTATCGAGTGGAGAGCCAGCATCATCGGTTGGTGTCGTATTTGTAGTTGTTGGTGTCTTAGGCTCCTCTGTTGTTGGCCCTGCCTTACTGCCACTACCACATGCGCTCAGTGTCATTGTGAAAGATAAGCAGAGTACCATCAGCAATGACCATTTGGACCCAATCGTTTTTTTCATCTTGTCGTACATCCCCTTTAATCGTTTTAGTAAATATGACACCTAACAATCTGAGTTACCCAAAGCGGATACGGTAGATCACCCCCTTGTAAAGCTATTGAACATACGTATTAAACCCCATTAAATAAAGCGCTTACATAAGATACTAGAGGAACGAATATTTTTCGCCATCTCCTATATTTTATGAATCTGAAAGCTTTCAGAATAAGCGCGCTTATAAATATTTTACTTTTCGCGCGAAGACTCTCTTATTATTAATTTGTGATCCATCTTCTCCTTAGAGATTTGAACCATTCCTGTTGTTAAAAGCTCATGCAGTTTCTCTGCGGCACGCTGCCCTAATTCATACATAGGCTGCGCGACCGTTGTTAACTTCGGTACAAACATACTCGACATGCGAAGATTATCAAATCCTACTACCGACACTTGACCTGGAACAAGAATGTTCCGATCCTTCAGATAGGAGATTACACCCATCGCAAATTCATCTGATACACAGAAAATAGCTGTTAAATTCGGATGATCTGTAAATAATTCATGTGCCGCTTGATAAGCATGCTCAAAACGATGACTAGCATAAGCAATATTCTGAATGTTATGATCTAGTCCAAATTCCTTTACAGCTCTCACAAACCCTCTGGATCTCGGAGGTCCTGAGACAGAATCTGCATGATTGAAACCAATCATACCCAGTTCCTTATGTCCAAGTTCAATCAAGAATTTAACTGCATCATATGCAGCCATCTCATCATCAATCTCAACACAAGGTATATCATATTCGTCAGAATGTGTGGATACGAGTACAAACGGTATGCGGCAGCCTACTAGCTTCTCATAATATTCAGGGTAAAGGATATCACTTGCAAAGACGACACCATCGACCTGCTTTTCATGAAAAGTATCTATATACGATAGCAAACGATCCTTGTCACGGTCCGTGTTACAAATCATAAGGCTGTAACCCAGCTTGATACAAGCATCCTGCATACCACGAATAACTCCTGCGAAGAACAGGTTCTCAATATCAGGGATTAGTAGACCCAGCGTGAACGATTTCTTGTAAATCAGGCCACGGGCAAAGGAATTAGGCTGATACTGGAGTGTATCTATCGCTTCTAACACACGATTTCGCTTACTCTCTACAACTCGATCTGGGGCATTCATTACACGTGAAACTGTACTAATGGATACTTCCGCCATCTTAGCAACATCGCGAATTGTTGGTTTCATTTTGTTACTTCCTTTTTTTAGAAAAGCTTTTCAAAAGGATTATAACAAGCGAATATTACATTGGCAAGATAATTTTTAAAGCGCTTACATTAATTGTTATACACATATCTATGAGGAAAAATGAGTATGCAGAGAGTCTTATTCAAATAATCTACTGGCATATCAACGGGCCTGAATCATTGTAGAATAGATTCAAGCCTCGTGGTGACATCTTCTCATTCTTGAGATTCTTTTTCGCGAAAAAAAGTTCATCTACGAAGTGAAAATCTGCTCAATACCTTTTTCCAAGCTTCATAATTTCCTTCCCATGTTTTACCGCTAGGAATTTGCAGCGAGTTAATGCTCTTAAAGGTTGATGGTTGCTCAATGATTTGTTGTTCATCACTTTGATTTACGAATAGAAAATGAACATTTGGATTAGAGTAGGTTTCCTTGATTGCGTGATAGATATCGAAAGAATCCGTTGAATTTACGTTCGCTCTTATAAGTAAAATATCCTTATTTGAAGATAAACAATCGATGAATCGTCTAATTCTTCTATCCAAAGTCTCTCTGAAGATAAAGTAGTCAAATAGTGGATCTTCTTCAGTAACATTTTTAAAATCATGGAAGGAAAGGCATGTAGTTGATTTATCTCGGACGTAGTGACAGTTTTGAGATTTACCATATACTTCAAGATTCTCAAGTAACATAAATCCTTCAAAACGATTCTGTAATACCTTGCACACCTCACTCGTCTTGGCGAAATTGAACCAATCTAGTGGCCCTGAGAATTTCCTCAAATGATTTCTCCTAAGCTGAGAAGCAACCTGACAATTGTGACCCAGACTAATAATCGCATCATACTCCTTATTATCTATCACAGTCACACACTCCTTCATCAGTATCTCTTATACTATTCAGTTTCATAGAAAAGGGATTGTAACCTCAGAAGATTTGGGTGAACTGAAAAAAGACAAAGCCATGTTGCGGCTTTGCCTCTTATCAATGAGATTATTATTTTACAGTCCGTTTAAGTATGCAAACACCATTCCGATCTAGTTCGATACTTCCTTGTACAGATTGGTTTTTTAATAGATCTATATACTCTAGTGTGTTGAATGCCAATTGCTGCTTCTTGCCACTAAAGTTAAGGATAAAGACATACTCTGATAACCCGTCTGTACGCAGTTGGGCTGTTACGCCATCTGGTAGCTCGGTATCTAATACCCGCCGTACCCCCGCGTCTTGTATTACCTTACCATAGAACTCATCATAAAAGGGTTCCTTCGCTCGTGCTGCCAAATAATAGGCTTGACCTTTTCCAAACGTATGCACTGTTAGAGCAGGACGTCCCTTATAGAAATCATTCCCATATTCTGCAATGACCTCAGCACCTTCGGTATGGACGAGATCACATAAATCATACAGCACATGGCTTCCTTCCAGATGCAATGCATTGTCCTTCTTATATATCAACGAATTGTGTTCGCCTTCATGCAGCCCATCCATTTCTTCTGACCAAATGCCCAGCGTCTGTCGCAGTGGACCTGGGAATCCACCCAGATGACATAGGTCATTCTCATTTACGATGCCTGACCAGTAGGTCGTGACAAATGTTCCTCCACTCGAAACAAATGATTCAATCGCAGCACCAGCCTCCTCAGAGCATAAATACATCATAGGGGCAATAATCAGTTTGTACTTGGTAAGATCATCCTGCGAACCAATAATATCTACAGGCACACCCATCTTCCAAAAAGCATGGTAGTGCTGCATCACAGTCCCCTCATAATCAATGCCACGGTTCAGCGGTCCTTGCGAATCTTTAACCGCCCATCGATTGTCCCAATCCGTAATAATAGCGGTCTCCGCAGGCACTGCAGAACCCGTCACTGGAGAAATGCCTTCTAGTATCGCTCCAAGCTCCGCCACGTCGCGGAATACCCTTGTATGCTCAATTCCCACATGATCTACGACGGCCCCATGTAGCTTTTCGCTAGATCCACGGCTCTTTCTCCACTGAAAATATTGCACAGTATCTGATCCATGCGCCACGGCCTGTAATGATGACAGCAAATGCATGCCAGGCCGCTTCAGCTTACTAACTGGCTGCCAATTCGTCATGCTTGGCGTACTCTCCATCAGCATAAAAGGCTGACCACCCTTTAGGGAGCGGAACAAATCATGATTAAATGAGAACCATGCTGCCAGCTTACCCGGCTGCTGTAAATCATGCCATGTAGATACGCATCCCATGAAATAACATCAAGAATATCCGCAAATTTACGATAGTCGAGTCCCTCGAACCAGTCCATCATGTTCGTCGTTACGGGCAGTTCAGGACGAACGGCTCGCAGTGGCGCAATCTCATGCTTGCAGAAATCTACAGTCCGGTCCGTAACAAATCGTCTCCAGTCTAAGTTATGCCCATGAACCATTTTCTCGCCATGTGGGGCAGGAGATTCGATCTGCGACCAGCTCGTGTACGTGTGGCTCCAGAATGTCGTCCACCACGCCTTATTTAAAGCATTTAACGTGCCATAACGATCCTTCAACCACTCCTGGAATGCCTTCTGACAATAGTTGCAGTGACATTCCCCACCATATTCATTTGAAATATGCCAGCCTATGATGGCTGGGTGATTTGCATAACGCTCAGCTAGCTTTGTGTTCATAATATGTGTCTTCTCGCGATACACAGGTGAAGAGTAGCAATGATTATGCCTTCCTCCATGCAAATTACGAACTCGATTCTCTTCTACACGTAGAACCTCCGGATACTTCGCAGACATCCACGCAGGTCTTGCCCCGCTTGGTGTAGCAAGCCATGCATAGATACCATTCTCTGCAAAACTGTCTAGCACGCGGTCAAGCCACTCAAAGGTAAACTCGCCTTCTTCCGGTTCCAATGCCGCCCAAGCAAAAATGCCTATAGCCATCACGTTGCATTTCGCTAGCTTCATGAGCCGGATGTCTTCTTCCAGCACTTCAGGTGAGTGCTGCCATTGATCTGGATTATAATCTGCTCCATGCATAAATCCCTTCAACTTCGGACTAATGGGAGGATATGAAGTGACCATATCGGGTTCCTCTTTTCTATTGTGTATATTAAATGTACAAATCTGACTACGGATGTACTTTATTCTTTATTCTTTAACCGCACCTACAACGAGACCTTTTACGAAATACTTTTGTAAGAATGGATACACCACCAGAACAGGCAATGCACCGATAAAAATTTGAGCCGCATTCACTGTCTTCTGTGAGAGCAAGGCCACTTCCTTCGGATCAATACTCATGGAGCTCATATCCTTTTGGACAATGACCGTTTGTAAGAATGTTGCTAGCGGAAAGGATTTAGAATTATTCAAGTATAACAATCCGTCAAACCAAGAGTTCCAATGGAACACTACGCTGAAAAGTGTAAGTGTTGCAATGGCTGGTAGGGAAACCGGAAGGAAGATCGAGAATAGCGTGCGGAAATGTCCTGCGCCATCAATAAACGCCGCCTCCTCTAATTCCTTCGGAATGCCGCGAAAGAAATTCATGAGAAGTATCGTCAAATACACGTTAACCGCTCCAGGTAGCACCAGCACCCAGAAAGAATTGATGAGATGCAGCTTTTGAATCACGATATAAAATGGCACCAAGCCACCGCTAAACACCATCGTAAAAACGAATATCCAAGAATATATATTTCTGGACTTGAATATGCTGGTCTCTTTCGACAGCGGATAAGCTGCGAGAAATGCTAGTAAAAGTGTGAGCACGGAACCGAGAACAGTTCGCTTCACTGACACCCAGATGGAGTGTAGAAATACAGGATTATCAATCGTTTTTTTATAAGCCTCTAATGAAAAATGTACGGGCCACAGACCTACGATATTAGCATCAGCTGCCGACTTCGAGCTGAAAGACACCGCAAGTACATGAAGCAACGGAACGATGCATAGAAGTGATAAGCCAAGTAGCATCACTGTATTGAAAATGCTGAAAATGCGATAACCAGTGGTTTTATGATACATCTATCTTCTCTCCCTCTTAGAAAATCCGGTAGTTTGCTAGTTTGTATGCCAATCGATAAGAGATGATAATGAGCACCATGGAAATGATTGATTTGAATAATCCTATGGCAGCCCCGAGTCCCATTTCCCCATTCAAAATTGCTGTACGATAAACAAAGGTATCAATAATATCGCCCTTCTGATACACGAGTGGATTATATAGGTTAAAGATCTGATCAAAGCCTGCATTTAGAATATTACCGAGTGCTAGCGTACCGACCACCACTGCAATAGGAAGCATGGAAGGAAGCGTTATATGAATGGTTTGCTTCCATCGTGATGCACCATCAACCTCAGCAGCCTCGTATAGAGAAGGATTCACATTGGACAATGCTGCTAGAAATACGATGGTTCCAAATCCAAATTCTTTCCATACATCGGATACGATGACTGTAAATCGAAACCAATTATTGTCTCCGAGGAAAAAAATTGGTTCAATACCGAACCAAGAGCTTAGAATCTGATTCAGGAATCCTCCATCTGTTGAAAGCACATCCAGCAAAATCCCGCCGAGAATGACCCAAGACAAGAAATGTGGCAAATAGACGAGTGTCTGTACAAAGCGCTTGAAGAATGCCTTACGCACCTCATTTAGGAATAATGCAAAAGTGAAAGGTGCAACCAAGTTAAGAACAATTTTGAGTGCAGAAATAATGAGTGTGTTCCATATGACCTCCACACTATCTTGTCTCTCAAATAATGTTCTGAAGTTCTCCAGACCAACCCATTCCGAATGAGCTAATCCGAGCCATGGTTTGAAATTTTGAAAAGCCATTACAATACCCGCCATTGGCAGATAATTGAAAATAATTAGAAAGAGCAGCGAAGGCAGTATCATCACATGCAGCGGCCAGTTTCTTTTAAAGTGATTCATAAGTGTTCCTCCTACAGATGTGTTTACTTCTCATTGGTAACGTCATTATAGCAACGACGTAAATTCAGAAGTAGCTCATAAAAGCAATATAAATGGCACTATTGCAACCTCTTATAGAGTCTATGATTTGATTGTGTTTCCTTCCTGCGGAACGCACTTTAGAGCAGCGCAAAAAGCGGCATGCTACAGCATGCCGCTCCGTACGATAAAGTCTATTTACTTAGTTTGGAATACCAATCGTTTACTTCAGTTGTAACCTGTTCTCCACCTGATGACTTCCAAGTTTCAACGAATTTATCAAATGCTTCGATGCTCTGCTTGCCATAAATAATTTCATTAAATGTCTGGTTCTCAATTTTGTTGAGGTAATCCATTTTCGATTTCATGGTTGAAGTCGTTGGTCCTGTATACATATTCGGATACGCAATGCCTTCTTGGCTCATCAGTACCTTCGCGGCTGCTGGAGTCTGCAATCCATAGTTCAACTTCACTTCTTTTTCCAAGCGAGTAGTTGCTTCCTTGCCATCAGCTAAATTCAAGAGCGCCTTCATCTGTGCACCCGGATCACGCGCACCGTCACGTACAAGTAAATAACGTAGACTATTCACATAGCCGCCTGGAATATCATCATAACGCAGCGCTTTACCGTTAGCGTCCATGTCGTAATCGTAACCCTTAAACAATCCGTTATCGAATACGCCACCTGGCTGGGAGTTTGCTAGGTTCTTAAACATATAATTTTGATACGTAAATAACGCTTCAGGATGCTCTATATCCTTCTTGATCAAGGTGACACCGTTCGTAAATAACGTACCATGCCTACCCGCTTTGCCATCCGGTCCGGTAGGTAACGCAATTGGCTTCCAGACCGCTGTTTTCACATTCTTAACGGTATCCACTAGCGGCCATCCACTCATCCAATAAGGACCAGGCAAAATTCCTGCTTTGCCCGCAACCGCAGGCTCTGAAGTTTTGTTCTCATCCCACAAGGCTGCTTCTTTCGGGATATATCCTTTGTTGAACCATTCCGTTAGCTTCTGAAGCCCTTGTTTCATGGCTGGATTGATAGAACCGTATTCAAGCTTGCCGTCAGCGCTCTTATTCCACTGCTGCGGAATAGTGCCATAAGCTCCGAATACCCAAGATGGATCGCCCATCCATGTATTCATCGTCGTTTTAAATCCAATGCTCAGTGGAATAACTTCATCTGGCTTGAGTCCGTCCGGATTTTTATTTTTAAAAGCATCCATTATCGTCTCTAACTCATCCATTGTTTTTGGTGTAGCTAGGCCCAGCTTATCCAGCCAATCTTGACGAATCCAGAGTAAGTAATCATGGTTATACGCATAATCGAGCACTGGAATACCCATTCTTTTACCATCTACCGTGTATGGATTCCATACATTTGGATCTTGTGCCATGGCTTTCTTCCACTCTTCAGAAGCATATTTATCGAATAATGCCCCTGCATCCTGAAACATACCCGAATTGATAAGATCTTGAGCGAGGTTCGCATCACCTATGGTTACAACATCAGGCATCTCTTGACCCGAGGACATGGCCAGTCGTAGCTTGGTAGCAAAGGCATTGTTAGTATCGGTTACCGACCACAGTGATTTAATGTCGACTCCAAGTGTATCCTTAGCCCATTTCGTTGCTACGTTATTCTCTATCGTTTCCTCGTTCTTGAACTTTAGTTCTGGGTCGACTCCCCATACGGTCGTTAGCGTCACTGGAGGATCGTACTTGTCTTTATAAGCGTTTTCATTTTTGGATGTATCTGAAGTTACCTTCCCCGAATCCGATGTTGTCTCTTCTTTAGAACTGGAACATCCAGTGAATATCGTGCTGATCAGCACAAGGCTGCACGCAAGTGTCAGTGCTTTTTTGGTATATGCCTTCATGTCGCTCCCCCTTATATACGTTCGTTGCTGCATCTCTAATTATAGGGGCACGCCTTAGTCGGTCCTATGTCATTCTCCGAACATTTCTGCACCTTTTGCAACCTTATTACTGATCCCTGAATTCATTCGGGTTAAGTCCATAATGCTTTTTAAACATTTTGCTAAAATATTGCGGATTCTGGTAACCAAGCTCTGCGGTAATCTCATATATTTTTTTATTCGTCTTTTTCAGTAAATAGAGTGCTTTCTCCATACGCATACGGATAATATAATCTCCTAAACTCTCACCGGTCTCGGCTTTATAAATTTTGGATAAATATACAGGATGTAAATAGACCTTATCCGCGATCGTCTTCACAGAAGTATCCTGACCCAAATCACTAGATACAAGCTCTTGTACCTGATGGATAATATAACTTCGCGTATAATTGTCGCTTGCAGATAGCTCCGTGCGGATCTTCTCCAGCATCCCAACTGCCCAGCCCTTTAACCTGTCGATTGAAAGTATCGTCCCTTGATCATACATCAGATCAAAGCCCGATTGATCAATCTGGTAAGCAAACTGGCCTTGCTTATGTGCAATATACATGAACGAATTCGTCATTAGTAGGTATACTTCATATAAGTGTTCACGTGAATATCTGGTGCCCCCTAGATCAGCAAATACTTCATTAACCTTATACTGCGCCGCTTCCCACTGTTTGGATTCCAATAGATGAATCAACGTAGGTGGTTTATATAGGGACTCAATCGATTTCACAGGATTATGATGACTTAGTTCCATATCTTCCAAATGATGAATAGATTCAGGGTCATCATTACCAGACATCATAAACCTACTAAGACCCGCTCGGTAAGCTGAAGCAACACCGTCTGGAAATAGAAACCACTCTGTAATGACCATGGCAATATCCCCTTTCAGGTAACTGCTCACCTGCTTACGGAAGTTTTCAGCGAGCTCTTGAAGTTTTCTCTTTCGTTGCGCTTCAAAATCAGGTAGCAATTCAATATGATCCCGATATTCAGGCTTTAGCGTTGCTAGCATCACAAGGCAATCATGCGGCGCTTTGCAGGTCCAAACTTGAAGGGCATCCGCAAAGACCTCTTCAGCGATATTGCCCACTGCATATTCGATCAGAGTCAAAGAATGGTGATCATGGTGGGCGAACTGTCTGCCTAGCTGTATCAGAAGCATTACAGCAGACTCCTCAACTTCCATTGATATTTCGTACTGCTGCAGCTTACTAGCTATCGTCTTGTGCGACAAGGTGCGGCCTAAAACAAGATCATGCATTAAACTTGCCTTTAACACGCTCGAATCTGACTTCATGGTATATAGCAACTGATGATATTTATCAGATGCCTCCCATTCATCTTTCAAAGATTCAATGGCATTTGAGAGACTTAGAATAAATTCCTCATCATCTACAGGTTTCAAAATATAATCAAAAGAATGTAGCTGCAGTGCCTTTTTAGCATATTTAAAATCAGAATATCCTGTCAAAACCATACAACGAATATGCGGCCATTTCTGCTGTATGTTTTCGATTAGATTTAATCCATCCATTTCTGGCATTTGAATATCTGATACGACGATATCTACAGACTGCTCATTCAAAATGGCCAACGCCGCCTCTGCGGAATCTGCTTGATACACGTGCTGGATACCAAGCTCATGCCACGGAATCGTAGCCTTCAGACTTTCTGTTACATATGATTCGTCATCGACCAACAGAATTTCAATCATGATGTTTCCCCCTTTAACCTTGTGCTCTCGTCTGTTCTATTGGCCAATGCAGAACAACCTTCAATCCACCAAGATCAGATGGCATAAACGTAAGCCCGGCTGATTCACCATAGCGGATCTGCATGCGTTGCTGCACATTCCATAACCCGCATCCCATTTCTTGATTCATTGGCTGGGACAAAGAGAGCTTAAGCTTGTCCATTTCGCCTGAGATCATCCCCTTGCCTCCATCCTCCACCACAATCCGCATTTCGTCCTTATGCAATTCGCCAACAATTCGGATACTTCCCGCTCCCGAACGGGGCTCAATCCCATGCAGTACAGCGTTCTCTACTAAGGGCTGGACAACTAGCAGAGGTAATTCCCATTTACGCATGACATCAGGCATATCGATGATGAATTCAAGCTGGGGTTTACGCATCTTCTGGATTTCTAAATAATTTCTTACAAACTCAAGCTCCTCTAATAAAGGAACTACATCCCGTTCTTGTCTTGTCGTATACCGGTAATAACTAGACAAATTTTGTGACATGGCAACAACAGCCTTCATGTTTCCAAGCTTAGCCATGCTAGAAATAAAGGAGAAACAATTGTAAAAGAAATGCGGATTAATTTGGGATTGCAATTGCTTCAGCCTTGCCTCCCTAACGTGAATACGCTCCATATATACGTTTTCAAATAACTGTTGAATCTGATCTACCATCGAGTTAAATCGCTGAAATACAAAACTAAATTCGTTATTCCCTTTAGAGTGAAGCCTTACTGAATAATCCTCATTCCGTAGCTTTTTAAATGCAATGACCAGCTTCTTCATTGGCACTTGCACCTCGGCATATAGCATATATGCGGCTAAACAGCTCATCAGCAGCAACAATCCTACAGAAAAATAAAACAAGCGGTTAGACTTCTCGATTGGTGCCAAAATATCTTTCAGTGGCATATAATCGATAAGATACCAACCTATCGTTTTCGAAGCCGCAATGTTAACTAGATATTGTTGCCCATGTAACTCAAGTGTGCGATTCTCCACTACTTTTAATGGTTCTTCCCTAATTTGTTGTAAGATTTCGTTCGTTAGCGATCGATCCGCGGTACGGTTGTATATGATGCCAAGATCCTGTTTGTAATACACCGGATCTCTTCGACCATCGCTCTTGAATTTATCCAGCATGTCCTGAATATTACTGCTGTCAAACTTCAGTTCAATAATCAGATTTGCATCCTCTGGATGATTAAAGGACGAATACGGATAGGCTGTAATCAGGGAGAACTCATAGTATTCATTATTCCCTTCCCCCTTCTTCTCGACCTGCCATCCTGGTTTCATTCGCTTCTTTAGATCGTTGTTGTTATCGTAAGCTTCTACATCGTTATCTGACACCATTCGTCCGAGCGATGGGGAAAAGATATAGAGCTTTGTTTTCCAATTTGATGAGCTTTCTTGAATGTTAAGCTTCGTCTGAATCCGTTTCACTAGATTAATAATATCGAGGTTGAAATACTCACTACTGAGAAAAATATCTTTAAAACCGAATATATCAGGGTCTTGCATGAGAAGCGTCGGCCATAGTGAAAATAGTTCAATATTCGTATTCACCTGAGTTTGGAAAAAATTTAGTTGATTCGTATTCGACTGGTTTAACTCGTTTCCTAGCACCTCCGTGCTTGTGCGGTTAGAATAAAAGTAAAGCCCCACAATAGGTACAAGCATAATAACAAGTAAAAGAACCATTTTGCGGAACAGCGTATATCTGGGCACGGATCTCACACCTTACATTTAAAATTAGAAAAGATAAGTTGTTTTGAAAGATAATCATGTTGAATTTTGTCTAAATATGTCTAAAACCTACATCATTATACTTCATAATGATCGATTGTTACTAAAAAAAGAAGCTACCTTAGTACGGTAGCTTCTTCTATTACAGACGCCTCCTATCATGTTGACTTAGTTTTTAAAAGCATCTAGTGCGGCGGTCGGTTTGCCACTAGAATCAAAAGCCCCCTTGGTATATTCATACCATGTACCATAACTCTCAGGTTCCCAGTAAAATACCCCAAGCCCTTTGCCACCCGAAACGGATTTTGTTTTCGCAATGATATCGGTAAGGAAAGACTTGGCCTGTGCTGGAGCTGTTACATCCATCCCAACTTCACACACCATAACTTCCTTCCCGTACCTAGCAACCATATCATTCATATTCGCCAAAGCCTGTGTATCAAGCGTTGACCAGTCCGTCTGTGAAGGATAAAGCGACATGCCAATTACATCATACTTCGCACCGTTCGCGCTTAGCCCATCAAACATCCAGCGGAAGAGCGAGTTATCATATCCATTGGAGAGATGCACGATAACTTTGGAAGAGGAATTGACTGCTTTTACAGCTTTGTATCCACTCGTAATCAACTGAGCGAAGTTTTTCATGTTGGAAGAAGCTTTGCCATCCTGCCAAAGCATGCCGTCATTTGTCTCATTTCCAACCTGAACCCATTCAGCCGTAACGCCATTACTTTTGAGGGTATTTAGCACATCATACGTGTGGTCATAGACCGCTTGGTTGAGTTCAGCTAAGCTTTTACTGCTCCATGCGGCAGGCTTAGCTTGCTTTCCAGGGTCTGCCCAAGTATCACTGTAATGGAAATCAATCATAATGCGTAGGCCCATCTTTTTCGCACGAACGGCTTGCTTAACGACATCAGCCTTATTGGAAAAATTCAGTGAGGGATTTACCCATACACGTAGGCGAACGGAATCCATTCCTTTGTCTTTTAGAAT
Source organism: Paenibacillus pini JCM 16418 (assembly GCF_000576305.1). Classification (GTDB taxonomy): domain Bacteria; phylum Bacillota; class Bacilli; order Paenibacillales; family Paenibacillaceae; genus Paenibacillus_AQ; species Paenibacillus_AQ pini. The sequence continues at coordinate 378,308 of NZ_BAVZ01000001.1, read as the reverse complement.
CTGAAGTAGATCTTGTTTCGTACCATTGCTGTTATAGAAACTCCAGTTATAAGACTCCATCTCAGAGAGCCAGGAAACGTCAGCCCCTTTAGCAAATGTTGCTGCTGCCTCAGCCTTGTTCAACTGAAATGGCATCGCCTTGTAACCAGACATGAAGGAAATACACAGGATCATCGACAGCATCAGAGCTAACTTTTTCTTATACATCATTGTTCCTCCTTTAACGTAATAGGTGTCATGTACGCGCTTACAAGTTACTCATTCGGACGTCCGTCTTCTATCCCATTGTAAAGAGATTTCTTAGGTGCGAATACCGATAATAAACTAACATTTCTGCACTTTTGACAAGTATTTCGGTAAAACTTAATGCCATGTATATTTCAGAAATCAAAAAAAGCCTTTTACCGCACACGCGATAAAAGGCTTCATTTACAATTGTTCTATATTATTTCCAAATCTCATCCGCGATCTCTTTAATATAAGCAAGCTTGTTCCATTGTTCCTCTTCAGTCAGAATGTTTCCTTCTTCAGTAGAGGCGAATCCGCACTGTGGACTAAGGCAAATGTGATTAATATCTACATATTTGGTAGCTTCCTTGATCCGATTAATAATTTCTTGCTTGTCTTCGAGCTCGCCAATTTTGGAAGAATGAAGTCCAAGCACGACCTGCTGATCTTTTAACAATCTTAGAGGCTCGAAGCCTCCTGCCCTGTCGGTATCAAATTCAAGGTAGTACGCGTCGATGTTATCTATTCCAAAAAGAGTTTCTGCTACAGGCTCATAGCCACCAGACGATGCCCAAGTGGAATGATAGTTCCCTCTGCATACATGTGTTGTAATGATTAGATCCTCAGGCAAGCCAGCGATCGCCTCTTGATTCACACGTGCATACAGCTTCACAATATCGGCAACGTCAACGCCGTCTTGCTGTCTTGCCTGCCAATAGTTCTTATCGCAAAGCATTCCCCATGTGCAATCATCTAATTGTACATTACGGCAGCCCGCATCATAAAAGGCATGTATAGCCGCATTGTATGCAGCAGCAATATCTGTAACCAAATCATCGATATTGTTATAATAAGCATTTGTGCTCTCTATATTCTCTGGGCGTTGAAGCTCGGCAAGGAATTGTGCAGGAGCTGGTATGGTCTGACGAGCGACAACATCCTCACCTGCGACTGTCTTCAAGAATTTAAAATCCTCTACAAATGGATGATGTGAGAAGCCAACTTTGCCCGTTAACCGAGCTGTCTCTGCTCTAGTTTCCTCTCCTTGAAAAAGGTACCCTCTCGCAACATCTACCTTCTCAACGCCATCTAGTCCCCACATGAAATCAAGATGCCACCAAGAACGTCTGAATTCTCCGTCCGTTACTGCTTTCAGACCTACCCATTTTTGTTTCTCTACGAGCTTATTTATTTCTTGATCTTCAATATTTCGCAGCTCATCCGCTGAAATTTCGTTGTTTTGGAACTTCGCTCTAGCATCTTTAAGCGCCTGTGGACGCAAGAAGCTTCCAACATGATCATGTCTATAAGGTGTTGCTGTTCTTTGTTTGGCACTTTCTGTTTGTATGCTCATTTGATGATCTCCTTAGTCGCTGAATTAATCTTCTATAAGAAAGATATCATATCTATTTAGCTATACTGTAACTCCAATTAACTATACCTGGTTATAGCTTAAAGCTATATCAAATATACACCGACTCCTTTAGTCGGTGATTGCAAGCTGAAGAGCATCAATATAGGCTGCACCCAGCTTCGAAAGTGGCGTATTCTGGTGGCTAATCCATCCGATATTAATGGTTTCATCACAATCTAAAGGAACGGGGATAATCTCATTTCCATTTAGATCTGCGCTTAACACACCCGTAGAAATCGTATATCCGTTCAGTCCAATTAGTAAATTGAAGAGTGTCGCCCGATCGTTGACACGAATGCTTTTGGGATGTGACAACGTGCTAAGAATTTCTTCAGAGAAGTGGAAGGAGTTGTACTCCCCCTGTTCAAAAGATAAGTATGGATAATCCTGAAGCTGATCAATTTTGACCATGGATTGTTTAGCGAGTGGATTATGAATACTAATAAAAATATGGGGCTTGGCCGTAAACAAGCTTGTGAATTTCAAGTTGGCGTCTTTCAGTAATCGATTAATCACCTTGCTGTTAAACTCATTGAGATACAGTATACCTATTTCACTTCGCTGGCTTTTAACATCCTGAATGATTTCATGCGTTTTCGTCTCGCGGAGCGCTAATTCATATTCTTCCTGACCATATTCACTCACCAAATTCACAAATGCATTCACGGCAAAAGCATAGTGCTGCGTAGATACCGAAAAATGCTGGGGCGAAGGTTTGGCATTTAGATATCGGCTCTCCAATAGTTCCGATTGATCAATGACCTGACGGGCGTAGCCTAGGAATTCTGCTCCCTCTTTAGAAAGTGAGATGCCTTTATTCGTTCGCTCAAAAATCGTAATTCGAATTTCTTTCTCGAGCTCCTTGATCGCATTAGAAAGGCTCGGCTGAGATATAAATAGCCGCTTGGCGGCCTCGTTCATCGAGCCACGGTTAGCAACTTCTATCACATATTTTAATTGTTGTAACGTCAATGGAATAGCCCTCTCTTTACCTCGTTTATGATTCAAATTTGATACAACTATTATATATCATTCAAAAAAGACTTGTAATATTGGCCTATTCTGCTATATTAGAAACCCTTCCATTTTTTCCTAATAAGCTTATTTACACATTCGCAATGCTAAAATTGAGAACAGGAGGATCACAAGCAATGCGCTGGTTCGCATGGGATCGTAATCTGAAAATTAGACTCATCGGAGATACATTATTCAACATGCTATATTGGATGTATTTCCCCTTTATCACATTATTCTTTAGTGATGCGTTTGGGAAACCCATTGCCAGCATGCTAATGGCTGTGCCGCCACTAGTAGGAATTGTGGGAAGTCTATTCGGTGGTTATCTCTCAGACCGTATAGGACGAAGGCCCGCCATGCTGCTCGGAGCATTCATGCAGGCGACCATGTTTGCTATATTCGCTCTATCTTCTTCTCACTGGCTCGATTATATCGCATATATTGGACTAGGTCTTGGAGGATCTTTATATTCTCCAGCAAGCTCAGCGATGGTAGCAGATGTTACGTCGGAAAAGGACCGCCGGATGGTGTTCGCAACCTTTGTTACAGGAAGTAATATCGGAGCTGTCTTCGGTCCAGCGCTGGGCTCTATCTTTTTCTATCATTATCGAAGTGAGCTTCTATGGACTTGTACCTCCGTTACACTGCTATATTCTATGGCAATCTTGTTTATGATTCGCGAGACGCTGCCAGCTACTGCTAAAGTCGCTAAGATAAACTACAACTTGGCAGGTTTGATAAAAGAACAATGGAATAGCTATGGTGTTATCTTCAGAGATACAATCTTTGCACTTTATATTGTTGCAGGAATTCTAGTTTCCATAGCATTTATGCAATTGGATATGTACCTTGCCATGTATGTGAAAGAATATGTACCAGGGCAAACCTTAATCGCATTCCGTAACGCGTCATTCGCTCTGACAAGTCCACAAATTTTCGGATGGATGCTGGGGCTGAATGGTCTTTTATTCGTTGTTTGCGTCCTGCCCGTGACGAAATGTTTTGAAAAATGGAGCGAGCGTAACATTCTTATTACCTCTTCTTTATTGTTCGGAATAGGGATGTTTATGATTGGACTTACCACGAATATTTGGCTTCTATTTGCATTTACGATTGTATTTTCGATTGGCGAGCTTTCACGTGCTCCCGTAACACAAAGTTTTGTCAGTAACTATGCTCCTAGCCATGCGAGAGGACAGTATATGGGGGCATCAAATCTACAATTCTCCATCGGACGATTCTTCGCCCCATTAACGATTTTTCTCTCCTCCTGGCTCTCATCGCTTGAAGTATTTGGCTTCATCCTACTCGTCACTCTAATCAGCTCCGCAATCTACATCAAGCTATTTAGAATCTTACCCGATAGCTATAATAATAAAGAAAAGCAAATTAATAGTTGATTGATAGGTGCATCAACAAAAGGCCGCCGGGAACGCCCCGTGGCCTTTATCATTTGTACAACGAAGAACAATCTCCATTTTATTTTACCGATACGATGCTAATGGACCTTCAAAATACACAATCTCCGAAATTCGAATATGCAAAGATCGATCCTCTAAGTTGATTTGAATATGATCTACCGCCACACCTGCATTGATCCCTTCAACTCTACCTACAGAAGTCATGATACCTATTCTTTGGCCTTGATGCCTACTCAAATGTTGTACGAATACCGGGTCTAAATGGGTTACATATTCAGTAGGCTGCGGAATTCCCGCAATCGGATATATCTGAGAATGCACTGCTGGCATTTGATTAATACAGCCCGGCTGATCAATTGGATTTTGTCCCATATGCATATGTTCCTCACCTTTTGAACCCTTAAGACTCACTACATATCACTCCTTCGTTCAACAGAATCCATAATACTTATGCACTGAGCTTATGAATGATGTTTGAAAAAGGAATATTTTATATAAAATACGACAAATTATAAATAAGTAATCGTTTGTATACCATTTCCTAGGAGGTCTTAGAGGTGACACAAGATCCAACAAATCACGACACCAATGAAGAGAATAATGACACCTTAACCAACAGACAAGGCCACCCTGTCACGAATAATCAAAATGTCAGAACCGTAGGAAACCGCGGCCCTGTTACGCTAGAGAATTATGATTTTATCGAGAAAATCAGTCATTTCGATCGTGAACGTGTTCCTGAGCGTGTGGTCCATGCCCGTGGTGCGGGTGCACATGGTTATTTTGAGGCCTATGGTGCGGTTGGAGAAGAACCTATCTCGAAATATACACGCGCTAAATTGTTTCAAGAAAAGGGTAAACAAACGCCCGTATTTGTACGTTTCTCAACCGTTATACATGGTAACCATTCGCCTGAAACGCTTCGTGATCCGCGGGGTTTTGCTGTGAAATTTTATACAGAAGACGGCAATTGGGATTTAGTAGGTAACAATTTAAAAATTTTCTTTATCCGCGATGCCATTAAGTTCCCTGATATGATCCACGCTTTCAAGCCTGATCCGATAACAAATATTCAGGATGGTGAACGATTCTTCGATTTCTGCTCCAATTCACCCGAATCATTCCATATGGTTACGTTTGTTTATTCCCCCTGGGGAATTCCAGCCAACCATCGCATGATGCAAGGCTCTGGCGTAAATACATATAAATGGGTGAATAGCGATGGAGAAGCTGTTCTTATTAAATATCACTGGGAGCCCAAACAGGGCATCAAAAATTTAACACAAGCAGAAGCGAATGAAATTCAAGCCACTAATTTCAATCATGCCACTCAGGATTTATATCAAGCGATTGAGCGTGGAGATTACCCCGAATGGGAATTACTTGTCCAAATAATGAGTGATGATGATCATCCTGAACTGGATTTTGACCCACTTGATGATACGAAATTGTGGCCCAATGATAAATTCCCATGGAAAGCGGTTGGTAAAATGGTGTTGAACCGCAATCCGGAGGATTATTTTACCGAAGTAGAGCAGGTCGCATTTGGTACAGGGGTACTGGTCGATGGTCTCGATTTCTCCGATGACAAAATGCTTCAAGGGCGCACGTTCTCCTATTCCGATACGCAGCGACACCGGGTAGGCGCAAACTATTTACAGCTCCCTATCAATGCACCAAAAAAACGTGTTGCCACGAATCAGAGCGGCGGACAAATGCAATATAAAGTAGACCGCGCGCCTGATCAGAACCCTCATATTAATTACGAGCCTTCCGTCTTGGGCGGTCTGACAGAAGCTAAGCAATATGGTAAGGAATATACCCCTTTCATTGAAGGCAATTTAGTACGTGAATCCATCCGTCGTGAGAACAATACGCAGCAAGCGGGCGAAACCTACAGGAACTTTGAAGAATGGGAAAGAGCAGAGTTAATTTCAAACCTTGTTGCTGACCTTGCACCATCAGATCAACGAATTCAGGATAAAATGATCGCTCTAGCTGAAGAAGCAGACGAGGAATATGGCCGCCGTTTAAGAGAGGGACTAGCGAATGCTCCTAAAGGTGAATCATCTCAGAAAACGCTTGGCAACAAAGATGGTGATCAAGCAGCGGCTAAAGCTGTTCAGGAGGGCCATGAAGCTGAGCCGTATTGAGGCTGGAGACTTGGTTTGAAATATACTTAGACAAACAAAAGGAACTGCGTTTTTAGGCGCGGTTCCTTTTGTAATGTAATACCATGCATTAATGTTCTTTTCTCTGACTTGGCCTTTTTCGAACAAAACGCACATTTACGAGTAAAATGCTAGCCAGAACCAGAATCAGTCCGATCAACAAATTGATCGTCACTTCTTCATGCAGAAACACGACACTTGTGAAAATCGAAACGATAGGTATAAGGAACGTATAGGACCTACCTTGCTCGCCTCTCCCTCATGAATTAATTTGAAATAAACATACCAACCGCATGCAATAACAAAGATAGAAATAAACAACGTATCCAGAATAAACGGTATGTTCCAGATTACTGCACTCCAATCCTCCATCCCTGTACCAACAACCAGTAAAATAATACCGCCGATTGTAACCTGCATCGCTGTCAGCCACAATGAATCAACCTTATAACCGATTTTCTTAACGTATACGGTTCCGATCGCCCAAGATAAGGCCGTAATCAATGCCAGTATAATTCCTATCGTGGATATGTCTCCCGTAAGTCCTCCTACACTCATAGTTGCCACTCCAGCAAAGCCTATGATCAAGCCAAACAGCTTCATCTTCGTCATACTCTCTCCCAACCATAACCAGGAGAAGAGGCCCAATAATACAGGCTGCAGAAATACAATTGCCGAGAAAAGTCCCGCAGGTGTATATCCCAAACCAATCGTCTGTACACCATAATAAATAACGATGCTTAGCATGGCCGATATAAGATAAATGGGCCAATTCCGACGGAACTGAAGCTTATTGAGCTTGGGTAGCGCAACAATAATAAGCAGGATTCCACCAATGATCGCCCTTAGGCCTGCAAAAATAATAGGTGGAGTATAAGCCAAAGCAAACTTCGATAAAGGCCAGTTGATGCCCCATACGAGAATTAAAAATATTAGCAAAAACATCGTCTTCTTCTGCGGACGCATCGTGGTCACTCCTAAAGTCATTGTCAGTGAAATAATACAAATAAATGTACGAAAACAGTATCCTCATCTTTAAAGCAAAAAAGCCGTCAATTTGACGACTTCATATACTTGTGAGTTCTTGTAATCCGACAATATTTATCTAAGGTTAATCATAACTTAATTGAGTATTTTTACTGCCTCCGACGTAAAAGGAATCAATTCGTCAGTCCGACCGTCGCGGATTTTGGTCACCCAAGCCGGATCAACCAATAATGCACGGCCTATGGCGACCAAGTCAAATTCTTCACGTTCGAGTTTTTGGATCAATCCATCAAACCCGACGTTATTAGCTCCCTTTCCTTCGGTGAAAAGACTCATAAAATCACCATCAAGACCAACAGATCCAACCGTAATCGTAGGTTTGCCCGTCAGCTTTTTGGTCCATCCCGCAAAATTCAGGTCAGAGCTCTCGAATTCAGGTTCCCAGAAACGTCGAGTGGAACAATGGAAAATATCCACGCCTGCATCGACAAGTGGTGCAAGGAATTGCTCTAGCTGTGCTGGTGTTTCAGCCAATTTCGCTGTATAGTCACTGCTCTTCCATTGCGATAGGCGTAGCACAATCGGGAAATCAGGTCCAACTGCCTGGCGGCAGGCTTCAATGACCTCCACTGCAAAGCGTGTACGCGCAAGCATGTTACCACCATAACGATCCGTGCGAGGGTTGGTTTTCTCCCAGAAGAATTGATCGATTAAGTAACCATGCGCACCGTGTAACTCGATGCCATCAAATCCAAGGCGTTTGGCCTCCGAAGCTGCCTGTGCGAAGGCTTGAATAATGTCGGCAATTTCAGCTTCCGAATAATCGCCTACATGGCCTCGTGCTCCCATATGCCAAAGCTGTGGTATAATCCGTCCGCCTGCCTCATGCACCTCAGACAACACGTTTGCCCACCCGTTTAATGCAGCTTCCCCATAAAAGTGTGGAACGTTATCCTGATTGGATGCATCCGGGTGTTTGATCACCGTTCCTTCTGTCACAATAAGTCCCACACCGTTCTCTGCTCTGCGGCGGTAATAGGAAGCTACATCTGCACCTGGCACGCCGTCTTTAGAAAATTGACGAGTCATCGGTGCCATTACGATCCGATTAGATAATTTCAAATTGCCTAATTCAAAAGATTTAAACAGTGGTTCTACTGATTGAGAATAATTCAATATAATAGCCTCCAATAATTAGTTTTTACAAGAATACTTAGATTTCACAGGCTCGCCTGCCTGCCGCTTTGTTCTTGACTACAATATTTCTTGACTGCAAAGTCAAGAAATATTCAAAAAAAATCAAGGTGAAATCATCGCAAAAGACATATGCAAGACAGCCTCGATCTTTTCCCGGGATGCACCCGATTTTTCTAGTATCCTCGCGCCGAGAATTGCGTTGTTCAGATAAGCAGCAAGCTCTTTGCTGGAATAAAGGGTCGTAATCAACTTCTGATTCTGACCGCTGTTAATGATCTTCTCTAGTATATGTTCGGCTTCGGCAAACATCAGCTCTATTTCGCGGGTGACCTGCTCGTCATCCGTTCCGAACTCCAGTGCGGAATTTACCATCAGGCATCCTCTGCACTTCGCTTCATCGTCTAGAAGAGAGCTGCGTAAAGACTCCAGCTTTTTCAGTGGAGATATTTTCTGCGCTTCCAGCTCTTCCAGTATCGCAATACTCTGTTCACGATAGTGTGCTAACGCCTTCAGGAACAAGGCTCGTTTGTCGTTAAATATACAATACAAACTTTGCTTTTTAACCCCCGTCATTCGAGTTAGATCCTCATAGGAGGTTGACTTGAATCCTTTGGTCCAGAACACTTCCATAGACTGGTGCAATGCAAGATCGACATCAAATTCTCTTGGTCTGCTCATGGGATTATCATACCGATTATTGACCGCACAGTCAACAAATGATTTCAGTAAACCTCACCACGACAAATACAACCATCGGTACCAAAAAAGGACGAAGTCAATCCATTGGACCATATGATCATATCAAAAAAACAATTTGGGTATGCTATACTTTTCTCCAAAAGGAGCTGATCCCATGAACATTCTAATTACAGGCGCTTCCGGCAAAATAGGACGAACCGTAACAGATCATTTAAGTCATCCATATTCTTTACGTTTAGCTGATCTTAACCTATCTCGATTAAGCGCGTATGCAAATACAAAGCATGAGCTATTCATGCTTAATGTTGCTGATTTAGAAGCCTGTCAGAAGGCATGTGAACATATGGATCTCGTTATTCACCTTGCGGGAGATCCTTCACCCGATGCGGGATTCTATGAATCCTTGCTAGAAAATAATATTAAAGGAACTTATAATATCTTCCGTGCAGCTAAGGATCAAGGTGTTCAAAGAGTGATATTTGCTAGCAGTGCTCAAACGATCGAGGGTTATCCAATTGATGCACAAATTTATTCGAATATGCCTACGCGGCCGAGGAATCTTTATGGGGTGAGTAAATGTTTTGGTGAATCCGTCGCCTCTTATTTTGCTTATAGCGAAGGATTACAAACTATTGCATTAAGAATAGGGGCGTATGATGATTTCATTCCAGGCGGAGACCAGATGACTGCACGTGACATGAGTGCTTATATCAGTCCTTCGGATTTATGTGATCTCATCTCAAAAGCAATCACTACGGAAGACCTGCCTCCTCTTACAATTCTCCATGCTATATCCAATAACCGATTCAAACGCTTAAACTTAGAAGAATCCAAAGAAAGGGTAGGCTATGATCCGAAATCGGGTGCCTTTGCGCTAAGTCATATTCATTTACACGATGAACCGAGATCATAAAATATACAAATTGAATGTTCCAACCTATGAACAAAAGGGACTGCTCTTACAGGTTATATAACCCCGAGGAGCAGTCCCTTAATTTATATTCTTTTTACAGATTAACAATCGTCACAGTCGTAGTCGTTTTATCCCAACTAACCTTCATATTAAATGCTTCCGCAAGCAGTCGTACCGGAACCATCGTACGGTTATTTACGATCGAAACCGGTGCTTGAAGTTTCATTGTTTTGCCGTTTACTGTAGCAACGTTGCTGCCTATTTTGAGCTTAACTACGTTAGCACCACTTGTTGCGGTGACGGTTTGAGTTTTCTTGTCCCAAGCTACATTGGCACCCAACGCACTCATAATACTCGAAGCAGGTACAAGTACGGAGCCATTTTTGTTTATCGGTTGCTGATCTGTAAATGCTACAGCCTTGCCTTTAAGAAGTACTTGGATGCCACCTGTTGAATTTACAGGCTGATTTACCGTTTGATCTACAGGTAACGTTGTCTTCTCTAATCCTAGCTGCTCCTCTAGATTAACAAGTCTATTGAGTGCAAATGTCTTTAACGAGCCCGCAGCCATCATTCCCATGCCTTGTCCGCCTTGACCAAATCCTTTGCCAGGTCCTTGAGCTTGATCACCAGCCTGAGTAGGTGGAGTTGGCATTTCCCCATTATTCGTTGGTGGAGCCATATTTCCATCCGGAGCATTGGGTGGAGTCATTCCATTCGGTGGAGTCATATTCCCACCAAATCCACCTTGTCCTTTATCTTCTTCTTTAGATGAATACGCGACATTGGATTCAAATTGCTCCAGCGTATAGAACTTTGTTGGATCTGCTTTCACATACGGACGAATGAGATTAGCAAGACCATCAATCCGTGTATCGATACCTTTTAAGTAAGTAACAAGTTGATTAACGTATGCCATATACTTCGTTTTGTATTCAGGAACTTTCAACAGGTTGTTGATCATTGGAACGCTTTCCATACTAATCCCTAGCACGGGCACGTCTACAGAAGCCGTTGTAGCATTTGTATTTACTTTTTCCGTTGTCGAATTGGATGTGCCTCTTCCCCCTCCACTATATCCATTAAAGGACATGTTCATATCCCAAGGGACTACGCTGAATCTACCACTCTTGTCTCCGTACAACTTAAAGTTGTGACCTTTGTCTCCGTTATAGCTATCATAATTCCCGAGTACTGCGTTGGCAGCGATATATTGGAGAGCAGAATTGACATCGAGTACACTCTCAATATTACCTTTCTCGCCCGAAGGCATCTCGTTCAAGGCTTTAATGAATTTGCCTAATGCCACTTTATCCTTATCTGTTCCCGCATCTTTGGTAATGGTCTTGTATTCGCCACTTTCTTCAACCTTCAGGTAACTTTTCTCTTCTGTATCATACAGCACACCATCTTTGGACTCATCTCCAAAATTGCGTTCAAGGTAGCTATCATCTACAGATTCAACACCCGTATAGAATCCAGACAGTTTGCCATTGATGTACAAATTTACGAAAACAGTCAAGGGAGCATCCGCTCCAATAGCTCTCAGAGCTTCATAATGTAAATACTCTCGCATATAAGATGGATCGGAGTAGTTGTTGTTTAACACCATTTTGTCTAGTCCTAGTAACGTTTGTGACTTATCATATTTATTGAATTTCAATCGATAACTATATCGATCAGAATCCGTCATACCTGCAACACTCTTAAGTGTTAGATTTCCTTTGGTTGAAAAGCCTACATTGTCCAGCTTATTCCCATCCACCTCGACGGTTGCCTTCTTATATTCCTTCTCGAGTGGGCTTTTCAATATGCTAGCCATATCCTCTTCCGCAATGGTCACCTTTACATCAATAATTCGGTCTCCCTTGAACAAGGATTCATAAGGCTGTGCAACCCCTGCCTCCGCCGCGTAAGCGTTTGTCCCGATACCTGCAATCCCAGTAACGGAAACGACTAGTGTAAGTGACAAAGCCACTTTCTTGATTTTTCGAAACGATAGCTTCCAATTCATATGTGCGTACCTCCTATAGTGAAGTTAGATTGATAGAGTTATGTAGTTAAAAATTTTTTCTAGGCAATCTAGAATTTCTAACTTATACCACAAACCTTAAATGAAGCTTAACAATAAATTTACATGGATTTTTCATTGTGTTTACAAATCTAAATATTGAAGGGATGCAAAAAAAGGCTATCCTCAAGATCTTTTGAGATCTAGGGGATAGCCTTTAGGATAACTTACCATTCAAAGAAAATATGATAAAGACGTAGTCGCTTGCTGCACGTAACCTTTTAGTTTCAATCCAAGAAGGTTACAGCCCGATCAGTTGTTCCTTCTAATTCAAAGATAATAATCTCATTTTCACCTTGTTTCAATAAAGGCCCAGGCACATACATTGTCTCTTGAGGACCCACATTCCAGTAACGTCCTACATTAAAACCATTAATAAACACGACACCTTTTGTCCAGCCAGGTAAATGGAGTATCGTATCCCCAAGCTCTTCGACCATCCATTTACCTCGATAAAAGCTTGGTTCTGTCTGTTGATTAGAAATCGTATCAAAGCTAAGACCTGATAAGTTGGTTAAAGGTAGCGTATGCATCGTCCAGCCCGATAAAAACTGACGTCCATAACGCACACCTTCGGTGATTCCCTTACGATCACTCATGTAAGGACCATAGTTAACTCGTCCTAAATTCTCGACCAAGATATCGACCTGCATACCACCCGTTGGTACCTCAAACTCTAACCGTGTACTCGCATCACTACGATCCATAACCCCGGCAAGCTGACCATTCAGGTAGACTAGGGCACGGTCATGCAAGTCTTGAATGAAGAATTCGTCCTTCGGTCTCGGACCTGAAATAAACGTACGATAATGAATGAAGCCATAATCCTGCCCCAGTTTCTCCATCGTTTCTGGGTACGCGCAGTGAACAGGTGTTGATATTCGATCAAGATTATCGGTTAATGAAGCCTGTTCCACCATGTCTATTCTTCCATAAGCCTTCTTAAGCATCGGAGCTGGCAATTCACAGTCTTCCAGTTCGATATATTTGGAGATCACTTCTCGAACGGCAAAATATTTCTCCGTAGGTTCTCCATATTCATTAAGCAGCCCATCATAGTCATAACTTGTGACCGTAGGTTCATAGCTATCCTCCGTATGACCATTAGCCCCATTGTAAAAGCCAAAATTCGTTCCTCCATGGAACATATAGAAATTAACGGATGCATTCATCGCCAGCATTTCATCTAATACCTCTGCGACATCCTTAGCAGATCGGGTATGATGCTCCTCATGCCAATGGTCAAACCAACCATTCCAGAACTCCATACACATGATTGGTGCATCTGGCTGATATTCTCTTAGCTTATCAAAAGCTTCCTTTGGCCGTGATCCAAAGTTTACCGTGGCCAGTACACCATCAACCATTCCACCTTGCAGCATCGCATCTTCGGGGCCATCTGAAGTGAACAGTAGAACATCCATCCCACGACTAATCATGGCATGCTTCAAATGATTTAAGTACGGCTTGTCATTGCCATAGCTTCCATACTCATTCTCAATCTGCAGGGCAATAATCGGTCCCCCATTCGTGCATAGCAAGGGCTTTAGTCGTGGTAGTAATTCATCGTAATAATCATCAACATGATCAAGGAACGGCTTGTGGTAGCAGCGAAGACGCATATCTGAATCTTCTAGCAGCCAAGCTGGCAAGCCTCCAAATTCCCATTCTGCACATATATAAGGTGAAGGACGAACAATGACGTGCAGTTTAAGTTCACCAGCGAGCTCGATAAATCGAACGAGATCTGCCATACCTTCGAAATTAAATTGCCCCTTCTTGGGCTCATGGAAATTCCATGGGATATACGTTTCAACCGTATTCAATCCACAGTACTTTAATTTCATTAGACGGTCTTGCCAATGCTCAGGTACCGTTCGGAAATAGTGAATGGCACCTGAAAGTATCTGCATAGGTTGATCATTGTAATAAAAATCTGCTCCTGAATATTGAAATGTATTCATACATTCCCTCCGTTTCATCTATGCTGTAGATGAATAAGTATTTAAGTATAATGATGGATCAACGCTTCATTAATTCGCTCTCTTGTAGCTAACAGCCAATCCCCGTCTCCTCTCGGATACTCAGAGAATGTTAGCGGTTCTATTAAGCCCTCTTCTAAAATCGCCAGCGTTTGCGCTTTCCCAATCTTTTGCTCAAGTAATTGTAGAGCACGTAAATCTTGCAGCCCCTCATAAAGAACTTCTAATCGAATAGACTCAATCGGACCGTCCTTACCAGGGTATACTAAGTAGGCATCACCTGATGGGAACGCATGCATCGCATCCGTCGTCCGAAATGGATCAAGCTGCTGATGAATCGAATATTGTGAATACCAGAAGTTATATCCCCAATGCAGAAAGCCTTGCAAACCGAATTTATACAATTGAAATCCTATTACTCGGTTTCGAGCAGAAGGCATATTGAAGAATCGATTGGACACCTTCTGATTCTGTGCGACGCAATAATACGTCCATAAATCTGGAACTTCCTGCTGCAAAAATGGTTCTATGCAGTTATTTGGTGGAATAGGCCGCTTTACCAATCCTTGTTGATACAATTCCAAATCGGACAATGCGTCCATAATTGGATATTCAGATAAATGCTTATGAATCATCTTGCTTGCATATTTATATGATTCCAAGTGTTCTCGTTCAGGCTCATCTGAAATATGGAACCAGCTTTGCTGATCCAATCCCTGCTCTTTCAAATAGATGCTCAACTGAGGCAGAAATTGATCTAGAAATCCTTGATAGGCTTCACCAGATGCATCGGTGTCCCAACCGAATAACTGCTGCTCCTGACCTTGAATCACTGCCATAATTTTAGGCGCATGCTTCGCTCCCCACTGCGTGAATAAATGAGAAAACTCGAAGTATTTAAATCCCAGCTTCTTCGCCATCGCAACCCAGCGCGTCAGACGATCAAAACCAAATGTATAGCTTCCATCTTCCTCCACCTTAACCTGAATAAGCTGAACGGTTGGTCGTTCCCCACCTATAGCTGTATCTAAAGGGGGGGTGAATAATGGAGTAAGAATCATATTCATGCCATGCTTAACCATCGTATCCGCAAACTTTTCGATCAGCGACCAGTGCTCCTCACTAAAGACCTCCACACCATACTGTGTTGCAATGCAATCGGTATGGAACCATTCCGTATGAATGAGCTTCTGTGGTGGTAGAGAAACCGGAATGATATTCAGCTCAAACACATCAGAGATACCTATTTCAGTGCCTTCATCTGATCGAAAAACGATCTGAATTGGATGAATACCAGGGGTAGCACAATCCTCTACGACAATATGAATCCAAATCGATCGCCATTGATTAGGAATAGATGATATAGGCTGTTGGTCCAGCTCGTATAAGGGATCTGGATATAAGCCTGGGGCTGTGCGAAGCACATCCCCATCATGATTTGAAGCGCATGGCAGTTCTGAGGGGACGAGCCCGACAGATCTAATCCCTATATGATGAACAAGTGTCGACTTCACTTCAATGCTTATATTCTTAAAAAGTACATCTGATGTAAATGCAATTTGAAATGAGAAGGTTTCCCCGTAAAGTGCACTTGCACGAGTATACGACTGTGCTATTGGCTTTTCATCCGCAAAGACCTTCGTTAATGAGCTTAATAATAAGGTCTGTAGCTGTGGTTGAGGCTCCAGCATTATTTCACCTCTTCACTACGGCGAAAAGATTGAGCATAATCTTGTAGCACGATCGTATTACCGTCTATTCTAGATTGTTCCGCTGCAAACGCCATTAGGTGACTTTGTACCGAATGAGCAGCCGAGGTGAGACCTTGGCTCTTGCCGTCATCACGAACCAGCCTTAAGAAATCCTTGAATAGTCCCATATCACCACCGCCATGGCCCACGTGACCTCCCATATCCTCAAAGCGAATTCTCTCAACCTTTCCACTACCAAAATGAAGAATTTCAATTTCATTCTTCTCCATTGCGCCGCGAATTTCGCCTTTAGTGCCCATCAGCTTCATCGTCCGACTGACATCTCTAGTAAAAGCACTCATTGTAAATGCAGCCGTTACTGCATTAGCAAATTCCAAATTCACAACCTGATGGTCAACCACATCATTATCACAATGATAGACGCATCTGCCATAAGGTCCATTCAGCAGTGCTTGATATCGCGCATCATAGCTCATATCATCACTAATCGCTGATGTCGGCCAATTCGTATCATCCGTTAAATAGTGCTTGGGTGCATAATATAAGCAATCATCCGCGACTGGACAGCCATCTAAACAACGAAGAGGTGCTCCTTCTGGTGCTTGCTGCGCCGTAAAATGAGTCAGTGATCCAAAAGAAGATACACGAACGCATTCCGCATCGGCTAGCCATAGCAGGATATCAAGGTCATGACATGACTTCGCTAATATCATCGGGCTCGATTCATCTTTCCGGCGCCAATTTCCTCGAACAAAGCTATGAGCTTGATGCCAGTAGCCTACATTCTCATTGTGCTGTATGGACATGAGTTGACCAATGGTTCCCTGCTGGAGAAGTTCTTTTATTGTTGAAAAAAATTGGGTATAACGCAGTACATGACAGATGGAGAAGACACGGTTCACCTTAGTCGCCATTTCCTCCATCAGGATACATTCCTCTGGATTAGGAGACATCGGCTTTTCCAGCAGCACATGATATCCAGCCTCAAGCGCTCTCATCGTTGGCTCGAAGTGCTGTGTATCTTGCGTACAAATGAGGACAGCATCTGCTAGTCTAGGTTGATTAAGCAGATCATCCCAACTCTCATAACATACCTCATCCGCGAGGGAATGCTTTGCTTTAAAATTGTCGCGGCGCTCTTGTACCGGCTCAGCAACGGCTACCACTTCAAGCTCATGTGGATGCTGTAGAGCGTACTCTAAATAGTTAATTCCCCGTAGTCCCGCGCCAATTAACGCTACCGTAATCTTTTTCATAGATCATCCATCGTCCCTTCTTAAGATGCATTATTCTTTAACACTGCCGACGGTCATTCCCTTAACAAAATACTTTTGTAAGAACGGATAGACGACCATAATCGGTAAAGCGCCCATAAAGATCTGCGCCGTCTTCAGTGTCTTCTCGCTCAAATTCTCCATCGCTTTCAGCTGCTCAAGCGATATCGAAGACATCTGAGCATTCATAGACATAATTAATGTGGATAGATAAGTCTGAAGCGGATATTTATCCGGTGAATTCAAATACAGAATACCGTCAAACCAAGCATTCCAGTGACCTACAATGGTAAAGAGACCAATGGTTGCGATCGATGGCAGTGATACAGGCAAATATATTTTCCACAGGATACGCCAGTGTCCCGCGCCGTCAATCGTAGCTGCTTCATCCAACTCTCTTGGAATGCTTCTGAAGAAATTAAGCATCAATACCATATTCCATACATTCAGTGCACCCGGAAGAATTAAGGCCCACATGGAATCAATTAATCCTGTGTTCTTGACCATAATATAAGTAGGGATTAAGCCACCCCCAAAGAACATCGTAATAGCAAAGAACCATACATAGGGAGTGCGATATTTAAACTGATCATTTGATTTTGAAAGCGGGAAAGCCGTAATAAATACGAGGAACAAATTGATGATCGTTCCCAGCACTACCCGTTGTACAGACACCCACAGGGAACGGAAGAACTCTACCTTCTCTCCTAAATATACATAGGCATCCCATGAAAAACCTACGGGCCAGAGCTTTACTTCTCCTGCCATTGCAGCAGAATTCGAACTCAGGGAGATCGATAATAAATGAATAAACGGAATAATACCGAGTATTGTGATTACAGCTAATAACACTGTATTGAACACGACAAATAGTTTTCTACTAATCGATTGTTTTTGTACCACATTACGACCTCCATCCCTAGAATATTCGGTAATTGTTGTATTTATAAGCAGCATAGTAAGTTACGGATACCAATACTAAAGAGATTACCGATTTAAAGAGCCCCACCGCGGCTGCTGGCCCAAACTGCTGACTAAACATCCCTAATCGATAGACGAACGTATCAATAATATCTGCACCTTCATATACAGTTGGGTTATACATAATTAGGATTTGCTCAAAGCCTGCATTCAGGATACCACCTAAGCTTAATACGCCTAGCAGGATCAGAATCGGAGCCATACCCGGTAGCGTAATGTGAATCATCTGCTTCCATCTACCTGCTCCGTCAACCTCTGCGGCTTCATAGAGTGTCGAGTTAATCCCGACAATAGCGGCCAACATCACGATCATGTTATAGCCCATACCTTTCCACACATCGGTACCGATAATAATGCCTCTAAACCATTGATTATCCAGCATAAACATAATGGGTTCTAATCCCAATGCAGTAATCATTCCATTAACTGGACCACTTAGGGAAAATAACTCTATAATAACGCCTCCAAGTACTGTCCAAGATAGGAAGAACGGAAGGAAAATAGCCGACTGAATAAAGCTTGAGAACCATTTTTTCGTAACTTCGTTTAGTAACAAAGCTAAAATAAGCGGAACCAGAAGGAATAATATCATTTTTAAAATCGAGATGATTAACGTGTTCCACAGCACCTGATTGAAATCCGGTAAATTAAATACATAACGGAAGTTGTCCAGACCGACAAACTTAGATTTAAAGAATCCAGACAAAGGCTCGAATTGTTGAAACGCCATGATCAGACCAGCCATTGGTCCATAGGCGTAGATCAATGTGACGATTACACCAGGTAATAACATCAGATGGAGTAGATACTCCTTTTTCAGCGTTCTCATAGAGACCCACCCTTCTTACTAATTTTAAAACGGGAGGTGAAATCGACTAATCGATCCATCTCTCCCGCTTTATCAAGCTATCTCATTATTTCGTAGCGTTCTTGCTGTACCAATCATTTACTTCTTGCGTAATTTGATCTCCGCCAAGCGACTTCCAGCTCGTAACGAATTTATCGAATTCGCTGATCGGTGCACCCATAATAATTTTGGTGAAGGACTCTTGCATCAATTTATCAAGCTGAGTCCCCTTCTCGACTTGAGATGCAGTAGGAAGTCCATAGAATTCATTCGTAACATATGCTTTACTTTCTTTAAGCTTGCGCGTCATACCCCAGCCACCATCTTTTGCCGCACGGCTGTAATACTGCCCCCAATTTACACCTTTACTTGCACTTTTCGTATCTCCCGCGAGATAGTCCTTCGCCGCCTTGAAGACATCTGCTACGTTCTTGTAGTTCTCATCATCGAGCGTAATTTCAGTCTGCTTAGCATCTAGTGCCTTATTTACTTCGGTATAAATGGTCTCGATTTGCGCTGGATTGTAAATGCGTGGATTAAACCAGTTGTATACATATCCCTTTTCCGCTTTATTTTGATCCATGTACTTTTTGTTGCCCATTTCAATATAGAAGTTCATCAATTTAATAGCGGCTTCAGGATTTTTCGCTTTTTTGTTCACCGCGAAGATTTTATTACTACGAATCTTCGGAACCAGGGAATGACCTGAACCTTCTAAGCCTGGAATTTGAATAGCAATCCATTTCGCCTTTGGATCTTTATCCACATTTAAGTTAAGTGGCCAGTTTGGATACCACCATTCTCCGTAGGACATCCCTACTTTCCCTGCTGTTAAATCTTCAACGGACTTATTCTCATCCTTAAGAGCGAACTCCTTATCAATAATTCCGTTCTGGTACCAAGTTTGCAGCATGCTAAGCGCGGTCTTCACTTCAGGTTGAATCAGACCAGGAACTAGCTTTCCTTCACTATTCTTAATCCAAGCGGACTGATTATCTCCGATGGAAGGATAGGCTCCAAATCCATTAAAGAAACCTCTTAGATCAAATCCCCAGAAAAATAAGTTCTTTTGCATCGCGATACCATAGGTATCATTTTTGCCATTTTGATCTGGATCATTTTTAACAAATGCCTCAGCTACCTTATTTAACTCATCCATTGTTTTTGGAGCTTGTAAATTCAAATTTTCAAGCCAATCTTGTCGAACCCATAATAGCTGCGCGGACAAGAATGGATCCTCAAAGGCAGGTATACCTAATTGCTTACCATCTGATTCAAAGGTCTTCATGGCAAACCCGTCGTCCGATTGCATATATTTCTTGAGTGCAGGCGAAGCGTATTGTTCATATGCCTCCGTGAGATCGGCAAGCATGTCTTGTTTCTTAAGCTTCTCGAAATTCTTCTGATCCAGCTCCATAATATCCGGCAGATCATTCGATGCCATAGCTAGTGCAAATTTTTGTTCGAATTGACTAGACGGTACCGTCCACTTATATTTTATTTCGATATTCATCATTTCCTTCAAATCTTTGAAGTAGGCATTCTCTTCGGGTTTAATCCCTTTGGGAGTTCTCGGATCCTCTGGTGGGTTATATCCAAGCACTTCCGTTACCGTCACGAGCTCTGGGTATTTCCCAAGTGGATCTGGAGGTGTAGTATTGCTCTTTGAGTCCTCTTTCGTAGCTGACGATGTTGAATTGTCTTGTTCTTTACTCGAACATGCTGTGAATAGTGAAAGCGTAAGCGATACAAGCAAGATCATTTTCCATGGTCTAATTTTTTTCATATGGAATGCTTTCCCCCTTTTAAACTGTGATTGTATAAGTAACTGGTAACTTGTTCTTCTTATATTCATTCTAGATGGATGAGAAAGCGCTAACAATTTTGAGTTTTTTACATTGCTTTTACTTTCTTTACTTATTTAGAATTACGGTACTCTTGTGGTGAGATCCCCATCTTTTTCTTAAAGAAGGTAGTAAAATAGGAATGTGAATCAAAGCCAACCCGCATGGCGATCTCATTTAATTTCAGCGAAGTATTCTCCATCAGGTGAAGGGCACCCTCAAGCTTCTTGGATTGGATATATTCTAAGAGATTATGTGCCGTTGCTTGTTTGTAGTAACGGGATAAATAGGAGGGATTAAAATGAACCTCCTCTGCAATCGCAGTGAGTGACACATCCCCAGCTAAATGTTGATCAATATACCGATGAATTTGTTCGATAACTACACTCTTCATATCTTCCTGATGCATTTTACCGCCAGCATAAAGCGCTTCTTCAGCATCACTTGTTTTTCCAATATCTACGATAACCATGTCCTGACCTAATAGCGCTCTGCTCTGGATCATCGAACGAAGCATTTTATACTGTGTATGGATGCTATTCCACTGGTTCACTAGGTTCCTAGAAATGCCGAAAGATACACATAAATTCAGCAGTTCTTCACTTTCATTCTGAATGAGCTCTAGAATGCCTCTCATATAGACAACCAACTCATGAATCGTTTTCTCTGAAGTAGTCTCACCTTCCTGAAATTTGCTAAGAAGCTCTTCACCAGGTTGAATCAGCCAAACAAGGGTATGGTCATCACGAATTAACTTCTCAAATCGCATCGTGGGTGGTATATAATTATCAAATATGCGCTGCACCGACAGCAGCGATTCCTTCATCTGCTGCTTGTCTCCTCCACTCACATGTCCAATACATAAGAAGGCAGGCTGCTCAAGGGAGATGCGTGTAAAAACCTCCTCATAACGAGACTCCGTTATTAGTGCGTATATCTCTTCCCCATTCATCATTCTCTCAAATAACTCTTGCTTCAAGAAAGATTCTGCAATCTGAAATTGTCGTTCTATTCTTTCTTGCTGGATTCTATCGCGATTTGCTTCCTCCAGTTTACCGATCGCCTGTTTTACGGCTTGGAACACGGGTTCTATCCCTTCCGTTTTCAGAATATAATTGTCTACATTTTTGCGCAGTGCCTCATGGACATATTCAAATTCACTATATCCCGTCAGTAAAATAATGCGGCAGGATGGCCAATAATAGGAGATTTCATTAATGAGCTGCAGTCCATTTTTCTTCGGCATACGAATATCGCTAACGATAATGTCCAGTTTAGTCCGCTTCGCAATCTCAAGTGCTTCACTAGACGAAAACGCTTTACAAACATCCAATTCGAATTCCTTGTTTTCTTGAAATAAGTGAACCAAACCATTCACAATGACTGGCTCGTCGTCTACAATCATCAGTCGATACATGCTTACTCCTCCTTGTTGTCATACATAATCACTAGATCAACCTTTAAACCGCCATATGTACTGCGCGATACAAACAAACCGCTTCCCTTTCCATACTTCAACTGCAAACGATTATTAACATTGATTAATCCGGTCTTCTCGGTTTGCTTCGAATCCATGGCCAATTTCTTCCTTAACAGGTCAATAGCCTGATCTGTTAATAAATTGCCATTATCCTCTACTGTAATTCGTACAAATCCCTCTTGGCAGTGGGTCGTCATATATACGATCCCCTCCTCTGTACCATCTTCGAAGGCATGCTCAAACACGTTCTCCACAATGGGTTGAATCATTAAACGAGGTACAGAAATCACATGGGTCGTATCCGGAATCTCTTCATATTCATATCGGATACGATTGGCGAAGCGGATGCACTGAATTTCACAATAATCAAGCGCATGACGATACTCTTTATATAAAGGAACCTCATCGGATCCACTTCTCGTGATGTACTGATAATAACTACTTAATTTCTGGGAGAGCTCAGCAGCGCTTTCGGAATCGCCTACTTTGCACATCATATAGATATTAAAAAAGCTATTATACAAAAAATGAGGGTTGATTTGAGACTGCAACTGCTTGAGCTGAGAGTGCTGGAGTGTAATTTTCTGTTCATAATTCTCTTCTATCGAATGTTTTAATTTAGAGGCCATCCGGTTAAAGCTATGAAATAAATAGTGAAATTCATCCTTGGTCTTCGACTCTATCATGATATTTAGGTTATCGGTTTCAATCATATGAAATGCCTTCACTAATTTAGATAGGGGCCTATGAATCAATACATTAAGTGAGAAGGAATACAGTATCATTACAATAATGGCTATAACGAATAATGCATAAAACCACGTTATAAATAGACTTAGCGGACGTGTGATTTCGTTCTGATTCACGTACATAATAAGAGATAAATCCAACGAACTGACATTATTCTGAATGATAAAATAACTCGTTCCATTAAACTTTTGAATTCTAGAAATGTCTGTGTTATTAGAGCTTTCATCAATTAACCCAAGGAATGCAGAGGTGTCCTGATGATTAACAGCAGTCGATAGGATAGGTCCTTCTTCACGATTACCGAGCAATACTTCCGACTCTTCAGATAATCTTGCAATTTGCGTTAGGGCCTCGAGCAGCTTGAATTTAGAAATTTCTATATAGGAGATTACACCACCGTTATTTTCAGTTTCTATGAAAAAAATGCGATCCCCACTCCGATATATTGAAGGCTTGGGCGAAGTGCTCATCAATTTCGAAATCAAGCCATACTCTGTATTTGGCGTATTAGTAACACCCGTCAGCGTCGAAATAGTCTTATCGACAGCGTTTACATATACTCCCGTATTGACCACAAAATCGCTTGAAACCATCAACGTAGTCAACCGATCCCTCACCTGCTCAATGAGCTGGACCTCCTCATAATTCTCGAGCATGCTGCCTCGAAAGCTAAGCTTCTGTAAATCCTTGTCATTTAGAAATTGTAATTGTAGATTGCGAATGAAATACATCTCTTTATCCAGCTGTTTGGAGTAAAAAGAAGCACCCGCTAAAGATGAATCTAGAATTGATTTTTTGGTCAAGGACATGCCCTTGTAATTGACCCAAATGTTCATAGAGATGAGTGGAATAAGGAAAGCAATAAACACGATAACTATTTTTTGATAGACGAACCACTTTGAAGCTTTTGCTGCAGCCTGTAGTTTCATTCGATCCCCCCAGTTTCAAAGTCATATCATTTAGTATAGTGATTAACAAAAAAAGAACCATCTTTGGGAGATTCCTTTTCTGCATTTCTGTATTTCCTAAGACAAATTCAAATTAATGATTGTTATAAAGCTCCAATTCATTAATAGCGAAGTTACCCCACTTTAGATTAGCTCCGTTAATTTTGACGCGGAACTGAGTAGCCGTAGTCGAGTTAAAATCAATAATTTGCGCTTCGTTGGTCGTATCACTTGATTTCCAAACCAACTGCACACCCGTCTTCAGAGGAACCCATGCGGTTCCATTGTAGTATTCCAAATCGAGCTTCGTAATCCCTTGGCCTGTTCCGAATCTCGTAATAAGCTTCAATTGATTGGCTGTCACAGTCTTTGTGCCAAAATCAAGCGTGATATAATTAGGGAAGGTTACTCCCTTATCGATACTTGACCATGCATTGTCATAGGAACTGTCGTTCAAGCCCTTAATCGCACTACCAGACAAGGTTGCGATTGAAGCCGTCATAGTAGCAAGAGGGGCAAGATTTCCGGGTGCAGGACCAGGTGGTTTAGGTAATGGTGTAATCGGTGCCGGTGTGAACACAATAGGAGTCTTGTTGGTCGCTGGAGGTACAGTCCCTTGATATTCGTATGCTCCAATGTCCGGATCACCATTGTATAACAAATTACCGAAGTAATCGCGTCCACCATTATTAGCAATAGGAACCCCTGCGCCAATCAGTGGTGAATCGCTCTGTAATTGATATCCAGTCACTGTGTTCATCCCCGTTCCACCACTTCCGGGACTTACAAGCTTCGGATTCACTGTAACCTTGTGCGCATCGCTGCTAACTAATGTTTTACCTCCATAATAAGCATTGCTATCAAAAGTTTGACCCGTCAGTGTCCAGCCTCGGTCACCTACGCTATAATACACATTATTATAGTTTTTAATATTCTTCGGACTACCTGAGGACTTTGTGAAATAATCACTCATGACGGGATTACCAGAAGCCGCCCCTACATAAATGGAATTGTTATAATTCAGTACGGTATCAATCGAGCCGCTATATCTGAAAATACGACCTTTATCATTCTGACTGATGTTATATCTTACGATAGTATTAGTCGTGTAATACGTATCATTGACATAGAGCATGAATCCACCTGCATTATCATGACTGTAATTATATTGAACTACAGATCCTATGTTGCCTGCATCAACATCAAAGCCTGTACCGTCCTCTGAACCATTGCGTGTTGCAAAGGACTCATTAAATTGGACAACGTTATTGTCCGCATATGCCCACCATATGGCTGCATTCGTTGCAAGATACGTGGCCTCCTGGACCGTGTTATGTTCGACAATGGCACCATCTGTAACATTCCATGCAATAGCACCAGTCGCTGCTCTAACAACCGTATTATTAGAAATTTTCACGTTCGTAGAAGGTGTCCATGCTCCATATGGCTTAGGAACCCATTCCCATAAATCACCCATGCCGTAACGAACGATACAATTGGAACTAATATAAATACCGTACGCATCAACATCTGTTAATGTGTTGCCATCGATCAATACATCATTAAATGCACTTGGCGTCCATGATCCGACGGAATCAAAGATGATACCCCCAGATCTTGTTGTATACACACCATCAACATCATGAATGTTTAAGTTTTTGATATAGATATGATTTAAGATTCCGCTTTCTTCATTTAACACATATACGCCCCGCCGTTCCCCACGTGCTCCCTTCCAGTCTCTTGTGAATGGGTCCGAGGAAGGATTAGTAACTTCTAAATTATTAATCTCCCAATACTCCTGATTCTTCAAAAGCACAGTTGAAAGCTCTGACTTCACACCTGTTATCAGTGGCTTATTACCGGTGCCATACATATCAATCACGATGGGACTACCGCTAGCTCCTGACCCTTTAGGCCAAAGCTGCCCCTGCCATGAACCACCCGCTTTGAACAGTATCTTGTCTCCGGGCGCGAAGGTCGTAGCATTAACCTTCGTTAATGTTTTCCAAGCACTACCTGAACTTGTACCACCGTTACTATCATTTCCACTCAGATTATCTACGTAGTACGTATTCCCTCCTGCTGCCATTACTTTTGTGGGCGAAGACATAATGGTGATGCCTGCTAACATAACGACAACCAATAACATACTCAACCATTTTTTTGCTGACTCTGCGATCATACGCCACTTCCTTTCCTGATTAGACAATAATCGAATGGCTAAGCTGTATTAATCTGCTCATACATTCGTCGTATGTAATACTTCACTCGACATAAGTGAAGCGCTTACAACAAGGGTTAGGGCTAAGCATACTTAACTAGGGAACTTCCAAGATTGGTAGCTTTTCTCGTTTACTATAACCTTCGATTCGGACAGCTTATTACGGATAAATTCGTCATATTTGCTATTAATATAATCGTGAAGCACCTGTCCTTTAATGTCCTCATATGCAGTATAGCGCGAACCCGGTTCTACTTTTTCAATACATTTCACAAGGTAGAGACTTCCATTTTCCTCGATGATACGACTAGTTTGTTGTTCACTAAGCATTAATGAGGCTTGTGCTAGCGGACTTCGTGAATTATGTTTTTCATTACCGAAATTAAATGTAAGCTCACGCGAAGCATCTTGACCCGTGTAAGTTCTAGCAACATTTGCAAAGGAAGCTCCGGCTACTATTTCAGAAGATGACTTACTTAATTTCTCTTTCGCCTGCTTTTTCATGAACTCATTAACTTGATGATTCTGATCCATAAATGAAGCCGATATGACCTGCACCCTCACCAGACCTAAAGTCTTGTACAACTCATCCTTATGCTTATGATAGAAATTTTTTAGCGATTGTTCATTTGAATGATCCATACTTGCCTGTATATTCTGCTTCACAGCGAGTGTAGTATTGGTCAGTACGTATTCGAAATATGATTCTTCATTGTATTGTGCCGGTCCATATACAACTTCGTTTTTCTCAAGCGCTTTCGCTCTTTTTGCATTTTCCTCTTTAAACTGACTTAAGAATGCTGGATAGCTTATATCCTGAACAATACCTTGTTCCTTGGCTAACATTTGTCTAACTTTAATGTTCACACTGTCTTCTAACGCTTTCTTCTTTAATACTTCTAAAGGAATTTCATCGCCATAAGCGGTATTCCAAAAATCCTCTGTCAGCTCAGCATTATACTTTTCTCGGAAGTAATTCATAATATTTGACTGGTTCATTTGAACTGTCCTGTTATACTCCGTCAAGCTAATAGGCGTTCCATCAATTTGCGCGATATAATCATCTTCACTGACATGCGCTCCCATCTTTTCTTTCGAACATCCTGTTAAGGCAACCACGGTAAGTGCTATAACTCCAGCAATCATCCACTTATATTTCAGGATTGAAGCTCCCCACAGTTCCATGGATTTCGACCACCTCTCGAATCAACGAAGATTCATAAACTGATACTCGAACGATTCATGTTGTATTTAGGTAGATTATAAGCGTGGCCTATGACTGAAACAATTTCAAATCCTTTACATAAACTTGTAATAATTTTACTTTCTAGCAAAGGTTAGCAGTTTAAGCCTTACCCGTGATTTCTGTAATTAGGAACTGTTTACCAATAGCCTTTAATTCCTTTATCCATGCGTACCAGTGCTTCCAGATAATAATAGTCGCCCCAAATCATGTAGTTATCGGGTGCCTGATTACCTCTCACGTGATAAGAACCATGCTGCAACAGACCTTCCACATTCGGAATATTCTGCGTTGAATAGTTATCTACCAGTGAAGTCATCATTTGCATAAGCGCTTCTTGAAGATAGGCACGATCTGCATCGTCTGGTGGTACTAGGTCTAATATTTCGAGAATACCACAAGCTGTAATCGCAGTGGCTGAGCTATCACGCGGTGTTCCATCCTCCACTTTGACATCGAAGTCCCAATAGGAGACATGATCTTCTGGTAAATGCTCTATAAAATATCGTGCAAGTCGTTTCGCAGTATCGAGATACATTGGATCTTTCGTATATCGGTAGCTAATGGCAAATCCGTATATGCCCCATGCTTGTCCACGTGACCATGTCGATCCATCCAAGAAGCCTTGGTGGGTCCCTCCTCGTAAGCAGTTTCCATTTTGCAGATCAAAATAAAAGGTATGATAACTTGACCCATCTCCGCGAATAAGAAAACGCAAGCTTTTTTGAGCATGTTTCATTGCAATATCATAATAAGCTACCTTGCCTGTCTGTTCATGTGCCCAAAATAGCAATGGGATATTCATTAAGCAGTCAATAATAATTCTTCCACCATTATCCGGATCATCGGCTTGTCCCCATGCTTGGATAGCCTCGAAGCTTTCCCGAAACCGCTCGACAAGCTTATCCGCGGCACTAAGCGCAAGCTGCCTAGCTTCTTCACTGCCTGTAATACGCCATTCGGCTACAGCAGACAAAGAATACAAGAAACCAATGTCATGATGGTCAAGTACAATATGATGCTCTAAACGATGTCGGTATGATTCCAACTGCTGCATCGCTGTCTGTTTATAAAAATCATCTCCGCTATATTCATAGGACAACCATAGGAGACCTGTATAAAAGCCATCAATCCAGTCATTATTCTCTCCCCACTCATAACATAGCTCATTCGAAATATGAGGGAATTGTTCCGGATGTCGAATGGCATTCATTTTGATGGTGGCGATAGCTGCTTGTATCGCATCTTTCCACATGAGTAGCACCTTACCTTCCATTATTTGATTACCGTTATTAATTCTGTTCCTTCACTACGCTGAATCCAAACAACCTCGCCAAAAACCTGAGTCCCATCCACAACATAAGAATCGATATGATTTCGAGGTTTGCGATGACAAATTAGAATTAAATGCTCTTCATACCCTTGGTCATCATCGCGATCCAAGCGAATCAATACAGCCTCCGCCTCTGCATGATGGACATGCTCACCTAAATAGGTCATCACTTCTATGGGTTGAATGAAGGGGGCATTATTTGATCCCGCTGCTTGCGGGTAAAGGACATGCAGCATCGAAGTAAATCCAGTATGAATACTCCGATAAGTTACAGCCTGATTCGGTTCAATTGAATTATATTCAAGCGATATCATGCTATCCCTCACTTCACAGGTCAACCGTTCCGGATGCACCGGAATAATCTTGATATTGGCTTCATGCTCTGCTTGGGTACGAGCTGTGAGATCGCTAGAATTTACCGTGATCGCGCCAGGCATGAAATGGAAATGCTGTTCAAATATATGCTCCTCTTTGCACTCAAAGCTGTCACATAGTAACCAAACATTCGGTTTAATGAACAGAATTCGCCGCAGAGGCCGAACGGGATCATCTAAATAAAAATAACCCGTATGGCTTCCTTCGACATAATCAAATTTAGAATCCGTTGTCCAAAACACATCTCTTGGCTCAGCAATCCTTCCATTCGTCCAAGAATCAATATATTCATTAAAATCAATATGATCCACCATCGTTGTATTATGGGCCTTGCATTGCTTCAGAATCTTTCTCCACGGCGTATGATCTCCGTAATTATAGCGACCGGAATCAACCAGCAGGTCCCTGCCAAAGGCATGCATTTCGAAATGCAGCATATCCGCGTGTCCATGGCCGCCGCCTAGAAAGCCACAATGAAAATACAAATAGGCATCCTGCTCCGACCACCCAGACCGCATAACATAATTTCCTGTTTGAACAAACGGCCATGACATATGCTCAGGCTGCCTAGCTTCGAGTTCCTCATAGAGCGTAATCCCTTGAATACCGAACGCCCAAGCATGATCGTAGCTGAGTACAGTCGATCCTCCAAATTTGAGATGGGCATCCTCAAAATATACTGCTCCCGCAGCAAGCGTTTCCCTTAGGTCGTTATTGTCACTATCCCCTTGAAGAGGCTGGTAGTGGTTGGGTTTTGCCATGTAAAGATCCGCATATAACATATTGTTAACGGTACGAACAATGACCGGCTCTGGTGTGATCGCATTATTTGTGGATAGGATCAGATAATCCATGTAACAATGAAGCACCTCATTATGATACAGCGGTGACTGTTCCCAGTGCACTCCATCCTTTTGCACTTGCAGTTCTGCCGTCTCCTTCAAGCTTTGCGTACTTAACCCGCGCCAATATTCAGCTCTATTCCAATCTGACATAAACACCGAGATACCGAATAGGCCACGATTTTCTATAACGCCCCAGTTGCTCATGCGTTTCCACCCTGTGCATGGGGCAGATGCAATATATTCTCCATGCTCGTATAGAGATCGAAGCATGTTATGAAATAACCGTGTAGTAAAATGCGGACTCCGCTTAATGTAAGGATAGGTCTTGATCCAATGATCGCACCGTATCCCCGCATCAATGGTTCTCCAAGTTAAGTGATCCCTAACAGGAATCTCTGGAGCTGGATTGTGGTCAATCCAGCTTTCCATCTGTCGGCATACAGCCTCAGCATATTTTTCATTCTGAGTAATCACGTAGGCTTGTCCAAGAGCAATCCAGTACCGATGACGATTCAGCATGTAGGTCCATTCTGGATCTTCCGCAGGAATGTGATCCCAACGAATTTCTCCCTCGAATCGAACCGATTCGTTGGATCGTTCCATATCCCATGGAAAACGGAAAGTAAATATGTTGTTCACTGTCTCATCTGCCGTTTCCATCACAAGCGCAAGTTCTTCTTGGCACCTCAGCTTCACATATGCAATCAAGCCCTCTAAGTCTTCATCTTTAAAATATAAACAAGGTTCCGTTCGCTGCTCATAAACATCCTTCAGTACCTCCAACGCCATTCGTTCTCCATGATTTATCAAGGCATTGCGGACAGGATAAAGATGCTCTTCCTCTAGATTGATCATCTCATACCACAACCATTTATTATCCATACCTACTCCCCTTTTATTAAAGGTTCAATTGATTCAAGGCTACAAACTCTTTCCTCCGATGCTCTTGTAAAGTAAACCTAAAAAGTATAAAGTGAACTAATATGAACATTATACACACAAATGAACACAAAAGGAGATTTTTTTATGCACAGAAGATATGCTTCTCATCCCAATGAAGTGAAACAATTTGACACCGAACGGCTCCGCACTGAATTTCAAATCTCCGACCTATTTAGACCCAATCAGCTTGAGCTTGTACTTACACATGAGGATCGCTTTATCATTGGAGGGGCCTACCCTGTGACTGAAGACGTTACGCTCGTTACAGATCTAAAAGAACTAGGCGTTTCGTTTTTTCTGGAGCGCCGTGAATTAGGTATCATTAATATTGGCAGTACAGGAAGCATCCTTGTAGACGGTAATGAGTACGTGCTGAACTCTAAAGACTGTTTATATGTGGGCATGGGGTCAAAGGAAGTTATTTTTAAAAGCGATGATCCGGCTAATCCTGCCAAGTTCTATTTAAACTCAGCGCCGGCTCATGTGAAATTTCCGACAACCCATACTACCCTAGCGGAAGCTGACAGCAGCGCTCTTGGATCGATTCAAAATTCCAATGATCGTACTATACATCGGTTTATTCACGAAAAAGGAATTCAAAGTGCTCAATTAGTCATGGGAATGACGCAACTAAAAGAAGGGAATATGTGGAATACTATGCCTGCCCATGTTCATCCAAGACGTATGGAAGCTTACATGTATTTCGATCTTCCTGAGGAATCCGTTGTTATTCATTTAATGGGAGAACCGAAAGAAACGAGACATCTTATGATGAGAAATGAGCAGGCTGTAATATCACCTAGCTGGTCCATTCACAGTGGAGTTGGCACGAGCAACTATACATTTATATGGGGAATGGCTGGAGACAACAAGGCATATGCAGATATGGACCAGGTAGCTATGAAAGAATTACAATAATAGAACCTGTATAAAAGAAATGAGGCTTTAGGATGAATCCGATCCGGCGCTACGAGAAGATTATGGAAGTTTTATTAATGAAAAAGGAAGTTACGGTTACCGATTTAAGTAATACTCTAAAAGTTACTGGAAAAACAATTCGTGAAGACTTAACCAAACTAGAGGAACAAGGACTTATTGTACGTATTCATGGTGGTGCTATTCTCGCTCAATCCGACCAATTTGGAATCCTCCCCTCCAGAGAACCCTTAACGAAATATGCCGAAGAGAAGAACGAGATTGCACAAGTAGCAATGAGTCTTATTCATAAAGGTGACATCATCGCTCTGGACGGAGGAAGCACCACTCTTGAGATCGCCCGAAATCTTGAAAATCAGCCATTAACCGTAATAACAAATGATGTATATATTATTAGCGAGCTTGCCTCGAAGGACAATATCAGGCTTGTGGTGCCGGGCGGCTATCGTGTACGAAATATGTTGGTTGGTCCCAGCAGCACTTCATATATTCAACAATTAAATATTCAAAAAGCCTTCATCTCTGCCACAGGAGTACATCCACAGCAGGGACTATCTATTTATACCGGAGATCTCATTGAATTTAAGCAGGCTTTATTGGCTACTGCCAAAGAATCCTTCGCCGTATTAGATCATCATAAGTTCGGACAGACAGCACTTCGGACCTTCGCCTCATTACACGAGTTAACAGCCATTATTACCGACCGAGGGCTATCTTCCGAGATCGCTGATGAGTATCGAAAATTAGGTGTAAACCTAATGCTAGGAGCGGTTTGAATATTGAAGAGGAGCGTGCTGTCGTCTCATGCATATTTTTGATTTATCAGGTAAGACTGCGATTGTAACAGGAGCTGCAAGAGGAATCGGGCAAGGAATAGCACTCGCTTTAGCTGAAGCCGGAGCAGACGTGGTATGCATCTCTCAAAGCAAAAGCGAAGAAACCGCCAATAAAGCCAAAGCATTTGGGCGCAAGACTTCAATCATCCAAGTTGATCTGAGCGACAGATCTTCATTGCAGACGACCTTTGAAGAGGCACTAACGCTCACTGGACATGTTGACATCCTGATCAATAACGCTGGTATCATTAGACGTGCGCCTGCAAAGGATCATTCAGAGCAAGATTGGTATGATGTCATTAATCTCAATTTGAATAGTGTATTCCTACTCTCCCAATTAGCTGGCAGACACATGATCGAACGCGGCAGTGGTAAAATTATTAATATATGCTCCATGCTCTCATACCAAGGGGGAATCACGGTACCCGGGTACACCGCAAGTAAGCATGGTATTGCTGGTGTCACAAAAGCATTAGCTAACGAATGGGCAAGTAGCGGAATTCAAGTAAATGGTATTGCACCTGGTTACATTACAACCGATAATACAGCGCCCATCCGTAGTGATGAGCATAGAACTGCAACCATAACCGAACGAATACCAGCAGGACGCTGGGGTACCCCTGAAGATCTGAAGGGTCCTGCTATTTTCCTCGCTTCTTCGGCATCCGATTATATGAATGGACACATTTTGTGTGTGGATGGCGGTTGGATGGCTAGATAGAGAAGCCCTGTGCAATATTACGATTCAAATTATCCAATAGAAAAGAAAAAAGCCTGAATATTCAGGCTTTTTTCTTTTCTATTAATAAAAACCCCTTTTTTTCCGCGGTTCTGCTTCGCCTTATTATCCTTCTAGACTTCCTTTTATTTTCAATCCACTCAAACTTCCGCCTTTAACAAATAAACGCTCGATGTTCTTCTCTACTATAGGATCTGGTATTAATGGCGGTGCTTGATGAGGTTTGATTCGGGCATCAATAATCATTTGATCACAGCCCCAATGCTTGTTCTCATATGAACTATTTACGCCATATATATCATGGGAGGGATTACTTCGGGTAAACGTAGCCCATAAGAAATTGTTGATCGTTGAACTCAAGAATGAACTATCATCACATAAGATGATCAGCGGACAGGAAGGATTAGCTCCCTTATCCGCAATCGCTTCACAGAAACCTTGCAGTTCAAGCTTCGCATGAGCATAATCTGTAAATGTACTTCCTTGTATGGCCACAACACCCGGCATGATTAAACGTGCATTTTCGAAGCCACGAATTTCATTCAGAACGCTAGGAACCTCTTTACACAATTCCCTCTTCTTATCCCCATAGGCTGCCAGAACCACTTTACTACCACTATTTAGTCCCGTACCAGAATAATCTAGCGTATCAATCGTCGTATTCGTATAAAAATGAATGTCCCTGCGCAGATCCATCCGCTCGAGGATATACATAATAAAGTCTGCTTCTTTATGAGAATCAATCGGTTGATTCTCTTCTGCCGTGATAAATAGATACTTAGCAAGACTTAGTTGCCCTGTGCCTAAAATACGATTGGCTAACGTAAGTAGCTCAGTCGGTTGCTTCACTTGTTGATACGGTGTATACCGTTCACTACCAATGGCAAACAACAACGGATGAACACCTGCCGCATCTACAGCATGAACTTCTTTTACACCCGGAATCTCTTGTTTAATGGCATCCCCTGTTAACTCATGAATAAGTTCACCGAATGAGGTATCTTCCTGTGGTGGGCGACCCACGACGGTAAATGGCCAAATCGCATTCGGTTTAGCATACACTTTATGAACCTTCATTACAGGGAATGGATGCGTCAGACTATAGTAGCCTAAATGATCGCCAAAGGGACCCTCTGGTTTGGTCTCCCCTTGATGAATTTCTCCAGTAATCACAAAATCAGCATCATTACTAATACAGAAGCCATCCAAATAGCTATAGCGGTAACGACGTCCCGATAACAAACCAGCAAAAATCACTTCGCTAAGTCCTTCGGGCAAAGGCATGATGGCTGATAACGTATGTGCAGGAGGCCCTCCCACAAAACAGCTTACTTTCAGAGGAATACCTTGTTTATTCGCTTTATCCTGATGAACTCCAATCCCCCGGTGAATCTGATAATGAAGTCCAATTTCTTTATTCATTTCGTATTCATTTCCACTGAGCTGAATTCGGTACATGCCAAGATTTGAATTCATGATGCCTGGTTTCTCAGGATCTTCAGAGTACACTTGAGGTAGGGTGATAAAAGCACCACCATCCATCGGCCAATGTTGAATAAGCGGAAGATCTGAAATTTGGATTTCCTGAAAATCACTTGGTATCCGATTTCCACGCTTTTTCAGTGGTAATGCATTTAAAGCTGCAAACCCGTTATCCATATGTTTAAAAGGTTGCTTTAGCGCCTTCATCGGGTCATCGCGTAAAGCAATAACACTCTGCGTGCGATCCCATGTTTTACGGAAAATAAATTTGCTACGCTCTATATTACCGAACAGATTCGAAACGGCTGGAAACTTCGAACCTTTTACATTTTCAAATAACAATGCAGGCCCATCAGCTTCATATACTTTCATATGAATCGCCGCCATTTCAAGATAAGGATCAACTTCTTCCTTGATACGAATTAAATGTCCATGCTTTTCTAAGTCTATGATGCATTCTTCTAAATTTCGATACAATGTATTAGCTCCAATCTCCAAGTAAGTTCACCTTGAATATAACTTATCCGAAATTCCAAACGTACAACAATCTCTTCCTTCATCATACACTGAAATGACAAACAGAAAAACCACAACCGCATTCGGTCGTGGTTTCTCTTCAACTTCCTACGTCTCATTCGTTCGGCAAATACCGAGAAACATAATCGTATGTATTAAAACGTATTATTCACATTAGGGTTATAGCTATTTGGATCTGGATATTTAGGATTAGGTCCATATTGATTGTCTCCTACACTGTCTAGGCACAAAAATACAAGTAAGATAATACCACCAGCTAGAGGAACCCATGATATGAAATACCACCATCCACTTTTACCTATATCATGAAGCCGTCTGACTGTAACTGCTAGAGCTGGTAATAACAATCCCAGAGCAAGGAGCAAAATAAAAATTGGAGCTGTGCCTGCAAAATAATCAATTACTGTCGCTAATATGTAGAATATTCCATAAAAAAGATTAAACATCCAGTATTCCTTACGTCTTGCCCTCCCAGAAAACCCGATATAATTTTTTGAAGCTTTTAAAAATTAACTCATTACCATTCCACCTCATTAAGATTTTTTAAACAAATACATAAATTTTCCTTATTTGTTCTATATCTACAAAATAAAACATTTTATTAGGCTTTTGCACTACTTTTTCCCAAAAAAATAAACACCCAGGCTCAGGTGTTTATTTGCGAAACTCGTAATGTCTAGTTATAAGTCATCCATACCGTACTTCTGACAAACTCAAAACCCTGCTTAAACCAAAAATTGCGTGATTTTTGGTATCATCTCTACCATCTCTGCACCCGCTTAGCTGAATACGATTTAAACATCCGCCATCCTGTAAGTAGAGCAGCTACAAGACATATGCAAGCTGAGGTCGTAAATACCACATGCATCCCGCTTAAGAATACATCGGGACGTCCTGGAATCAGCCCAGTCACGCGGTGGCCTGCTTTGCTACTCATTACATGAAATAATGTCGTCGTTGCGACGGTAATACCTACGACCATCCCTACATTCCGAACCAGTGAATTCACACTCCCCGCAGAACCAAGCTGGGTACGAGGAACCTGGGACATGATAAGTGAATTATTCGGTGATTGGAAGAGTCCACTACCGATACCTAGCATTGCAATCCAAGTACCCACAACAATGAGAGAACTTCCCTCATGCAGCCAAGTGAGTCCGAATTGAGCAATAACCATCACGATCAATCCAGCGAAAGTTAGTAACTCTGAGCCAATTTTATCCGATAAAGCCCCACTAATAGGAGCGACAACGACCATACAAATCGGAAGCAGCATGAGCAGAAATCCGGCAGCGTATGGAGATAAATTCAACATATTCTGTGCATAGAACGGTGCAATAATATTGAAACAAAAGTTTGCCGTAAAGACGAGAAAACCACAAATAATACTGACCGTGAATAGAGGGTTCTTAAACAAAGATAGCTCAAGTAACGGATCTGAACGATGAGACTGTATTCGTAGGAAAAGGAGCAGCGAAGCAGCCGCAACAATAAGTGAAATGATAATCCACACATTATTGTAGCCAGACTGCTGTCCCAGCAGTAGACCTGCGAATAGTGTAATAATAAATGCCGCGAACAAGGAGCTTCCTGGCATATCAATTTTTGCTTTTACCCGAATCAGATCATCTGGGAGTACCTTCCAACCCATAATAATTGCAATCAATCCGATGGGCACATTGACCCAAAATATATACTCCCAACCCAAAGAGGAAACGAGAATACCACCAATGCTTGGGCCGGCAATGCTGCCTAGTGAAACGAAAGTTCCGATCAATCCGAGCGCCTTACCGCGTTCATTTGCAGGGAAGATATCGGTAAGAATCCCTTGGCTATTTGCCATTGTCATCGAGCTCCAACAGCCTGAATAACTCTTGAGAAAATCAGAAACGGCAGTGACGTGCTGAACCCACATAACAGTGATCCAATGATAAATATAATCGTACCAATTTTAAAAATCTTAATTTTTCCGGCAATATCTCCAAGTTTTCCGAAGAAAAGAATGAATGCGCAAATAGCCATTAGATAACCCGTGGTCACCCACTCGATCTGAGCAATTGGCAGACCCAGCTGTTTGGAAAGAACCGGTAGTGCAATATTAACGATGCTTCCATCCAGCGTAGACATAAATGTAAATAAGTTTAGAACAATAAGAATGATCCAGCGCTTCTTTTGAATGCCTGCATCCTCCTGATAAGTTTTAGGCATTGTACTCATAAATAACCCCCTGATGGAAAATAAGACT
This sequence comes from Paenibacillus pini JCM 16418, assembly GCF_000576305.1. GTDB lineage: Bacteria > Bacillota > Bacilli > Paenibacillales > Paenibacillaceae > Paenibacillus_AQ > Paenibacillus_AQ pini. The sequence goes on along the minus strand of NZ_BAVZ01000001.1, from coordinate 340,636 downwards.
GATTGGTTGCGTGCGCAACTAAATAGTAGCATTAGTGTAACTCATATTAGTTGCATGCGCAACAAGTTTGATATAAAATCATCAGTACATATTTAATATTGAAAGAGGTACCCCTTTGAAGAAAGAACCTATTGGCAAGCTTATCTCCTACATCCATCGACAGAATCAAAAAAGGCTGGCAAAGCAGCTAGCTCCATATGGCATCGGTAGCGGTGGTCAACACAGCTTTCTAAAGGTTGTCCTGCACAATCCAGGTATTACTCAGGATCAGCTCACTCAACAGTTGAAATTTGATAAGGCCACCACTGCCCGGTCTATTAAACAGTTGGAACAATCGGGTTATATTGAGCGTAAACCGGACCCGGATGACCGTCGCTCTCAGCTCCTATACCCAACGTTGAAAGCTCAGGAATTTTATCCTATGCTTCAATCTATACTAGATGATCACAATAAAAAACTTACTTGTCATATAAGTTCAGAAGAAGAGGATCTGCTGATCTCCCTTTTGCACAAAATAAGTGTGGAAAGTCCTGAGCAGCCAGAAGATTAGCATAATAATGTGCATTCCTTTGAAGTTCACTGCTCTATTATGCGTATTTTGATTACGTTTATGAACAGCAAGCCGTATTACCAAATAAATCTGCAGATTTTATATAAGTTGCGACTCCGCATCTGTCCTCAGTAGAATATGAAAATCCCCTATCCATTATATGGATAGGGGATTTTTTAACATTAGTAAATAATAAAATTCACTTTACCGTTCACAAAAGCGACGGTGTCGAAGTTTGAATATACCCATGTCTCAATCTTTACACCATTCGTTTGTGTGATACTCTTGGCAGCCGGTCCCCCCCAAGAGAATTGAACCTGCTCCTTTGTCATACCTAGAGAAACTTTTCCAGCTTTGATCTGGTTCCAGATCGAAGAGGACCAGTTATATTTCTTGTAGGGATCATAGTTCAAAAAATCCGAATCACCACTAAATATTTGCATGACGCTGGATGAAGACATCGAATAACTCTTACGTGTTTGGCCTGATGACGTTTTAAATATGACAATAAACTCACCAGCATCGTTTGGCATGATATCTGTTACGGTTACTTTTGAGAAGCGATCCCATTGCTCGAAATAGTTAACCCAGTATGTTTTTCCGATATATTGGATTAGACTACCTTGCACTGCTTTTTTAATTAGCGCTGCTGTATCCGTAGATACAATCGTCATTCGCGCATCACCGATTGAGATTACAGCCTGTTTCCACTTCGTTTCCCATTGAGTGCTAGCACCTAGGGCATCCGTCAACAATGCTGAAGGAATGAGCATTCCATTCTTATCCGCTATTGGTGCTGCTTTTAATTGAATCGCATTCCCATTTAATGTAGCATTCAGATCGCCCGCTCTAAAGTTCATCGTCGTTTCGCCAAACTTTACGTTGAATCCTCCATCTGACACCGACACAATTCCACCTAATGCTTCTATTACAGATTTAGCAGGAACGAAAATAACTCCATTCACCTGTTTAGCATATTTCAAATTAGTACGATGACTTCCCGATACCTTTAAAGTTTTCGATAGTCCACTTGAAGTCACCGTTACTTGTGTCTGTCCAACAGCAAGCACTTTAAGATTTCCGCTCGGCTGTAGAGAAAGTAAATACGGCTTATCCATCGTTATATTCGCCTGATTGATGGGGACTTTAATCTTCGCTCCGTTCGTGTAAGTCTCTTGTATATCAACTTTTAGGCTGTCACCGACGAATGATTTTTGATTTGATATGGATACGGCCAAATCCTTGATTCTTGGAGCATCTACTTGCTTCGTATCTCCCTCGCTGAATAACACCCAGCTACCATCGCTATGCATCGCATAGAAGTGTTCAGTATCTGTAGCTACTGCTGTTTTCACAATTTGGCTTAGCCCTGATACTTGATTAGCTAACTTCCAACGATCTTTATAATTCCCTGTAGTCCAAACCGTTCCGTCCTTACGAGTAACGACTAAGGCTGGTGTGGGGTTACCCTCAGTGTAAGTAATGTGAACAGCATCATCCGCGACCGTAACGGGAATGATTACACCATGATCATCAAAATTAAAGGTTTCATATACAACAACTTTACCACTGTCATACAGCAATGCTACGCGCGAATTGTCGTATACCGTTATGGATGTAACCGAAGAAGCATCTGTGATCGCACCTAGCTTTTTAAAGACTCCTGGTTTATAAGGATCTTCAAATAATACATCCCCGTTCTTCGATAAGGCTGCAAATGTTTTATCCTCACAGGCGATTAATGCAATATTAGTAAGATTTTTCTTTTCTTTACCTGTACTCGTCCAGACCGTTCCATCTGTCTTGAGCCAATAATAGTTTGTAACCTGCTTAACTCCTGTTTGACCTTCCACGATATGTGGAGCATTGCCAATATCCCATTGAATTAATTTACCATCTGAATTTATACCTAGCCCCCCGTGCTCATTACCAATAACTGCAGCCATATTTCCCGGAGTATGAATCTTCCGACTTCCATCAATTAATGACCACATCGAGCCATCGTCCATCAAAAAAGTATTTTTCCCCACCATGTCCTTAATTTGCGGAAAGCTCTCGGCGGCAAATGCTTTCTCGGCTATTCCGTTATTCGATACAATGCCAAATAACAAACCGATTGTTAAAATAAGATACAACATCTTTCTCAACTGTATAACCTCTCTCTGACTGGGTATTTTTCAATATCTCAATTAAATTCGACAAAATATAATATATTTCCTCCCTAACATTACAACTCCACCTCTGCTATACGGGCTTATATGTTCATATAACAACTGCGAAAGAAACATTTCGCTACTTATTACGTCTATTTATATATTAAAAAGAGCCCCAAAGGAGGAGTACAATGGATATGAAAAAATGGAAGCTCATGCTTGGAATTCTCGCAGCAGTGCTCACCGTAGGCACCGGCTCGGTATCTGCTGCAAAGGAAAGTAAAATAGCGCTCAATTATAAAGATACAGGAATGGGTTCAAGTCAGATCATTGTCGAAAGTACAACCTTTGTTCCATTGAAGTCACTAGCAGCGGCAATGGGATATACGTTGTCATGGAATCAGAAGGCTAAATCCGCCAATCTCATTCGTCCAGATCGTGAAGTTATCTTCACACTGGGTGCTACACTCGTAAAAGTTAACGGTACGTCGTTACCCTTATCGAAGACACCACGCATGGTTAACGGCTCTATCTACGTTCCTTTGGTATCTGCTGTACATGCATCTGGAGGTAGAATAGGTTACAACAGCAGCAGTGGCCAATTGGATATTGTGGATATTCCTAGATTTGTTACTGCCTCTGTGAAGGGGCGATCCTACTGGGTTTCACAAAAAAATGGAGAAGTATATTATCTCTCCACGTCAACAGGAAAACCAGATAAAATTGGAAATATCCCGCTGAAAGAATCTCCATATACCCAGCAGTTGGAGCTCAAAGAGGCGGGAAGTGGTTCTGACTTATTATTTTTAAAAGATGATCATTATGCGATGTTTAATGATTTCTCTAATGGCTATCAGCTACTTATTCAGAACAAAAAAATTGTGAAACAGATGGATTATCACTATGTTACTTCTTCCTATCAGCATGCACCTCTACTGAAAACAACACAGCTTTTCATGACAGATGGCCAAAGCGTTCAATACATTAAACAGAATGGAAGTCTCGGTCAGCTATACGAACTGGAGAAAATCACTGGACAGACAGGTTTTTTTAAAGTGGAGTATGCTGCGGAAGACTTAATGTTAGTCAGGTCCGTCGACACAATACAGCTGTTCGCGATTAATACCAACTATAGCCAGAGTACTAATCTAAGCCTACAGCTCATTAGTCCAGAGGATCAGAAGGACTGGAATAATATCGACGCTAAAGATATGTATGTATTGCCAAGAATGCTTGTACTTACGAAACGTGCAGGAAATATTCTTACATTTAATTATACTCCCATTCTAACAGAGAAAGTTAAAACAGTGACTTACACATTGGTATCTAAATAAATTCCATAATGAATTTACAAAGCGGCGCGTATCCCATTTAATTGGATGCGCGCCGTTTTTTATTGATATCTATGCAATACCAAGCTATAATTCCGTTATTATTCTTCACTAGCCTCTAAAGCAGACTTCACTGCACGCTGTGCAAGCATCTTGATTACGGAATCATCCATGGGAGGATTATGAAGACCTGCGCGTACGTCACGGTACATCCGCTCGAGTGGTAGACTTCGAGACATACTTGCACCGCCTACGATACGCATCGCCAGATCAACGATCCGTAATGCCGAATTGGTAGCAACCGTCTTCGCAAGACCAAGCTCCGGCTTCATCGTAGGTCTCTCATCCGGAAGACGATCCCACCGGTCGGCAACACTATATAATAATGTTCGAGCCGTAATGAGCTCTGACTCGATCTCTCCAATTTTTTGCTCGATATGAGGCAGTTCCGAGATTGGACCTGGTAAGCTGTTTGGTCTGTAGGACGCTGCAAACTGTATTGCATAATCACGTGCAGCCCCAGCAATCCCAATATAGCAGGCGGGAATATGGAGAAGCGCTCCTCCATGATCCGACATTCCCTCACCTGTGCAATTTTCCGATTCCTGAACATCCACTCTTTCCGCTGCTGGAACAAATACTTGGTCGAGGAGGAGATCGTGACTTCCTGTCGCACGCATGCCTAGTGTATTCCACGTCTCCTCAATACTCACACCGGGACCCTTGCGAACGAAAAACTTGCCAATTTTATTCTCTTCTTCTATAAATGCGGTCACTGTAAATTGATCAAGTATAGGTATGAGTGAACTGAACGTCTTCCTCCCTGTCAGTAGCCATCCGCCATCACTCTTTACTGCAAACGTCTTCGGCCTCCCACCACGACTTGGGCTACCTGTTGATGGCTCGCTTGCAAACTCATTAATCATCGCACCTTCTGTCACGACCTTTTCGCAAAAGTCAGCAAACAGCTGCTCAGGCCAAGATTTCCTGATGCGCAGCTGCATAATCTGACTGACATGCCAGCCTACGGCCAGCGTAGTCGAACCATCACCCTTGGCAAGCCGTTCCTGTGCCAGCACCATTTCGTAGAGGGATGCTTCTTCCCCGCCATACTCTAGTGGAACGGTCAGCTTCAAATAACCCGATTCTTTCAAATCCTTGAAATTCTCGAAAGGAAAAGACCCTTCGCGATCATGTAATGAAGCGCGCCCAGCGAATAAAGCTGCAAGTGTATCCGATCTAGCAGCAATAAAAGATTCACGTACATTTCGTACAAACGGATCGGTTTGAATTGAATTCATGCTACTTCTCTCCCCTGCTACTTTGTACTTTTATTGTATAATGCTTCGCCTGGAATTGTCCAAGCCAGGTACTGATGTTCACTCCTTTAAAAAGTAATGAAAAAACAGGTCCTATCGGACCTGCCTTAATCGTTTTTATGTACAACAGTTTCCGCCCTCTAATGTACAGCTAGTACCTTCAAGTGAAGCCTTACTCCGATAACTCGGATCGGATTCACTGTAGCTAATTGCAATATGAGAGCCTACTGTGCGCAGAACCTTACAGTTGCTTTTGACATGCTGTAACAATGTAGTTTTCTGGTCTTCGCTTAAATCACCTGTGAAGGTGACTGCAAAGTCTATAGCGATAATATCTCCATCACTGTCTAAGCGATCTTCAGCCGTTACGGATACATCCGTGAGCGGGTAATCGTTCTGCTCTGCATGGCGGAGAAGCGTCATGACTGAGCAGGAGGACAAACCGATGAGCCACAGCTCGGTCGGACGAAAACCCAAACCCTCGCCCCCGCGTTCCACGCCTTGATCGATGGTTACGGTGCGATTTTGTGCATGTGCAAGCTGCAGGAAATTTTTCACGCGTTGCAAATAAATTTTCATATTGGAATTCTCCTTATCTGTTGTATTAAGCTTTAAGTGCCCATGATGCAAACCGCTTCTTCAAAGGATAAATAAGTACAAATTCGAAGAACATCGCTAATATTCCGATCGTAATAATCCCTACCATAACGAGTGGTGAATTACCGATTTGTCCACTGGAGGAGATCAACCAACCGATCCCTGCACTTCCGCCAATCATCTCCGCAGCGACAAGGGAGCGCCACGCGATCCCGAAACCTACAACAAGACCGGTAAACGCAGATGGCATCACTTCCGGTAAATATACATGCCAAGCCAGCTGCATGCGATTGGCGCCAAGCGTCTGGGCTGCACGGATATGTGTTATTTTAATACGTTCCATCCCTTGAATAACATTAACGAGAATAGGAAAAAATGCAGCAATTACAATCACAGCGATCATCGGAGCATTACCTAAGTCTAGCATTAATATTAAGAGAGGCGCCCATGCCATCGGCGGCGTTGCTTGAAATAACATGACCATAGGTGATAAAAATTGCCGAAATGCTTTGCTTACACCAGCTAGCAGCCCGAGCACAAATGCAGAGACCGCAGCTATTGCAAATCCGGCGAATAAACGATAGAGACTGATTCCGATATGGTGGTAATAATCTGGAGAAACGAGTTGCTTCTTAAACTCCAACCATGTACTCCATGGCCCCGGAAATATAATCGGAGGATATTGTCTTGCAACAAACATCCACACAATGATGATAAAAGGGATGGCAAGTATGCCAAAATGAAATTTTTTCATGCTTTTCCCCCTGCCTACGAAGGCTCGGTTATTTGATCCAAGTTGTATCGATAATCGATTTTACATCAAGTGATTTTTCAATCGATTTGAGTTTGAAGCTATTGTCTGCAACCTCTTGATAATATTTCAGGTCTGCATCGGTAAATTTATATTCGAATGTATTGCGCTTCAAAGCTTGTGTGATTACTTCTGCAGGAGTGTACGTTTTATCTGTCGCTTTAATCTCCGGTACGTTAAATGCTTTAGCGAGGATTTCGGCATCTTCGTTTCCGTTTGCATTCAGATCATCAATCGAAGCGATATGGCTTGAATGAATTTCTTGGCGGCATCAGAATGATCTTTCAAGAATGCATTCGAGCCAAGTACAACAAACGCTGGATCAGGAAGCTCTTCCACAACTTTAAGTCCCCGCAGCTCTGCAAAAGTAAGGAATGGCTCGCCAGCAACAGCTGCATCAATCGTTCCATTGGTTACGGCAGTCTCCATGTTTGCAGTTTCCAATTGTACCAAAGTTACGGATTGATCATTAAGCTGAGCTTCTGGGAGAAGTACAGCACGGATCAAATAATCGACTCCGCTCCCCTTCACCAAGTTACCAAGCTTTTTGCCCTTTAGGTCTGAAGCTTGTTTAATGTCTGAAGATTCTTTGGTGAACAATCCATTTTTTCCTTGATCGACTTTAGCAATGATCTTGAATTCTGCACCGCGCGAACTCCAGTTGATGGCCGCAGGCATACCCGCATAAGCTATGTCCAACTTGCCGGAGGATAGAGCTTTATACAAATCGGGACCATTTGCAAACGAAAAGAACTCTGCCTTCAGTCCCTGCTTATCAAGCAGTTTCTTCTCTTTGGCAATGATAGCTGGTGCAGCAGCAATCAAATTAACGTAACCAACTTTAATTTCTTGCACCTGCTTGGTTTGCGCTCCATCTTTACCTTGATCTGCTGGTTCTTCGGTAGCCTTGCTTCCGCATCCAGCGGTAAGCACTGTTGCCAACATCAGACTGCCTACCATGCTCAACCATTTCGTGTAACCTGCTCGTTTTTTCATCTGTATATTCCCCTTTTTTATATCCCGGAGCCTTGAGACTCATCGTAAATTTGAAAATCATATCTTAAATCCTTCATCAATTGCTTCTTATATTCATTAAAATAAGATGACACCCGAATTTCCGGAATTCTTGGTCTTCCGAGGCCTATATTAATCACATTGTGTATTTGTCCGTTATCATCGAATACCGCAACCCGATCTGATAAATAAATCGCTTCATCAATACTGTGAGTAACCAAAATAACGGTCATTCCTGTTTCTTTCTGAATACGGAGCAGCTCCTCTTGTAGAGATTCCCTTGTCTGTTCATCCAGAGCACTGAAGGCTCATCCATCAGAAGAATATTCGGTTTAGTCACCAATGTACGGGCAATGGCTACACGCTGTTTCATCCCGCCTGATAGATCTGAAATGCTCTTATGCTCAGACCCAGTAAGTCCAACCATCTGAATGGCTTCCTCACTGCGTTCTAGTCTTTCTTTCTTATTGATTCCAGCCATGCGTAGACCAAATGCAACATTGTCCAATACGCTTAGCCAAGGGAATAACGCCAAATCCTGAAATACAAACCCACGATCTGGTCCCGGCTTGTTCACTTCTCGGCCATGTATTGAAATACTCCCTTGCTTAGGCTGAATGTACCCAGCAATTACGTTGAGCAGCGAGCTTTTGCCGCAACCACTCTTGCCGATAATACTAATGAATTCGCCTTGGTTTACAGTTAGATGAATATCGTTAATGATGCTTCGTTGATCATCATAAGACACCGTGACATGATTGATTTCTAACATAGAATTACCTGTAAGTGTCGGAAAAATCATTCCCCCTTTTAATTACGAGTATGCCGATATGAATTATATTATAAATTAGCACTAGTTGGTTGTTATCGTCAAGTGAAAATATATTAAATAGCCTGCTCTACTAAACTTTATTCCGATATAGAAAAAGCCCCCTCTTCCACCTAATTAAGTAGTTTAAAGGATGCTTTCCGTTAATCTATTTCTTCCTATTTTATGTATTCTCAAATTTTCCTATTTTTCAATATTATCATATGAACGTTTATGAGACTGATTATGAAAATCCAATTCCGCCATGTCATTAAAAATGCAAAGCTACCCAGTGCTTGATAATTCGTTGCGACAAAATCTACAATCGACAAATCAACAATGGACCTACTTGATCGCGTAATCATTAAAATAAAAAGATCCCATATAAAAAAATAGGATCTTCAAAACCTCGTTGTTTATTATCATATATTGTATATTTATACCATATATTAGAGGAATGTATCCCTCTAGTTATATTGACAGTTATTGTATATAAAATCTAGAATTGTATAGACAGCTTGAGCATTTATACTTCTTGGAAAACCATTTTTAAGGGGGATATAAAAGTGAAAAGATCATCGTTATTGCTTTTAAGTATGATGTTAGTATTCACCATGTTTTTGGCTGCTTGTAGTAAGACAGAGGAAAAGACTGGAACAGAAACGCCTAATACAACAGAAACTCCGAAAGAAGAGCCTAAAAAAGATGTATCACTCCGCGTATTCTCTACTTTTGGAGGCACAGATGCAGCTCGCGAATCTTTCCAAGCTGCTATTGACGGATTCACATCAAAGAATCCTAATGTAAAAGTTGAAAACGACACGATGTCTGCAAATGATGACGGTTTCAGAACAAAAGTTAACACTGATATGACTTCTGGCAATGAGCCTGACATCCTGTTCTACTTCACAGGCGCTGATGCTAAAGGTTTCATTGATGCAGGTAAAGTCGTTCCATTGAATGAAGTCCTGGATGCTAATCCAGATTGGAAAGCGGGCTTTGCTCCTGCTGCGCTTGAAAATATGACTAGAGATGATGGAAAAATCTATTCTATTCCATTAACCGGTTACTATGAAGGTCTCTTCGTAAACAAGAAGATTTTTAAAGACAATAACCTTGAGCTTCCTACAGACTGGGATAAACTAACAAAAGCTGTTAAAACCTTATCAGCTAAAGGTATTATTCCATTGGCTGCTCCGTTCGACCAATCCCACTATCTAATTGAATATTTCATGCTTTCTGCTGCAGGTTCTAAAGGCCACAACAGTGGTTTAGCTAATGGAATTGATCCAAACTGGGAGAAAGGCTACGCAGCTATGAAAGAGCTTTATGATCTTAAAGCATTCCCTAAAGATGCTGCAACTATTGATCTGAGTATGGCTTCTAACTACTATGATCAAGGTAAAGCTGCAATGGTGATCGAAGGCTCATGGGCCATTGGTAACTGGAAGAACAAAGAAGTAGTAGACAATACAACCGTGATGCCTTTTCCAGTAATGCCAGGTGGTTTAGGTACGGGTAAAGATGTTATCGGCGGCTTTGGAAGCGGATTCTATATTTCTAAAGCAACCTATGACAATCCAGATAAGAAAGATGCTGCGATTGAATTGCTTAAGAGCTTAACTTCACCTGAAACTATTGAGAAGATTGCAAATTCTAACGGTGGTACTTCTGCTGCTGCTGGTGTTGAAATCAAAGGTACTACTCAAGCCGCTACAGATGGTTTTGCGATGGTTGCAAGTGCAACATCCATTAACAAACCAATTGATAACGTAGTTACTCCAGAAACTTTTAGTGCACTACGTGCAGGTGTTCAATCTATTGTCACTGGCAAGAAACAGCCAGCAGATGTGCTTAAAGAAGCAAAAGCTACTGAAGATGCTGGAACAAAGTAATTGTTACATTTAATATCAGTACGATGTTAAATAAAGAACGCCGCCCTAATTATTTAGGCGGCGTAATCTTTTAATTGGATGCTAGAGAAAATAAATATCAAAGGTGATAACTATGAAGGGCGATCGAAAGTATATCTTAATATTTTTGTTCCCTATGGCGGCCTTAATGTCCATCTTTTTATATTATCCGTTCTTTAAAAGTTTGTACCTCAGCTTTTATCGTACAAAGGGATTCTTCGACAAAAAATTTATTGGATGGGACAACTATGAACGATTAGTTTCCGATAAATTACTTGGCGCGGCAACACTTCACACATTAGAACTTATGCTTTATGTACTTATATTCCAGGTAGGAATTTCCTTAATACTAGCAACTATGGTAGATAATATTAGTAAATTCCAGAGATTTTTCCGTTCCGTATTTTTCTTCCCTGTCGTTATTTCCGGTACAGCGATTTCATTACTTTTCGTTCTATTTTACAATTATAATTTTGGACTATTAAACGGAATTTTGACGGGCTTGGGATTAGAGAAAGTACTGTGGCTGAGCGAAAGTACGGCCCTCAAAGCCATCGCAGTTCCTACAGTATGGCATTACGTTGGCTTTTATTTTGTATTATTTTTAACTGCGATGTCAAAAATCCCTGCTGATTATTATGATGCAGGCAAGATTGAGGGAATTAACGGTTTCAAGAAAATGACCAAGCTTACAATCCCTCTGATTTTAAGTGACATTAAGGTTGTAATTACACTAGCGATTACGGGTACCTTAAAGGTATTTGAATTTGTTTGGGTAATCTCAAGAGCACAGAACAATACCGATGTACTTGGAACCTATATTTACAAAAAAGCGTTGGTGGATCAGAACTTCGGTTACGGTTCGACCATTGCTATTTATATGGTTGTTCTTGGTGTTATATTGGCTTTACTTGCCAACCGTTTGTTGAAAAGTGACGAGATCACATACTAAGCTGAATAGAAGCGTTATTAGGGGTGTAATTTTATGCAACCAGCCATTAGCAAGGAACATAAAATTCGGCAAATGAAATCAAGCCGTTTTAGTCTAGGTACCACCCTCATGTATATTGCGTTAACTGCGTGGTCTTTAACAACGATCTATCCATTATTCTGGGTTGTTAATAACTCGTTTAAGGTTTCTAATGATGTAATCAATTCTTCATTCTCGTTATCCTTGAAACCTGTATTAGTTAACTATACGACAGCATTTGATCGAATAAACTTAGGTAAGAGTTACATCAATAGCTTGATCATGTCGGGAGGAACCGTTTTACTCGTGTTATTGTTTGGCGGATTAGCCGCCTATGTATTGGCCAGATTCACATTTAAAGCTAAGCGTCCTATCTTCTCACTTCTTTATGCAACTCTACTTATTCCTGCTTTTGCGACAGTTGTTCCAGTTTATGAAATTCTCATTAAGACAAGCTTAGTTAATACCTATTGGGGACTGATATTACCACATACAGCGGGTAACTTAACTTTTGCAACATTAGTTATTGCTGGTTATATGTCTACTATCGCTAAGGAACTAGAAGAAGCAGCGTTTATTGACGGGTGTAACAGATGGCAAATGTTCGTAAAGATCTTTTTCCCCGTATCTAGACCTGCATTTGCATCGGTAAGTATATTCGTGTTCTTGTGGTCATACAATGATTTATTCTCTGCATTAATTTTTGTTAATAAAGAGAGCGTCCGGCCTATTGTTGCGCTATTGAGTCAAATCAGCTCACAATACGGAACAGATTTCGGACTGATGGCAACAGCTGTAACGCTTACGGTTATACCTATATTGATCGTATATCTGTTTATCTCTAAATTTATTGAAAAGGGATTAACTGAAGGAGCAATTAAAGGTTAAACCAAATCGATCCATATAAAAACACTCCCTACAAAGGAGTGTTTTTTATATGCTTTACTCAAATTCCTGTAAATGAACAAGACCCAGCCGACTCGCCTCAACAATCGCTTCAGATCTTGAACTCACTTTCAGCTTTTGGAATATTCTTGTCAAATTATATTCAACCGTTCTTTGGCTAATAAATAATCGACCTGCAATATCCTTGTTACTTTTCCCTAAAGCTACTTCTTGCAAGATTTCTTGCTCTTTTTCATTAATTGATACATCATCATGAGCCTTATCGCTTTTTAACTGGGATAGCCTAACTTCGGTTCTACGCAATTGCTTTAACAAAGCTACCGGAATCACGGATTCCTCACGCAAAGCACAGCGTATGGCGTTATTGAGCTGCTCACGAGTAGAGGTTTTGCTAATAAAACCACAGGCACCTGACTCAACAAGTAAATTAAAGTGCGAACTGATTTCATAACCTGTATAAATGAGGATTTTCGTATCTGGATATATACTCAATATTCGTTTCGTCAATTCAATGCCACTAAAAACGGGCATATTGAGATCAAAGAGACAAACATCAAATGTTTCGTGCTTCAGCACCTCAAGTGCCTCAACAGGTGAAACGAGCACGGTCACTTCGGTCTCAGGGTCCTGCTCTAGCATCGTTTTGGTCCCTTCACCAACAGAAGGATGATCATCAACCAGTAAGATACGAATCATTATTGCTTCCTCCTCTGTTTGCCGATATTTCAGGTAACTCTAAAGGAAAATGAATATTAACCTTGAATCCTTCACCTATAACGGACTCGAATTCCACATGCCCCTCCATACTGACCACACGTTCCCTAATTCCGGATAATCCCATATGCTCAAATGACTCAACGATATCTTCGATTTGCATCCCTTTTCCATTATCCTGATACTTGAAATCAATACCGCCGTTTTGCTCACACAGCTCGATCACAATTCGAGATGCGTTCGCATGCTTACCTGCATTGCGGAGTAGCTCTTGCACAATTCGGTATAGTGCGAGTGTCTGCTCATCAGATAACGGACTCCGGATCGGTTCGTACAGGAAATCGATCGCGTAATTATTTCTTAATTGTGCATATTCGAATAAATGATTCAATGAGTCGGCTATGCCCAATTCCTTAAGTAGTGGTGGTCTTAGTTCGTTGCATGTTTCTCGAATCTGATGGATCACATCCAGCAGGCCTTCTTTAATATCAAATAGCTTTTCACGGAGATCATCCTTCAAATCGTAATCAGCCAAAATGACCTCAAGCCTACGATACCAATTTAACTGCTCCTGCAATGCTGAATCATGCAGATCTGAAGCCAGCTTGCGGCGCTCATTCTCGGATAAACCAAACAACAACCGTAGCATCCACGGAGAAGAACTTTGATGTTTTTGCATATCGGCCTCCAAGTCATGAACCAACCTTTCAATTAAAAATAAATTTTCATATACGATGCTCGAGTAATTAGCCATCACACGGAGCCAATTTAGTTCTTCCGAATTAAACTTTAAGAAGTTCTCTTTATTATCAACCCATAGCACATAGCTATTGGATCCGTTTTGCCCAATTACATAGCATAGTCCCTGCGGAACATAGACTTGTTCGCCTAATACATACGCTTCTGATGGGTTTAAGAGCATCTCGATAACCCGATCGTCCACTTGGGACTCCCTTCCCTCTTTCAGCAAGCGCCAGCCTTCATGGTCGTGGTGAAGAACAATCACTTCTGCCCTTTTTACCGGTAATGTGCGCCTAATCTCTTGATGAAGATACATCTCCAAGTCAGAACGTTTCATGACCTTTGAAATATTTTTGGAAAAGCGATCCAGACTAGACTGGAAATCATACAACTGTTTAAACAGCCTCGGTTTGATACGAATGTCCATCTTTTCTTTGATGTATAAGAACGTAACAAAGCCAAAGTAGAATACAAGAAACATCTGAATCCAGCGGATTCCTATTCCTTGTTCATTATGGAAAATTGCCATGAAGACGAGCAGAAAGAAGATCGCAGGAATAAACGTAATTAGTGAATAGTATTTGAATTTCGTAAGTGCAATCTCAATATCTAGAAACCGTTCAGCCATAATAATATAGAAATAAATAAAGGGCAGAATCAACAGAAATGCCGTGGTGTACTTAGAGGCGATAATATGTACATTAAAAATAGCAGGTAAGAACGTTAGCAGAATGATAGGCGTATAGGCTACGACTTGACCTGTTAAAATCAATTTTATAATAGACTTTACTGGAGTATCCCTATACCTACGCAGTGTTGCAAACAACTTGTAAATTGTATACAGACTGCTTGCCAGAAAGAAAATCACACTACTATTAAATTCAATGTAATAGTATATTTCATTAGAGAATGAGGTGAAATTATATATCGTCCACTCTAAAACTATAAAGCTCCAAATTCCATAAAAAAATAATAGCGTTCTTTTACTCAAAAACTGGATGTTATATTTAGCTAAATAGACATAGATAAAATGCAAAAAAAGTACGGGTACAATGGCCAACCCATTTTGAAGTAGAAAACCACCTATGAGATCTCCTGAAGCGGATGCTACAGCGCTATAATCCGTAAACCCAATAGCTAGAAAGTATGCAATGAGTAGCTTGGTTACAGCATCGTCCTTCTTCCGTGAATACAAGAAAAAAGCCAAAATAAAAAATATGCTTAAAGTGGCTCCGGGCACCGCTAAATCTCCAATCCAAGAAAAGGTGAGCGGTGCTTCGGAAATATGTATATTATAGGTTTCACTCGTTCCATCGGGATGATGGCGAAGGAATGATGCTTCATTCGCTCCTAATATACTTCGGTTAGAATGTACTTCGGGGTATAGGTCAGGTGCTTCACCATTCACACTTAGAAGCTGATCATTCTCCTTCACATGAAAATAGTTGGAAGCAACACCTGATGGAGACAGGCTTTTAACAATATACTGTCCTTTACTATCAACATTTAACTTAATTCCGATCTCTCGATAGTCTAAAGATGAAAGAGTAAGATGAACCATTAAAATCCCTGACAATAAAACTAGAGCGATAAAGTATCTATAATTTTTTAAGGTCTTCAGAAAAAATAACCTCCATTAATTGCTAGTCACGATCCCCATAATACCAATTGAAAATTCCCCTTGCTATTAAGTACATCCTGCAACGCACGATGCTCCATTGGGGAAATACCTGCAAATTGTAATTTTCCATTCTTGAACATTTCCGCTTGATTAAGATCCTTCATCAACAATTGAACGATTTCTTTTAACATGAGCCGCATCCCCTTAAATTTGGAATTGAAATTCTACTTCTTGATTTCAATATATCAAAAGGAAACGCACCTTAAAACGATAATGATGCACGTAATCCACGCAAAACTTCTGCGCACGCCGCAAGCGGTACTTGCGTTCTATTATCCAATAAACTCGCGGATCTGATGATGCCACATGGGCTCTACATCAAGCTGCTCAATCGTGGATAGAAACTCATAGTAATACAGCTTCATTTGTACTTTAGAATACAGAAATGTTCCTGTGGATTGAATGAGTTCTTCAATTTCTTCTTTACGGTGCATCGGGTCACCAATATCAATATTGCTCTCAAAATAATGACGAATCCATTCCTGATTAGGGGGGCATATTTCATAAGGTATAGGGTGAGTAGCGTCCGTTTCCGCTGCAAAAAGTCATTTTTAGAATCCCAATTCACCAAATCTCGAATATCATTCTTTAATTGTGAGGCAAAGCCCAATTCGCATGCATATTTCTCCACGGTTTCGTTCCAATACCCCGTTGAAAGTAGCGTGCCCGTCATGCAGGCCATCACAACAAGTGATGATGACTTCTCTCGAATCATCTGGTAGTATTCCTCTTCTGTCGCAATTCGGTTAAGCAAGTCTGTCGTCTGCCCATTCACAGCTGTCAGCAGAGATCGGTCCCAGCATGCTTCTACTTGAAGGAGCCGCTCCTTATCGAGCTCACTACTCATCAATGATTGACGGGCTAGAAGAACGAACCCAAGGGCTGCATTCATTGCAATCGCTTGTGGGCACTGTCTCCATATGATATTTGGCTGATCCTCGTCCTGTAAATCATCAAAGATATCTAGGGATAGAATCGCAAGCTCCATAGCTGCTGCCACCCTATAGATATGCTCGGATTGACCGCCAAACATCCTGTAGTGAAGTACGGTTAAGCCTCCAAATAAATGCTTCTCCTTGCATTTATGCTCAAGGAACTGTAAGGCATAGAAGGCAAGGTCTGTCTTAAAATGGTTTCTAACTAATTCGTAAAGCTGTTCCTCAATCTTCTCCGCATAACTTTGCATTGACCATAACCACCCTGCCCATTAAAGTCGTTATGTATGACTGCACCAAGTTCCATCCAACCAAATAAAGTAAAATAAGGATAATATATTTCTACATATTATACCAAATATATTAATAAATACATATAAATCTATTGCATTAAAAATGTAAATTTAAGTCTGAGTATCAATTCTAATTGTAAAGTCATTCATTACATCAGAAAAACACCACTGTGGAGGGGAAACTCCCTTGCACAGTGGTGTTTTCTAGGATAGCCATGTTTCAGGCATTGGATTCGAATACTATATCTTACTTTGCTGTTCCCTTACTACCGGGACACGTTTCTCAACAAATATAAATCCTAACAATGCGAAGCAGAAAATAAATGGCATAAAGAAGTGATAAAGACTAGCAAAACTATTAGCCATCGCATTTACGGTATAACTTTTAATTTTAGTAGAGTAGGCGGTTAGCGTGTCTGTAATTTGCTTGATATTATCATCAACCTTTTTGGTAACGGCAGTAACGATCGCTGCTTTTGCAGCCTCACGCTTACCTGAAGGAACTTTAGCTAGCTGCTGCTCCACATTTAGGTCAATTAAACGCTGACGCTCCTGAGGTGTTACAAACGCCTCCTCCTGTTTCCCTCCTGTATTATCCACACTCACGTTCTGCTCATTGATTCTTTCTTGTACGCGTTGCGTCACATTTTGCTTAACGGTTTGATCCACTTTCAATTCATCAAGCTGTGCCTTCGCATAACTTAAGCTATTGGCTTCACTATCCTTCAGATTAGACGTTAGAAGAGCTACGAAGATCGATATGGCTAGCACCATCCCCACTTGACGGAACATTTGGATAACACTTTGCGAGGCAGCGAGCATTTCTCCTTCGAAATTGGATGCACTCATTACAGTAATAGGTCCTACAATAAGACCGTAACCTGTTCCCAAAAGCAGACAGGCGACCACAATTTCAGAGACCGAAGATGCAGTTCCCAAATGACTGAGCAGGTAGTAGGAAAACCCCATCAAAGCAAATCCAGAAATAATAACTACGGTTTTACCAAATATCCGAATCAATGCCGAGGCAATAGGTGCCATCAGAAAAATCATAAACGAGATCGGCGTCACCATTAACGCAGCGGCAAACTCCGTTTTATCCATCATCCGAGTGAGGAACGTCGGCAGCAGGACCATGACACCAATCAGGAATACATTTCCGACAATCATGAGTAGCGATGATCCAACGAAGAAGCGATCACGAAATAGCTTCAAATTCACCATGGCATAAGGTAATCGACGCTCTATCAGGATAAATACGATTAAGGAAATCACTGCAACTGCATAGCATGTAAGCGACTTCCCACTGCCCCATCCCCAGGTTCCTCCTTTAATTAGGGATAAAGTCAATGTAAAGATCGCGGTACTAGATAGTACTAGACCAATCCAATCAATACGTGCTTTGACTCTTGGTTCATTGCGAAGATTCAGCATCCGAATGACCAAGACTAGCGCGACAATACTAAAAGGCACATTCACAAGAAAAATCCATTTCCAGCTGAGATTCTGTGTAATAATTCCCCCAATGGTGGGTCCCATTGCCGCTGATAGTCCCTGCATAATTCCGAGAATGGACAAGGCTACACCACGTTTCTCAATCGGCATGGCCGATACTCCAATCGTAAAGCTGCTGGTCAGTAAAATTGCTGCACCGATACTTTGTATAAAACGGGACGCGATTAGCATGTCACCATTAACTGCCATTGCACATGTTAAGGAGCCTAGACAAAAAATGACCAGTCCGCCAACATATACTTTTCCTCTACCAAACAACTCCGCAAAACGGCCAAGGGGGATTGCCAGCACGGCAATGGACATCGTATACACATTAAGCACCCAAGACATTTTTTCCAAAGATACGTTCAAGTTCTGTTGAATGCTCGGCAAGGCAATATTCATAATAGTCGTATCGATCATACATAAGAATATGCCAATACACATGAGCCATACGAGTTTAATTCCTTGAGCACCTTCTTTTTTCGATTGTACGTTCATTACCTGTTCTTGACTCATTTTCTAACCCTCCCACCCTTTGATCTGAATTAATGTTCAACTAACCTAACGAGACATGACAGTATGAGCTGTTCATTCACATCTGCTCCAATTAACTCGAGCACCTTTTTCTCATGGAAATGTCCTACGGTCTTCAAGGTATACCCTGCTGTAGCTGTGCGTTCTGTCCAAAGATGTGTCATTTGCTTCGCTGCGTAGGAACCGAGCTCAATTCGCGATCCTTTTTGAGTATCTAGAAGTTTCATATGGGTAGCAACGATTAAAAGGCACTCAATTTCCCCAGTTTCTTTGAGTTCAGGAAATAATTGATTCCAAGGTGTTTTTCGAATAAAGGTCTTGGAACTCATTTCTCCCCTCTCGTCATACCAATAAAGTCTGTAACAGGATGGAGGTCCCGTATAAAAACATAAAAATTGAGTTACCATACCCGATTCCTCTCGGATCGCCATATCGTACCCCCCTCTGTTCAATACGGTACGGAGCGTATTTGAGGGGTTACTATCTAACAATCGCACAAACAGATAGGGGACCTTCACCGGTTGACCCGTATCTTGTCTAATGCCGATTGGAATCATCTCATGCTGTAGAATTGGGTAAGTAAGCTTTGCGTTATTCTTAAAAAGGGTTGTAAGCATTCTCATCCGGGCATGGGTCACCTGATATTTCAGTTCATCCGTTCCAACGGTTTGTTTATCCATCGGGTCGTCTCCTTGCTTAGAGTTTAAACTTACCTTACTCCTGTTTTTTCCAATTTTCATCGAAAAGAAAACTGCGATTTCACGCAAATTCATTGCGGGATGCCGTAGCGCCTAAACAATTCATGCTGATTATGTAATAAAAGAGGACGCCTGTCGCCCAATTGGACCCTAGACCTCCCCTTTTAATATGCAATCATTATCTACTTTAAGAACATGAAGCGGCAGTTAGCGAACCGTATACTTCTCTCCAATCCAGCATCGTCGGCAGCTCCGGAAGCTCTGAACTTTGCGCACACACAGCCATACGGTATGCTGGATCTAGATCATATTGCTTAAAATGATGAACAGGTAATTGTTCTCCTCCGATGAATTGAATATCATCTTTAGACATTGGAACTACACTGAAACCATCAAGTGGTAGAGATAGACCCATTCCTATCGCTTTTATATAGCTTTCTTTTAGTGTCCACAGCTCATAGAAATAGGCTTCTCTCATTGGTTCCCATTGCTTCATTAGCTGATCGTATTCAGCTCGTGCAAAAAAACGTTTGGCAATCTCGATCTCAATGGGCTGAATCAGCTCAATGTCGATCCCGATCGGCTGTGAGGATATAGCACAGACAATCCAATCTCCAGAATGAGATAGATTGAATTGGAAGTCTGGTACGTCCTTAAGACTCGGCTTGCCATAATCGTTCAATTCAAACCTAATCTGATGCCCTGACAATCGAAGCTTCTCCTGAATAATTCTTCGGATCATTAAATCACTGAAGAGGGATCTGCGAGCATCCTCTGGAAACCTAAAGCGACATATTTGCCGTCTTTTCTCCAAGGATACATAATGAAGCAGTTCTTCAAACATTCGAGAATCCAGCCTTTCTGGAAGGCGAAGGCAGTAAACCTCTACATCCTGCTTCAACGAGAAATGCTGCATCATGCAGGTCCCTCCCTTTGAACTTCTAACTTCGTTTCCATGTAGGCCGCCTTTAAGTTATCATCTACCCAGAACGGTGTGCCGTGGCCCGGATAAACAAGTATATCTCCCTTCATCCGACTGCATAGCTTCTGATAGGATCTCATCAATTCAAACGCATCACCTGTAATGGGCCCTACGTGCTCATCATTTTGGCTAAATAGCATATCGCCAGAAAATAGCTGAGCATTCAATCGAATACATATACTACCGATCGTATGACCTGGTGTATGAACAATCTCATATTCATATCCACCCACTTTAAACGTCTCACCTCCGCCAACCGTGATATCAATGGGACGGAATGTTCGGATTTGCGAAAATAGGAAAGAACCGTTTAATACCGATTGAGATAATGCGGGCTCATCTTGACTGTGAAGTACGATCGAAGCCCCAGTTGCCGCCTTTAGCTCCTCCATCGATCCCATATGATCGAAATGTCCGTGAGTGATAAATATATACTTGATCTTCGCTCCGCTCTTTTCAACGACTGGCCATATTTTATCAAAAGAGGAACCGGGGTCAATAATGACCCCTTCTCCATCACTTACGACTAGGTAACAATTCGAGCCCATTGGACCATGGGGTATGGCCTCCACTGTAGGTCCCTGAAGTTGACGATGTGAGCGCTTCGCGGATAACTTTCTTCGTTGCTGCGTAAGATGCATCCAGTATTTCTGCACATCCGTTACTTCTTTAGACTGGCCAATGCACGCGTCCAACGCACTGTCTACTTCATCCATGCTTACAGCATTACTTAATGATTTAAGGATCAGAAAGGCGGACTCCTTAGATAAGGATTGGTTTCGTACACACTCCAAAATGAATACTTTTAACGATTCTTGTTCCTTCATTCTGGAGTCCCCCCTTCTGAAGCTACCACCGCCATTCCATCCTCAATGGTAGCCTCGCCTTGAGCTAATGCATCAAGCATGCCCATCAACAGCTCATCATTTACAGCCTCAGGTTGCTGCTGTTGTGAATCAATATATTTCGCCTGTTCTACAATCGATGAATACGTAAAAATGTCCGAAACTTCCATAATACCTGGATAAACGGTATTCATTTCCTTAAACAATTGAATGGAAAGAATCGAATCTCCACCTAAATCATTAAATTGGTCAAATACGTTTACTTCTTCAAGATCCAATGCAGCTGACCATAGCTGGGCAAGCCGAGTTTCTGTCTCGGTATAGGAATCCTTACCTTTAATTTGAACATCTTTTGGAGATGCCTTCTTCGTTTGCGCCGTATTTTTGTTCACAAAAGCACGTGAATGCTTATCGAGCTGTGCCATAATATCCTTTGATACTTTGAAAGGTAGCGTCGCATCTGAGCGAATAATGGCAGGGAAATTTACTTCACCTGGCAGTAAACGACTTACCTTGAAACTCAGAACACCCTCCATGATCTCAATGGCATGAGCTGTCGTAATCGGTAGAAACAAGCCTTCTTCATGTGCCATACCATATTCCACTGCCATCCCTGTTTCTTTCCAAGTTGGCCAATTAATTGAGATGGTACGTAATCCTTTGCGATTACGATAAGCCGTAAAGGCATCAAGGTAGCTGTTAGCTGCCGTATAATCACCTTGACCTGGCCCACCCAAGAGAGAAGCGATGGAAGAGAAGGAGATAAAGAAGTCGGGTTGATCTTCTGTAGTCAACTGATCTAGTACCCATGTTCCTTCCAATTTCGGACGCAGAACATTCGTAAAGGTCTGTACCTCTTTCATAATAATAAAGCCATCGCCTGCAACTCCTGCGGCATGAATGATTCCGTTAATACGTCCATATTGTTCATGAATGCCATCGATGGCTTGCTTCATTTGCACAGGATCAGCAACGTCAACAGCCAGACATATCACTTCTGAGCCCATTTGCTCAACAGCAAGAATATGCTGCAGCTTGACGGCTAGCTTAGAATTTCCTTCGGACACCAAGGCTTCCCACTGTTCTCTAGGCGGAAGCTCGGTTCGGTTGATGAGGGCGATCCTTACTCGCTTCTTTCCAGCCAAATACTTTGCCATTTCTAATCCCAGACCTCCGGTACCTCCTGTAATGAGGTAGATACCATCCTCCTTCAGCTCCACCGGAGCCTCTTCAAAATCTTCGAAGCTAAGTCGACTAAACTCCTGCACATACCGTGTTCCTTCACGATAAATCACCGCGCTAACTTCCGTTGCTGTATTGATTTCGCTCCGTATAAGATCTAGTGAAGTCACATTATCGACATCAATGCTCCGAGCTGCAATGGTTCCATATTCATCACGAAGCACTTTCCCAAGTCCCATAAGCGCAGCGTTATGTGGTTCAATTCTCGCCTCATTCCCCGTAACTTCATCCATATATTCTGTGAGGAGTACGAGATCCAGCGCTCGACCTATTTTCCCCGCGAGAAGTGCTCTTGTGAGGTGGAATAAACTGTATACGCCACTATTCAAATGCTCAGATAGCTCGCCAGCAGATGCTAATGGCGCCCCATCGGTTAACGTAAACGCATGAATGATTTGGGTAAAAGGAATGCTGCGTACCGCAGTAATCAACTGCTCATAGTCAGCACCTTGATCCGAAATAACATAATGATGACTCGAGATTTCGCGGAAGGATTCTCCGGTCTCCACTTCAATCACTTCTATATTAGAATCCTTAAATCTCTCTATCAGTTCATCTGTCCGACCATTCCTGTCCTTGAGTACGAGTATACTAGAGTGCGTAGAAGTCTCTTTCTCTTCTGGAAGTGGATCGGATACCCAGCGTGTCTGATGAAGATGATTATTCCCTTGATTCTCCATTCGGAACTTCATCTGTTCCATGGCTCCCATTCGTTTGATCGAATAGTCTTGAATCTCTGCAATAATCCGTCCGTCTGTGCCCGTAAGCGTAATATCGTAGGATATCGTTGCTTTACTTTTGGTATCTCCGCCTTTCTTGCGGAAATAGCTATATAACGTCTCCGGCATCCGACCGTAGATATCGAACTGCTTGAAGGCAAATGGAAGATATACATCATCGAGAAATTTAATCATTGGATTTACGGCATTATCAAGAATGGATGGATGGAAATGAAATTGCTCCATTTCTCCTACATACTCATCTCTCAGCCTCAGCTTCAAGAGCACTTCACTTTCGTCTTCATTCGTCTGTGCCTCAACGAGATTATCCCAATGATAGCCGAGATAAAAGCTTTTGGCCTCTGGATTAAATGCTCCAATTGGCTTATCGATGGTCATTCTGGCACGTATTTCGTTCATATCTATTACGCGGTCAGTAGATGCTTCTATAGGATAAGCTTTACCTTCCGAATGGATGACCCACTGATCTTCATCCATCCCAGACTTACTAGCAATAATAAACTTCACATATCCCTGTTCCTTTTTCACGATCGCCTGTACTTTTTTAACTTCATCCCCTGTAATCACCAGTGGTGTCATAAAATAAATATCTCTTAGTTCAAGGCGTGACGTTCCTAGTACTGAAGAACATGCTTCTCTTCCCCACTCTACATACGTTACACCAGGTATAATTGAAGTACCCATGAACTGATGCTCCTTGAGCATCCAATGCGTTTCGATACTTAAATCACTCTCAAAAATGCTCTGATCAAGCGAATCCACAAGCTGCCGGTCCAGAAGTGGATGTAGGCGGGCTTTCTTGCTTTGTGATACCTCATGCTGCTCAAATACTTTTGGCGCTGCCCATGTCCGTATTCTTTCCAGTGGGTAACCTGGGATTTGAACTCTGGATCGATGTTGATTTCTATGCGCTTCTTCCCAATGAGGATCAGCCCCTTTAACATAGTTACGGCATAAGTCTGCCGCGAGTATGGGATCCTCATTAAACGAGGATACGGATTGTTCAAGTCGTGAACGTGTTGCTGTTGAGAGGCGCTTCAGCTCTGCTGCTGTGATCGCACCTGTCTCTAATGTGCTTTGGTTCTCGGAGACGATTTGATGAAGAGCGTAATAGATCCCCTCCTCTTCTCTTGAGTGCAGTCCTTCATCAACCAAAAGCTTTAATTGTTGCTGAAGCTCTGCAACCGAGCTGGCCATCAGTGCAATCCGATGTGTATAATGTCCTCTGCCTGTATTTGAAGTAAAGCAGGCGTTACCTAGATCTACTTCGGGATTACGTGCGAAGAAATCTTGATATCGCTTAACGTAATCTTTGAGTACCTGCTCATTCTTACCTGAAATGGTGAGAATCCCGATGCTTTCAGCTATTGTGGAAGGAAGTTCCTGACGATCAACCTCAGGTGCTTCTTCCAGAATGACATGCGCATTGGTACCACTGAAGCCAAATGAGCTAATTCCCGCCCGGCGAGGATTGTCACCCTTATTCCAATCTGATAACACATCGTTCACATAAAGCGGCGATTCTGGGAAATTGATATACGGATTCGGCTCATGAAAATTAATCGTTGCTGGAATCTGCTTGTGCTTCATGCTCATCACTACTTTTACCAAAGCTGCAAGTCCAGAAGCTGCTACGCTATGCCCAATGTTTGTCTTCACTGAACCAATTCCACAGAACTGCTTCCGATCGGTGAATTGACGGAATGCATTCGTGAGTCCTTTAATTTCAATCGGATCCCCGAGCGACGTTCCCGTACCGTGGGCTTCAACATATTGAATCGTATCTGCCGCAACTTCTGCATCCTTCCAAGCCTGCATGATCACTTCCTCTTGGGCCTTCGCATTGGGAGCTGTAATACCGTTAGACGCTCCGTCGTTATTAATTGCACTTCCTTTAATAACAGCATGGATCGGGTCACGATCAGCCAACGCCTTCGATAATGGCTTGAGTATGACTGAAATAACGCCTTCGCTCCAAACCGTTCCGTTGGCATCTTTGTCGAACGTACATACAAGACTGCTATCTGATTCAACCATACCTAAATCCATGGGTCCACTGTCTTCTTTCATCGCCATGTACTGCACCTGTACTCCACCAATCACTGCCATCTCACATTCTTTGTTTCGTAGTGACTGACAGGCGTGATGCAAAGCAACGAGCCCCGCAGAACATGCAGTATCATACACAACACTTGGACCTTTCAAATTAAATAGATACGATAATCGGCTGGACAGCAGGCCCGGCCATGATCCAGTAAGATGCATAGGGTCCGGTTCGGTCATCAATCGATACATGGGCAAGGTCGCATGATCTTTTCCTACAAATACGCCTGTTTGTGTTCCATAAATACGATCTCCACCGTATCCAGCGTCTTCAATGGCCTCATATGCCGTTTCAAGGAACATTCGATGCGCAGGATCAATATATTTAGCTTCACGAGCGGAAATTTTGAAGAACGGTGCATCAAATTTGTCAATCTCTTTCAGGAATCCTCCGACACCCCCAACCATATCCTCTACATCCGTTCCTTCAGGAAGAGACTTTCCAATCATGAAATCCATGACACTATCGTTTCTCAGCGCTTCGATCCACTCATAAGCCCGGCTGTCAGGAAAATCACCAATTACCGTTTTCTCCTGTTGCAAGTTGTCCCAGAATTCCTCGATGCTCCCAGCACCAGGAAACTTTCCTGCCATGCCAATGATGGCTATATCTTCATGCTCTTTGCGTGCCGAGAAGGTAGTAATCTCCTTGAGCATCGCTTTGGCATCCTGCTGAGACAACTGCTTGTTTGCTGTTTTCTCCAATATAAATTGCTTGACCATTTGCATATGCTAACCCTCCGATACCAATTTACTTGCTTCCTCCGGCGTAATTTCCCCGCTGATGACTCTCGCAAGAAGAGCATCTACTTCATCATCCGCATCGATTTCTTGCCCTGCATTTGCTTGTGGGACAACGTTATTCCGTGAGATCTCCTTTTGCTGTAAAGAATCTAAGTACTCGGCCATTTCAATCACACTCGGATAACTGAAAATATCTGAAATATCCACTGTCTGAGGAAAATGCTGATCCAATTTGCGGTATAGCTGGGCTGCGAGAATCGAATCCCCACCCATATCATAAAAGCTTTCGTAAACATCCAGTTCCTCGAGGCCGAGCACCGTGGCCCAAATTTGAGCTACCTGCTGCTCCAGTGGAGATATGTCAGTCTCTGATTTACCCGTTAATGTTAATACAGCCTGTGCACTCTGATTCGTATACTGAAGCGGATCAGTTATAGCCCGCTTACGTCTGATCCCACTTTCCACCTTGCTGGTAAATCGGAAAGGAAGCTGGTCAATCAGATTAGCCGTCGTTTCCATGTCGAGCTCCCCGGCTATAGCCTGAGGTACTCCACTGTGTAACAATAGATCGAAATACTGAAGGGCCTTGTGAGTAGCAAGAGATTTCCACACGGCGGGCGCATCATGCACACCGTAATTCACTGCCATTCCCGTTTCTTTCCAAGCAGGCCAATTGATGGACAATGCTGGCTTACCCTCCAAACGACGATGATGTGCGAATGCATCCAGATAGCTATTGGCTGCTGTATAATCTCCCTGTCCAAGGCCTCCAGTGATTGCTGTTACGGATGAGAGCAAGACGAAAAAGTCGAGATGCTCTGAATTTACATACTTATCTAGAAGCCAGGCTCCTTGAATCTTAGGTGCTAGAACATTGGTAAATACCGCAGACTCTTTGCGTAATATCATGCCGTCCCCAGCAACACCTGCAGCATGAATGACACCATGGATGGGTCCGTAGTCTCTGCTTACTTCCTCCAGCACGGAGATCATTTCAGCTTCATCGGACACATCGGCACGGTAACAATGAAGCTGACTGCCATTGTTTTCAATCGCTTGAAGCCGTGTAATCCGAGCTGACATCTTATGATCTGTACCTGCATCCACGATTGGTTGCCATTCTTGTCGCTCTGGGACAAGTGAACGGTTGATCAGAATCAGGTTAACAGGTGCTAGTGAGGACAAGTAGCTTGCCAGTTCTAATCCAATGCCACCTGTTCCACCTGTAATCAAGTACGTACCGCCAGCCTTCACAACAACCTCATGATCTGCGCGCAAGTTCTGTTTCAGCGGAGCAATCTCCAGCGTATAGCGAATCCCATCACGGTAAGCTACATGGAAATCACGCTCTTCCAGAAGACCATATAATTCTTGCTCTATACTTACTTCTGGAAGCACTTCGTCCATATCCATAAATCTAACTTGCAGATTAGGGAATTCCTGATTCAGAACTTTTCCTAAGCCAGCCATTGCAGCATGATGTGGACGAATGACTCTTTCTTTGCCGTCGACAACAACAGCTCCTGATGTCACGACAAGCCATTCTAGAGGAAGCTTCCATTTGGCTGCAGCAAAAGATCTAGCGAGATGAAATAAACCATGCACGCCACGTTCCATCTGGAGCGCAAGCTCCGTTCGCTCTTTAGCATGATCTGGGCCAGATAAGGCTCCCAAATAAATGAAATGAGTGACTCCCGCTTCTCTGACGTCTTCCCACATCTGAATGAAATGCTCCTCACTCAAGGATAAAGAATAAGAGTCATCACTGATTTGTTCGTATTGCTCCCCTTCAAAAAGTTCAATGACATGTCTGCCTTTGGATCGAAGTAATTCAGATAGTGAAGATCCAATGCCCTGATCATCCATCCATAGAAGTACCGTTCCGGTTACTTGTGGTTCATTCGCTAAAGCTATCGGAGCAGGTACCCAGCGCGGCTGATAGCATTCTGCCGAAGAAACAGCTAGACCCCGCTTATCATCGACTCTTTTAATCGTGTAATCATGAATGCGTACAAACACCTTGCCAGCTTCGTCCGCCATGGTAATATCAAATGTCTCGGTTTCCCCGCCATGCTGCTCCGACTTTTTAATGACATAGCTGTAAAATACAGCTGGCGTTGGACCTGATACGCTAAAGGATTTATACATATATGGAAGGTATGTGCCACCACCAAAAGCGACATTAGCCGCATTGGCTGCACAATCCATAAGTGCAGGATGAAGCGTATAAACATCGAGATCTGTCAAATACGGATCCGGTAGCATGAGCTTAAGAAGCGCCTCATTCTCACCGATAAATATCCGCTCGACATTATTCCAACGAGGACCGGTATCAATCGCTCCAGTTTGAAGATCGTCGTAATCAATCACTCTTTCCGTCATGGAGCGAAGCTTAATTGCCTCAAGTGACAGCACTTCCTGCTCTGAATCCATCTTCTGAGGAGAGAGTGCCTTGATACTCCCTTCCGCATGGGTAACCCAGTCTGCATTCTGATCGGTACGACTGATAATGGAAAAGGAAATCCCTCCTGCTTCATTCTTAGCCACAATCTGTGCATGCACCTTTTCGCCTGGCTTCACCATGAGAGGACTAAGAAAGGTCACTCCACTAAGCAAAAGTAAATGGCTCTTTAGCAGCCGATAACCAATTTCCCTTGCCATTTCTAAATAGGTCGTACCGGGAACGACGTAATTTCCTAGAACCTTGTGCTCATTCAGCACCCAGTGATCATTCACATCAAAATCTGTGGAGAAGATGGTAAGCTCAGGTGTTTCAGCGACTAGCTGGTGAAGAACCGGATGCAAGTTCTTGTGATTCACGGCATGGTTTAGGCCATCCCTCTGCATCTCATTAACGGGTGCGGAGATCGCCTTCTGGCTTTGCACCTTGCTATTCCAGCTACGTATTTTGCGAAAAGGGTATGTTGGTAGTTGAACACGTCTATATTTGTGACTATTAAATAACAGTTCCCACTTCACCGTTGCCCCTAGAATGTATAGCTGAGCAATAGCTTGTAAAGGTTCTCTCTCATTCGGCTCAAGAAGAGCTTGCTGAATTTTCGAATCTGATTCCGCATCCAATTCAGCTTTGGCTCGGTCCGTCATTTCGCCAACTTGACGTGAACGTTTCACATCAGATACCTTCTTATGAACACCGTAATAGATGCCCTTCTGCTCATCTGTAATCAGCGTCCCATCTATCAAACTTCTAATTCTGCATAAGAGTCCTTCTATCCCGTCTGTTAAGATCGCTAAACGATGAGTATAGTGACCCCGTCCCGTTGTAGCGGTATAGCAATAATTTTCGTAGTTCATCAAGTCCGGTTGAGTACTGCCTATTGAATGAATCACCGATTCGTATCGCTTAAGTAGTTCCCCAATTCCTTCTTCACTTTGCGCGGAGACGGTGAATAGCCCCGGAGAAACGAATTCCCTATTCTCATTAAGGCTAAAATATTGATCAGTCCGATCCGGTGCCTCCTCCAGAACAAGATGACAATTTGTACCACTAAGGCCAAATGCGCTAATCCCACAGCGCCGTGGCCCTCCCCCAGATATCCAAGGTTGTAGTGTGTCGTTCACATATACGGGAGAATCGACAAAAGATATCTTTCGATTAGGTGTCTCAAATTGTATGGATGGCGGAAGCTCCTTGTGCTTTAAGGCCATCAAGCATTTGATAAAGCCCGCAATTCCGGCACAGTTATCCAGATGCCCAATGTTGGGCTTCACTGAACCAACGGCACAAAACTGTTTTTTCGTCGTAAATTTAGAAAAGGCACGTGTAATTCCACTAATTTCAATCGGATCACCCAGCTTGGTTCCAGTACCATGAGCTTCAATATATGAGATGGTCTCGGGATCTACATCTGCATCTTGCCAAGCCTGAATGATTAACTGCTCCTGAGCAGCGGCGTTAGGTGTCGTAAGACCTGCAGAAGTACCATCCTGATTCATAGCGCTACCCTTAATGACAGCGTAGATCGTATCGTTGTCTTGTAGCGCCCTATAAAGTGGCTTCAACAGGACGGCTCCTGCCCCTTCCCCAGAACCTGTTCCGTCTGAACGATCATCGAATGTCTTAGCTCGACCATCAGCTGCTTGGATACCAATCTCCCACCGTTTCTCTCCCCTGTAGGGAGTTAGAAGAATGTTAATTCCTCCGGCGAGTGCCATATCACATTCCTGATTACGGATTGACTGACATGCCATATGTATGGCGACTAGCGCTGAGGAGCAAGCCGTGTCGATCATGATTGCAGGACCCTTCAAATCAAGCAGATATGCAATTCGGCTTGCCATGACAGAATGAATGTTGCTGGTAACGGAATGACCATAGTCATCTACATTTTGCAGCAATAGATGCTGCCGGTAGCCATCATAGAAATCATTGCTATCGCCTAAAAATACACCGGTTCGGCTACCGTTTATTTGATCCCCGCCATACCCCGCATCTTCCACAGCAGACCACATTGTTTGCAGCATCATTTTCTGCTTTGGTTCCATCAGAGCCGCTTCTCTTGGTGATAAATGAAAGAAACTAGGATCAAATTTGTCGATTTCCGGCATAAATCCGCCAATACTGTATTCCAGACCCTCCTGAGAGAATCCATGGTTTCGTAAAAATTCCATATATTCTTCAACATCAGCACGACGTTCAATCGGGAATTCACGGTTACAATCGGTTCCACTGCTTAGCAGCTCCCAGTATTGATTTACATCCTCAGCACCTGCAAACATACCGCTAATTCCGATGACTGCTATTTCATGCTTCGATACACGATTAATACTCAATACGTTGTTAGATGAAATATTGTGATTCTTCGGGTTTGCACCAATATGCTTAAAGCTCATGGTCTACCTCCTTTCATCTCATCCTGAGACCCTCCATCCGGAATCTCAACATGTTCATTGATTAAATGGAATGTTCCATTTCAAGCTCATCCGACTGAGCAGACAACCACGGAACTAGCCATTCCTGAGCACCCGTGTCATTCATAAGCTGCTTCCAGCGCCGATTCTGCTCTGCTGTTGGCGTACGCTTTGTCATCATGATTTGCTTCAGTAATCCAGCCGCTGTCACCAGCTGTGATTGCTTGGGAGCTTCTCCCGATTGCTCGATCTGCTGCGCTAAATCCTGTAATTCCTTATAGGGAGCCACTACTCCACTACGATACTCAGCTTCGTTAAAGTTATCGTTCTTCAGACATACGGCAATTCCCAAACAACGAGGTACGAAAGCTCGCGGAGCAGCAGGAGCCAGCGCTACCAAATCGGATTGTAATTGCTTCGCATCTTCATCCAGATCTAAACTGTATGCCTTCAACTGAGGAGCATTCTTCACTGCTAATTTCTTTAATACCGCTTGTGGTCCTAACTCGATTACATCCGTAATTCCCTGTAATTTCAAGTAATTCATCGTATCAATCCACTGAACAGCACCCGTCATTTGCTCAGTAAGTAAAGGGATGATCTGGTCCTTGTTGTCGTAGGGACGCGCCGTCACATTAGAAATAACCGGGATCTTTGGTTCTTCATATTGATATTTATCAAGCTCTAGCGCCAAGAGCGCCGCAGCCGGACGCATAATCGGACTGTGAAAAGGAGCGCTGACATTCAGTGGTGTAAACCTTGCCCCTTCTCTTTCCGCTAATTTGCCTAGTGCATCCACGGCAGATTTATGTCCAGATACAACAATTTGATCCGGAGCGTTGAAGTTAGAAATCACTACACTGTTTGTTTCATCGGATAACTCCGTGCACCAAGTTGCGATGATACTCGGCTCGATGCCGCCCACGGCTGCCATTGTCCCTGCTCCTTGCTCGACCGCCTGCTGCATGAATATTCCACGCTTATTTACAAGTTGGATGGCATCTGCAAAACGAATACTTCCAGAAGCAGCCAGTGCGGTAAATTCGCCAAGGCTGTGCCCGGCTAAATAAGTAGGCGCTAAACCATACTCTTGCTGAAACACACGATACGCAGCCATACTTGTCGCCAAGATCGCTGGCTGAGCGATTTCCGTCATTTTCAGCTCGGCTGCTGGACCAGAGAAGCAAAGCTCTGAAAGCTTAAATCCAATTGCCTCATCAGCCTCTTCAAATGTTTGTTTAGCAACAGCAAACTGATCAAACCAATTTTTACCCATCCCGCTCTTTTGCGAGCCCTGCCCCGGAAATAAAAGCGCAATTTTACGCATATAATTCTTCCTTTCCTGATAACAGATTTATAATTTGCTGGTAACACGAGATAAATTTCTCCGCGATATTCTCTACCCCAGACTGCCGTAACGTTCTGCTATTGAATTCGTAGACCAGACGAATACCTCCAGGTACCAATTCCACACTCAAATGTAGATCTGTAAGCTCAGATGCTTCTAGCTTTCGATCTGTTCCCTCAACAAATGCAGCCCTAATGGGGCGATTGAGACCTTCACCTTCCACCCCTTCGCGGGTACCCTGCTTTGATGGCAAGAAGCCAGACTGCTGCTTCATATAAAGTCGCTGCTCTCTAACTGTGCCGAGAAGCTCTTCCATCGTTTCAATTTTTAAGAAGTCCACGTAAAGCGGGTGTATTCCCCTCTCTCCCTGCCTCAGATATGAAATGGAGAGATCTCCGCAATCTGCAGCTTCTGCCAGCGAATAGATAAACGCCATTGCCGTAAGATCAAAAAGGTCTGCGTTTCGACTTTCCGCCGCATGGATAGCTTCACTGTAAAACTGCTGCGGAACGCTCACCTCCAGCACGTCAGTCTCAGCTTCTTCACCCAATCGATGTAGATACTCTTGACCTAATATAAAGGAAGGAACAACATATTCTTCCTGCGATAAGGAGCTACGGGTGATGCATTCTGCTAGAGTAGCAATGGTTGGATACGTGAATAAGTCAGCTACCTGTACAGTCGCAGGATATAGCTGTTCAAGTTTGGCATATACCATGACGATTAGAGTTGAATTTCCGCCTATTTCAAAAAAGTTATCGTATATGCTGATCTCTTCCCGTTTGAGAATATCAGTCCAGATTTGGCGGATGGCTTCCTCCACTTCTGTCTGCGGACGTTCGTCTGCCGAAATATGAAGTAGTCCCTTTAACGAGTCTGGTGAAGGAAGGCGCCCCCTATCCAGCTTGCCATTCAGTGTCATTGGCATCTCTTCTAGGTACATAAATTGTCCTGGAATCATATAATCGGGAAGTGTTGCAGATAGCCAAGAGCGTAGCGCATAGCTACTCTGTTCCGCATCTCCGCTGTAGTAAGCGGTAAGAACAGGATCGCCTGATCCGTTTCGGCTAACGGCTACCGCGCAGCTATGTATTCCTTCCATCTTAGATAACACCTGTTCAATCTCTCCAAGCTCGATTCGATAACCACGAATTTTCACTTGGAAGTCCTTTCTTCCTAGAAAAATGATACGCCCATCCGATAACCTACGGGCTAAATCACCTGTGTTATACATCAAGGTACCTGGATCAAATGGATTGGGAACGAATTTGTCCATAGTCAATCCTTCTCGACCCCAGTACCCTCTAGCTAAGCCGTCACCACCAATACATAATTCACCTTCAATGCCAGCCGGCTGTAGCGAATGGAATTCGTCGACGATATATAATTGTGTGTTCGCAATCGGATTGCCTAGTGACACCGCAGTTCCTTTATAAATGCGCTCAATCGCTGACCATACCGTTGTTTCGGTAGGACCATACATATTGTAGATCCGTGCCTTCGTCAGTGCAGCTAGCCTATCCGCTAACATCTGAGGGAAATCCTCTCCTCCGATCATGATATCCGTTAGCTGCTCAAAGCAAGATAGACCAAGTCCGCTGGCAAGAAAAAGTTGTAACCGCGACGGTGTCATTTGAAGCATTTCTACCCCAGTATCCTCGATAAGACCACTTAAGAGTAATGGATCCTTTTGTGCCTTTTCAGGAGCAATTACGACCGTCATACCACAGATTAGAGGGACTAGTGTCTCAAGCACGAAGATATCAAACGAAATGGTCGTTAGATTCAAAATTCGTTTCCCATGAGTAAGCCCTAATTCTCGCTTCATCCCCACTGCAAAATTGTGAACCGATTGATGCTCAATCATTACACCTTTCGGCTGACCTGTTGATCCTGACGTATAGATGAGATAAGCCAAATCTTCGGAGCGATGAAGACAAGGAGGGGTAATTGTAGAGTAGGTACTCCAATGAATTTGATCCAAACGAATCTGTTCATTTTCAGAGTCTTGTTCACCAAAATTGTGTAGGCAATCCGATTCTGTCAACAACAGCCGTGATTGACTGTCCTCAAGCATGTAACGAATTCGTTCAGACGGGAAATCAGGGTCCATTGGTACATATGAAGCACCCGCTTTTAACACAGCAATAATGCCTGTAACCATATTGAACCCGCGTCTAACCATCAATCCGACTCGATCACCAGGAGACACTCCCTTCTCGAGTAGCATCCATGCGATTTGATTCGAACGTTGGTTGATCTCGCTGTAGCTCATCGGCTGTCTGTCAAATATGATTGCTATTGCGTCCGGTGTCTCTTGTACCTGTTCTTCAAACAGCTGATCCAGAGTACGATTTGTATCGTACTCTACTGCTGTATGATTCTGTGCCTGCATCAACTCAAGCTCTTCTCGCGTCAGCATTTGGATAGCATGCAGCGGGATGTCTGGCTGATAGAGAGTTTGTTCTAGAACCTGAATGAAATGAGCCGCAAGTCTTTCCACAGCTTCTTCCTGATATAGGCCACAATGATAAAGAATTTCGAACTGAATACTAGAGCCTGAGTTCGAAAAAATGAAATCGCATGATGTTTGGGAGGATTCATTCCATTCATGCACTCCCCGAAAGGCAGCCATTGAACGAAACAATGGCAAGCTATCGGATAACCGTTCAACATCTAATTGTGGAAGAAGTGTATTCATGGACACATTCTTATACTTTTTCGCTCCCAAGCAGGAATGTTTGATAGAGCTAAGCAGTTCTTTAAAGCTCATCTTGCCGTCAATACGAGCTCGTATGGCTGCAAGCGGACGTTCACTCGGTTCATTGCGGAATGGAGGCATACCGAGTATGAAATCTTTTTTACCTGAATAACGGAATAATATATATACCAGTGCCGCTGCCAGCACGACATATGTAGCAAAATCTGAATTCCCACTTACTTGGAGCAGACGTGTACTTAAAGACTCTGGTAACGTAAAGAGCAATTGTTTACGATGGGCTTTTCCTACTTCATCAAGGTTCTCAGAAACTTCCGAAGGTACTCCACCCATGGTGATGGGTCCACTCAGCTCCTTAAGCCAATACGCCCTTTCCTCGTTATACTTGCTTCCAATATGTGACTCAGCAGTGTGTTCAGAAAGTACACCCGATTGATCCTTCATCGCTTTGCCTCCTTTATACCATTGCTGCAATCTGCAAATAAGGATGACTCGTCTCTTCTTTAATCCGATATACGATGTCCTCTACCTCGATCTCAGACAGTCCCTTCGTCCGTAATATCGTATGTAACATACCGAATGCATCCTCGATCTGCTCCATACTTGGGGGAATGCCGTCCCGCTCCGTTTGCTCAGCCATTTCCTCAATACGTTGGTACGGCTCAACCACTCCGCTACGAAACAACTCTTGATTCTCATTCGTATTCGGTTGCGAAACAGCAGCAGCGAGCATGCGATTCAGAAGCGTCAAGCGATGCTTAGTATATTCAGGCTTACTGCCAAACATTGTGAATAACTCATTCCGATCAGCGACCTGATCAAAGCTATATGTCCGAGTAGCCGGGGTTTCTAGCTTCACCAGTGCGGACAAGACATTTTTCGGGCCCAGCTCAATCGCCATGGTAACACCCATCCGTTTGAGATACTTTAGCGTTGCCTGCCATTGAACAGGACGCAGAAGTTGACTCGCGAGCAGGCCAGCAATCGAATCTTTTCCTCGATAGGGTTTGGCACTTACGTTTGAAATGACTGGCATTTTGAAATGTTGGTATCTGATTTCCGACAACGTCGATCTAAATTGTGCCACAACCGGCTCCATCCATTGTGAATGAAAAGGTGCGCTCATCATTAAAGGTGTAACGTTACCCCCATTTTCCAGAACCAGGTCTTCAATTGCATAAACACCCGCGCTCGAACCTGAAATGGCCGCTTGTAATTCAGCATTGTAGCAGCTCACTGACGCTACAGATCCTTGCTTCCCCAGTTCATTACACCACGCCTCAAGCTGCGAAGCCGATACTTGGTCAATGATACTCATCGCACCATCACATTCATCTGCATACTTCTGCGCTAAGGTTCCACGCACCTCAGCAAGGCGCACAGCATCCGAGAAACGAATCGCTCCGGCACATGTCAGTGCGGAATACTCCCCTAAGCTATGACCTGCACAAAAATCTGGAGTTACGCCAATTTCCTGCATAAACACACGATAAGCGGCTACGCTTGCCGTCAATAGAGCCGGCTGCATACGAGATGGCTGATTGAGATCAGACATGCTGCCTGAGAAGCACAGACTCGCCAGATCATATCCTAGAATATCTCCTGCTTCCTCAAACGTCTGTTTTGCAATCGTGAATCGATCAAATAAGCTCTGACCCATTCCGATGTAATGAGATCCTGACCGGGAAATAGAAAAGCTATCTTTTCCATGTAGCATGAACCTCCTTTCATATTCGAATCATTACAATGACTGAACCTGCACATCTACATAATCTGGAGTGGATGGAATAGCTTCCATTTGATGCTCGAACAGAACCATTTCACCTGTCCGTTCCACTTCTTGAAATCCAGCAAAATGATACGTAATGCTCATCATCCGATTTCGATCATTAGGTACTAACTTCGCTTGAAGAACAACGCCCGCTTCCTTCGCCATTCGAATCACATGATTCAGCATGATGGAACCAACACCACGAGACATGACTCTGCACGACATCAGCAAGAGCTGCAGCGTCCATACCTTCTCACTACATTCAAGTAGAAGCAGGCCTATTTTGCCGTAGCTTCCGTATATATCATCCAGACCTGCGATCAAGAGCTTGTGATTTGGAGATTGACGCAGCGCATCTAATTCTTCATAAGAGTACGTATATCCCGTTGTATTGAGCTGATGCGTTCGTACAGTCAGCTCCTCAGCACGCTGTAGATCACCAGGTCCAACAGGTGCAATGGTAAACTTCATCTGAAGGGAGGCTAGAAATTCCTCCTGCGGCCCCTCATACTGCTCCTCCAGCTCTTTGCGTACTTGATCGCTGCGGTACATGAAACGTCTTTGCTTCGAATCATCCGTGACAAACTCAGGGTTAAAGTCAGCATCATCTAACAGCTCCGCAATATTCGCAGCATCATAACATCGGATCGTCGGCAGCGCTTGCTTGACTTCATCCCTTTCGAACGGTTGATCATCAATAAAAGCGATCGTATCCATTCCGATATTCAGAGATTTCACTATGCTTTCAATGGAAATGGATTTCGCACTCCAATGGATTTGCGGATACAGAAAATATTCATCCAATCCAAATGTACGCAGACGCTCCATCGCATGCTGATAATCATTTTTGCTCGCTATCGATTGAAGAATGCCTCTACGATCAAGCTCCTTAACGATATCTGCCACACCTTCTTTGAGACTAACCTCTCCATCTTCAAGGAGAACCCCGTTCCAGAGCGTATGATCCAGATCCCAGACCAAGCATTTGATTTTGGCTATCTGCTCTGTTTGAATTACCGAATTAAGATTGACTGTCATGGCTCCTCTTCCCTTCTCTTCAAAAATCGCTGAGACTGTATGCATCAGATGAAATGACTAATTCATGCATTTGTGTGGTGCCTTCGATAATTTCCATGACCTTCGCATCGCGTAAGTAACGCTGTACCGGATAATCACGGCTACAGCCATTCGCACCATGAATCTGGACTGCTTCATTGGCAGCTTTGGTTGCGGAGATCGATGCAAAATATTTAGCTGCCCATGTCGCCAAAAGACCTTGCGAGTCGCCCTCATCCTTCAATCGACCCGCATCTTCGCATAGCAAACGCGCGGCTTTGGTGTTGACGGTCATCTCCGTAATCATCTTCTGAATGAGCTGTTGATTCTTCAGCAGCGTACCAAATGTTTCCCGCTTGCTCGTATAGCTTAGACAAGCATCAAGGCATGCCTGCAAAATACCTACACATCCCCAAGCAATCGTATATCGACCATAATCCAAACAACTCATAGCGATATACGGAACACCCAATCCTTTACTTCCAAGGATTGCTTCATGTGGAATTAGACAGTTCTCCATCCGAAGCTCCGCGATCATCGAGGCTGTTGTACCAAAGATCCCCTTGAGGTGATCAATCGAGAGTCCCGGGGTGGTCCGTGGAACAAGGAATGCCGTTGGCTCCCCATCTAATTTTGCGAAAATGAGAAATAAATCAGCGATTTGGCCAAAGGTAATCCATTTCTTGCCGCCTTCAAGCACGTATCCTTCTTCCGTGATCGTTGCTGTGGTCGTGATCGCTTTAGTATCTGTACCAGCTCCTGCTTCACTTAATCCAAAAGCACCTATCGTTTGACCGGAAGCCAGCAATGGGAGCCACTTCTGTCTCTGCTCCGCGGTACCGAAGCGCTCAACCGCTATACTTGCCATTCCATGCACCGTTAGCAGGCTTCGGACCGAAGAACAGGCTCTTCCCATTTCCTCACTAAGTGCTCCCAGCGACTTCATATCCAGTTCAAGTCCGCCAAATTCCTTCGAAATGACTGCGCCTAGATATCCTTCCGCTCCCATTTGCTGAATGATTGATTGAGGAATGGCTTCTTCACTGTCCCAACGATCCGCCTCATGCACGATATACCGTTCAGCAAAGGATCTAAATGCCTCTCTGCCTGCCAACTGCTGTATTGCGCTGCCGCTGCTCATCTCCTAATCCCCCTTCTTATGCTGGTTGTTTAAGGCGCTCTACCAATTCAACGATAGAATTTATCGAACGGAAGTTTTTAAAATCCAGATCAGCTGGCTGAATACGTAGCGAAAATTCCTTTTCTAAAAACATCACGAGCTGCATTGCAAATAATGAATTTACAAAGCCTAGTGCGAAAATATCATCATCATCAGCAATCTCGCTTTTTCTGAAAAATCGGGATAAAAATGCCTTCACTTTTACTTTTGTCTCTTCCATTTCATATTCCACCTTTATTTATAATTTAAATTAGGAAACCTGATATTCGTAAAATCCTTTGCCGCTTTTTCTTCCGAGGTAACCCGCATCCACCATTTTCTTCAGCAATGGACACGGACGATATTTACTATCGTTATACGCTTCATACAAAGCCTCAATGGAATACAGGATCGTGTCCAGCCCGATAAGATCACCCGTCTCCAGCGGACCACTCTTGTGACCGAAGCAAGTCTTGAATAACGTATCCACATCTTCAGCTGTAGACACCTGATCCTGAATGAGAAAGATTGCTTCATTAATTGTGAGCATCAGTACCCGGTTGGATACAAAGCCTGGCATGTCATTGACGACGATGCATTCCTTGTTCATGGCATGCAGCAGATCCCTTGCGGTTTGTATGGTTTCTTCAGTGGTGTAGTGTCCCCTTATCGCTTCAACCATAGGTTTCAGTGGTACGGGGTTCATAAAGTGCATTCCAAGAATACGATCTGCACGCTTCGTCAATGCTCCGATTCGAGTAATTGAAATACAGGAGGTATTCACTGCGAACACACAGTGCTCTGGGCAAATTGCATCTAGCTTAGGATAAATCTCCTTCTTAATCTCCCATTTCTCAGTCGCATTCTCGACAACAAAATCAGCATCATGCAGCAGATCATAATCCGTAGAAAATTCGATAGACTCTAATACTTTTTCAGGAGCATCAGGGGCAAGCGTTTTATCAAAAAATGCCTGCATTCTTACATTGTTATAAATTTCCTCCTTGGCTTTCGTTAATGCAGCCTCAGAGACATCGATCATCTTGACCTGAAAACCGCCTTGTGCCAAACTCTGTGATACCCCGATGCCCATGACTCCTGCACCG
Organism: Paenibacillus pini JCM 16418; assembly: GCF_000576305.1. Lineage (GTDB taxonomy): Bacteria > Bacillota > Bacilli > Paenibacillales > Paenibacillaceae > Paenibacillus_AQ > Paenibacillus_AQ pini. The sequence continues at coordinate 300,484 of NZ_BAVZ01000001.1, read as the reverse complement.
ATGACACCTACGACTTTAATCATTTCATCTACTCTCCTTTATTATTTTCTGCATGTGGCTCATTGGCCGCCGCTTGGTCAAAATTCAAACTCCAGCTCGGTTTCAGTACCGAAAAAGTTTCCTTGTCTTTCACTTTCTAATTCAAGCTGTTGGATCGACGAGGATAGGACAGATGGTAAAGATCTTAATAGCTCTGCATAATCGTCAGCCCACTGCTCCATCGTGTGTTGTTTGAAGAGAGCACTGCTATATTCCAAATGAAAGAGCATTCCTTCCTCTTGCAAAATACCTTCAAGCGCTACATCCAGTTTAGATACACCGGCATGGTGCGGGTATTCTGATACATCCACCCCGTCCATGTCCATTCGTTTGGATCCGGTATTTTGCAATATAAACGAGACATCGAACATCGGATGACGGCTAAGGTCCCGATGGGTAGAGGTCTGTTCGACGATGATTTCAAAAGGCAGATCCTGATGATCAAAGGCTCTTATTGTATGATCTCGTACCTTTCCGATAAATTGCCCAACGGTTGAAGAAGGCTCCACATGGTTTCGCAGAGGTAACATATTGATAAACACGCCGAAAACCGACTGTACATCTGCATGAGAGCGCCCCATTACAGCTGAACCGATTACAATATCCTCTTGTCCTGAGTATTTATAGAGCAGAACATGGAAGGCTGCGAGTAGAACCATATATAATGAAGCTCCCAAATCTGAAGCCACCTGTTCAAGCTCCTTTACAACAGCAGCTTCCACCATAAACGATAGTTGCTCCCCTTCTGTGCTCTTCCTACTAATTCGTGGATAATCCGTGAGCAATTGCAGAATAGGAACACCATCTTCAAATTCCTTACTCCAAAAAGTTTTTTCTCTTTGATACGCATCTTCGGCAAGCCTATTGTTCTGCCAGACTGCGTAATCCTTATACTGAATGGATAAGGAAGGTAGTAGCTTCCCAGCGTATAGAAGCGATAGCTCTGCAAGAAACGTGTCCAGCGACACCCCATCGCAGATCATATGATGCATATCAAATAGAAGAAAATGCTTGTTATGCGTTAGCTTGACGAGCTCAATACGTAGTAGCGGTGTACGGCTTAAATCAAAGGGACGAATAAATGCCGAAATCTTGTATGGTAATTCCGCTTCTGTACCCTCCGAATATGGAATAGAGAATGTGGAATCTCGCTCAATCCGCTGCATGGGTCCAGTGTCCGTGAGCTCAAAGGTAGTGCGGAACGCCTCATGTCGCATCACAAGCGTATGAACGGCATCCGTAAACCGCTGCACATCGAGTTCACCTTTTAAGTACAGAAAGCGTGGATGATTATAAACGATACTTGCCCCTTCCAACCGATCGACCACAAACATTCGATTTTGTGCAGAAGATAACGGATAACTCTCTTGAATGGATGCAATAGGAATGCCCATGGTATTGCTAGATTCGGGGGTAATCATGGATTCCAAAAAAGCACCAAATTGTTCAACCGTTAGCCGTGTTAGTAAGTCGCCTGGATGCAATCGGATTTGAAGCTGTTTATTTAACGTGTTTACGATACGAATACCAAGTACTGAATCGCCTCCCATTTCGTAGTAATTGTGGTACACATTCATATCATAGATGCCAAGTGTTTCTGCCCATACCTGAGCTGTAATTCGCTCTGCATCGCTGTATATTCCATTCTCTCTACCTGATAGCTGCACAACACGGGCTACGCCATTAGATGCTCGTGAATTCGTACCCATGGATGAACCTGCTGCTGTTGTCGAACATAGCATTCCTGCTTGTGCTGTAATGTTAGCTCGGCTCTTTGTCCCTAACTCCAATTCGTAAATAATAGAATCATGCATACGATATGGCATTTCAGGCAGCAGCCGGATCAATCTAGAATCGAAATCAAGCGAGCCGATCAGCACTTGACTGACGTCCTTGTTAACGATTAGATCAAACTGGCTCATCGCCTCTTCCGTCCGAAGTGCTCTCATCAAGGTATCAACAGCAAAACCGGCTTTGACAGCCATGCCACGTTCCTTCCAAGTGGACCAATTGATCGTAATGGTTCTAGTGCCCTGCTTACTCTTCATCGCTGCATAAGCATCCAAGTAAGTATTCGCCGCGATGTAATCTCCTTGACCTGGTGCTGGGAAAAAAGTTGCTAGTGATGAACAAAGAATAAAGAAATCTAATGCCTCACCATGAAGTAATTGATCCAGTACCATCGTTCCTTCTACTTTCGGAGATAATACACGTTTAAACTCTGTTTCCTGCTGTTCATTCAGCATTTGATTTCCCGGCACGCCCGCGGCATGTATGACACCACATATACCTGCATTCGATTTATCCTGGTCTCTAATCGCGGTTATGATTTGCTCCATCGCTACCACATCAGATACATCACCTGCATAACAATACACCTTAGAGCCAAGCGCCTCGATTGCCATGACCTCTTCAATTCTGCTGCGAAGATCATGAGTGTCGGTTCCTTCTTCTAGAATTTGCGGCCATTGTTCGCGATTTGGAAAAGCAGTTCGACTAATCAACGCGAGATTAACGTTCTGACGTGAAGCCAGATACTTAGCCATCTCCAGTCCGATATCACCTAGACCTCCAGTGATGATATAGATGCCGCCTTCCCTAATCACTAAAGGATCGTCTTTGAGTCTACTTGGATCCATCGGCTGCAATTCTAGCGCATACCGTTGTCCTTGCCTAATAGCAATCTGATATTCCTTATCAACATGTAATAATTCTTCCAATACTGCTTCTACATCTGCATCATCATCTGTGTCCATAGCTTTACATAGCCAATCAGGGTTCTCCTTGGCAATGGCTTTGCCAAGACCAGTCATGACTGCACGCTCCGCATGAATGGATACTTCCTTATCGTCAACAACGAATGCTTGATTGGTAAGGAGTGATAGCTTCAGCGAGCGTTCGCTGTAGTCTGATTGCAGTGCTTTAACAGCGCGGAATAGATATATCTCATCTGTTGAAGCTTCTCCCTGCTCACCCTTCGTCTCTAGCGGAGCATTTGCACCAACGTAGACGATATGTTCAAGGTGATAACGTCCCTTCAGATCAGTGAATAATTGATCAAAATCCTCCTGGCAACCTTGCATATCCACATGCTGACCATGATGGATAAAAGCAGTAGAGCTACCTAGCTGTACTTCAATCACAGGATAACCTTTATCCCTGAAACCATCCGAGATTCGCTTACCCCACCCCAGATCTTGGGCGCTTTTTAGAATGAGTACTGCTTGGGATTCTATTGAAATGAGTGAGCCGATGGACTCAAGCTTAGGAGCAGCTACCCAGCCCAATTGATAATGCATCGCATCCCTTGCGCTATAGCTCGGCTGGGAAATCACCTTCGGTATATCCAGCCAGCAACGATGACCCTCAAAGGGATATAATGGCAACGAGTAGTTCTGAACCTTTGGGGATGAATAGAGTAATTCCCAATTAATCCGGGCTCCGCTTACATAGTCATTTCCCAATTTCTCAGCATGTTCAGTTGTCCAATCTTGCTGCTTAAGCCATTCATGGAGCTGAGTATTAGCTTCAGCCGACTTCTGTCTACGTTCACCTTCAGTCAAATCACCAGACTGCTGGGTGTTCAATTGCTGTTGACCCGAGATTCGGTGGGCTCCATATTGGACCCCCTTCGGTAGTCGGTCAAATTGCCAAGATCCCTTCAATGATCTAAAAATCTCTAGCTGCTGTTTAAGCTCCACTGCATCCTTAAACACAAAGGCCAAGCGATGTTCGAAATGTCCTCTTCCGTTGTTTGCTGTAAAGCAAAGGTCATGTAGATCTATTTCTCCCTCAACTGACAGCCATTCCACATACTTTAATGTCAATTCATTTAGAGCTGACTTCGTTTTTGCGGATAGAGTCAGGACAAAGGGTTGAATGTTTTCTGGTACTGGTTTTGGCATTCTCTCTTCACGCTGTGTTGGCGCCTCTTCCAGAATCAAATGGCAATTCGTACCGCTAAATCCGAAAGAGCTCACTCCGCAGCGCCGCTTCTCTTGACTCTTCCACTCTCGAAGCTTCGCATTGATATAAATCGGCGAATCAATAAAGTCGATTTTGCGATTGGGCTGCCCGAAATGAATCGTTGGCGGAAGCTCCTTATATTTCAATGCAAGAACAGCCTTGAGCAAATTAGCCATACCGGCGCATTCATACAAATGTCCGATATTTGGTTTCACAGAGCCAATGGCGCAGAAGTTCTTTTTATCCGTGAAGCGAGCAAAGGCATTCTTCAGTCCTTCCATCTCTAGAACATCGCCAAGCTCAGTGCCTGTGCCATGTGTTTCAATATAGGAGATCGATTCAGGATCAACCCCTGCCTTCTCCCAAGCACGCGTGATGACATCGGTCTGAGCCTCTGGATTAGGAGCTGTAATGCCCATCGATGTCCCATCTTGATTTAGTGCACTCCCTTTGATAACTGCATAAATCTGGTCCCCATCCTGAACGGCTTGTTTTAGTGATTTTAGGACAACCGCAACGCAGCCTTCGCCGATCCCAGCACCATCAGCATGTTCATCGAATGTCCGTGTTCGATAATCCGAGGATTCCACCCCTGTCGTAAACACATCCGTAACGATCGGAACAGTGTGGATTTTTACAGCTCCAGCAACAGCCATGTCACAATCGCCTTGCCGGATGCCTTGACACGCCATATGTACGGTCACAAGCCCGGAAGAACATGCCGTGTCGATTAGAACCGTTGGCCCCTTCAAATCTAGCAAGTAGGACAACCTAGTCGGAATCATCGCGGCAAGATTAGCTGCTATAGAAATGGGAACAGAAGCAGGATCAACGTCGACAATCATTTGCTGATATTTATCCTTAATGGTGTCGGAGAATCCTGTGTATACACCCGTACGCGATCCCGTTAAGCGATCCCCTCCATAACCGGCATCCTCCAGCGCATGATATCCCACCTGCATAAACAATCGTTGATTGGGGTCCATAAGACTTGCCTCTTTGGGCGACAATCGGAAGAAGGGGTAATCGAACTTATCAATATCCTCGAGAAATGCACCCTCACCAAAAGCAATGTGTTCATCCGGCGTGCCTTTAAACCTTAGATAATCCCGTATGTCTACCGCCCGCTCATCCGGAAACTGACGGATGGCATCGGTACCGCTTTGGATGAGATTCCAGAATTGCTCGGAGTCATCTGATCCTGGTAATCGGGACGCCACTCCAATAATAGCAATGGGTTCTTCTGGCTCCTGACCTTTGCTACGAAGAAGCTCCAGCACCTCTAAAGCTGCCTGTTTATCCATCCTTCCGCTGGCTGTATGCTCCAAGATCGACTTCATTACCTTTTCCATGACTCACCACCTGTTCTTGATTTATGGATGATCCTTTCCTTGCATCATGCGTCATCCATCCTGCTACTTCATGAATTCCATCATTTGATCGATGCTCCATTTACCACTTTGCATCTCATCAAGCAACTTAGAGATATCTGGTTTTTCATCTTCATTTGATTTTGACAACACTCTGTTAGATGAATTATTGTTATTGGTCAAATATTCAGCAAGCCGTGAGATTGAGGTATACGTAAACAGATCTGTCAGCTTTAGCTGGCCCGGATATAATTTTTGCAGCCTTGCGTACATCAGGTTCAGCATGATGGAATTCCCTCCAAGCTCAAAGAAATTATCAAACACATTAATTTCCTTGAACCCAAGCACCTCCTGATATACCGTGGCGAGTGTCATTTCCACTTCCGAATAACTTGAGCCTTCACGTCCTGACATTTGGATGGTCACAGATATGTTCTTCTCGCTACCATTGGATTCAAGTATCCTGGACTGCTCGCTCACAGACCTCTTAACCACAGCCTCAATTTCGGGTGCAAGCTTGAACGGGAAAAGCTCCATCATACTGAGGTACTGGCTTTCCAAATTCATTTGTCCAACCATAATCTGTGTAATGTCGCGGTGAAGGATTTCATCCAATGCCTTCATAGCTATTTCAGTTGCTAGTAGCTTGTAAAGTCCATCGTGATTCGATCCCTTGTTTACAGCTAGACCAATGTCTCTCCATTTCACCCAATTGATTGTCTGAGTCCGCTGCCCTCTTGCACTTCGATAAGCTGCAAAAGCATCCAAATAGGAATTGGCGGCACAATAATCTCCTTGACCCGCTTCACCGATCAATGAAGCTCCTGATGAGTAGAGAATGAAGAAATCAAGCGGATCTCCTTGCGTAAGATGATCTAGAATCCATGTTCCGTACACTTTGGGTAAATATACTTCGTTAAAGACATCAAGCGACTTATTGATTAAGAAGCCATCTCCGGCAACCCCCGCGCTATGAACAATTCCATAAATCAAGCCATACTGGCTTCGTATATCCTGCATGACTACATTCATGGCATGAATGTCAGAGACATTCGCTGAATAACAGGAGACAACTGCCCCTTTAGCCTCTAATTCCATAACCCCTCTCAACTTGGCGGTTAGATTGTGATCCTCCCCTTCAAGTAGGCTATTCCAATCCTCACGAACAGGAAGCGGTGCCCGGCTTACGAGAGCAATATGTGCTGCTCCACGCTCTACTAAATACTTAGCAGCCTCAAGTCCTAGCGCACCCGTTCCCCCTGTAATGATATAAGCTCCTTCATCCTTAACCTTCACCGGCATTTCAGCATAATCAGACAACTCTGCCTTGGAGAAGCGCTCCATGTACTTGTTTCCTGATCGAAATGCAACATTATAGTACTCTCTTTCCAAATATAGCTCTTCTAAAATATCATCAGGCCCTGTTGCTGCATCCATATCAATGGCCCGGCATCGCAGGTTATCGTATTCCGTATGTACCACTTTACCAAGTCCAAACAATGCGCCTGCCTCAGGGTTCAGTCCCGGTTCATCACCATTGACGTGATGTACATGGTCTGCAATCAAAGAAATATCTATCCGCTGCTGACACCCTGCATGGATTAGTGAACGTACGAGGAAAAGCAAGCTGTAAGTCCCCTGGGCTTGGCTTTGTTCGAATTGCTCCCATGAAAGATTTGATCTTTCTCCTATCAAGTTAGAAGGACTGGCCATATGAATCACACGGCTGATCTCACCTGCTCCTATCCAATGCAGCAGCTGATCGAAATCATCTTCACTACCGTTCACGATGCAGCTATCTGCTCCTGTCTGCTCAAAGTGATGACCAAACCTTGCTATAACTACAGATTCTCCCTTATTGCGCAGTCTTTCTATAATGAGTTCCGCCATCGGATTTCCGTTGGATAACACGAGTACTTTACCCATCAGCTGCGAAGAATCACGCTTTGTCTTCGGCATCGTCTCCCAATTAATCTTGTAGTAGAGCTGATTGCTAAGCGGCTCACTACCTTGCCCACCCGCTGCTTCATCTTTGTTGTCACCTGTCTTACTTTCCATTGGAAATGCCGTTTGCAACCTCGTACGTTGGCGTATGGCCGGATCGTTCAGCCAATGGACATCCCGCTCGAAAGGATACGTTGGAAGCGGAACCCGATGAATACTGTGTCTTTTATACAACTGGTCAAAATCGATTGAAGCTCCATTTACATACAGCTGGCATAATCTACTCCATTCCGCATGTTTTGAATGACTTAAGAAGGTTAGCTCCTCTACCAGTTTCTCTGCTTGTTCAGTAAGATTAGCTTCTGCTCCATACGGAATAAGTCCATCTTCATTCTTGCAGAACACATGAATATCATCTCCCTGAATCCCATTCCTCCCTAAAGTGCTTAGAAGGCTTTTCAGCTCTGATAGCTCATGGACCAGAAGCGCAAGACGGAAGCGGTAATGTCCCCTGCCGGTATTAGCGGTGTAACATAATTCCTCCAACGTAAGCGAGGGATTACCCTGTAAATAATCTTCATATTCGTGGATGAGCCGATGCAGCCCGCTCTCACTGCCTGCCGACAGAGTTAGTAGATATGGCTCCGTTCTAACCTCAGGCACTTCACCCGTAGTAATACGAATGGGTGCTTCCTCCAATATGAGATGACAATTCGTACCACTAAAACCGAAGGAGCTTACACCGCATCTGTGCGGCGAATGACCAAGATTCCATTTTCGCGGAGTGGTGTTTACGTACACTGGAGAGTCTGTAAATCGAATCTTCTTATTTGGACCGTTGAAATGAAGCGTTGGAGGAATGATGCCTTGCTTAAGCGCAAGTGCAGCCTTCACCATTCCTGCGATGCCTGCAGTCTGATAGGAGTGACCCGTATTCGATTTTAGCGACCCGATCGCGCAGAACTGCTTCTTGCCCGTAATCCGTCCAAAAGCTTTCTTTAACCCCTCAATCTCAATCGGATCTCCAATGACTGTGCCGTTCCGTGAGCCTCAATATACGATATCGTAAGTGGATCAATGTTTGCATCCTGCCATGCTTGGATATATAGATCTGCTTGTGCCTGCATGTTTGGGGCTGTAATCCCAATAGAACGACCATCCTGATTAACGGCAGACCCTTTAATCACTGCATAGATGTGATCTCTGTCCTGCAATGCTTGAGCTACAGGCTTAAGCAGAACCGTTACGACACCTTCTCCCATAGCTGCACCATCCGACTGAACATCAAATGTGCGTGTTTTTCCATCCGAAGACTCCATGCCTACTTTGTCCTCTGCATGGTCCAGAGGGAGTAAGTTTAGGCGTATTCCTCCAGCAATCGCAAGCTCACAATCCCCTTTTCTCAGCGCCTGACATGCCGTATGCACCGCCACCAGTGAGGAGGAGCAAGCCGTATCGATAATCAATGCCGGCCCTTTCAGATCAAGAAAATAGGATATCCGACTTGCGATAATCCCAGACAAATTGCAGCAATTGAAGCTGGTTTATGCTGTGGGTCTACCCATTCATCGATCATTTGACGATAATTGTAGCCCCCCAAATCCCCAACATATCCGATATACACTCCTGTCGTACTGCCGCTAAGCTTCGTTCCACCATATCCGGCATCCTCAAGAGCTTCCCATGCTGACTCCAGTAAAAGCCTTTGATCAGGGCTGGTTAGACTGGCTTCAGTAGGCAGCATACGGAAGAATTTTGCATCAAATTGATCAATATGCTCCAAATATGCGCCTGGCATATACGATTGATCTTCCGCACGCTTACCTGTCCATTGCAGAAACTCATCTGTGAAAGCCCGCCGCTGCTCTGGAAAGGAATTGGTTGAATCCACTCCTGCCTCGATATGGTCCCAAAACTGTCTCCAGTTATCCGAGCCGGGTAGCCGCACTGAAATCCCAATAATCGCTACCTCCTGCCCTCCCGCTTCATTTCCTTCTTCGGAAGATATTTCAGGAGCTTGTTCATTGAACTTAAATTGATGTACATCAATATTCATCGGTTTCATTGACTTCCCCCCGTTCCACCGCTGCTCGTTACCTGTTCATTTAAATGCTTTTCTTCTCCGTTAGCCTGTTGAAGCAGGAACTGCATGAACCGGATTAAATTACTCCACCATTCCTCCATTGCCGTACGCTGCAACCGATGATGATTAAATTCAAGCATTATCTTGAAATACTGTTCCTTCTCTTCAGCAAGCACCACTAGATCGAAAAGCTGTAACCAATCTTTACGAACTAACAACAGACTAGCATCACAGAAGAGGGGTAATCGTTCTTGTTCTTGCAACGTTACGGGCTGCTGACGAAGCTGGTCTAGGGTATGAAATACACTATCCGTTTTAATAGATTGGTTGACCTGCCCGATATACTCCGCGAAGTCACTAACCTTCTCAAACTTGAAGGTATACTCATGTACCCCATCATTCTGTAAATGTAGACACAGTGGAAGGTTGGACGGAGCTCCAATCAAGAAGAGCATATAGGCGAAGGCTGTTGCACCCACGCTCATCAGATTCACATCGAGCTGACGTGCGAGCGCGTGTAAACGGCTCAGTTCTTCAGCCTTAAAGATGTATTCTAGACGAACATTCGAGGACTTTGCCTGAAGGCTTGATTGATGAAGCACATAAGCCTTTGGAAGAGTGATCGGCTGTAGCCTTGTCTCCTGACGGGTAGAAGCGATATAGCTTGCAATCTGAGCAATCGTAGGCATGGCAAACGGATCGGTAATTTCAATCATGCCTGGGAAAAGCTGTTCAACCTCATCCACCATTTGAATTAGCAGCTCGAAGAACCGCCGATTTCAAAGAAATTGTCATGGATTCCAATACGTTCAGTATTCAATAATTCACACCATAGCTTAAGTAAGGCTTGCTCGATTTCATTACGAGGTCCGGCGATCTGAATGCTTGAAGTCTGCTTAGCCACATGGCTATTAACCTCAGCAATTAAGGTATCGAACTCACCGTTAACTAGCATTTCAGCTAATTGATAACGTTGGACCTTCCCGCTTGTCGTCTTCGGAATGCTTCTTATAGGAAGGACCAATGCAGGCTCTATCCCAATTTTCAAATTAATGACTTTCTTTAATTGAACAACGATCTCGGCAAATTGCTCGACCTTCCGCTTATATTGCACAAAAACAACAATGTCCTCCCTTTGCTCCTCGCGATTATGCAAACCGACGACAGCAACCTTGCCAAGCTCAACGCCCTCTACGCCCTCACTAATCCGTTCAATATCATGAGGATAATAATTCTTCCCATTCACAAAAATAATGTCCTTCATTCTACCCGTAACATATAGTCTACCTTCACTCATAAATCCAAGGTCCCCTGTATCCAGCCACCCATCCTGAAGAACTGCCTTTTTCGTCGCGGCTTCATTTCTGTAATAACCGGACGTAACACTTCTTCCTTTAATCTGGATCTGGCCTATCACTCGCTCAGGCAGCTTCTCAGACTTCTCGTTACTTATACGAATGGATACGTAATCAATTGGATATCCAACCTCAGCGAACACAACAGCATGCTGTGATTCGTCCGTTATTTCTTGAATTTGTTCACCTATGCCCACTATTCTTCGGTCAATACAGATGCCATGAAGCGGCTCATCTGGATTCTTGATGCTGACACCCACACTACCTTCCGCAAGGCCATAGGCATTTAATATAGCGGTATTGGGTAGTCCATAGGCTCCCATTTCTTGTACGAACCTGTGACATAATTCAATCGAGATGGGCTCTGCCCCATTTAGGATGACCCGGATCTTAGATAGATCCCATCCTTCAGCTACTTTGGGCTTATATGCGGTCAACAGCAGCTTGTAACCGAAATTAGGCGATCCAAGAACCGTGGCACCATGCTCTTGAGCTTTGATCATCCATAGTGCTGGGCTTTTAATGAGTGCATTCGTAGACATAATCGAGTGGTTGATTTGTGATAAAAACGGGGTGAGATGGAATGCAATCATTCCCATATCATGAGTTAATGGCATCCAGCTATAGAAAATATCCTGCTGAGTTACGGCAAGCCTATTGGCGATCGCTTCCGTATTACATAACAGATTATCATGAGTCAGCATGACCCTTTAGGGGTGCCTGTTGAGCCTGAGGAAAACTGAATAAATGCCATATCTGCTCGATTTGGTGATGCTAGTTTTCCATACGGAAGATGATAATCCAGTCCTTCAACTAAGTCCTCAACATAGAGACTCCGAGTTTCCAAAACTGAAAGGCTATACCCTGGCGTTTCATTCTCCTCTAGCTTTGTCATCCATCGTTGTTCAATGGCTAGATATGGATTAGCTAAGTTTTCATGTATTTTATACAGTTTAAGACGATGCTCATCATTTCCTCCCGTGCTCACTGGAACAGGAATAATGCCACCTGCGATACATGCCCAAAATATGTACAGGAAATGCTCCTCATCATCAATTTGCAGAATCAGCTCATCCCCCTGCGCTAGTCCAGAGAACTGAAGACGATATAGCACCTTCAAGGCACGGTCGTAGAGCTCTTCATAAGATACAAACCTTTCTTCCTGTCTGCTCCGAACCAGCTTCATTCCTTTTCCACTTAATGTTCTATTGTTCAGCAGTAATTCAACTAAACTTTCCATGATTGAGGAGCCCTCCCTTCTAACATACCATCATATTTTTTAGCAAAATCTTATGGATCGCCGTAACGACCTCCTGCGCGTATTCATGTATGAAGAAATGATTGCCCGCGAATTCGTACACCTGACAGCTCTGTGCTGACAGGTCTCGCCAGCCGTACATGTCAGAAATGGGAATATCGACATCGTTCCGGCCTGTAAATACCGATACGCCACATCCAAGTTTTATATTTTTATCCTGATATACATATTCTTCAGTAATTCGGAAATCAGCTCGAACCATCGGCATGATAAGCTCCAGTAGCTGCGGATCCTCCATAAATTCGCGGCTCACTCCACCATATCGCAGCAGCAGTTCTACCATTTCTGATTCAGGCAGCTTCCAATAACCATCGGGTTTCTTGACCAAGTGCGGTGCACGTCTTCCCGAGAAGAATAGATGAAAAGGCAACGGATATCCTTCCTCTAGCAGCTTGTAATATAGTTCATATGAAATCCAGCTACCCATACTGTGGCCAAACAGCGCATAATCCACATCCGGTTCAATATGCCTTTTTATTTGAAGGAAGACATCATTCACAGCCTCTTCAAAAGCTGAATATAACGGCTCACCGAACCGTTTCCCTCTTCCCGCCAGCTCCACATTGATCATTTCAATGCCAGGATGTAAATACTTCGCCCACCTTATATAAGAAGAGGACGTTCCTCCAGCGTAAGGAATACAAATCAGCTTTACCGGTTTCACTTGCGCTCCCCCTTTCGTTCTTTCTCGTTATTAAAATCATAAAGTATCCCCTGTTTTTTTACACCGAACAACTAACTGCGGATAACCCTCTTTTCGGTTACGGCTTCCGCCAACTTCATTACGGTAATATTGCGTTCGTTGCGGGGGTGGTATCTTTCTTCGGAGCAGATTTCACTACGGGAAACATTTGGACTTCCGGCCGCTGTTAGCGGATGAAATCCGGAGACAAAGGCGGTCGCTATCGCTCCTACAGAAGAAAATATATAAAATAAAGGCGAATCCTCACTCAGAATGGAGTGGAATTCGCCTTTATCTATTTAAGCTCATATTATTATTTCTTAAATCACAGGTTTTTCAGTGGTCTTCAAGTTACAAAGGAGCTTTTTGTCATATTGGTATTCTTACATATAAATTTCAATTCGGTTTGCATCCGTTAATCGCACACGATCGAACTCTTCTTGGGAAATACGTAATCCACCTGTACGGTATCGGTTCGTTGTGGTTTCCGTTTTCACATCCTGACCATTTATACGAACGCGTGCCTCACCATGATTTAAGTGATATACAAATCGGGCCGGAACTCCCGCATAAGTATAGTTAAATTGTAGTCCATCTAAATTTTGTGGTAACACGGGATCAATAACAAGGTCGCCTGCCTCTTGACGAATACCTAGTGTATTAGAGATCAGTTGGTTCATATAGATCCCCGGCCCGCTTGAATAAATTTTCCAGCCACCCTTCACCTGTATCTTGCCACTTCTAAGCTCATTAAATCTTTCTTCTGCCTCATAACGCGTATTGAATTTGCCATCTGAGCTGCTAAAGTACGCATTACTTTGACGAAGCTCGGCATTAGGAACAATCTCTTGAATTCCGATTGGATTGATCCGCGCAAGCCCACTCCATACCTCGTCTACTTTACCTAGCTTAGCCATAGCCTCCACATAACGAATATGTGCATGCACATATTGTAGACCAATTTCACGTCCGAAGTTCGCTGCTTGCTCCGCACGCTTAAAGTGATGACTAACTCCGCCATCATATGGAGCAGGTCGATTCATAAGCCGAACCCCATCCGGACAGAACAATTGCTCACGAATGATTTCATAATGGGATGCTGCTTGTTCAGGTGTTAATAATTCACTAATCATGCTTCGTGTCATCGGTAGCAATCGATAATGGATACCCGTATTCGTATCGCTTGGATGTACCATTAATTTGACTTGTTCTGGATTCTCCATATACAAGAACCCCGGAATGACCTCGGTATCTAGCATATAGTCATTGAAATCCTTCTGAATGCCATCCGCAAGATTTCGCAATTCTATTGCGGACTTGGAATCCACATTCTCCATGACTTTGGAGAACTGATTGAAGGTCTGATAGGTTAGAGCCACCGTCCAGCTACTGACCATAAATTGTTTCAACTGAGCATTCGCCGGCTGAAGCGTATCATCCCAGTCGCCATCTCCGTAGGAAGAGAGGTGTGTACCGTGTAGGAAATGATGCTTAATATATTCGATTTCTTTATACGCATGATCCAATATAGAAGCTGTCTCCGTCGTGAAATCAAATCCACGCTCCTTAGTGGTATAAGGAACCTGTTCATTCAGAATGCTATAATCCTGCGTAACGCTCAGATAATCTCCTAGCACCTTCAGTGGCCACACAATAATATCGCCATGGCTTTCTTCCTGCTGAATCTTAGAGTATTTATCGAACATAAACCATTGCGGCCAGTTCCCGTCTTCTTCAAATTGATGAGAAAATATAATTAATAATATCGCGCGTACCTGATCGTAATTATGAGTTGCCATAAAATACTCAATCGGTCCCTGGCAGACATCACGCGTTCCCCAAGCTGCACCGCTATATTGCTCAAGACCGTGCGGTACCGAATAATGAACGAGCATATTATGCGTGTACCACCAAGCCAGTCCATTGACTTTAAACAGCTCTGCTACATTTCCGTCTCCTGCCGACAAGTGAAATCCATTCATCACAGAACTTAAGAATGACCGGTAACGTTCGATTTCCGCCTCAACTGGTCTATCTACTACTGGTAATTCCTCACCATGCAGCAACCCCTGCAGCGTCATCGTCCATTCGCTACTAGGTTCAAGTTCTAAGACAAGTAGCGACGCATCCCCTGTCTCAGCATGACTTATAAGCTTCTGCTCATCAGATACTGTCATCGTTGTCCCCGATATATGAAGGCGATACTCCAATTTCGGATAGAATTCAGCACTAAGTGCCGAAGCATCCGCATGGAACGATAAACTCTCCCCTTGTTTGACCATTTGATATGGAAGTTCATATTCATTCGCATTCATCGTCAATTGATTCGTTACCAGAAAACGATATGCTTTACCCTGTTCCGAACGAACATGTAGTCGAACCTCTGGTGAATCTACCGTTGTATAATTCGTAATGATCAAAAGGTCATGCTGCGTTTTATAGTACCAACGTACATAGTTAAAGCCCATTTCGAACAAGGATGGCATCGTCAATAAACGGTATATTCCTTCGATCTCCACATAAATTCGTTGACCCGATGTCTTAGGCACATTTAGTGCATTTCTTGCATTGCTCATCATTTTGTTAAAGTTGGTGTTGCCAACCACAAGCTGGGCATTAAAGATCCCGTACATAAATGAAGTCGTTGTGATGACTGGATTGTTCAGCTTTACGTTATTACCGCTCATAAGAATATGTCCGTGAGGACGCTCTACTCTCAGCTCTTTTTCCTTCAGGACCACATGTTCATAACGATCTGTGAAAAATGACAGCAGCGTGTCCCCTTCGACTTCCTCTTGCTTACGATTAGGAAACAAGCGATCGATTTCTTCCATATTACAATCTAACGTTTGTAACGGATCACCTAGACTGGATAATCGAGTTACAGGGTTCAGAGGCTCTCCTCCCTCGAATCCAAGGCTATCAATAGCCTGATGAGCCGACGCCATTTCCTCGCCAAACTCTAATGATGAAACCGCAGTAGGATGGTCTTCCTTAAACAGGCCGTAAAATACAAAGCTTGCTTCTCCATCTAGTTTTGTTGGTTCCGATTGCAGCGCTGTATAGGCGAATTCATATTGATATACTTCATTTGCTAGGCTTGCTTGGTTTAAGCATGCGGGAATATTCGTTTCTTTATAGGTTAGTCCGTAGAATTGAAAGCCATCTGTTGAATAGGAGCTAGCTTTGGTTAAAGAACCTTGCTGGATGTACGGAAACGCTTCGCCTTGCGGCTGGTTCTGCCGTGAACATACAACGTAACCAAGGTGCTCATCCTCAAATACCTTATGGTCAATATACTGGGATATATAGGCTTCGTTACTACGAATAGCACCTACGTTACCGATACCTAGATCCTGTCCATAAATGATATCAATTTGTTTGTCCATTCCCTCAACCTTAACGTCCCAGAACCAAATGCCCTGCTCCGTTGGCGTGAACATCACTTGATAACGGACATCAGCCACTTCACCCTCAAATACAAGTCGATCATCAAACCTCCGAACACGGCTCTGAGAACGGACACCAATTAGTGGGTACGCTACGATCTCAGAATCTTGGTATATGCGAAGATAGATATTGTTTAACGAGCCATCGATTGAATTGGATAGCCATTGATTAATCATCGTCGTGCCGCAGCTGGCCTGAAATAAATCTCCACTAGGCAGGAATTTAAACGTTAAACTTCCAGCGTTCAATGTAAGCATGTTCTTATTCTCCATTACCATGATTTCTCTACTCCTGTCTATCTATAAAGTTAGTTCTCTATGACCCATTTATGATCGTCTTCTTATACATCAATGTGTAGCCTCCACATACGGACGGCTATTCCTTAACCGCCCCTACAACGATACCTGTTACAAAGAAGCGTTGTAAGAATGGATAGACTAGCAGAATAGGCAGCGCACTAATAAAAATTTGAGAAGCCCTTAGTGTCCGCTGCGTTTTATTGACAATTGCTGAAGGATCAATCTTCGACAAGTCAGCCTGAACAATAATCGTCTGCATAAATGTTGCAAGCGGTAATTTCTCAGCATCTCTAATATAGATAATCCCGTCAAAATACGCGTTCCAATGACCTACCATCATAAATAAAGCAACCGTTGCTATGACAGGTAATGAGACAGGCAAATAAATACTAATGAAGGTACGGAAATGACCTGCACCATCAATAAAAGAGGCTTCTTCGAGATCTTTTGGCACCGTACGGAAAAAGTTCAAGAGCAAAATAATATTAAATACAGCAACCAATCCTGGAAGAATTAGCGCCCATAGCGTGTTCATGAGTCCGAGTTTGAGAATAAGAATGTATCCAGGAATGAGGCCGCCACTGAATAGCATCGTCACGACAAAATACCACAGGTAGATATTACGGGCACGAAAGATATGCGTATCTTTAGAAAGTGCATAGGCAGCAACGGCATTTACAACCAAAGCAAGTCCCGTCCCAATAATTGTCCGCTGTACCGATACCCATAAGGATGAAAGGAAGTTAACATTTTGAAACGTCTTCGTATAAGCGTCCACATTAAATCCGATTGGCCAGAATGTTACTAAGCCAGCATTCGCCGGGGCCGTTGCGCTCAGAGAAACCATCAGTAAATGATACATAGGTAGCAAACAAAGTATGGAGATAACCAACAGAAATACATTATTGAACATGCTGAATATCCGGTAAGGTAGTGTTTTATGGTACATCGCTTATCATCCTTTCTAGAAGATTCTGTAGCCTGCAAATCGATAAGCAAGACGGTAAGATATTACGATTAAAATTAAGCTGATCATGGATTTGAATAAATTGACTGCGGTCGCGAAGCTGAATTGTCCGCTCAGAAGACCTTCTCTATACACAAATGTGTCGATAATATCTCCTTGTTGATAAATTAGAGGGCTATACAAGTTAAACACTTGGTCAAAGTTAGCATTTAATACATTTCCTAAAGCCAGAGTGGTGATCACAATTGCGATAGGGATAAGGGATGGAATTGTAATGTACATGGTTTGCTTCCAGCGCCCCGCTCCATCCACCTCTGCTGCTTCATAGAGAGAAGGATTAATGCCTGCAAGTGCTGCAAGGAAGATAATCATATTAAATCCAAATTCCTTCCAAACATCACTGAAAATAATCGTGAAGCGGAACCAGCTACCATCGCCAAGGAAAAATATGGCTTAATACCAAAGACAGCTGTAAGGAATTGATTAACAAGACCCGTTTGAGCCAACATATCAATCAAGATTCCTGAGAGTGTTACCCATGAAAGAAAGTGAGGCAAGTATACCAAGGTTTGGATCGATCTTTTAAGACCCATTTTTCGAACTTCATTGAGCAATAAAGCAAAGATAAACGGGATAATTAAGTTCATAATGATTTTTGAACAAGCAAAGAAAAGCGTATTCCAAGTAATTTGCAGGAAATAATCGTTTTCCCACATGTATCGAAAATGCTTTAGGCCGACCCAAGCGATTCGGATACGCCAAGTGCTGGCTTATAATCCTGAAAAGCCATAATAATACCCGTCATCGGTATATAAGAAAATATAAAGACAAGAATAGCCGCTGGTAAAACCATAAAATGGAGCACCCACGGCTGCTTATAGCCTTTTTTTCTTTTTTTGTGTTTGATATCCCCAGGGTTCACCTGCTGCACCGTGCTGACTTCCATAGCTCTCTCCCCTTCAAAAAAATATTTTGTGTGTTATGTTTTTCTCTGTTATAAATAGTAGCAAGCATTTCTCAAGTTTGACTATAGTACATTGTTAGGCTTGAATAGTGTTTTATTAGGGCATGCGTCTGGGGGAGACATTTATGAGTCTAGAGAGAGGTTCATTATTTAACATCAGGGAAGTTTGGTCCAGATTCAGTCTATTTGCCAGAATGAACTGCTTAATTATCGTTCTGTTTGTACCCATTATTATCGTGTATACGTATTCAAACGACGTCACCTTTAATGTTGTAAGCAAGGAGCTCCAGACGTCTAACGCGAAGCAGCTCACCTTCTTATCCAGTCAAATTGATTCACGGATTAATCAGATGATGGATTTCAGCCTTGTTTTTTCTAGAGATCCAAATGTTCGAAAGTTCAATGGATTAAACATATGGGAAGACCGTTATGACCAGATGCAAACGAGGTATGTCATTCAGGAGAAGATGGTGCTTCAATCGGGTGTGACCGATATATGGCCAACGAAATATGCTGTATATTCACAGCAGAATAAAGATGTCATTTCGAATAGCAATGTATCCACTGTCTACAATGAGAATTATTTAAAAAGAAATATGAGTGGAAAATGGACTTATGGTGATGGTGATCCAAACTCTAGCAACGCCTTAAAGTCCTTTTATTGGTTCTATACCGATTCTTTGGCACAGCAAGGCGTGCTGACAGGGGGCAGTTTGGTCATTGAAGCTAGCTTCAGTTACGAGAATATTCAGAATATGCTAGATACGTATAAGGCTGGAGGACAAGGCGATCCCTTCTTTTATCACAAAGGTGATTCTCCTATACTTAACCGCACCGCTAACATTCAATTATCGAGTGAGCTCATGAGTTATTTAAATAAGCATTCACCAGAGAGTGCATCTCAGCATGTCGTGAAATTGGACGGCAAAAACTATTTAGTGAGTTCGGTCAAATCTTCTTATTTGGACTGGGATTTGGTCGATGTTGTTCCGCTAGATAAGATTCTAGGACCGATATCCTTTAGTCGCAATCTATTCTATTTATCGATGTGCCTATTATTTGTTGTTGGTATTTCTTCATCCGTTTTACTGTATAGAAACGTTCAAAGTCCCATCAAAAAATTGGTCAAGGGTTTGCGGCGCGTGGAGCGAGGAGATTATACTGTACGTCTCTATACCAAGGATCACAACGAATTTTCATTTCTCTTTCAGCGTTTCAATCATATGTCACATCAAATTCAAGACTTAATCGAGAATGTGTTTAATGAAAAAATTCGAGCACGTGAAGCTACGTTGAAGCAGCTACAGGCTCAAATCAATCCACACTTCCTTTATAATTGTCTGGGTTATATTATTAACATGGCACAGATGAAAGAAGAGGAAGCCGTTGTTTCGATGGCCTATAATTTAAGCGCTTACTATCGGTATACAACCCGAATGGAACGTGACACGGCAAGTCTTGATGACGAAATTAAACTACTTATCAACTATCTGGACATTCAAAAGCTGCGTAATGGAAGAATTGATTATCATATTGATATTCCTAAGGACATGCTAAGCCTGATCGTACCTCGCTTAATGCTGCAACCTATTGTGGAGAATTCCGTCATTCACGGGGTTTCGAAATCTTATTCGTCGGGCGAAATTCGAATCAGCGGCGAGATTTCCAGTGGCTTTTGCAAGGTATATATTGATGATGATGGACCTGGGCTTAGTCCGGACGAGGAAGAAGCATTGAATTTGAAAATGAATGAGCCCCTTCGCGAGGAAATGGGCTGCGGTCTCTGGAATACTAATCAACGAGTTGTCCATCAATTCGGAGCGAAGTCTTCTCTTCTGTTCACAAAATCTCCACTCGGCGGACTTCGTACAGAATTGATCTGGGAGATTTCTACGGATCATGAACACATCAGCTACTCACACAACAAGGAGAACGAATAACATGCAGATGATCATAGTAGACGATGAAGCTCACTGGGTAGATAATTTATCCATGAATAAACCTTGGGGTACCCTTGGAATTGAATATGTGCATAAAGCCTATTCTGCCATGGAAGCGCTTCAAATTATTGACATACATCCCATTGATATTGTACTATCTGATGTCCAAATGCCTGAAATGTCAGGCATTGAGTTAATTGAACAAATTAAAATAAAGAATCGAAAAATTAAATGCATCATTTTATCCGGGCATTCTGATTTCGAATTTACCAAGAAAGCTCTACAGCATAATGCCGTAGATTATTTACTAAAGCCTCCAACAGACCTTGAATTATTCAGCGCCGTTGAAACCGCGATCTCGCAACTGAAAAACGAATGGGAACTGATTAGTTCACTAGAACGTACTCAACATACTTCGGGAGAACCTACCGATTCTGCGTGGACAGCTTCTGCTTGATGCTTTGCATGGTCACAGGCTATCTACAGAGGATTGGGAGCGAAAACTAAGCGATTATGGTTTGCCATTCACCCAAAAAGGCTGCGCTCTAATGCTTATACGGCTCGAGGAAGAGTTCGGACAATACAAGAACAATGGGCAGCCCTTAATCGAATATGCCATCATGAATATGACCGAAGAAATCATGGGCGAATTTATGGAGGTATGGGGTGTCAAGGAGGAACATGGATACCTTGTATTTCTAGTACAGCTCAAGAAGAACAGCACTGACATTAGCGTCGAAAATATGCTTGAGCGGCTTTCTCTTCAGCTTCAGTATAAGGTAAAGCAGTTTCTCAAAGGTACACTGTCCATTGTCTTCACGGAATGGTTTGAATTCCCGCAGCAGCTACCAGAACGCTTCCGGCAAGCGACCTCTTATTTCCGCCAGATTGTAGGAGATGAACAGGAATTCATCATGCGGGTCAGTGAATTAGAACATACCCCTGCCCAAGGACCATTAGATGCGCTGTATACCCCACCTTCTCTGTTAAATATGCTTGAGGCAGGTCACTGGGAAGCCGCCGAAGCTAAGCTGGTAGCGGTATGTGCCGAACTAGATGACAAGTGGCCCGAATCATGGGAGCACTGTATGGAGGCAGGCTTTTTAATTTGCGCTTCTTTTACCAATCTTGCACATCGAAACGGTCATTCGCTTGCAAAACTGCTTGGCACGGATATTGAAGAATTACAAAGCGGAGAAGCCTTCTCATCCATTAATAAGCTACGAAAATGGTCTCTTAGCATGCTCCATAAGCTCAAAGATGGAACTTCAGATGAAATCAAAGATATCCGTTCTCTATACGTTAAAAAGATTCAACAATTCACCCATGACAACTTACATCTAGATGTTTCTTTACGTGTTCTCGCTGACCATGTCAATCTGCACCCAACCCATTTATCTAAAATTTATAAGATTGAAACAGGTGAAGGCATAAGCGAATATGTCTCTCGTCTTCGTATGGAACGAGCTTGTCATAAGCTTAAGACAACAAGTAAAAAAGTGTATGAAATCAGCATGGATATCGGATATATGGACCCGGCTTATTTTATCAAAGTATTTAAACGTCAGTTTGGAGTTACACCTCAAGAATATAGGGACGGTAAACATATAACATGATAGAGTCCTATCAAAACTAATAAACTCATATAGATGCACTCCCCCAATCGTTGATACAGTTACATCATGCTAAGACATACACAAGTAGGGGGAATAAAAATGGTCAAATTTAAAAAAATAGGGTCTTTTCTCATGATCATGACAATGATTACACTCACAGCCTGTAACGGATCGACCAAAGATACCGCAGCAACAGGTGATACCGGTTCAAAAAATGCTAGCAGCTCTGAAGCCGATGCAGCCTTCGCTAAAGGAAAATATGATCCACCTATTGAGATTAGCTCCGTACTAATGCCTAAGAAATATGTTCAAGGCGATACGAAGGAAAATAACGTACATGACCGTTGGATGCTTGAGACACTGGGCATTAAGCATAAAGATACATGGTATCCTGCAAGCGATGATCAATATAGACAAAAGCTACAGCTGTCCATTGCATCTGGCGAGAAAATGCCTGACTTCGTTTCCGTACCAACGAATGCCGTGTTAACAAATCAATTAATTGATTCAGGCCAATTCATTGCAATTGATGATCTGTTTGAGAAATATGCCAATCAGACGCTGAAAGACCATGCGAAAGAACATCCTGAACTATGGTACCCTTTCACCAAAGATGGTAAGAAATATAACTTGCCTATCATGGAGTACACAGATAACGATGATACCTTGTTATGGCTGCGTGAAGATTGGATGGAAAAACTAAATCTTCAAGCACCAAAAACCATTGCCGATCTAGAAAATATTATGGATAAATTTAAAAACCAAAACCCTGATGGTCTGGCTCCTAAAGATGTATTCCCTCTAGCTATCTCTTTAAAGAATAATACGAATACATGGATGGGTGGACTCGATTGGTTGTTTGGAGCCTATGGTACCATTGAAGAACAATGGAACAAAGATGCCAATGGCAATCTGGAGTATGGTTCAATCAATCCAGGTGCTAAGCAAGCCCTTACCAAGCTGAATGAATGGATGAACAAAGGTTATATCCATACTGATGCTGCTCTATGGGATGAAGGTAAGTCAGCCGAGAGCTGGACAAAAGGGCAAGCTGGCGTTCTGCCAGGAGCAAACTGGGTTCCGGATTGGCCTGCTCCCGACTTGATTAAGAACGTCAAAGGTGCGAAGTACAAGGCTTATCCAGTTCCAGCAGGACCCGATGGATTGATGGGTACAAAATGGCAAAATTCCGGTGTAAATGCGAGTATCATGATCAATAAAGATGCTAAGCATCCAGAAGCCATCTTCCTATATTACAACTACTTGTTAGACAATTTAGCTAATCCTAAAGCCGGTAGTCCGTATGAATATGGTTTTGCAAAAGGGTATGACTGGGATGTCATTGATGGAAAACCTACGAGTGATAAAGAGAAGATCAAAGGTTTCTCCAATGAGTTCCCATTCCTAACAGGACCAGCACGTATACCTAGTTTGTACATGGAGACATTAGTTAAACTTGCAGACGGTAAGAAACCAGAAACACCTTATGAGAAGCAAATGGCTGAGTTCCGTAAGCCAGAAAACTGGGCAGCTGCCAAAATTGTTATGTCCCAAATGGACATTCGTAAGCAAAACTATTTCACAGGTGCAGCAACTCCTACGATGATTACGAAATGGAATCTTCTACGTCAATCTGAGATGGAAACGTTCAATAAAATTATTTATGGCCAGCTCCCTGCTGATGCATATGATCAATTCGTTACTAGCTGGAAAGCTAATGGCGGTGACCAAATTACTAAAGAAGTAAATGAATGGTTCAAGTCCGTATCTGCAAAATAATACTTTCAAACAGGCTACAGATCATCGCAAATGATCTGTAGCCTGTTTGATTTTCTGTAAGTTGTAAAGGATAAGTTTCATATGTCTATCCAATGTGAGCAATTGACATTTGTATAAAAAATTTAAATTTGTTAAAATAACTGACGAACGTTCGTTAATATTGAGGTGATGCTAATGAAAAGTAAGGAGATTAAAGACGTCGCTTTAAAATTTTTTACCATTCATGGGTATGAGGGAGCCTCTCTGTCTCAAATTGCCGAAGATGTAGGTATGAGAAAACAGTCTCTTTATGCCCATTTCAAAGGAAAAGATGATCTATTTCTACAAGTTTTACAAGATGCCAAAGAAGCAGAAATCTCATCGATACTACAATATTTGAGTAACGTGGATACCCTTAATCCCAAAGGGGATTTATTTGGATATTTGCAATTGGTCATTGATTTATTTCAGAAGAATGAGCAGTTAAAGTTCTGGCTGCGTATATCATTCTTCCCACCTCTCCATTTGGCATCAGCGATTAATGAGGAAGTCAAAGATACGGAAATAAAGATACAAACCATTCTAGAAAGCAAATTTCAAGATTGGATCGATGCTAAGGCCATCATGGAGGATACCGCCTCCACTCCTACTCTTGCCTTCTTAGGTGTAGTTGATTCAATCATGTTAGAGCTTGCATATGGGAATAATGAAAAACGGCTAAACGATAAACTAAATGCCTCTTGGACCGTATTTTGGAGAGGTATTTCACAGCGATGATTTTACAAAAGAGAGGTATTACATCATGAAGAAACCATTGAAAGAACAAAAAACAGTCTTACTCATTTTATTAAGTAACATATTCATTGTTTTTCTAGCGTCGGACTCATCATTCCTGTTATGCCATCCTTTATGAACATGATGCATTTATCAGGCCAAGCAATGGGTTATCTTATGGCGGTCTTTGCGTTTGCACAATTACTGATGTCTCCCCTAGCAGGACGTTGGATTGACACATATGGCAGAAAGAAAATGATTATCATCGGCTTACTCCTCTTCAGTGTATCAGAGGTAATCTTTGGGTTAGCGACACATGTATCCATTCTTTATTTTTCTAGAATTCTAGGAGGTATAAGTGGTGCATTTATTATGCCAGCCGTTACTGCCTATGTTGCTGATATTACATCAGTAGAGGAAAGACCAAAAGCGATGGGCTATATTTCTGCCGCCATTAGTTTCGGTTTTATTATTGGTCCAGGCATTGGAGGTTTTATTGCTGAGCTGGGTATACGCGCACCATTCTACTTTGCGGGTGGCTTTGCATTATTCACATGTATTTCATCTCTATTTATTCTAAAAGAACCACAAACTAAACAGCAGTTGTTGGAAATGGCACAGCTTAAAAAAGATACAAACTTTCTAAGTGATATCAAACGCTCATTCCAGCCACTATATTTGATTGCCTTTATTATTGTGTTTGTACTGGCCTTTGGTTTATCAGAATATGAAACTGTATTTAGTCTGTATTCTGATCATAAATTTGGTTTCACACCGCGAGATATCGCTACCATAATTACACTAAGCTCAATATTCGGGGTTGTTGTTCAGGTCTTTATGTTTGGTAAAATGGTACAAAAACTCGGTGAAAAGAAACTCATCCAGATATGCTTAATTACTGGCGTCGTATTAGCAGTTGCATCCACCATGATCTCAAGTTATGTAGCCATTTTGCTAGTAACTTGCTTCATCTTTCTCGCATTTGACTTGCTACGACCCGCATTAACGACCTATTTATCAAAAAGTGCCGAAAAAGAACAAGGATTTATCGCCGGAATGAACTCAACTTATACAAGCTTGGGCAATATTGCCGGGCCCGCGTTAGCCGGTATATTATTTGATGTTAACATCAACTATCCTTATCTCTTTGCTGCTGTCATTATGTTCATTGGTCTTGTCATTACAATGATGTGGAAAGCAAAACAAGCAGATTATAGCTTGGGGAAATAAATACTTCACTAAACACACAAAAACACGCCACATTTGACGTGTTTTTGTGTGTTTGTAACAAATCCCCGATACATCTATGATGGAATCCTTAAGAAGTATGGAGTAATGGAGATCGTAGAGAAGCGCCCTTCTCGAATTCATTATCCCTATGCTATACTCAAGTCACATATAGGAATGTATTTCCATTCTCAAGGAGTGATTGCGTTGATCATTACAAAGGGCCAGAAAGTAGAGGTAACAAAAGGGAGAACCATCCCAGAGATCGGAATTGGACTTATTTGGCAGACTGAGGATCTCAAGATTGATATTAATGCATCTGCTTTTCTATTAAATGAACATGGAATATGCAGCCGTGACGAGGATATGATCTTTTATAATCAAACAACCAGTAGGTTAAATGCAGTCATTCATTCCGAACAAGTACATGGTGACCGAGAAAGCATTCATATTACTGTAGCGCAGGTCCCGGATGACATTTCAAAAGTTGCCATTACACTAACCATTCATGAAGGAGAGCTTAACGGCCATTCATTTGCAAAGGTTCAGAATGCCGTATGCCGAATCTATAATTATCAGAATGGGGAAGAGATTGGCCAGTTTAACTTTGGACAAGGACTTAGTGATGAAACCGCAATTGTTATAGGTGAGCTCTACTTACATAATGGGGAGTGGAAGTTCAATGCTATTGGGAGCGGGTTTAATGGTGGTCTGATGGCTCTTGTTCAAAGCTTTGGACTCGATGTGTCAGAGGATGTACAAGCCGAAGTGAGTGTAGCAAATGAGACAATAGTTCCTGTTCCTGACATTCCTGCTCCGGCAGCACCCATCCATTTTGTTAAATTAGAATTAAAAAAAGAAGAACGTGTTAAGATTCAAAAATCAGCAAAGGTTACAGCGACATTGGAATGGGAAGCAAAAAAAGATCTCGACTTATACTGCTTCTATGTAACCAAAAATGATAAGGTTGGTAAAATATATTACCGCAATCTTGGTTCGCCTAATAAAACACCCTTCATCCAGCTTGATGGCGATGCACAAGTTCAAGGTAAGGAAACCATACAAATTCATCGACCAGAAGAACTCAAATACGTTATGTTTGCAGCTTATAGCGCAATCAGTAATGGTTTCGGTAGTTTTAAGAAGATGAAAGCCCGTGCAGTCGTAGATAACCATCAAGGTCAAGTTGTTACGGCTCCTCTTCACCAAAAGAATAATTTTGCTTACTGGGTAGCTATTGCACAAATCGACTTCACTAGTGAAAATGAGATGCAGGTCAGTCATGTTGAGAAATATTCACGCAGCGGAGTTGAACAAAGTCCGCTCCTCTATCCAGATGGTACCTTTAAAATGGATGTAGGACCCGTAGAGTTTAAAACCTAAGTTTAGCGGTAATTACAGTCGCCTTGCTCCTCCGCTTATGCTGCGTTCCGCGCTGGTAATCCGGGATGCCCCCTAAATATAAGGGGCTCCTACAACAAAAAAACCACCTATAAAAGGTGGTTTCTTCATAAATCATGATGGACTCTCAGGGGCTCGAACCCTGGACAAATAGATTAAGAGTCTACTGCTCTACCAACTGAGCTAAGAGTCCATATATCTTGGTGGAATCTAGGGGGATCGAACCCCTGACCTCGTCGCTGCCAGCGACGCGCTCTCCCAGCTGAGCTAAGACCCCATATGTTTCAGCGACATTTAATATCTTATCAAAAATAATTAAGGGTGTCAATTATTTTAAACAATTTTATTTTATGTATATCACAATCCATGATTAGCTTCAATTTGGCAGCAATTTAAAAACTTCGGTTCAATACCGGATTATGAGTATGCCCGTGTTGATGATCTTTAAAGAAGGAAAATCTGTGGATAGACTCCATGGCTTTCATACGAAAGAATAAATTCAAGCATTTGTACATCCTTATCATACATAAAAGCAAGAAAAGTTATGCCTAAGGCATAACTTTTCTTTAGTTTCATTCCTTTATAGCGCCTCTTCATCGTTTGGGCTCTTAGACAACAAGCCTTTCAGTTCCTTCATAAACATATTGATGTCTTTAAATTGACGATACACGGACGCAAAACGGACGTAAGCCACTTCGTCTACTGGATATAGCTGCTCCATCACTAGTTCACCAATTTGCCGGCTCTCTACCTCCGCTACAGCAGTGGTACGTAATGCTTTCTCGACTTCGGATACAATCACTTCAAGTTGTTCTACCGATACAGGACGCTTCTCGCAGGCGCGAATGAGCCCACGTAGAATTTTATCACGGCTGAACTCTTCACGACTGCCATCCTTTTTAATAACAATGAGCGGAGTCTCCTCAACCATCTCAAACGTAGTGAAACGACGGCTGCATTGTTCGCATTCACGCCTACGACGAATTGACTTATTATCATTAGCTGGACGTGAATCCAACACCTTAGTACCTATGTAATCACAGTAGGGACATTTCATACTTTTCTCACTTCCTTTGTACTAGCTATAATTTCCAATTAAATAAACGTAAATTTTGTGATGAAGTTGGCGTCTTTGACACATAATACTTTTACAAATCGCGAGGAGGTGAACAGCAATGAGCTCATCCAACAACAACTCCAACAATCTTGTAGTAACTAAAGCATCTGCAGCCCTCAACCAAATGAAATATGAGGTTGCTCAAGAACTTGGTATCAGCATTCCACAAGATGGATACCAAGGTAACATGACTTCTTATGAG
Organism: Paenibacillus pini JCM 16418; assembly: GCF_000576305.1. Taxonomy (GTDB): domain Bacteria; phylum Bacillota; class Bacilli; order Paenibacillales; family Paenibacillaceae; genus Paenibacillus_AQ; species Paenibacillus_AQ pini. The sequence goes on along the minus strand of NZ_BAVZ01000001.1, from coordinate 272,012 downwards.
AACGGTTCGATCGGGGGATATATCACGAAGCGTCTGGTAACCCTGGCTGAACAGCAATTAGCAGGCCAATTCAAATAATGTTTAATATCAGAAGTATTGGAGCCAGCGGTTACTGCTGCTCCAATACTTTTTTATTTAGGATGAGTGCCCATAAACTGAATTAAAATTGTCCACCATAGATACTCATGTATTGATCATAATAATGGATTACACGCTGTACATAATGCCTTGTCTCACCAAAAGGGATATTCTTGATGGTCTCTTCTCTCCCATCCCAAGTACCCTTCTTAAGCCAGTTCTCTACATTTCCTGGGCCAGCATTATACGCGGCAATAACTGCAAAACGATTGCCTTTAAATTGTTTAGAAAGGCTATTAATGTACCATGTTCCAATTTGAATGTTGGCCTTCGGTTCATGTTTAATATTCTCCATGGTCACTTCAGACAGCTTGGCCATCTCCATAGCCCACTTAGCCGTTTCCGGCATTAATTGCATAATCCCAAGAGCTCCTTTTCTGGACTCTCGACCTGTCTTATAATTGGATTCGACTCGAATAATGGAAGCCACAAGGAATGGATCCACCTCGTAAATCTCAGATTGCTCTTTAATATGTTCTTTATAATGTATGGGATAAAATAAGGTCATCCAGTTCGTTGTAAAAAACAGCAAAACAACAAACGTAATGAATAGGACAAGCAACACTCTCTTTTTACGTAAAAATGTCATAACAACCTCAAGTCTTGCCACAATTGATCTACTTGATGCCCTGTTTCCGATAAGGTTCCTGAATTGTCAATAATCAGATTTGCAAGCTGTTTCTTCTCTTCAATATCCATTTGTGCATGTAACCGAGATTCGGCTTCTTCCAAAGTGAGCTGATTCCTCTCCATTAGACGCTGAAGCTGAACGCTACGAGGAGTGTATACAACAAGCACCTGCTCAAACATAGTTTGTAGACCCGACTCATATAATAACGGAATATCTACAACGATTAAACAGGAAGGACATTCCTTACTTTGAAAATGCATTCGATCCCACATTTCCTGACGAATCGCAGGATGGGTGATTTGGTTCAGTTTCTCTCGCTCGCCTGGCTGATTAAATATAATCTCACCTAACATTTTTCGATTAAGCTGTCCGTCTGGCAATAAAATAGCTTGTCCAAAATGCTTCACAACTTCGGCCAAAACCGGGTGGCCCGGAAGCATAACTTCCCGGGCAATCACGTCGGCATCAATAATCAAGGCTCCTTTATGATGTAAGAGCGAGGATACAGTGCTTTTTCCAGTAGCTATTCCTCCGGTTAAACCGATAATCATGTGTTCTAATCACCTCATAACAGCTTTATTATTCCCATCATAATTAACAATATTGCTGGCATGGCCGTAAAGTGGCGCATCCATGTCTTTGAGGCGAACCGAAATCCAAGTTTCATCCCCATAACTAGGAAAGATCCGCTGAACAAAGCGATGACCATTGCAGTCCATAAGGGTGAGAACCCAAGTAAAGCTAATCCAAGCCCCGCTCCAAAAGCATCTAGTGATAGTGCAATCCCAAGCCACATCGCTTCAAGCCCCGTTATACTTCCTGACTGATCGACATCCGCCGATGAAGGCGTACGAAGAATTCGAATGACCAAACCAAGTTTACGTATCTCAAATGAGAACACCGTCTGCTCAGGTGCAGTTATCATTTCGGTTGGAGCTAAGTGCAAAGCAATGGATGCTGCTCCGTCCATCTGTTCAGGACCTACATTTGGATCTGAATCTGCATCATTTGCATGCTCATGCTTTTCCAGATCATACGCTTGATCATGCTCTTCCTGATCGTCATTGCATTTCTCCGTCAATCCATCCTCTTCGCCTTTTTCCTTCTGAAGCCTGAGCTGAATAAGCGACCATGATCCCATAATAATCAGAATAATGGCACCGACAGCCGAAGCTGCATTTGGGGCGACAACTTTAGCTAACAATACACCAACCTGCATCGACAAATAAATAATAACACCCGAACAAAGTGAAATAATAATAACCGAGAGCGGCGTTATTTTCATTTGCCTCAGACCATATGTAATGCCAACACCAAAACTGTCCAAACTTAAGGCAAATGCAAGCAAGAGCAGTGTAACAACGTGACTGAGCACCCTTGTTCCCTCCCTGTCCGAAACGGTTTTGCGTTTTGAACGAAAACCACACCATATGGAATCCGTTCATGCCGTTTCCGCTGGATATTCTATCCTAGTATATGGAGGGAACAAATCATGGGTGCACGCCCACTACTATTTAATTTACCTGTTGACAGGATGGGCAGTAATGAGTTCCACGCCCACCTACGACCGTTTTTTCAATAACGCTACCACACTCAACACAAGGCTTTGATTGACGTCCATAAATTTGGAGCTGATGCTGGAACATGCCCATCTCACCTTGACCGTTTACATAGGATTTAATGGATGAACCCCCAGCTTCAACAGATTCTTGAAGCGTAGCAATAATAGCATCATATAAAGCATGTAGCTGTTCATCAGTCAAAGTATTTGCTGTCTGCTCCGGATGGACCTTTGCACGGAACAGCGACTCATCTACATAGATATTCCCGATACCGACTACGTATGCCTGATTAAGAAGGACTGACTTAATCTTCGTCTTCTTGCCAGCCAGTGTTGCTGAGAATTTATCGAATGTAAAATCCGCATCGAGTGGTTCAAGTCCTAGCTTGGACAATGGTGGAGACTGAAATTCTTCGCCCGGCTGAAATAAATGCATCGTTCCAAACTGACGAACGTCCTTATATCTAAGCTCCGTTCCATCATCGAAATGGAAAATGACATGTGTATGCTTCTCCACAGGTTCATCCGCGGGGAACAGACCGTACCGTCCCTCCATCCGCAAATGGGAAACAAGCACGACCCCATCTAACAGGATTCGCAAAAACTTACCGCGACGTTCGACCGTTTGAATCGTATGGCCTGCAAGCAAAAACGCAAATTGCTCTATATCATCAGGGCGCTGAATAATTCTCGCCAAATTTACAGTTACTCGGTCTATTTTTTTGCCTGCGATTAATTCATTTAATGTTCTTCTTACCGTTTCAACCTCTGGTAATTCTGGCATGATGTATTCCACCTCTCTCCATGTATTATAACGGAAATTAGCGGACTTCGGGGTCCTTAATTTAGTCCTTTATTTGGCTTCATACCAATTGAGGCCATAACTGACATCCGCTTTCAATGGAACAGACAGTTTAAGTGCCTTCTCCATCGTTTCCGGTACCAGCTTCTTCATAATCTCAAGCTCTGACTCCGGCACTTCGAATATCAATTCATCGTGTACCTGAAGCAGCATACGGCTTTGCAGTTTTTCGCGCGCCAGAGCAGCATCCATATGAACCATAGCAAGCTTAATGATATCCGCAGCCGTACCTTGTATCGGTGTATTCATTGCGGTTCTTTCCGCAAAAGAACGGAGATTGAAGTTACTCGCGTTAATTTCAGGTAGATATCTTCTTCTCTCAAGCAGTGTAGTTACATAACCATCCCGCTTCGCGTCCTTAACGATATCATCCATATAGCGGCGCACGCCGATAAATGCATCAAAGTAATTATCGATAAACTTCGCGGCTTCCTTACGGGTGATATTCAGGTTCTGCGATAATCCATAGTCACTAATACCGTATACGATGCCGAAATTAACGGCTTTCGCTGATCTGCGCATGTTTGCGTCAACATCCTCGGCCTGAACACCAAAGACGTCCATAGCTGTCTTGGTATGGATGTCCATATCATGCACGAAGGCTTCCTTCAGACCTGGATCATCTGAGATATGAGCGAGCACGCGAAGCTCGATTTGAGAATAATCGGCAGCAAGAATATACCAATCTGGCTCTGAAGGCACAAAGACTTTGCGAATTTTGCGGCCTTCCTCCAGTCGAATCGGAATATTCTGCAAATTCGGATATTGGCTGCTCAATCGTCCGGTTGCGGCAATCGTCTGACGATAGTACGTATGGACTTTACCTGTCTTCGGTGAAATTTCTTTAAGTAGCCCCTCCACATACGTCGATTGCAGCTTCGCGAGTGTCCGATACTGCAAAATAAGACGAACAATATCATGATAAGGCGCAAGCTTCTCCAGCACTTCAGCATCCGTGGAATAGCCTGTTTTCGTCTTTTTAACGACAGGGAGCCCTAGCTTAACGAATAGAATTTCTCCCAATTGCTTCGGTGAATTGAGGTTGAATTCTGTACCTGCAATTTCATAAACCTCATCCACTAAGGTTTTGATTTGAGCTTCAAATTCCTTACCCAGCTTCATCAAATCATCTTTATTCACAGCAATGCCTTGCTTCTCCATGTCTGCCAATATCCGTGACAAAGGCATCTCCAAATCATGAAAAAGCTCATTCATTTCATTCTTATCCAGCTCTTGCTGTTGCATAGGAATCATTTCAAGCAGCGCTGCATTCTTACCCGCTAGATGTTCACTCAGCACAGCGGTATCAGGAAGCTTGTACTTCGCACCTTTTCCATACACAATCTCATCAGACGCAAGTCCAGCTAAACCATATTTTGAAGCCAATTCATTAATGTTCTGATTCGCTTCCGTAGGATCAAGTAAATAAGCTGCTAACTGCACATCAAAAGCGGCTCCTGCAAACGGGATATCATGCCAGTGAAGGGCAAGATCAACCCGATGTAAGTCATAACCTCTCTTCGGTGCGGTTGGCTCTGCAAGCCATGCCCGAAGTGGCTCTGCTGCCTCTGTCTTCAGTACATCAAACGGTACAAAGTAATGAGCCTCCTGCGAAGAAAAAGCAAGTCCTACCACTTCTGCATGATGAGGATTATCACCGTATGTCTCCGCAGTCATAACTTCTATTTTATCTAAAACAGTAGCCAGTTCATTGATATTACCTTCATCTATAATCTTAACCTCGAGTTCCCTAGCCGGAACATCTGGTGTATCGTCACCATTCTCCACCCCACCCTTGGCATCGAATGATAGCCGCTCTAAGAGTGATTTAAATTCAAGATGCGCTAGCGCAGGTCCAGCTGTTTCTTCCTTCAGTCCATCAAACACCATTTCATCAAAAGACTTGTCCAGTGGCACTTCACGGAAAATCGTCGCCAGCTTCTTACTCAGAATTGCGTCATCGGAATGCGCCTCAATCTTCTCTTTCATCTTGCCCTTTAATTCATGCGTATTCGCGAGCACTTCTTCCACAGAACCGAACTGATGCAAGAGCTTCAGCCCCGTCTTCTCTCCTACCCCTGGAATCCCTGGGATGTTATCTGAGGCATCACCCATGAGTCCTTTGAGATCAATAATCTGCAGTGGAGTAAGACCATATCTCTCCATGATTTGCTCTGGATTATAAGCTTCAATCTCGGTTACCCCTTTACGGGTCAATCCAATCTGTACTCTGTCTGAAGCCAGCTGTAACATATCCTTATCACCCGAAACGATGAGGACCTGATTATCTGCTTCTTCTGCTAGCTTGGATACCGTACCGATAATATCGTCGGCCTCATAACCACTGAGTTCAAACTGAGCAATACCCAATCCACGCAGCAGCTCTTTTAATAGAGGGAACTGTTCCGACAGCTCCGGTGGAGTCTTCTCACGGCCACCCTTATATTCCTGATAGCCTTCATGACGAAATGTGATTTTGCCCGCATCAAAAGCGACCATCATATGCGTTGGCTTATGATCCTCAATCAAACGTAGGAGCATATTCGTGAACCCGTATACGGCATTCGTATGTAACCCTTTTGTATTTGTAAGTGGTGGCATTGCAAAAAATGCCCGGTAAATAATACTGTTACCATCTATAAGAATCAGTTTGTTCATTTCGCACCTTCCCTTTTCAAAAACGATCTGCTTTCATGATACCATAAGGACGCAAAGAAACCACATGGGAGCGCATGTGGTTTCTTTAGAGTCTAAAAATGCTATTCATTGTCTTTATCAAATATACAACTACTCCGGTCAGCATTTACTTATCAATATTAATAATATTAATTAATGTTCCTTCAGACAAATCTTTTGTCTGCGTTCTTAACTGACCACAAATATCCCAATAAACCTCCATATTACTTTTTTCTAAGTTACCAACAACATCTTCTCCTCCTAGGAATAATATTACCTTATATCCAACACATTCATCTTTTTCAAGATTATCGTTAAACTGTGATTTCCAACTGAAGTAAAAATCTGAAGCTAAACAATCATTATGGTAATTAGGAATCTCATCATCATGAAAATCGATAAAATTACATGGTATTCTCAATACTTCTCCTGTTCCAGGTTCAAACATCAATATCTGAGGCTGACCATTTACTATTCGTTTCATGTCAAGAGTGAATTGCCTTCCCATCCAGTCATATCCAAAACAAGATATTCTATCAGAGAACTCAGGAAATGCATCACTAATTATACCGTTCCAATATTCAATATTCGATAAGTCATGAAGTCTGTATAATCCTTTTCCAAAACATTCAGCATTGTGTGAGTTAAATAATTCAATAAATCCATCTGTATTTCTTTGTAAACTACTAAATTTATCAATACTAATTTCATTGGACTTCGTTACTTGAAAAGCACCAAAGAAATTTACGAAATGCTCGAACATTTAATCACTCCCCAATCACTAATATAAAAATCATTGAATTTTGTACCATACTTATAGATCTTAATTTGATTATGGATTTGTGTTCCGAAAACTACGATTAACACTCTGATCTAAAGGTTTTCATGTTCAACTTACATTATCCTAACCTAGAAGTTGCAAATCAACAGTGTGATCTACATCCTTTCCTGTAGGAACTGAATCTTTGCTATATTCATTTTTATATCTTGTTGACGCAGCTACCTACAAATAGAAAAAACGCCGGATAACTTCCCGGCGCTTCTTTAATATGAATAATAATTACTGATTCAAATCAGGACGACGACCGGTTACGAGGTAAACGGCGCTTTCACCAATGTTCGTCGCGTGGTCAGCGATACGTTCGATATAACGTCCTACCAATGTAAGCAACATCGCTTGCGATAATGTTTCTGGGTTGTTCGTCATATAGGAATATAATTCCGTAATGATCTGGCTATATAGATGATCGACCTGATCATCATCTTGAGCCATTTTATAAGCAAGATCTGTATTCTCATCAAGGTAAGCCGTAATCGATTCCTCGATCATTATTTTAACAATATTCGCCATTTGCGGGATATCGATAAGTGGTTTGATAAGCTCTTGGCCTTGCAGTCGCAATGTAACTTTGGCTACATCTAGCGCAAGATCGCCCATTCTTTCCAAATCACTTGAAATTTTAAAAGCAACGATGATTCTACGCAAATCCTTTGCCACTGGCTGCTGCGTCACAATCAGACGTGAACCAATCTCCATAATTTGCTCTTCCATCGCATTGAGTTTAACGTCATCCTTAACCACTTCCTGTGCCTTCACCGCGTCCAGCGTCTTCAGACTCTCGACAGCTTCTTCGAGTGCATGAACAACGTGTTGCCCCATCTGACGAAGCAAGGAGCGCAGTTCTTCTAGGTCCTGATCCAACTCTTTTCTCCGAATCATGTCTATTATTGTCCCCCTAATCAAGTCATTTTGCTAATGCTATTCGGATCGCTTAACCGAAACGTCCAGAAATATAATCTTCGGTCCGCGAATCATGCGGGTTCGTGAACAATTCCTTCGTATCATCTGCTTCTACAACTTCACCATTCAAGAAGAAGACCGTGCGACCAGATACGCGAGCTGCCTGATGCATGTTATGAGTAACCATGACGATGGTATATTGCTCTTTCAATTCTTGTACTAGCTCTTCAATCTTAAGTGTAGAAATTGGATCTAGTGCCGAGGTAGCTTCATCCATCAATAGAATATCAGGCTGCACTGCAAGTGCACGCGCGATACATAAACGCTGCTGTTGTCCACCGGAAAGGCTAAGAGCTGACCGTTTCAAGTAATCCTTCACTTCATCCCACAAAACGGCTTGACGCAGACTTTGTTCGACGATTTCATCTAGTGTCTTCTTATCGCGAATCCCATGCAAACGGGGGCCATAAGCGATATTGTCATAGATTGACTTCGGAAAAGGGTTCGGCTGTTGGAATACCATTCCCACTTGTTTACGGAGTGCTTCAACATGAACGTCATCACTGTAAATTTCTTTACCGCTAATTTTTACAGATCCATCAATTTGAGTACCCGCAATCATGTCATTCATCCGATTCAGCGTGCGAAGCAGTGTAGACTTTCCGCAACCCGAAGGTCCGATAAATGCAGTAATGGTCTTCTCAGGAATATCCAAATTTATATTTTTCAGGGCGTGAAATTGATCATAGTATAAGTTTAACTGCTCGATATCAATAATGTCTTCCATTAACTATCTTGTCTCCTTATTATACAATGGGATATTCAGCCGGATTATTACTAAATTATTTACAAACAACAACTATATTTAATTTTAATGTTCATATGTAAATGCTGTGTCCCATAATTGTAAATTCTATGTAAAATGTGATAGAAAGTCTTCTAGGAACTTATGATAGACCCGAACCTAGCTCTTTTTTTACATCAGCGGCCTGTTTCGCAGTGTTCTCAGCAAGTCTGTGTACCGAAGCACCTGTGTTCTCCACATGACGAACTGCCTGCTCAAGCTCTCCGAACAGCTTGCCACCTTCAGAAACATAGGCAGCACTTGCGTGAATCTCAGCAACCCCTAAAATCGTCAGCTCTCCAGTCTCTGTCGCGAGGCGGCTGATGTTCCCAAGCAGATTAGTTATATCCTCTGCAAACTTTCGCGTCTGTGAAGCAAGCATTCGTACCTCTGCTGCCACAATCTGAAAGCCTCGACCATGCTCTCCAGCATGAGCGGCTTCAATCGAAGCATTGATGGCTAACAATCCACTTTTATCCGCAAGCTCCGTAATTCCCTTTGTTAGTGAAGAGATCGAGTCCACGTCGTCAATTAGTTTAGTTACTTGTTGCTGTTGCTCATGCATATTTTCCACGACTTTTGTATACGATTGCCCAACTTCATCTAGCTTCGTTCTACCATTGCGTGTCCATTCGTTCATTCGATGACATTCATCTAACGTTTCCTTAGCTGCGACAGTCACCTCTTGTAGAGAAACTTCCATCTCATGCACATGGGTATAGTTCCCTTGAATGGTGAGTGTTCGCTGTTTCTCAGCATCAGACTGTAGCTCACCGGACATGATCATCAAATCCTGTACAGTGATCACACCACTCAATTTGCCATGTTCCGTTAAAATAACGCAGTCATAGAATAATGCTTCTGGCCTCTTCAAAGCGAGTTCAATAATGGTATGGGGAGCGGTGTTGATATCAATCATAAGCGCGTCCATATCCGCAAATAAATCTACGGAACGCGAATAATATATTTCAGCGGCAAAACGTCCTGTCAGCTTGCGATAGAATGTATCTCTCATAATTAAACCCGCAGGTTTGCTTCCTTCTTCACATACAACCATGCAAGGAATGAGCGGCTGCTGCCTTAATAAAGTAAGAACTTCCCTACAAGAAAGGTCACCATGTAATGCGGGTACCGGACGGCAATAGTCGCGAGCAGTAATGCGAGAATCTCGTACTTGCTGGGGTGGATACATCTCATGCTCCATTTTTTTTGTCTCATTTACAATGATGCGTTCTGCAAATAGTAAACCCATATCGTTCTCCCCCTCATCTGTTCTCTAGCCGCATCATAACGTAAATGTGTTTTCCGAATGTTCGGATCTCGTTAATGGAGTGTAATATATACTCGTATATATAAAAAAAAGAAGCTACCATCCTAAGAGCTTAGATGGGAGCTTCTTTTCTTATTAACGACCAATTTGTAGCCTACACCGCGAATGGAATCAATATGAACCGATTCGGGGTCCAGCTCCAGCTTTTTACGTAATGAGCTGACATGAACATCAACCGTCCGTTGTCCACCAATATAGTCAAATCCCCACACTGCATTCATTAAATCATCTCGAGTGAGGACGACCCCCGGCTTACGGGCAAGATAGAGCAGTACTTCAAATTCTTTGGGGCGTAAATTAATACTTGTACTTCCGAGCATTACCTCGTATTTCTCTGGATAAATTTCGAGCTGTCCTAAGGTTATTGCCGATGTTGGCGATTCTGGAATAGTCTTTATCTCTTCCGTCTGACCTGAAATACGTCTAAGAACAGTGTTCACACGTGCCAAAAGTTCCGATACGCCGAAAGGCTTCGTAATGTAGTCATCCGCACCTAATTTCAAGCCCTGAACGACTTCTTCTTCTGCATTCTTCGCTGTAAGTATAATGACAGGTGTTACAATTCCCTTACCACGCAGCTTACCCAGAATTTCAAAACCATCCATTCCCGGTAGCATCAAGTCTAGAACAATCAAATCGTACGTTTCACGTACAGCACGTTCATAACCTGCTGTCCCATGATCTTCTATGGTGACTTCATAGCCTTCTTGCGTCAAATTATAAGAGAGCAATCTGGCCAGAGTCGGTTCATCTTCAATTACCAACAACCGTTGAGCCATCCTACAGGTACCCCCTTTTCTGTTCGAACCTACATTACTGACAAGCTTTATCTTATCACCTTAATGTTAACTGTGTGTAAAAGAAGCATTCTTTTTACAAACATTTGCCGACTTCAACGAATTTCATTGATTACATTTCGGATTCTTGCATAAGCGGGAGTTCTACCGTAAACGATGTCCCAATACTAAGCTCGCTTTCTACACTAATTGTTCCATGATGCAGTTCCACTAAATGCTTCACGATAGACAAACCAAGTCCAGTTCCGCCTGATCCTCTTGATCTGGCCTTATCCACCCGGTAAAATCGTTCAAAGATACGCGGAAGATCCTTCCTAGGTATGCCAATACCCGTATCTGATACGGTAATGGTTACCTTCTCATTGCCTTCTTCGTCCAGCTTATCACGCACGATAAATTCTACACGTCCTCCATCTTGAGTGTAACTTACCGCATTCGATAACAAGTTAATACAAATTTGTCTTAGCTTGTCTTCATCTGCCTCAAGGAAAAGTTCATCCGGTATGTCACCATGCAATGTAATGCGTTTCTTCTGAGCTACTGTTCTCATCGTTTCAAGCATGGAAGCAAAAAACGAGGAAACATGTACAGGTGCAAAATCCATAGGTGATCGCTTAGACTCAATCTTCGATAAATCAAGAATATCACTGATCAAACGATTCAGCCGCTCACTCTCATCATAAATAATTTGTAGGAATGAACGCGCCGTCTTCTCGTCCGTTACACCGCCACCAAGAAGCGTCTCCGCAAACCCTTTTACCGCAGCAACCGGTGTCTTCAGCTCATGAGATACGTTTGCAACAAATTCACTACGCATATTCTCCAATCTGCGGTATGCAGTCACATCTTGTAAAAGGAATAACATACCCATATAAGATTGATCTTCATTTTGCATCAACAATCCATCTAACTGAAGCCGCTTCTCTTCTGGACTGTATACACTTCGTTCCTCATGCAGTGCTTCACGTCGCTCAATTCCCTCTTTAATTAGCTTAGAGAGCTCATAATGTTGTTTCAGCTCTAGATAGGAATGTCCCGTTACTTGTGAACTCTTCACATTCAGCATACTCTCTGCGGCCGGATTCAGAAGTGCAATTTTCCCTTCTTCATTGACCATCACGATGCCACCTGTCATGTTATCAAGCACGCTTTGGAGCAAATTCTCATTATCTCGAATCGTCCGAAGCTGCATCTGAAGACTGTCAGCCATAGCATTAATCGCTTTAGCAAGCTGACCAATCTCATCCTTACGGGTTACCTGCACCCTTGCATCATAATCTAGACTTGAGATCCGTCTAGCAACCTTCGTGATCTTCTCAAGCGGCGAAGTCAAGCTAGCAGCTACACGGTAGCTAATTAAGGCAGCAATCACAAACAAGATAATTAAGCCTGTTCCCATTAATGTCCAGCCCTTACGCACACCCATATCAACTGCTTCTAGGCTGACGGAGATTCGTATAAATCCATCATAATTCCCGCCTGAAACGACAGGTACTGCGACATACAGCATATTTTCGCCAAGCGTGGAGCTGTAACGAATAGCATGTCCCACACCCTCATGAATTGCTGATTTAATCTCCTCACGCCCAATATGATTATCCATTTGAAGTGGATCGATTTCGGAATCTCCAATGACTTGACCGTTCTTCGCTATAAAAGTGACCCTAGATTCCATAAGAGCACCCAGCTTTTTGGCCTCACCCGTGTAGTAAGCAATCGATTCTTCATTTTGACTAGGACGAAAATCAAATGTACTACTGAGTAGCTTTATTTCCCGGGTCATATTTTCTTCTAGTGCCGTTATATGCGAATTTTTAAATACCTGAGCCATCGTAATGCCTGCTCCAAGCATGGAAATACCAATCATGATCATTAAAATAATGGTCAATCTGACACGGAACGGTTTCATCATCGACTTCCTTTTCGAATAGGATTCATAGATTTATAAGGCCTCGCTAACTTATCCTATCCTATCTTGAATGAACCGTTTTTGCCAGCAGAAGTTGCAGTCATATCTCCTTTTGGCTCCAAAGGAACCCATTTTTTGACCACCGCATGAAATATCGTAGCGATCGGCTGTTGCACCATAATACCTAGCACTACTGGCACCGATGCTTTGGGGGAGAAGTAAGACATGGCTAATACCATGCCTAGCGAAATGTTACGCATGCCCGAGGCATAAGCTACGGTAACTCTAATTTCACGCAGAGGTCTGCGAAGAGCATACGAACCAAAATAACCTAAAGCATAATATAAACCAACCACCGCGATAATTGCTGGAATAACTATTACCATGTCGTGTTTCAGCTTCGACACTTGAGGTGCAATAGCTGCTGCATTTAACATAACGACAAGTGAGAACGCAATCTTTGATAACGGAACAGCAACCGGAGCCAGCTGTTGTTTCAATTGGCCTGCTGATAGATCATGTAGCCCAACTCCTACCAGAGTAGGAACCACCACGATTATCATTAAATCTTTCATCAACCCTAAGCTATCAAACTTAATCGACGTACCGAAGAATACTTCGATTAGACCTGGCACAACGAACGGACTTAATGCTGAATCCAATACAACCATCGCTAGCATGAGCGTCACGTTTCCATGGGATTGACCTACCCATAGCACAGAGGATACACCTAAGGGAATGATCGCAAACAAGACCAATCCAATGGTGTAATCAGAATCCATGCCGAATAACATTGAGCCCAATCCATATGCAAATATTGGAGCTAACACATGAGCAAGAACTAACGTAAGTAGTATGGGAGCCGGACGCATTACAACCTGCTTCAGATGAGTTCTTCCACATCCAAGTGCCATGATAAACGTTATGTAACCGAATAAATAAGGGATATAAGAAACGTAGGGTAGCATGACCGAGGACAGCATAAATCCGAGCAGAAGTGAGCCGGGAATCAACACAAACATGTATTTTTCAAACCATTCAGCAAAAGATAAACCCCATGACCTCATCAATTATGCCTCCTCTCTTATAAAGAATTACTGCAATTATGTAGAAATATCTCTCATTCATTGTGAGTCTAATCATAGCACATTCTTACAAGCTGGACTTTCTCAAAAAACACAAAAAGAAGGATAATCCCAAGATACCCTCGGAATGATCCTTCTTTGTAAGCCTTCACTCAATTATCCGTTAACAACTTCGCCACCATTGACATGAATCACTTGTCCGCTTACATAAGAGGCGTCATCTGATGCCAAATACACATAAGCAGGAGCTAATTCTTCTGGCTGTCCCGGGCGTTTCATGGGCTGAGTAGCGCCAAATTCACTCACATGTTCCTCATCAAAGGTGGAAGGAATGAGCGGTGTCCAGATCGGTCCTGGAGCGACTGCATTCACACGTATCCCTTTATCAGCTACGTTTATGGATAGTGAACGTGTAAAGCTGACTATTGCACCTTTAGTAGCTGAATAGTCGATAAGCGTTGGACTCCCGCGATACGCGGTGATCGACGCCGTATTGACGATTGCACTTCCCTTTTTCAAATGAGGCATCGCTGCCTTGGTCATATGGAACATGCCGAAAATATTCGTACGGAATGTTTTCTCAAACTGTTCTGCGGTGATATCTTCAATTCGTTGCTGTGGATGCTGCTCCGCTGCATTATTAATAAGAATATCAAGAGAACCGAAAGCCTCAACGGTCTGCTTGACTGCGTTCTGACAAAAGCTTTCTTCGCCAATATCTCCAGCTATACGCAAACATTTGCGCCCCTCTTCCTTAACTAAACGCTCTGTTTCCTTGGCATCCTCATGTTCATTTAAGTAGATAATTGTAATATCTGCGCCCTCTTTGGCAAAAGTAACAGCTACGGCTCGTCCAATACCGCTGTCCCCACCCGTTATAATAACATGCTTACCCTGTAGCTTTCCTGCAGCCTTATAATCTTTGGACTCGTACTGTGGGCGCGGATGCATCTCAGACTCTATTCCTGGCTGTTGATTCTGATGTTGTGGGGGTAGTGTTTGTTTCGTTTGCTCGTTTCCTGACATGAGTCATTCTCCTCTCAATACTAGTTTGAACGTTCCATTCTAGAGTGACCCACCTTCCACGTTAGGATGGCAGAAGGCAGAATGATTATTCTTCTTACAGTTCCTTATTTACCACATTTCTAAATAGATTAAACAAACACAAAAAAAGCACTCTCTTAACAAGTAAGAGAATGCCGATTTTATTCAAGTCTTAAACTTCAATTAGATGATATCTCTGTAAACCATGAAGAAAGTCATAATCAACACACAAATAGCAAGTAGTGCGCTAAGCGTGCGGATTTTTCCAGCTTCAACTGAAATATCACGTTTCTTCTGAATACCATCCATTGCAAGGCGAAGTGGTTTACCCATGATCCCACCAATGGCTCCAATCGCTACAAGCAACACCACGACTACGATCATCCAAGGCACAGAGTAGTCACCCTTACTCATCAAGTAACCACCTGTGAGTAGCTGAATAACGAGTGCGAACTGAGCAAATGTGTTCAAACTACGGATTGCAGCTGCACTACCTTCTTGTGCAGGTAGAGACAGCTTGGTTACTTTTCCAACCACAAAAGGCAGGACAAGATAGAAACCCAAGGCAAGTGCCCCTAAAATATGTACGAATATCATAACTTGATACATTACAAAAACCCCTCCATTACGTGATATATATTACATCTATTATACTATTTAACCAAAAGAAAAGAAAAGAAAACCTCCAAAGTTGCATCACTTTAAGAGGTTTCCTGTTCGAATTCTTGACACTTTTAAGATATATTATACCTTAACTACCGAAATGACATTCTTTACAGATTCAGCAGATTTATCCAAAGCCGCTTTCTCTTCTACAGTTAATTCAAGTTCAAATACTTTCTCGATACCATTGCCACCAAGAACAGCAGGTACGCCGAAGAAAATATCGTTATAACCATATTCGCCTTCCATCCGGGCAATAACCGGAATAATCCGTTTCTTGTCCTTCAGTATAGCTTCAGTCATTTGAACAAGAGAAGCTGCTGGCGCATAATATGCACTACCGTTACCCAATAGGTTGACAATCTCGCCACCACCTACACGAGTACGTTGTACAATTTCTTGAATACGTTCAGCAGAGATCAGGGTATCGATCGGAATCCCACCAACGCTAGAATAACGCACAAGTGGAACCATATCATCCCCGTGTCCACCAAGTACAAATCCGCGTACATCTTCAACAGATACGTTCAACTCTTGAGCAATAAATGTACAATAGCGAGCCGTATCTAATACACCAGATTGACCGATAACACGGTTTTTAGGGAAGCCAAGCGTTTCAAACGCGGCATAAGTCATAGCATCAACTGGGTTACTAAGTATGATAACGATAGATTCTGGAGCATATTTTTTAACATTTTCGCAGACTGATTTAATAATTCCTGCATTTGTGTTAACAAGATCATCACGACTCATGCCTGGTTTACGAGCAATACCAGCTGTAATAATCACGATGTCAGAATCAGCAGCATCTTCATAGTTAGCAGTACCCGTGATTTGGCTATCAAAGCCTTGTACTGGACTTGCTTCTAATAGATCCAAAGCTTTACCTTTAGTTGGGTTTTCAAGCTGTGGAATGTCAAGTAGTACGACGTTACCCAGTTCTTTTTGTGCCAGCATCAAAGCTGTAGTAGCGCCGGTGAAACCGGCACCTACGACAGTGATTTTTTTACGTGTCAAAGCCATGAGTAGATCTCTCCCCTACATGTTATTGATAACGTGGTCGGCAAACTCAGAACATTTAACTTCTGTTGCACCATCCATTAGACGTGCGAAATCATAAGTAACCGTTTTGCTGTTAATAGAGCTTTCCATACCTTTATAAATCAGATCAGCAGCTTCTTTCCATCCCAAATGCTCAAGCAACATAACGCCTGAAAGAATTACAGAACCTGGGTTTACCACGTCTTTATCAGCATATTTCGGAGCCGTACCATGCGTAGCTTCAAAGATAGCATGTCCAGTCACGTAGTTGATGTTCGCTCCTGGAGCGATACCAATACCACCGATTTGAGCTGCTAGAGCGTCGGACAAGTAGTCACCATTCAAGTTCAATGTTGCAATAACATCAAAGTCCGTTGGACGAGTCAGAACTTGTTGCAAAGCGATGTCGGCAATTGCATCTTTAACGATGATTTTACCTTCAGCTTCAGCAGCTGTTTGAGCAGCATTAGCAGCATCTGTACCGTCTTTTTCTTTGATTAGATCATATTGTGCCAAGTGAAGACTTTGTCGCCAAACTCTTGCTCAGCCACTTCATATCCCCAGTTTTTGAAAGCACCTTCAGTAAATTTCATGATGTTACCTTTGTGTACTAGAGTTACAGTCTTACGACCATGCTCGATAGCATATTCGACTGCTGCACGTACTAGACGTTTAGAACCTTCTTCAGACACTGGCTTAATACCGATACCAGAAGTTTCAGGGAAACGGATTTTGTTAACTCCCATTTCATTTTGCAAGAATCCGATCAATTTCTTAACTGCATCAGAACCTTCTTGATATTCGATACCAGCATAGATATCTTCAGTGTTCTCACGGAAGATAACCATGTCAACAAGTTCAGGACGTTTAACAGGTGAAGGAACACCATTGAAATAACGAACAGGACGCAGACATACGTATAGATCAAGCTCTTGACGCAATGCTACGTTCAGGGAACGGATACCGCCACCGATTGGTGTAGTCAAAGGTCCTTTGATAGCTACGATATATTCACGAATTGCTTCAAGTGTATCGTTTGGCAACCATTCTCCGTAAGTATCAAAAGCCTTTTCGCCGGCAAATACTTCGTACCAAGCAATTTTCTTAGATCCGCTGTATGCTTTCTCAACGGCTGCATCCAATACACGCTTAGACGCTTTCCAGATGTCACGGCCAGTTCCGTCACCTTCGATAAAAGGAATAATCGGGTTGTTAGGAACCGTCAATACTCCGTCTTTAATTTCAATTTTGTCGCCCTCAGTAGGTAGTGCATACTTTTCTAATTTAAACATTTATAATTTCCTCCTTCATATTTTTCTCGATTCACATGTTAGCGCTGTTCGAGAGGTACATATTTTTGATCTGTCAAACCAACATATTCGGCACGTGGACGAATAATCCGATTGTTCTCATATTGCTCTAGAATGTGCGCTGCCCATCCAGAAACACGGCTTATAGCAAAGATTGGAGTGAACAGTTCGTGCTCAATACCCAGTTGAGTGTAAACCGATGCAGAATAGAAATCAACATTTGGCTTCAAGCCTTTTTGTCCGGTTACAATTTCTTCGATACGAACAGACATATCGTAAAGAGTCATATCACCTTTCATTTCGCCTAGCTCACTCGACATCTTCTGTAGATGTTTCGCGCGTGGATCACCATTCTTGTAAACTCGGTGACCAAAGCCCATGATCTTATCCTTGTTGTCTAGCTTCTGCTGAATAAAAGAATCCACCTGATCTAGACTTCCGATTTCTTTCAACATCTTCATAACAGCTTCATTTGCCCCGCCATGCAGAGGACCTTTCAAAGCGCCAATTGCAGAAGTTACACCGGAATAAATATCTGAAAGCGTAGCCACAGTTACCCGCGCTGCAAAAGTGGAAGCATTTAATTCATGGTCAGCGTGAAGCACAAGTGCTTGGTCCAAAGCTTTCACTGATGTTTCTTCAGGCTTCTCACCTCTAAGCATATACAGGAAATTCTCAGCAATAGAAAGACCCGCTTGAGGAGCTACTGGCTCTTCTCCTTGGCGAATTCGCGCCAAAGCAGCAATGATTGTTGGGAGCTGAGCTTGGAGTTTGATTGCTTTGCGTTCGTTTGCTTCACGGCTCATATCATCCGCTTCTTCATCGTACAAAGCAAGAGCCGATACTGCTGAACGAAGTGCAGCCATTGTATTCGTATCTGGAGGATATAATTTCATTTGTTCAATTAGGGAGTCTGGAATTGGTGCGTATTCGCTGAGGTCACGTTCAAGTTCTTGTAGTTCAGCTGCATTCGGCAGCTTACCAAACCAAAGCAAATATGCTACTTCTTCAAAGCTTGCGTTCACAGCTAGGTCATCAATATCATAACCACGGTACGTAAGCACACCATCCACAATGGAACTGATGGAAGAAGAAGCTGCAACAATTCCTTCTAAACCTTTAGTTGCTGTCACTATACATCTCTCCTTTGTAAAGCTAGATTTCTTAAAGTGAAAATTTTACATTTTTCAAAAGATAAAAAGGCGCCAAGGCCATCATTCTTCCTGACATTGCTACGTCAAGTATCCAATCATCTAATATCATAAAGTATTTTGACGGATATGTGAACAATGACAGAGGCGTTTTAAACATCAAATTGTTTTATCGGCTACATAAACTTTTTTTTTGGCCATTTTTTCCTATCTTTTATTAAACTTGATTTGCCCATTCTTCATTTTACGCTCAAGCCATTTTAGTATGATCAAACGATATAAAGGACGAGTAAGTGGGAAAACCATCGTAAACCCAATGATATCCGTTAAAAAACCTGGAAGAACAAGTAGCATTCCACCAATAAAAACACATAATCCGTCGATCATGCTTCTTCCAGGTATTTGACCCGAGTTCATCCTTGCACGAGAATCCTCTAATACCTTGCGCCCTTCAAAACGCATCATAATGAAACCGATGGCTGAAGTAATAATTGTAAGTACGAAAGTGTTAAATCCTCCTACTTGCTCAGCAACGAGTTGAAAACTATAGATTTCACCAACAAATACTGCAATGCAAATGACAAACAACCATTTAAACATCTATATTACCCCCATTTGCCAATGATTGAGCAAGAGCGTTATACAGATTAGGAGCCACGGAATCTAGTCGTATAGGCCGCCACTCACGATTTAACCAGACATGCCCCGTCGTTCCTGTTACAAGTAGGTCGCCCGGCAGCTCATCCCCTAGCCATTTGCCAGCAGATGATTGTATATGTGTATATTGATCAGGTGTTAATCTGCGAATTTCGTAGGAATAACTGATCCTTAATTTAGTAAAGTTGGTTATTCGGGTGAAGATCGTAATATGATCATCATATCGAGCTGGCTGCTTAAACTTCATGTCCAGTTCAATGACAGGAAGCAGAATCCCCTGCTCTTCCATACTTCGATATGTGATCCCGAGTTCACGAATCATTTCCGTACGCCCAATTTCAAACCAGTTTAAATAATTAGCATGATAGACAACGCCCATTTGGTCACTTTCCTGATAACGCACACGCAAGTCTGTTGTAAACCAGCGGCTCATCTCTAACTTTTGCAGCTCTTTGCCCATATATGTCTGTTCCTTTCGACGATAATTGTTCATCTCTTGCAATTATATCATAGGGATAACCTAAGTCTCGAATTCAGTACATAAACCAAAAAGCAGCGGCCTCTAATGGCCGTTGCTTTTTGGTGAATCCTATTTATTTATAACGTTATCGAACGAATTAAACGTGAGGAATTTGGCTTACTTTCACCAAGTTAGTTGAACCCGATTGTCCCAATGGAACACCCGCTGTGATGATAACTAAATCACCTGGTTTAACCAAACCTGATTCCAGACCACCACGAATAGAGAAGTCAAACATCTCATCCGTAGACGAAGCTGTCTCCCCTTTAATCGGTATTACACCCCAAGTTAGAGCTAGACGGCGCAGTGTACGATCTTGCGTCGTTACAGCAATGATAGGAGATTGTGGACGGTATTTGGATACCATACGTGCCGTGTGACCTGTTTCTGTCGAAGAAATAATCGCTTTTGCATTCAAATCCAGTGCAGAAATTGCAACAGATTGGCTGATCGCTTCAGTTACCGATGTATCTTGAGCAATTCTTTGCTTCAAGAACATTTCACGGTAATTTAGAGCAGATTCAGCTTTTTCAGCAATACGGGACATTGTGAGTACAGATTCAACTGGGTATTTACCAGCTGCTGTCTCTCCTGAAAGCATAATTGCATCTGTACCGTCGAAGATCGCATTCGCTACGTCACTTGCTTCAGCACGTGTAGGACGTGGGTTACGTTGCATGGAATCCAACATTTGAGTCGCAGTAATAACTGGTTTACCCGCAACATTACATTTTTCAATCATACGTTTTTGTACCAAAGGTACTTCTTCAGCAGGAATTTCAACGCCGAGGTCACCACGAGCAACCATCAAGCCGTCAGAAGCTTCCAATATTTCATCCAGGTTGTCTACGCCTTCCTGGTTTTCAATTTTAGAGATAATTTGAATATGGCTTGCATTGTGTTTCTCAAGCAATTCACGGATTTCTTGCACATCGCTAGCTTTACGAACGAAGGAAGCTGCAACAAAATCGATGCCTTGTTCGATTCCGAAAATGATATCGTTAGCATCTTTCTCTGTAATTCCTGGAAGAGAAATAGCTACACCTGGTACGTTAACGCCTTTTTTGCTCTTAATCGTACCACCATTGATAATGCGGCATTTAATTTCAGTGCCTTCAACTCCTACAACCAAAAGTCCGATCAAACCATCATCAATTAGAATTGTAGAACCAGCTTGTACATCACCTGGAAGATCTTTGTACGTAATTGAGATACGGTCTTTGTCACCTAAAATTTCTTCCGTAGTCAGCGTAATATACTCGTCTTGAACCAATTCAATCGGTTCAACAGCAAGCTTACCTGTACGAATTTCAGGTCCTTTGGTATCCAGTAGAATTGCAACGGTTTTGCCAAGCTCTTGACAAGCTTCACGAATGTTATTAATTCGGTTCCCGTGCTCTTCAAAATCACCATGTGAGAAGTTTAAGCGAGCAACATTCATGCCAGCCATAATCAGTTTTTTAGTGTTTTCCAACGACTCACTGGAAGGTCCGATTGTACATACGATTTTTGTTTTACGCATTTGGGTTTCCTCCGTTTTTTTTCTCTATTACAATCTTTATCCAAAAAATAAATCTACTACAAATTTAAAGTTTTGTATAGGAACTTTGTCATATTAATCATTATTTGTATATTCGGAAATTAGGCTCTCATGCTTCTCGGATTGTTCGAAAGCAAACTTACCGATTTTACGGAATTTACGATATCTATCTTCTTTTAATTCATTACTATCCATTTGGGATAATTCATTTAGGTGTTTAATTATGCCCTGTTTGATGGTATCAGCAGTAAATTCATAATCGCGATGTGCTCCACCTTTAGGCTCAGGTACGATCTCTTCAATGACTTCAAAATCTAATAAATCTTTGGCAGTTATCTTCATAGCTTCAGCTGCCTGATCAGCTTTGGTAGCATCCTTCCACAAAATAGAGGCTGCTCCATTCGGGGATATGGCTGAATAAATAGCATGCTCCAGCATAAGGATCCGATTCCCAACCGCCATGCCAAGCGCACCACCACTCCCACCTTCGCCGATAATCACACAAATAACCGGGACACTCAAAACGGCCATGTCCCGTAAATTTTGGGCAATGGCTTGCGATTGTCCCCGCTCTTCTGCCGTATTGCCGGGGTAGGCACCTTTTGTATCAATAAATGTAATAATCGGGCGTTTAAATTTCTCAGCCTGCTTCATGAGTCGCATGGCTTTGCGGAATCCTTCGGGATGCGCGCTTCCGAAGAAACGAGCAATATTATCCTTCGTATCCTTACCACGCTGTTGACCAACTACTGTCACAGGAATCCCATCCAATTTGGCAATACCGCCAACAACGGCTAAATCATCACCAAATAGACGATCACCATGTAATTCTATAAAATCGCTGAATATAAGCTGAATCAAATCAAGCGATGTTGGCCGCTGATGATGCCGGGCCAAATGCATTTTTTGTGGGGCAGAAATATTTGAATATATTTCATCTTCAAGCTCAGTATAGCGCTGTTCTAATCTCGTGATTTCATCCGAAAAATCAATACCCTTGTCCTGTCCGAACTGCTTCAATTCATTGATCTTTTGACGCATTTCCACAAGGGGTTTCTCAAAAGGCAATTCTCCTGCCACTTAATGTCCCCCTTCCACGCTGTGCAGCGCGAGTAATCTGGAAAGCATCGAACGTAGTTCTTTACGGTGTGTTACAAGGTCTAACTGGCCATGCGCAAGGTTGAATTCTGCTGTTTGAAAATCATCAGGCAGCTTTTGACGGATCGTCTGCTCAATAACAATACGGCCAGCAAAACCAAATACAGCTCCAGGCTCCGCAATATTAATATCTCCAAGTGAAGCAAAACTAGCCGAAACACCACCCGTTGTAGGATCAGTAATAACAGAAATATACAGACCACCTGCATCATTAAATCTTGCTAAAGCAGCACTGGTCTTTGCCATCTGCATCAAACTAAGTATACTTTCCTGCATCCGTGCTCCACCTGAAGTGGAGAATAAAATAAGCGGTAATTGTTTTTCAGTAGCAATCTCAACTGCACGTGTAATCTTCTCACCAACTACTGAACCCATGCTTCCCGTGAAGAAGTCAAAGCTCATCACTCCAACAACTACAGGTATGCCCATTAGAGTACCTTGTCCAGTAATAATAGCCTCACGTAGACCCGATTTCATCGTTTGTTGCTCAAGTTTTGTTCCGTACCCTGGAAATTGTAGTGGATCGACGGACACCATACCGCTGTCGAATTCCTCAAATCCTTCTTCATCCAGAGTCATTTGAATCCGTTCCATTGCATTCAGGCGCATATGATAGCCACAAGCCGGACATACTTTTAGATTCTTCTCCAGCTCTTTGCTGTACTGAATTATCCCGCATTTCGCACACTTGTTCATAAGTCCTTCGGGAATTTCCCGTTTCGGACGCTCACCGTCTCCGGTCAGGCTACCTCTTCCTACACGCTCCGAAGGAATGGTCGCATACTTTCTCTTTTTCTGAAATAAGTCTTTAAACACAACTACACCTCTCCAGCCGTTGATTTGTTGGCCGCATCTTCACTCGTAACTCTATAAACATCATTTTGCTGACCATTAATATTAAGGATGCAAAATGGAATTGAGCACTTCCTGGACTTCCTCTAGCTCGCCAGAGGGAACCAAAATTTCAAACTGCTGCTTGGATAAGTTGACAGGACGGCTTTTAACCAAAAATCCTTCTTCCGTTAATTTGGTTGTGATCATGTCCGCTACCTTGGCGGTAGGTGCGATATAGATGACCGTCCACATTCCTTCAGCCCCCTAATCTCAAGTTCTGAGCCCGTATAATGGAATAATGATAACATAACTCGCTTTTTTACCGCAACAAAGGGCTCAGGTTACAAGAGACTAAATAGAGCAAAAAAACAGCAATTTTAGGTTCTAAGATCCATTATTTTCAGTCAGATGCGTATATTTTTTTGCCCCCTTAAATCGATGGGCTATTCTCGCAGATGCTGCTGCGGCTAGTCCCGCTACCAAATCATCCATAAAAACATGCACTTGATTCTTCTTATTATTTAATTCATGAATAATTCCTGTTTTTTCTTTATCTAAAAATCCAAAACTTGTTAAACCTATCATACCGTAAACACTGGTAATGCCAAGAGCCAAGGTCTCGTCCACTCCATAGAGCGGTTCGTCTGCTTCCATAATTGCCTGAAGCGGTTGGGGTAACATCTTACGCTCAGCTAGCTCATCCAGCGCAATCCCCGTAAACAGAGTATACTGCACTTCGCGTTTACTCAGTACGGCTTTTACACTCTCAATACATTCATCCCATTTCAATAACGGATGATATACAAGTTGAAGCTGATACACAATATCCGCAATATCTTCTACGGTAACTCCCCTGCTATTCAGCAGGTCGATAGCTGCATCGTATGACATTTATTTTTCCTCCGCAATGCGCAGACCCGGCTTATTGGGGAAAGGCCGGGTAGCACGTTCAAATGTTGTCTTTTGGTGCTCCTAATTGTATGCGGAGGAATTAAAATATGTTCATTCATTTTACATTAAGATATATTACTTCATTCGGACTGTCCCTTCACCCAACATTGTTTCCATCATCTCGAACAAAATAACCGAAGGTTCGATTCTGTATTGATCACTGAGGGCAAGGAGTTTCTGACTTTGTTCATAAAAAAGAACGGTCGCCACGGGTCCAGGATGCTGCTGTAGCAGGATCTGTAGACGTGCAAGCAGATCTGAATTTTCAGCCTTCTGCGTAATTTTTACGAACACACGCTGCTCGGTGGCACGCTCGGGCTGCGTATCGTTCACCTTCGCGGCGCTATCTGGCCTAGCCGTAACTGGCGTATGCGTGGAAGCACTTCCGCTAGACGCGGCAGTGGGGCTTGCGCCGCCCATACTGGTGGCGGCAGGACGCGCTCCAGCCTGGGCTGACGGCATAGGCTTCGCGCCGCTAGCTGGACGGACTGGCGCCGCACTGCGCGGCCTGACAGCACCACTACGGCCGCCTTGTGGCGCTTGAACGCGCCGCACAAGCTGCTGAAGCGCCGCGCTGTCCAGCGGTACAGCTTCTTCAGCGAGCAGCTTAAAGCCCTCATCTTGCTGCTGCACCTTGGCAAGCACGGCGAGCAAAGCACCCTTTTCAATATGTGGAGCACTCCGCTTCCATACTTCTGGAAAAAGAACTACCTCACATCGTTCAATCTGATCTTCCATATCCATGAAAGCCATCGCTTTGCCCTGTTTGGTCGTAATTGTTTTCACCGAGACAACCATTCCCGCAACAACCGTCCGTTTCTCATCAGGCGCTTTCGCCAAATCCATTAGCCGGTCTACCCCGCTCTGAATTAGATCTTGATTGAAATCATCTAATGGATGCCCAGAAAGATACAGTCCTAATAATTCTCGTTCTAGCTCTAACTGCTGACTCGCCGAGAATTGCGGTATGTTCGGATATTCAATATCCCAATTCGGCGTTTCGACAAAATCAAACAGTTGAATTTGTAAATCTTCGCGCTCTTTACGCCATTTGACCGCGGCTTCAACGGTCTCATCTAGCATGGCAAGCAGTTGTGCGCGGTGACCTGGCAAAGTATCAAAGGCACCCGCCTGAATTAGTGATTCAATGACCCGCTTGTTACATACACGTAAGTCAATCCGTCGGCAGAAATCAAGTAAGCTTTCGAATGGGCCTTCTTCACGAACCGCGATCATGTTCTCCACAGCCAGATGACCGACGTTCTTAACAGCTCCCAGTCCAAAACGTACATTCCCAGGACCTAATTTGTTGTCACCTTCCCCATCTTTGGTTGTGACGGGTGTGAACAGCACACCACTATCGTTAACATCAGGAGGTAATACTTTAATCTCCATTCGCCTGCACTCTAAGACATATTCCGCCACTTTTCGGTGACTACCCATGACTGCCGTTAACATGGATGCCATAAACTGCACAGGATAATGGGCTTTAAGATAAGCCGTTTGGAAAGCAAGCACACCATAAGCCGCAGCATGCGCGCGCGGAAATCCGTAATTTGCGAAACGCACAATCATATCATAGACTCGGTTCGCTTCCTCATAGAGGTATCCTTGCTCTATGCTACCTTCAACGAAGTGGCTTCGCTCATGGTCTAGGACTTCCCGCTTCTTCTTGGATACCGCACGGCGCAACAGGTCGGCCTCTCCAAGTGAGAAACCCGCCATCTGAGAAGCAATTTTCATAATCTGCTCCTGATATACAATGATTCCATACGTGTCCGCTAAAATCGGCTCCAAATCCTGATGCGGATATTCGACTTCAACCTCTCCATGTTTCGATTGAATAAATTTCGGTATGAAATCCATCGGACCCGGACGATATAAAGCGACCACCGAAATAATATCTTCAAAGACGGTTGGCTTCAGGTCCTTAAGTACACGCCGAACGCCCGCAGATTCCAGCTGGAATATGCCTGTCGTTTCTCCGCTACTCAGCATGTCATAGGTCAAAGGATCATCGTCCGGGATGTTATGAAAGTCGGGGACTTGTCCCTCATCCTCTCCAATCCAGCGCATACAACGTTCGATAATAGATAATGTGCGTAACCCCAAAAAATCCATTTTGAGTAGTCCAATACTCTCTAGATGCTCCATCGAATACTGGGTTAGCGCCGTCTTCTCGCTCCCCTCCTGTAGAGGAACTACATCAGTAAGCGGATCACGTGAAATCACGACGCCTGCAGCATGTGTGGAGGCATGACGAGGCATTCCTTCGACCTTCATTGCCATATTCAGCAGTTCCTTCGTTCTGCCGCCATGGTCATACAATTTCTTCAGCTCTTCACTAATTTCTAAAGACCGCTGAATCGTAATACCCAGCTGGTTGGGGATGAGTTTGGCAGCCTTGTCCACTTCACCATATGGAACATTTAAGGCTCGACCTACATCCCTTACTGCCGCTCGAGCAGCCATCGTACCAAAGGTAATGATTTGCGCCACATGTGCAAATCCATATTTGTCAGCAACATACGCAATGACTTCTTCACGCCGCTCATCACTGAAATCAATATCAATATCCGGCATGGTCACACGCTCCGGATTCAGAAAACGTTCAAAGAGCAGATGGTATTTCATCGGGTCTACATCTGTAATACGAAGGACATAAGCGACCAAGCTACCCGCAGATGATCCCCGTCCCGGTCCTGTAGCAATGCCTTGCTTATGGGCATAGGTGATAAAATCCCAAACAATTAAGAAGTAATCACTGAATCCCATGTTCTCAATGACTCCAAGCTCGTAGGAGAGGCGTTGCTCAAGTTCTCTCCTTGTCTCTTCCGTCTCCCAACGATCCGTGCCTTCATAGCGCTGAGTAAGCCCTTCAGCACAAAGCGAGCGTAGATAGGTTTCAGACGAGAAACCTTCAGGAATCGGTCGATATTCAGGCAAAATATATTTGCCAAATTCCAGCTCCAGATCGCATTTATCGGCAATCAGAGCCGTATTCTCCAGCGCTTGACGCACATGCGGGAACACCCGAGCCATTTCGTCTCCACTTTTCATATACAGTTGATTGGTAGGAATTCTAAGTCTCTCCTCATCCTCAACGGTCTTTCCCGTTCCGATACAAATCAGCACATCTTGCATTTCAGCGTCCTCTTGCATCAAATAATGTACGTCATTGGTTGCTGCCAGAGCTATACCCAATTCTTCACTCAGTTCGATAAGCTGTGGATTGACCCGCTTCTGTTCAGGCAGTCCATGATCCTGTAATTCCAAATAAAAATCTTCACCAAAAATGTCCTGATATCTGCGCGCTGCCTTTCTAGCTTCTTCTACTTTTCCATGCAATAAATGCTGCGGCACTTCACCGCCGAGGCATGCGCTCATACAAATAATGCCTTCATGATGGGCTTTAAGCGCATCCATATCAATCCGTGGTTTATAATGAAAGCCTTCTAGATGGCCTATAGAGCATAACTTCATCAAATTTCGGTAACCTGTCTCGTTCTTGGCCAGCAGAATCAGATGATAAATAGGCTGATCCTTACGAGTACCTCGTTCTTTACGCGAGCCTGCCGTCAAGTAAGCCTCACATCCGATAATGGGTTTGATGCCATGGGTAAGACAAGCTTTATAAAAAGGTACTGCCCCATACATAACACCATGATCTGTGAGCGCCAGCGCTTTCATTCCGAATTCCGCAGCTTGGCGGACAAGGTCCGAGATCCGTGCCGCTCCATCCAGGAGGCTGTATTCGCTATGCACATGCAAATGTACAAATGAACTCATCATCTCTTCTCCTTTTCGCCGCTGCATATTTTTATAATGTAAACCTTCAACTCTTTATATTTATTTTATCATAATCCATAGGTAACCGCCCATAGAATGAGATTAAGATTAAATCGGACAGGCGGCACTACCGTGCTCCTCCACGAAAGGACTGAAATTCATGACCACATTTATATCCAAAGCCATCCTGGATTTCTTCATAGCATTCGGCATCGTACTCGGAGGGGCTATGGTCGGCGGTGTTGGCGCTGTCCTCTCGCTTCAACCTCCCACACAGACAATGCTAGACGTAGCAGATCGCATTAAAATTTGGGCACTTGCTGCAGCTGTCGGTGGTACGATTGATCCGATGCGTGTTATTGAAAGCAACTTCTTAGGTGGGAATTTATCACCCGTTATTAAACAAATTTTATTTCTCTTGTTCGCCTTCCTAGGCGCGCATATGGGAAGTGAACTTATTAAATGGGTATGCAGCAGTAAGGAGTAACTCTATGCGATTACCTCCATTTCAGCGTTACCGTCGGTTTATGCAGATGTCAGCTGTATTTGTACTCGGAATCATCGTCGGCAGTGTACTGTATAACTCTATTTTCCATTCAACTTACAATCTGCTCTGGATGTCCAATCAAGAATTAGAGCTACAAATTCAGCAATACCAAAAAGATATCAAAACGCTAAAAAAATACAACACGCAGCAAACCGTCATTAAAGAAATTAAAATCCGTTCAGAACAGCAAGATCCGCCGATAGATACGGTTGTCGTTAAAGCTCTTCTCCAGCAATTAGGTAGTGACCTAGAAGTACTCCGCGGCCAAAATGTGTATGACATTGATAAAGATAGCAAAATAACGAGATCACTGCTAAATCAGAAAACATATAAGGTTCGTGACAAGGATTATGCGATCCAAATTAAAACCATGCTCGTGATGGATGGAATGCTGCAAATATGGGTCAACATTGTTGTGCCAAAAGTGCACTGATTCGTGAATCATGCTACAATAAAGCCAATATCAGTGTTTCCAAAGGAGCTGCAACATTTCGATGGTTGTTATTAAGTATCTTCTCTTCGCGTTGCTGGTTATAACATGTCTAAGCTCGGCATTTTACAGCTACCGCTCGCGTCGTACTTCTGATCCGTTAGAGAAGGGAATAAACGGTGCTCAAATGAACATTTTTATGGGCATCATGCTGATCGTACTTTCGTTGATCTTCATGTTTATCTTCCGCGGATCAACAGTAGCGATCATTATAGAAGCTTTATTTTTAGTATTGGGCGCCTTCAACGTTTTTGCGGGTCTGCGCAATCGGAGCTACTTCAGTCGTATGAAATCTTCTCAAACATAAGAAATGGAAAGAAGCCGGAGACCTGTTAAACGGGGCCCCGGCTTCTTTTATATGGGACCGTGCTAACCATGCTCAATTGATTGCAGCGTCATCACCGCTTTAGCAACCAGATTTTCAGCATGAATAATGACGATCTCGATTTTACATGTACGTCTGCTTGTTTCGAGCAATTTCGGCAGAACTTCAATGGGGTCTTCAATTTGGACAGGACGAAGGAAATACGTGGTCATATTATCGAGTACAAAATCATTACCCGTAATATCCTTCGCTGCCTTTACAGCTGCTTGACTCATGACCGTCGTAAGAACTCCCTCTGAGATTGTACCAAGTTCCGTTGCCATTTGCGGCGTAATGAATCCATGAAAGAACAAGCGTCCCTCCTCATCGCGCTCATCCGCGAAACCATTCCATATGAGATGATCGAAGGTTTCGCCAAGCTGAGGTTGTGCTCTAGCATCACGCATGGCCTGCAAAACTTCTTTGCGTGTAACGGTTGCAACGAGCTTGCGGTTGCGATCCACGATCGGTAAGAAATCAATACCTTCCCACATCATGATTTGTGCAGCTGATGCTAGAGACGTCTGTAGCGCTGCGGTTACTGGATTTCGGATTAGCACCTTCTCAATGCTCTGATCTTCTGGAAGATCAGTCATGTCACGACGGTTCACGATACCAATGACCCTGTTCCATTCATCTGTGACAGGTATACGCTCTTCTTCAATTCGTTCGGCTAATGCCAGACTCTCGCCCACCGTATTCGACAATTTCAGAGCATGTATTTTGGGTCTACTGCCGACAATATCTTCAACAATCATTATTTTCTTCTTAATTAATCGGTCAAAGATTGCTCGATTTATTAATGAGGCAACTGTAAAAGTATCATGCCGTGAAGAGAAAATAGGTAAACTCAGCTTATCTGCGAGCGCCTTAACTTCACGGCTGGTACCGAACCCTCCTGTTATTAAAACTCCTGCACCTTGCTCCAGCGCAAGAATATGCGCATTATCCCGGTTACCTACAATCAGTAAACTACCGGCATCAATATAACGCACCATAGCATCTACTTTCATGGCTCCGATTACAAATTTATATAAATTTTTATGTAAGCCTTCTGCTCCGCCGAGGACATGTCCTTCGACAATTTCGACTACATCTGCAAAGGTTAGCTGTTCAGAAATATTCCGCGGTTTCTTCTCGATTCTGACCGTTCCGATTCGATCCTTGGTTACTACAATTCCGAGATTCTCCGCATCTTTAACCGCACGATATGCGGTTCCCTCACTAACAGCCATTTCTCGAGCCAGCTTCCGAACTGAAATCTTAGTCCCAATTTTCAGTCCCTCAATATGTTGAAGTAGCTGTTCGTGCTTTGTAATCGTTTCGTCGCGCCCTTCCAACTGTTACACCTCCGTACTCCAAACTGTACTACCCTGTACCTATTATAGCACAAAAGGCTAAGCAGCATCCGCTGCCCAGCCTTTCGAATAGATGCATTTCAGAGTCCTTGTCCACGTTCAGGTTCTTCTGGCCATTTCATCTGCCATTGCTGCAGTTTAGCTTGTCTTACTCGATCTAATGCTTTCTGTTTCTCCTCATCAACACCAAGAATATGATGCAAATGTGCGCCAATGACCAAGAATGCAAACACTGCCCATACGATACCGAATATGGAAGTCCAGGTTGCTCCCGGTCCAAAAGAAATACGGGGCAGAGCGTACAGTAGCATCGCCAGCGCGAGCAGCAGATACACAACATGCTTAAATTTGTTTGTTTTCTTCATTTCATTTGCAGCTCCTTCACTCATTCATCTATATTTCTAATCTATGAGGAAGGCTGCGAAAATATGAGAAAACTTTTAAACATTCATATATTTATAGCTTGTCTCCATATAGGTGCTGCAAGCTGTCAGAGATAATCTTATTTACATCCTCGATAATGGTGCTTAAACGGCGCTCCGCATCAAACAAACGACGAATATTCAAATTCAAGCTGAGAACATCAAATAGCTTCTCCATGTTCTCCATTTCTTCTTGTGGAGGCATATCTCCAGACATCATGCGCTGCTGAATTTCCATTTGACGTTCACGGAAATTTTCGAGCATCTGTTTACTTTCAGGATCAGCATCAACCAATTTCATCGCTGAACTGATCTCATTAACCTCTTGGCATTCTCTTAACTCTTTAGCTAGCTCATGGGCTTTATCATAAATACTCATCGTTATCTACTCCTTTAATTTTCATAGATTTACTGACCTTATGCTTAGGTGCAGTGAAATTTATCCAACCCCTTAATTTTTTAAACCAGTGGGTCAATCACCAAGGGATATATGTCCTCATATGATGAGTTACATGCAATGTTCAAGATTCAGTTCGATCTGTCTCTAGACATCAAGTTGTTGCTGGAAGGAGATCCACGATGTCCAACAAAAAGATATCGGTCCAAACGTTCAGTCCGGGCATTGTGCAGGAAAATAACATTATGCTCGGCGCGAGGCTCGTCAAACTGTGGAAAATTCCAACCGACCGTCCTCTGCAGCTGTCCTTTGGTTCCTTCAGACAGGAGATCACCGTTATTTCCGTACCCAAGGCTACGAGTCTACGGATTAGTGATACGTTATCCCGCGAAATGGGCCTATCCGCGAGCCCTGTTCTCAGAATAGCTTACAATGCCAAGAGCCGTACACTTCGTCTTGGTCCACTTATCAGCGTTCTGATCAGTCGGGATTACCCTGAAATGCCTGAGAAACCTTTTGGCTCGATCACGCTATTCTGCCGTGAGCTTGTCAATGCCTGTCGGAAACAAGGTGCATATGTATATTTCTTCACCCCGGAACACATCACTCAGGAAGCAGAACATATCAAAGGATGGGTGTATGACGGGGAATGGCGCCAGACACAAATGCCAATTGCAGATGTCATCAACAATCGACTAACCACACGCAAAATGGAGAATAAACCTAGCGTACAGTATTTTATGAAAGAAGTAAAATCCCGCTTCGGAAGCCACATCTTCAACGAAAAGTTCCTTGATAAGCATGAAGTGTTTGATACACTCAAAACCAATTCAGCACTCACTCGCTTCATGCCAGAATCACATCTACTCAGCAGCTTTACAATTCTCAAAAAAATGTGCGCCCAGTATCCCGTCGTCTTTCTTAAACCAGTACGTGGAAGTTTAGGTAAAGGAATCATTCGTGTCTCTAAACAACCTGATGGCAGCTATATCGCTTTATCCACAACCGTTGGAGGCCCGCGTAAACAGACCTATAGCAATCTAACCAAGTTATTTGCCGTATTATCTGGAAAAATGAAAAGCACACGCTATCAGATTCAGCAAGGGCTAACGCTTATCGATCAGGGCAAGCGCCCCGTCGATTTCAGAGCACTTGTTCAAAAGAATAGTCTAGGCAAGTGGAGCGTAACCTCCATCGTCGCTCGCATCGCTGGGGGCAATCATTTCGTATCGAACTTGGCGCGTGGTGGAAGCCTCAGCACTGTAAAGGACGCAGTAAACAAATGCATGCTCCCTACCGAAGTTAAAAATTCAGCTCAAGCTAAACTGAATTTTGCTTCTCTCGAAATCGCCAAAGGATTGGATGCTTCCATTCCTGCTCATTTTGGCGAGCTTGGCGTTGATCTGGCCATGGATACCAATGGGCGTATCTGGCTGCTCGAAGTGAATTCCAAACCATCCAAAAACGACAACACACCGCTCAATGAACAGAAAATTCGGCCTTCGGTCCGAAGACTATTGGAATATTGTAGTTTTTTATCTGGCTTCTAGAGGAGGTCTGTGTCCATGACTTCAATGACAGTAACAACGATTGGCACATTGGGTGTCATGTGCTGCAGTAGACCTGGAACTCCTCCGCTTTCGGAAGAGGGATTCTGTCGTCGCCTAAGTCTAGTTGCGCCTAAATATGGCCTTAACATCATTGCGTTCTGTCCCCAGGATGTCCTCAATACAGAAGTTAAGATCCAGGCTTATGTCTACAAACAAGGGCAATGGGTTAATGTCACTGTCCCCTTCCCGGATATCGTATATGACCGATGCTTGTTTCGAAAAGATGAAGATTTAAGAGCAGCAGCGAAGCTTATGTCCCAGGTCTCTAAGCATAAACCTTGGATCGTATGGTCACGAGGACTTCCAGGGAAATGGCAGATCTACCGTACGCTAAAAAAAGATATACGCCTACTCCCTTATCTTCCACCAACATCTCTATATCAAGGAGCAGCGTCGCTCAAACAAAATTTAGCAGCTTATGGGAACGAGGTTTTTCTCAAACCGCAATCCGGTTCCCAAGGTAAGCATACGCTCTATATCAAGTATGACCCGCTCCAGCACTCCTACTTTATTCAAGGGCGAAGCGCAAATAATACTCCATTTACAAAAGAGCTTTCGCACAGCTCTATGGTGATCCCTTGGATTGAACACTTCACTAGAAAACGTAATTTCTTAATTCAACCCTATCTTCATCTACAGAGCCGGGAAGGATACCCCTTTGATATCAGAGTGCTGATGCAAAAGAATGAATCCGGCCAGTGGACGCATACCGGCATGGCTGTTAGGCGGGGCAAAAAGGGAGGCATTACTTCCAATTTGCATGGCGGTGGCCGTGCGGTTACTGTGCTTCCTTTTCTGACCAAGGAATTCGGGATCACCCAGGCTGAACAGACAACAACCGAACTTCATCAACTGTCAGAAGTTATTCCGGAGATACTGGAAAGTCACTACGGTCGTCTCGGCGAGTTGGGCATCGATTTCGGGATGGATATGAACGGAAACATCTGGCTACTTGAAGTCAATTCCAAGCCGGGACGCACCTCCTTTCGGCAAATTGATGACCCAGACAGTGCCTTGCTCGCAGCAGAAAACCCGCTCCGGTATGCCCGTTATTTATTGCTTCGACAACTTAGGAGGGTAAATTCATGAGTTTGACTTTTTGCAATGTTCATTTTTCGCAGCAGCCCGATAAAGTGGTTTATGTTTCCGATACGCTAATGAAAAGCCTAAAGCTGTCTGGCAAAAAAAACATTCAGTTACGTTTGGGAAAAGACTCGATCCGTGCTTCGATTAAATCGATAAAGAAGGCTGGCAAACATATTTATCTTGGAACTGGCGTCCGTGATGCCATAAAAGTTCCAGCAGCAGGTGGGATCATGATACACAGTTTTGAGGATGAGGAGATAAAGCTCGGTCCATTGGTAGGCATATTGTCTGACGGCCCCTCCACTTCCGCTGCCCAACCTTTCAGCTCACGAACTGGATTCATTAAGCAACTGCTACGTGAAGGAAATAAGAATTGTTACATCTTCGCTTTTACCCCTAAAGATATTAATTGGCAGCGTGAAAGCGTAAATGGATATTTCCTTAGTAACAGCGGTACGTTCTACCGAAAGACGGTCCCACTTCCAGATGTAGTGTATAACAGACTTCCGAGCCGCAAAGCAGAAACAACAGCGTATATTAATCAACTTAGAGACCGGCTATCACGCAAAAAAATTCCTTTCTTTAACTGGAGTTTCTTTAATAAATCCGATATCTACCGTTTGCTTGAACATGATAACACAGTCAATCGTTATGTTCCTGAATCCCATATGAATCCTAGCACTGAGATCATTAAAGATATGTTAGAACGCCATCAATTTTTATATTATAAGCCTCTGGTGGCAGCTTAGGCAAAGGAATATATCGTCTGACCTATCTACCTAAAAAGGGGTATTTTGCAAGATATCGCAAAGGTAATGGTAACGTACTACTGCGTTTTACTACGTTTAACAGCCTAATGCGTATGCTTCAGGCCAGACATGGGCGCTCGCTTGAAACCTATGTCATTCAGCAGGGGATACGGCTTGTCGAAATTGACAGTTGCCCTATTGATTTCCGGTTTCACATGCACAAGAACGGGAACAACAAATGGGTAGTCGTCGGTATTGGTGCCAAGAAGGCTGGACGTGGGAGTGTAACCACTCATCTTAAAAACGGTGGATCTCTATTAACACCGGGGCAGGCGCTTAGCCGAACGTTTGGATCAAGATCCGAAGAAGTGCTGCAAAATGCGAAGAAAATAGCAATCACACTTGCAGAAGGAATTGAATTTCATCACCAACATTTACTTGGTGAAATTGGCTTTGATATCGGGATTGATCAAGACGAGAAGGTATGGATGTTCGAGGCGAATGCCAAACCCGGACGCTCCATCTTCAGTCATCCATCCCTCAAAGTGGAAGGGAAAGCTTCTGTGGAACATATCTTGGAACACTGCCTGTACTTGAGTAAATTCCACAGGAGGGATAGCGAGTGAACAGCAGAAACTCAGAAGAATCTAAAACCATAGTAGCAATATTAACCATGCCGGATGCATGTGGTTATTTCAGAGGAAATCAAGCTAACTTTCGAGACATTATCAGAACAGGACAAGAAATGGGCTTTCTTGTTTATGTCGTTACGGCTAAAGATTTAAAGCTAACTGAAGAAACTGTGGTGGGTTACAGCCTTAATCATGAGAATATGTGGGAACAACAAAGTTTCCCGCTTCCTCATGTCATCTACAACCGAATCCCGCAGCGTGAAGATGAACTAAAGCCGAATGTTAGACGAAAAATCAAAGAATGTCTGCTCCATCCTTCTATTGAATTATATAATCCACATTTTTTCAATAAATGGCATCTGTTCGAATGGCTAAAAGTGTCCAAAGCAACGCAGCACTTGGTTCCTAAGACAAAACGTCTAACAACAGAATCATCACTTCAGCGTATGCTAGAGAGATTCCCCTTCCTTTATCTGAAACCGGAGAGTGGCAAAGCAGGCAAAGGTATTATGATGCTAAAATATCAGCGAGGTAAACTGCTCCCTTACCGATTAAAGGTTCAGAATCAAAAAACGAATACAACCTACAAAGCTAATAGCATCCGCCGCTTATGGGCTCGTATTCATCATGAAACTGGAGCTACTCCTTATATTATGCAGCAAGGGATCGAACTAGCATCGATTAATAACAGACCTTTTGATCTTCGTATTTTGCTTCAGAAAACAGGGTCAGGACAATGGGGTGTTACTGGGGTTGGTGCACGCATGGCAGGTCTTAAGAGCATAACAACCCATGTGCCACGCGGGGGAACGATTGAAGATCCGCAAAAACTGCTATCGACATTATTTGGTGCCGAAGCTTCTTCTTCAATCCTGAACCGTGTAAGAACGACAGCCATTATTATTGCGCGGCAAATCGAGAAGGGCTCCGGTTATATCCACGGGGAAATGTCCATGGATCTAGGTATTGAAGATACCGGAAGCTTATGGTTCTTTGAAGCCAATGCGAAGCCCATGAAATTTGACGAACCTCATATTCGCAAGCGTTCATTAGAACGAATTTTTCATTATTGTCAGTACCTCGCAAGGCAGCATAAAACGGACACAGTGAAGAAGTAACTTCAAGTATGCAACCACTCTCATTCAAGAAGGTGAGTAGCCATGACGCTACCCGTATTAGGCATATTGACCTTATATTTAAATGACCGTAAACATCTTGAAGAGAAACCTGTTTATCAAAAGATGATTTCGGAAGGTAAGAAGATCGGACTTGATGTATTTGTCTTTACACCCGCGGATGTAGATCACAATAAGAAGAAGATATACGCCTTGGAGTATGATCCAACCGAATCAATTTGGACACGAAAATGGCGTAGTTTTCCGAATATGATTTATGATCGTTGCCGGATTCAGAAGAGCTCCCGCTTCAAGCAGTTGCTACAGTTTAGAAGCCGCTATCGGCATTTACTCTTTCTGAACCGGCCGTTACGCAATAAGTGGACGATACATGAGGTCATGTCCCACAAATCTGAGTTTAGGCCTTTTTTGCCTGAGACCCGATTTTATAGCAGTCTATCTGATGTATACGCTATGCTAAAAAACCACACTGTCATTTATGTGAAGCCCATCAATGGAACAGGTGGTCGGGGAATTCTGCGAATCGAGAAACTCAAAGCACCATCTCAGTACGTTATTCAAGGTCGCAATCAAAAGCGGGAAATTATTACGCCACGCAAACTTCATGCATCAAGACTCGGATCCGTTCTGAATAGCTGGAAATTGAATGACTCCTATATTGTTCAAGAAGGTATCTCTATCGAGCTACCCGACGGACGTGTTCATGACTACCGCATGCTCGTACAGAAGAATAAAGAAGGAATTTGGCAATTTACGGGCATGGCCGGCAGAATCGGTGCTCCCCGAAGTGTAACTTCCAATCTCCATGGAGGCGGTAAAGCTGTACCTGCGGATACGCTACTTGAGAAGTGGATTACTGACCCTACTAAACGTAAGCAGGTAAGCCTAAAAGCGGAGAAATTTGGACTAGAAACCGCAGCTTATTTAGAGAAAACATACGGAGCTTTATGTGAACTCGCTTTAGATTTAGCTATAAATAAGTATGGTGACATCTATCTCCTTGAGGTAAATCCAAAACCAGCTAGAGAAGTATTCTCACAGAGCGGCGAGGCGGAAACGTACCGAGATGCCATTGTGAGACCTATGGAGTATGCTCTTTGGTTGTATCAACAGCAGTAGCAGGGTTCAACTCAAAAAACACCAAACCGCTTATATAGCGGTTTGGTGTTTCATTGCATTATGTAGCTTTGTAAATAAAGCTAATATTAAACATGCTATGCATCTTCATACAGATCCTGAATTTCAGTGAAAGAACGAATAAGCGCATCCGATCCGTAAAGCTCCTCACCGTCACCAAAACCCGCATAAGCACATCCAATAACACTCAACTGATTTTCTTTACCTGCCTCGACATCTGAGGATCGATCTCCAACCATCCATGCCGTTTTCACATGTTCTTGTTCAAGTAACAACTTAACCAAATGCACTTTAGTTACCGTGCCATGCTCCCCAGCGCTATATACAGCGTCAAAGAGCTCTAGAATGCCATGAGCCGCTGCTACACCCTTAACGTAATGCTCAAGTCCATTGCTTGCTATAAAAAGACGAACTCCCTTTTCTTTAAGCGTATGAAGTGTATCCTTAACTCCTGGATATAGCAGTGTATTCCCATTTTGAAGACCTTCAAGTTCCAATTGTAGTAATAGTTCATCTGCTCGTTTCCGTGCTTGGTCACTTCCATCGGGCATGACAATCTTCCATATTTCTTCAAGCAGCATCCCCAGGCTACCGAGGATACGTTCTTCTGGTGGGGTGGGCGCCGTATAGAGCCCTTCCTCTTTTAGAATCGCAAACAGCTTGTGATACGCAGGAAGTAGGACGGTTTCAGTCTGGAATAAGGTACCGTCCATGTCAAAAATCATTGCTTCGGGTTTAATCAGTACAGACGCTTTCTCCATCTTTCTCGTTCCTTTCATCAGTTCCGTGGTGAAGAACATTGCTCGGTCGAATTGTTTACAGACCTATGATATAGGAAATAACAAGGAATTGTAAGTCACTTATTACGATCCATAAAAAAGACATCTCAATTGTATTGAGATGCCTCTCTTACTTACGATGCTCTATCTCTAGAACACCTTCTGTGTTTCCCGATCCTCTTTAATGATTTCGACCGCTTCACGGAAACGCGTAGCATGAACAATTTCCCGCTCACGCAGAAATTTCAAACCATCCTGTAAATCTACATCATCAGTTAAGTCAATCATCCACTGATATGTAGCCCGTGCCTTCTCCTCAGCGGCGATATCCTCGTACAGATCCGCAAGCGGATCACCCTTGGCTTGAATATATGCGGCCGTCCATGGGACGCCTGATGCATTCTCATAGAAAAGAGCCTTATCATGGCTTGCATAGTGCGCTCCTAGACCTGCGGCTTTCATCTGTTCCGGCGTTGCATCCTTGGTCAGTTTATAAATCATCGTAGCAATCATCTCTAGATGGCAAATTCTTCTGTACCAATATCAGTTAACAAGCCAATAACCTTATCAGGGATCGTATAACGCTGATTTAAATATCGCAGAGCTGCAGCCAGTTCTCCATCGGCTCCACCGTATTGCTCCATTAAGTATTTTGCCATGGTGGGATCACATTTGCTTACCCGGACAGGATACTGTAGCTTTTTCTCATACACCCACATGCGTTTAAAACGCCTCCTTTAACCATTTATTATTGCATGATGCTTCATTCCGCTACTTACACTTGCCATGGCCATGGCTCTTAGACCATTCCCATGGAAATTTAGAAAAAGCATGACCGAAATTAAGCAGTGGCCCATAATGCTCCTGAAATTCTCTTACAAATGGGATGCGCTGCTGAGCAAGTTGGTTAAATTGTTCAATGCTTTTCAAATCATCTGGGTGGGTATCCAGAAATAAATTCAACTCCACCAAGGCAAAATCTATAATTTGAATCTTCTCTAACAGCTCGTAATACCTCTGATCGCAAGGCTTTGCATTAAAATTTGCATTCGCATTTGTGTTAATATTTGCATTTGCATTGTCACTCACCCGATTTCGCCTCCTCTGTTCTTTTGCCTGTGGGCGTATACGGACTGTACAGATTGGGCCAAAGTGTACCGAGCTTTAATGCTTCCGGTAAACTGTACTGCGGCCAATCCAGCGGCTGGAAAACGAGATATTGATTTGGGGGGACGACATATGTTTTGTAATATTGCGGTGGGCAGGGATCAAAAGGACCAATAAATGGTTTATACACTCGCACTTGTGACATCGGTGACTTATTCACGCGGTTCCTCCTTCTCCGGTAATACCGGATGTAAGTCGTCGGCAACTAAAACTGATAGCATGATACCTCTACATATATAAGATATGATGATAGCCCAAAAATTGAACTCCTTAAGAACAAAAAAAGACTCCTTTTAGCAAATGTTCACATTTACCGTAAAGGAGCCTCATGATATTCATATTATAAGCGAAACTGGAAAAGCCCCGCTCTGCGTAATGCTGCGTAAATAATAACAACCATAGGTCCCACCAAGAAGCCGATCATGCCCACAACCTTAAATCCAACGTACATGCTCACCAATGCAGATAGTGCATCAATCCCCACTGAATTAGCCACAATTTTCGGTTCAATGATACGCCTTGCTACCGTAATAAAGATAAAGAGTAGAACAAGCCCTAACGCTGTGTATGTGTCACCCACAATAAATAAATATAATGCCCATGGAATGAAAACCATTCCAACACCCAGCACCGGCAAAATATCGACCACCATCGTGAGCATTGCAATGGCAAGCGGATAATGGATATGCAGGATCAAAAGTCCACTTAAGGTAACAACATAAGTAAATGCGCTTAATATGATTTGTGCCTGTAAGAAGCCAAATACTGATTTCTTCAAGCTAACCAGGACTTCATCAATCTGACTTCGCGCCCCTTCCCTAAAGAAGGACAGAAATGTTGAACGCATCGTCTCTAGACTGTAACTCATTAAGTAAACCGCAACAAAAAAGACCATAAAAAACACAAATAAACTTGGTAAACCTTTTGCAAACGATAAAAATGTAGAGGATAACGAATTGATCAGCGACACAGTGTAAGATGTCAGGTTAGAGAACAATCCGCGAAGACCATCCGCTAAATCCGGATGTAATCGATCAAACGCCCCATGAGCCTGTACCACCGTGTTTTGTACAAATTCATTTGCTGTTGAGAAATAGTAGGGTGCGCTCTTCCAGAATTCCAGAAACTGCTCAAACATCTGTAAACCCAGCAAATAAACTAAGACAACAACGAGTAGTAGGAACAACGTACTCGTTAGAGAAGCCGCAGTGACCCTCTTCCATCCCAACTTGTGAATGAATAATCCGTTAATCGGTTCTAAAGAGATCGCAATGATGGCTGCTAACAAGAACGGTGCTCCTACAGTAAATAATCCGTACAGCAGCACAAGCCCAATGCCGATAAAGAGCAGCTGCTTTACTGTCATGGCTCACTTCCTTAATCCTCGTTGCCCGTTACTTCCTCTACGCTGACTATATCCTTATCGACAACGCGGTGGATATTAACACGTGTAATACGTAAACGGGTGGATTCTTCCACTTCAAATATATAGTTATACACCTGAACCTTTTTACCCTTGATAGGATTTCCTTCCAGCTCCTTAAACAACCAACCCCCGATGGAGTCGACCTCATCATCCTCGATGATGACACCAGTTAGATCGTTAACGTCCTCAATGAGCATTCGTCCATCGACCGAGATGATATCTTCCTGAATCTCTACATCTGGGCGCTCGTCCTCAAACTCATCGTATAAGTCACCAACGATTTCCTCCAGAATCTCTTCTGCCGTCAACATCCCTGCTGTTCCACCATATTCATCAACAACAAGCGTGAGCTGGGCATGCTTCTTCTGCATCAAGCGTAAAACCTGACTGATCTCCATGGATTCCGGAACATTCAATATCGGACGAATGAGTGAAATCAGATCTTCCTGTTGTACCCTATCTGCGAGTAGAAGATCCGTAATATGAACGAAACCAAGAATCTGATCTTTGTCTTCTACAGCAACAGGATACCTTGAATGCTTCGTATCATTAACAATCTTCAGGTTTTCTTCGAGCGTATTATTCGTAAACAAGCAATCCATATCCGTACGTGGCAGCATAATTTCGCGTGCCAGCAAGTCCGAAAATTCAAAGATGTTATCCATTAGCTTCATCTCATCTTTGTCGATCACTCCACTTTTAGCACTCTGATTCATTAATATGCGGATTTCCTCTTCAGAATGCGCAGCTTCTGATTCATTCGCAGGCTGAACACCAACAAGACGAAGTAATCCATTCGCAGAAGCGTTCAGAACCCAAATGAATGGGAAAAATATTTTATAAAAAATCATTAAAGGAGCAGACAAAAGTAATGCCGTTCCCTCCGTTTTTTGAATTGCAAGTGATTTAGGTGCAAGCTCTCCAAGTACAATATGCAAAAAGGTAATGATACAGAAACCGATAATTACGGAAACTGTGCCAATGAGAGTTGTGTCGGTAATTCCCATTCGAAACATAATTGGTTCCACTAGTAGTTCAGAAATAGCAGGCTCCCCTACCCAGCCTAGACCGAGTGAAGCCAATGTTATACCGAACTGAGTAGCAGACAAGTAGGCATCCAGCTTATTGTTCACTTTCAGGGCATAACCAGCCAGTTTATTTCCTTCACTAACCATTTGCGTAAGCCGGGATTGACGCATTTTCACAAGTGAGAACTCCGCTGCGACAAAAACCCCGTTAAAAAATACAAGCATTAGAACCAAAAAGAGGTTTAGAAAAAGTTTTCCTATCTCAATCTCCCCGTCCAATATGAACTCCCCATTCCTATAATGTGTTTGCTTTCCTTATGGTAAAATTAAGATCTTTATAATACATATCGGCTACCAACAGATTGGGTCCACAGCATCCCACTGCATCACAATGACAATTAACGGTTTGATTTAGTGGATGTCCTGTTTGCCATTCCGTAAAAATGTCATCCAGCCCACGGCTCTGAATGTTTCCAAAAGGGGCGATGTCCGCAAAATCAGTTACATATACATCACCTGAGAATAGATTTACGTTAACACGGTTACGTCCATCTGGATCGTTGCGTACCGTTACATTACGCTCATTCGATAAACGACGGATCAATCGTAAGTCTTCTTCATTATCGTTACAGGCGTAGAAAGGAAGTGTACCAAATAACATCCAAATATCCGGATCACGCGAATCAAGCAAATGGTCTATCGCAAGTCTCATTTCTCCAAGAGATAACACTGGGAGCTTCGAGGCAAAGTTAGATGCATACATAGGGTGAACTTCATGGCGTTTACAGCCCATCTCTTTGATTAGTTTATGGATTTCACCCAGCTTCGTATGCGTGCGATAATTAATCATCGATTCTGCAGATATAAACATCCCGGCCTCACTGAGTTTACGCGAATTTTCCATCATAGTATCGTAAAGGCGGTAAGCCGTCTCTTTCGGAACTGGGTGAAGCGTATTAGCAAAACCAACTTCATGGAAGTCGTCGCCATTCAAATAATTAAATGAAATATGCATCACGTCCAAATAAGGAAGCAACTTTTCATACCTGCTAATATCCAGCGTTAAATTAGAGTTAATCTGAGTACGAATACCCCGTTTCTTGGCATACTGAAGCAG
The DNA here is from genome assembly GCF_000576305.1 of Paenibacillus pini JCM 16418. GTDB lineage: Bacteria > Bacillota > Bacilli > Paenibacillales > Paenibacillaceae > Paenibacillus_AQ > Paenibacillus_AQ pini. The sequence continues at coordinate 228,335 of NZ_BAVZ01000001.1, read as the reverse complement.
AGGTACGATAACCTCATCCACTGTTTTTTCACGAAAAGAGGGTTCTCCTCCAGTTAAACTGATCGTCTGAAGGTGCTCCACTTCGTCAAGACGCTTCATCATTAAATCCAGCGGCAGAAACTCCGCTTCTTTCATCACAAGCATATCGCCCACAGCACAATGCTCACAGCGCATATTACATAAATGAGTGACAGTCATTTCGACACTAGTTAGCACATGCTGACCATATGTACGAAGAGAATCGATCGGGTCCCATGGATCAAATCTAGGGGTAATAGGTGTTAATGATGACTTTGTATTCACAGTATTCATATTTCCTCACCTTACTTCTTTATTTAAACCAAATAAATGAACTACTCTATATCATACCACGAAGTCGATGAAATCACCTCTGCCACTCATGACTTCTTTTCTAAAGCGCACCAGCTTAAGGAGTTTCAACCTGCTTATTTTCGCGTTCCTCTGGTGCTGAACAGAACTTTGGCATCCACCAATTGGCATTTCCGAGCAGCTTCATTAAGGCTGGCACCAACATCATTCTGACAATCGTAACATCAATGATAACGGCCGTCGTTAGCCCAAGGCCAATAGCTTTCATCACTTCATTATCTGTAAAAATAAAAGCACCGACAACGGCAACAAGGATACATGCTGCTCCAGTAATTATACCTCCTGTTTGTTGCAAACCTGTTATGGTACTTCGTTCATTATCTCCAGTGCGCTTGTAAGCTTCCATAATACGCGAGAGCATCATCACTTCATAATCCATAGATATGCCGAACACTACACAAAATATTAAAACAGGAAGAAGTGCAAATACGCTTCCGGTATAACTAACTTGAAAAAAGTCTGCCCCATACCCATGCTGAAACACAAGCACAACGATACCGAGGCTGGCTCCAAGACTAAGGACATTCATAAGGACCGCTTTTAGAGGCAGAAGCACGGAACGAAAAGCAGCGAACAATATTAGATATGTCGTTACGAACACGAAGCCAATTACAAAGGGAAGTCCTGTAAGAATTCGATCCATAATATCCAATTTATAGGCAGGTGAACCGGTAACAAATATGTTCATCCCCTCTGGCTGAATGCGGCGTATCTCCTTTATTAGTTTCATCGTACGTTCATCTGTCTCCCCATACTCAGGAACCACAGCGACTACGATAGCCTTTCCCATTGCTACATGTCTGCTCTCTATTTGCTGCCGAACTCCTGGCGTCAATGCCTCATCCACAGACTTAGAACCCGTAATGAGACTTGCATAACTCTCTACTCTGTTCACATTCGGAAGTTTTCGCAGAGAAGACATATAGGCCTTTACTTGTTTTACACTAAGGGGATCATCAAATGATTGGCTAAGTACAGCAGCAATTTGAATCGAGTTTATTTCTTTGACTTCATACACCTTTTTCATAAGCTCTGTACCGTAACGTGATTCATATGTTGGAGGAAGCATTTCAGACGAAGGTATCCCAAGCTTCATATTCGCAGCAGGAAGCATTGCTGCCACAAGAACCACCATGACCAGCATTACTGTCACAACTGGCCTAGCCATTACAAGATGGATTGCACGGCCAAACAAATCACCACGTTTTGCTCCCAAGCGTGATGGTCCTCTTAATAATTTTATTGGCAAAGCATGGATTCGATGTCCCATAATACCTAACAATGCAGGAAGTAACGTACAAGCTGCCAGTACAGAAACCATGACTACCAGCATTCCACCTAGAGATAGGGAATAAAATACGGGCAAACGGATGCCATTTAGAGCAAATAGCCCTGCCCAAACAGCAAGGCCAGAGAAAAGAACTGCCTTTCCAGCAGACCTACATGTGTTAACCAGAGCTTCTTCGGTACTTTTACTCTGTAGCTCTTCACGAAAACGGCTTACCATGATTAAAGCATAATCAATACCAACGGCTAAACCTAGCATGGTCACCATATTTGGTGTGAAATTACTTATAGAATGGTCAGCAAGCGCAAAAAAATAAAGAATGCCCATCGTGATGGTAACACTGGATAACCCGATAATAAGGGGCGCCAATGCCGCCGGTAGCGTTCGAAATATAAACAGAAGGATCAGCAGAGCGATGGGAATCCCCCAGATTTCCGCATGGACTATATCACGCTTGACAGCCATATTCAAGTCACTATATACCGCTGTATTGCCGGCAATGTATGTATTCGTTCCACTAACTTGAGGTACAGCCGCCCTTATGGTGTCAAACTGCTGAAGGGCCTCGGAAGGCGTAAGGTTAAGAAGAACGGTTACTGCTGTAATTCCGTCCTCGCCAGCCTTGCGAGTTACGATGCTTGTATACATGTCCTTCACAAATGGCTTGCTTCGTAATGAAGACAGTTCCGACCAAATCCGTTGCTGAGATGCCGTTGTTGTCAAATTTTCACCCTTGATACTCTCCATCACAATTTCAATGGATGCCGAGGACATACCTAGCTGCTTCTCCAATACCTCAATACCTAAGACAGAGGAACTGCCTTTTGGAGCAAAGCCATTTTCATGAAGAAGTGAAGGTGTACGATACGCGAACAAAGCTAGAAAACATAACAAAAAGATCCATAAAACAACGACCGCCCAGCGATAGCGGAACATCACACTCCCCCATGACCGAACATTTTCTCTGTGTCGTTGTTTCATGGATCTGCCCCCTTGTCCCCTGTAGAGAAATGCTAGCTCACTTTACTCCTTCAACTCCGGTAATAATGACCGACAAGGATTTAGCGAGATCCAATTCATAAGGAACTTGTAAAGTTTCTCCTGATGGATTCGTAATAACACGTACAACTGGACGATGTGGTGTATCCGAATTAATCCTTGCGACAACCCCCATCTCACCTGTACTCAAATTCACCATAATTCCAGGTGGATAAATGGCTACTTTGTCGCGAAAAATTTCAAGAATACGCTGACTATATAACGTACCAGAACCTGCATAAAGAACCTCTACTGCTTGATGCGGCAGCATTGCTGGCCTATAGATCCGGTGCGAAGTTAAAGCATCATACGAATCAGCAAGTCCCAGCAGCTGAGCATATTCATGAATCTCACTACCTTTTAAACCACGGGGATAACCAGATCCATCATAACGTTCATGATGCTGCAGCGCACAGTGAGCAGCAAGAAGTGGAACGTTAGGCTCATCTTTTAAGATGCGAAAACCAATTTCCGCATGGGCACGCATCTGCCGATATTCTTCGTCATCAAGCTTTTGTGGCTTGAACAATAATTTTTGAGGAATCTGTGTTTTACCAATGTCATGCAAAAGTGATCCCAAGCCAAGCACCATCAACTGATCTTTGGAATAACCAACCGCGATCCCCAAAACGAGTGTATACACACATACGTTAAGAGAATGCTTATACAGATAGTGATCTGTTGTATTCATATCCATTAACATAATCATGGAGTCTTCTTGAGAGCTAATATCTTCAATGATAGACTCCATCACTCCAGAGAATTCCTTACCTAAGTGGTGATAACCTTTCGTAATAGAAGATGCGCTTGATAGTCGTTGAAAGTTATGACGTAATTTCTGAAGAGCATTTCGACGCGTCTCCTCCTGTAGCATTTCTGGAATATGTATGCCTTCAGACAGATGATCCTCTATGTATACATAACCTATATCCAGTTCCACGAGACGACGAATCAGATGTGGTGTTAATTCGACACCATCCGCTAGCAGAATAACACCTTCATCATTGTATATTTTTTTACCTATTTTCATTTTTTCACGAAGCAACTGCACAGGTAACAAACGCAAATAAATCCTCTCCTGCCTTTAATCTCGTTTGAGTATTGGCCTAACAGCTGTCTATCAATATCAAGTATGCCAACATCCTTCGAGAGACAGAAATTATCCATTTAACTATATCGTCACAGCAGCATTAACGCATTATAAACAACCAGAAAACAGCCGCAAGTATAAACCGATAAATTGCAAAGTGGGTCAATCTGATCTTTTGAATAAATTTCATGAAAATCTTAACGACCACATAAGCCACAACAAAAGCGACAATAAAACCGATGACAAACATGCCAAGTGTATCCTTTGTCATATACTTATAAGAGTCTAAGAGCTCATAACCTGCTGCGGCACACATAATAGGAATAGCAATCAAGAAAGAGAAGTCAGCCGAAGCTTTATAACTAGCTCCGCTAAGCATACCTCCAGAGATGGTTGCTCCCGAACGAGAGAAGCCTGGCCATAGAACAGACAAAATTTGATAAATTCCGATCATAAACACTTGCTTATAGGTAAGGTCATCCATTTCTTCAGCTGTAATTCTAGCCTTAGATTTATTAAACCATTCTGCGAAAATCATAAACAAGCCGCCTACTACAAGTGCCCAAATAACTGTACTTGCACTAAATAAACTTTTAATGAAATCCCTAGCAAAAAACGCTACGATCAGTGCAGGAGCAATACCAATAATAATGTGAAGCAAGTTCAATTTTTTCGCTGGGAATAATCCCCCATGAGTTCGCTGGCTTTTCTTAATGCCGAGTAGGTCCAAAATTCGACGCCAATACACAATCGCTATCGCCAGAATTGCACCAAGCTGAATAACAATCTCAAATGTCTTCATCGTTGGGTCTTGATCGTTATACCCTAACAATTTAGATGTCAAAATCATATGGCCGGTTGAAGATACTGGAATAAATTCCGTTATGCCTTCTACGATGCCCAAAATTATAGACGTAAGTGTGTCCATGTTCTCCTCCTCAAAATAACATCTTCTTATCTAACTTCAATCCATCTTTTCTGCTGAATTTGATCCAGACTACCTGGGCGTTGCAATTCTAGACGAAGTAAGTCCCTTATAAATTCCGGAAGAAAAAATGCAGCATCCCTTCCTTTTGATATGTTCTCATAACCAATCCCGAACGTGAACATATCTAGAGTTCCGACTTCATATGCCTGCTCCATAAGCAGAGGAGTTCCATTCAGTGTGATTTGGACTACTCTATCATAAGGGATTCTACTGGAATCATACAAGACTTCCATACCGTCAATAGCAATATTACCAAGTATTTCGCCTCGGAATCCAAATCCTCGAATCTCTTTTTGTTGATATTCTTCGAGTAAACTCTGTTCCAATGTCGCTTTTATATCATGCCCCTTCAGAAAAATGACACAAGAATTAATGGGAGAAGGACATAACTGATGGAGCAGCCCTGTCGTGATCTCCCCAGAAGGCAAGTCTCCCAGTAGCTGACCTGTATTAACAATGGACAGGTCTGTTTGGGTAAATTGCCGTACCGATTGTGCTAACAGATTGCCAAAAGGTGATTCTTCATCATAACGAATGGAAATAGGCTGTTCTGTGATGACTACACCATCACCAAGCGATTCCTCTGCTCTTATACGATGCGTTACAAGTGCATTGCTCACTTGTTCATCAAGTATATCTGTATTTACTTGCAAACACTCGCCTTTGATAACCTTGAACAATCCATCCGACTGTTGCTGCATCACCACTTTGCCTACATATTGTCCAAATTTCCCAGCACCACAGACCGTAGTTTGTCCAATTAAGAGTGGTTCTTCTAGAAGATGATGCGTGTGTCCGCCCAGAATGAGGTCAATTCCTGGCACATTCTCCGCAAGCCCTTCGTCCGTTGTAAGTCCTAAATGGGATAATACAATCACAATATCCACTTGAGGTCGTAACCATTCAACCTGAGTACGTATCGATTCAAGAGGATCCAATGAACTCCAACCTATTAATTGATAAAACGTGTCATATGGTGCGGTTGCTCCTGTAATTCCAATACGGATACCGTCTCGCTCTAAGATTGCATTTGGCTTCATCCAGCAAGGAGGCTCACCACTGGTTTGCTCTATGATGTTAGAGCATATAATAGGGGCCATAAGACCCGCATAAGTATTCGATAGTACTTCAGGTGTGAGGGTAAGCCCTTCATTATTCCCGATTGTTACAGCATCATATCCACTAAGGTTCAATATATCAACGTTAACGGCACCCATAGTACCTTCGGTTTCGACAGCGGCTCGGTCCATATGATCACCAATATCTAGCACAAGTAGAGGACTACCTTTAGCTTGCTCCCTTTCGTGGGTAATCAGAGCAGCGATTGAACTCACTTGTTCAAAATGGCTGTGAATGTCGTTGGTATGCAATATCGTAATAGACTTCGGCTGATCCAACCGCATGATTGTATCCTCCCCTTCTCCACGTTTAACCTGCTGCTTTACTTCTTGTCACTAAGGCATAAGCATAACATTTTCATACCGATTATGGTATATTGAAGACCTAAAAACAACCATGTCCGAGGTGGAAAAAATGCAATTACGTATTCAATTATTTGCCGGTCTTGCAGAACGGCTTCAAACATCAGTACTCAACTTTACTATAGAAGAATCGTCAATCCAAGCCGACCAGTTGAAAATAAAGCTCTCCGAAGCTTATCCAGAGGCAACGGCACAGATCGCTGTCTCTTTCCTCGCCGTCAATCAGGAATATGCTCCTGCTACGACGCTTATTACGCAAAATGATGAAATTGCCCTAATCCCACCCGTCTCAGGAGGAGATGGACAAGACAACAAAACCGTTCAATCGGAAGACGGTCTGTATTCCATTACGGAAGAACCATTGTCAATTGAAGAAGTGACGTCTAAAGTCCTTCATTCTAACCATGGAGCTACACTTTCTTTTATCGGCACGACACGTGAAATGACCGGAGCTCAACGCACCGTTCATTTAGAGTATGAAGCATATATTCCTATGGCATTAGCACAGCTACAAGCGATAGGAAAAGAACTCAAAGAACGCTGGCCTGACGCGATTTGTGCGATTTCTCATCGCATTGGCACAGTCGATATTCAAGGAATTAGTGTAATCATAGCCGTCTCAACAGGACATAGAGATACCTGTTATCAAGCTAGTCGTTTCGCAATCGAACAACTCAAGAATACAGTCCCTATTTGGAAAAAAGAAATATGGGAAGATGGCTCCGAATGGAAAGGTCATCAGACTGGGCCTTGGGACCCAACCACTTATCCTGTTATATAACAATATTGGCGTTGTAAATCCAAATTTTTCTTGTTATGATATTTGACATAAACCATGTCGAATTTTGAAAGAACGAGGTGACTTTTGCTTGAAAGTGCATGTCACGGATTTGAAGCCAGGGGATCTTCTGCAGACAGACACCTATAATGAGTTAGGACTGCATGTATTGCAGAAGGGCACTTATCTACAAAGTGAAGAAATCAGTAAGCTGATGCAGCACGGAGTGAATTATGTTGACATAGAGACTGCTTTCATCGCTGAAGAAGCTGATCGTTCTTTTGACATCCATCCTCTTCAGCAGGAATTACTACTCAGAACCAAACCTCATCTCGAAAACGCTGTAAACGGATTTGAGTCTCTTTTTATTGAAGCATTAGCGACTGGAAAATTTAACAACACAGTCGTTGATGACATCTTAGAACCTCTCATCGACCAATTGAAAGAACAGAAAGACGTTGTATCACTAATGCTCGCTTTTAACCATGAGGACGACTATACGTACAACCACTCCATGCAGGTAAGCATACTATCTTACTACATAGCTACATGGCTCGGTTACTCCAAGAATGAGCCTATGCGGCAGGGAGAGCAGGTTATCTACATGATGTTGGTAAATGTATGATTCCCGGAAGCTTGCTAAATAAGCCAGGCAAACTAACAGCAGAAGAATATAAAGAAATGAAACGTCATACCGTCTACGGCTATGATATTATACGGGACTCCACTTCAGATGAGGTATCCGCTCTCGTCGCACTTCAGCATCATGAACGTGGCGACAGTAGTGGCTATCCGAATGCTCGCGGAGAGAATGATATCCATCCATTTTCCCAAATCACCGCAGTGGCCGATGTATTTAGTGCCATGACTACAAACCGTGTATATCAGTCCAAGCAGGAATTACTAGCTGTTCTACGGGAGCTGTATGGCCTCAGCTTTGGCAAACTGAGCGCTAAACCTACTCAAATCTTTATTAGACATATGATTCCGAACTTTATTGGCAAGAGAGTACTGCTAACTTCAGGTGAGAATGGTATTATCGTTATGACCAATCCGGCCGATTTCTTCCGTCCATTGGTGCAAACTGATGAACGGTTTGCTAACTTATCTACCGAACGTGAAATTTCAATTGAACAAATTTACATGTAACAACGGCTATAGCATGTCTCCTTCAAGGGGACCTGTTTTTTAATCTATCCTTATAGAGATAACGCAAATAAATAACAAAAGTTCGGGAATGATGATACTAAGTCAAATAAGAGGTGAACATAAAATGATCATTGCATCCAGCCAAATCAATACAACAGATAATGACTTGTACTGCAATCAATGTCAAAAAGAAGCTGCGAACGTTAATCTTTGGTGGACCGATGGAGTAAATGATGATGGTTTAGGATACTGTGAAGTACATGTAGATTGCGCAACATGTGATCAAGAAATTTTACAAAAATCAGCCGTTGGTGAAGTTGATAACGTAGAAGAGGCTATAGAAATTCTTGAATCGATGTAATCGAGCCAGTAAGCTAGCTCAATATTTACAATAAAAAGGACTCTGCTAGTTCTGCAGAGTCCTTTTTATTGACTATATTTAGAAGTGTGGTATTAATTTAACCGATACTGCCTTCCATGTCATGCTTAATTAACCCATGCTTTATATCTTTTCACAAGCTCAATGGGTGCTGTCATTATTGCGCCTATGCGTGCAGAAACGACAGAAAAAAACCAACAATTATTAATTGTTGGCTCAATGTGCTTGTCGTAAGTGTTAGTGCACCCTCAAGCAAATCGATTTTAGCATCCTCAGTCTCGCAAGATATACTCGATTCGCTTATCTGGCAAGAACCAGATCACAGCAACAAGTACAAAAAAGAAGCCGGATATCCAAGGACTAACATATGCTGTCAAGACCGCGATCAAGTAGAGTAAGGGAGATAATTTTCCCTTACAGTTTTTGCCCATCGCTAGAACAAATGAGGAATCACTCGAATGTTGGTTAATAATCGCGCGCTGAAGCAGCCAGTATGCAAGCGCTGCAAGTAATAAAACAATACCGTATAACGCTGTTGGTGTGGCAGCAAAATGGTTCTCCCCCATCCAAGCTGTCGTGAACGGCACAAGGGATAACCAGAAAAGTAGCAATAGGTTAAGCCACATCAACCGACCGCTCATCGTTCGAACCATGTGCAGCAGATGATGATGATTGTTCCAGTAGATGCCAACATATACAAAACTAAAGATGTAGCTAATAACCTTTGGGCCAAGTTCGATCAATGCATGCCAGTCATGACCTTCCGGAACTTTAAATTCCAGCACCATGATCGTAATAATGATTGCCAACACACCATCGCTGAACGCTTCCATCCGATTCGCTTTCAGAGTAATTCACCTTTTCTCGCTTCGCGCTCTTTAATCAATGCAATATCAATAAATTAACACAATCCTTCATCTTTTCAAGTAAAACTTTCACGAAGTGAAATTTTATATTCCAACAGATCTTAAGTAAGAAGTGGACACATATCTCGATATAACTAACAAAAAATAAAAGACGAACTTAAAAAGTTCGCCTCCTACACAAAGCGAGAAAACTGAATCGGCACGAATTCGGCACGACCCAAGTTTTCTCTTATAATTTCAGCTTACAAACGTTGTTGTACCAACATTTGTGGCGTATTAACCGATACTGCCTTCCATTTCGTGCTTGATCAAACGGTTCATTTCGACGGCGTATTCCATTGGAAGTTCCTTCGTGAACGGCTCGATAAAGCCCATAACGATCATTTGCGTAGCTTCTGCTTCCGTAAGACCACGGCTCATCAGATAGAACAATTGCTCTTCTGAAACCTTGGATACTGTAGCTTCATGCTCAAGCGTAATATTATCGTTCATGATTTCATTGTAAGGAATCGTATCTGACGTTGATTCATTATCCATGATCAGTGTATCACACTTGATATTGGCTTTAGCACCTTCTGCATTACGTCCAAAGGATGCAAGACCACGGTACGTTACTTTACCACCGTGCTTACTAATCGATTTGGATACGATTGTAGAAGTCGTGTCTGGAGCCAAGTGATGCATCTTAGCACCAGCATCCTGATGCTGACCTTTACCTGCAACAGCAATTGACAATACCATACCTTTAGCGCCGCGACCTTTTAGGATAACTGCTGGATATTTCATCGTCAGTTTGGAACCGATGTTACCATCAACCCATTCCATCGTTGCATTTTCTTCTGCAACAGCACGCTTCGTAACCAAGTTATAAATGTTAGGAGCCCAGTTCTGGATCGTTGTATAACGAACACGAGCATCTTTACGAGCAATAATCTCAACAACTGCGCTATGCAGGGAGTTCGTGCTGTAGATTGGAGCTGTACAACCTTCAACGTAGTGAACGAAACTTCCTTCATCAGCGATAATCAATGTACGCTCGAACTGACCCATATTCTCCGAGTTAATACGGAAATAGGCTTGCAGTGGAACTTCACATTTGACGCCTTTAGGAACATAAATGAAACTTCCACCTGACCAAACTGCACTGTTCAAAGCTGCAAATTTATTATCAGAAGGAGGAACGATCGTTGCAAAATACTCCTTGAACAGCTCTGGATATTCTCTTAGTGCTGTGTCAGTATCTGTAAAGATAACGCCTTGATCTTCTAGTTCCTTTTGCATACTGTGGTAAACGACTTCAGATTCATACTGAGCCGATACACCTGCTAGGAATTTCTGTTCAGCTTCCGGGATACCTAATTTATCAAACGTTTCTTTGATTTCAGAAGGAACCTCTTCCCATGTCTTCCCTTGCTTCTCAGACGGTCTAACATAGTACTGGATATCTTCGAAATCCAGGTCATCCATATTTCCGCCCCACTTCGGCATAGGCATTTTCTCAAATTGCTCCAATGCCTTTAGACGAAAGTCTAGCATGAATTGCGGTTCATTCTTGATTTTGGAAATTTCAGTTACAACTTCACGAGTCAAGCCTTTACCTGTTTGAAATATGGATTTATGTTCATCACGGAACCCGTATTTATATTCTTCTTCAACAACTTCTGGCGATTTCTTAGCCATGGGTAAAACCTCCCTATTTAGTGAATCTCTTCTTCATTAATTCCTTTGCGCAGCGCATTCCAAGCCAGTGTTGCACATTTGATGCGAGCTGGGAACTTGTTTACTCCAGAGAGGGCTTCAATATCTTCATAATCGTCAAACTGGACATCTTCTCCCTGCATTAGCGAAGAAAAACGCAAAGCCAAATCTTGTGCTTCTTCCACGGTTTTGCCTTTAACAGCTTCCGTCATCATTGATGCTGAAGACATACTGATGGAGCAGCCATCACCTGTATACTTGCAGTCCTTCACAATTCCATCTTCCACTTTAAGCTGTAATGAAATTTTGTCACCGCAAGTTGGATTGTTTAAATCCACTGTAACGGCTCCATCTTCAAATTTACCACGGTTACGTGGGTTTTTATAATGATCCATAATGACACGTCGGTATAAATCATCAAGTTGCATCGCCAAAGTACTCCTTTGTCTGGATTAAGGCGCTGATCAAACGGTCAACATCTTGTTCAGTATTATAGAGATAGAAACTGGCACGAGCGGTAGAACTGGCTTCAAGCCAGCGCATTAAAGGCTGACAGCAGTGATGTCCTGCACGAATAGCTATTCCGCTAGCATCTAGCACGGTAGCTACGTCATGTGGATGTACCTCGCCCAAGTTGAATGTTACAAGTCCTACTTTGCGATCACGAGGTCCATACAATTTCAGGCCACTGATTTCAGATAACCGATCCATTGCATACATGGCCAGTTTACTCTCATGCTCTTCAATCTGGTTCATACCAATTTCCTCAAGGAAATCAATAGCAGCACCAAGACCTACCGCTCCCGCTATAATCGGGGTGCCACCTTCAAATTTCCAAGGAAGCTCTTTCCAGTTTGAATCATACAGGCCTACCTCATCAATCATTTCTCCGCCAAACTCTACCGGTTCCATGGATTCAAGCAGCGCCTTTTTGCCGTACAATACACCGATACCGGTCGGACCACACATTTTATGACCTGAAAAGGCATAGAAATCACAGTCCAAATCTTGTACATCCACTTTCATATGAGGTGTACTTTGTGCACCATCGACAACCATAACGGCCCCGTGACGGTGAGCAATCGCAGCAATTTCTTTCACTGGATTGACTACGCCCATTACATTAGACACATATGCCATCGATACGACCTTAGTATTGCTATTCACTACTTTTTCAACCTCAGGTAAGGTAACCGTGCCATCCGGTTGAAGCGTTACATATTTTAGCGTAGCGCCGGTAGCTTTCGCTACCTGCTGCCACGGAATGAGATTACTGTGATGCTCCATAGGTGTTAGGACGATTTCATCGCCTTCTTTGCAAACCGAGCGAGCATACGAAGCGGCAACCATATTCAAAGCAGTGGTTGTACCACGTGTGAAAATGATTTCCTTCGTGCTCTTGGCGTGAATGAACTTAGCCACTTTCTCTCGCGCGCCTTCATAAGCATCGGTTGCACGGCTACCGAGTGTATGCACACCACGGTGAACATTGGCATTATCAAATTCATAATAATGCTGGAGTGCCTCAATCACGACTCGTGGCTTCTGAGAAGTTGCCGCACTATCGAGGTATACCAAAGGATGACCGTTTATTTCCTGCTTTAGAATGGGAAACTGCTCGAGAATGCTTGATTCATTGTCCTAACTTCCTTTCAATCAGGGATTGAAGCTGTGTCTGCAATCCTTCCAGAGGAATCTCAGAAACTACAGGAGCTAGGAAGCCATAGATGATAAGGGACTCTGCTATTTCACGTGAAATACCACGTGACATCAAGTAATACACTTGTTCTGGATTAACTTGACCCACAGAAGCCGCGTGACCTGCGGTAACATCATCTTCATCAATTAGAAGAATTGGGTTTGCATCCCCACGTGCTTTCGGACTCAGCATCAGCACTTTTTCCGTTTGCTGACCATCTGATTTCGTAGCACCCTTCTCAATCTTCGTAATACCATTGATGATGGCTGTCGCATGTTCGCGCATAACCGCACGTGTAATCATTTGACTTGAAGTGTTCTTACCATGGTGAACCGCACGAGTCGAATAGTTCAGTTTCTGAGAACCAGAACCGATTGCGATAATCTTGGAATCCGATGTTGACCCGCTACCCTTAAGAATAGAATTCGTGTCACTCATCGTATCTCCACTGTTCATTTCGCCAACGATCCATTCCATAGACGCGTCATTATCTAAAACAGCACGACGATAGCTAAGATCTGTAACATGCTCCCCTAATTGGTGAATGGTTGCATAGCGAACCTTAGCACCTGTTTTAGCGAACACCTCAACTGCACCGTTATGAACAATAGCCTTCGTGCTATCGCCGGATACATAATTGTCAACATAAGTGACAGAACTGTTTGTATCAGCAATAACTAGAATATGCGGTGCAAATGTTGCATCCTCTTCATCCGTAAGCATAACGGCTTGAAGTGGAACTGAAATTTCAACATTCTTAGGAACATAGAGGAATACTCCACCATTCCACAGAGCTGCATGAAGTGCAGTTACAGAACTTTCTTCCGGTGTCGTAACCGTAAACAGATGAGCTTTAACCAGCTCTTCATGTTCTTTAACTGCAGTTTGGAGATCTGTGAAAATAACCCCTTGTGCAGCAAGTTCTGGAGAAAGTTTAGTATAAATTGTACCCGAGTTACGTTGAATCACAAGACTTGCGTCTTCTTTATCTTTGACCAATTCTTGAATGGAAGCTGGTACATCATTCAAAGAAGTTACAGCATCACTTACCTTGTGACTACCGTAGTTTTGAATATCCCAACGTTCGATTCTCATCTTCTCAAGCTTAGGCAAAGCAAGCTCTGCTGCCATTTCCAAAGCATTCAGACGTTTTTCCGTGAGCCAGGCCGGTTCATTACTGCGCTTGGACAGTTCACTCAGACCTTCAGCGTTTACCGGAAGAATGGTTTGTGTTGTCATTTTTAGGTTCTCCTCCTTCCGTTTGTTTACGCTTCTTGTCCTACAGTTTCGTCTTCGATACCAAGTTCTTCTTTAACCCAGTCATAACCTTCTGCTTCAAGACGCTCAGCAAGCTCAGGTCCGCCTGATTTCACAATACGTCCTTGCATCATTACGTGTACAAAGTCTGGCTTAACGTAGTTAAGTAGACGTTGATAGTGGGTAATAATCAAGAAACCACGGTCTTCGCTACGCATAGCGTTTACGCCACTAGCTACAATTTTAAGTGCATCAATATCAAGACCGGAGTCAATTTCATCCAAAATAACTAGGTTTGGCTCGATCAGCATCATTTGCAAAATTTCGTTACGTTTTTTCTCGCCGCCTGAGAATCCTTCATTTAAATAGCGATGAGCAAATTCAGGATTCATGTCAAGTTCCTTCATCTTTGCTTCCATTTGACGGATGAAACGAATCAAGGAGATTTCGCTTCCTTCTTCACGACGAGCATTAATAGCGCTACGCAAGAAGTCAGAGTTCGTTACGCCTGTAATTTCACTTGGGTACTGCATAGCTAGGAAAAGACCTGCGCGAGCACGCTCATCAACAGCCATATCCAGCACGTCTTCGCCGTTTAGCGTTACTACGCCTTCTGTTACTTCATATTTAGGGTGACCCATTAATGCGGAAGCAAGAGTACTTTTACCCGTACCGTTTGGTCCCATGATGGCGTGGATTTCTCCGCCTTTCATTTCAAGGTTAATCCCCTTCAATATTTCCTTACCTTCGATCGATGCTTTAAGTCCTTCAATGGTGAAATTCGTAGCCATATTCGTTATTCCCTCCGTTAATTGTTTTACCTAAATTTGAATGGGGTAGCTCCCCAGATTTCAATCGGCATCATAATAAGTATTAACTTGTAATAAGTCTAAATTGATTCTCATTGATTATCATTAAGTTTATAACAAATATCAGATCATATCAACCTGCCTATTTTTGTATTAGCTATACTTTTGCTTATGGAAAACAGGCTTAGCTGTATTTTCAGCCAAGCCTGTTTTCATTATCTGCTGTGTTTGCCTTGATAAATCTGAAAAACAGAACGTATTTCTAACATCATCCGGTACCGGCGTACTCGCTCGTCACCCAACGGTTATTTTGAAATGCATATGATTTCCAGATTTATCATTCTATTTTTTCCATGGGACTGAAATGTGAACCCTATCGCAAACTCTGCAGCGGGTTTCTTCAACTGGCGAAGACGCTTAGCATAAGGTAAGACACCCGTAGGAAGCGAACCCTGTCTCCCATACGTCATTGTATAAATGCAGTGATATCCAGTTTTCCATATGCCAATTCATGTCTTTGATGGTCTAGCCAACATACACCAGCTATACTGACACCACAAAAGTGCGCTGGAGACCAGCGCACCAGAGGGTGCAGTTTTCTCAACTACTAACACTTTATCTTCTTGGCTCTTAATAATTAACCCAAGTAAGTGCGAAGCATCCACATATGCTTCTCTAGTTCACCTTTAACCGTTGTCAAAAGATCTGAAGTAGGCTGATCTTCTGCTTCTTCTGCCAATTGAATGCCTTCATGCAATCCTTCAGCAACCGTTGCGAAATCTTCTACCAAATTTTGAACCATTTTCAATGCATCCTCACTACCATCTGCTTCTTGAATGGTGGAAAGCTCAAGATATTCTTTCATTGTAGCAGCGGGTTGACCTTTAATGGTCAAGAGACGTTCAGCAATTTCGTCCATTTTAAGAGTAACGAAATTGTATAATTCTTCGAACTTCACATGAAGTGTGAAAAAGTTATTACCTTTTACATACCAGTGATAATTGTGAATTTTGACGTACAGTACATTTAAGTTAGCTACTTCTTGATTTAGTAACTGTTCAAGTGTAGAAGTTGATGTTTTAGATTTGGATGTTGTTTTTGCCATGATAATCCCGTCCTTTTTTTTAATTATTTTAGAATTTTCTCTATACTCAGGTGAGTATAGAGTGTATCCGAAGTTAGAGAGTTTTCTGTGCTAAACTGGCCTATGTAAGTGCCCGTCCGCCTCTGCTTTTTATTACCCATGGCATCCTCAGCCGAAACAAATTTGTTCGATTATCATACAAAAAAAGGTACAACTTGCCTCCCTTATCCGATATACTGTTTTATACCAAGTAAAGAAGTTGGCTTTTCTAATGTAACGTTATCAATTTCGGAGGTGACTTATGCCCATTTATCATCCTTTAAACGTCGATGAGGCCATTGCTTATGCACTGAATATTCCTAATCACTTCCCAGCAGATGCAGAGCTAGAATGTCAGGAAATTGGCGATGGCAATTTAAACTTAGTGTTTCATATTACCGATAAGCACAGCACTAACAGTATCATTGTCAAACAAGCTCTGCCTTATGCAAAAGTTGTAGGCGAATCATGGCCATTATCACTTGATCGTGCACGCATTGAACGCGAAGCTCTTCAACAGCAGCATCGTGTTTGCCCAGGGCTTGTACCCCAAGTGTATGCCTACGATGAAGCTCTCGCCATAACGGCAATGGAAGATCTCAGTGACTATACGATTATGCGTAAAGGCTTAATTGAAGGAGAATCATATCCTTTGTTTGCAGCTCACATTGGTGAGTTTCTGGCAAGAACCTTGTTCTTTACTTCTGATCTCGCAATCGGTCCTATAGAAAAGAAGAATCTCGTCAAAAACTTCATTAATCCTGATCTATGTAAAATTACTGAAGACCTCATCTTTGAGGACCCCTATCGATTATCGGATAATAATAATTATGCAGATGTCATTGCCGATGAAGCCAAAGCACTCCGTGAAGATACAGCTTTGCATCTTGAGGTTGCCTTATTACGTGAAGCTTTCTTAACACGTACAGAAGCACTGCTACATGGTGACCTGCACACAGGAAGCATTTTCGCAACACCAGAATCAACTAAAGTTATTGATCCAGAGTTCGCCTATTTCGGACCGATGGGCTTTGATATTGGTGCAGTTATAGCTAATTTATTGTTAAACCTTGCAGCACAGACTGGATTAAGTTCGAATGAAGAAGTAAGGCAAGAAAGAGAGGATCGTTTACTACAAATGGTTGTCGATGTGTGGAATGAGTTTGAATCTCGTTTCCGTTCCCTCTGGAATGCCAATACACAGGATCACATGGCTAAGACGCTGGATATCAGGATATTTACGTTACCAAAGTCCTTCGCGATACTGTGGGTTTTGCGGGTTGCAAGATGATTCGCCGAATCGTAGGTCTATCGCATGTCGCAGACATAGAGACCATTGCCGATGATCAAGCCCGTGAAGCGGCACAGCGCAAGGCACTAGCTATTGGTAAACAGCTTGTACTCAACCATCGTGGTCTTCAGTCAGGTGCAGATTTCATATCTTTGATTCACATGGCAACCACATTTAAAGGAGTTTCGCTATGAGTTTAGACACTATTAGATCCGATATAAAAGAAAATAATGAGCCCCTCTCATCCGTGAAATGGGAGGACGAGCATCTCATTCTTCTGGATCAGCGACTGCTACCGGAATCCATTGTTTTATTGGATTTATATCATTCAGAAGAAGTTTGGGAATCGATACATTCGATGAAGGTTCGCGGCGCGCCAGCAATAGGCATTGCCGCCGCTTATGGGGTTGTGCTCGGCGCTAGAAAGTATGCAGCTCAAGAACCTAATGAATGGATGAAGCAAGTTGAAGACACTTGTACTTACCTAGCAACATCTCGGCCCACAGCTGTGAATTTATTCTGGGCACTGGATCGAATGAAAGATACAGCTCAGAAACTTGTCAGTGAGGGCGGTACGATAGCAGCTCTAAACGCATCTTTACTAGCTGAGGCTTCTGCAATTCAAGCAGAGGATGAGGAGGTATGCCGTCTCATTGGGGTGAACGCACTCCCTTTATTCCAAGATGGAATGGGTGTGCTGACCCACTGCAACGCTGGTGGGCTGGCTACAGCCAAATACGGTACTGCTACTGCACCAATGTATTTGGCTCACGAGAGCGGCATACACCTGAAAGTGTATGCCGATGAGACGAGACCTGTGCTGCAGGGAGCAAGGCTAACAGCCTTTGAGCTACAGCAGGCAGGTATTGATGTCACCCTGATCTGTGATAACATGGCCGGCATGATCATGGCTAAAGGCTGGATTCAAGCGGTTATTGTCGGTACGGATCGTGTCGCAGCTAACGGCGATGTCGCCAATAAAATTGGAACCTACAGTGTAGCCGTATTAGCTAAAGCTCATGGTATCCCTTTTTATGTGGCATGCCCACTCTCAACGATAGATCTCAATACACCAACGGGAAATGACATCCCGATTGAAGAACGTTCAGGGGATGAAATTACCGAAAGCTTTGGTAAACGTACAGCTCCAGCAGGCATTAAGGTATACAATCCAGCTTTCGATATCACGCCAAATGAATATGTCACTGCAATCATCACTGAAAAAGGGATTGTACGTGCGCCTTTCCCTGAAAATCTAGCATCTTTATTTTAAACAAAATGAAAAAGGACGATATCTATTTCACTCGCGAATAGGTATCGTCCTTTTTGTGCACAAGCTACATTCAAAAATTTCAATAACTTTATCTCGCTTCATTGCGTTAAGTACACAACAAGAGATTACAAGAGGATAAAGACGAAGAAGCACATTCCTAATAATTCTTATTTCGAATGCAATGATGAATACGGAGGAGTATGATGAAACGGATGCCATTTGAACGTCCAACCCAGCATTATGATGAGAGAATTCTCCATATAGATGAGCAGATTTGTGAATTACTTAAACAACGCAAGGAAATCTCGAACAATAATCCAGGTTATCCACCATTCGAGTATATTGAGAAATGGTCCATTTCTTTCGGCCTGTATGAGGATTATTTAAAAGAGGTATTCGGTGCTTTTAGAAGCGAAGAGTTTTATAAACCGGTTATTGAGCCACAAGGATTCAGAAAGCACATTCCTATTCTAAAATCCTTGGAATATGGGGGGTTTTTCTATTCGTTAATCTCTGTTCGGCAATATAGTAATGCAAGCGTAATTACCTTTAATATGGATTGGGACATAACAAGAGACCATTCGACACATTCCAATATCCCCATTTATTTTGAGTTGTATGTAGGAGAAGAATACGACTGTCGAATGGATAGTGGAACAAGTACCTCTGGACACTCATCTCATAATTACGTCATATCTCCACCTTTACCTGATGATATTTCTGGTATGGAATTCATCTTCAGAAAGTTCAAAGAACCCTTTGAAAATAATTTGATTGGCACTGAAATCAATGAAATCATTTTAAGGGCTGACTAACGTATAATACATGTTCACTATTGGTTAAGCGATCTCGTTTCTATATAGTAGATATTGTTTAAATCAAAAGAGAGGATTTATGCTCTAATTTTGAACATAATCCTCTAGTATTTAGTAACGAAAACCAAGATATAGCTAATAGGTCAATAAGCATGTCTTCCATTGATTATTTTCATGAAAACGAAATAAACATAGACAAAGATTTCTTACAACATATGAAGAAGTGCTTCGTGTCCTGCCATACCGGCCCTTATTCCCATTAGCTCTGCTTCGACTGTAACGGATTCAAGGGGTGCATCTAACAATTCTTGAAGCGTACGAACACCTACAGCTCTGCCCGCTATAATTTTACGATCAGCTAGACGCTCATTCAATAGTCCTATATCTAGAGCTCCGCACATAATATAACCTTTTGAGGTATTAATAGTAAGCAACGTTGTTTTAGGCAACTTTACTTCAACGCCTACTAACGTATGCTCCCCGATCTGTATAGGTATCATCGTTACCAATGCCATATACCTCCTTATCGTGAAAATCATTTCTGTCGATAAAGTGTATTCTTGTCTGATGACCTTGGTGTAGGCGATTGCTAATAAATAGTCAAATATATATAGGAATAAAGTTGCTCTTTCCCACGACATTAGGACTATGAATGTATTCGCGTTCATGATATTATTTATTAAGCTTACGAAACATTTTTGCTCGTAATAGGCTGGAGGATCTATGGACAAGAAACAAACACATGAGGACACTGGCTTTTTATTCAATGTCGACATTCTAATCACAAACAGTACTAATGCTTTGGCATTGCAAGCGTTGCTAGAAATGTTAAGCGGACATCATCAAATTGCGGATTTCAAAATTAAATCAGGCATGGAATTGGGACAAATTATAGACGTAATGCTTCAAGAAAAACGTAAGTCCCTGATTTCAAAATCAAGACTTTCCTCTTCTTCCCCAGCAGCCGAGGTTAAGAAAATCAAGGCCAAAGTCGATATACCCTTAAAACCTACATTGCCTCAGGCTAAAAACGATGACAATCGCGCTGATCAAGGAACCGAGCTTAATGAATGGATTCGCGTTTATATTCGCGATAACCGATTAATTCGTCTGACTGCTAACCGCAATGGCCAGCATATTAGTATGCCCTGCCGCATTTTAAACTTTGATGAAGATAAGCAACTTTTAAATGTATATCATGTTGATGAGAAACAAGTTTACACTTTTAGCTTAAATGAAGTCGACGAATTCATTTAAAATGAACAACAAAAAACCCGATTCTCGGCTAATTTTCAGCCTAGAGCGGGTTTTTTTTGTGTAAACTTAAAACAAACTAATATTTACTGTTTTTTTCTTGAATAAGCTTCGATCATAAATAACAGCCATCCTATAATAAAAGCGACGCCACCTATAGGAGTGATTGCACCAAGTATCTTAACTCCTGAAATCGTAAGCGCATAAAGACTTCCTGAGAATAGGATGATGCCCACGAATAGTAGCCACCCTGCGAAGTTCAGTCTGCGTGAATCTCCCCAAGAACCAGCAGCAAAAGCGATCAGAATAAGACCTAATGCATGCATCATCTGATATTGAACACCTGTTTCATATACCTCAACTGCCGATTTACCCACGATAGGCTCAAGCATATGAGCTCCAAATGCTCCAATAGCTACGGAAAGCATGGCCATGAGCGTTCCTAAAATCATAAACTTGCGTTGCAAGGCTTCCATCCCCTTTATGCTTGTTAAACTTGTAACAATCTAAGTTATATCTTAACCTATTTGAGCCTCTTATTTCCACCATCTCACGCTTGTCCTGAAAGAAGCTTGATTTTTAACTCATCTTATGGAAGAGTAAGAACCATACATATTTAAATTTAAAGGAGAGAATTCATTATGGACCCTAATCTGCCTCCCGATGAAACACCTCAACATGTGTCACAAGAGGCGTTTCAAGAGACGGATTTACAGCACCCTTACTCAACGTTTATTCCACCTATCGTACTTAAACATTCTGGCCCAGGTTTAGCATCCTTTGTTATTAGTCTGGTGACTCTTCTTGGCTACATCATCAGCGTTGCTGTTATGGGATCTATTATTGCCCCTTATATCAATGGAGATAACACGTTATCCCCTGACTCAAAATCGGTCTTCGGCATTGGTGTTGTCGTAATCATTATCTTAGCATTCGTCGTCATTAATATTGTAGGCGTTGTGCTTGGTATTGTAGGTACGGTCATGAAGCAGCGGAAACGATTCTTCGCCGTCATTGGGCTAATTCTCAATTCCTTCATTGTATTAGGTATCGGAGGATTTTTTGTATTCGCATTGATATACTCCACAGCATTATAATGGTTGTGGCCCACTAACTATCCATTCTGCTTGTTATTCAATAATAAATGTCTAGGGAGATGTTCATGTCTACTATTAAAATATTTACAGACAGCACCAGTGACTTGCCTCGTTCCCTTATTGATCAATATCAAATCGGGATTGTTCCTTTATACGTGATATTTGGAAAAGAAGAGCTCAAAGATGGTGTAGATATCACAACCGCAGATTTATATCGTAAGGTAGAAGAATTCAAGAATTTGCCTAAAACAGCTGCTCCTTCTCCTTCTGACTTCATGTCTGCCTTTGCACCTGTTATTTCTGAAGGAGATAAGATCCTCTATATCAGTCTGTCGTCTGAGTTATCCGCAACGTATCAAAATGCTCTCATTGCCGCAGCTGAATTTCCAGAAGGTGCAGTAAGCGTATTTGATTCTTTAAATCTATCAAGTGCTATCGGTCTCCTCGTTATGAAAGCCGTGCAAGCTGTTCAGGAGGGTAAGCATATACATGATATCCTAAACATGCTTGAACAGACCCGGCCTGAGGTTGAAACTGAATTTGTAATTGATACACTCGAGTATCTTCACAAGGGTGGACGCTGCTCCGGTATGCAGAATCTCGTAGCTAGCCTGCTCAAAATTCGTCCGGTGATTAAAGTTATTGATGGTAAAATGACACCGGCCTACAAAGTTAGAGGTAAGAAGGAAAAGGCACTTGAGCAACTCCTATTACGTGCTGTTGAGCAAAAAGAACAGATGGATAATGATCTCATATTTGTTGTTCATTCATTTGCAGAGGAAGAAGCTAAATTCCTTCAACAGGCTCTTAAAGAGCAAACTGGAGCTCGTGAAGTCTTGCTATCTACTGCAGGCTGCGTTATTTCCAGCCATTGCGGTCCACAAACCATTGGTCTTATGTATACTAAGAAAATACGTGCGTAACTAGCACTATACAAACCATTAAAAGAAAGACCATTCGCATTGTGAATGGTCTTTCTTTTAATGAGGTCATAATGTGCATTATGCTGCAATCCCTTATTTTTTCTTCTTACCACCATCAATATCACTCGCATTCAATCCTGCCCATACGTTTGGAATATTGACTTGTTCGGGATGTTCAAATACAAGGAATGCTGTAGGTAAATACCGCTCTCCATATTGGGATGAAGGCTTGTTCACGATCTGATTATCCTTCACAAGTACAGTAGAAGAACCCCCATCCAAGTTTGCGGCAATCACTGCGCCATGCTTTAACATAATCTGCTGGACATCGTAGAGATTCGCCCCTGTACTATACGTAGGCTGTCGACCATCGATGACAACGAAAATGATAGCTCCATCTTCCCGTTGTCCCATAGCTGTACGTGGAGCAATGCCCCAGCCTTCTTTAGAATTCTTGATCAAACCTTTTCCGTTTACAATAATTCTTGGTTGGAACGTGACGGCTTCTTGAACCCCCATATCCTTTAATTCATTAAGAGAATAATGCCCCGCGATCATATTACCTGTCTTATCAATACCAACAATTTGCGTAGATCGATTTTTGCCAAGACCATTATAATATAGTTTTCCTTGTGAAATCACGACACCAATGGGTTTAAAACCATTCCCTTTCCAGTTGGGGTCATCAAAACCACCGCCATTCACGCCTGCGATGGCCCCGGTCCTACTAACCATATTAGAAACCGTTTCCCCTTTTCCCTTGGATTTAGGAATACCAAGCCTAATTTTGGTGGGATCGTTAACAATCATTACATATCCACGATAACCTGTACCGGAAATTTCCTCAATTTCAACAAGGGGTTTCTTTTCTTCAGCAACAGATTGAACAGGCCTTTGTATTTTATGGGTATCCTTCTCATTCCCCATTTCCTCAAACCGAGCATTGTATTCAACGACACGCTTATCGAGTTCCGCCTGACCAATAATATATTTCGCCAAATAGCGATGCTGCGTTGTTATGAGCGTATCCGCAACAAGAAACCGAAAATTATTCCCTGATGTGGTCAAAAACAACCACCCCGCTACTAATGCTCCTAGCACTAGCACAGTCCATACAAGTTGTGTAAAAAAACGAATAAACCCTCGTTTACGTTTCTTATGTTTTTTTTTAGAATTCGTCGTTTTAGGATTATTGTTATTTCTTAATGTTGAACGCTTTGGCAATGATGCTTGCTCCATTGTCTTATTTCCCCCATATCTTTCATTTCACAATCCAATAGTATAATAGACGTGAAATTATTGGGTAAAGTTTCTGTAATCTTCCTTATATCGACAACTTATTCAATTTTTTACCACGATCTAAAGTAACGAACGGTCGATCCCGGTAGAATAAATGGCTCAGCACCATCCCCACTCCAAAAGCCCGCAGTGCGGAAAGCAGCGCGTGTACGACCATATGCCGAATATTTTTTGTTCTATGTAAACTCTACTTTTTCTTATAAGACACCCCATTGGGAATCGGAACCTATCTTTGATCACTGAGAAGCCAAAAACCGCCAGCCCTAGGGCTGGCGGTTTTTAAGATATATAATGCTACTAAAGGACAGAATCAGTAAACCTTAAGTTTCATGTCGTTTAAACTTAAAAAAGTATATCCCTGTTTGCGAGCATCATCAATAATTTGTGATAACGCCTGTGCGTTATCCTTAGATACCGAATGTAGCAGAATAACCGCCCCAGGATGAAGCTGGGCCATCACCTGCTGATAAGCGTAAGAAGAGCCCTTTTGACTCTTGGGATCCCAGTCCCTGTAAGCTACCGACCAGAATACACTTGCATACCCGTCAGCTCGTCCCGCAGCAAGCGTACGATCACTGAAGATCCCTCTCGGAGGACGGACAAAATCCATACGTTTCTGATTCGTAAGTTGGCTCACTCCATCTTTCACTTGATCTAGCTCTTCTTTCAAACGTCCGTTTGGTATCTGAGTCATATCTGGATGTGACCACGAATGATTTCCCACTAGATGCCCTTCGTTAACCATACGGATAACGAGCTCAGGTTGATCTTTCAAATAGTGACCTGTTATAAAAAATATAGCCGGCACCTTCTTGGCTTTAAGCAAATCGAGAATGCCTGAAGTATATCCGTTCTCATAACCGTTATCGAAGGTTAGAAAGATTTCCTTTCGTGACGTATCTCCGAGAAAGATGGCTCCATTCTTTTGCAAAATCGGCTTAAAACCTTCCTCATTAATTGATGGAAGCTGTCCGTTCTTACTTTTCTTAAACCCAAAATGATATGGCTTGTCCGTATCTGCTGCTTCAGCCACCTGACTAACGCCGCACATGAGTACGATTGCTGCTAACGCTGCCATAGCAAAATTTTTCATTGGAAAGTCACCCCTATACGCGTATAGATTGTCTGATTAACAAACTACTGGTAATATGCCACCATGCACACAAAGTTATGTGATTTCGCAATCAAAAATCTAGCCATGAAATTTAAAATAAAGAAAAGAACGTATCCAGCTGCTTAGCCAGTTCCGTTCCTTCTTCACTAAAATGATTTGAGAATACGTCAGTACTCTGTTTGCTTAATAAGCTGTCCTATTACCGTATCTATAACCAGCAAGAATGATTTTAATTTAATGGGTTTCGTAATATATTCGCTAAAACCAGCTTCATGGCCCCTCGCTATATCTGATTCCATTGCAAAAGAACTCACAGCGATAACTGGAATGTTACAATTTCTGTGATCACTCTTTAGTATGTTTAGAAATTCATAACCATCCATACCCGGCAGCTGAATATCTGTAAGAATGATATCCGGTTGCTCTTTATAGACCATATCCAATGCTTCTTCAGCAGACACAGCTTCCCATAAAGTAACATAAGGAATCTTTTTGAAAATATGATGCATCAACGTCATGTTCATTGAATTATCTTCAACACATAAAATAGTATAGTGCTCTCTCTCCATTATTCCCTCCAATACAAAAAACCAAAGAAGGAGCAATGTGCTCCATCTTTGGCTCATGTTCGACTCATGGTCACTCCATGTTCGACTCACTACTACCAATCTTACTCAAAAAACGTGTAGGCAATAACGCTTTTATCCTGTTCGAAGTTCCAGTCCACATAAAGATCAGCCACTCGTTTACCAGCAATCATATCGTTAGAAGTCTCTTCCTCTAGATATCTCTTCTCAAGCTTTCTCTTTGTTGTTCTCAAAACTTCATCAAATCCGAGTTGAACCAATTCCTTCTCCAGTAAAATCATAAGACCTTCACGTACAACAATTAATGTCTTGGGATTCATCCACCAAGAATATATAAAATCGGGTTCTCTTTGAACGGTTCCAGTCACTCGTATAATCTGATTATGCAGCTCATCACGTCCAGTATATAATTCCGATGAATGTGTATGACACGGCAATAGACCCACGATAATACCTGAAGCGTTATGTAAACCCCAGTCATAATATAGTTCATTTATATCTAAGGTGATATCCATCTCTTGCTTTAGAAACTCCAGCAATTCTGGAAGCAACGATTGCATCAGTAGTTCTCTAGTGTAACGAAACGTCTTTTCTTCCTTCTTGTTCAATAAAAATTTCTCTACAGGTCCAATAAAATTACGAATATGTATGGAGATACATTGCTGGCCGATACATACATGTACCGATTCAGGACCTTTGCCAAACCGGTCACGTAACAGTCTACTCGTAAAGGCGGCGATCTGATTGGTTTGATCAACCGTGTTCAACATAAAGATCTCTCCTTATAATAATAGTGCAAAGCGATTGTTAAAGCAATGAATATTCCTATGCTCTAACATCGAATTCAAGGTTATGTAATCCTATATACCCACAAAAGAACTGGACGGAATCAATCCGCACCAGTTCTTAAATTTAGCATTATTTCTACTGCTCATCCTTTGTATCTTCTTCCTGATTAAGTTCAGGGCGATTCACCATAGGAGAACTCTGCTGATTCAGTGTTCTTCTTCTCTCTGCAGCCTCTTCCTTCCGACTACGTCTGGAACGCCGTATAAGCCGTACAATAATAAGAATGATTGCGATAGGGATAAGAACAGGCACAGCCCCTGATAGAATAATAACGGTCCATTGAAGTACATCGATAAGTACGGTAAGTGATCCCTGTAAAGCATTGGAGGCTCTTGTAGACAGTGGATCCTCTGGCGTGACTTCATTGGTATTCTTAATGTCTTTCTCTGACTGATATAAACGCAGCTCAACGGTTGAAAAAGATACATTTTGGTCAATATATCGCATTCTTCCTTTGATTTGTTCAATCTCGGTCTGAATCCGCTCTAGCTCATTCGCGAAGGATACAAGATCACTCGTCTTCGTAGACTTTTTCATAAATGCAGTATACTGCTCTTCCATTAGTTGCTTTGCCTTCAGACGAGATTCCAAATCAACATATTCTTCGGAAACGTCTTGGCCTTCCATGCTCCGTTGTATTGTTTTATGCTTAATCTTCTCTATCTTTCCTAGGAAAGAAGAGAAACCGTCAGCTGGAACTTTCATCACGAAGGTTCCACCTTGTTCGTTAGCCGACTGTGTTTCTGTGTAGTTGACAATGTAACCACCCGATAGTTACTAAGTTTCGTACTTCATTCTGAGCCGAAGCGTAATCCCCTATTTGCATCACTACATTTGCTTTATAGATTAACTTTTTGTTAAGACCGGCACTTAATTGGTTAGCGTTGAATCCTGCTCCAATAGCCGTTGTCTGTTCTGCCTTTTGTAAAGCCTTATCTGTCGCTTTGCCCGAATTATTCGTTTTGCTGCCTAATTCTGCCTTTGCCACTTCGCTTGTATCATGCGTACCTTTATCCTTTGAGCTAAGCATTTCAGTCATCATGGGTGCTCCATCACTGTCTGCCGCTTTACTCTCTGTTGAGTTCTCTGTTGAATTTTTTGAAGAACCACACCCACTCATCGCAAGTAGAATAGCTATAGTGATAAACATACAAATCAGACCCTTTGACCCCCGCCTAAGCATACATATTCCCCCTGATAAGAATTTAATTAAGGAATTTTCACATTATCTATTTTGTGATATAAATTCCTTTATTTACTAAACCGACGTTAAAAGTAATTATAATGTTGCAAACAAAAGCGCCTTACCGATATTTATCGGTAGGGCGCTTTGGGTTTAATTTATTAATTATATTACGCTAATAAGTGCTTAACGGAAATCACGTGCGCGACCCGCGCAGCCGCACAATTCCATCTTAGCTAGAACTGCTGAGCGGAGGGCCTGTTTAGCGGGAACCATATATTTACGTGGATCATTCTCATCTGGGTTCTCGGCAAATACTTGCTTAATTGCATCTGAGAAAATAATACGCAGCTCTGTTGCCACATTCATTTTGGCCATACCAAGCGAAACCGCACGTTTCACTTGCTCATCAGGGATACCTGAACCGCCATGAAGCACAAGGGGTACGCTTACTTTACTTGCAATGGTTGCAATACGATCAAAGTCAATGTTCGGCTCACCCTTGTAAATACCATGGGCCGTACCGATAGCAGGCGCAAGCGTATGAACACCAGTACGCTCTACAAATTCTGCACATTCATCTGGGTCTGCAAGCAGAGCATCACGTTCGGAAACGACGATATCATCTTCAACACCACCTACTTTACCAAGCTCAGCCTCAACGTTAATGCCAATCGCATTAGCCGCTTCAACAACTTTTCGAGTAATAGCAACGTTGTCTTCAAAAGGTGAATGTGAAGCATCAATCATGAGAGAAGTGTAGCCTGCGCGAATACAGCTCATAATGACTGAGAAATCGGAGCAATGATCCAGATGGAGGGCAATCGGCACGCTAGAGCGATTGGCAGCGACAGTAGCAGCTGCTGCAATATAATCAGCACCCAAATGTTTAACTGTTCCTACAGTAGACTGAATAATGAGCGGAGATTGGGCTTCTTCGGCCGCTTCCACAACTGCTTGTAACATCTCTAGGGTATGGACGTTAAATGCACCTATCGCGTATTTATTAGCTCTTGCTGTTTGCAATAATGCAGTAGATGAAACGAGTGACATAGCAATTTCTCCTTTATAATGAGATCAAATGTAATTAGAGCTTGTTAGAGGCTAGAATATTTTTCTTTGGCATACATAGCGCTACCTGTTACACCAGCTTCGTCATTATTCTGAGCTGGAACCACCTTCAAATGCTCTCGATAATCAGGCAAGATATGCTGTAGGAGCTCTTGCTTAAGTGGGCCGAGCAGCCGTTCTCCCGCTAATGCTCCACCACCGCCAATAATGATAACTTCTGGACTATTTATTGAAACCGCATAGGAGAGCGCACGTCCGAGTAGCTTGCCTGCCTTCTCTAAGACCGCTATTGCTAGCGAATCCCCTTGATCGTAAGCTCGCGATAAGTCGGCAGCTGACAGCTCAGCAAGACGATCTCCCTCAAACCAATCTCTTAGAATACTCCGTTCTCCAGCAAGGATTAACTTCTTTGCTTGTCGCACCATACCTGAGGCTGATGCATATGTCTCAAGGCAGCCCTGCAGGCCACAAGGACATCGATCATCCAATCCATCCATCACAATATGGCCTATTTCTCCTGACATATTGCGAAAACCATAGAAGAGCTTGCCATCGTTAACCATGGCTGAAGCAATTCCTGTTCCCACAGTTACTCCTAAGACATGCCTTGTTCCTTGGCCTGCCCCATACATGGCTTCCCCATATACGTAGGTTTTAACATCGTTATCTATGAATACGGGAAGTTTCAACCGATTCTGAAGCCAATTCACTGCAGGCAAATTTCTCCAACCTAGATTGCCTGAGAAACGTGCAATACCCTCTTCTGGATCCACTAACCCAGGCAAACCAATGCCCGCAGCTTTGATTTCGACGATCGACGATGTTTGATCCATTATAATTTGCAGCGTATCCTCAATCATAACCGCAATTCGTTCTAATACGGCTTCTGGACCCTGTGAAGATTCAGTCGGCCGTTTAATCGTATGAAGCACCTCTCCCGCAGAAGAAACGATTCCGCATACAATATTGGTACCGCCCACATCAACACCCGCATACACTTCCATGTCTTACACCTGCCCTACTCCCTAGAATGTAAAGAGCCAGACCCTACATACATATTTAGCTGTGCATCTTCTAGTTGTTTGCGTAGCTCCGGCCCCAGTTCCTGATCGGTAATAATCCCATACAGTGATTGAACGGGAGCTATCTGAAAGAGCGAATTCCGTCCTGCCTTAGTGTGATCAAATACAGCAATCGTCCTTGCAGAACGTTTCATCATCAACATTGCTGTGTTGGCTTCGAGCTCTGAATAGGTGCTTGCACCCTGATCTGCGGAGAAGCCATCTATACCCATAAACATCGTATGGATGTTTATGGCTTCCAGTGTACGCTCGGCCAGAGGACCGCAGAGTTCGAAATTCTTGCTCCGCAGCATTCCTCCCGTTAATACAACTTGAATATCCTCATTCGCGGACAGCTCCATAGCAATATTAACTGCATTCGTAACCACGGTAATGTTACGATGATTCTTTAGCGCACGAGCGATTAAGTAGGTGGTCGTACCACCTGTTAATCCGATGACATCGCCTTCCTCAACAAGCGAGGCCGCTTTGGCAGCGATGCTTTCTTTTTCAGGATAAAGTTTATTTTGCTTCTCATGAAATGGAATTTCTCTGCCTGATGCTGTTCCGGAATACTTCGCGCCTCCGCCTAGAGTTCGGATCAACCTTCCACTCTTCTCTAATGCTTCAAGGTCACGTCTTGCTGTAGCTTCTGAACATCCGAAACGCTGCAGTATCTCTTGCAAAGAAATAGAATCGTACTGCATTAGATGATCTAATATCTGTTGATGACGTTCTTCTTTCGATCCATTCTGTTCTCGCAAAACACTCTCTCCCTTTAGTTACAGCAGATCAAATTTTGACTACCTGGGTCAAATTCCGCGGGCTATCTGGATTTCTTCCTTCCCGCAGCGCTGTGTAATATCCAATATATTGTACAAGCGGCATATATAATACGGCTCTAGCTTCGTCACTAAGTGAGCTTCCTCCAACTTCGAATACAAGATCAGCAAAGGATGTATCCTCGCCCTTCTCAGCGGTAATGAGCACCACATAGGCGCCATATGCCTGCATTTCCTCCGCAACCTTAAGTTCAAAGGCTCTAGCACTTTCCGATAAAAGCACACATACCATCGTACCTGGTTCAATAACCGATTTAGGACCATGTCTGAATTCTAAGGTTCCAAAACTTTCTGTCCATACACAAGACATCTCTTTTAGCTTAAGACATGCTTCATGTGCTAAACCATTATATGTCCCCATACCGAGATAAATAAATTTATTCAGCTCTGAATGAGTATCAATCATGTTCTTCGCTTCAACTTGACCACGTGTCACAGTATCTGCGCTCAGTGACATAACCTGCTGAAGCTCAGCGACATATCCTTGCTGGCCTCCAGCCTTAGCAATAGCTACTTGAAGCATAAAGGTCATACTACTGAAGGATTTCGTCATGACCGTACTCTTCTCCTTGCCAAGGGGCGAAACTAGACACGGAACATTCTTCGCCATCGTACTTTCTACATCACATGTTATACCACAAGTCGTCCACTCGGGCTTACCTTTCACCGAATCTAGTGCCAGAATGACCTCAGAAGATTCTCCCGAACGGGATATGCCTACGAGTAGCTTGTTCTTATTCCCAGCTACCGCTTGCTCACTGAATAGATATATTTCTGAGGATGGATAAGCAGATGCGCTTCGTCCAGTCCATTTACGGAATGTCGATGCTGCCGATAATGCCAAATAATATGAAGTTCCTGATCCAATAAAAACGACTTCCTCATACTTCTTATTACCAAGGTAATTCGTTATAAATTCTTGTTGTTTCCCTAACTGTTCCCATGCACCCTGTAGAGCTTCACTTTGTCCTGCAATTTCCGGATAGGTCAGTTCACCATAATTCTGAGTCAACGTTATCCACTCCTATGAAGTATTTGATAATATATTGACATTATATTTCAATATATTGAAAAATTCAATCATTATAATGATCATAATTTTCATTTAAGAGTGGAGACGAATACATTACTTTGATTAACCGTGTCATTAAATGCAAAAAAAGGATGACAGATCATCTGCCATCCTCAATTTAAATCATAGCGATATCAATTAACATTGTCCTTAAATAAGGCCGCTGCACCGATAACGCCTACATCATCTTTTAACTCAGCAGGCTTCAAATTGAACGTCCCGCGATAAGGTTCCATTACAAGCTCGTCCGTTTGTTTCATTAGGGGCTCAAAGAATGCTGAGCCTGCACGGCTTACTCCCCCACCAATGACTATACAGTCTGGGTTGAAACTATGAATAATATTCATGAGTCCAAGACCAGTATAATGAATTACATTCGCAAGCGTATCACATGCAACAACATCTCCAGCCGCAGCGGCTTGGAACACATGGGTTGCCATTACAGGCAAGTCTTCAGCACTAGCTAATTCTGACATGAGAGAAATGCCTCCGGCCTCAGCGACCGCCTCTTGCCCCATTCTGCCAATTGCCGTACCTGATGCAAAGGTCTCCCAGCACCCCCGACGACCACAGCCACAAACCGCACCATGCGGATCAATAACCGTGTGTCCGAGTTCACCAGCAAAGGAATTAGACCCTAGAAACAATTGACCGTCGAGTACAAGCCCAGAACCAATTCCAGTACTGAATGTCACGTAAATCATATTAAGTGATCCACGCCCTGCACCGTATACAAACTCACCCCAAGCAGCTGCATTAGCATCATTCACGAGTTTTACCTCTGTTCCAAGGCGTGATTCTAGCTCAGCCTGTAGAGGAATGTTACTCCAACCCGGTAAATTAATCCCATTCAGAATCATACCGCGGCGACTATCTATAGCACCTGGAGAAGCTACCCCTACACCCGCAATCTTATGATCACCGCTCACTTCACGTATCGTCTCTACAATCGTTGCAATGACATCTTCGGCGCTCTGAAGTCCAGCGGTAGCTCTCTGAGTGCGACTGAGCATTTGACCTTGATTATCAAACAATCCTGTAGCAATTTTCGTACCACCGAGATCTACACCCACTATATACTTTTGTTTATTCTCCAAGTTGTCATTCACCACAATATCTCTGTATTTGTCGTCCAAAAGCATACACTATGTGAAGCTACCTCTCGAAAGAAGCAATAATTTTTGCAGCTGCCTGCACTTTTTCTGGTTCAATAGGTCGTAAATATTGGCCGTCCTTACGTAGGGCCGATCCGAAATGGACCTCCTTCACGCCAGTGTGTTCCACAAATGCCGCAAGTCCTGGCACGGTCAGACCAGCACCAGCAAGAATGGTTATTTGTGTATGAGCTGATGCATGCACTAGAGCCTTCATTTCCTCTACCGATTGAAGCGCAGAACGTGGCCCAGCAGAAGTCAAAATTCGATTGATTTGCGGATAAGCTGAAAGCACTTGTAGTGCCTCATGTTGATCTGCAATTTCATCAAATGCTCGGTGATACGTCACATTCATACTGCCCGCAGCTTGAAGTAAAACTTCAAGGGTTTTGGTATCTACTTTGGCATCATCTGTTAATGTTCCAAGTACAATCCCAGCAGCCCCACTCTCACGAATAAATGAAATATCGTCAAGCATGGTTGTCACATCATGTTCATCATATACAAATGATTGACTATGCGGACGCACCATCACATGGACAGGAATCTCAACCGCGTTCACGACTTGACGGATGAGCTGGGCTCGGGGTTAATCCACCTTCCAAAATTCCTGTAACCAATTCAATGCGATCCGCACCATTGTTTTGAGCAAGTAATGCGTCAGATAGATTCGTTGCAATGACTTCTAATTTCATAACGATTCACCTGCCTTTTGTTTATCAAATACTTTTGCACAAACAAAATCTGCAAGCAGTCTAACACCATATCCTGTGGCTCCCGTTACTCTGTAGCCCCGATTACTAGGTACTTGCACCGTATTAGCCATATCGATGTGACACCAACGCGCCGTTGGCGATACAAAATTTCGCAAGAACAATGCAGCCATGTTCGCACCACCGTATGGACTTGAAGCTAGATTAGCCAAATCAGCATAAGGACTACTCAACAGTTCTTCGTCCTCATCCACAAGTGGCAATGACCATATTGGATCTCCATTCTGTTCACCAATTGAAATCATCTGATCCGAGAAACCTTTGTCTCCCCAGATGCCAGCGATTCGAAGGCCAAGCGCATGTCCTACACTTCCAGTCAACGTAGCAATATCAATCATTTCTTCTGCTCCAAGTCGCTTAGCATGAAGCAACGCATCCGCAAGAATCAGACGTCCCTCGGCATCCGTATTCACAACTTGAACCGATAAACCATTCGGATAGCGGACAACGTCAGATGGAAGGAAGGCCTTAGCATCAGGCGCATTATCAGCAATCGCAATCAGCGCAGTTACTCGTGTCTTAACTTCCATCTTAGTCAAAATATCCATAGCGCCAATAACTGCCGCAGCACCGCCCATATCAAAGCGAGCGTCACTGATGTCACGGCCATTCTTAACATTCATACCACCCATGTCAAAGGTAATCCCTTTTCCAATCAGAGCAAGTAAAGGAGCTTCTGAATCTCCAACATACTCAATTTCTACGAGCGCGGGAGGATACTGACTTCCACTACCTACGGCCAGCAATCCGTTCATGTGACGCTGCTTCAATTCTTCGCCTTTATAAACCCGAACCGTTACATCTCGGTCTGCAAAATGAGTGATAATCCGCTCAACAAAACTTAGTGGATGCAGATCATTCGGAGCTTCATTGCATAAATCCCTTGCAAAAGAAGTTGCCGATGCGCGAATTTGGGCGCGTTTGACAGCTCCCTCTAAGAAGCTATCCACTTCACCTTCGAAATATAGAAAATCTAAATCTGCTGGGCGTTTAGTACTCTTATATTTATCAAAGACATACGTACCCAGTAGCCAACCTTCTACCCATGCGCTTAATAGTTCTTCTGTCCAGTTCTTATACGTTGATGACTCTAGGAATGCAAGCGACACTGAAGCCGCTTTCGCCTCATGTGCACTTACTTCACGCCCTGCATTTCCTGCAGCATCACGCAGTACCTCAAGATTGAACTTACCAACCTCACCCATACCTATGAACAGCATATCCTGTTCTTGACCGCGGCCATAGAACCAAGTTACTGCACCGCGTTTTTTCATTTCGGGACGAAGTTCAACATCCCATTCCGCACCTGTGCTTTCTGTATATACTGGACAAATGAATACGTCTGCTTGTTGCCCTGCGCCTGTTATAAACTCCATCAGCTATACATTCCTTTGGTTTAAGTTTTGTGATTAAGCTTTAGATTTAAAGGTCCAGATTAGCCAGTTCGTAAATTGCACGAGCATATATAGAAGTCGAGCGCATTAACACTGAAATATCCATATATTCATCACCTTGGTGAGCCGTGTAAGGCATCCCTGGAAAAATAGGCCCAAAAGCAACTCCATTTGAAATAGCTGCCGCATAGGTTCCGCCACCCGTTGAAAGCAGTTCTGCCGCTTCGCCCGTTTCCTCTTCATAGATTCGCTGAAGAGCCTCTATCATGGATGCTCATCCGGTACAAAATGGGGATCTTTCAAGCTGGGTGGATCAATATCCAGTCCATACATAGCAGCCTTCACTGCGATTTGATCTAGAATGCCTTGACAGGTTCCACAGCTTGGAAAGCGTAAATTTAGGTGAAAGAATGACTCTCCTTCTGGCATGTACTGCATAATCCCACAGTTAATTGTTAAAGGACCGCTCATGTCATCAGACATCCGAATATCGAAGCCTTCACCGTACACATCATCGTAAAGTAGTGTCTCAATGGTCTGAAGAAAATGTGCAGCTGGATGATCAAATGAATATACGTTTAGAAAATGAATGAGCTTCAGACCTGCATTGATACCTAAGTGAGGCTCCATTCCATGAGCAGGCTTGCCTTCTAATAGAAGGATTACATCGTCTCCATTAAAATGGGCGGTTCCCTTAAGCTGCTCTGCTTCACAGTAGGATGCAAAAGCTTCGACTAAACTTTTTATACTTATACTTGAATCGACTATGGCAGAAATTTCAGCCCGCGCCTCTTCAGGCACCATGTTAGCTACGCCTCCACCTACAAAAGATCTCAGTTGTAGATCTGGCTTAACCGCTGATTGATCAACGGTTTGAACTGGAGCTTGGAACATTAATCTGGTGTTGATCTGACCTTTCTCAGCACGTACAATAGGAAAATCCGCATCAGGCGTAAATCCACATAACGGCATCGGTTCAACCTCACGATATCGCTTCATACATAGACCGGTCCGCTCTTCATCTGTTCCAAAAATAAGACGAATCCGATGTTTTAAAGGAAGACCTAAATCCTTTACGATCTTGAGACCATAAAAGGAAGCCATGGAAGGCCCCTTATCATCAATCGCTCCACGAGCGAATATTTTTCCATCTCGGATGGTAGGTTCAAAGGGGGGTGTCGTCCAACTACCGGACACCGGTACCACATCAAGGTGGCTTAACACAGCCACATAATGTTCAGCGGATTCAGGGCCATACTCAGCGTAACCCACATAACCATCATGGTTACAAACTCTGAATCCTTCGGCTGCACATAGATCCAGCATATATTCCAGTGCATGTGCAACACCTTGCCCCATGGGCTGTCCCGGCTCGCTTGTTTCTGGGTCATACACGCTGTTGATACGCAATAAACCGCTTAAATCATGTAGCAGCGCTTCTTCGCTATCCAGTGCTTTTTGGTGCCAATTCATTGTGAAGTCTCCCTTATTACCTATATCGTCTTGCTTAAGGACACTGCCTCGTTTTTCTCATCATATAAATGGCATGCTACCCAATGACCTTTTTCTGCTTCTTTCCATTCAGGCGTCTGAGAAGCACACACATCCATAGCAAACGGACAACGTGTTCTGAAGCGACAGCCACTTGGTGGATTAATAGGACTTGGCAAATCGCCATGAAGCACTTGACGTTCTCTGCTACGCTCAAGCTTCGGATCCGGAATTGGAATCGCGGATAACAACGATTTCGTATAGGGATGAAGCGGGTTTTCAAACAACTCATCACTCTCGGAAAGCTCAACCATGCTTCCCAAATACATCACACCAATACGATCACTGATATGCTTAACCATGGATAAGTCATGGGCGATAAAGAGATACGTCAAGCCGAGCTCTTCTTGCAATTTCTTCATTAGATTCACGACTTGCGCCTGAATAGACACATCGAGTGCAGAAATAGGTTCATCTGCAATAATGAAGCGAGGATTCACAGCAAGCGCCCGTGCGATTCCGATCCGTTGACGTTGTCCACCAGAGAACTCATGAGGGAAACGTTCCGCATGATTCCGGTTAAGACCTACCGTTTCCAGCAAGGCATAGACCATTTCCAAACGTTCCTTACGGTTCTTCGCTAGTCCATGAGCGTCGATACCTTCAGCAATAATGTCGGTTACCGTCATCCGCTGGTTCAGTGATGCATACGGATCCTGGAAGATCATTTGAATGCTACGGCTGAGCTGTTTAAGCTCTGCTTTGGATTTATGTCCATGCACCGCTTTATCTTCAAAAGTGACCTCGCCTGATGTCGCATCATAAAGGCGAATAAGCGTACGTCCAAGTGTTGATTTACCACAACCTGATTCACCAACCAGACCAAATGTCTCACCTGGATATATTTCAAAGCTTACATCATCAACGGCTTTAAGAATTTGTCCCTTACCTACGTTAAAATGCTTCTTCAAATGGTTAACTACGACCAATGGATTCTGATCTGTCTTCATTACCGTTCACCTCCTGCTTGCGGACGATCAATCTTCGGAGCACGGCTATCTTGCAACCAGCAAGCCGCACGATGCGTATCTGAATGCTCCGTATACGGAGGCATATGATCATAACAAACGTCCATTGTATAAGGACAACGCGCAGCGAATGGACATCCGATTGGAGGATCTGCCAAATCTGGAGGAGTACCCGGAATAGCATGTAATTCTTCCGTCTTTTCATGCAGTTTAGGCATTGAATCAAGCAATCCCCAGGTATATGGATGTTTAGGTTGATAGAATAACTCATCAACTGAGCCTGTTTCTACGATTTTACCTGCATACATAACAGCGACACGTGAAGCCATATTTGCAACTACACCCAAATCATGAGTAATCAGAACAATGGATGTATCAAACTTCTGCTGCAAGCTTTTCATTAGCTCAAGAATTTGAGCCTGAATGGTAACGTCAAGAGCAGTTGTAGGTTCATCTGCAATCAGAACTTGCGGATCACAAGCCAGTGCAATTGCGATAACTACACGTTGACGCATACCCCCTGATAATTGATGCGGATATT
Source organism: Paenibacillus pini JCM 16418 (assembly GCF_000576305.1). Classification (GTDB taxonomy): domain Bacteria; phylum Bacillota; class Bacilli; order Paenibacillales; family Paenibacillaceae; genus Paenibacillus_AQ; species Paenibacillus_AQ pini. The sequence continues at coordinate 190,190 of NZ_BAVZ01000001.1, read as the reverse complement.
GCTTTAATCTCTTCTCAGGGTTAGGAATTCCCACCTGATCCAGTAGTTCAAGAGCTCTTCGAGATGCTTCGCTTCCATTCATTTGATGGTGCTTGCGAAGTACTTCCGTGATTTGACGTCCAATGGTCATCGTCGGATTGAGTGAAGTCATCGGATCTTGAAAGATCATCGATATATCTTTACCTCGGATATTTTGCATTTGTTTCTCCGGCAAGGATGCAAGATCCTTACCTTCGAACATTATAGATCCTTGTTTTATTTTTGCAGTTTGGGTCAGCAACCTCATGATGCTTTTGGAAGTTACGGATTTTCCTGAACCCGATTCTCCAACGATAGCAAGCGTCTCACCCTTGGCGAGGGTGAAGCTTACATCACGCACCGCTTGGACTTCACCGGCATATGTGAAAAAGCTGACCTGTAAGTTCTTAACTTCCAGCAAATGATTCATATGGTCATCCCCTCCCCTATTTCCGCATTCTCGGATCAAGTGCATCGCGCAAACCATCACCTAAAATATTAAACGCTACCATAAGAAGCACGATGATAATTGAAGGATATAATAGCAAGTAAGCTTGTGAATTAAGCGAGGCAAAGCCGTCGTTAATCAGTACACCAAGTGATGCCATAGGCGATTGAAGACCAAGCCCGATGAAACTTAAGAATGCCTCTGTAAAAATTGCAGATGGAATCGTAAACATCGTATTAATAACGATGATACCAATCGTATTCGGAATTAGATGCTTCCAAATAATACGACCATTAGATGTCCCCAGTGTTCTCGCTGCAAGAACAAATTCCTGAGATTTCAATTTCATAATATGTGCCCGTACAAGACGCGCCATGTTTACCCATCCCGTAATGGACATCGCCACCATAATGGTTATAATTCCGGGCTTCATGATCATCATGAGCAGTATGATAATGATCAAGCTCGGAATACCTGTCAAGATTTCAATAATCCGTTGCATAACATTGTCAACTCTACCGCCAAGTAATGCAGAAACAGCACCGTAAATAACACCAACGACCAAATCAAGCGCAGCCGCGAGGACAGCGATCATGAGTGAAACACTTGTACCTTGCCAAATGCGCGCCCATTGATCTCGGCCAAATTTATCTGTTCCAAACCAATGATCAGCGCTTGGCTTCTGATACACCGCTGAATAGTCCGTATCATAATAATTGTGGTGTCCAATCCATGGTCCAATAATAGCAAGCACAACCATGATGACTAGAATAACCAAACTGATAATGGCTGCTTTGTTCTTGCGAAGCCGTCTCCAGCTATCTTGAAAAGCAGTTAGTGATTCACGGGTAATCTTCTCTTTATCATCCGGTCTGGCTGCTGCTGGTTTAAACAGTGCATCCAAATTTTGAGTTTCCTTCGGCATATGCTCACTCCTTCCCTGAAGCAAAACGGATTCGTGGGTCTACCAATCCGTACAGCAAGTCTACGACAAGCATAACTAGTACATAAAACGCACTGTAAAAAATCGTAATGCCCATAATTGTCGAGTAATCGTTCATTTTAATTGAATCTACAAACAAGCTACCAATACCAGGAATACCAAAGATATTCTCAATAACAAGGGAACCGGTCAATAAATTGACTACAATCGGACCTAGTACAGTAATGACAGAAATCAGTGAGTTACGAATAACATGCTGAAACATAATTCTTATAAAACCAAGCCCTTTAGCTTTGGCTGTCGTAATATACTCCTGTTCAAGCACTTCCAGCATTTCTGTACGTACAAATCGAGCAATAAGTGCTACAACACCTACACTTAGCGCAACCGATGGAAGGATTGAGCTTGAATAGCTCTCCCAGAAGGCTACAGGGAACCATCCCCATTTAAGCCCCATATAGTACTGCATCAGTGCTGCGAGGACAAAGTTCGGGACCGACACACCAAGTACCGCAATAATCATTGTCGCATAATCCCATCCCGTGTTATGCCTGTAAGCAGCTATAATACCTAGAATTAATCCAATAGCTAGTCCTAACAGAACAGCTTGAAGACCAATAAGAGCTGAAGGACCAATACGTCCTGAAATAATATCCGTTACCTTTTGTCCCGTGTAGAAGAACGAAGTTCCTAGATCACCTTTTACAATATTACCTAAGTAGTTCACATATTGCGTGACCACGGGCTTATCGAGTCCATAACTAGCGTAAATTTTCTGTCTCTGTTCTGTAGGAAGTTGTTGCAACTTCTCTTCATCAAACGGTGTACCTGGCAATCCCTTCATTAGAAAGAAGGTAGCTGTTGTAATGATAAACAAGGTTAACACTAAATAAATAAGTCGAACTCCGATATACCGTTTCATATTGCACCTCCCAGCAGAATGGGGTCTTTCATTTTCTTAGCACATGCATTAATAAAGGAAAGAGAGAAGCAAAGCTTCTCTCCTATCCTGGATTTAAGTTTTGCAATTATTTAACGTTTGCGTATTTGAAGTCTACAGGGTTGCCGTACGGATGATAATCCAGACCTTCAACCTTCGAGTTCAGAAGGAATGAATATCCACCAAAGTAAATTGGAGCAACTACAGCATCTTCAGTAACTAGCATTTTCTCAGCTTCAAGCATCATGTTAATACGCTTATTTTCATCTGTTTCTTTCTTAGCATTCATGATTAGAGCGTCATATTTAGGATTCTCGTAGTTACCACGGTAAGGCGTGTGGTTTGTCCACAAATCAAGATAAGTCATTGCATCATCATAGTCAGCGCCCCAAGCAGTGATCGCCATTTGATATTTACTATTATCCATCAACTGTCCACGTGCTTTACTTGTTTTCGTATCGAGAACAAGATCAATACCAAGTGATTTTTTCAATTCACTTTGTATGAAGGTTGCAACGTCTTTTGTTTCAGAAGTATCTGCAACTAGCATGGTGATCTTTGGAGCTTTTCCTAGTTCCTTAACACCTTGATCCCAGAAAGCTTTAGCTTGAGCTGCATCAGGCTTGATTAAATCGCCCTGCATTTCTCTGAAAGATTTACCTTCCACAGCACTCATTTCATCTGGAATCAATCCTGTAGCACCTTTAGATCCGTTATTCAGCACTTGGTCAGCCAATAGTTTCGAATCGAAACCAAGCTCCAATGCTTTACGAATGTTCACGTTGCTTACGCCATCAGCTTTTGTATTGAACTGCAAGTACGTTGTTTTGAAGTTAATACCTGTTGCAAAACCAGGTTCAGACTTCGCTGCACTCACATCAGATGAAGCCAATAGAACACGATCCAATTGACCAGCTTTGTAAGCGTTCAGAGCTGTACTCTTCTCTTTAATAACTTTCAAATCTACTTTGTCTACTTTTACATTAGCTGCATCCCAGTAGCCTGCATTTTTCTCAAGAGTCGCACCACTAGCTGCATCTACAGAAGTCATGGTGTATGGTCCGTTAAAGAGCATATTTTGAGGAGTCAAAGCATAGCTATCGCCCTTAGCCTTAACAAACTCTTCTTTCATTGGGAAATACGGAGCAAGCGTTGTCAAACGTAGGAAGTATGGCGTTGGTTGCTTCAATGAAATGGTCAGCGTTTTGTCATCAGTTGCTTCGATTCCTACTTTATCCGCCGAACCACCCTCAGCATATTCAGCAGCACCAACAATGTAGTCTGTCATAATAAATGAATAACCGTTTGTACCGGTTTTCGGGTCAATCTCACGAAGCCATGCAAATTTAAAATCTGCCGCTGTAACTGGAGTACCGTCACTCCACTTCGCATCATCACGCAGTTTAAATGTATATTTTAGTTTATCCGCAGATACATCCACCTTTTCAGCCATCGCTGGTTGTGGCTCATTTTTTGGATCAAGGCGATACAATCCTTCGCCAACGTTATTCAGCACTGTAAACGAAACATCATCAGATGCGAGCCATTGGTTCATATCCTTGATTTCAGTCTCAACATACAGCTTTAATTCCTTTGCCCCTGTGGTAGCGGTATCCCCCGTACCTGTAGTACTACCAGCATCTTTACTGTCGCCCGAGAACGAACAACCCGTAAAAACAACCGTCACAGCCATCATCATTGCCAGCAAACTAACTTTCTTCTTCTTCAACACTTTCTTCACTCCCTTATGTCCCCTTGAATTGTGTATGATTGCATCGCCATATCTAAATGAAATGACAAACGAATCTGCTGCTGAGTTGAATCAATAAACAGGAAGTTGACTATTAAACACATTCTGAGAAGTGACGATATTGCCACCTCTACTGTTGAATTTGATAGAGATTTTACAGTTTAAAAGCAGCTTGACGTTCACCTACAACTATATGGTTATCATTCTTAATTTCCTTAGGTACTACCGTGTATAGACGATCAATAGTCTCTTGATTGCTATATCCAATTTGCTCCAAAATAGATGCCACGATAATAGGCCAAGGAGTTTCTGAACCATCAATCACTTTAAGTGCAAAGGCAACGCGTTCCCGAATTAAAGAGAAACAATATACGCCTTTAGCTCCACCTTTTGCTACAATATTGGAGTCTCTTAGTAGCTCTGAGCATATAAAATTATGACTTGCGATGCTATCTGGTGATGCGTGCATATAGCGGGTCATGCGCTTGACTGCTTCTCTTGTTGCTTCATCGCTGATCATGTCAGGACAAGCTAGTTTAAGATAAGCATTGGCGATATTTTTAAGTGGAAGTGCGAAAATAGGAAATCCACAACCATCAATTCCAATTTCAATTTGATCAACTGGATAATCAGCCATATAAGCCAGTGTATTGAGAATATCCTGCTGCACTGGGTGAGAAGGTTCCCAATAGGTATCCGTTGGATAGCCAAGTTCTCTAGCAGTTGCAATAATACCTAGATGTTTACCAGAACAGTTATGATAGAGTTTTCTTGGCGCTATGCCTTCACGCATACAAGCAAATTTTGGCTCGTCATTTAGCGGTAATGTTGGGCAGCAGAGAATTTCTTCTTCGGTAATCCCAGTTTTACGCATGATCGACTCGAGCGCTTCAATGTGATACGTTTCTCCCCGATGTGAGGCAGCGAACATAGCAGCTTCTTGATCAGTAAGTCCGTAAGTCTCAGCAATATTTTGCTTCATGACTGGAATAGCTTGAAACGGTTTCGCTGCGACCGGAGAAAGGTCATGTGCTCTGCATTACCTACCTCGTAGATAACCTCTCCCTTATCATTGACTCCGCACAGTGCGCCAAGATGTACATTCTCAAGAACTCCACCTCGAAATTCCTCAACCAATGCTTTATAACTCATGTTTCATAACCACCTTAATGATTTAATGTTAGATGATCAGCTTGTTCTAGCTGCCTATCAATATCAAGGAACAAATTCTGTGCGAGTAGACCTGAGCCAATAACGACACCGTCACCTGCAAGAGTAGAATAGACGATCTGAAAAGTACCTCTTAGTGGCTCCCAAACGAACTGTCCCATACATTTCTCAGCAATGAATTCTCTAACTTCAGCGAATCTTTCAACGAGCTTTCCGCTTAAAATCACTGTATCCGGATTATACATACATGCGATATTACTTACAGTAACCGCCACGAAGGTCATAGCCCGATCGAGTATATTCGCAGCCCAGAAATCTCCGTTATTCTTTGCTTGAAATAGTTCCTCTAATGTAGTAATTGGTTTGACTTTATTGGCTTGCTCAATTAAAGATGCTTCAGCTATATACGTCTGCAAACAGCCTACTTTACCGCATTCACATAGAATCCCATTTGGATCTATAACCGTATGACCAATCTCACCTGCACTGTTCGTTTCTCCCCTGTATACCTCACCATCAATAATTAAAGAAGATCCGACACCGCTACCAAAACCGATAAGTACTGATCTTTTAGAGCCTCTGGCTGACCCATACAAATGCTCTGCCAACGCTTTCACTTTTAGTTCGTTATCCACAGCCACTTCGAGTCCTGTCAGCTTCTGTAGCACGCTACTAATCTCGGTACGCTTCCATCCAAGCTGAGCAGAGAACAACACCGTGCCTGTCGAATAATCAACAATCCCCGGTAATCCAACACCTACTCCAACAACATTCTGCTTATCCAAACCCTCTTGCTCCAAGAGCACGAGTAGGCCTTTAGCAATACGTTCAAGGGTAATTAAAGCGTCTTCATTACCTGCTCGTTCCATCTGCTTGTCACTAATAATCTTTCCATCGAGATCGACGATACCGATTCGAATACTGGATTTATCAATTTCAACGCCAACAGATAGAACGGACCTTGGATTAACCTGTAACAAAACTGCTTTTCTTCCTACACTGGATGTAATTTGTTCAATCTCTCTCATAAAGCTCTGACTGTGTAATTCAGAAACAATTCGACTTACCGTCGTAGGACTCATTCCGGTCAAACGAGCTATTTCAGCACGAGACAAGGGTGAACTATTCTTAATGAGTTCAAAAACGGTAATCCGATTCTTTCTCCTAATGAAATCCTGATCATGCTTTTGCATAAAGCGATTTTCGCCTCCCGCAATAATTAATTTCACCCTTGGTTAAAATTCACATGATAATATCTGGAAAACGAATAAAAATAGTGGAAAAAGCTAGGAAGTCGTTTCATTCTCTTAATAAATCTATTTAATTTCTCCAGTGATGTTATTAATAGAAACTTTAGTTTAATTCGTGAGCCATGTCAATATTGATGTCATGTTTTTATAATTAAAAAGAATTTGCTTCGTGATAGGAACTTTTCCTCATGAAATAAAATGATATAAGTCATTTTTCTTTCATAAAAAAACAGTTTTTCTAATTTTGTAACATTTCATGTAAGGTTCGAAGAATTTTTATATACAAATCCTTGTTAATGGATGTTTTTAAAAGAAAGAAAAAACGATAATGGATCGCTTTTAATAAGCTAATCATTTGATGAAATCTATACCTTACGGAAAATAGATATGAAAAAAGACCTCTTATGAAAATAAGAGATCTTTTTCTTAGCGCTCACAACGGTCACACAAACCAATAAACTAAATGCTCTTAATGTGGAACTTGCGAGCTAAAGTCATCCCGACTCGACTGATCCGCATTGTAGAACAACACATCGCCATCCTTTAATGTAAACCGATTGCCATAAGCATCTTGAATATTTCGGTTAAACCCTTCCATATTCCATTGATTCATAAGCGGGGCATTCATATACTGCAGATGAGGCTTTTTCAGATTCCCCTCCTGAATTGATTCGATATTGAAGTTCACGACGACATAACCATTTTTTAGAAAAATAGCTGATTTCTCATCCAGTCCGCCATGTGTTCGTCCATATTCTGCAACATTCAATCCCGCTTCAACAACGTATGCTGCTGCCGGCAGACTATATTCACCATACCATTTCTGAATGGATACATTGGCCCGTTCCTGATCCACTGAGCTTGGTATCGTATCTTTCAGCCGCAGGAACGTACGTATTTGTTCAGGTAAAAGTAATAGATCGTAGGCGCCGACTGGTGTCTTTTGCTTCGTAAACTTGCTCGTGTAGTAGGAGATAAACTGCTGCATGTTTAAACTACCTGCTTGTCCATAGTGATTAAACTTGTAGCTGGCCGTATCACTCAATTCTTCTACCGGCACATTCCGCAGCCTGTCATTAAGAAGGACGTAACGTTTAACTTGATCCTGTTTCGAACCGATTTTGACAAACTGATTCTGATTCGTATGGTAGTATAAGTCTACAGGCACGCGAGTTTCACCTTTATTATTTATCGCTTTCCCGTCTTTTCTCACATAGTAAAACCGAGGGGTAATACGAATGCCATCAAGCGGACCAAACATATTGCCTTTTGTCAGAAAATCAAATTTAAAATGATATCCAGTTTTTACGGCCACATTTTTATACCCTTGTAACGGGTTACTTCCAGGACGAATTGGCAATGTATAGGTGGAGGAATTCCCCCTCGGATCACCGTCGATCTTATTTTGCCCTACCCAATAAGACACACCCGTTTGCAGAGCCGTTCCTGCCTTCGTCCGAAAAACCCGTTCCCAGTTATAATCAGAAATATCTGTAATGTGAAAATCGTATAGCCGTCCAATGACCTCAACCGAAACCTCGTCAGCCGCCGCATGGTGTATGAGGTTCGTATTCGCATCATCCTGTGCAGTGTACGATGATGGTGCATTCTCTGCTATATTTCGGAAGGATACCTGATAATCTCCCTCATCTACCCATACTGGCAGATAAAAAGTCGTGGTCAATTGTCCGACAGGAACATCAACCCATGTCTTTTTAGGAATAAATGTTTTTCGATCCCCGGTGTACACGTCGAATGGAAACTTTACCTGTTTAGTCCGATAATACTTGGCATAGTCTCTGTTTCCATAACCCAAATAGTTCGTGTGCTGCCCACTTGTTGGAATCTTTACAATAAAAGGACGCTCCAGAATCAGTGCAGATCGCTGCATGTTAGGATTTGTCTTCTGGTTGTGAGCCTGATCATCCGAAATAGACGAATAGTCAACGACAGGCGTGTGTACAGTGACGGTGTTGATACCAAAGATTGTAAACGTTTGATTCTCTCCACCATTGATGTTTCCCGACATTAAGTCATAAAAAATTTCACCGGTACTAGGTGTATCCTTTCTGTTCTCTTTGTTACTGCTAATCATATTACCTGAGCTGTACAGAACATTATCTCCGATATGGAGTGGCTCAGGAATTTGTACTGGTCTAGGCCCTAATTCATCGACTCGTTGACTATCCATGATCTTTTGTCCCTTAAATATCAGCGTATCATTTTCAACTTTAACTTTTTGGACTGCCCGCTCAGCTAATCCCTTTAAGTCCTCGTTTGGTACAGAAGGCTTAGTGGTACCACCCGAAATAGTTGATCCAGGTGCTTCGACTTCACTTGGCGGCGTTGGTGGATAATAGTTTCCATTCGTCGATGCTGTAAAGTTAGGCGGCGTATACCCGCTTGGTTGAATTGTAATCTGGTCCCCTGGTAATGCGTAATTTTTTAATATGGATTGCTTTATTTTGTATACCTCTAAATTATCAATTTTCCAGAACTTATATGGCCGTTCAATTATGTATTGATAAGTTTTAGGTTCCGGCTGAGATTGCGGATCTGGTTCAGTATGTGTACCACTTCCATTTGCATTAGTCACTTCTTTCCCTGGATCCCATTTAAGTGTATATACCTTGGTTACATTAATTGAAAATGTACAAGTTCCTGTCATCTGCACAAATTTATTCTTATACAGATGATCTCGTGCTAACACATTGCCGTACAAACTTTCCGATGTAGGAATACCCTGAAGCACGTCAAACTGTTCACTTCCACGCTCATCTGCTCTGATCTTGGCTGTTACAACAGGATCCATATATTTCCCTTCAATGGATTCTGCAGGTACAGGAACTGTGCAGCCTGAAGGACCTGGCGATGGGATTGTGGTATTATCATCTTTCTTTTTATAGTACATAAATAAGGTGTATTTCTCAAAGGAACCGTCGTACTTGAAAGAATTAGCCGATCCCGAGTTGATGCTACCATGCGGCAATTCGTCAGTCGTTGATTTTTTAAACCCTACATATTCAAAATCCGCATTGGTCGGTGGGGTAAAGGTATATTCTTTTCCCGCAATTAATTCTTCGTTTACTATGGGAGTAAAAATATTATTTAGTGACTGTCCATCCGTGTCGTAGTATTTTACGTTCAGCTGAGATTGCAGTTCGATTTTAAATAGCATCGGAACATATATCCGGTAAGCTTCTACATTAGCTGCACAGTTGGGACATTGTTCCCCTTTTACATCGTGAGGACGCTCAGCATTCAGAAGCATATTTATGGTAATCGGTATGATAGTGGTATCCGTTCCTATGCCTTGTTTATTAAAAGGTCTAATGTCTGAATTTGTAGTACCTAAACTTATGGACTTTTTATATTCATCGTACGAATCTGACCGGGATTCCTCAAAGTATACCAGCGGGTCACTTGGTGTATAAATCCGTGCATTCACGCTTTTGATTTTACGATTTGGAAACTGAAATTTATAAGTGAATTCCGCCTCACCACGCATCCCCTTATTCGGTTGCCTTCCTCCATCCGTCCAGTTTCCTGCCGTGTCCTTCCACATTTCGTAATACATCATACCGACAAAATAACGATAATTACTATCTTTATAGTATTTCAGGGGAGTGTTTTCATTCGCTGCCTGAACCTCATTCACTTGAAAAGGAAAAAGGGGACATTGCAAAAAGAACAGAATCCACACCATTAATATCGCTACATTGTGTTTCAATCTGCGTCCCATGAATTTTAATTTCCTTTCCAAGGGTTTATCATAAGAGGTATGTAGTTTTGAGTACCACCATAAAAACCGATATACTCAATATCCTGAATTTTTAAAGGACTTTGATCAACTATGCCATTTAGAGTCTTGTCAGCAGGTGACCAAATTTTATAAAAACAATATTTTGTTCCATCTCCATTATTAATAGTCAAAGAACTCATTGGATTTCGGTAACGAATGTCATTCTTCTTCGTGAGGTAAAATATATCACCTGATCCGGAGGACGTTTTGGCTCTTACCTTGAGATAAGAAGCATTTGTTTTAGATTCAGAATATAACTCAACACTATAAATTTCCCTTAAAAACTTGGTGGGGAGATCGGAAACTTTAAATATTAAGACTTCATTAAAATTTATATCCTCACGTGGACTCTTCAGAAGGTCTTTTGCCTTCGAAAACCACTTCCTATAAGGATCAAGACTCACCGGTTTTAATCCAGCTTCCTCTAACGTTAATGCATTCTTCTTCCCTATCCAAACCCACCGGCTTATCTTATCCCACTCTACCGTTTGACCGAGCCCTTCACTTACTAATCGAAGAGGTACGAACGTTCGATTCTTCTGTAATACTATCTTCGTACCGTAGCTTTTTTCATTACCATCAATGGTTGCTGTAGCTTTGCCTACTGTCATATTTACGGTATGCTCTGTATTTTTTAATTCTACAGTCAATTGGCCATTGGCTTTCGTCCAGCCAACCTCTGCACCTAAAGCCTCTGAAACAAATCGAATCGGAACCATAACGCTACCTTGACTATCTTGATATGGCTTTGCATCTGGGAAGCTAATTTTTTTTGCATTGAGTAAGACCTCAATATTCCCTTTACTCTCGGCCGCATGAACATTTCCTACAGTCCCACCAATTGTTAATCCCACCGCAAGGACACTCGTAAGAATAGAGAGCTTTACTTTTTTCATATATTTCATTGTTTCTTCCTCCTATTAGCTACGATATAAGTTTTCCTATTTTGCTGATGCGCTCTGTTAACAGCCTTTCAGTTTAACTTTCTTATAGCCAACCCTTATTCTTATTGACTGATTAATTAATACAATCCTTAATGTATTCCTAAACCGAACTCCCTTGTCTTCCTCTTCACAATTCACTTCCCATGCCCTATTTTACGAGACTGCTTGTCCACGCAAAGGTTGACGCTTACGCACCTCCTAAGGTTAAATGCCGTGTGCTTCATCAGTTCATTTCGACCTAATTATGTATTTTGCTCATCCTAATAGACTAGGACAATTGAAGTATACTATATAATTTTTGAATTATTTGTCATATATTGTCATATTAAACTGCATATTTTGTATGACACATGGACGTGGTACACACCAATGCCCCATTTTCTCTTATGCCTTATCACATAACGTCCCTCGCCGTGAATATACTTGGTACATAGCAAACAATAAGTGTGCCGAGTACGTGTACATGGGAGGTGCCTGAAGATGCCATCTGACGATCATGCGCTGTTCGTTGTGTCCAAAGAAGACTGGTCGCTGCACCGTAAAGGGTATCAGGATCAGATCCGCCATCAGGAAAAAGTCAAAGAAATCATTAAGCAAAACCTGCCCGATCTCATTACGGAAGAGAACATTATTATGTCGGACGGTAAACAGATCATCAAGGTCCCTATCCGCAGTCTAGATGAATACCGTTTTATTTATAATTATCAGAAACAGAAACATGTCGGGCAGGGTGACGGCGATAGTCAGGTAGGGGACGTACTCGGGCGTGATCCCGCGCAAAAGCCGGGTAAAGGTGATAAGGCTGGAGATCAACCTGGGGATGACATTATCGAGGCCGAGGTCAGCATTGAAGATTTGGAGAACATGCTATTCGACGAACTTGAGCTTCCCCATCTGAAAGAGAAAGAACAGCAGGACATCGAAACAGAATCAATTATCTTTAATGACATTCGCAAAAAAGGGATGCAGTCCAACATCGATAAGAAACGTACGATTTTAGAAAATTTACGACGCAATGCGACTACGGGCTCGCCTGGCATTCATCACATCAGTCCAGATGATTTACGTTACAAGACTTGGGACGACATTATCGTACCCCAATCCAGTGCAGTTATTATTGCGATGATGGATACGTCCGGGAGTATGGGTTCTTTCGAAAAATATTGCGCACGTAGCTTCTTCTTCTGGATGACTCGCTTCTTGCGTCGCCAATATGAAAATGTGGATATCGTGTTCCTTGCTCACCATACGGAAGCCAAGGAAGTCACGGAGGAGGATTTCTTTACACGTGGGGAGAGCGGCGGAACGATATGTTCCTCCGCGTATCAGAAGGCTCTCGAAATCATCGATCGTCGCTACCCACCCGCCAAATATAACATCTACCCATTCCATTTCTCAGATGGTGATAATCTGACTTCTGACAACGAGCGATGCGTAAGACTCATCGGAGAATTGCTTAAGGTGAGTAACATGTTCGGCTATGGTGAGGTTAATCAGTACAACCGCAGCAGTACGCTTATGTCGGCCTACCGTAACATTAAGCTAGATCAGTTCATGTATTATGTAATCAAGGAAAAAGGCGAGGTTTACCAAGCACTTCGGACCTTTTTCCGCAAGCAGGATGGTGTGCTGACTCCATAAGTTAATTAACAAGCTTGTTGAGCATCAGTCCACAAAAAAATCAGGGGAGCCATCTTATCCTTTGTGGCTGCCCTGACTTTTCATCTGAATTGGTTCATGATTTCAATCGACGATTAACTTAATATCAATAGATTCCAACCATTTGAGCACGCGATTACGATTGCTTTCTTGAACAAAAGTATAATATCGTTGGGACTCATCGAAATCAGCTAATAACAGATCATTATATTTTCGAAATACGTTCCGACTCCCTTTTAACACGTTTGACAGTTTATCTTTTAGCTCGGGGTTCGATACCGTTTCCGTAAAATCATAAATATCACTAGAGCCTTCACTTGAAGTTATATGTGGGATAAGAAAATAGTGCTCATTCAGACCGTCCTTAATGATCTTAGCAAGCTCCTTATCATCTTTATTTTTATTATAAATAGGTACCCGAACTACTTCCCCATTGTTCATATTCAAGTAATGTCTCATGACTTCAACCTGAATATTGTAAGTACTCACGATTTCATCCAACTGAAACTTCGTTACATGTAATTCCCTCTGCATCATCTCATCCTCCTAGCCACGATGGGCAAGCCCCATCATATCATCTCCAACGAGCCAAAGCGATACAAATCCTAGGAGATTTCCATCAAATTCAATCTTTATTCCTTTTCTATCTTAATGGTTCAAATGAGCAAACTCTCCGCCCGCGCCCATCATCGACATGCTCTGTGTTCTGTAGTGACTCTTCTGAAGCTCCACGGCTTCATCTAATTTATCCATAACATCACGTGGTGCTTTAACAGACTGGAGCACCTTCTGCGGAGTGTCTGAATCCAAAGCGGTAAGACTGATCGTTCCACAGCCAAACATACGCTGGAAAATAGGTAGATTCAAGCTTTTATCTGCAACTTTATACAGGTCTAATTCATCTTCTTTAATGTTTAAAAATCCAATACGTGTAATTAATTTTTTCTCATAGAGCATGTATTTTGTAAAAGATAAAGGCAAGCCAAACAGTGTGCGTTTTCTGCCTTCCCAAATCAAATTTCCTTTTGTTGTAGACAAGTTCATTCCCCCTAAAATATCCGTACTCTTTACTATACTTACATAAGTACCTGTCATAGTAAATATAAAACAGGGAATTTTAATATACCATGTCATATTCTAGTCTCAACAAATAAAAAAAGGATGTCTCTCAGCCTATCTCATAGGCTACAGGGACATCCTCTTCATTTAATAAACGAGAAATTAATGTGAAATCATCGTCTTCGGGTCTGGCATTTCTCCATCTCCAGAAAGCTCATCCCCTGGTTTCACTCGAGGTTTGCGTAGAATTGTACTTAGCACTATGCCTGCAACAGCGATACAAGCCGTAATTAAGAACGTATCTCCGAATGCAGAAGTTGAGCTTGTCAATATGTTACCTGCAGTATCTGGAGCTGACATGTAATGAGAAATTTTGGACGTTAAATAACCTGTTAACCCAGCAATCGCAAAAGATGTAACAACCTGCTGCGTTGCCGATGTTAAAGGAGTTACACGGTTTACAAGTCTGCGTGGCGCTGAGTTCAATATATGTGTATTGAGTGGCATCATCGTTAGACCCATACCTGCTCCCATGAGAGCTAGTGCAAAAATGATTATACCCATGGCCATATCTGCGCTGATTTGTGACAATATAAACAATCCTATGGATACCAGTGTCAGACCCGCCAGAGCGAGTGGTCGTGCTCCCCACTTATCAAATAACTTACCACCAAAAGGCATAAAGAGCATGGAAGCCAGTGCTTGTGCAAGTGTAGTAAAACCACTTTCTAACGGAGTAAAGCCTCTTACATTTTGTAAATATAAAGGAATCATTAGAATCGCACCGAACATGGCGACCTGGAACATCCAAGACAAAATGACACCACGTGTGAAATCAGAAGAGGCAAATACGCGAAGCTCTAACAATGGTTCTTTCTGTCTTAGTTCTACAAAGATAAATAGTATGAGTGCAGCTCCACCAATAATAAGTCCAGTTAACGTACTCGTAGATGTCCAGCTCGTTCCAGCCTCATTTACCCCAAAGGCTAGCATGGCAAATGCAATCGGAGCCAGAATCATCCCTAAAATATCGAGCGAAGGAACTTTCTTATTCTCAAAAGTAGGAAGGAACTTCATTCCTACAATAACTGCTGCTATGCCGATTGGTAGGTTAATCAGGAATATCCAATGCCATGAGGCAATGTCTATAAGCCAACCTGATAAGATCGGTCCAGATGCAGGAGCAAGTAGCATCGGAATTCCTAGCATACCCATAACAGCACCCCGTTTGTCAGCAGGAGCAAGTCTGAATACCATAGCCATCCCGATTGGAGCAACCATACCGCCTCCAAGTCCTTGAATAATGCGGAAAATAATAAGTTGTTCCGACGTTTGAGCCAGTGAGCAAAGCACCGATCCTAACGTAAATAACGTAATCGTAATCAGAAATATCCGTTTCGCTCCAAATTTATCTGTCATCCATCCCGCGAGTGGGATAACAGCCGAAAGAGCTAACGTATATCCAGTAATCGTCCATTGTATCGTCTTCAATGTGGTGCCGAAATACTGTTGTAAGTTAGGCACAGCCACGTTGATCACGGTGCTGTCTAGGATGACCATAATCATCCCTAAGATAACAGCCATCAGTGGAGGAATGAGCGTTTTAATCGAAAACTCCGCCACCGGTACAGCTGATGCTTTTTGCATAGACATTCTGTTAATCCTCTCCTATTCGTCCTTCTCTGTTTAAATTCTCCTCGTTCTTGACGAGAAATAAATTAAATCGTACGATGACCATATGGTTTTTAATAAAACTACACGGTCAAATGTTAAACTAATTTTACTTACTTTTTAAATAAAGTCAAACTATTTCTTGAAAAGAGGGGAATACTCCTTGAGTTTAACAAAGCAGAAAATCTTGGATTCAGCCATGCGTTTCTTTTTGGAAAAGGGATACCTGGCTACTTCTATACAGAACATTGCTGACGACTGTGGCGTGGCGAAGGGTTCTTTATACAATTTCTTTAGCTCCAAAGAAGATATATTTATCGATGTGTTACTGATGCAGCAACGGAAGATGACGGAAGAAATTGAACACATTCGTGCAAATCCCAAATTTTCTATCAAAGATGTCTTCATTCAGGAAACCGTATGTCAAATCGAGTTCTTCTTAAAGCACAGCTTTATTATGCAGGAAATGAAAAAACTCATGCTTCCGGATGGCAAAATCGCCCCTTTTCTATCACGTTCTAGGGTTAATTTATTAAAATACAACCGGGACAGCCTCATTCGAATTTTTGGAGAGGATATCAAACCCAATGTTTGGGATCTCGTGACCATTTACAATGGGATTATGCGTGAGTTTATTTTCTTAACTATTTTTGATCATAAGTCGCTGGTTACTCAAGAGGTAGCAGTATTTATTGTGCAATGTATGGAGGATATGGCGAATAACACTATAGCTCACAAACGACCTTCGCTCTTAAAAGAGTCTGATATGAGTGAATATATACAATGTGGAATGCAAGGTGAGCAGGTTCCCGATATGACACAGATCCTTCATCTCATTCAACGACTACAATCAACCATCAAAGAACTTCCTGTACCGAACGCACAGAAAACGGAACTTCAAGAAGCTACCCTCCTCATCCAAGAAGAAATGGAGTGTGACAATCCGAAAATTGTTATCGTTCGCGCTCTGATCGTTTTCTTGGAAAAAGAGTCTCATCTTAAAGATATTTTGAAACAATTGGAGAAGCTTGTCATTAACTATTCGTAAATGAATCTCCTCACATATCCCCCTATTCGCTGAATATACATAAATACCAACCCGAATGGATTGATGTTATTCAAGGTATCAAGGGAGGATTACATGACCCATGAGCGACGAGATTAAGCAGTTAGAGTATGCAATAGCCGAAATTATGGAGATCGCTGATGGATTCGGGCTAGACTATTATCCGATGCGATATGAGATTTGTCCGGCGGATATCATTTACACTTTTGGTGCTTACGGTATGCCGACTCGGTTTAGTCACTGGAGCTTCGGAAAAAGCTTCAATAAAATGAAGATGCAATATGACTTCGGATTGAGTAAAATTTACGAGCTGGTTATTAACTCGAACCCGTGTTATGCCTTTCTCCTCGACGGTAACTCGTTGATCCAGAACAAGCTGATCGTCGCGCATGTACTGGCACACTGCGACTTTTTCAAAAACAACTTCCGCTTCTCCGCCTCCAACCGCAATATGGTAGAGAGTATGTCCGCTACCGCCGAGCGGGTGCGAAGCTATGAGATGGAGTTTGGTACGCAGGTCGTTGAACAATTTATTGATGCTGTGCTTAGCATTCAGGAACATGTTGATCCACAGCTCATTAAGCCGCGTCACTTGGATAAACAACGTTACATGCAGCAGAAGGTTAAAACACACAAAGAAGATGCTCATCGTGTAACGCGAGCAGGCGTCTATGATGATTTATGGAATCTAGACAAGAATGATCTTGCAGATACCGAAGATGTTCATGATCCACATAAATTCCCGCCTGAACCGGAGAAGGACATTGTTTGGTTTATTCAAGAGTTCTCTCTCAATCTAGAGGATTGGCAGCGGGATATCATGAGCATGCTACGTGAGGAAATGCTATACTTCTGGCCTCAGATGGAGACGAAGATCATGAACGAAGGCTGGGCTTCCTACTGGCATCAACGCATCATTCGTGAGCTGGATTTGACCAGCGAAGAAACCATTGAGTTTGCCAAACTCAATTCATCTGTCGTTCAGCCCTCTAAGAATAGTCTCAATCCTTACTATCTAGGTCTGAAGATCTTCGAGGATATTGAGCGGCGCTGGGATCATCCCACACCAGAAGAGCAAGAACGAGATCGAAGAAAGCCTGGCCTTGGGCGTGAAAAAATGTTTGAGGTACGTGAAGTTGAATCCGATACTTCCTTCCTTCGCAATTATTTAACCAAACAATTAACCGAAGATTTGGATCTATATGTGTTTGAGAAAAAAGGGCCTGAGTGGAAAATCACCGATAAGACATGGATGAACATCCGTGACCAACTCGTGTTCACTCGCGTAAACGGCGGCAGTCCTTATCTTGTCGTTGAAGATGGCGACTATGATCGCAATGGTGAACTCCTCATCAAACATCAATACGAAGGCATTGAGCTGGATCTGAAGTATATGGAGCGCACGCTTCCTTATGTCTATCAGCTCTGGGGCCGCCCTGTTCACATGGAAACCATGCTTGAGGATAAGAAGATCCGCTTTTCCTATGATGGTAAGAAGATGACACGACTTTTTGTATAAAAAAGAGTCTACACAAACAAATCAAGGCCCGGAGCAGTAAGACTCCGGGCCTTGATTTTAGATTACATCCATGTAAAGTTTGTTTATTGCTACTTCTTAATCTCCGCTGTTGATTGACGCACAATCAGACTAGAGGGCTCCGTAACCACAGGTGGTGAGTACTCGGATTGTTCGATCATTTTAATCAAATGTTCAATGGTCTTAATGCCGATCGAATGAATATTTTGATTAATCGTCGTTAACCCCGGTTTGAATACCTGAGCATAATATGTATTATCAAAACCTACGACCGATATATCACCTGGAACCTGTAGCCCCCACTTTTCGATCTCATGAATCGCACCAAATGCCGCCATATCCGAAGTACACACAACTGCGGTTGGACGATCTTCGAGCTCAAGTAAGTTTCGCATCGCTAGTATGCCGCCATCGAACGAATAATCACAAATCTGAACATAATCTTCGACATAAGGAATGGCTAAGGTCGACAGACCCATATGATAACCTTCAAGCCGTCGATCAGCTACGATATTGCCTGATGTACCTGCTATAAAGCGATCTTACGATGCCCTAAATCATAAACATGCTGAACAGCCATTTGAATTCCATTCCGATTGTCCGTCGTAATTGAACCTGTGCGATGCCCAGTTTCCGTTACATCAATATCTACAAACATCGTAGGAATGTCTGATTGAATCAGCTCGTCCATACTTTCATGGTCATGTTCTAGGCCAAACACAACAATTCCATCTAGATTACGACTTTGGCAATGGTCAATGTAAGAATATTCGGGATCATTGAGCCTTGGTGATAGGCGCATCAAGTCGTAGCCACTGTTCTCTAACGCAGTCTTGATCCCTTCAAGTAATTCCGCAACATACGGATTGCTAAACGGACTGTTAATAAGCACGCCTACCGTCCATGATCTTCCTGTAACCAATCCTCTTGCAATCGCATTCGGTCGATATCGAAGTGCCTGAATCGCAAGCTTAACTCTCTTCCTTGTCTTATCACTTACATCCGGATAATGGTTAATGACTTTAGAAACCGTGGCAACGGACACGCCAGCTTCTCTAGCTACATCATGAATGGAAACCAAAACAGATCACCTCAGCCTGACAAACGCATTAGGTTTGACATTAAAGTAAATTTATGGAATAAATTCATGATGTTGTAATCATTATACCTGAAAAAGTGTAACAGGAACAGAAAGATTAATGGTTATCCTGAATCTTGGCCAAATCATGTGAAAGCTTCTCAATCGTTTTCACAAAACTAGCTAGTTCCTGCGAACGCGAGGCCTGCTCACGAGCATGAACAGAAGTCCGCTGCGTTTCCCGTTGCACACTATCCAGACGAACCATAATACTCGAAACTTTGTCTTGAATGGCTGCTAATGCTTCACCAGAATGAGATGCTAGCTTACGTACTTCACCTGCTACTACGGTAAAGCCCCTTCCAGCATCTCCCGCATGCGCAGCTTCAATTGCAGCATTCAGACCAAGCAAGTGAGTCTGATCTGCAATTCCTTTAATAAGTCCACCCATATTTTCGATTTGACGAACATCCTCATGAAGTTCCCCCATCAGTACAGTGGCTGTATCTTGCGAAGCTGCAGTGACCTTAGCTGTCTCCGCAATTTGCTCGGTGCTTTCATTCAGCTCTGTAATCATTCCCGTTAGCTGCTGAACTACCTCCGTAACCGCTTTGAGGACATGCTCTTTATCCGTAGCGAGATCTACCAATCTGTTCTTTTCTTTCATTTCATAAGCTTCAAGTACGAGCTGAGAATCCAGATTGAACATTTTGCTCAGCGCATGAATGATTTCGATCCAACCACTCGGCACCGCTTTCTTTAATGTCTGGCTAGCAATATCTAGATAAACCATATAGCTACCAAGATAATAATCTGCACTTAATCCAATACGAGAATGTACGAGTCCAATTGCAATTCTTTGCTCCAGATAGTTATCATCAATGTTGCCTGAAGCGAGAGACTTCCAGTAATCACGCTGTGTATCCTTCAATCTCTCAATCGTTGACGTTCTCCCAATAATTTGCATTAGTTCTGGTTCAAGCGTTATCCGTGCATAAAAATGCTCCACTACCTCTTCTACGACACTAGCAAAAACATCTTGATGAGCAGCGAGTAATTGGAGATCCTTGTCAGTGAGTCCAATATAATTCAACTGCCGTTGTCTTTCAGCAGATACATTAATCATACGTAATTTACTCCCTCTTTCTAAAAAAACTTATCATCCATATAAATTGTAGAACTTTGTATATTATAGTCGTTTTGTTAACGCATGAATATATAAATATTAGATGTTGTGATTAAACTCATATCATTAAATATACGTTCTTATCAGCATTTTTACTACGAAACAGCAAAATAACGACCCCTTAGACGAGGTCGTTATTTCTATAAACGAATCATTATCTGTTTAGTAAACTTCCCACATATTTTAAAAGTTCATTCGCGCATACAGGGCAGTATCCATGACCTTCAATTAAACGTCTGCTAACTTCGTTCATGCGTTTAAGCTGGTTGGCATCTGGCGTTTTGGTGGAGGTTGTTATTTTGACAATGTCCTTTAAATCTGTGAACAGTTTCTTCTCAATAGCTTCACGTAAACGATCATGGTTATGGTATTCAAACTTCTTGTTCTTGCGTGAGTATGCAGATATGCGAATTAGAATCTCTTCTCGGAAGGCTTTCTTCGCATTTTCAGATATCCCAATTTGCTCTTCTATTGAACGCATCAGTCTCTCATCAGGATGCATCTCTTCATCAGTCAGCGGATCGCGAAGCTTGCTCCAGTTGCAGAATGCCTCGATATTATCGAGATAATTCTCAAACAACGTCTTGGCAGACTCTTCAAAAGAGTACACAAAGGCTTTCTGCACTTCTTTCTTCGCTAATTCATCATACTCCTTACGCGCAACCGCGATGAAGTTGAGATACCGCTCCCGCTCATCCTTCGTAATCGAAGCATGTTGATCAAGTCCGTCCTTAATCGCTCTAAGCACATCCAATGCATTAATGCATTCGAAATCCTGCTTAATCAGTGCACTTGAAATTCGGTTTATAACATATCGTGGGTCAACTCCCGACATGCCCTCTTCCAAATATTCCGACTGCATTTCTTTTAAGTCCGCTTCCTTATACCCTTCAATTTCCTCACCATCGTACATGCGCATCTTCTTCACCAAATCCATACCCTGTTTCTTGGTTTCCTTGAGACGAGTTAGGATAGAGAAGATGGCAGCTGCCCGAAGTGCATGCGGAGCAATATGAATATGCTTCATGTCGCTTTGTGAAATCAATTTCGCATAAATTTTCTCTTCTTCTGAGACCTTCAGATTATATGGAATTGGCATCACAATCATCCGAGATTGTAGCGCCTCATTTTTTTTGTTGGCAATAAACGCCTTATATTCAGACTCATTGGTATGAGCAACAATAAGCTCATCCGCTGATATCAAGGCAAATCGTCCAGCTTTAAAATTTCCTTCCTGCGTTAATGAAAGCAAATTCCACAGAAATTTCTCATCGCATTTCAGCATTTCCTGAAACTCCATTATACCACGATTCGCTTTATTCAGCTCCCCGTCAAAACGATACGCACGTGGATCAGACTCCGAACCAAATTCTGTAATCGTAGAAAAATCAATACTTCCCGTTAAATCGGCAATGTCCTGTGATTTCGGATCTGAAGGCTGAAAGTCCCAATCCCAACACGTCCGTCTTCTGAAAGCTGAACTCTTGTTACAGGAACTTTTTCAATATCGCCATCAAATTCTGTTCTTAGACGCATTTGGCAAGAAGGGCATAAGTTCCCTTCAATTCTCACACCAAGCTCACGCTCCAGCTCCGGTCTTAAGTCAAGCGGAATTAAATGTAGCGGCTCTTCGTGCATAGGGCATCCATCGATGGCATATACCGCGCCTTGCTGTGTTCTAGAATGCTTTTCTAGCCCACGCTTCAATAAGGTCACGAGCGTTGATTTGCCTCCACTCACAGGTCCCATTAGCAACAGAATCCGTTTACGGACATCCAGTCTACGTGCCGATGAATGGAAGTATTCTTCGACCAGTTTCTCGATCGGTCGTTCCAAACCGAACAATTCCTGCTCAAAGAATTTGTAGTGCTTATGTCCGTTGACCTCTTCCACGCCATATGATTTGATCATGTCATACACACGGGCGTGAGCTGTTATTGCAGGAGATGGGTCTTGACTTAGCAGTGCAATGTAATCTTTAAATGTGCCACTCCACGCCAGTTGATCGCTCTCTGCCCGATACGCTGCCACACGCTTGAAAATATCCATGCAAGTACCTCCTATGACTAGGTTATGAATATAAATTGGCAAGCACTCCTATACATGCGTCAAGGGTCTAATACATCCCATCGATCCAGAAGAAACGGCTACGCAGCCCTGTATAGACAAGCGCGTTTCTTAAGGTTAATCAGGGCAACTTGTAGAACAAACTTAAGTTTTCTGATTAACTCAAAAAGTGTATTACATACCTATGCGAGTGCAGGTCATTAGTTGACCTATTTTTTCGATTCAGAAAGACTGTCTTTTTGAATGATATAATAAAAATATTGATGTATACCGCTTAGCCATAAAGGAGTATGAGAACATGAGCGTACGACATGAAACGGAGCTGTACGATCCGCTTAAATTTTTTTTCGAACAAAGGGGATATGAAATCAAGGGAGAGGTTCGTCACTGCGATCTAGTAGGGATCATTGCGGATGAGGAAGAACCTCTCATTGTGGAAATGAAAAAAACGTTCAATCTTTCACTGCTACTGCAGGGAATGGAACGTCTTAAGATAAGTAATCATGTCTATTTAGCTGTTGAACGAAGCCGTGCCAAGCGTGGAGCCGTAAATCAGCGCTGGGGTGAAATAGCCACTCTTTGCAGCAAGCTGGGACTAGGGCTAATGACCGTAACCTTTTATAAGTCAAAGAAGCCCTTTGTTGAAGTCATCTGCGAACCGGGATCACCTCTTCAAGCGCAGCGAAAATTGAAATCACGCAAAACTCGCCTACTGAATGAATTCCGCGAACGTAGTGGAGATTATAACGTTGGTGGCAGCACTAGGGCGAAGCTGATGACGGCATACCGTGAGAAGGCGCTGCGCGTCGCTCTAGCCCTCTCTGGCTCCTCAACTGCTGGAGCTTCCCCAGCAGCTCTTCGCGACGTTAGCGGCATTGGTAGCACCGCCTCCATCCTACAAAAGAACTATTACGGCTGGTTCGAACGCATCGCCCGTGGACGTTATAACCTTACACGCGAAGGGATTGCCGCCTTAGAGCAATATTCCAGCATACTTGAGGTGGGAACTACCTCCTTTGAGTCAGCAGACAAGCCTGACACTTTGCCCGATCCGTCAGTTAAGAATTAACTGCGCGCAGTAAATTCAGTTATCGCTTCACTGATCAGGTTCATGCCAAGAAGCAATTCATCACGTCCGGGGTGAGTAAAATTAAGACGTATGCTATCTTTCCCCTCATTCTCAGCGTAACATAGTGTGCCGGGAAGGAAGGATACACCCTTATCTAATGAGCACTTGAGTAGGGCAATGCTATCCAGACCTTCCGGAAGTTTCACCCAGACGAACATTCCGCCGATGGGAGCATCAAAGCTGGATCCCTTCCATGCAGGCCTTTTGAGTAACTCAAGCATAAGTTTCAGCCTTGTTTCATATTCACGATTAAGTAGTTTGATATGCTCATGAATATCGAAAGAAGAGGATTCGAGCATATAATGAAGAAGTCGCTGATTCAGATTGCTAGATTGCCAATCCGCAAGCTGCTTTGCCGCAACCATAGCATAAATTAGACTTTGATTGCCTGCAGCCCAGCCTGTACGTAGTGCAGGGGCAACTGTTTTACTAAATGAACCGATATATAGTACTTGATCTCCGGCACCAGATCCATCAAGGCAAACAGCGAAGGATATCGTTCTATGAAATCTTCCTCGGTTCGCCCGTCGAAATGCAAATCGCCATATGAATTATCCTCAACAATTAATATTTGCTCGGATTTGCATATAGATAAAACTTGTTGCCTGCGCTCAAGACTCCAAAGTATTCCTGTCGGGTTTGAAAAATTAGGAGAAACGAGCAGTAGCTTTGGTCTGCATCTCTCGATTTGTTTCACTACATTCTCCGGTATCATCCTTCTGCGTCCCCCTCGACGGGAACAATAATGGCTCCCTGCATCTTCAGGATCTGCAAAAATCCAGGTGATGTAGGATGCTCAACCAGCACCGTATCACCTGTTTCAATGTACACTCGAGCCAATAAATCCATAGCCTGCTGGCTACCTGTCGTAAGAAGAATCTGATTTTCCTGTACATCTATCTGCTTGAAGGTCCGCCAATCCCCTGCCAGCCATTTTCGTAACGGCAAATAGCCCTGTGGCTCGCCATATTGCAGTGCCGTAGGACTCTTTGAGATAACTGCCGCCGCTGCAGCTTCCAGTGAGGATAAGGGGAATAGCTCCTCCGCAGGAAGCTCTTCAGCAAGCGATATAAAGGAATTTCGTTCTGATAAGGATCTCATTAAATGTAACGGTGAAGACAGCATGATTTTGGTTCGGGCAGCAAAGGAATACTGCATCGTATCTCCTCCTATACTTCTCTTTGTATAGTCCCATCCTATTCTTATTTCTCGACCCCTTCAAGGTATTCTTCAGAGGCATTAAATATGAATAAGATATCAATGCTTCACGAAATTATGATAGATTACTCAAATACAATGGGTTGTTCTGACGAGAATAAAGTGCGAATTTCTCGATCGCCTGCGCCCGAGTAGATACACCAAGCTTCACGTATATTTTGCGCAAATAGTTATCGATAGACCGCCGACTAACCGTAATCTCCAAAGCGATTTTATCGTATGTAATTCCTTGAACAATTCGTTCCATTATGAATATTTCCGTTTCTGTCAAGTCCAGAAAGCCCTCCGTTGGTGCAGGAACAGCAACCCGCCATATCCCATTCGTAAGCCAATCTAGAGGAAGCGTTGCCAAGCCTTCACGTAAAGCGTCAATCATAATCATTAATTGTGAAGCAGAGGCTTGCTTGGACAATATTCCACTAGCCCCTAGATGAATCATTGGGTGTAACAGCTTAAGCCCATCATATTCTGTTAGAATAATCACATGGCTTGCTGAGCTTTCCTGCTTCAATTTCTCTAATAAAATTTCTGCCGTACCGTCTGGCATGCTGTAATCAAGCAGAACCAATTCGGGTGTATGTAGTTTAACCAGTTCCATAGCTTCATCCCAGGAAGAAGCAAGACCCATGACTTTAAGATCATCACACTCCTCTAAAATCAACTTTGTTCCCAGCATACTTGTGGGCTGACTATCCATAATCACGACCCGCCAAACCTTCGTCATTTCAATTGAAACCTCCTGCTTTAGTTTAGAATACGTGCATAAGAGATGCACATCTGCATAGGTTCACGCGTCAAATGCTTGTTTAATGACGTTTCTTCTATTGTATAAATGCCGACGGATTTCTAATACACATACATCTATTGAACAAATCTAAAAAGATTGTATCCTAACGCTTCTATACGATGCAATCTATTTTTAGTATTTTCTGTGACTTTAGATTCATTTTTGCGAAAATGATAGGGGAATGTTAGAATGGTGACTGGAAAAAAATAAGTGTAATACCGAGGTGATGACATGCAATCTTCAACGGAGACTTCCAAACCCTATCGAGCATCAACCAATACGAGGAAGGGGCCTTCCGTAAAATGGGTACTGCTCGTATGGATTGTGCTGATTGGTCTTGGCATAAGCGCTGCCTATTGGTATAGCAATCATATGAAGCAGGACATGCTCCAGCAACTTCAGGCGGATAACCGCCAACAAATAAGCATTCTTAAGAAAAGTTATGAAGCGAAGCTTACCACGCTTTCAGCAGAGGTGCAGGAACTCGAGAATAAAGTACAGTCTTTTAACGAACTACTTACTTTCACGAAGGATAATGCTACAAATAAAACAGATAATAGCAATAAGCTATATACGCAGCTGAGTGAGGTCAAGAAGCAACTCAATACACTGCAGAAACAGATGGATTTGCTGAAATGAGTATGGAAATCAAACAATTGAATCGTTTTTTCCTGCTAACAACTGCACCTTTTATAGGACTTTTCTTATTTATGCTCATCTTTCACCAGCCTCCGAAACTTCCGTTAAACGGAGAACAGCTGGTGCCAAGCAAGACGCTTCAAAGCGAAACTGCATTGATTAAAGAACAGTTGGAACAAGCGGACAAGACCGCCAAAGTAACCATTTCATCGATTCGCAAGACGTCTACACTTTATAAACAGACGACATCGACCATGTCATCCATTGTAACTACAGCTCAAGTACAGGCAGAACGACCAGCACTTATTTATAATCGTAGAATTACAAACCGTCTTGGCGTTCCTTATGAACAGATTAATACGAAGCGTATTCGTATTGAATTATACAAAGTAAATCCGGGAAGTTATAAAGGGTATGCGATGAAAGTCAAGCTTAAAGACCCTTCCGCCATGCAAATGAGCCTTGGCAAAGATAACCTCGGCGGAGCGGAAACAACTATGCAAGCGGTGCAGAGACTGGGAGCGACAGCTGGCATTAACGCAGGCGGATTTGCCGATGATGGGAATAAACGGTATCCACTTAGCACGACCGTCTTGAATGGACAGTATCTTACCGGCTTTCAGTCTAGCTTCAAAGACTTATCATTCGTAGGACTCGATAAAACGGGAAAGCTAATCGGCGGTAAGTTTTATAATAAGCAAGAACTGGATAGTCTACAGCCCCGTTTCGGCGCTACGTTTGTTCCTGTTCTTCTGAAGAGTGGACAAAAGATGGGCATTCCTGAAAAATGGAAAGTGTCACCGTTAAGAGCTCCACGAACTGTCATTGGCAATTATAAGGATGATCAGCTGCTAATCATCGTCGCAGATGGGTATAATGAGAACGGAAGTTCAGGAGCGACACTACAAGAGCTACAGGACAAAATGTATGGGTTAGGCGTCTCTGATGCTTACAATCTAGATGGAGGAGGCTCATCTTCTCTAATCCTCAACGGAAGAGTTGTGAACAAGCCTTCCGACGGAAACTTAAGACCAGTTCCTACACATTTCGTATTTTATAAATAAGATCAGATATTCATTTATTTTTTTGCAATCTCTGGGTATAATAATAGAGATAAGTAAGCAGGAGGTGGATTTGATGTCTTTTTCATTAACGTTCTGGATTATTACGCTGGTTCTCGTTCTCTTCCTTACCGGCATCTTCACCGCATCTTACAACGAAGATAAAACCAAAGGGCTGTAATGGCAAAGAGACTTCCTCAAGTAGGAAGCCTCTTTTTTGGTTACAAAACTAAATATGCGACATTACGATTATATCGCAATGCCGCATATGACCTTATTATGCGTGCTTCTGAAGCGAAATCATATCTGACTGACATTGTCCACAGATATAACGATCTTTAAATTCGCTAACTTCTTCCATTGATCCACAGAAAACACATTTCGGGCGGTAACGTTCCAGAATAA
This sequence comes from Paenibacillus pini JCM 16418, assembly GCF_000576305.1. Lineage (GTDB taxonomy): Bacteria > Bacillota > Bacilli > Paenibacillales > Paenibacillaceae > Paenibacillus_AQ > Paenibacillus_AQ pini. The sequence continues at coordinate 162,363 of NZ_BAVZ01000001.1, read as the reverse complement.
TATGATCCCCTTGAACTAAAATTTCAACAGGATCCCCCTCGTTCATTTGATACCTTTTTCTTAAAGATTTGGGTAAGACAATTCTCCCCAGCTGATCTACCTTGCGTACAACACCAGCAGGTTTCATAAAGAAGTACACCTCTCCTATTAGCTATTCCAATGCGTAAGTGATTAGAAAGTACTCCACAGATATTTCAAAATACCTTCAAATCCTCAAAATATGGGTCTTTAATAATAGTTCGATGTGAGGATGTCGAATCCTGCTAATCGATTTTATTTTTAACATTTTATTTTAAAAGGTGACAAATTATCATTCCATTCCTGGAAAATCCAACTGACGTAACGCTTCATAGACCATGATAGCTGCTGAATTTGACAGATTCAGTGAGCGAACTTTATCACTCATTGGCATCTTAATACAGGTCTCCGGATTAGCTGCAATCAGTTCTGGAGGTAGACCCTTTGTTTCTTTTCCGAACACTAAAAAGTCCTCATCCTGAAATTTGAAATCACTATATCTTTTATCAGCCTTCGTAGTTGCGTAAAAGAAGCGACTTCCGGCATACTTCTCTTGAACCTCAGCAAATGAATCATGATATTCAATGTTAACCGCATACCAGTAATCAAGCCCCGCACGCTTCATCGTTGCATCATCTGTACGGAATCCCAGTGGACGCACTAGATGCAAATGAGCTCCTGTTGCTGCACAGGTTCGGGCAATATTCCCCGTATTCGCCGGAATTTCTGGCTCGACAAGTACAATATGTAATGCCATATGTGTATACACACTCCATTTCGTATTCTTTTTCAGCTTAAACTTCCAGGGTGGATATTATTCAACATATAAAAAGCCTCCACCCTTAAAGGGCGAAGGCCAAGCATCCGGTTAACGAATGCATAATCAACTGGCATTAAGCGTGTTTTTGCTTAAAATGAGTCATGAACTCAGCCAGAACTTTGCAATTCTCATACGGGACGGCATTGTAAATCGAGGCACGGAATCCGCCAACGCTGCGATGACCCTTCAAACCAACGAAGCCCTCTTGCTCAGCTTCTTTAATAAATTGCTTCTCCAATTCCTCGGAGCCGATTTTGAAGGTAACATTCATGATTGAACGGCTGTCTGGATGTACTGGCCCCTGGAAGAAGCCTTCACTTCTGTCTATTGTATCATAAATAAGCGCAGCTTTCTTGCGGTTTACCTTCTCAAGTTCAGCTGTCCCACCTTGCTCCTCAATCCATTTCAACATTTCGTTAACCAGATATACAGAGTAGGATGGCGGTGTATTGTAGAGTGAGTTGTTGCTATAATGTGTATCGTAACGAAGCATCGTTGGTATATTCTTAGGTGACTCTGCAATTAGTTCTTCACGAGCGATGATAACGGTGACACCTGACGGACCAAGATTCTTTTGCGCTCCTGCATAAATCATGCCAAATGGTGTGATATCAATGTTCCGGCTAAGTATATCACTAGACATATCCACAATAAGTGGAACATTACCCGTTGATGGATATTGCTGGAACTGATTTCCTTCAATCGTCTCATTAGAAGTAAGATGCAAATATGCTGCATTCTCTGGAACTTCAATACTCTTTAGATCAGGTACAGACATGAATTTGTCATTTTCAGTTGATGCTGCAACGTGAGTCTCACCAAATAACTTCGCTTCTTTGATGGACTTAGCTCCCCAGCTACCCGTAATGACATAGCTTCCGGTCTTACCTTCAGTCAGAAAATTCATAGGGATCATAGAAAACTGAGTGCTTGCTCCGCCTTGTAAGAACAGAACTTTATAACCCTTCGGGTTACCCATAAGAGATAGCAGTCTGCTTTGCGCTTCATTATGCACTTCCTCGTATACTTTACCGCGATGAGACATCTCCATAATGGACATGCCTGTCCCACGGAAATCTACAATTTCAGCTTGTGCACGTTCTAGAACCTCTAGTGGCAATGCTGCCGGTCCTGCATTAAAGTTATAAGCTCTTTTCGTCATGATTAACTCCCCATCCTCTCTCTGAATCTAAATATATTATGGCAATGATAGCAGTAAACCTAGGGTGCATCAAGTACCAAAAAGCACAAAGTATTATTTTCATGCAAACTAAAATCAAAAAGGCATCCCGCTAGGTCCATTTCTGACCTGCGGGATTGCCTACTATAGCTTTAGCACATCAACTTCAGATTAGCAGTCGAAGTACAAACCATACTCGTGCGGATGAACCCGAATAGCTACTGCTTTAGCTTCTCCACGCTTAAGTTCAATAAAGTTTTCGATAAATTCTTTGGTGAAAACCTCACCTTCAAGCAGGAATTCGTAATCAGCTTTCAAAGCATCTAGTGCTTCATCTAGCGTACCAGGAACGCTACGGATTTGTGATTTCTTATCTTCTGCTAGCTCGTAAATGTTCGTGTCCATTGGTCCATAACCAAGCTCTACTGGATCAATTTTACGTTTGATACCATCAATACCTGCCATCAGCATCGCTGAGAAAGCTAGATATGGATTAGCTGTTGAGTCTGGTGTACGGAATTCTATGCGGCAGCCTTTAGGCGTTACAGCAGCCACTGGAATACGTACAGCTGCAGAACGATTTCCTTTAGAGAATACAAGGTTAACAGGTGCTTCATATCCAGGTACTAGACGTTTGAATGAGTTTGTAGAAGGATTCGTCATCGCAAGGAGTGCGGGAGCATGGTACAAGATACCTCCGATGTAATGAAGAGCCATCTCGCTAAGATTAGCATAGCCACCTTTTTCATAGAACAAAGGAATGTCGCCATTGAAGATGGATTGGTGAACGTGCATACCACTTCCGTTATCACCAAAAATTGGTTTCGGCATGAACGTAGCTACTTTCCCATACTGACGTGCTGTGTTGTGAACAATATATTTGTATAGCAGCAGATTGTCTGCTGTTTTCTTAAGTGTATCAAAACGGAAATTGATTTCAGCTTGACCTGCTGTTGCCACTTCATGATGGTGACGTTCAATGCGCAGCCCTGCTTCTTCCAACAAACGGCACATTTCGCTACGGATATCCTGTTGTGTGTCAATTGGAGCTACTGGAACATAGCCACCCTTCACACCAATTTTGAATCCAAGGTTACCGCCTTCTTCTTTACGGTTCGTATTCCAAGCTGCTTCCTCAGAATCAACGAAGAAAGAAGAACTATTCATACCACTCTCATAACGTACATCATCAAAAATGAAAAATTCGGATTCAGGTGCAAAGTAAGCTGCAGTTCCGAGGCCAGTTGTTTGTAAATATTCCTCAGCTTTTGCCGCGATGCTGCGTGGATCACGCTCATAACGTTCGCCGTCCGGTGTATAAATATTACACATAATATTAATAGTAGGGTGTGCTGTGAAAGGATCGATAAAAACCGAAGTCGGATCAGGCATCATAACCATGTCGGATTCTTCGATTCCACGGAAACCAGCAATGGAAGAGCCATCAAATGCTACCCCGTTAACAAACGTTTCTTCATCTACTTCGCTAGCAGGTAAAGAAATATGGTGCGCACGACCAGCCAAATCTACAAAACGAAAATCCACCCATTCAATCTTGTTATCCTGAATTGTTTTTAGTACTTTTTCAACCGACATGCTCTCTTCCTCCCAATTTCCGAACATTAAGCCGTATACATCGCGCAAACGTTCAGCATCTAATGATTTATGTCGTCATTATAAAACGCCAAACCTGACATCGTCAATATCTATGTCAGGTATTTTTGTAATTGATGTTAGGTATCCTTACATTTTTTAATTGTTATCAGGTCATATATGCCAAAAAAACCCTAAATAATCGGTTTTTTGACCGAAATTAAGGGTTTTTCATAATCCGAACAATTTTAGGCTTTAAGGACGGCCGGGAAAGAACTCGGCTGGTTCTTTAGCTGTATTAAAGGTGCGACCCACAATCGGAGCCAATTTCTCCAAATCCTTGAGTAACCCAGCAAATTGATCAGGGAATAAAGATTGAACTCCATCACCAGTCATCGAGTTGTCTGGATCGGTATGCATTTCAACGATTAATCCATTTGCTCCTGCAGCCACTGATGCCTTGCACATCGGCTCAACGAGCTCACGACGTCCTGTACCATGACTTGGATCGGAAATTACAGGTAGATGGCTCAGCTGCTGTAAGACAGGAATTGCAGTCAAATCGAGTGTGTTACGTGTATAGGTTTCAAATGTCCGGATACCGCGCTCACACAGCATGACATCAGGATTTCCACCTGCAAGAATATATTCGGCAGCATTTAACAGTTCATCATAGGTTGCACTGAATCCGCGTTTAAGAAGTACAGGTCTTCCGCATGTTCCTAATTTACGTAACAAATCGAAGTTTTGCATATTACGTGTACCGATTTGTAAAATATCTGCATACTCAGCGCATATATCTACGTATTCAGGTGTCATTACTTCAGTAATCGTAAGCAGACCATGTTTCTTTCCTGCTTCCGCCATCATAATCAGACCTTCAACGCCTACTCCTTGGAAGCTATATGGTCCTGTACGCGGCTTGAATGCCCCACCCCGCAGTACCTGACCACCTGCTGCCTTTACAAGTGCAGCTATCTCATCAATCTGTTCTGGTGATTCCACGGCGCAAGGTCCGCCCATAACGACTAACTCATCTCCGCCAATTTTAATCCCTTTAATATCAATGACTGTATTTTCCGGATGGAAATCCCGACTGGCAAGTTTATATGATTTTGTAATCTTAACGACGTTCTCCACACCCTTCATTTGACGCAAATGCTCCCCTATTTTAGGATCTACTACTCCTACTAGTCCGATGACTGTGCGATCTGTCCCGCGTGAAACTGAGGCTTTCAAATCATGTGTTTCGATAAACCGGACGATATCCTGAATTTGCTCTTCTGGTGTTGAATTTGATGTAATGACGATCATTTAGACCATTCCCTTCTTTATAAAAACAAAATATATACGTTCATCATAAATTTAATTCAAGCGCATGAGTACATAATGACAGTCAGTACCACATTGCTTAGACGCGTGTTCGCTTTTAAGCTTTTGTGCTTCTATGCTTTTAATAACTAAAGTAAATATACACGGTTTTTTAATCCGCGTCAAGGTTTACTTCATCCAAATATAAAAAGCAAGCCACTCATTAAGAGAGGCCCGCTTCATTTGTGTCCTTATTTAGACTTTGTTCTTTGCTTTAACTGGAGGTAATAACTTACTCATATTCACAGTACGCTTCAGTTCCCATGTATCTGGGTTAGCAGGATCATACTGTTCGAGATAGGTAATTACTTCTTTCGTAAGTGGTGTAGGCGTCGAAGCACCCGAGGTTACAGCCACCTTCGTAATGCCTTCGAGCCATTCCCGGTTTAGTTCACTTATATCCGATATCCGGTGTGCAGGAACATTAGCAATTTCCTCTGATACCTGAGCTAGACGATTCGAATTGTTACTGCGGGGATCACCGACAACAATTACTAATTCAGCTTGATTAGCCTGTTCAGCAACAGCTTCTTGTCTAATTTGTGTTGCAAGGCAAATCTCATTATGAACCTCTGCGGACGGAAAGAGTTCAAGTAGTCCCTTAATGATTACCCTTATATCCCACTGACTCATTGTCGTCTGATTCGTAATGATGATACGTGAAGCAGTGATATTCAGCTTACTAATTTCTTCTTCCTTCTCGATCAAATGAACATGCTCTGGTGCAATGCCAATTGCCCCTTCAGGCTCTGGGTGACCTTTCTTACCGATATAGATGACCTCATATCCCTCAGCCACCTTATCACGAATTAAGTCATGTGTCTTCGTCACGTCAGGGCATGTAGCATCCACTGTCGTAAGTCCTTTGTCACGAGCAAGCTTCCGCACTTCAGGAGACACTCCATGAGCAGTGAAGATAACTGTACCACTCTCGACTTGACTCAAAATTTCCAATCGATTAGGGCCATCAAGCGTAATAATGCCTCATCTTCAAAAGAGTTCGTCACATGGCTGTTATGAACAATCATGCCAAGAATATATATAGGCCGGGGTAAATCTAGGTTCTGAGCTGCTTGGCGCGCAAGCACCATCGCGTCAACTACACCGTAGCAATAGCCCCGCGGCGAAATTTTAACGACTTCCATGGGTATACACCTGCTTTCTTGATGCTTCAAACTCTCACTATTATACCCTATTCGAGAGGGACGGGAAAGACAATCGGAAGCCATATAATAAAGGTTGTACCTTCATCCATCGTTGTAACCACTTCCACAGAACCCTGTAATTCATCAATAATCCATTTAGCTATGGACAATCCTAGGCCAATTCCTTCGGTCATTCCTCTAGATTGATCTGCACGATAGAACCGATCAAAGATATGCGGAACCTCATCCTTGTTCATACCAATCCCCGTATCAGCGACACGAATACCGACCTGATTTTTATAAATGAAGGCATCGAACGTTACTTTACCCTCTGGTGTGTATTTAAAAGCGTTCTCAATAAATATAAATAGCATCTGCTGCATATAATCTTTGTTACCACTTACATAAATTCCATTTAGAATTGAAAAATCTCCCGTGACCCACTCCGCTTCATGTGGTAATAGATTCGCACGCCGTGCCACTTCTTCAACAAGAATTTCTAAAGGTACAGGCTCTTTCTCGAAGGTCCTTCCCGTATCTGCACGAGCAAGTGAGAGCATATCGGCGACAAGTCTGGTCATTCGTTTCGATTCATCCGCAATATCACTTACAGCCTCCAGTGACATTTGATTCAGAGTCTCTTCATCTAGATTCGGGCGTTCGTCTCCGTCCTTAGACCACATCTTTTGCAATAGATCCACATTACCACGAATAGTCGTGAGTGGCGTTCGCAGCTCATGTGAAGCATCAGATACGAACCTACGCTGCATCGCATAAGAGTCCTCTAATTCTTTATAAAAGCCCTCCATACGCCCAAGCATGCTATTAACAGTATCAATCAGCTGTCCAATCTCATCCTGAGGTCCATCGTATTCAATACGAACACTAAGATCCGATCCATTCTGAATCCGGCTTGCTGCTTCAATAACATTCTCTATAGGCCTCATCGATTTCCGGGCAAGAAACAAGCCTAATGTCGATGCAATAATAACCATCATTGTCGAACCCAGAACCAGTATATTTCGAAGTCTTGTTAACAAACTTGCTTCCGAACCGGTAAATGCTGCCACTTGTAAGAAGCCTACCGTTTGACCTTCTAAAATTAACGATTTTTGATAAACCATAAAAGGATTATTTTTTATCATTACCTGTTTAAAGCCTACGGCCTGATCTACATCTTTAATATTTGGAATAGGTAATTTTGTCTTCATTTCAATTAGATTATTGGTGAGCTTTGTCTCGCCATTGGTATAGTTATGAAGTTGGACAAACATTTGTGCTGCTAAAAAATCACTAGGTAACACGATGTTTAGATCTAATGTTCCTTGAGGTAAATTAATTTGAATCGAAGGCTTTTCAATTTTATTAGATTGTAGAATAAGTCGTTTTTTAACTTCGTTATACGTATTGAAATGAATGACTCCATAAATTAACGAGCCGAATAAAATCATAGTCATTGCTAAGATCGCCGTATACCACGCAGTTAATCGTAAACGTATGGACATATTTATAAGTCCCCTCTAAGGATATATCCCGCTCCACGGATGGTCTGAATTAGACGCTTGCCTCCATGTTCTTCGGTTTTCTGACGAAGCATCGCAATATATACTTCCAGTACGTTTGACTCTCCACTATAATCATAGCCCCATATCTTGTCCATAATTAAATCGCGGGAGAGAACACGCTTGGGATTCTGCATAAACAAGTGAAGGAGTTCAAATTCCTTAGCTGTTAGCTCAACTCTCTTCCCACTACGCAGAACCTCACGTGAATCAACATCAAGCACGACGTCCTCATACATGAGACGCTGATCTTCCATTCCATTTTGTTCTGGCTTACGACGAAGCAATGCCCGGACACGCGCAAGCAATTCTTCAAGTGCGAACGGTTTCACTAAATAATCATCCGCTCCCATATCCAGACCCTTTACACGATGCTCAATTTCATCCTTTGCTGTAAGCATCAGAATAGGCATCCGGCTCCCTGCTTCACGCAGGCGGCGGCAGACTTCAAAGCCATCCACCTGAGGCATCATAATATCAAGAACGACTAAATCGGGATCGCCGCTTAGAATTGCTTTTAAACCTTCCGCACCATTACTTGCAGTCACAACATCATAACCTTCAAAAGCAAGTCCGCGTCGTAGCATTGAAATAATTTTCTCGTCATCATCAATAATTAGAATGGTTGATCGCATGGATAGTTGCTCCTTTATCGCTTTGGTTTCTCTAAATTATAGTATATATTGTATTCGTTTAATTTTACTAATCCATCTTTACGAATAACAGCGGAAGGGGAGTTCCCTTCCGCTGTTATTCAAACCATTCTAATTATTGACCTGAATTACCATTGGTACCTGTTGATACTTCTGTAAATTTATTCTTATCGCCAATCGTAACTTCAAGATCAAGCTTTTTATTATTACGAACGACATTTAAAGTTACCTTGTCTCCAACTTTTTGCTTCTGTACAAAAGCAATCAGATCCGTGTTCGTCTTGTAAGCTGTTCCATTGGCACCTGTAATAATGTCGTATGGGCGAAGATCCGCCTCGTAAGCAGGTGATTTAAATAATACTTCTGCAACAACAGATCCTTCTTTCACCGTCGTACCCATTTGCTTACCAACTTCATCCGTCAGCGTCATAAGACTTGCACCGAGGAAAGGAGATGGTTCTTTCGGAATTTCTTGATTGTTCTTCAGTTTATCTACTACCTCATTAATGGTACTGGTTGGAATGGCGAATCCGATCCCTTGGGAATCTGCACTTACTGCCACGTTCATACCAATGACTTCACCATTCAAATTAAGTAGAGGTCCTCCAGAGTTACCTGGATTAATAGAAGCATCGGTTTGTAACAAATGTAGATATTTACGTGTGCCGCTACCGGACTCTTCGCTAATATCGATGCTACGTTCTTTCGCACTCAGTACCCCAGAGGTTACAGTATGGTCAAAGCCTTGTGGGTTACCGATCGCTACAACAGGTTCACCAACTTTGGCATTAGCTGAATTACCAAGAGGAACGGTTGGAAAATCAGTACCCTCAATTTTCAGAACTGCTAGATCGAGTTCCTTACTTGAACCGAGCAATTTTGCTTCATAGATCTTCTTATCATTTTCAATCGTTACTTGAATGACATCCGCATTCTCAATAACATGCTCATTCGTCAGAATGTATCCCGCTTTATCATAGATGAAACCCGAGCCAATTCCGTAAGGAACAAGTTTGGAGGAATCAGACTGTGAATCCGATCCGGAATTTGATGAACCCCCATTGCTATTTCCATCGGACTGATTCCCGAAGAAATATGAGAATGGATCATTAGAGTACGGATTAGACTGCGAGCTTGAGTTCTTTCCAGATTTCACAAGAGTCTCAATTTTCACAACCGCTGGTCCAGCTTCCTTCACAACACCCGATACATCGGTAGGTTTAGAGAGTGGCAAGGATGTTGTAGCGGTTTTACTGCTAGTGCTCGTATCGGGCTGAGCCGATACCGTGGTGCTTGGTTGATTATTGGAACTGAGTGCTGTATCTGGCGTAAATAAGTTCATGCGATCCGATGTAATCATCAAAGCCGTGATCACGACCATACCGGCTAGGAACGAAATTAAAATTGTTTTCACTGAGCTCTTAGGGCGGTCGTTATATTGCCAGTTCCCCTTGCCCCCATTACCAGAACCTCCTGAACCATTTCCGTTATTACCGGAGTCACCACCGGATTGAAAACGACTAACAGCTGGCAAGGTTTTTACAGGTTGAGGCGGTGTTATTTCGACCTCAGGTGTTTGTGGTTCATATCCGTCAATACCATGCTGTTCTGTGTTTTGTGAATCTAAAGATTTGAAGGGACCGTAGGAGTAATATGATGAACCTGATTCTGAAGACTCACGGCGTTTAACTGTATCATTCTCGAACTGATTGTCCGGCTCACCGGATCTAGTATTTCTTTCATCCATAATTTATGCCTCCTGTCCCTTAAAACACGTATTTGCCAAGGGATATTGTTTAACTGTTTATATCATGTACTATAAACCTTAATGACAGATTAAAAACAATTAAAAAGGAGATAAAACATAGGCAAAATATACTAGAATGTATCTTCAGTTAAGAACCCATCCCTTACGATGGGCATAAATAGCCAATTGCGTACGATCTTCAAGCTCACATTTCATCAGCAAATTACTTACATGTGTTTTGACTGTCTTAATACTTATGTGGAGTTCCTCGGCAATATCCTTATTATTCTTTCCTTCTGCAATGAGTAAAATAACCTCTTTCTCCCGCTCTGTAAGACCTGTATTATCGCCTTTAACCGTTCGTTGCCTAATTCCACGCGTTAATGCCTGAGATACGTCGCCAGTCATCACAGGCATTCCACGATATGCCCCCTGAAGCGCATAAATTAACTCCTCAGCAGATACCGTTTTAAGTACATAGCTTAGGCTCCCGCTTCAATTGCATCAACAACCAGTTCATCCTCCAGAAAACTTGTTAATATTACAATTTTCATGGTTGGATATTGTGCAAGTACCGCGCGTGTGGTCTCCGCTCCGTTCATCACTGGCATCATTAAATCCATCAGAATCAAATCAGGAAAAGAATCCGGAGCAGCATCACGAAGCAAGTCCATCACTTTACCGCCATGCTCAGCTTCACCAACAACCTCAAATTTAGGCTCTAGCATCAAATATGTTTTAAGCCCCATCCGCACCATGTCATGATCATCTACTATGAGTACCTTAATATTGGTTCCTTCCATAGGTAGCCTTCTCCCTTTCTAGCATTTACTTCTGTTCTTCTTTTCCCTGATCAAACTTGGGAATATGTACACGAATCGTCGTTCCTGATCCCTGTTTGCTTAACACTTCGACCTGTCCTCCAAGTTTTTCGGCACGTTCCCTCATGGTTGAAAGACCATATGATCCTTGCTTATGAGGCACAATATCGAAGCCTTGACCATCATCACTGATGCTAAGTACGACCTGTTTAGCTTCTTCGCGAAGCGACATACTTACAAGGCGTGCACTTGCGTGCTTTACAATGTTAGCGACTGCTTCCTGAATAATGAGAAACAGCTGATGTTCAATCGCTTCCGACATTTCACCTTGTAGCTCGACTTCTTTCATACCCTTCAGCCCGTTCTGGCGGCAATAATCCGGGAACCATACTTCAAGCGCTTCTTCCAAACTCTTATCTTCAAGTTCCACTGGACGAAGCTGAGCGATGAGTGCGCGCATTTGCTTCTGCGCCATTTGAGACATCGTAATTAATTGTTCAAGAACGATTCGACCTTGATCCGCATTCTTCTCTAGCACCTTAGGAAGTGAAGAAGCCGACATATGTATAGCAAAAAGCTGCTGACTAACCGTATCATGTAAGTCTCTTGCCATGCGTCTACGTTCTTCCAACACAGCTGATTCGGCTGCTCTCTCCTGTTCAACGACTTCCTGTTCACCAAGACGCTGAAGGAGCTTCATCTTATTCTCCATGGCATCCATCAAGTTGTTGAATTCATGGTATACACGTGTAAATGTAGGATCATCAGATTCAATAATACGCACGGATAAGTTCCCTTTGGCTACCTGAAGCATATTTAGTTCCAGCACATCGATCTGCCGTTGAATCCGCTGACCAGCCATGTATCCCACAATAATAGAAAACAGTAGGAAACCTAAGCTGAGATATACCCAGACCCAGGTTCCATGAATAGTTAGATATCCGGTATCATTACCGATGTAAAGCATGATGCTCATCATCAGTCCCATGACTACAAAGTAGATCCATAGCGCCCATTTTGTATTTTTAAATATACTCATCCGCTCTAACCTACTCTGTTCACTTTAATATCGCCAATAAATGCACTGACATTAATTTTAATTTTTTTACTTGCTTCTTTATAATAAGGTGTTTTAATATCCACGTTACTCATAAATCCACTACGTGTTTCACCAATAATGGTCATATCACCTATAAAAGAACTTGAATTCACGCGTATTCCTAAATCAGCATCATGCGGCACGTATACTTTAATGTCTCCAATAAAGGCAGATAGGTTAATTTTTGTTTCTCCGTATGGAATTTGAGCATTTGTTAGATCAAGTACCGAATCACCAATAAATTGGGATATGTTCGTATTCTTAAGCTGGAAGTATTCACGGCCCACATGAATATCGCCAATGAAGGAAGAGCGATTTGTACTCCCACCCTCACGTTCATGACCTGGTCCATAATCGCTGTCATCCCAATCAACCGTGACGGTTGGACGCCCATTCCGTCTATGTTCTCTAGCTTCATGCTTGAAACGTTTGTAGTGTGACTTGTAATTTTCTTTATATTGTTTTTTCAAACGTTTCTTCATGTCATGGAAATCATCATCGTCCTCGTCGTAGTCATCATCCTCGGCGAATGGATGATAATCCTCTTTATCCAAGTTAATGAATTCGCGCTTTGGACGAACATTTATATGTTCTTTATCTTTCGCTCTTTCTTGAAAAGGAATTCCAAATTTCTCTTCAAATTGCTGATCTAGCGTGGACTCCGCCGTCATATCTACAGGCTCAGGTGGATCAGGTATAATCTCAATATCTTCCTTACGTTTCACTTTGGGTGATGAAGGTCTAGAGTCATTCGACTTAAATAACACATTAAGTCCACCAATAATAAGTAGTACGGGAAGTGCAATTTTGAATAATCCCCCTACACTAAATCCCCAACCCTGTTCTTGTCCTAAGAAATAAGTTCCGACTAGAATCAAGACCGCAGCTCCTGCGAAATTTTTCCGACCCTTTAACAATTCACGAACTCCCAGCAGAATCAGGATCAGAGGCCAGTAGGTTGAAAATATATCACCGATACTGATATCAATTACATTTAGCACATCCAGCATAAATAGGACTCCAACACCGATCAGTAGCAATCCGCCAAACAACCGATCCGCCCATTTTTTCTGCATAACGTCTACTCCCCTTTAGCTACTTTCATTGTTACGTTCAGTGTACAATACAAAGCTACGCTTTAAACAGCGGCGCGGGATGGATTTCGTCCTCGGTCTAGAGACGGAGACAAATGGATTTTTATGGATTATGTACACACAAAAATGCCCGCCAATAGGCGGACATTTTTGTTTATAGAACTTTATTATTTGTTGGACCCGGAGTTTTTTTCTTGAAATTCAGCATTGAACTTCTCATCCGGTGTTTTGTAGTTTTGAGCCTTCGCGCTTCCATTCGAGCTAGCATTGGTTGCAGAATTCTCTTCACCAAATTCTTCATTGTACTTTTCATTCGGAGTTGAGTAGTTGTCCTGTACTTTCTTTTGTTTTGGCATGTGGATTCACCTCCCTTTAAGCTTGGCAATTTGGCAAACTTGAAGCGGGGTGCTTCTTCCCCCAGTCCGTATTATGTGATCATTGGCTTAAATCTATACAGTATGTTGAAAGAAAAAGCCTGCCCCCGCCCATTCAATATCGAAAGGGAGGAGCAGGCTTTATTTAAATGACCTTTTCCAATAATTCAGATGGAAGTGTCTTATAGGTTTGAATAGCTTTTCCTAAAGTCTTTATAAGCTTCTCATCGCATTTGCCGTTACCATGCTTAACAACAAGCACTTCAACCTCTTTTTTGCCCCATTCTTTAAACACCTGCTTGGTCGTGGCAAAATACAAGTCAATCTTATGTCCTTTAATAGCTGAACCTGTATCGGCAACTACACCATAACCATATCCCGGGATATACAAAATCGTTCCGAGTGGGAAATACTTCGGATCTGCTGCAATCGTGGACACTTGATTCTTGTCTCGACGAACCTTCACACCGGAATAGGTGATACCATACTGCGGATGTGTGGGGCGTTTGCCTGTCGATTCGTATCCCGCTGTGTAGCCAGTTGCCATCACTTTTACAGTCCGAATGACCTGAGTATGGTTCGGAGCAATAACCGATACTGATGGGCCATAGGTTTTCCGCGGGTCTTTCACTGCTGCTTTAGGCTTGACTGTATTAATCATATACTTGGGTGCGGCTTTCATAACAAAATCAGAACTCTGAACCGTCTCTGACTTCTTCTTTTCTGAAATCTTAAACATTACAGGACTTAGCGCATATTTCAAAGGCTTCATTGCATAATCCTGTTGCGCACTTGCCATCGTATTTACAGCCTTATCCCCTTGACTGCCATATGTTAGCACCGAAGTAAACGATGACGCTGATGCATGTAAAGTCGGTTGTTTCCCTATGAGAATAACCATACCGAAAAGAAACACCCATAATAAAATCCTCTGCCATGTTTTAGATTGAATCATATTTATACCTCCCCCTTACTAGCGAGGATGTCCATATGACCAATCATTTATACATGTGAAGTGAACACCGTCACTTCTGCAGAGGATTTATTTACTAGCATTAAACCTTATTTAAGCAGCGTTATTTAAAAAATAACATGCTCTGAAATTTCTTGTCTAAGGCGTGATACAGCTTCATCTAACTTAACTGCACCAATATCGCCTTCGCCGCGTTTACGGATAGACACGCTGGAATCATTCATTTCGTTCTCACCGATAATGAACATATATGGAATCTTTTCCAATTGTCCTTCACGGATCTTATAGCCCATCTTCTCATTGCGTAAATCAGCTTCAACGGCAATACCTGCTAACTGCAGTTTCTCTGCAACTTGCTTAGCGTAATCTTCAAACGCAGTAGAAACTGGAATCACTTTAACTTGTACTGGAGAAAGCCATAGTGGCAAGGCACCTGCAAAATTCTCAAGCAAGAAGGCAGTAAAACGTTCCATTGTACCCAAGATGCCTCGGTGAATAACGACTGGACGGTGCTTCTGTCCATCATCACCTACGTACTCAAGCTCAAAACGTTCAGGAAGCAAAAAGTCCAATTGTACAGTAGACAATGTTTCTTCCTTGCCTAATGCAGTACGGATCTGCACGTCCAATTTCGGACCGTAAAAGGCAGCTTCGCCTTCGGCTTCGAAGAATGGGATACCGGCTTCTTCCACAACTTCACGCAGCATACGCTGAGACATTTCCCACATCGCGTCATTCGGGAAATACTTCTCTGTATCTGCTGGATCACGATAGGACAAACGGAAACGGAAATCTTTAATACCAAAGTCATCATACACCTTAGTGATGAGCTGGATAACACGCATGAATTCTTCTTTAATTTGATCCGGACGACAGAAGATATGGGAATCATTCAGTGTCATTGCACGTACACGATGTAAGCCTGTTAATGCACCAGACATTTCATAACGGTGCTGCATGCCAAGCTCAGCAATACGGATCGGAAGATCGCGGTAGCTGTGCATGTCACTCTTATAGACCATCATGTGATGCGGGCAGTTCATCGGACGAAGCACTAGTTCTTCGTTATCCAGTACCATTTTCGGGAACATATCATCTTGGTAGTGCTCCCAGTGTCCAGATGTCTTGTACAACTCCACATTACCAAGTACAGGTGTGTACACATGCTGATATCCCAAGCTTTCTTCAAGGTCCACGATATAACGTTCTAATGTACGACGTAGCTTAGCACCTTTAGGTAACCACATGGGTAAGCCTTGTCCAACAAGCTGAGAGAAAGTGAAAATTTCAAGCTCTTTACCTAATTTACGGTGATCACGTTTCTTAGCTTCTTCCAGAAGATGCAGATGCTCAGCAAGCTGATCCTTCTTCATAAATGCAGTACCATAAATGCGTTGCAGCATTTTATTCTTGCTGTCCCCCCGCCAGTATGCACCCGCTACGTTCATCAGTTTGAATACTTTAATCTTAGATGTAGAAGGTAAATGCGGTCCACGGCATAAGTCGACAAACTCACCTTGCTCGTAGAGGGAGATAACACTATCCTCTGGTAGAGCTTCAATCAATTCAATTTTATATGGATCAGCCATTTCAGTAAATAAGGCTAGTGCCTCTGCGCGGCTAACTTCTTTACGTGTGATTGGCAAATTTTCGTTAATAATGCGTTCCATTTCCTTCTCAATCTTTTGCAAATCTTCAGGATTAAGAGGGTGCTCTAAGTCCATGTCATAATAAAAACCATCTTCAATGACAGGTCCTACGCCGAGTTTAACTTCATTTGCTCCGAACAAGCGCTTAACCGCCTGTGCCATAAGATGAGCTGTACTATGACGCATAACTTCTAGACCTTCTGGAGAATCCAGAGTAACGATCTCTATTAATGCACCTTCTTCAAGCTTCGAATTCAGATCCACCACGACACCGTTCATTTTCCCTGCGGCTGCATTCTTTCTCAGTCCACTGCTAATGGATGCGGCTACGTCCTCTATAGTACTTCCTTCCGCATATTCCCTTTGTGATCCATCTGGTAATTTAATATTAACTGCCATGTTGATGATTCCTCCCTTGTATACGCTCTTCGTTCACATTCTGCAACAATAGACACAAAAAAACACTCATCCCTGGTAAGGACGAGTGTTATCACCCGTGGTTCCACCCAAATTCAATATTGCGTACCACTTGCAAATTATAGCACCGCAAGCATAGTAGCATATCCTTCATCAGCATTAGATAACGGTAATGATCCGGCGATTCTTACTGTCCTAACTCATCATACAATGAACAGGTTTCAAAAACGCAGCTACAAAGGGGTAAACCAAAGGTGGAATCAGGAGGAACTTACAGCCACATGTTTCCTCTCTCTGTACTGTCCGAATCTTTGGATCATGTCTTTGTCAAAGCTTTTGACGAATTATGAGTTATTATAAGTCCCTCTCTCAGGAACGTCAAGTCAAATCTTACCCGTTTCTCTGAAATAGGAATTACAGTCTGGGCAATAACCACATATTTCAATACGTTCATCGAAGATCTGTAGCAGCGTCATGATGACGGGCATTTGTGGTTCTCGAGTGTGAATAATCACTTTAGCGGGTGAAATGGAAATAAGAGTGCTCACGACAGCATCTTCCATAGCCATATCCTGCTGATCCAGCCGTTCGATAATTAACCCTTCTTCATGTCTGTACTCCAGCGTATTCATGTGTTCATCAAGCAACATTAATTCCTGTCCGCCCTTATGAACGATATGAACTAAAGGCACCTTTGGTTCCTGAAAATATACAAAATATTTGAGAAGACCGACGAATTCTTCATATTGCCGATCCATCAAGAATTCGTCAACCGCATATTCTACAATTTCACGAAGCTCTGTACCGTATTCCTTCATGCGAAAAGTCAGGAAACCCTCTACGTTTAGCTGCGAATTCCCTTCTAGGCATTCCGTTAAACTCTTCGTTATTAACCTCAAACGGCGATTCCATGATTCATTAGGCTTAGGTGAACCCTTTACCAACATCTGCATACAATGAGCTACAATTTTTCCAGTTTCCTTCGGATCTGAGAAGTCAAAGTGATCATCAAGCATATGTTCAACAAGTTGCTGTTCTTTTGCTTCCAAAATAAACGAACCTACAGCTTCGGCAGCCATATGATAAATAGCCCGAAGACCATCTGACTGCAATACTCGTGTATCATCTATACTGCAAAACCAGACGGAACGCTCCTCATGAACTGTACATCGAGTCTTCAACGTCTTGAACGTTCTATGTAAATCTTGATTTGTGGCACTCACAAGTTGTTTATAACGCTCCACCTCAAGCGGGGTGGCTGTTTGTACTGAAATGCAGAACAGCTCCATGGAGATCACTCCTTTCTGTATCACTCCTTAAGTATATGTTGATGAGGAAGGGATATACGGAAGGGGTTCATGGAAAACAGGCTAACATTTCTCAATTATAAAAAGGGAATGTCCCGTACGTAGATTTTCTACGAATGAGACATTCCCTTTAGACCTTGGAAACTTTCGGGGTGGCTTTTGGGACCCCGCTTATCACAAAAAAAAAAATAGAATTAGTTCTGCATAACGAAATCGCGCTCTACTTGTGTTCCATCTTTAAATACCTTAAGAATATCGTAACGAGTATTACGTTGGGCTGGAATTTTACCGGCTTCACGAATCAACTCGAGAATTGAATTGATATTCACTTTATGGACAGCTCCAGCAGAAGAAACCACATTCTCTTCCATCATGGTGCTACCAAAATCATTGCAACCATAGCTTAGTGATAATTTACCCACTTCAGGTCCCATGGTAACCCACGAAGACTGTAAGTGCGGAACGTTATCAAGCATAAGTCGGCCGATTGCTACTGTTTTAAGGTAAGCTTCTGGCGTTTCGCGTTCACGTTTAAGACCTGTGTTATCAGGCTGGAATGTGAACGGAATAAAGGCTAAGAAACCTTTGGAATCATATTTATTCTCGATACATTGATCCTGCGCATCACGGATGCGAAGCATATGTAACGCACGCTCTTCCATCGTTTCACCAAAACCGATAACCATCGTCGCACTAGTGTTCAGACCCACTTTATGTGCCATCTGCATAACATCCATCCAATCGCGCCAAGTTCCCTTGTGACGACTGATTTGTTTACGGATACGGTCATCTAGAATCTCTGCACCGCCGCCAGGAAGGGAGTCAAGACCTGCTTCGCGAAGCTCACGTACTACTTGCTCAAGCGACAGACCTGAAACCTCCTGCATTTTACGAATCTCAGCTGGTGAGAATGAATGCATCGTTATATTTGGGAAGCGAAGCTTAATATTACGGAGTAAGTCTGTATAGTAATTGAACGGCAAGTAGGATTCGTTCCACCTTGCATCAATATTTCAGTACCACCGACATCTTCAGTTTCTTTGATTTTCTGGAAAATCACTTCGTCAGGGAGTAAATACCCTTCACTTGAACCTGGAATACGGTAAAAAGCACAGAATGTACAGAATGTATCACACACGTTCGTATAGTTGACATTACGTCCAATAACAAAAGTTGTAATCGGGTCCGGATGAACCCGTTGCATCATGATATTTGCCGCATGACCTAACTTCTCAATTTCATCACTTTCAAATAATCGTACGCCATCTTCTAAATCAAGGCGTTCGCCTCGTAGTCTTTTATCCAATATCCGGTCTACCGCACTCATATTTCGCAGCCTCCTTCAACTATGCTGGTATATATATTGTCTTCCTGATTTCGAAACCAACGTAACCATATTAACATAATTTAGGCACAAACACAGCACCACTATGAATAGTGATGCTGTGTTACTTGTTACATATGCGTCTAACACTTTGTATACTATGTGAATTAAATCGCAAATGCCTGATCTAAATCAGCAATAAGATCATCAATATCTTCAAGTCCAACAGAGAAGCGAAGTAAACCGTCCGTAATTCCGCGAGCACTTCTCACTTCAGGTGGCATAGCCGCATGCGACATCATTGCTGGATAAGATAAAATACTCTCTACTGCTCCTAAGCTAACCGCAACTAACGGAAGTTTCACTCGGTTCAGCACCTGCTTAGCACGTTCTCCTGAACCTACATCAAATGAGACCACAGCACCATACCCAGTGGATTGCTTCTCGTGAATTTCTCTACCAGGATGATCAATAAGACCAGGGTAATATACACCTGTAATATCTTTTCTTCCTGACAGCCATGCGGCTAGAACCGCTGCACTTTCTTCACTAGCTCTCATACGCGCCTGCAATGTCTTCATACCACGCATCAACAGCCAGCAGTCCTGCACACCAAGTACCGTTCCTAATCCGTTTTGCAGTACTTTTAATTGTCTTCCTAAACTCTCTGTGCGAGCTACAGCTAGTCCCGCTAGTACATCGCTATGTCCACCCAAAAATTTAGTAGCACTATGCAGAACAATGTCAACACCCATTTCAATCGGACGTTGGTAATAAGGCGTCATAAAGGTATTGTCGAGCATCGTTAATAAGTTATGTTCTTTTGCCCAGTTGGTGACCGCTGCAATGTCCGTTATTTTAAGTGTAGGATTGGATGGAGTTTCCATATATACAGCCTTGGTATTTGATTTCAACGCAGCCTTCACTTGCTCCAAGTCAGTCATATCCACAAATGTACTCTCAATTCCAAACCTACTTAATATGCTGCTTAGTAAGCGGTATGTTCCGCCATATACATCTTCGGTTACAATCATATGATCCCCAGCTGACAGAAGCATGAATGTGCTAGAGATCGCTGCCATACCAGAGGAATAAGCCAAGCCACGTGCACCACCCTCAAGCAATGCAATATAATCCTCTAGTGCCTGCCTTGTTGGGTTACCAGAACGACTGTAATCGTATAGTGGTGGATTAAAAACATCTTCATGATGGAAAGTAGAAGCCTGATAGATTGGAACACTGGAAGCTCCTGTATTACGATCAATCTCAGAACCGAAATGAAGTAATCTTGTCGCGAATTTTAATTTTTCTACTTCTTGATTAGAATCCTGTTCATTTCTGCTACTCATGTTTTGCTCCCCCTTCAATCTCCTCGACTGCTGCATCCAGTGCCCCGCCAAGATCTGCAATTAGATCATCTACATGCTCGATACCTACTGAGAAGCGCAGTAGTCGATCATCAACCCCAACTGCCTGACGTATTTCTTCAGGTATATCGGCATGCGTTTGTACAGCTGGATATGTCATTAACGATTCTACTCCGCCTAAGCTTTCTGCGAATGCAATCAGACGGATATGACGTAGAAGAGGTTCCACATAACGAGCATCCTTTACTTTGAAAGAGAAAATACCCGTGTTACCGCTTGACTGCTTATTCTGAATCTCATACCCGGGATGGTCTGGCAGCGCCGGATAGAATACCTCTGCGACCGCTGAATGCGTAAGCAAGAATTTAGCGATTGCGGTCGCGTTACTCTCATGGCGTTCCATGCGAAGTGCTAGTGTCTTCATGCCGCGCATTAATTGGTAGGAGTCTGTTGGTCCAAGGACAGCACCAATGGAGTTATGAAGGAAAGCAATTTCTGCTGACAATTCAGTACCTTTTGTCACAATTAGACCCGCGAGCACATCGTTATGCCCACCCAAATATTTGGTAGCACTATGGACCACAATATCAGCACCTAGCTCTAGTGGACGCTGGAAGAAAGGTGTAAGCAGTGTATTATCTACGATAGTAAGTAAGTTGTGACGTTGTGCCCAATTCGAAACGGCTTCAATATCCGTAATCATCATGAGTGGATTCGTTGGTGTTTCAATAAACACCGCTTTGGTGTTTGGACGTCTGGATTGTTCTAGTTCATCTAAATTATTAGTATCTACATAAGTAGCACTAACTCCGAATTTAGAAAGTATACGCTCTAATAGTCGATATGTACCTCCATATAGATCGAGGGAAACGATTAAATGATCACCTTGACCAAATAGAGTGAAAACAATTTGTAGTGCTGCCATTCCTGAGCTACAAGCGAATCCCGCATCGCCAGACTCTAGCTCTGCTGCTGCCTCCTCTAACACTTTACGAGTCGGATTTTGAGTACGGGCATAGTCAAAACCTGTGCTCTTGCCAAGCTGAGGATGACGAAAAGCTGTTGCTTGATAAATGGGGAAATTAATAGCGCCTGTTACCGGTTCTTCGATTGAGCCAATTTGTGCTAAGCGACTTTCAATTTTAAAACGAGTGTTCTTGTCCATAAATCCTCCCTGAATTTGCATTTAATATTCATGTAATTGCTTTAGATTTGCGGCCAAACCTCAAAATGTTCTCCGATATCATATGGTGTCTCTTGATATACATAGTAATTGAGCCAATTAGCGAATAATAAGTTTGCATGGGCGCGCCAGACAGCTGGAGGCACTCGGCTTGGATCATCTTGTGGATAATAATGCTTTGGAATATCGATATCCATGCCTTTATTAACGTCTCGTTCATATTCCCACTTAAGCGACTCTGGATCGTACTCGGAATGCCCCGTTACAAATATCTGTTTGCCATCTTTCGTAGCGACAAGGTATACACCAGCTTCTTCGGATTCCGATAAAATCTCCAGTTCGTCAACGCGTTCAATATCCTCGCGGCGACACTCTGTATGACGAGATTGAGGTACGTAGAATACTTCATCAAAGCCCCGAAGCAGTTTCACATTATTGTGGTTTAAGGTATGGGGGAATACACCGAAGCATTTCTTCTCTAAATCCCATTTCGGAACACCATAATGATGATACAGTCCAGCTTGAGATGCCCAACAAATATGCATTGTCGAGGTTACATTCGTTTTGGTCCAATCCATAATTTCCTCAAGCTCTTGCCAGTAATTCACTTCTTCAAAATCTAATTGCTCCACTGGTGCACCCGTAATAATCATTCCATCGAAACGGCGGTGTTTGACCTCCTCGAACGTTTTATAGAATGATTCCAAATGTTCGGCAGGTGTGTTCTTCGACGTATGAGAACCCGGATGAAGCAATACAATTTCCACCTGAATCGGTGAGTTTCCTAGCAGTCGTAAAATTTGAGTTTCTGTTGTTTCTTTCGTCGGCATTAAATTCAGAATGGCAATCCGTAGTGGGCGGATGTCTGATGATAGGCATGGCTGTCATCCATAACGAAAATATTTTCTCCTGTGAGGACTTCTTTTGCCGGTAAGGCATCTGGAATTTTAATCGGCATGGTTAACAACACTCCCTTAAGTTATGAAGCCGGCGAAATCATCAAGAATTTGGAGAGAAAGGTATACAAAAATAACCTTTCCCATACTGAAAGAGAAAGGTCATAATCGCACTTATATATGCGCCTCTCTCATCTGTCAGGTAGCTTCTTTAAGTCATACATAAAAGAAGCCGTCTCCTGCAAGAATTAGCACCGTGCGTTCACACGCCGGTTGCCGGGTTTCATCGGGCTAGTCCCTCCACCTGCTCTTGATAAGATTCGCTGTATTCAATTAGATTATTGTTGCTTGTTCATTACTTTAAATCATTACACCACTCTTCGTCAAGATATTGGACTCGATTAGCAGCAATCCATTCACCCATTCCCATTAAAAACCATAGGCTGTAAGGGGAAATGTAACGCTACTTTTTTTCTTGTAAGGACGATTATCCGGCGTTATACTAGACAAGTGTTTAAACCCGAAATGACTGAGGTGAATGAAGATGGACGGCGACCCGAGCCCGAAGCTGAAAACACAACCGCATAGTTTGAACATCAGCTTGCCGGCCGAGGGAAGACTACATTTTCATGCCAAAAGTCACTAACTCCGTAGCTTATACTCAGGGTCTCCCTCGAACCAGCAAAGCTGATTTCTTTCCTATGCATAAATAATGCATTTCCTTACCGAACACGAATTCGGCAAAGGATGAAGGAGTGAAATGATATGAAGATTCGCTTGGTGAACGAGGGCGTATTTGAGCCTATCGATGATATTCAAACCGCACTATCAGCACCAAAAGCCGGATTCTATTGGATCGACGCCGATGTCGACGATTTGACAGAGTTGCAGCCTCTATTTTCCCTACATGATCTGGCAGTTGAAGACTGTCTAAGTGATGAGGAGCAACGTCCGAAGATTGAAATTTATGAGAACCATTACTTTATTGTGGTCAATAGCATTCGTTTTGACGACGAAGAAATATTCCTGCGTGCCCTTAATATTTTTCTAGGAAGACATTTTATTATTACGGTAACAAATCAAAAAATTAATGAGATTCGTTCCTTAAAACCAATGCTCTGGGAGCAGGAAGTTAGCGGACCTGACCGTTTCCTTTACCTTTTAGTTGACTTAGTTGTGGATAACTATTTTACTGTCGGTGATCGAATTGAGGCCAAAATTGAAAAGCTTGAAGAAGATATTCTGATGCATACGAAAAAATCACACCTGAGCGAGATTATCGGCTTGCGTAGTGAGATTTTATGGCTGAAAAAGGTTCTTGGTCCACAAAAGGAAGTTATCAATACACTGAATAAAAAAGATCTCAGACTGATCGATGATCAGCTGCAAAAATATTTTAGTGATATTTACGAGAATGCGGTTAAAATTTCTGAAACATTTGAAACTTATCGCGACCTAATGAGTAACTTACGTGAGGCTTATCAGTCCAGTATCGCTAATCGAGCGAATGAAATTATGAGAGTCTTTACAGCCATGACCACCATATTCATGCCTCTTACGATCATTACAGGCATTTACGGAATGAACTTTGATGACATGCCTGAGTTACATTGGAAGTACGGATACATCTCCATTATCGGTTTAATGATATCTTTAGGGATCGGTATGTTCTTCGTATTCCGCAAGAAGGACTGGATCTGAACACAACGAAATATCATATTAATCCACAGTTAAAGGACGGAAAGCACTCACAAATCATCGTGTATGCCTTTCGTCCTTTTATGTCATTGTGGTTATTTATCCCACGCTCTGCTTGCTCTCTACACTTCGACGGAACCGAATTCGGATCAGACGGATACGTTCGTACAGTAGCTCCATCGCTGCACCTGAGACTGTATCCGTACCATATACCTGCTGAAGCACAGGTTTCAAATACCCATCACCGAGCTCTTCGTACGCGGACCAAACCCGCTTCTGCTCTTCCTCTGACATCTCCTGAAGCTCGTACATAATTAGTGGTTCAGTATCATATCCCTCTTTCTCCAGATTCTCCATCATTTCTAGCAAGTCTCGTCGTGAAAGTTCACATTCTTGCTCTAACTGGAGCAGGTTCTTCCCGTCTGCAATACCTCTGAGCATCATTCGTCTCGTCCTGTACTGCTCTAAATCATGCTTATACTTCTGCTCTTTCTGCTTGTATAACCACGCCATGTACTCTTCGTTGCTCACCTGCTGCGGCACCCAATCTAAAGGAAAACCCTTCTCCCGCTCTGACCTACAACTAATTTCAAGGATTTCTGATCCGTATTCACCCGCTTTACTCTCACCAAATCCAGGCAGTTGAAGCAGCTCCTCTAGAGACTGAGGAACAAAAGCACTAATTAAACGAAGTAATCGATTGCTGCCTATAAAATAAGGGGCTTTGCGCTCGATGGCCGCCTTCTTACGACGCCAAGAGGTCAGCTCAGCATATAATTCCTCATTCGTATGTAATTCGCTATAACAATACAGCCTCTGGGCCACATGATTACGCCCTTTTAACTCATTCTCTTCATGAAATGTACCATCGATCAGAGGCCTAAATCCCTCCCCAAGTTTAATAGCAAGCTCATGACGGTAAATACATAACATTTCATTCCATGAGGATCCTTCATACCAGCTGGAATCAAGCACATCATCTCCACTTAGAAAATCTCTCCAGCAGTTGCCATACTCCCTCATCCTCTCCGATCCACACTTGTGCGTACGCTTCCTCTGGACACCCAATTCCCTTCATAAGACGATTCATAAATACAATTTGCATTTAATTAACCTCCTTCATATTGGACAGCACAACACAAAAAAAGCACCTCTCTTTGTTAAAAGAGAGGTGCTTCCTCAAATCCACGATATTATGCTGTTGCCTTCAATTGTACCATATATTGTAAAACGGTCAATGCCTTTTTACGACGCATTTATGCCTCTGCCAATGCCTTCTTAGCAAGTGCCAAAGCTCCGCATAGACCTGCATTATCTCCAAGCTGCGGTGGAACGATATAGTCTGCAATGTTAGCATTGGTTTCATCAAGCTGAAGATATCCACCAAGCAGCTGCTGCAACTGCGAATGAATAAGCGGGAACAGTTGCAATTGTTTCATAACACCGCCTCCCATCACAATTTTTTGTGGGGAAAGAATTAAAATATAATTCATCAAAGCCTGTGCCAAATAGTATGCTTCCATTTCCCAAGCAGGATGATCCTTCGTAAGCTCAGCACCCTGAACTCCCCATCGTCTGGATAGCGATGGACCGGCTGCTACACCTTCAAGACAGTCGCCATGATATGGGCAGGTTCCCTCATATGAATCTTTTGGATGACGGCGAACCATAATATGCCCCATCTCAGGATGAGATAATCCGTGTACAAGCTCGCCATTAACGACGGCTCCAGCTCCGATACCTGTCCCTACGGTAATGTACAGACAGCTATCCGCATCTTTAGCTGCTCCCCATGTATATTCTCCAAGAGCAGCTCCGTTTACATCCGTATCGAATTCAATAGGAACATTAAAATGAGAGCGCAAGTAACCCACCATATCAAACTGGCTCCAATGTGGCTTCGGTGTCGTTGTAATTCGTCCATAGGTCGGACTTCCCTTCACAGGTCAATCGGTCCAAAAGAACCGGCTCCAATAGCCTCCACACCCTTACCTTCAAAAAACGAAACGACTTGCGCCATCGTCTCTTCAGGTGTTGTAGTAGGAAAACTGATTCGCTCCAGAACGGTTCCATCTTCTTTTCCAATTCCACATACAAATTTAGTCCCGCCGGCTTCAATAGCTCCTAATAAACTCATTACAATAAACCCCTCCTGAATCTAGATGTATGATTTATAATGATTTTCTTTCAAATTAAGGATTTACATTACTTCCGAAAACAAGTGTATTACTAAGTAATCTACCTGGATTTGTAAGCGTTCTTCCTGATCCGAACATACCAGAGGAGGCCCCGCCATCCAAATTCATCGCCTGCTTTACACCCATTTTTTGCATAATGGCTGCCCATTCCTTCATCGTGGCTCCCGAAACGGTTGCGATCATCACTGAGCCATCTGCCTTAATAGCAATACCGCTACGTGCCGCGCTACTTGTTAATATTTTTTGATCTTTAAAGCCTTCTGCTGCAGGATTAAGGGCGACGCTTCCGTCTTTAACAAGGCGCGGTCCAGCTCCTACTGCGGTTACAACATCCTCCCATGGCAGAGCTTTACCATGATCATCCGCATATGTAACATTAAGTTCTACTGCTGCTCCATTCACAAAACGTTTTGCCATGGATTGTTCCGTTCCCATACATACAAGCACATATCCATCCTTCGGAATAAGAACATTATGATTCGGAACACTATTCATAACGATACCATTACGTATGGTTATGGCTGTACCTCCCTTGAAACCAACGCGATCTCCGCGGTACGAATTGTATATGATACTTACATTTGACCCTTCCGCAGGTGTGCGGTTAATGAAAGTTGCATACCAACCCTGAGAAGATCCACCAGTAGGCGTCACCTTGCCTGTCAAACCAACCCAAAGTGAATCCATTAGAACTGTTCCGTCTTTCTTAAAACCAACCGTTGTACCATAACGTCCAATATGAGCAATATTATTATTGATAATTAAATTACCATAAGGGTCTGGAACACCGTGATAGGCTTCGAAGAAAGCTCCGTTAATTGCTGCTTGAGCATTGTACTTTTTAACAATAGATTTTAAATCCTGCGTTTGACCTACTTGACCTTTAGCTAAGCCTACGGTCACTGGCGTACCTTTTGGAATATTGAGTATTTGAACGGTATATGCTCGGCTGCCTACAGCGACCTTCTTGACCTCGTTTGTAATACTAGGCGCAGCAAATACTTTGGATGTCTCGGGTTGCGAGAGTAGCAAAAAGGACACTGACGTTAATATCGCCAGCACCCTCAGCCCCCATTTACCCCAAGAACGCTGTGCATGTGTTTGCATTAAACTGAAGCAACTCCCATCCACTGATATAAACTTTTCATTTCAAGTTCTTCAAATTTGGAAATAACCTGTTCCTCGTTAAGTACCAGTTCACATATATCCAGTGCACAAGCTACGGGTACATTACAATGTATTTCGGCAAGTTTCCTTGAAACATGCAGCATCTCTAAGTCAGCCTCAATTTTACCGCGTACATTCGCTGTCAACTGATCCAAATTCTCAAGGATACCCTCCACGGATTTGTATTCTTGTACAAGCTTCATAGCTGTCTTCTCACCGATTCCGCGTACACCAGGATAATTGTCACTAGCGTCTCCCATAAGAGCCTTAACATCGATAATTTGACGTGGCAGGAGCTGTCTCTCTTCGTATAAGGAATTAGGAGTATATACTTTATAATTGCCATGTCCCTTTTTCATCATGATGACTGTCGTCCGGTCGCTCACAAGCTGCAACAAATCATGGTCACCTGATAAAATCAACACATCCATATCACGACTAAACTGATCAGAGAGCGTACCGATACAATCGTCTGCCTCGTATCCTTCAGAGCTAATATTCGGAACTCCCAAACTCTCCATAACCTCAAGAATTAATGAGAATTGTGGAATTAGATCGTCTGGTGCTTGTGGGCGGTTTCCCTTATATGCGGCAAAATGATCTCCACGGAAGGTCTTCCCTCCCAAGTCCCAACAGCACACGACATGGCTTGGTTCAAAGCGTTGCACTGCATCCCAAAAGTAACGGATAAATCCGTAAATCGCATTTGTAGGTACTCCCGATTTCGTTCTGCGAATATAACCGCCAGAAGCCGTAGCAAAATAAGCTCTAAACAATAATGCCATTCCGTCGACCAGCATCACCGATTGTCGCTGATTATTAGATATCAATTTAATTCTCTCCCTTTGTCTATCAGTTACTCGTCCTCATCAATCAACGACGAATACGTCCAGTATAGCACATTCGTGTAGCAGGATTGGGTGATGGAATTCATCCCCAAATATTCTGGTATTGTTCATCTTTAAAGCCTACCGTTACCTGCTTACCATCCGTCACTATAGGACGCTTGATGAGCTTCCCGTTCGATGCTAATAAACGAATCTGTTCGTCACGGTTCATACCGGGCAACTTATCCTTAAGGCCTAATTCTTTGTATACTTCCCCGCTCGTATTAAAAAACTTCTTTAATTCCAGTCCACTCTTATCAATAAGTTCTGACAATTCTTCAGCTAGCGGAGGCTGTTCCACAATATGTTGCAGCTCCAGCTCATGTCCATGAGCCTGAAGCCATTTGACAGCATTTCGACATGTGCTGCATTTAGGGTACTGATATACTTTTAGATGACTCATACTGATTTCTCCGTTCCTATTGATTAAATCTCTCTTTAGATATAGATATCTACCATACTATTCCTCAGCTAGTGGGCTTAATTTCTCCTGCAAATGACGCATATCTTCCGGAAGAGGGGCAAGGAACGTCATCTCTTCTTTCGTAATGGGATGCTGTAGAGATAGCTGTGAAGCATGTAGTGCCTGCCTAGAAATTAGACAATCTAGCTTCACTATAGATTCCAGCTCAGTAGCATTACCATCATTGCTAGTTGCATAGAGTGGATGTTTATAGAATGTATCCCCAATAAGCGGACAGCCAAGGCTTGTCATATGCACACGGATCTGATGGGTTCTGCCCGTCTCCAGCTTCAGCTGTACACAAGAAGCAGATACGAAGCGCTGCAACAACTTATAATGCGTCACGGATGGATACCCATCAGGCGTTACAATTCGGCGATGTGGCTCATCAGGATCGCGATCAATAGGGCCATTCATGATCCCTTCCCGAGGAGAAGGCGTTCCATGAACAAAAGCCTTGTATATTTTATCCACTTTATTCTCCGCCATTTGCTCAGAAATGTGCTGATGCACATAAGGATTTTTGGCGATTACCAGTACGCCCGACGTTTCTTGATCCAACCGATGCACGGCACGGAAGCGAAATCGTTCACCTTTTTCCGCCCAATAATGCACAACGCCATTCGCCAATGTGTTCGTGTAATGTCCTTGAGTAGGGTGTACGATAATACCCGCAGCTTTGTTCACAACTAGAATATGTTCATCTTCATATAGAATTTCAAATGGAATAGGCTGTGGCAAAATATCATCAGACACTTCGCGCTCCATGCGGATTTCCACTACATCTCCACATGTCACAGACACGCTAATGTAGACGCGCTCACCGTTTAAAGTGACCCCTTTCTCCGTTTGCTTAATACGAGAGAGCAGCTTACGTGAGACACCTAGTTTGCGATTTAATACCGTTTTGAGCAGCCAGCCATCTTCTGCCTCCGAAACTACGTATGAGATTGGTGCATAATAGTTACTCATTTCTTCTTGCTGCTAAATACATTCTGACTACGAACATACTCAATATCAGCCACTCCACTACGGACATTGGCGGTACGAGCGATGACAAAGAAGTAGTCTGAGAGGCGATTCAGATAACGTGTCACATCAGCGTTAATTTCTTTATGTTGACCAAGCGTAACCACCCGGCGTTCGGCGCGGCGGCAAACTGTACGGCATACATGAAGTGTGGACGACAATAATGATCCTCCAGGAAGAATAAACTTCTCAAGCGCTGGGTTACCTTCCTCATGTATATCCATCCACTGTTCAACCTTTCGACCATCTCAGGATGCACTTTAAATTTACCTTCACTTAAAGTAACAAATGCGAGATCAGCCCCGCAATCAAACAGCTCATGTTGGATTTCAAGTAACTCTGCTTTCAGGTCTGCAAAATGTTCATCATCCATCATACTTATGGCCTGTCCGACAAAACCATTTAGTTCATCGATGGTTCCGTAGGCTTCTACCTGATCATCGTCTTTTAACACGCGTCCACCAATGACAGATGTTTCGCCCTTATCGCCTGTACGAGTATATACTTTCATCTGAGTAAAACCCACCTCTATCTTTTATTCTGTTAATGCTTTAAGCATCTTCACTGCATCATCAACCGAAGGCGCTGCAACGGGAATCGTCGCATACAATTGCTCTGGCGTATATTTAGCATCTATAAAAAGCTTCATTTGCTTAACGGGGATACCGTATAAATGCTCTGTAGTATCTACCGTTTTGTCATCTCTAACCTCATTACTAGCAAACACGCCATCTGGATATTTCTTAGGATCAAAATATTTATCAAGCGGCAAATGTCCACCTAGCTTGGCATAATTCTTCATATCCTCTTCAGGCAAAATAACGATACTATGACCGCCAGCAGCGTATTCTACCATTAATTTCTGAGGATTGTACATTGGACTCGCTGATACCTCTACTTTAAGTGTTGTGCCAAGCTTATCTTGCATCTTGTCCTCAATCTGCTTATATGCCTGTACCGGATCCGAATGTTCGTCGATCATAAACACCGTCCGTTTATCATCATCTTGTCCGCAGCCCGCTACTAGTAATACAACCGCAAACACCATCAACAGCTTCATCCATTGCTTCAAACGCGGTTCCCCCTTATGTATGATACATTCAATATATCATAACCAAGCACATGAAAAAAAAGAAGACCCCTACTGGGGTCAATTCAAAATCATTTAGCATTTTTTCTTTGGATTTGATTTCATATATTCATTGATCTTCAGATCAAGAAGACTACTAATTTCAATGACAATCTCAGAAGTAAAGGATTGTTCTTGCATAAAAATTTGTTCCATCTTCTTACGAAGCATCAAAATTTCATCTTCCAGGGAGATATTTTTTACAGCATTTTCTGTTTTGGTTGTCCATCTACCTTGGTTACTGCCTTCGGCGGTATAGCTACCGCGGTACGTAGGTAAATCATATCCAGCACAAAACAAAGGCATTCCCTCCTTGAAGATTCTGATCTAGCTTCTAAAGTAGAATTATAGCATACAAAATAATAAATAAAAGTGAAAATTTTTCCAATTAACACAAAAAAACAAGATAATTCATAAATTAGCCATTTTTCAGTTTATTCACAAATTGCCCAATTCGATCCAATGCTTCATTTAACTGAATTACAGAAGTCGCATAAGAACAACGAAGGAACCCTTCTCCGCTAGAACCAAATGCGGTTCCTGGCACAGCTGCTACCTTAGCTTCTAGAAGTAAACGTTCTGCAAATTCATTCGATGATAGCCCTGTAGACACTATACTTGGGAAAGCGTAGAACGCCCCTTTAGGCTCGTGACAAGTAAGTCCAATTTGCTCTAACCCTTGAACGATAAGACGCCGACGCTGATTATACGATTCCATCATGCGATCCTTCTCTTCTAGCCCCGTAGGCGTGAGAGCTTCCAGAGCAGCGACTTGGCCCATAACCGGTGCACACATTACTGTGTATTGATGAATCTTATACATGGCTGCGATGAGGTCAGGATGTGCACAAGCGTATCCCATACGCCATCCAGTCATTGCAAAAGCTTTGGAAAAGCCGCTTACTAGAATTGTCCGATCCATCATTCCAGGTATAGAGGCAAAGCTTACATGCTTCTGTCCATACGTAAGCTCAGCGTATATCTCATCTGCGATTACAATTAAATCATGCTTCTCAACAACCTTAGCGATCGGAAGCCAATCTTCATAAGTCATAATCGCACCGGTTGGATTACTCGGATAACAAAGAATCAGTATTTTGGATTTAGGCGAAATCTTAGCTTCTAGCATTTCAGCAGTAAGCTTGAAATCATCCTCTGCGAATGTCTCGATACCAACCGTAACTCCGCCTCCAATTGAGGTAATAGGAGAATACGAAACATAACAAGGCTCAGGAATCAGAATTTCATCTCCAGGAGCGATCAGGCTCTTAAAGCCAAATCAATAGCTTCACTACCGCCTACCGTTACTAGAATTTGATCCTTAGCATCGTAAGAGACTGCAAAACTGTCATATAAATATGAGGCAATCGCTTCCCGAAGTTCAATCATCCCTGCATTCGATGTATAAGCCGTGCGCCCCCGCTCAAGTGAAAATACACAGGCTTCACGCACATGCCAAGGGGTAACGAAATCCGGTTCCCCTACACCAAGGGTAATCACATCTTTATTACCGCTCGCTAAATCAAAAAATTTACGTATGCCAGACGGTGGTATATCTCTAACACGTGGAGCTAAATAAGAATTCATTGACTTAACGTCTTGGGACTTGGTTTGTTCATTCATCACGTTCATGACACATCTTCCTTTACGGTGAGATCATGAGACGGTTATCTTCTTCATGTTCCTCAAAAATAATGCCGTCTTGTTTATATTTCTTTAATATAAAATTGGTTTTCGTCGATAACACAGAATCGATAGGTGAGAGCTTCTCTGAAACGAAATTAGCAACCTCACGCAGGTTACGTCCTTCCACTTCAACCAACAAATCATAAGCACCTGACATCAAATATACGGATTTAACCTGTGGATACAAATAAATTCGCTCCGCAATACCTTCAAATCCACGTCCACGCTCTGGTGTGATTTGCACCTCAATCAGTGCCGTAACCGTTTCATCCTCAATCTTACTCCAATTGACAACGGCAGCATATTTTACAATAACATGATCTTCCTCTAGCTCTGCGATTACTGCTTTAACTTCATCTTCTCCAACACCCAAGAGAGTAGACAGGAGCGCTGGAGACCGCCGTGCATCTTCATTCAAAAGATCCAATACTTTCATTTTCAAATCAGTAAGTTCTCTCATAAACATCCTCCAGCTTCATCTCGCAGGCCAATGTTATCCCTTTCTTACATCTACCTGCAAAAATAGATTATTACTAATTCTACAATAATTTAAGTAGCATGCAAAGAAAAACCGTCTCTTCGGCGTGGGCCGAAATAGAGACGGTTGACTGGGTCCATGCTTCATTACACCGAAACTACGGTTAATTCAAAGTATGGTTTTGATGAATATTGGGTTGCTCAGGAATATGGAAAGAAGGGTTATAGCTCCCATTCCCAATTGAACTTAACTTTTGTGAAACGAATTGATTCGTTTTTTGCATGGTGTTTTTGGCGTCTTGTATTTGTTTATCGATATCTTGACGCAGCGCACTAGAAGACGTTGAATACATATTCAGCTGTTTCATTAAATTGAACAATTCACCCTGCATTGTTAATGTTTCGTTGGTCAACTGAGTAAACAATTGACGTATAGAAGGACAAGAAGATTCAGTGGTCGCCGTCGTATACTCTCTAACGGTTCGCTTCAGGTCAGCCAAAATAGTATACAGTAAATCCTCATCCTGCATGAAAGCTGAGTTGTTTTGAGTCATGTTCATTCGTTTCTGCCTCCTTAGCTTCGCTTATTGTTGTGGCTGCGCAGGTGCCAATGGCTGATGTTGCTGCATTGCCTGAGTCAACATATTCAAATGCTGGTCTAGGGTATGGATGTATTTCTGCAGCGCTTGTTGAATTTGAACATTTTGTGTGGTAGCTGCTGATGCTGCGCATTGTTTAATTAACAAATCCTCATTGGAGATTGAATCGACAATATACTCCAGTTCCTTACCTGTGATGGCCTGCATCTGCATAGATTGCATAAGGAAATCCCTCCTAAGAAATAATGAACACGGAGTGTATTATGTCCGGGCATATTTCTTTTATGTAAAGAACGTAAGTTTATCCCTTGAATTTCCTGTTACTGAATTCGCATCAATACCAAT
This sequence comes from Paenibacillus pini JCM 16418, assembly GCF_000576305.1. GTDB lineage: Bacteria > Bacillota > Bacilli > Paenibacillales > Paenibacillaceae > Paenibacillus_AQ > Paenibacillus_AQ pini. The sequence continues at coordinate 128,092 of NZ_BAVZ01000001.1, read as the reverse complement.
ACTAATATACACGAAGGAGTGTAGTTCATTATGATTCTCAATAACGGTAATTTGGCTTGGCCAAACACACTAAACCCTGCTCCACAATATCCCGAACTCGAAGAGGATTTGTCATGCGATTGTCTAATTATAGGCGGCGGTATGGGCGGCGCGTTGTTAGCACATGTTCTATCGGAACGAAATATTGACACTGTCTTGGTGGAAAAGAATGAAGTAGGGAATGGCAGTTCATCAGCGAACACAGGATTGCTCCAATTTTCCAATGACAAGTCATTAACTGCGTTAATCAATACGTTTGGTGAAGAGACTGCTGTCAGCTTTTACAAATTATGCCGTGACGCCATGACTGAGCTCATTGCTGTCAAAGACAAACTTGTTCTGGACCCGCAGCTAATCCCTCGCAGCAGCCTTTATTTCGCTACCACAGAAGAAGATGTTCCCATGCTCAAAGCAGAATACGATAACCTAGTGAAATATGGATTTGATGCGGAATATTGGGATAAGGAGAAAATCGAGTCAGCTTTTCCATTCTCAAAAAGTGCTGCGCTCTATACACATGGTGATGCGGAGGTTAATCCTTATCGTATGGTTCACGCTCTAAGCGCGACGGCTGCTCAGAAAGGCGTGAAAATTTATGAGCATTCTGAAATCGTAAGCTATGAATATCTTGAAGATGGAGTCATCTGTCATACCAAATCCAACCGTATTCATGCGAAACGCGTCATATTTGCCATGGGATATGAGACACAGGAGTTCAAAACAGACCGAAATGCGGTTTTGGAAACAACCTATGCCATTGTTACGAATCCCGTTGAGGATTTATCCGAATGGCATGAGCGTTGTCTGATTTGGGAAACAGAGCGACCTTACTTCTATATCAGAACGACGCCCGAAGGACGGATTGTTGCTGGAGGATTGGACGAGACTCTACGCACACCAGAAGAACGCGAAATCCGACTTATACGCCGAAGTGAGCTTCTTCTCGAGGAGATTCAATCCTTATTTCCTAATTATAAAGATTTGAAAATAGACTACGCTTGGTCATCTATATTTGGCTCGACTCATGACGGACTTCCGATGATCGGCACTCACCCGAAATACCCTAATTGCTATTTTCTTGAGGGTTATGGCGGCAACGGAACGGTATACAGTATGATGGCTGCTCAGCTGCTTGCAGATGAAGTAACAGGTACTCATCGTCCTGAAATGGAAATGTTCTCGTTAACACGTACCTCTAAGCCTTCTCCCCCTAAGCCAGAGAACAATATACCTGCCAAGCAGTGAGATCATGCTTGATGTGTTACAAAAATACCCCTAGCGCTGGCTAGGGGTATTTGAATTCAAATAGAACATCTGGGAATGACTATTCCTCCAGATTACGACTTAAATTTTCAATAATACGTAAACGGTCTGCGTCAGCCAAGTTATATTGAACTTGGAAACACCCTGAACAAATGTACATATTCAGCTCAAAAGGTGTTTCTAACATTGGAGCTTGTATGGCAGCATATTCTTTTGGAATAAACATTTGCTCATTTACCTGCTGAGTTCCTGCTAGGAACATATAATGACGGCAATGAGGGCACTCTGGAACCTCAAGCTGTTCTTCCATTACTTTTTCAACAGACGCCTCATAATGAAGCAAATCATGACTATTCTCATACTGATTCAATGAAGGGAAGGCTGGGACGGTTTGCACGTCATCATCTTGCCAGTCATCCTCTTCCGCATCCTGTTCCTCTTCAGCTACCACTTCTGCTGGTGAATTAGACTGTCCTGCATCAGGCTGCAGAGGAATACTAATGGTGCGATATTCATTTAGCTCATTGTGACAATACGGACATTCTTCTTCTGGGCCGATCTCCTCATCCCATACAATTTCGGTTTGACACCATGGGCATAAAGTTGTTTCCATATGTTCCATCTCCTAATGTTTCATTAAATAAATAACGCCTACAAATAAAAAAACAACAGCAGCAGCAAATAATATTCTTACCAGATTCTTCATCGGTTCCCCCTAAAAAATACATGCCCCAATGACATAAGATAAGGCAACCGGGATGAACATCGAAATGAGTCCTACGGCACGATTATCCTTTATAATCTCATTGTCAACAGAGAAGACTGGAGTTAGAAATTCATACAAAATATAAGCAATAAATAACAGAACAAATCCAAAAAGTGACCACTTCATCGTGTCAAAAACAGATGTTTTGGCTTCGATACTATACCTAAGGACATTGCATATCCCAAAAATTTTGCCTCCTGTCGCCAAAGCTGCAGCGATATTTCCTCGACCAATCTCATTCCAGCACTTATAACGAGCTACCAGCTCAAAACAAGAGAGAAACACGATTAAACCTACAATCGCTACAGAAAAATATCCAACCAGAATCCCAAGGGGATGAGAAAGCATTTGATCAACCATACTTTTCATTATTCTCACATCCTGTTCGGAAATGTTACTTCAACTCGGCAACTGTAACGCCTGCCCCGCCCTCGTTATAATTACCTAGGCGATAACTCTTGATATGTTTATGCTTACGCATGTATTCCGCAATCCCCGTCCGCAAAATCCCTGTTCCTTTGCCGTGGATCAAATACACCTGACCTAGATTCGCAAGAAACGCCTCATCAATAAATCGATCTACTTCAATTATAGCGTCCTCCAAATTTGAACCACGTAAATCAAGCTCGCTACGGACATGCTCATCTCTTGTACGTTTAACAACAGTCGCTACTCGCTGAGCTGGTTTATTTGCGTTTGAATTCGCTTTAACAAGCTCCAGATCATCAAGACTTACTTTCATCTTCATAATACCTAGCTGAACCATGGCCTCTTTAGAACCAGAAAGTTCAACGACATGCCCTTTTTGGTTCAAACTGTATACCATCACTTCGTCTCCTGGTCCAATTGCTCGCGGCTCATTCGATTTATTTCTGGTTGGGCCTTTCTTTTTCTGCGTAGGTTCCGCATCGTCCAGCTGCTTACGGGCAGCAATTAACTTATGATCTTTAACAGAGGCGCCTTCCTCTTTGGCCAGCTGGCGCAGCTCTCCAATAATTTGTTCAGCTTCACGTCTAGCCTTAGCAATAACTTCCTTGGCATCTTTACTGGCTTTGTCCATCAGCTTATCCCGCTGTTGCTCCAACTTCTCAAGCTCTTGTTGATGCAAGGTGCGTAGAGTTTCAACTTCTTGCCGAAGTTTCTCCGCCTGTTCTCGTTCATTCTCTGCACCTAACCGATTCTCTTCAAGTGAAGCGATCATATGCTCAACACGCTGATCCTCTTCTTTTACTTCTCCGCGAGCATAATCCAGTATGCTTGTTGGAAGTCCCAGTCTTTCAGCAATGGCAAATGCATTACTTCGTCCTGGTACACCAACCAATAGACGATATGTTGGACTTAACGTATTCACATCGAACTCCATACTTGCATTAATAACCGATTTGCGTTCGTATGCATACGCCTTTAGCTCACTGTAATGTGTCGTAGCGATCATTCGGCAACCTGTCCGATGAATATGTTCCAGAATGGAAATAGCGAGCGCAGAACCCTCCGCAGGATCTGTACCAGCTCCAACTTCATCGAGCAGCACTAAGCTCTTGGATGTCATCTGCTTCAGAATCCGAATAATATTAGTCATATGGCTAGAGAATGTACTTAGGCTTTGCTCAATACTTTGCTCGTCACCAATATCGGCATAAATGGCATCAAATACACACAGCTGACTTCCCTCTTCTGCAGGTACGAACAATCCCGACATAGCATGAGACTTAAAAGTCCAATGGTTTTTAGGGTTACCGTCTTACCACCTGTGTTAGGCCCTGTCACAATAATAGAAGTATATGAATTGCCCAGCTCGACATCAAGCGGGACGACCTTATCCATATCAATTAAAGGATGACGACCCTTTTTGAGCTTGAAATATCCTCGATCATTCATTCTTGGCTGGGATGCTTTCATGACGTGAGCAATCCGCGCTTTCGCGAAGATGAAATCGAGATTACCGAGCAAGTCCAAATCAAACAGAATCAGGTCGGCTTGATCTCCAACTAATGCTGTCAATTTTTGCAAAATAACTTCGATTTCTCGCTCTTCCTTTAACCGAGTTTCACGCAGCTTATTGTTCATCGCCACAATAGATTCTGGTTCAATAAACAACGTTGCACCTGATCCCGATTGATCATGCACAATTCCGCCAAAATGCGCACGGTACTCCGCTTTTACAGGAATAACAAACCTATCTCCCCGAATCGTAATTAATTGATCTTGAAGCATCTTCGCTACAGAAGAAGAGCGGATCATCGAATCGAGCTTCTCTCGAATGCGCACCTCACCTGAACGTAGTTCACGGCGAACATGAGCCAGCTCCGGACTGGCTGAATCCATAACTTCCGCGCTTTCATCGATACATGACTTAATCGCATTCTCAAGTTCTTTTTGCTCTGATATATTCTCAGTAATTCCTGTAAGTAAAGGGATATCTGTATCTTCGCCAATCTGTTCGATAAACCGTTTGATACGACGAGCGCCATAAGCTGTATTACCTACCGCAAGTAACTCATGTGGGCTCAAGGTGCCCCCAATACGGGCACGTTTAAGCGGTGAAGATACATCGCTGATCCCTCCAAATGATGGACCACCCTTCAACCGATCTACCGTATACGCCTCGTCTGTTGCTTGTAAGAGTCTTTTGACCGATTCCAGATCAGTTACAGGTCTAAGTTGCTCCACTTCCTGCCGCCCCATTGAAGTCTGCGTATAGTTTGCACATGTATTTAAAATCTTGCGATACTCCAACGTTTGCAAAATTTTATCATCCAACAAATGTTTCACTACTCCTCTCATTGTTGATATTAATTATAGCGAAACGATAATCGATTCGCCATGTACGAAAAACATTCCATACATAACCGTGTGTTTATTGAATACACTAACATTGGAATAACTAGTACTCATGTAAAAGGAGGCCATTTAAATGCATTTTCTAGGTCATGTCGTACGGTTTATAGTGTCGGCGCTTGTACTGCTTGTGGTAGGTTGGCTCGTACCACAGTTCTCAGTCGGAGGTTTCTGGAGTGCCCTTCTGTTGGCGCTCGTCATCGCTCTATTGGGTTGGGTCGTTGAAGCCATATTTGGTAAAAGCGTATCGCCCTTTGGCAGAGGTATCGTAGGTTTTATAGTGAGCGCGCTCGTTATCTACGTAGCCCAATTTATCGTTGGTGGCGTCTCTGTTACAATCCTAGGTGCTTTACTGGCAGCTTTGGTTATCGGTATTATCGATCTTTTCATACCGGTATCCACACCTTTCAGTGCAGGTCGGGACTAAAACTTAAGATTAGAGTACAACGTACATCAAATCCCTATGGGATTACTGAAATGAAATGAGATCAACCCCTGTTCAGCTGAACAGGGGTTGATTTTTGTCATACTGTTACCTTTTTACCCTCAATATCATCTGCTGTAACTACTTTATTCTTGCCTGTTCGCTTAGCTATATACAGTGCATTGTCAGCCTTACGGAATAGAGCCTCTTTCGCATCTCCTATGTGATAAGCACATAATCCAATGCTCACTGTAACTGGTTTACCCATCATATGAGAATGTTCTAGAAGCGATATTTCCTCTCGTATGGATTCAAGTAGTATCTCCGTTTCTTCCAATGTCTTATCTGCAAATATAACAGCAAATTCCTCGCCCCCATAACGTGCAGCGAAATCATTAGGTGTGATAAGAGATGATACTTTAGCCGCTACTTCTTTAAGAACTAAATCACCGACCCAATGACCATATGTATCATTCACTTTTTTAAAATTATCAATATCCATAATTGCAACCTGTAGAAATAGATCATTCTTCTCACAATGTTCCAGTAGAACCTCCAAATACTCATGAAACGTCTTGTGGTTATACAGACCAGTCAGTGCATCTATTTTAATCATTTTGTCTGAAATCGTCTTCTCGACCATGAGCTGCTGTTCAGATTTTACCACAGATTCCAAATGAACCATAAACTCTTTAACTCGGATGAGAATAGTTCGGCCGATCAGCAAACTAACAATAAATATACTTTCAGTCTGAATAAATTCTTGGAATGGTTTATGGTACAAGGAGCGTTCCATCGTAAAATAAATAAGTGCATACATAAAGATCGTAACTATACCAAATCCATATACCATTCTCCGGTTAAAATAAACAACTGAGATCAATACAGGGAGTAACAAAGCCATCTGTGCTCCGTCAACTGTAGGTTCAATAATGAAATAGAATAGATACGACATTAGAAATCCGCAACCAACAATCACCTGTTTAAGATACTTCTCGTCCCAAAAGCGAAGCCAACATTCCACAACTAGCATCATTCCAAGAATCAATCCATTGGATATAAGCGACCTGAGGTTTAAAGTCATCTCATTCATATTTAATAGTAAAAAAACGGCTTGAGCCGCAAAAAACATAATCGTCATAATCCAGTATGCATTAAATATTTTGCGGTGCCACAGGTCATCCAGAATAAAACTGTTCTTGTCGTTTCGAATGTCCATCCCCTACTTTTGGCAAGAATAATAAATAACGTAATGACTATCATGTAAAGTATATCTTAATTACAAGACATTTACATCCTTTTATCCAGCAATATCTATTTCAATAAAAATAGAGCCGTTCACCAATCTTTCAAAACAGCTGCTCACACAAGTACTATTTTTGAGTTATGATGCTATTAGAATTGTCACAATATTCTATAAAATGAGGAGGGTTATTTTGAAAAAGACTCTTGGATTTATGATCTCCTGCATGCTTCTTTTTGTTCTTTCAGCGTGTGGATCGACAAATGATAAGACAACGGCCGATAGCGGTGTAACTGAGACAGGTGTGGCTCCCAGTGAAGAACTAGTTATTAAAGCGACAAACTATGCTTTTGATAAACAAGAGTACCATCTTAAAAAAGGCGTTCCTGTAAAAATCACCTTTGATAATGCTGAAGGTAACCATGGCGTTCTGATTCCTGGACTTGAACTTCAGTTAGATCGCGAACACCCTTCCAAAGTGGTAACCCCAAACAAAGCGGGAGAATTCGAGCTTGCTTGCTCCGTCTTCTGTGGTACAGGCCATACAGCTATGCTAGCTAAGGTCATTGTAGACGAATAGAATATAACTCATATTAATATTATTAAAAAAACAAACCCCCTCATCTAACCTCAGTCCAATGGAACCTTCGTTCCTACTGATGTTAAGAGGGGGTTTCTTATAAGCTTGGACAGCATCTAGCAGGGCGAGGTTAGCTCTGATCCTGCTCGATAAGCTCTATCCATTCATTGTATTCATTCTGTAGTTTCATATATTCATCCTGAAGCTGTAGAAGTTCTTCATGCAGTTTCTCTGTCTTCTCAAGCTGAAGCTCATGCTCAACTTGTAACAAGCGGTGCTGATGTACCACGAGCTCATAGCTCTCACCAACCTGTTTCAGCTCGGCTGTCACTGATTCTTTATCTACCTGAATTTGGTCCAACTGTTGTTCACCTGCGGCAATTTGCTCTTGCCAGATCTCTAATTCCTCTTGAAGTTCCTGTTCTTTGCTACTCCAAGCTTCCTGTGCCGCAAGCATATCCTTAACCTTACTCTGATAGGTTAACAGAGACTGCTCAATGCTGCGGAGCTGTTCTTGTTGCTCAGACTCCCGGTTTACGGATTCATCTAGCTTTCTAGAGAGTTCAGTCAGTTTGGCAATTGCATTCTCTTTCTCATCCTGAAGCATCATATATTCAAGTTCTGCATCCTCTTGACGACGTTTCATTTCTGCATTAAGATTCTGAATTTCTTGATGCTGACGATTCAGCTCCGTGTACTTTTGTTCAACGGCCAGACGCTGTGTGCTTTCTTCATCTGATTGTTCTTTCAGTACACTAAGTTCATCATGTAACGCCTTCAATCCTGTCTCAAGCGTTTCATTCTGCTCATCCGTCTCAAGAATTCTCAATTCCAAATCGTTAATTTCTTCCTTCTGCTTATCGCATAGACTGCGATAAGTGTCAGTTTCCGCAGTAGCTTGAGCAATCTCCTGCTGCAGTCTCTTCGAAGTAGCCGTGTATTCTTCAAGCAGTTGATGTAAACGCCGTAATTCATTTTCAGCAGTCGTTGCCTCCTGCTTCATTTGACTTACTTGCTGAGTCAATTCACCATGCTGTCCCTTAATGGTATGAAGCTCCGCTTTGAGAGCTGCTTCACGTTTCACAACCAGTTGATGCTGATCCTGTAGCTTAGCAAATACATCCTTTGTATGCTTCATTTCCTGCTCAGATCCTTGAAGCTTGGTCTGTAATTGACTACTACTTGTGCGAAGCTCAGCGAGCTGCTTCTGAAGTTCTTGAATCGATGATTGATGTTTGTCCTTCATCTCTTTTACGAAAGTCGTATGAGTCTGTTCAGCTGTATCTAATGCAGATTTGTTCTTCTGGTTCAGTTCTTGCACTGTCGCGTTGTGCTTCTGAGTCAGTTCTTGCACTGTTCCGTTGTGCTTCTGAGTCAATTCTTGCAAGGTCTTCGTGTGTTTCTCATTGAGCTCTTTTACTGAAGAAGATCTGTTCTGCTCAGCTATATCTAGCGCAGCTTTATTCTTCTGGTTAAGTTCTTGCACCGTGGAGTTGTGCTTCTTATTGAGCTCTTGCATCGTGAAGTTGTGCTTCTGCTCGAGCTCTTGCACCATTGAACTGTGCTTCTGATTGAGCTCTTGCACTGTCTTATTGTGCTTTTGCTCGAGCTCTTTCACTGTCTGGGTATGGTTCTCTTCTAGCTCCTGAATCTTCTTAGTATGCTTCTGAGTCATCTCCTGGAGTGTCTTCTGCTGCTCCTGAACGGTTCTCTGCATCTCCTGAACCGTCTTTTGGTGCTTCTGATCCATCTCCTGCTGGGCATTCTTGTGACGTTGTTCTTGTGCTTGCTTGTCACGAAGGGACTGCTCTTCAACCTGCTTCGCTTTTTGGAGAAGAGACTGGTTCTGTTCTTTCTCCTTAGATAAGGATGCGCGGCTTATCTCAAGCTCTTTCGTAAGCGTCGTACGTGTCGTTTCCAACTCTTTACTTAAAGAAGTTTTCGTTTGTTCGAGTTCTCGGGTTAAATTCAGTTTGGTTTGCTCGAGTTCCTTCAGTAAAGATGCACGTTCTTCTTCCCACTGTTTCTTCTCTGCTTCTTTCTCAGAACGTAAACGATTTTGATCCTGCTGCTGTTTGTCTAGGTGTTCCTGATGCAGACTTTGCAAATCCTGCAACTTTGTCAGCTCTGTGCGTAGTTCGCTACGCTCTCCTGTTAGCATCTTGAGCTCGGTACGGATCTCCTGAACCTGCACGGCTTCTTCCGCCATGTGTACAGCCGCAAGGACGGCAAGCTTTGTCGTATCGAGACGTGAATGGCTCTTCGAAATGGTATTCATACGCTCGTCGACGTAACTAGCGACTTTCTTCATGTAATCGGAACTGCTGCCTACAAGTTTATAAGAAGTCCCGTAAATATCTACGGTGACACGTGCTTTATCAGGTAAATTCACAGTGATGCCCTCCTTCATATCTGTGTTGACTCTTAGGTGTCCTATTCTCTGCAAAAAAAATCACATCGAATCTCTATTTTTATGGATTCGATGTGACTGGATTTAATTCCTGCTATTTTCTCAATTCAGCTTGAAAAGTTTGCTCCAGTGCAGCAACGGCATCCGCATGGGCTGCTGTAACTTCTTCATCGGTGAGTGTACGCTCATGATGGCGATACTGAAGTGCAATGGCAATACTCTTCTTGCCTTCGCCAAGCTTACTTCCCGTGAAGACATCAAATACTTGAACGGATTGCAGTAATTCACCTGCCGCTTTGCGAATGGTAGCCAGAAGATCTCCAGCTTCCACACTGCTATCTACGACTACAGCAATATCACGTTCAACCGCTGGGAAACGTTGTAATTCTTTATAACTGACTTCATAGTTCGTGTAGTCATAAAGTGGTTGTAGCAACAACTCAGCTACATATACGTCATTCAAATCACGCTCCTGCTGAAGCTCAGGGTGGATTTGACCAAGGGTACCCACTAAATGCTTATTACCGCTATTTGTTTCAAGATAAATTGATGCCGAACGACCTGGGTGATAGCCCTCAGGTTGGTTAGCCACATATGTGATGGATTCCTGAAGACCAAGACGTTCGAATACCGTTTCAAGAGCGCCTTTCAGATCGAAAAAGTCTACCTTCTGCGGAGTCACATTCCATTGTTTCTGTCCGTTATTGCCTGTAAGAAGCAACGCAAGTACCGCGAGCTCATTAGGCTGAGTTGTTAACTGCTCTTCTTCCGAGAAGAACACATTTCCCATCTCAAACAAAGACAAATCATACTGTTTCCGATTTGCATTATATACTGCTGTATCCAGAAGCTGAGGAATGATGCTCGTACGAAGTACGCTGCGCTCTTCACTCATTGGCATCGCAAGTTTAACCGCGTGGCCTCCTTCGGATTTAAGCGTAGGGAAAAGTGTTGTCAAAGCTGGATGAGTGAAGGAATAGCTAATAACTTCCTGCCATCCTCCATGCGTCATTAATCTGCGAATATCACGACGCAGCGCCTGAGGTCGAGTATAGCCACCTGGCGTAGTTGGGCCTTCAATGGCTGTAGTTGGAATATTGTCATAACCGTACAAACGAGCAATTTCTTCAATGAGATCGACGTCACACATAATATCACCGCGACGCGTAGGTATTCTAACTTCAATCACACCTTGCGCTGTGTCAGCACAAGCGAAGTGCAGACGAGCAAAGATGGTTTTAACCTCAAGCATAGATAAATCTGTGCCCAAATAACGATTCAATTTGTTAAGCGAAAGTACTATCGTCTGCTCTTCAACTTGAGCTGAAGCCGACTCTACAATCCCTGGATGCACCGTGCCTTCTGCATGCCGAGAGATAAGCAAAGCCGCACGATTCAGTGCTGGAATGATTGCTCCTGGGTCTACTTCCTTCTCGAAACGTTGACTTGCTTCCGAACGTAATCCAAGCTGACGGGAGGTCTTACGAACCGTTCCACCATCAAATTTAGCTGACTCCAGCAAAATATTAACGGTATCTGCTGTCACTTCTGAGTTCTCGCCACCCATCACGCCAGCAAGGGCTACAGGCTTCACGCCATCTGTAATCAGCAGCATATGAGACTCTAATTTGCGTTCCTGTCCATCCAATGTCACTAGCGTCTCTCCATCTTTAGCAAGACGAACATCAATCTTACCATTGGTTAGCTTATCAGCATCAAACGCATGCAGTGGCTGTCCATACTCAAGCATGACATAGTTCGTAATATCCACAATGTTGTTGATCGGACGAACGCCAGCCGCCATCAGACGATTCTGCATCCAAAGTGGTGAAGAGGTAATCTTCACACCCGTAATATAACGCGCTGCATAGTGGCTACAGTGTTCTGGCGTACTTACTGTCACTGAAATATGATCCACTGCTGGATCACCAACTTCAACAAGTTCTTTTTCCGGAGAAGGCAGCGTCACATCACGTCCTAGAATTGCCCCCACTTCATAAGCAGCTCCGAACATACTTAGACAGTCTGATCGGTTAGGTGTTAAATCAAAATCAAGGACCTGATCATCTAGTCCAAGGACTTGGCTGATAGGTGTGCCTACTTTTACGGTTGCTGGAAGAACCAGAATACCTTCCTGTTGATCCTTCGGAAGCAGCTTATCATTCATGCCAAGCTCTCTAGCGGAACAAATCATACCGTGGGATGCCATACCGCGAAGTTTCGCCTTCTTGATTTCCATACCATCTGGCATTTTTGCTCCAACAAGAGCGACAGGAACATGTTGACCCGCATCTACATTTTTTGCGCCGCAGACGATTTGTAAGTCCTCTTCCTGTCCTGCATCAACGATACAAACGTTCAGCTTATCTGCATCTGGATGCTTCTCTTTGCTCTTCACATAACCAACAACTACTTTATTAATTCCTTTATTGCGGTTCTCAATATCATCTATTTCAATCCCTGCACGTGTAATCTGCTCAGCTAGTTCTTCAGCCTGCACATTCTCAAGGGACACGTAATCCGCTAACCACTCTGTTGATACCTTCATGGAATTCCCTTCCTTCTACTTAGATTAGATCGTTGCGAATTGTTTCAAGAAAGCCATATCACTATTGTAAAAATGACGAATATCGTCAATACCATATTTCAGCATCGCAATGCGTTCTACACCCATACCAAAGGCAAATCCGCTATATTTCTCAGGGTCATAGCCACCCATTTCAAGCACCTTAGGATGCACCATACCGCAGCCGAGAATTTCAAGCCATCCGCTCTGTTTACAGATCCGGCAGCCGTTGCCGCCGCATTTCACACAAGTAACATCAACTTCAGCACTTGGCTCTGTGAACGGGAAGAAGCTTGGGCGAAGGCGAATTTGCGTATCCGGTCCGAACATCTCCTGCATGAATTGAAGAAGCGTTCCCTTTAGGTCACTCATGCGGATATTTTCGCCAATGACAAGGCCTTCGATTTGGTTGAATTGGAAAGAGTGAGTCGCGTCATCATCATCACGGCGGTATACTTTACCCGGACAAATGATCTTCACAGGAACTTCACCTTGCATGCTTTGCATTGTACGCACCTGTACAGGTGACGTTTGCGTACGCATCAATAGCTCTTCTGTAATGTAAAATGTATCCTGCATATCCCGTGCTGGATGGTTCTTAGGCAGATTCAATGCCTCGAAGTTAAAATAATCCGTTTCAACTTCAGGTCCTTCTGCAATTTGATAGCCCATACCGATAAAGATTTCTTCGATATCCTGAATAACCTTGTTCAACGGATGAATACCGCCTTGTGTCATTTTGCGGCCAGGAAGGGTTACATCCACCTTCTCAGCTTGCAGGCGCTGCGCAGTTTCAGCCTTTTGGAATTCCTGTTGCTTCGCATCAATGACTTCTTCAATCGCACCACGAACCTCGTTGCCGACTTGACCTATAACTGGGCGTTCCTCAGCACTAAGCGAACCCATGCCTCGCAAAATTTCTGTTAAAGCTCCCTTTTTACCTAAATACTTAACACGCAGATCATTCAGAACCTGCACATCCGCTACATCACGCAAATGAGCCAGTGCTTCTTCTCTTAATGCTTGCAGCTTTTCTTTCATCGGTATACTGCCTCCTTCATCATATACAAGCTCTTAGCCAAATAAAAAAGGCCTTCTCTCCCGGAAAGGGACGAAAAGACCGTGGTACCACCCTTGTTAGAAAAACATGCCTTCCCTAGAAGGCCCATATTTCTCACTCAAATCGAAATAACGGCTCGAGAACCGGTATCCTCTAATCATATCTCGCTACGTCTTCATATGAATATAACGCGGCGAAACGGTTCAAGGAACTGCTCCGGAGGGAATTTCGGCAGTCTGTTTCAGTAGAATCGCTCTCAATCTAAGGCGCTTCCTCCCTGTAAAGATGTACTGCTTACTTATCTCCATCATGGCATTTTAATAAATAGTTACTATAGACCATTATTATATGCAAATTTCGCTGTACTGGCAAGTCTCGGGGGACATTCGCTTCATGGATTATAGACTTTCAAGTTTCCTTCTTAATTTGCGGATTTCCTGTATTCTCTCATTATTCTTTTCTTCATCTCCAGAATCCTCACTCAGTATCTGGCGACCTCAAACTCGATCTCAAGTCGTACATTTTCTAGAGATGCATCTTCTTTAAGCATTCCCTTATGTCTGATGATTTGTTGCTCTTCTTCCTCTACCGTTCCTTCGAAAATCTGCGGCTTCTCTTCGGCTGAAAGCGTAAGCAACCTCCCTGCTAGCTTACGAATCAGCATACGGTCGTGTGAGACGACCACGAGTGCCCCCGGGTATGCTCCAAGCGCATCCTCAATGACTTCTCGCGTCGTAATATCCAGATAATTCGTCGGTTCATCCAGCACTAACAAATTGGCTCCGCTGAAATACAGCTGAATAAAGGCCGCCCTACATTTCTCACCCATGCTGAGATCGCCAATTTTCTTGAAGACCGCTTCTCGCGAAAATAGAAAACAGCCGAGAATCGTCCTTGCATGCGTCTCTGTCATGGACGGAAGACGTAGCAAGCTATCTAACAAGGTTTCCTCTTCTCTTAGCCCTTCTAATTCTTGTGAGAAATATCCGATGTTCAGCATCGGATGTTGCCATACCCTTCCTTCGTATGGCTCCTGCTGTCCAAGTAATAATTTGAGAAGCGTTGATTTTCCCGCTCCGTTAGCCCCTCTGACCGCTAGGCGGTCTCCTCGAGATAGAGTCAGATGTAGCTGATCAAACAATGGCTGCTGATCATCATATCCGAAGCTTACATCTTCCAGCCTCAGCAAAACCCGAGCAGTGAAACTGCCTTCGGTCAGCTTCATATTGAGCTTCGCTCCGTCCCTCGGTTTCTGTACACTTACACTTTCGAGCCTCTCCAGCTCTTTTTGCTTAGCATGGTATCTGGAGATATTCTTCAAAGCCTTCGCTTTGTAAAAGCTAGTCGTTATTTTCACTTCATTGTTCGTACTAGCCGACCGTTCAGCCTGAACAAACCACTCCTGATATCTACGGATCGATTCCTCAAGTGCTTCTTTGGCTTGCTTCTGCTTCTTATAGAGCACCTCTTGCTCGCGTAGCTCCCGCTCTTTTTCACGGCGATAATCTGAATATCCACCCTTATACTTTTTCAGCCCATTGGACGTTAACTCACAAATCCCCGTGACGACCCGGTCTAGAAAAGTTCTGTCATGAGATACCAGCAGCACCGTTCCTTCATATCTGTTCAGCCAATCCTCAAGCCAGCCCATGCTTTCCTCATCCAAATGGTTTGTCGGTTCATCTAAGAGCAGAAAGGCAGGACGTTGAAGTAAAAGTGAAGCCAGCCTCACTTTCGTTTTCTGGCCACCACTCAAATCGGCGAATGGACGATCCCATAGCTCTGTACCTACATGGAGTTTCGTTAAATGCTTCTCAACATCCGTCTCCCACTCAAACCCATTCAATACTTCATATCTTTCGAGCAATTGTCCATAATTCTCAATAAGCTTCGTACTGTCGTTAGAGGAAGCAGTACTCATCTCAAGCTCCAACTGCTTCATTCTGCTCTTGATCTGCCATAACTCTCCACTGTCATAGCCAGCGGTTCAAGCGTTGTAAGTTCCATTTCTAAATCAGCGGTTTGCTTCA
Organism: Paenibacillus pini JCM 16418; assembly: GCF_000576305.1. Taxonomy (GTDB): domain Bacteria; phylum Bacillota; class Bacilli; order Paenibacillales; family Paenibacillaceae; genus Paenibacillus_AQ; species Paenibacillus_AQ pini. The sequence goes on along the minus strand of NZ_BAVZ01000001.1, from coordinate 112,873 downwards.
TATATCCCCATTGCGTAAGTGGCAGCCTTCGCTCAACAGTGCCTTGGTCCGGCTCTAATTGCCCGATCAGCATCTGCAATAGTGTTGTCTTCCCTGCCCCATTTTCCGCGAATAATGCTAAACGTTCACCTTCGTAGATCTCAATATGGACCTGCTCAAAGCAGGTTTTCCCATTCCAATCCTTAGCTAATTCGGTTCCTCGCACGATCGTTTTCATAAGTCATCACCCTTTTTTAAAGCTCAATACCACAATCAGTGCTTGATACATGTATCAAGTTGATGAGCGTCCGCTACGCGGATGGATTGTCCTTCCGATCGCTGTTGCCCCCAAATTTTAAATCTACCGCTCTATGCGGAGAAAATTCAGGGGCAAAGGCGACCGCTACGCTTCTCCAAGACAATACCATCCTCTCCGATACGATCAGCGTTTATTTCTATTTTATCCAAGCACTTATTATGAATTTGAGCCTTTTTTTGAATACAAAAAACCGCAGGCAGACGGCCTACGGTAGGGTTGAATGATGGATGTGTATATCAGAAAAAGCAGGGACAACAAAATTGTTGTACCACAAGCGCTATACGGTGAAATAAAGCATGTTCCCGCCTATTTTAGACGCAAAAGCTTTACACACGTATCATCTGAATTGGACACAGCTATCCTCTCCCCTACTTTACGTAGAGACTGCCCGTTCACAAACATGCAGTTCCAGAGAATAGTTGGCTTACTTCATCGGCGGTGTGGTTACCTCTTTTTTCATAAGAATAAAATGCATAGCCCTGCAAGATCACCAAATTAGCGAATCTGATGCAACACTTATGGTTATATTATCAAATTTCTTAGCTTTTGAAAAGTCCGTATCAATATACGATCAACCTACAAATACATCTAAAGATGTACATGATCCTCATGAATTCAACCTTGCGGAAACGAATGAGATTTTAGCCTATGAAGTATCCAATAAAATCACCTTAGATATCGCCCTAAATACGCTACATCAGCTATTTAATCGTACTCATTAACTCGAAGAAGTATCTTGGTTCATGGGTCTGATAAAGATTAAACCATGATTGTAAAGTTTCTGGCGCAAATACATCTAGCACCTTCAATACATGCATCGTAAATTCCAACGGAGCTATTCCTGATGCAGTAACTAAATTCCCGTCCGTTACTGCTGGCTCCATTTCATAATAGGATTCTCCAATATAATGGGGACAAATCATTTTCATATATTCTAAATTGTTGCTTGTATGCCTTCTTGAGTCCAGCAATCCCATCTTTGCAAGTCCCATTGTTGCACCACAAATCGCCGCAACAACAGCTCCTTCTTTTAAAGATGTAGAAGCTTTTTTTAATATAGGTTCGTGAATTGCTTCCGTCCAAGTATTTCCCCCTGGAAGAACTAAAACATCAGTACTTTGCAAAATACACTCATCAACCGAAAGACTTGGTAGGACTTTAAGTCCACCCATTGTAGTAACCGAATTTTTATCAACGCCTACTGCAATTACCTCTAAAGGAGCTAATTCTTTTTTAAAATACCTCCCGAGTTTAGTTCAGCTATTAAATAACCCACCTCCCAGTCTGACATCGTATCAAATATATAAAGATACACTTTTTTAGTATGCATAACATACACACTCCTTTTCTTTTTATAATTAGTCGATATACTTTAGTATAAAAAAACTTTACTGACATCTACCGTCAGTAAAGTTTTTAAATTTGATAATAATGAATTAAGTCATATAGAACTTCAATAAGTTTTTGCTTCAAACTGACGGGTTCAATAACTTGAATAGATTTGCCATAGGGTAATAGTAAATACGGTATATATGTATGAATTGCTTCTTCTTCTAGCAGAAATGTCACTTCCTTTGAAGTCCGCTCTTTGAAATGATGTCCTAAAAACCAATGCTGGCATAAGTTATCCAGCGCACTTGTTTTACCACAAATAACTAAAGGGATAAGTCCTTGCTTACCTTCTACTTCTGGAAGTAAGGTATTCATAAAAAATTCACCCGCTGAAAAAAACGTTGGACGGTTGAAGGTAATTTCGGTTTGAATAATACCGCTAATTCTCCCCACTCTAAAACTACGGATTTCACTCCTTAGATGACAAAATGCAATGACATACCAGTTATTGTTCCAATAAATCATTCCATATGGATCAATAATCCTTCGCTTGGATTGCTCTTCACGACTTGTACGATATTCGATTTCGACAGAAGCTTCGTTTACTCTACCTTGCTCCAATTCCTGTAATATTGGCTCTATAGAGGATCTCCCAATTGGATTTATTACTTCAAGTCCTTCTAAGTGTTGCTTGAGCAATCTTTCCTGCTCTTGATTTGAATACATTTGTAACTTCGATGTCGCTCTGTTTAATGCCTCGCTTAAAAAATAACCAGCTTCTTTTGCAAACACAGCAGCATGAAGTAATGCAGTTTGCTCATCAACATCAAAAAAAAGAGGGCTTTCAATAAAATGATTTAACAGGGTATACCCCCCATTATGACCTGTGTCAGATATAATCGGCACACCACTGACAGAAAGTGCATCCATATAACGGTATACAGTCCTAATATTAATCTCTAACTTTTCAGATATTTGTTTTGCGGTAATTTTACTTCCTGAATTTAACATCCACAGAATCGCCATCATATTATCAATTTTAGACATCAGATTTCACCTCGTATTCACTCTAGTACCAATGGCTAAAAATTAGTATAAGAATCACTTTATAATAATAACATAATGTTTTCCAACTCCTCATTCTTGTTGTTCATTTCTCATTTATGTGGGTAATAATGAACAGCTGAGAAATAAGTTAAAAAAAGGAGTTGATATCATGAGTACATTAATGTGGATTATTATTATTATTGTCATTCTAGGCGCTTTGGGATTCTTCGGCGGAAGACGCCGTCGCTAAGAATTTGTGTGTTCAAAGAGCTTTCACATAGGATATAGACAGAATGAAAGCCCCAAATTAATTTGGGGCTTTTTTGCAACGCTGATTTCAGCAAATTAAATCCTATTGCAACAAAAAAACTTACCAGAGGCAAGGTTTGAATTTAATAATTGGAGCGGGTGATGGGAATCGAACCCACGCTATCAGCTTGGAAGGCTGAAGTTCTACCATTGAACTACACCCGCGTTATCGTATCGGGACGACACGATTTGAACATGCGACCCCCTGGTCCCAAACCAGGTGCTCTACCAAGCTGAGCTACGTCCCGTCGTCTTATGAACAATAACGCTCTTATGAAGACAAGAAATAATATACCATGGTTGAGAATGAATTGCAACCTTTCTCCTCAAAAAAATTCTGAGAATCTAAATATAATGCATCAGTGAACCAAAAAGTTCTTTTCGAACTCCTCTGGTAATATCGGTTTGCTGAAGAAATAACCTTGTCCCTCATGACAACGTTGTTCTCTCAAAAAATGAAGTTGCTCAGCATTCTCCACTCCCTCCGCAGTCACTTTAAGATGTAAATGGTGAGCCATGGAAGTAATCGTTGAAACGATCGCCGCGTCATTATGATCACTCATAACCTCATGTACAAAGGAACGGTCAATTTTAAGACGATCAATAGGTAAGCTTTTTAAATAATAAAGTGAACTATAACCTGTACCAAAATCATCAATACTAATAAAAACACCTAAGTCCTTCAAACGTCTCAATTGATCAAATGCCGTCTCTTTATCGAATGTCATACTCTCCGTAATCTCAAGTTCGACATATTTTGGATCAAGACCGATATCTGCCAAGATAATTCCGATTTGCTCGGCCAAATGCGGCTGGATAAACTGACGCATCGATAAGTTAATGGAAACACAAATCGGCTTATATCCCGCTTCTTGCCACATTTTATTCTGTATGCATGCCGTGCGCAGAACCCACTCACCCAGCGGCACAATAAGTCCACTCTCTTCTGCCAACGGTATGAACTCTTGTGGCGGCACGTTACCGCGCTTCGGATGCTTCCAGCGAAGCAGTGCCTCCATACCTACTAGTTCATTTGTCTCTAGATTAATTAGCGGTTGGTACTCTAAATGAAACTCACCACGTTCAAGAGCTTTACGTAGGTCATTCTCAAGCTTGAGGCGTTCTTTCGCTTTCATTTGCATTGATGGTATGAAATGGCGGACGTCAAGTCCAAAATCTTTGGCATGATGTACTGCCGTATCGGCATGTTGAATCAATTGCTCAGCCTTATCACCATCATAAGGATAAATGGCCATTCCAGCGCTCAATGTAATGTGATAATCGGACTCTTCGATAACAATGGGCGTCTCGAACAATTCCATTAATTCTCTAACCCGACTCATCCCCGTCTCAATACTGTTTAAATATGGAAGAATGAGAGCAAATTCATCTCCTCCCATACTAAATACCTCTTCTTTAGGTAAAGAATTACGCTTTAAGCGATCTCCTACTATGCGTAACACCCTGTCCCCCGCTTGGTGTCCCAGAGAATCATTAATAGTTTTGAATCGGTTTACATTAAAAACAACAACCCCTGCAATCCCAGTTGGAGAAGATTGAATCAGCTTCTCTATCTGATGAGTTAGACGACGTTTATTAGGGAGCCCTGTTAAATCATCATGAAATACTAAATAATTCATCTTAGCTTCAACTCGTTGTTGTTCACGAAACGGATCTTCAATCGTTAGCCGATACACACCTTTAAGTACTAAATAATAGGCAAATCCACAGCTTATAGTGCCCAATAGATAGTTAATATCCTGCACACGATCTGCATTCATCATTAGCGCCTGACCAAGGGCCGAGTATATTAGCGCTCTAATAATAATTAATAAAGAAGGAGCACGCTCCTTGCGTCCCCTGTACATGATGACTCCCATCCCGGAGAGACAGATCATAATAACTCCTACATCACATGCCTTCTTAAGCATATTTAAATCCCCTTGCGCGAGCAAGGAGGGGAGCATACCATGCCAGAATAAGAATGCAGTAACACCCATCGCTAGCAATATAGAGGTGGTTATAAACACAATACTCTTATTTGCCACGCTCACCATTTTATCTTTCAGACTGTAAATCATGAGAATTCCGATCACACTTAATATCTGGGTAATCAACAGCAACCATACTGCATCATCCTGACTCATATGTATACCGAACAATGATACGTTCATAAAACTAAACATCTGCATTAAGTTAAATACAGCAAGACAAAGACATAACGCCGCTGTGTACAGCCTATGCCTCGATAACTTATGAGAGAATAAAAGCCATCCTTGGCTGAAAATAGCGAAACTAATAGCTACACAGACACTACCCACAAGCACATACATGGGCTCGAAGCCATCTTTTCCAAACATTTCTGAAATGAATCCGCGAAATAAAAATATGGCAATAAAAATAGTTAACCCTGATAAGGCTGCCTTGATAGTACGTCTCTCTTCTACTCTTGCTTGCATCAGCCAGTCAACCTCCGGGTTTTATCCAAATTGAATATGAAGCTATCTGTGCTAAATTATTCCACAAATCTTGTCATATTCCTGCTAGATACAGACAATTAATTTTGCACGAAATGGCATGGTTCGACATTCCCCATTTCCCTTATGATTTCACATCAAAAAAGCGTACCCACATGAATGTAAGTACGCTTCTATATGCAACTATTTATTTGAATCGAAGTTCACTTCAGGCGTTGTTAATTTATCATAAAATTCAACAACCTTATCCTTGTCATCCGTAGCACGGAGTGCCATAGCAGATCGTGGATGCTCATCAAGAGCGCCTGTAATCATATAGGGAATGAGGTATCCCCATTCTTCTTTCTCACGCAACGGCACCATATAACGCTCAATAATGTCCAGTACAGGACGAAGCGTATAATGCGTATTCTTCAGATGCGTAACGAGTAATTCTGTTGGACAGTTTCCCGCAGCACGACCCATGCCATATACAGATGCATCAAGCAGTTCAACACCTAACTCAGCAGCAGTTAGCGTATTAGAGAAGGCAAGCTGCATGTTATTGTGCGTATGTACCCCTAAGCGTTTATTTGGCAGATGTTTTTTGAATTTAGCGACTAAATATTCAAAGTCCTTGTGGTCTAAACTTCCGTAGGAATCTACGATATATACAACATCAACCACGCTATCCTTAATCATTTCGAATGCTTCAATTAATTCATTCTCCATTACATTGGAAAGGGCCATAATGTTTATTGTTGTTTCATATCCGCGATCATGGAACGTTTGTACCAATTCCAGAGCTTTGTCCACATCTTTGATGTAACAAGCAACACGAATCAAATCAAGCATGCTTTCTTCACGTGGCAAAATGTCGTTCTCATCCACTCTTCCAATATCAACCAGAGCGGACAACTTGGTTTTACCCTTCTGAGGAATCACTTCACGTAAGAAGTTATCATCTAGAAACCTCCATGGACCCGCTTGATCAGCACCTTTTAACAGCTTAGGAGAGTTCTTATAGCCGATTTCCATGTAGTCAACGCCAGCCTCGTTTAGTCCGGCATATAAATTCTGTACAAATTCGACGCTGAAATCCCAATTATTCACCAGTCCGCCATCACGAATTGTACAATCCACAATTTTACAAGGATTTATTTTTGTTTTCATCATTATTACTCCTTCCGACATAAATTTATATTATTTCATCATACTTGAAGGTTTAAGCAAAAGTAAAGAATATTGTTCATACAAATTAATTTCGATTCAACTTATAAATATCCTGACCTCCCCCTCAACATTGGATTCAATGGATTCGTAACCTAAGCTTATATTTAATCAGTTAAAAACAAGCAATGTCCCCATAAAGGGACATTGCTTTTTAAACGGGATATCTAGTGGGACTTCGTAGCTTCTTGAGCAAGAATCCACTCTAGAATCGTACGAACCATAACCCCAGACGCACCTTTAGGATTGACGCCGCGTTCTTTCTGTAGAAAGGCCGTGCCGGCTATATCCAAATGGAGCCACGGTACTCCCTCAGCAAACGTTCCGATGAAGAGACCTGCCGTAATAACGGCTCCCTTCGGGCCTGTGCTGTTACGTAAATCAGCCACATCGCTTTTTAGCAAATCCCAGTACTCATCATAGGATGGAAACGGCCATACCTTTTCCCCAGAACGTTTGGAAGCGAGAATAAATTCCTGTTGCAAAACTTCGTCATTCGTCACTAAACCAGTGGCAACATCTCCCAAGGCTGATAACACCGCACCGGTTAAGGTCGCCACATCTAACAGTCTTTCAGCGCCTAGCTGTTTAGCATAGGTAAGACCATCGGCAAGGACGACCCTACCCTCAGCATCCGTATTCAATACTTCAACAGTACGTCCGCTGAGCGTCGTAATCACATCTCCAGGCTTATAGGCATTGCCCGCTGGCATGTTCTCAGCGGTTGGAATAACCATTACCACGTTAATGGACGGTTTAAGTACTCCGAGAGCCTGCATAACTCCAAGTACAGCTGCAGCCCCTCCCATATCACTAATCATGTCCTCCATCCCTTGCCGCTTCTTAAGTGAAATGCCTCCGGTATCAAATGTAATTCCTTTACCTACCAGTCCGATAACACCATCCCATTGCTCGGTTCCCTGATACTTAATTACAATCATACGCGGTGGATGAATGCTACCTTTTCCTACGGCAAGAAGACCGCCCATGCCCAACTTATTCAGTTCCTCTTCATCGAGTACAGAGGATTCCATTCCATACTTCTCAGCCACTTCAAGTGCAGCCTGAGCTAAATCTCCAGGCACCAACATGTTACTTGGCATATTCGTCAAATCACGAGCTAAGCACGTCGCTTCAGCATAGGCTAAGCCCTGCTTAATGCCTTGCTCCCACCTATCGGACTCGACTGCCCCAGCTGCGTCTGTTCGGAACAACAGAAGCTGTTTAATCCCCTTATAGGGACTGGAATGCTGTTTATAATGCTTCATACGATATGATCCCAATATAAAGCCTTCACTAATTGCCTGTGCAGCAATTACAGTATTTTGCTCCATCGTAAACTTTTGCATCGTTAAGGGAACTTCCCATGCAAGCTGTTTGGCTTGAATTTTCAGAGCAGCCCTAGCAGCACTAGCTGCGGCATGTCGCAGTTCCTCCGATGACATCGGTCTGTCACCCGTACCAACCAGAATAACCGTACGTTGAGAGCCGCTTCCGTTTCCCGGTAAAGGAAGAGCATGAATTTGCGAAGATTCCGCATTAAATAACTTTCGTTCACTCAATTGCTTCAGAATGGGGGTCCATTCCTTCGAATAGCTCCCTGTTGCCAAATCACTTTGCGATATCAACATAATCAGTGCATCTGCACTTATATCTTTTACTTTCGTATTATCTTTCCAGATAACGGATACGTTTTGTCCTTCCATAGGCAGCCTCTTCCTTTGTCATGAAGTTTGCGGACTTAATCGTATATATTATTCCACGATTGTCCGGAAGCAACTCTTTTGACAAAAAACGTCTGCCTATGAATTTATGGAAATAACAATTATTATCCTTCCTGCGCCTCGACCGTTGGCAGAGATATTATAAACTGAGTTCCATAGCCACATTTACTATCTACTGAAATATAACCTCTGTGATTTTTAATGATTCGGTAGCTGACTGAGAGGCCGAGCCCCGTACCGCTTTCTTTTGTCGTAAAGAACGGATCGAATAGTCTTGTCAACGTATTATGATCCATTCCTTTGCCATTATCTGAAATCTGAATATTCACACTGTTCTGATCTGCACGCGTTCTGATCTCAATAATTCCCTCATGCTCAGGTCCAAGTTCCTCGATTGCATCCATCGCATTTTTTATAATATTAAGAATAACTTGTTTAATTTGTTTCACATCAACCGATATATGTAAAGGTTTAGCCTCATCATGTAGAACAACTTCACAGCCCTTCATAAGCGCTTCACTTTCAGTGAGTAAGACGACTTCCTTTAGAAGTGAAGATACAGCAATCACGGTAGTCTGCGGAGCGGAGGGCTTAGACGAGTTTAAAAATTCATAGATAATATCATTCGCACGATCAATCTCCATTAGAATAATGCGAGCGTATTCATCTTTTCCGAGTTTAACGAGGTGAGGTCTGAGCAGCTGGATAAAGCCCCGAATGGCGGTGAGGGGATTACGAATTTCATGGGCAATGGATGCAGATATTTTACCAAGCATGGCTAATTTATCGTTACGATATGCGGTCTGTTCGATTTGCTTAAAATCCGATACATCCTTAACGCTAAATAAGAAATCACCATCCATTTGTTCCCCATACGTAACGGTAAGCAGCCACTGCCGTCCTGATTCATCACTTAGTTCATGATATTTTTTACGATGAAAAATCGCTTCACGGTATATGCGAAGTATCTTCTTTTTATTAAATCGACTGAGCTGTGGATGTCGTAAAATTTGCTGCAGAGTGCATCCAGTCAAAGATTTCCGGGAAACCTCCAACAACTTTGCCATCTGAACATTAATAAATGTCAAAACACCTTCCCGATCAAACAGGATAATACCGCTATCAAGATGCTCCAAAATATTTTCATACTTATTTTTGATAAGTTGTGAAGAATGAAAAGCCTCGACGGATTGTAACAATGTTTCTTGAATTTCGCTAGACACGATTCTCCTCCTTTGCGTGGTGATTCCAATCGCATGCTTACATTATTTAAATATTCCATTGTTTGGAATTTAGATAGATTAGCTTAATCATAGCGATGGTAAGCGGACAACGTCAATCAGAGAAACTGTCGAAAAAGCTGGTATCGGCGTTCTTAACATTTTAAATGCCTAAATAACTAATAAATCGCTGGATACTACAACTTTTTAAATCAAAAAAAAGCACCCCAATCATTCAGGGCGCTCACTATATCATCAACCAGTCATAATCACTGTCTTATATCCAAATCCATGCTATCCCATCTGGGGTAGCTCATTGCAAAATAAATTAAGCTTTATGCTGTAAACGTAGACGGCGCTGACTCATAACTGCAAGTCTTTTCTTCAATTCACTTTCCCATTTCTCATCTCTGATCTGTTTAGCCACCGTAAGTAAATCAAGAGCCATATCAATCTGATTCTGAACAATATCCTTTGGATCCTCATTCTCGCAATTCACTACATTCTCAAATATTGACTGTTCATCCTCAATCACATAATCCTGAAAATCAACCTCTGGTGCTCCGTCTCCATGCGCATATTCGGCTAAAATTTCATATTCATTCTCAACCTTATAATGAACTTCTACCCGGTGGCACACAGGACAGAACAACAGGGGAACATTATGGACTTGAGTGCGATAATGTTTTAACGTTCCTTTCGTACCTACCATACTCGCTCCACAGCAATAACTCATACCAGTTCACCCTCCTTGATTCTCCACCGTATTATAAAATAATGTATTCGCTTTGAAGGATTGCGATTCCTTTTTTTATTCCCAACTTCTATGCTATATATCAACCTTATTTTTTCATTTTAAAACGTTTGTTCTCAATCTAATAAAAATGCCCTCGGCCAAGTATGTCATAGTAACATAACATAAGGCCAAGGGCTTGTCCAAATTTCAAATTAAATTAGTTAGTAACCAAGTTCTTATCGCCTGGTTTCCAGTTCATTGCACATAGACCACCGGATTGCAATGCTTGCAATACACGGATTGTTTCTTCAACACTACGTCCAATATCATTGTGGTTAACCACTTGATATTTAAGTTCGCCTTCTGGATTAATGATGAACAATCCACGAAGAGCAACGCCTTCTTCTTCAATATAGATACCGTAGTCTTTAGCAACGGTTCTTGTAATATCAGAAGCCAGTGGGAAATTAATTTGACCTAGACCGTTCGAATCTCTAGGAGTAGTGATCCAAGCTTTGTGGCTGTGTACGGAGTCCGTACTTACACCCAGAACTTCAGCATCAAGAGCTTTGAACTGTTCGTAAGCGTCGCTCAGAGCAGTGATCTCAGTTGGGCACACGAATGTGAAATCCAAAGGATAGAAGAAGAATACCAACCATTTACCGCGGTAATCTGTCAAACTTGCTTTACTGAAATCAGCACCATCACCAGTTACTGTTTCCATTGTAAAATCTGGAGCTGGTTTACCTACTAAACGTTCTGCCATGTCTTAAAATCCTCCTTTAAAATATGAAAGAAAAACTAAAGTTTTTCTTGTTTAAATAGTTATATTGTCGAATCTCTATTACATTATAAATGGTATCATCCGTGCAAATCAAAGTCAACATTATATCAGTTATTTATTTATAATAATTATAAATAGTAATTTTAAGTGAACTTTTTTCAACTGTCTTAATTTTAATTATTTAATAGAAGAAACACGAATATTTTCCCATAAAAAGGCACGACTCCAATTCAGCGAGCCGTGCCCTTTTTATTATTTACGAATAGCTGCTACGATGAGATCGCCCATCGCTGTTGTGCCAATCGCTTTGCTCTTATCTACTGCAATATCACCTGTACGATGACCTGCGTTAAGTACTTCAGCAACCGCTGCCTCTATTGCATCCGCTGCATCGCTATAACCGAAGGTCATGCGGAACATTAGAGCAAGTGATAGGATGGTTGCAATCGGATTCGCTAGGTTCTGTCCTGCAATATCAGGTGCTGAGCCGTGTACCGGTTCAAAGAGTCCAAAGCTTCCTTCACCCATTGAAGCTGAGGATAGCATTCCAATGGAACCCGTTAGCATTGCTGCTTCATCACTTAGGATGTCACCAAACATGTTCTCTGTAACAATGACGTCGAAGCTTGAAGGGCGGCGCAAAAGCTGCATAGCGCAGTTATCTACAAGCACGTGTTCTACTTCAACATCTGGATAATCAGGAGCAACACGGTTCACAACTTCACGCCACAAACGCGAAGTTTCAAGTACATTAGCTTTATCTACCGAAGCTAGCTTCTTACGTCTAATTTGAGCAATTTCAAATGCTTGCCGTACAATTCGTTCCACTTCCATCACGTTATATACACAAGTATCAACGGCTTCTTCACCGTGCTCACCTTGGCGTCTAAGCTTGTCTCCGAAGTAGATGCCTCCAGTCAGTTCGCGAACGACCATCAGATCCGTACCTTCTAGTACTTCCGGCTTTAGTGTTGAAGCATCCTTCAAGCAATCAAACACGACGGCAGGACGTAGGTTAGAGAACAATCCAAGTGCTTTACGAATACCAAGCAATCCTGTTTCCGGACGAAGTTCCTTCGGATTGCTGTCCCATTTAGGTCCACCAACAGCTCCTAGTAGGACGGCATCTGCTCTCTTACATACTTCCAAAGTTTCTTCTGGAAGAGGAGTTCCTTTCTCATCAATTGCAATGCCTCCGAAAAGTGCATGCTCTGTTTCAAAAGAATAGCCGAATAGCTCTTCTGTACGCTTTAAGACTTTCTCCGCTTCAGCCACAACCTCAGGACCTATACCGTCCCCGGCAATCACTGCAATCTTTTTAACGTCTGCCATATATATTGTCACTCCTTCTAATATCTTCACTGACTTTATCTTATATATAATGTTTTAACATACCTGGCCCATAATGACCAAGATATAGAATCTATGACCTTAATAGTTTATACCTATAAGTTGATTGTAGAGTAATAGAATCAGCTTCTATAATTCTACACTCTCCCGCCTCCATTTACTGACTAGACCAAAACCTATAGAATAATAATGTAAATATGACGATAAAAAGGCAGGTCCACAAGTGGGCCTGCCTTTATTGTCTACTGTATTCATGTCCTTGCCAGCCAATCTGTTCTAAAGGCTCACACGTTCGCGGTTACTATAAGTTTTCCGCTTCTCAATCAATTGATTAACTGCATCAACATAAGCTCTTGCACTGGCTTCAAGAATATCCGTACTTAGACCTCTTCCTTGAGCAGATACATCATTTTGCGTGAGTACAACATGTACTTCGCCCTGTGCATCTTTACCACGAGAGACGGACTTAATGGAATAGTCAGACAAGGTCACTTCTTCTCCAGTAGCCTTATCTATAGCATTATAGATGGCATCAACTGAACCGTTACCTTCCGCATCTTCCTCAATAGCTTGATCCTGCTCTTTAATAATACGTACCTTGGCTGTTGGAACGGATTGATTACCATAAGTGACATAAATGGTTTCAAGTTCGAAAACTCCAGGCGTACTCACAAGCTTCTCTTCGATCAAAGCCAAGATATCATCATCCGAAACTTCCTTTTTCTTATCCGCAAGATCTTTAAAACGAGCGAAGGCTTGATTTAGTAGCTCATCCTCTAGCTCATATCCCAGATCAATTAATCTTTCACGGAATGCATGACGACCTGAATGTTTACCAAGAACCAATTTACTTTCTTTGAGGCCAATCGTTTCAGGTGTCATAATTTCATAGGTCGTTTTTTCTTTCAGCATCCCGTCTTGATGGATTCCTGATTCATGAGCGAAAGCATTCGCTCCAACGATAGCTTTATTACCAGGAACAACCATACCGGTCAGCTTGCTGACAAGCCTACTGGTACGTGAAATTTCGGAAAGGTTAAGCGACGTTTTGGCTCCAAAAAATTCTTGACGTGTCTCAAGTGCCATTGCAATCTCTTCGATCGCCGTATTACCAGCACGTTCACCAATACCATTGATCGTACCCTCGATCTGATCTGCACCATTCTGGATCGCTGCAAGTGTATTAGCCGTTGCCATACCCAAATCGTTATGACAATGAGCGCTAAGCTGCACCTTTTCAACATCAGGTACATTTTCTTTCACATATTTAAAAATCGCACCATATTCCGCAGGATTCAAGTAACCTACGGTGTCCGGAATATTAACTACATTTACACCCTCGCCAATGGCCATAGACACCATTTGAGCGATGAAATCATACTCAGTCCGGCCGGCATCCTCAAGCGAAAACTCGATTTTTGAAAAATACTTTTTAGCATACTGAAGAGCTGATTTCGCAGTTTCCAGTACTTGTTCCTTCTCCATCCGCAATTTATGTTTACGGTGAATCGGGGACGTGGCAAGAAAGATATGAATGCAAGGGTCCTGTGCTCCAATCAGAGCTTCTCGAACAGCATCAATATCATTTTCACGTGAGCGGGACAATCCGATGACTGTTGCATTCTTAACTGCTCTTGCTACTGCATTGACTGCAGCCAAGTCGCCAGGAGAAGCAGCAGGAAAGCCAGCTTCCATCCGGTCAATACCTAGTTTCTCCAGTTGATAAGCAATCTCCAATTTCTCACGCGTATTCAAATTCACACCTGGAGATTGTTCACCATCACGCAGCGTTGTATCAAAAACATAGATTTTCCGCAAGTTCAAGTACCTCCCTCAACATACATAGACTCGTATAAAATTCCAATGCGGCTCACGCATAAGCACGGCCGCATTGGATAAATCAATCATAAAATTTGCTAGAAATTATATATTATTTCTTAATCCAGTGCATCATTTCACGCAATTGTGCTCCAACAACCTCGATTGGGTGGTTAGCTTCGTTACGACGTGTTGCATTCATAAATGCACCATGGGATTGATTCTCAAGGATAAAGTCGCGAGCGAATTTACCTTGTTGAATGTCAGACAATACAGCCTTCATTGCTTTCTTCGTCTCATCTGTTACAACGCGAGGTCCAGTAACATAGTCACCATACTCAGCTGTGTTAGAGATTGAATCACGCATGTTAGCCATACCGCCTTCATAGATCATGTCTACGATAAGCTTCATTTCGTGCAAACATTCAAAGTATGCCATTTCCGGAGCATATCCTGCTTCAGTCAATGTTTCGAAACCAGCTTTGATCAATGCAGTTACACCACCACACAAAACAGCTTGTTCACCGAACAAATCCGTTTCTGTTTCTTCACGGAATGAAGTTTCGATAACACCTGCACGAGTACAACCGATACCTTTTGCATATGCCAGACCGATTGCTTTCGCATTACCAGTAGCATCTTGCTCGATAGCGATTAAACCAGGTACGCCAAATCCTTCAACATACGTACGACGAACCATGTGTCCAGGGGATTTAGGAGCTACAAGCAATACGTCTGCTTCAGCCGGAGCATTGATTTGTCCAAAATGGATGTTGAAACCGTGAGAGAACATCAAAGCTGCACCCTTTTTAAGGTTTGGTTCAATGTCATTCTTGTATACAGAAGCTTGTGTTTCATCAGGCATCAAGATTTGTACAACATCAGCTTTACGAGTTGCGTCAGCAACCGACAGAACTTCAAAGCCATCGTTTTTAGCTTTATCGAAAGATTTACCTTCGCGAAGACCGATAACGACGTTAATTCCGCTATCACGCAAGTTTTGCGCTTGGGCATGTCCTTGGCTACCGTATCCGATTACTGCGATTGTTTTACCTTTAAGTACGTTTAGATCTGAATCCTGCTCGTAATAAGTTGTAACTGCCATGTTAATAAATCCTCCTTTTATTTTGAAAAAGAACCTTCATAAAGAGCGGGTGTTTCAGAAGACCCTGTTATGGCTAAAAAATCAGAAGTATGATCCTCTCAAACCCCCGCTCTTTACGGGGCATTTCAGTAAATGATTTTTGTATTTTTATGCATTTCCGCGAATCATTGCAGTGACTCCAGTACGTGATAATTCACGAATACCATAAGGTTTTAAGAGTTCGATCATTGCATCAATTTTATCGGTATCACCTACAACTTGAACCATAAGGCTGGTACTTCCAATATCTACTACAGATGCTCGGAACGTTTCAACCACGCCCATAATTTCTGGGCGCTCTGTTGGTCCTGCACTTACTTTAATCAAAGCCAGTTCCCGTCCAACCATCGGTTTTGATCCAAGATCAGTAACTTTGATAACATCGATAAGCTTATAGAGCTGCTTCTCGATTTGTTCTAGTGTCTGTTCGTCCCCGATGGTAACGATGACCATACGTGAAAGACCGAGTTCCTCAGATTGTCCAACGGTGATACTCTCAATGTTAAAGCCGCGTCGCCCGAATAATCCAGAAACTCGCTGCAATACGCCCGGCTGGTCATTTACTAGTACGGCAATGGTATGTCTGATACTCATAGTTACGCATCCCCTAACAACATTTGATCAATCGTTGAGCCTTGAGTAACCATCGGATATACATTTTCTCCCTTGTTAACCACAAACTCAACAACTACTGGTCCCGGAGTATCGAGCGCTTCTTGCCATGCCAGTCGCGCTTCTTCTTTGTTTGTTGCCCGTAGACCCTTCACTCCATATGCTTCAGCCAGTTTGACAAAATCAGGACTTCCTTCCAGGTCGATGTGGCTGTAACGGTTTTCGTAAATGAGCTCCTGCCACTGACGTACCATACCAAGTACCTGATTGTTAATGATGACGACTTTGACCGGAATATTATTGATAGCGCATACTGCTAACTCCTGGGAGCACATCTGCATACCGCCGTCACCGTTAACTGAAATAACGAGTCGATCTGGATTTGCCATTTGAGCGCCAATTGCTGATGGTAATCCGAATCCCATTGTGCCAAGTCCACCAGAAGTGACCCATGAGCGTGGCTGATTAAATTTGTAATATTGCGCTGCCCACATTTGATGCTGTCCTACATCCGTAGTCACAATGCTTCGCCTTTAGTTGTTTCATTCAATAGCTCAATTACCCATTGCGGTTTGAGTACTGTATCCGAATCAACATATTTATAAGGCTGTTCTTCTTTCCACTGTAGAAGCTGTGCTCTCCAATCATCCGCTTTGGATGCATATTGAACATCGTTATTAATCATTTGAAGTACTGTTTTAACGTCGCCAACGATTGGAATATCTGTAGGTACATTTTTACCGATCTCTGCCGGATCAATATCAATGTGAACAATTTTGGCATGTGGTGCGAATCCCTTCAAGTTCCCCGTTACACGGTCATCAAATCGTGCACCGATGTTGATCAGTAGGTCTGCTTGTTGAATGGCCATGTTTGATGTATACGTACCATGCATTCCCGGCATCCCTGTCCAAAGGTCATCTCCACTTGGAAAAGCACCTAGTCCAAGAAGCGTTGTCGTAATTGGAATACCTGTTTTCTTAACGAATTCATGTAACTCTTCATGAGCACCGGAATAAATAACTCCGCCTCCTGCGAGGATGAAAGGACGTTCTGCTTCATTAATCGCGTTTGCCAATTTATCTAATTGTAATTTATTCGGTACCTTACAAGGGTTATATCCCCGAAGATTAATGGTATTACCTGGTTCAAACAATGTTGTCGCTGCCGATACATCCTTCGGAATATCGATCAGAACTGGTCCTTTACGGCCCGAATTAGCAATATGGAATGCCTCATGAATAATCCGCGGAAGATCTTTTACATCTCTTACCAGATAGCTATGCTTCGTAATCGGCATTGTGATTCCTGTAATATCTGCTTCTTGGAAAGCATCTGTTCCGATTAGCGTCGTGGCCACGTTGCCAGTAATAACAACCAATGGAACGGAATCCATATAAGCGGTGGCGATACCTGTCACCAGATTGGTTGCTCCTGGTCCTGATGTTGCTATGCAGACGCCAACTTTACCACTTGCACGTGCATATCCATCTGCTGCATGGATGGCTCCTTGTTCATGTCTTGTTAAGAGATGTTTGAAATCCTCAAAACCATACATTGCATCGTAAATGTAAAGTACTGCTCCCCCAGGATATCCAAAAACACATTCAACATCTTCAAGTAGTAGGCTGCGAAGCAAAATCTCCGAGCCGGTAATGACTTCCGGCTTCATCCATTTCTCACGTAGTTGTTCTGTAGACCGCACTTCAGGAATTTGCGCACTCATCAGTCATCCCCCTCTCAAATTTACATCCATTTCCAAAGCTGATATAACAAAAAAACCTTCCATCCGTCATCACAGAATAATTCTGTGTGAGGGACGAAAGGTTTAAGCTTCCGTGGTACCACCCATGTTTGCTCTACATTTCGCAATCTAGAGCCTCATTAGGTACAGAAATGTATATCGGCAGATTATAAATGCAGCCGTTTCCATACCTTCAGTCCGTAACGTGGACTCTTACGATTCTCCCTAATAAGCTTTAGCGCTTTTCAGGAGAACAGCTCCGAGGTGAGCTCGTATAAAAGGGATTTTGGTGGAGGTTACAGCAATATATCCTACCACTCTCTGAGCAAAAGGGCCCTTTAAACTTCGTCCTCTTCATAGCTGATCATTGTATAACTCGTTAAAATGTTTAGACACATTATATGATTCATCCAAACGATAGTCAATACCCATGTTGGAATAAATATTAAGAAGGTTCCTATTTTGGAATAGTTAAAGTATGTCTGTAACTGTAACATCACCCTCCCTCTTCAACATATGATGACATACATTCACCTCTGCTTGAACCTTATGTATGAAGGGAGGACAGACATCATGATCAGGTATCGCAGACCTAAACAAGATGATACTGTTATCAGGAAATTAATTGAAACCCAGTTGGTCCCATTGTCCCATTTAGGCAATGACCAACTGGATCATATCAGACAGGAAATGCCTCAAAGATTAAGGAGCGGGGTGACACTCGTTGCTTCAAAAAATTATGAAGAAGACCCCATAGGCTTTGTTCATTGCATGCTTCATGGTGACCTGCTATATATTGATATGCTGGCCGTTGCACCCGAAGCACAGCGCAAAAAATGGGGTAACATGCTTATGTTTCAAGCAGAGCGTTTTGCTGCCTCACGTGGGTGCAAACGGTCCAAAGTCATGGTTGATTCTGGTAACAATAAAGGATTATCATTTTATCAAAAGTTGGGGTACGCAAACTTGAGATATCATGCGCTAAATCAGTGCTACGAACTAGAAAAACATTTCTAATTCAACAACAAATATTTAGTAGAATCCCCCAGGTGGGTAAGGTCCACCTGGCCCAGGTCCATATCCAGGTCCGGGACCGTATCCTCCACCATATCCACCGTAACCACCATTGAAACCTCCTGGTCTCGGGGGTTGACCCCCACCATATCCGCCACCAAATCCACCAAATCCAAATCCTCCAGCAAATGGCGCCGTTCCAATGGCAAGCAGGTCAAATAATACGAGAGGTATAATGGCCTTTGTGTGTACATTCTTACCTTTGCTACGCTGAAGAATCAAACGATTACCGGATATCCGAACCAGTGTACCAGTGACGACACTTCCATCTTTCTTCGCAGCGACGATATGTTGTCCCACCAATGCCTCAGCCTGTTTTCGAGTCACTGTTTTATGCATATTATCCCTCCTCCAACATGTACTCATGACAGTCTATTCTCTGAGAGTAAGGGTCGCTTGTTCCATAGCCCGCTAGAAGAGGAAGATGGGTGAAATTTAAAAAGCAGCATTCCTAAGAGGAATGCTGCTTTTTCCAATACAAATTCATGAAATTAACGCTTACTTGGATCATATGCTTCACCAAGTGCTGATGGAGCTGACGAGCGACCAACCGCAGCTACGAGAACAATAATCGTGAGTACATATGGTAGCATGTAAATAAATTCCTGCGGAATACTTTTGGACCATTCAAATAATTGAAAATAGTTACCTACTGCTTGAGATAATCCGAAGAATACCGCCGCACCAAACGCACCAAGTGGATTCCATTTACCAAAGATCATCGCAGCAATAGCGATAAAACCTTGCCCTGAAATTGTATTATGAGAGAACATGCTTGTCGTAGTTAGAGTAATGGTAGCTCCACCCAACGCAGCCAGTGCTCCACTGATCAAAACACCGATATAACGCATGCGAACTACTTTAATTCCGACCGTATCTGCAGCACTCGGATGCTCGCCCACCGAACGCAGTCGTAAACCGAATGTAGTTTTAAACAGCACAAAGTATGATACAAACACTAATATAATTGCGACATAGGTCGTTGGATAGTTAGTAAACAATCCAAACCCAATAATTGGTATTTCCGATAACCATGGAATTGCCCATTTGCTAAATGATTCTTTCAGTAGTGTGGTCTCTCCAGCACCGTCAAAAATCAATTTAACCATGTAAAGCGTACTTCCAGTTGCCAGAAAGTTAATAACTACACCACTTATGACTTGATCTGCTTTAAATGTTATGGATGCCACTGCATGTATGAGTGATGCGAGTATCCCCATAACTAATGCGGCCAGCATGCCAATCCATGGAGAGGCTGCTCCCATTCCTGCTTGCTCAGCAAAATAGGTTGCAACTCCAGCTGCAAAAGCACCAAATGTCATAAGACCTTCAATACCAATATTTACAACACCAGAACGTTCAGAGAAGATGCCGCCCATGGCTGCAAATATGAGCGCAGTTGAGAATACCAGCGTCGTATTAATTAGCTGGCCGATCGTTGTTATCCAATCCATTTACAACACCTTCTCTTTCTTGCGCTTGAGATAAAAAGGCTTAAGCACCCAGCGCACAATTCCTTGTGCGGCGATGAAGAATATAATTGAACCAATAACAATTCGAATAATTTCCGGTGGTACATCTGCACCAAAGGACATTCCTGCTGAACCATAAGTTAGAGTACCAAACAAAATAGCTGATAGCAGAATACCAAATGGATGATTCATACCAATAAGCGCTACAGCGATTCCATCAAAACCTACCCCTGGAGATCCCGTAAATAACGCTTGATTGTGGAATACCCCAAGTACTTGGAATGCTCCACCTAATCCTGCAAAAACACCACTGATAAACATGGCTTTTATAATATTTTTCTTCACATTCATCCCTGCATACTTCGCTGCGTCACCATTGTGCCCAACTGCACGAAGTTCATAACCTTGCTTACTCTTCCACATGAAAATATAAAAGAATACAGCTGCGAGCACCGCTATTAACGTTCCCCAGTGCATACGCGCATCACTGAACATGGTTGATAACCAGCCAATGGATATGGAAGCTGTATCTTGAATATCCTCAGATCTTTGCTGACCTTTAATAAGCAAGAAGTTTCTCACGATATAGTTACTGAAATATAGAGCTGTCCAGTTAAGCATGATCGAGATAATAACTTCGTTTACTCCCCGCTTGGCTTTGAGATAACCCGTAATACCAGCCCATAGTCCCCCTGCGACTCCTCCAGCTATAATAGCAACTACAGCATGAACGACAATAGGAAGACCCGTGACCTTAATACCCACAACAGAAGCAGCAGTCATACCGATAATGTACTGCCCTTCAGCACCAATGTTGAATAGACCCGTGCGGAAAGCAAATGCAACCGCTAGTCCTGTCATAATCAATGGGGTTATTTCACGAATCGCCTCACCAAAATCATATAAATTTCCGAAAACAGTGCTAAACAAAGAACTATATGCGAGTAGAGGATTATATCCTCCAATCAACATAATAATGGCACCTACAATGAGACCGAAAAGGATGGCAACAAGCGGAACTACAAGGCTATTAAACGAGAATATTTTGAAAAACTTATTCATTATGCTGTACCTCCTGTGCGCTTGCTTCCCGCCATCATTAGACCCAATTCCTGATCATTCGTCTCTTCAGGGAGTACCTCACCAACAATTTGTCCTTCATAAATAACAGCTATACGGTCAGAAACATTCATAATTTCATCAAGTTCAAAAGAAATCAACAGAACTGCTTTCCCTTGATCACGCTGTGCAATCAGTTGTTTTTGCACAAACTCAATTGCCCCTACGTCAAGGCCGCGGGTTGGCTGGGCAGCAATCAGTAAATCTGGATTTTTGTCTATTTCCCGGGCTATAATTGCCTTTTGTTGGTTACCGCCTGACAAAGAACGAGCTTTTGTCTCAATACTCGGTGTGCGAACGTCAAAATGCTTAATCAATCGCTCTGCTTGCTTGTCGATTGCATTTTTGTTCAAAAATCCGCCCTTATTGTATGGTGCCTTATAATAAGTTTCAAGAACCATATTCTCGCTCATTGAAAAGTCTAATACCAACCATGTTTATGTCTATCTTCTGGAATATGGGAGACCCCACTTTCCGTAACATGACGCGGATTCTTATTGGTGGTATCTTTGCCTCTAACCTCAATAATTCCACTATCAACTTTACGAAGGCCCGTTATTGCCTCAATCAATTCACTCTGACCGTTTCCATCAACACCTGCAATACCCAGTATCTCTCCAGCTCTAACCTGCAAATTAAGACCACTCAGAACTGAGATTCCCTCTTTGTTCTTAGAAACCAGATTTTTCACATCGAGTACGATTTCTTTAGGAACTGAAGCCTGCTTGTCCACTTTGAAAGTTACACTACGTCCAACCATTTTTTCTGCCAATTCATTGGGATTCGTCTCGGCTGTCTTAAGTGTGTCAATCACTTTACCTCGACGGATGATGGTAACGGTATCAGAAATTTGCATGATTTCTTTAAGCTTATGCGTAATCAGAATAATGGACTTTCCTTCGGCCACAAGTCGTTTCATAATGACCATAAGTTCACCGATCTCTTGAGGAGTCAGCACAGCCGTAGGTTCATCAAAAATAAGAATATCTGCGCCACGATAAAGCGTCTTCAAAATTTCGACGCGTTGCTGCATCCCTACAGATATATCATGAATTTTCGCATTGGGATTCACTTTCAAACCATATTGGTCCGAAAGCTGTTTGATTTTCGCAACCGAAGTTTTGTAATCAATACGCGCTCCCATTTTCTTAGGCTCCATGCCCAGAATGATATTTTCTGTAACTGTAAAAGGTTGAACTAACTTAAAGTGCTGATGCACCATTCCAATGCCCAATTCGATCGCTTTGTTTGGACTGTCAATCACAACAGGTTTTCCTTTGACCTCTATACTACCTTCTTCAGGCTGGTATAATCCAAAAACGATGTTCATCAAAGTTGATTTACCTGCACCATTTTCACCAAGCAATGCAAGTATTTCACCCTTGTGCAGCTTCAAGCTTATAGAGTCGTTGGCCACGATACCTGGAAATCGCTTCGTAATTTGCTTCAACTCAACGACAGGGGTTGCTGCATCCATAAGATCACCCTTATATCATATTTTCGGCCTCTGGCCAGAACGTAAGACAAGGCTAGTTATATCAACCAGCCTTGCCGTTTGCTACCTCTAACTATTCCATTTAAATAAACGGATACCTATTATTCAGTCGGAACTTTAATTTCTCCGCTGATGATTTTTTGTTTGTAATCCTCAACTTTTTTAAGAACATCTTCTGGTACGTTTTTGCTAGAAGTATCTGCAAGACCCACACCATTTTCTTTCAATCCAAGAGTCTCAGATCCACCCTTAAATGTACCATCGATTACTTCATTCGTAATTTTATCAACAGCAGTGGATACGCCTTTAACCATTGAAGTCAAAGTTACATCGTCGCCGAACTCAAGAGATTGGTCTTTATCCACACCGATTACCCATACTTTTTTACCGGATTTGTTGCGATCGATAGCTTCGTTAAATACACCAGTACCCGTTTGACCTGATGCGTGGAAAAGAATGTCATTTCCGGCATTGTACAAGCTAGCTGCCAACGCTTTACCTTGGTCTGGCTTATCGAAAGCACCTGCATAGTTAATTGTTACTTCAGCCTTAGGATTAGCCGCTAGAACGCCTGCTTTGAAACCAACTTCGAAACGTTTGATAACTGGGATTTCAGCGCCACCAACAAAACCAACTTTGTTTGTTTTAGTCATAGATCCAGCAACAACACCTACTAAGAATGCTCCTTCGTTCTCAGCAAATGTAACGGAATGAACATTTGGTTCATCTACAATAGCATCAATGATTGCCAGTTTAGCATCCGGATTCTGTTTAGCTACTGTTTTTATATCTTCGCCAAGGTCAAAACCAATACCCCAAGTCAGATCATATTTATCTTTAACATATTTGTTCAAGTTTGGAACATAGTCTTCTTTGGATTTACTTTGTAGATATTTAGCAGTAATTCCTTTATTTTTCTGAAGGCCTTCCAAAGCTTCCCATGCCGATTGGTTAAATGATTTATCATTAACTCCACCTACGTCAGTTACCAGACCTACTTTAACACTCGACTTAGCTACATCGCCACCGGATGCATTCGTATCTTCTTTCTTACCACAACCAGCTAGTACTACTGAAAACGCCAAAACCGTAACTAGTGAAAGCTTTACTATCTTTTTCATTATCTTTTGTCCCCCTACGGATGAATTATATCCTTTCATCTAAACAAGACTCTTTAGCAATTGATCTATGGTCAATTAATTGCAATTCTGAAGCTCATCTAGATGTTGGACACTCCACTGAACAGATTATACATTCTACCCTCGTCAAAATCCAGAGGAATTCCACTGAAAACACAAAAACTTTCAAAACAACAAAGAAAGCGCTTTATCCAAAGACAGTTGACATAAGTTGTTATTACCATGTTATGTTTATTGTCACATTCTTCACGTAAACATTCTTCTTATATTCATATTATTGCAAAATAATTCCATTATTATGCAATATATGCGTGTGTATCACTAATTCATGATAACTTCATCATTCTTTCCCTCAAAAAAACCGCCGGGTTAGGGCGGTTTTTTAAATGTGTATAATAGATGAAATTAATTAAGCATTAATTTTCTCTTTCGCAACAGTTGCGATAGAGTTAAATGCGTTAATATCATTAACAGCTAGATCAGCAAGCATCTTACGGTTGATGTCTACACCAGCCAATTTCAAGCCGTGCATCATTTTGTTGTAAGACAAGCCATTCAAACGAGCTGCAGCGTTAATACGAACAATCCACAATCTGCGGAAGTTACGTTTCGTGTTACGACGGTCACGGTATGCATATACCAATGATTTCATTACTTGCTCATTAGCTGTTTTAAAAATGCGGTGTTTCGAACCGAAATAACCTTTTGCAAGTTTCAATACTTTCTTATGTCGACGACGAACAACGAATCCGCCTTTTACTCTTGCCATAATAATAAACCTCCCAAAATTGTGTTGTTAACTATTTCAAGTTAGCTAAGCCTTGTTTCAAGCGTTTTACGTCCCCTGGTGCCATCTCCGGATTACCAGACAATACGCGCTTAGCACGTTTGGACTTGTGTGAAAGCAAATGGTTTTTGTAAGCTTTATAACGCATTACTTTACCAGTTCCGGTAATTTTGAAGCGGCCTTTAAGGCTGCTATGTGTTTTCATTTTAGGCATTGTACTTCCTCCTCAGGTTCATTGGGCTTTTGGAGCCAAAATCATTATCATACTGCGTCCTTCCAGTTTTGGAAAACGCTCGATACTGGAGTGCTCAGCAACTTCTTCCTTCACACGCTCCAGAATCTTTTGACCGATGCTTGCATGTGCAATTTCACGGCCACGGAAACGAACGGAACATTTAACCTTGTCGCCTTCTTTCAAAAACTTGACGACATTGCGAAGCTTAGTCTGGTAATCATGCTCGTCGATGTTCGCTCGGAACCATACTTCTTTAATATCAACGATTTTCTGGTTCTTCCGGGCTTCTTTGTCTTTCTTTTGTTGTTCGTAGCGGAATTTACCATAATCCATAATGCGACATACCGGCGGTTTTGCCTGTGGTGCTACATTAACTAAATCAAGATTAAGATCTATTGCCATTTGCAGAGCCTCACGAATTGGTGTGATACCAATTTGCTCACCTTCTGCACCAACTAAACGAACCTCTTTAGCCCGAATTTCGTCATTAATCATATGTTCCTTACTGATAACCGTCCACCTCCAGAGCTAATTGTAATACCTTGCAATACAATAATAAAAAGGGATACTGGATTTATCACCCAGCATCCCTAATGATCAATTCTTCATGAAGTAATTACATTCATAAATCATTGGATCAACAACCCGCTAACTTTCGTCAGAACAGGTGAGAAGCTGGTGCTCCTGCTTTGAATCCATTTCATGTTTAACACACTCAAATAATTTAACATATCCAATTGAATTTGTCAACTATTTTAATCAAATTAAACTTGTTTGCTTTGGACCTCTTCCAAACGAACCACACGAGTATGTTTGGTATGACTCCACTGCTTGTTGTTCTGCGTAAAAAATGCATGCACAGTAATCGGCCACCAAGATATTAGAAATATAGGATAGGTGATTATTCTCCAGTACATTTTCAACGGAACCTTCTCTAAGTACATTGCAAGTGGTAGCTGTGCTACCCCATAAATCGATAATGGAATTGCCACCCATAAAGGGAAGTATCCATATAGCGAAGTTATATTCATATCCATTGGAAGGACGAAATTGATGTAGTATATAATTGTCAATAAGAAGCCGAATAAGAAATTGTATGAGTTGAAAACATACAAAGCTGCATCAATCTTAGTCAAACTTCTCTCCTTAATTCCTTGTTTAATAAGTGGAAAGAGGAATTTTCTAGTTACTTCAAAATGTCCCTGCATCCATCTTAGACGTTGTCTTGCTGAAGCTCTAAAAGTAAGAGGCTTCTCATCATAGACCCGAGCATCGAAATTAATTTTAGGATAAACATCACGTTGAATACAACGGATTGTAAACTCTAAATCTTCGACAAGACTTGTAGCACCCCAACCCATTTCTTTCAGAAGCTTACTCTCGAAACACATACCTGTACCGCCAAGAAAATTAGAAAGTCCTAAGTTGTAACGGGGTAACTGCCACAAACGATTACAGAACCAATAGTTAATAGCATTAGATGCACTAATCCATGAATCACCAGGATTTTTAGTATCTAGATATCCTTGAATAACCTTGGTTCCGTTACAAAGATCATTGTTCATGTATTGTAGAAACTCAACATCAACTAAATTATCAGCATCAAATACAACTACAGCATCATAAGACTTAGGCATTTCCCAAAGCTTATTTAACATCCATTCTAAAGCAAATCCTTTGCCTCTTTCTTCAGGATTTGTTCTAACACAAGGTGTAACTCCTTCATAACTTCTTGAGATAGCCTCTGTCTTATCCGTACAATTATCACAAATAACAAAAATATCATACATTTCTCGTGGATACTTCATCTTTTGCAAATTTTCCAATAGCGCCCCAACAACTTCTTCTTCATTGTGGGCAGCAACAAGAACTGCAAATGTTTTTTGTGGCGAATGAGACACATTTTCTTTTTTTCTATACCATCCAAAAAACGAAAGAACTACTTGGTACAATCCAATAAGCCCAAAAAAAACTTGAAGAACAATCATAATTTTATCAAACATTTCTCTTTTTAACCCCCTGTAACCCTTTTTTAATACAATATATCCCTTTTCAATTATGATGCATGCCGTTTTCTTTTTTTATCGGCATTTGAAAAAATTCAACTTAAGTTAGAAGTATATCGACGTCAATAAAAAGACAGTTATTTGAATTATCATCTGACTTTAGTTTTAGTTTTTACTTATTTATGATCTTTTAATTAAAAAATTTATAATAAGTTAAAAAACAGAACATGAACAAGTTTTTTTATATAAAACTTTTTAACCCACAATTTCTCCCTTGAATCATTTTAATCTCTTCTTATATCGAAGTCAAAAAACTTAATTTTCCTAAATCTAAATATTCTATTAATAAATATAAAATGGACCTGTAAAAGTGTTACTCTCTACTTAGAAGGCAACTCTTATATGGGTCCGAATTTTTATATATTCGTCTATCAAACTGGTATAGAAATTTCATCAAAATAGATATTCTTATCTTCACACAAAACAATGTAATTAAATTCAAAGCTTGGTTCACCATTACAAAAAAGAACCATTCTAAACTCACCTTCACTACAATGAACGGTTTGTATTTTACAATACGTCTTCAATTCATTCTTGTTAGCAACAATGCTATTTTTTTCAGTGAAGGCAATAATCTCCCCTTTTTCATTGAAGATTTGTAACTCGATCATAATTGTATCGTTAATCTTAATATCCTTTAGGTGCACAACAACATTAATGTTACTGACATAAGGAAGAGTTTCAACATTCAACGAGGTTATAGGTGAAGAATAGATGAGTTTTTTCTCGTTTTCTGACTGTTGTATTTCGCAACTATCGACCATAAAACAGGAAGTTTTCATTTGATCACCCTTAATCTATTTTTTTCATAGTTTTTTTCAAATAATTTAGTTCAAACAAACTGGGATATCTAGTTATATTTATCATTTTGCTTAGATCATTATCTAAACATACCACCATATTCTCAGGAATTTTTTTTTCGAACATTTTAATCTTATACTCAGGTGCACGATAGAAAATTATTGACTTATCTTTTGAATTAATTATCTTCACATTTTTCAAAAATGCTTGCTCTGATTCGGCATCAAGAAAAATTAGGTTGAAAGAGCTTCCTAATTCAGTAATTTTTATTTGATTGTTATTAATTATCTCAATAACACTAATTATATTTTCAAGAACATTATTTTGTTTGAACTTCATTAAACATATTATTATGAGTACAAGTGAGGTAAAGCAAAGTATATAGCTTAGTATGTTATGCATACACTGCCTGCCTCCTTTTATACCATTGCTCTTTAACTAAAAGTATAAAAAATGCTGAGTTTATTAGAATAGTAAATAGCATCGTTTTCTCAGAAATAATAAATTGATGATTATCTGTTCGATAATACCAGGCAAACATAGTTAGAGCTATAATCAACATATTTCTTATAATAGCGTATAACTTATTGGTAGGTTTATTACTTTTTCCAAAACAATTGCAACGTATTTCTTTCTTCTCCAAAGAGACCTTAATAAACATTCCAATAAATAAAAGCATCATACAAATTGCAATTAAACTGGTAAATAAGTGTTGGAAGAAAAATATAATTAATAATGAAGTAGTCATCTCAATGAAAATCATTAGAATAGCACTTATTTTAATTAGATAATTATTTTTCATTATCCCAAATTCTCGTATGCTAGACCGAAAATCGTTAATCTCCAGACATTTTGATATGGACGATACTAGAAATATTAAAGCGAGTAGTAGCTGCGCGATAAAAGGTAAATTCATACCGCACACTCCGCAATCAATAGTTCTTCATATTTCTCCCACTCTGTTAAGGAAGTAGCAAATACTTTCTGATGTTGTTTGATTAAGATCATGTATGGAAATGTTTCAATATCATACGTCAAAGTGGCATTCTCCGGTTCAATAAAAACAATTGGAAAATCCCAATGAAAATAATCACTTAGATCTTGATGTTCTTCTTCATCTCCATTACAGAATAAAACTAACTGTATGTTAGGAACTTTACTTCGCAAAACATTTATTTGGGGTAAGAATTCTACACAATGATTGCAATATAAAGAGACAAAGAGAAATAATTGTACCTGATTACTTGGAAATTCAATCTTATTTCCCTTAAAATCAACTACTTCTTTGTATTCATTCATTCCCTGCATATTTATACAGCCTCCACTTCTTGCTTATTATATAATTCTTTTTGTTGAGTCCACATTTCGAAATAATAACCTCTGGATTTAACTAATTCATAATGAGTGCCTATTTCCTTTATTTCTCCTTCTTTCATAACAATAATTTTATCAACATTAGCTGCTATACCAATTCTATGAGTAATAATTATTAAGGTTTTATCATCAGACACCTCGATAAGATTTTTCAACAGATCTAATTCACTATTAGGATCAATAGCTGAAGTAGGTTCATCTAAAACAACTAACGACGCTTCTTTAAATAATGCCCTAGCCAAAGCTATCCGTTGCCACTGTCCACCCGAAAGATTGATTGATTCATCGGTAAGATAACCTAATTCAGTAGCAAGGCCTTTTTCTGGATTTAATATATTCGAGACACCGAAAAGCTTAATAACATTATTAATTTTCTCATCATTATTAATCTCTGATACATTGGACATAGCAATATTATGTCTAATATCAAGCTCGAATTTAGTGAAATCCTGAAAAATCACACTAGTTTTCCTCCAAAGAGAATGCAAGTCAATATCCTTAATTTCTTTTCCATTGTAAAATACGTTATCGCTTTGTTCTGATTGGTATAATCCCAAAATAATCTTAATAAGTGTAGTTTTTCCTGAAGCATTGTCACCAACAATTGCAATCTTTTCGCCCTTATTAATCATTAAATTAATATGGTTCAAGGCATTTTTATCTCTATTAGGATATTTAAACGAAAGATTCCTAACCTCAATGCTGTCTATCTCCGAAATTTCATCCCTAGTGGAATCATTTTCATTAATTTCATTAGATAACATTTCATTTGCAAATTTTAAATAACTAGTATTTTCGTAAAATTTTCCACACACATTAAACAGACTTAAAACATTCGATTCAATAAGTGGCGCTGCCATTGTGATAGCCATATAATCACCGATCGTCAAATTTCCTTTATAAATATAATAAATACAAAATAAAGAAAGAGATAGTTTGCATCCAGCTGATAAGATTTTACTTATGGTAATATAATTAATTGTTTTCTTTTCAAGATTAAATTGCAGTTCAAAAGCATGACGTTTCTTTTTAATCCAAAGTTTTTTTAAGAATTCAAAAGATTGATTAATCATAAGTTCTTTATGAACAGAAAAGTTGTTTAACATCTGAAATAAATAACCATGTGTACGATGAGAAGTTTGCAATATGTTAGTTACCTCGACACGATTGCGAATTGTTCTCAACTCGAGAAGTCCTCTTAGCATACATAATATTAATAAGCCCACTATTACAAGAATATTCAATTTATGAAGTAAAGCTATAGATAAGCTAATACTGATTAATACGGAAACCAAAGTTAAGAATGATTGATAATTACTTTCAATTTTGGATAAAGCAAACTCATTATAATTGGCTTTACCATGAAAAGATGGGTTTTCTTTCTCCACCATATCCATACCGTAAAAGTAATCTAACAATCTATTATTTTGTCTTATGCTAAATTTTTCTGTAAAAGAAAGGTTATGTTTTACTTGTATTTGAGTAAATATTGTAATCAATAGTTCAATACTAATTATCATAAGTAATAGTTGAACCACATCCATCAGCTTAAAGGACATAGTTGACAGGTTGTTAATTAACTTTGAACCTAAATATATCGAGGCATTTAATTGAATAGGCGTTACAATGAGCAGCATTAAATTCAATAAAAAATACTTTTTATCTACCTTCCAAACTTCTTTAAAGGAAAAAACAAATAGGTTGAATCCTTTAAGAAATGCTTTCATGAGAAAGTCTCCCTGTTCCAAAAACCTCTACTAATGGGGATATTTTTCTTAGCAAACTATCGTAGGTATTAAATATACCTGCACCTACGATTTGCCCCACTTTATTTAAGGCGTAAACCATTGGAACAGCCTCAACATTTAATTCTTTATTTAAAACTGTTAAATTTGATTTTTGGATCTGAAAAGAAGGGAACTGCTGTTGAATATCATTAACGAATTGTTCATCAGCATCTAGGAAGATATATGTTTTAAAATAAAGAATTTTAGAATATTGACTAATAATTGTGAAATCACATTTTTCGCATGTTTTACTCATAAAAAATACAATAGTACCTGTCGATCCGTATTCTATGTTCACTCTCTTATCAGTTCGATCGATTAAGAAATCATTACTCATCCTTTCACCAATCGGTAATTGAGATATGGGCCGCCTTTTAAGAAATTTCATGTACTGTTTTTCTTCCATTTCATTTCATTCCTTTTCGTTAATTTAATAAGAAAGGGATTAATAACACCAATATAGAAAAATAAACGCCCAAGGGGCGCACAATTAATTCAATACTTAAATTTGGTGCCCAAGAATTTGGGCACCTTTGAGAATTATTAGCAACATGCTCCCCAAGAAGAGTTACAGTATTTCCATACCTGAATAGTTCCGTTCATAGAACATGGCGTATAGTATTGAGTAAGATAACGAGTTCTAACGCAATCACTGCTTGACGCACATCCGCTATCAGCACCTGGTTGAGGAGAACCACCTGTCATTCCACTTGGACAATTATTTGCACATACCATATTAAAAACCTCCTTTTTTTTTGCCGGCCAGGCAATAAGTAAGCACCTACAAGAATCATCTTACTGTAATTCTTAAAAAAAATGTAAATTTAGGAGTAAGATATCAAAATTAAGGGATATCTTGGTATTAACCAAGCAAAATGTAAAATATCATAATTTATTTTATTATATTGTCACTTATTCCAGTATTTAGGGTTATATAGTGTATGATCATATTTATACAACCAAAGAGGAGGTTATACACTTTGTTATCTTTTTATCCAGATATCGCTATTTATACTACAAAATATTCTTTAATAGCGGATTTATTGCCTCATTTTAGAAACAATAGAGTTTTTAATTTAAAGAACATTAAACAATTGCAAGAAGCCGCTAGTAAAAACAATGGTTTAGTACTTATTTTAGAGTTAACAAATAATATTGTGTGTCAGCTCCAGGCGATCTTCTCACAGCTATCTAAAAAAGAATCCGATACTCATTTGATCTTTCTTTGTAATAATCAAATTGACGCTGAACTTCTAAAGAAAACGATTTTTCACGCAAATACAAATCCCTTTTTTATACACTTTTCAAAGTATGAAACTTTACTAACTTCTATTCAATTAGCAACAAAAAGAATTATCGAAAAATATTTAGCGAAAATTGCTGAAAAAGAACTAACAACTATGAATTATCTAACTTTGAAATATAATAATAAAAATCTTATAATTATTGAAAATCTCATTAAATGTGTGGAAAAGGTAAGTAAGAATTCGGTTGATATAACATTATCAAATAATAATAAAATTCAAAGCACTTCAAATTTAAAAGAAATAGTTAATCAGTCATCTCCCTTACTTTTTCAATCTCATAAGAGCTTTTTAGTAAACATTAAATATATAAAGTCAATTTCACCGAGTGAATGTAATACTCATCTTATTACATTGGAGAATGAACTTAACATTCCTCTCTCAAAGGGATTCTTCCCTCACTTTACTGTTGCAAGAAACATTCTTAAATCTATTGGCACATTTAATTAAAAATTGTTTTTTAATAGGGATAATTCTCTGGACACATAAGGTTCAGAGAATTATCCCTATTAATTTAGGCTTTAATAGCACAAAAATGAAGAACAACGTTATTTGCAAATTTGATACATGGTTGAGTAAACTTAATAATAAGTACTGCCTTGCATCGCTTATTTACTTCTAGAATAGCGAGATTACTGCTATGGTAAATTAAATAAAAAATCGGTATACTAGTTATGCATTTGTCATTTCCCAAGTTGGATTGGTTATACAACCTTCTTACGGAATGTTCAAATGTTTTTCTTTTCTTTTTTTATTAATAAAAAAGACTATTGCTATTAAATTAATCGATTTCATTTTTTTGTTAGAGTGTTATTAGTAACAGCCCTTGAAATCATTTACGATTAAAAATATGATGAATTAAGGACATAATTGAAATACCCGAAAATTCAGCCTGCCCGGCCGCTCCTTGTGCCGGCATTACCGGAGGATGGAGTGATACGTTTGTTCATTAAATTACAATTATGGGACCGGCAGCTTTTTCAATGGATCAACGGAAGTCTTCATAACCGTTTTCTGAATTTTTGCCTATATTATCTAACTCATTTAGGCGGAGCTACATTTACGATATGCACAAGCCTACTCTGCTGGATACTTGCTTCTCAGTCATGGCGTGTTGCAGGAGCTCAAGCCGCTGTAGCGCTGGCTGTAAGTCATATTCCCGTGGCGATTGCTAAAAAACTGTATCCGCGTATTCGCCCGTATATGGCGATGCCAGAAACCAATACCTTCCGCAATCCACTGAGTGACCATTCTTTCCCTTCAGGGCACACCACGGCAGCGTTTTCTTTGGCACTACCATTTATAATGGCACATCCAGAATGGGCTGCACTCTTTTTGCCACTCAGTTTAATTGTGGGCTTCTCACGCATTTACTTGGGACTTCATTATCCGTCCGATGTGCTTGCGGGAGCCGTAATCGGTAGCTCAGTCGCAACTGCAACAGTTGCATTATGGAGCTAAAGTCGATATCTTGAAGATACGGAAAAACATGCAGGATAGGTGAGATGCCAGTTGAGTAAAAAAAGGATATTGTTATTATCTGAAGGTTTCGGCGCAGGGCATACTCAAGCAGCATACGCACTCTCCAGCCATTTACGAAAACTCTCGCCGAACATACAGACAAAAGTACTTGAACTCGGAAGTTTTCTGAATCCTAAAGTAGCTCCTTTGATTATTACCGCATACAAAAAAACAATCCTCAATCAGCCGAGGCTGGTTGGGATGATGTACCGACATCAATATAAAAAATCGCTTAATCGACTTACAACGCTCGCACTTCATCGAATTTTCTATACTCATACCCAAAATGTTGTTAATCAGCTACGCCCTGATATTATCGTATGCACGCATCCAATCCCAAGCGCTGTGATATCCAGACTCAAGCGCCTTGGCGTGGATACACCTTTGTGTACTGTGATTACAGATTACGATGCTCATGGTACATGGATTAGCCCGGAAGTGGATCGTTTTCTGGTCTCCACCCCCGAGGTGAAATATAAGCTAATGCAGCGAGGGGTTCACGTCTCCAAAATCCATGTAACCGGTATTCCTATTCATCCAAATTTTTGGGAGCATCCTGGCAAAGAAGAGATTAGAGAAAAGCTCCACCTTAAGGATTTACCTACTGTTCTCGTCATGGGCGGTGGGTGGGGAATGATGAGCGATGAGGTCATTAATAACTTTCTTACGCGGTGGAGTGATGAAATTCAGATCATTTTCTGTGTGGGCAGCAATGATAAAATTCTTCGTAAACTGGAACAAGATTCCCGTTATAATCATCCCAATATTCGTTTAATTAGCTTCACTCGCGAAATCGATAAACTTATGGAGATTTCGGATCTGCTCGTTACAAAACCTGGTGGAATGACTTGTACGGAGGGCTTGGCCAAGGGTATGCCGATGCTATTCCATCACCCTCTACCTGGTCAGGAAGAGGAGAACTGCCACTATTTCACAGCGATGGGGCTGGGAGAACCCATATCTTCGCTAGATGTGATAATTAGGTGGATGAACAAGCTGATTAATGAACACGCAGATATAAAACGAATGCGGCAAGAACATCTGGACAGCATCGCTCGGTATCACCCTATGCAGAGTGCACAGGTCATCGTTGATATGTTAGAAACAAATAAAGTGCCTTCCTAAGGAAGGCACTTTATTTATTTTAACTATCTAATTTTCATCCATAGCTGCGGGCTTCTCAGCCATACGGTAAGCATCAAGACGGTGCTCGTTATACCGTTGAAGTGCCTGCTCTCCGACAATCGCTTCACAGCATGAATATTAACCCCTTTTCCGACAAACTTCGTTTCATATTCCGTCATAACATGTTCTTCATTCACACCTTCACGATGAAGGTTCAATGAAATATTCGTCATCTGGAGCCCATAATCTGCAAATGAATTCAATGAAAATTCAAATAACGTTTGTGAGTCAGTCTTCAAATGGATCTCGCCGTTTGTGTTCAGAAGTCCACGATACTTATCAAGAAAACGTGGATGGGTCAATCTGCGACGAGCATGCTTGCTCTTAGGCCATGGATCGCTGAAGTTAAGAAATATTCTCTCAATCTCTCCCGTTTCAAATACCTCTTCTGCATAATCAATGTTCGCCAGTGCCAACCTTAAATTAGGTGGAGTGTCCCCATTCTGCTCTGCCCAAGCTAGATGAGCCTTGTCGCTAGCTCTGCGAATTAATTCGTCATACATGTCAACGCCTATAAAATTAATATTAGGATTGCGAACACTCATTTGGCTAATAAACTGGCCTTTACCCATACCGAATTCAACATAAATTGGATTGTCATTACCAAATAATGTAGACCATTTCCCTTTATACGACCGAGGGTCTAGAATGACAAAGCCTTGCTGCCCTTCTATACTTTCTCGAATTCCTTTTCTACCGCGTAAACGCATCTCATACCTCCGCATGTTTATACTTAAAGCCGTTTAGGTTCTCAATAAAACGGCAACTACAATATTGTGCCGAAACCTTGTCCAAATGTAAAGAGGACATACAGAAAAAGAATTTCAGGCATTATCTCGAAATGGAGATAGAGCTTAAAATTCTTTTTCATAATCTATTTGGAATTGGGGTCCAACGGATTCATTGTTGATAGTCTACCTTATCTTGATGCTGAAAATCAAATTTCTTTTCAAAGGCGGCACGTATTTTACGACGAGCCGTCGCTCCTACTTCCGCATTCCCATTAAACTTCACGCCTGTCAATGCCAATGCCTCATCAGGAGTCAGTTGAACAGAAATCGTACTCTTTGCTTCAATGTTACGTTCCCAAGAATTCATGATTACCACCTCACGGGTTATTATGTGGGTATTCGTCAATATTATGCTGAATTCTATAAACCGTATTACCCTAAATTTTTAGGTATGAAACGGTTTGATTTATATTTTAAATATAACGCTTCGTGTAAGTTATTTCAAGAGAACATAAGCCTGTAAAAGCAGCGATTAACTCCCACTGCCCTACTCTGCATACCTTTTAACAGTATTTTTTGTTACAATAAGCCTTGCATAAGATTATAACAACTTACCGCTTCAGATGTTCATATAAGAGGAGCTTTGCATCACATGAAAAATAATCCAACATTATCCTCTCCACAACTGTGGAAAGATAAACGTTTTCATACCTGGAACTACGAAATGCATGAACAGTTTAACAATAAAATCTTTAAGGTTATGCTGGATGCAGGTTTCACCTGCCCCAACCGCGACGGTTCTATTGCAAGAGGTGGCTGCACGTTTTGTAGCGCTAGAGGTTCTGGTGACTTTGCAGGCAGACGTCATAATGACCTAGTTACTCAATTCGATACGATTAAAGAGAAACAACATCAAAAATGGCCAAATGCCAAATATATTGGCTACTTCCAAGCCTACACGAACACGTATGCCCCAGTAGAAGAGCTTCGTGAACATTACGAAACTATTTTGGAGCAGCCTGGTGTCGTCGGATTATCTATTGCTACTCGTCCCGATTGCCTACCTGATGATGTCATCGAATATTTGGCTGAGCTCAATGAGCGAACCTATTTATGGATAGAAATGGGACTTCAGACCGTTCATGATAGCACATCAGAACTCATTAATCGTGCCCATGATACTCAATGTTTCCTTGATGCAGTGGAGAAGCTTCGCAAGCATAATATTCGTGTCTGTGCCCACATCATTTATGGTCTTCCACAAGAAACACATGAAATGATGTTAGAAACTGGCCGTGCAGTTGCCAATATGGATGTACAAGGTATTAAGATCCACCTGCTTCACTTAATGCGCAAGACACCGATGGTACAACAGTATGAAGCCGGTCTGCTGCGCTTCCTAGAGAAAGATGAATATGTAAAACTAATTGTTGATACGCTCGAAATGCTACCGCCTGAGATGATTGTTCATCGCCTAACTGGGGATGCTCCGCGTGATTTACTCATCGGTCCGATGTGGAGTCTCAAGAAGTGGGAAGTACTCAATGCCATTGATTATGAATTAAAATTCCGAGATACTTGGCAAGGAAAATATTGGAGGAAGTCATAATATGGGGTTTTTATCAGTGCTCAGCTTTGCGCATCATCTGATTTCCGAGCGGATACAGCCCGGTGATCATGCTGTGGATGCAACTGCGGGAACCGGTATAGATACATTATTTCTCGCTAAACAGGTAGGACGAAAAGGTCATGTGTATGCTTTCGATGTGCAGGAAGAGGCTCTGAAACTTACTAAAGCCCGCTTAGCTCGGGAACAGGATGTACCCTTGGCCTCCCTTTCCCTTCTTCACCATAGCCATGACCAAATGCAGGCCTACCTTCCAGCAGCCATTTATGGCCGCCTTGCTGCGGTTATGTTTAATCTGGGCTACTTGCCCACGGAAGGCTCAGACCGAAGCACGATCACAGAGAGCAGTAGTACGCTCGCAGCGTTAGAAGTAGCTCTCTCGCTCCTTAAACCGCGCGGTATTATAACAGCCGTACTCTATCCTGGACATGCCGGTGGAGATTTGGAAGCGACTGCGGTTACGGAGTGGGCTACATCTTTACCCCAAGTTCAAGCTCAATCCATTGTGTACAGACAGCTGCAACGAATGGACGCACCTTATGTAATTGCTATCGAAAAAAGATAGATCCATATACTGATACCACCAGCAAAATGATGAGAGGAAGATGCAGAAGTGACACAATCATATCCACTACAATTCCAACCTGAATTTAAAGAACGTGTATGGGGAGACCGTGCATTAGAGCAGTTTGGTCTCGATATTCCTGATGGCCATATCGGGGAGGGCTGGATGATTGCCGATCATCCCAATGGCACAACTAGCGTCCTAAATGGTGAACTAGCAGGACAAGGTCTAGACCAAATTAGAAAGCAATACGGTGCAGAATGGTTCGGCAGTAAAGTCTCCTTGGAGAAGAACGATCGCTTCCCACTATTGATCAAACTTCTAGATTGTAACGATAATCTATCCGTTCAGGTCCATCCTAACGACAAATATGAGGGCCTTCCGCAAGGTGAGCTTGGCAAAACCGAAATGTGGTATGTGCTCGATGCAAAACCGGGAGCTAAAATCATATATGGTTTAAACGATGGAGTCACAAGAGCGCATCTGCAGGAAGCTATTGAACAAGGGACTGTGATGGATAGCCTACGCGAAGTCACTGTTGAAGCAGGGGACACCTTCTATATTCCTGCCGGTACGGTACATGCGCTTTGTGCCGGCGTTGTTGTTGCCGAAATTCAGCAAAACTCAGATACTACGTATCGCCTCTATGACTACGATCGTCCAGGTCTTGATGGAAAGCCACGCGAACTACATATTGAGGATTCTCTTAATGTAACTGCTTATGATGGCTCAGGTGCCACGATGATGAAGACGGATCATATTGGGCCTGGTGAATGGTTACAGCTCGCCCAATCACCTTATTTCATCGTGGAAAAAGGTATCGTCTCTGGTAGTTGGTCAATGGCAACAACACCTGACAGTTTTACAATCTTCGTCATTTGTGAAGGGAGCGGAATGCTGAAATGGCAAGGTGGTTCCATGCCATACTCCGCCGGCCAATGCTTCCTTCTCCCTGCTAATCTGGGACAATATCAACTAGAAGGACACTCCACAGTGCTTCGTTCATACTTGCCATAATATACGAATATATATTTGTAGGTTCATATCTTCTTGTTTACATTGAGGAGTGATCGGAAGTTGATTGAACAATCATTTATCATGACCGACCCTACGGGGTTTCACGTTCACGTGTATCAATGGCTTCCGGACTCCAGCGTAGCCATTAAGGGCGTTCTGCAAATCGCTCATGGGATGTGCGAGACAGCCGAACGATATACTCGCTTCGCAGAAAAGCTTACTTCTGCCGGTTATACTATTTATGCACATGACCAGCGAGGTCATGGACTTACAGCAGGCTCCCTCAGTCAACTAGGTAATGCC
This sequence comes from Paenibacillus pini JCM 16418, assembly GCF_000576305.1. Lineage (GTDB taxonomy): Bacteria > Bacillota > Bacilli > Paenibacillales > Paenibacillaceae > Paenibacillus_AQ > Paenibacillus_AQ pini. Next base: position 73,467 of record NZ_BAVZ01000001.1, on the reverse strand, counting down.
GGCGTGGATGGTTTCAACCGAATGGCTACCGATATTATTCAGCTAGGTGAATTCGCTGCTGAACAGCATCCAAATGTTCCACTATTCTTAATGGGCCATAGTATGGGATCTTTTTTAGTACAAAAAGTAATGAGCATGCAGGGTAGTCACAAATACGATGGGTTCATCCTTTCCGGAACCAATGGTCCGCAAAGTAGGCTGATGCTTGGCAAGTCTCTTGCTAGGCTCCAAGCCCGAATGCTCGGGGAAGGCCATCGTAGTCTGCTGATGAATGGTCTCGTCTTTGGTGCTTTTAATCGCAGCTTCTCTCCCTCTCGCACCGACTTTGACTGGCTATCCCGTGATCCTAAGGAAGTAGATAAATACATCGAAGACCCATACTGCGGCGCGATCTGCGCAGCTGGTTTCTTCCGAGACTTCTTCGGTCTACTGCAAGATATACAACAAGTTGAAACTCGTTCACGTATTGCTAGAAATAAACCAATCTATATGTTCAGCGGAGAAAAGGATCCTGTCGGCATGTCAGGTAAAGGTGTGCGCAGACTTGAATCCATTTACCGAGACTTATCTATCGAGGATGTCGAATGCCGTCTATATCCCGAAGGTCGACATGAAATGCTAAATGAAATTAATCGTGATGAGGTCACCAATGATGTTATAGATTGGCTGGATCGGCATCTGAGAACAGATGTCATCTTAGAGGAGTAATGACAACGGTTGAACATCGCGGCATATTAGCATCTCTCCCCATAGATGTATAACAAAAAAGTCACCGAGCCTAACAGATGATTCCATCATCTATTAGATACGGTGACTTTTTGATATGAAAGAAGGTTAATCCAGTTTGTAATCGCGGCCCCTTCTTCATGTTTACGGACTTATGTTCTACAACAAACTAACTGCTTGTTGTAGCTTCATTGTGAAGTAAATCGGCTGTCCGTTCTCTTGCTGCTGATACAAGACGATAAGTAGTGTACTCGATGCCTTTGGGATAGACGTGTCTATATCAGAGTCGGTTATCATATGATCCAGTGAGAACGGAAGCACATCTAACACAGCATGCTTCTGGAGATCACGTTCACTCAAACCAAGCGCTGCGAAAGAAGTCGATACCTGCTCAGGGTTCTCAGCTAGCTTCTTCATCCATACACTCCACTCCTCCTTACGAAGGGGTTCCTCCCACCAAATCTTACGTGGCTTGTACTTGTGATTCATGAAGTAATCCAGCTTCATCAAGCCTAGTATGATCTCCATATTTGTGGTTTCCCTATTATGCAGAAACGCCGTGAGACGCGTAAACAAATCCTCTAACTGATGACCAATCTTCTGCCAGCCTTGACCTTCCCAGAAATCACCGAACTGCTGGAAGAAATCAAATGGAGATTCGAACTCATACTTAATTAAATAAGTAACCGTGTGGTCCATTCGATGTGCATTCCAATACTTCTCTAAGACGTCCTCAAGCCTTTTCAAACGTACAATATCTCCGAACGGAAGCTTATGACTCCCTAAAATTTCATACGGAGCCTGATCCATATAGGTGTAATTATACTTCTCAGCATCTCGACGTAAACCAGTACCACGTAACATTTTTAAGAACCCAAGCTGAAGTTCCTCAGGGCCAAGCGCAAATACGTCATTAAACGTTTTACGGAATGTAGCATAATCTTCTTCTGGCAGACCCGCAATCAAGTCTAGATGCTGATCAATCTTGCCGCTGTTCTTGATAATATTAACGGTACGAGACAGCTTCTCAAAGTTTTGACGGCGTTTCACAAGTACGTTGGTTGGATCGTTCGTAGACTGAACACCAATTTCAAAACGGAAGATACCCGGAGGTGCATTATCCGCCAAAAATTGCAGCACTTCTGGCCGCATAATATCCGCCGTAATTTCAAATTGGAACACACAACCACGGTTATGCTCAATGAGGAACTCAAACATCTCCATCGCATAGGTGCGGTTTATATTAAAAGTTCGATCTAAGAATTTAATGATTTTGGCGCCATGGTCTATCAGATACGTAATATCCGCTTTCACACGTTCTATATCATAATACCGTACGCCAGATTCAATACTGGATAGACAGAACTGGCATTGAAAAGGACAGCCGCGGCTCGTTTCAAAATAAACAATTCGTTTACCAAGATCCGGAATATCTTCGGCAAAACGGTGGGGGGTCGGGAGCGAGTCCAACTCACTTTTCGGCCGAGGAGGATTAATGATGATTTCTCCCTCTTTACGGTAAGCAACTCCATAAACAAAGTGATACTTCTGTTCACCATTCATGACCTGCATCAGATGATGAAGAGTCTCTTCCCCATCACCCATGACGATGAAGTCTACGCCTTGGATACGCTGCATCCATTCATAGGTGTCATAGGACACCTCAGGTCCACCAAGTACAATGGTAACTTCGGGCATTACCTTTTTGACAATTTCAATCACTTTAATCGTCTCTTCGATATTCCAAATATAACAAGAGAAACCAATCATATCAGGTTTGCGTTGGAACAAATCCGAAACAATATTCATTACAGGATCTTTAATCGTGTACTCTGTAAGTTCAATATCAAACTCATGCTGGCTATACGCTTTTAATAAACGAATGGCTAAGGAAGTATGGATGTACTTGGCATTTAGTGTAGATAAAATAACCTTCATGGGTCACGACCTTCTTCTATTCATAATTACCGTCATAGCTGTCATCGCTCTGTTGGGTGAAGAAATCAAGAAACGGTTGGCCGTACTTGCGGAACTTCACTTCGCCGACGCCTTTTACATTCAGCATTTCATATTCTGTACGTGGGCATACCACACTCATCTCACGCAGAGTAGCATCGTTGAAAATAATGTAAGAAGGAACATGCTCCTTCCCCGCAAGCTCACGCCGAATAAGGCGAAGTTGCTCGAATACAGTCTCATTCACAGCCGATGGTGAGTGATCTCCACCTCGTGTTCCTCTAGAGCGTGCAGATGTCCCCGATCCTGATGCCGATGGACGGACCATCCGCTGCATGACTTGTCTCTGACCCTTCAGCACATCAGCCGCTAGTGGCTGAAGACGTAGTACAGGATACTGTCCTTCTGAGAGGGACAAATAACCTTCCGAGGCCATCACATTGATGATTTCAGAAATGTCTTTCTCTGTGCGATTCGCCATGGCTCCATAGGTAGATAAGCTATCAAATCCGTATTGAAGTACTTTTTTGTTACGTGATCCTTTGAGAACGGATGCTACCATCGATACCCCAAAGCGCTCTCGCATTCGGTGTATACATGAGAAAATTTTCTGAGCATCAACGGTCATATCAATTAACTCACGTTCATCCGTACAGGAACTGCATATTCCACATGGCTCGTCCGTATGTTCTTCTCCAAAATAATCGAGCATTGCATTACGAAGACAGCGTGTCGTATAACAATAGTCTACCATTTGCTGGAGCTTTCGGTAGTCGTTATGTTTACGCTCTGACTCCAATGGATTCTGCTCAAGTAGGAATTTCTGGGTCATAATATCCTGTGCGCTAAACAGCAAAATACATTGACTGGGCTCCCCGTCACGTCCTGCACGCCCAGCCTCTTGTACATATGCCTCCATATTCTTAGGCATGTTGTAGTGGATGACATAACGGACATTGGACTTATCAATCCCCATCCCAAATGCATTTGTAGCAACCATCACCCGAATATCATCATATAGAAAACCTTCCTGACTCGCTGCCCGCTCATGATCACTCATGCCTGCGTGATAACGGCCAACCGCAATTCCAGCTCCACTAAGCCGCTGGTAGAGGTCATCTACATCTTTGCGAGTAGCCGCGTAAATAATGCCAGGTTGATGGCTGTTGGATGAGATATAACTCTTCACAAAATCCCGTTTATTCTCCCCACGCAGTACAGACATGGCTAAATTGTCACGCCCGAGGCCTGTAACAAAGACCTGCGGCTCCTGCAAACGCAGCAGTCGAAGCATGTCGTCCGTGACCTCTGGCGTAGCTGTCGCGGTAAAAGCCGCAACAATAGGACGCTGAGGCAATCCTTCAACAAATGGTGCCACGGCCAGATAACTTGTGCGGAAATCATGTCCCCACTGCGATACACAGTGAGCTTCATCCACGGCAACGCAGGAGATTGGCAGTGTCGCCATTTCATCACGGAACCAGTCTAGTTCCAACCGCTCTGGCGCAACGTAGAGCAGCTTGAGCTCCCCGCGTTTGGCTGCACGAATTCGATCATTTACTTCTTTGCCGCTGAGAGTACTATTAATGTAAGCAGCAGCTATTCCCATCGTGGTGAGTGCATCCACTTGGTCCTTCATGAGTGAAATAAGTGGGGAAACAACTAGCGTTAATCCTGGTAATAATAATGCCGGAATCTGATAACAGACGGATTTACCTCCGCCTGTCGGCATAATGCCAAGCGTATCCCGTTGTTCTAGCAGACTAGATACAATATGTTTCTGACCTTCCCGAAAATCGGGATAACCGTAATATTTTTGCAGCATATGCTGTGCTTGATCCAATGTTAAAGCTTCCATATTCATTACAATTGGCTCCTTACTACAAACTCTTTATCACATGTACATTTTCACTATTTCTAAGTTTAACGGCCTTTGTCTAAATGGGCAACCACAGCCATAAGTTTATAGAACTCGTTTGGATTTAGCAGAGCGTAGATTCATGGCAATACCTGTTCACTCATGGTATATTGAACAAATACTAATCAGGATGGAGAATTAAGAAACATGACGAACAAACCGCGTCCTAAGCAAGGACAGGCATCGTATAGCAAACGTACTTCCGGTAATCGTTCTGCTACACCAAGAAGCCATTCCAAAGGAAATCCAACTGCGCCGCATGAGAGTAAAGATAAGTCCAAAGACTACACCGTGTTGGAAGTGGGCGAATTGCTGCCCTTCCTGATCAAGCATGTATCTAGCGAAGGACGTAATGCCCTTAAATCCATGTTAGCTCGGGGACAAATCTCCGTGAATGGTAGCAGTGTTACTGCATATAATCATCCCCTTCAGCCGGGGCAAATCGTAAAGGTAAGCAAGGAAAAGATTGTTGAGGAAACGCCACTGCTTGGACTTAGCATTCTATATGAAGATGACGACGTCATCGTAATCTCCAAAGATGCGGGATTGTTATCTATTGCGACAAAAGATGAAAATGAAATCACAGCATATCGCCAGTTAACTGCACATGTCCGTCAATCCAACCCGAAGCAACGCATTTTTGTGGTTCATCGGCTAGATCGCGATACTTCTGGCGTGATGATGTTTGCCAAGCGCGAAGAAGTACAACAGAAACTTCAGAGCAACTGGCAGGACATGGTGCATGAACGTACGTATATCGCCCTCGTTGAAGGTAAGGTGAAGAGACCCGAGAATACCATCACCTCATGGCTCAAGGAAACGAGTACATTCAAAATGTATTCCAGTCATCACGAAAACGACGGCCAGAAAGCTGTGACTCACTATAAAACAATTCAGTCCAATCGTAATTTCTCTTTACTTGAAGTCCAGCTCGAAACAGGACGAAAGAATCAGATCCGCGTCCATATGCAGGATATGGGGCATCCCATTGCCGGTGACAAAAAATATGGTGCACAGACGAAGATGGTCAACAGACTCGGCCTTCACGCAGCCGTTCTCGCATTTGAACACCCTGTTACAGGCCAACCGATGCGGTTTGAAATCCCTGCGCCTAAATCTTTTCTAAAATCATCACAACCAGAAGAATCTAAATAAAGCGATAGCCGCTGGAACCGGGTCAATATTCTCCCATATCCAGTGGCTATCGCTTTTTATTGCTCATTATTACTCATGGCTTTCCTAACTTACTTGCCAGCGGTGGCTATATTGTTGAAGCTTGGGATGGAGCCTTGAAGCAGCTGGTTCCTCAGAGAGCACAAGCCTGATTTTCACGATCCACTCTTCAAACGAAGCAAATGATGCAAAGAGATTAGCCATGTCGGGTGTAACGTATAAAAAGTATGGTGAAGCGTACTTCTCCGTAACGAACCGCAAGGTGGTATCGATCGGGGTATACTTCTTTCTTTTACTTTCCCAACCTTCCATAACTACCGGAACACGCCCGGTACCCTCATGCTCCTCCATCCATTCCAACAAACGCTTCTCACGTTTATACAGAGCACTTACAGGCTCCTTCATCATACGCCTTACGGTTTCTTCATGAAGAGGATACAGCACCATTTTGGTAAACGTGAGCTTCTCTGCACAAAGCATAGCAGCATCTAACTCAGCATCCGATGTATGTTCAAACGTGTCATAAAAAATTAGTGTGCCTCTGTTCTTCTCTGCTGCTGGAGGCTTGTATCCGAAAGGTACGGACTGAACTTGATGTCTCATGTAACATTCCACCTCCTAAGCAATGTCATTCGGTTAACTGCAAACTATTCGTCAGACAGATGTTCTTTACAAAATAGATCAATCATTGCAATTTCATCATCTTCTAACTCTAGATCCTGGTACTTATCTGTACCCTTCTCATACACCTCATACTTCACAATACCGAAGTTGTCATCTTCCACACGGTATATTACTCTCACATATAGTCCATTCTCTGTAAATATCTCATCATCTTCTGCAACCTCAATTTGAAGTGTAAATTCGTAGCGGTCGCCTGTCAAAATATGAAAAGGATCTTTAACAGCCTCCACCTGATATTCATTAATGATTAGCATAATTTCGTCCCTTCTTATCTGCTTCAAAAGTATGTACATTCTGCACTACAGTCATACCGAAATAACAGTATTTCCATCACTTCTATTCTAACAGATAACATCTTGATATGTATTCCTCATATATGGATTCATTATATATGTATTCCCCAAGTAATTGTGATTTACTGCATCCAACCTATCATCAATGGCAGCATGATGAAAGAAGCAAGCGTCGTCCACAAGATACACTTCGTCACGACCTTCGGCGCAGCATCAAACTGTTCGGCTAAAATGACTGCATTTACTGCGGCAGGCATTGAACTCAAGATGAGGAGAACATCAAACAAGATCCCTCGCACTCCCATAATGTATAGAATAAGAGCAGAAGCAAGTGGTGATAGAATCATCCGCAGTACGAGACCCGCGTAAAAGGCTTTATTCATAGAAGACGTTAATGTTGCTGACTCCTGTTTGTTCGCACTTACCATTTGGGCTCCCAGCACAATAAGTGCCATTGAAGCGTAAGCCCCAGCTAACATCGAAACGCCTTGATCTAAGCCTTGTGGCAACTCTACATTTGTCATCCTAAGGATCATAGCTATTGCAGCAGCATAAATCGATGGGAGCTTAAAAACGGATAGCGTCGCTTGCTTCATAGAGAAATGAGATCTAGCAGCAAAGTAAACGCCTATCGTATTCACTATAATAATTTGAATAATGACGTATACCGAGGCCTTATCCAGCCCTGCCTGCCCTAATGCAAGTAAGACAAGCGGCAGCCCATAATTTACACAATTCGTAAACAGTGTGATCAGTGTAAGTCCAGATCGTTCTGCTGGAGGCAGCGACAATATCTTTCCTACACCTGTTGAAATTCCCCACAGTAACAATAAATTAATGATGCAGAATAGTGTGGTTTGAGTCACATCACCATACGTAATATTAGCTTTTAATAATGTATCCAAAATAAGTGCTGGGCTGAGTATATAAAGTGAGAGAACGGAAAGTGGTTTTGTATCTATCTTCTTAAACTTTCTGATCAATGCCCCACCTATGACTGGAAGTGAAATAGGCAAAAAAACATGGTAAACCGTTGAAATGAATGTTTGGAGCATCCTACACCACTACTTTCTGGATGTCTGGTTTGGTAACACTGCGTACGCAGTGGTCTTCAAAATCATTCCATTAATCAAACAATGGGATCTGTTCGGGTTGACGCTTCAATTGAAACATCATATGTATCTGTGCATCGGTATTTCGATCCTGAGAAAGCTTCGGTAAATCATTTTCCTTGAAAAATTGCACCCCACTCGTTTCTATTCCAATCTTAGCTTGTCCACCCGTTATTTCACATGAAATAAACATTTTGTACGCTTGATAAGGTCCTGGCGGATTATGCTTGTGATTATCAAGAACAGCAAGAAGTTGTAAGGGCTTTACTTCGTAGCCAGATTCCTCATGAACTTCCTTAACTGCAATTTCCGATGGAGAAAATCCAATGTCAGCCCATCCCCCCGGTAACGACCATACGCCTTCTTTCTTTTCACGAACTAATAAAATTTCATCTTCACCGCGAAAAATCACGCCGCGAACGTCTACCTTCGGAGTCGCATAACCTCGTTCACTCGCAAACAATTCCGTAAGCTTGCTATCATTTACGTTTGTATATTGCTCCATAATTTCTACGCTTAATTCACGTAATTGCTCATACCGCTCTTGATCGTAGACATCAGCAGTATAAGTTATCCCCGTTTGAGCTATAGCCTGTATTTGTTTAGCCCATTCGAGCCAACGCACAGGTTCCCTCACGTCCATATTTAATTTCATTATAATTTCTCCTCTGTGAATTATATTTATAAAAAAATAATGAGAAACATTATCAATTAGAAAGAGAATGTGATACAATACTATTCATAACATACGAATAAGGAGTCGACGACCATGGTGAAAGCCCCAACTCAATACGCTTCTCTGCGCGTTGATGATTATCTAGATTTGCTTAATCTTGCAAAAGAACTACAAGACATCAAATGGCAGAAAGAAATTATGCGCAAACTCGAAAGATTGAATAATTCGTCAACACATCCGTCGCTTTGCTAATAGGCTATAACATAATTTAAACATTTGTAAGTACACATATATATAAACACGATTACCGTATTTTAAAAAGATGGCGAGCTTGAATTCCATCTTTTTTGTGTTTTTTCAGTACTTTTTCTCTTTCTTCTTGATACACATTAAAAAATCCTGCTTCTTATAGTTGCGTAGAAGAAACAGGATTAGCAAATCAATAGCTTGTTATTTATTACGTGAGCCTGTCCAAGAGGATATACCTCCACTCAGATTATTCACTTCCTTACAACCATTCTTCAACAAAATCTTTGCTGCTTGCTTACTTCTCATGCCACTTTGGCAATACACGAACACATCACCATTTTTGGAAATATCCGCAGATCTGCCCTCAATATGCGCTAACGGTATATTCACAGCGCCAGAAATGTGACCTTTCTTAAATTCATGTACTTCTCTTACATCAATCAGTTGCTTATTCTTAGACTGCTCCATTTTACTTCGAAAAGGCTCGTCCTGTAATTGGTTGAGACCTTTAATCGGTGCAAACATCCTATACAACATCCAGACTACAAACAGCACTAACAATATATTTACGATTGTTCCAGTACTCACTCATTTTCCTCCCCCGCACTCAATATACCCTATGGGGTATATTATATATGTAAAGAATAGTTCAATTTGCTCTCCAAGTCAAACATTCTCTATGTTCATCATTTACTTACATACCAAAGAAAAGCCTAAACGTCAATTGAACGTTTAGCTTTTCTAGTATCATTCGTTATATTGAAAGATTAACCTTCAAGTAATAGTGATTCTGGATCTTCCAGCATTTCTTTGACAGCTACCAAGAAGCGAACAGCTTCACTACCATCAACAATACGGTGATCGTATGACAAAGCAATATACATCATTGGACGATTCTCCATACGTTCTGCATCAATGGCTACAGGACGAAGTTGAATTTTGTGCATTCCCAAAATACCAACTTGTGGAGCATTTAGGATCGGAGTAGATAACAACGAACCAAATGTACCTCCGTTTGTAATTGTGAAGGTTCCGCCTTGAAGCTCAGACAATGCAAGCGAGTTGTTACGAGCTTTGCCAGCCAAAGAAGCAATCTCCTTCTCAATACCTGCAAATCCGAGACGGTCTGCGTCACGCACAACAGGAACAACGAGTCCTTCTTTAGCAGAAACAGCAATACCGATATCATAGTATTTCTTGACGATAATATCTTCCCCATCAATTTCAGCATTCAGATGCGGGAATTTCTTCAGCGCACCTACAACTGCTTTGGTGAAGAATGACATAAAGCCAAGACCAATCTCATGCTTCTCTTTAAAAGAATCTTTACGACGTTTACGAACATCCATAATCGCAGTCATGTCAACTTCGTTAAATGTCGTAAGCATCGCTGCTGTTTGCTGAGCCTCTACCAAGCGCTTAGCAATCGTTGCACGACGACGAGACATCTTCGTACGTTCCGCTGGTTTGCCTGGAACTTCTGCTTGCTGCGAAGCAGCTGAAGCTACTGGAGCTGGTGTTTGCGCAGGACGCGCAGGAGCTGGCTCCGCTTTACCTTCAGCAAAGTTCTTCACGTTTTCTTGGTAAATACGGCCTTTTGTATCGCGGCTTGATACTTGCTCAAGATCAATACCATGTTCTCTAGCAAGCTTTCGAGCTGCTGGTGAAGCAGCCAAGAAAGAGTCGCCTTGATCCGAGGTGCGCGCTGGTTCAGCAGCAGCTACTGGAGCTGGTGATGGTGCTGGAGTTGAAGCTGGTGCCGCCTGCGGAGCAGGAGCTTCTTCTGCCTTAGGCGCAGCAGCTGATTCACCCGCTGCTCCGATACGACCAATCACTTCACCGATGAGAACAGTATCTCCTTCTTGACGAAGGATTTTCTGAATAACTCCATCTTGTTCTGCACTGATCTCCAAGTTTACTTTATCTGTCTCAAGTTCTAAAAGTACGTCTCCTTGACTGACAGCTGCACCTTCCTGTACATGCCATTTATATATTGTTCCTTCTGTAATGGACTCTCCCATTGCTGGTACTGTAATGTCGCTCAATGCGGCTACCTCCCCAAGGTAATATTATGTTGAATAGAATTTTGATTTAGAGCTGTTGAAACAATTTGATTCTGTTCGAAACTATGCACTTGTGAAAAACCACTAGCGGTACTCGAACGTTCTGGGCGACCGTTATAGTTAATTGCTACATTTTTAGGAGCAATTTTACGAATGTTTGATTCAGCATAGCGCCATGCACCCATGTTTTCAGGTTCTTCTTGAACCCACAAAATTTCTTTCAAATTACTGTAGCGGGCTAAGATATCGCTGATTTCTTGTTCAGGGAACGGGTACAATTGTTCCACACGAATAATGTGAAGCCAATTCAAGCCCTTCTTCTCTTCTTTATCCAGCGCCTCTTCCAGTTCTACAGCAATTTTACCACTACACAATACAATGCGTTCTACGAGCTTAGCTTTCTCACCCATTCCTTGCTGTTCCAGTACAGACTTGAATCCACCCTCACTAAATGCCAAGCGATCTGAAGCAACACGTGGATTACGAATTAAGCTCTTCGGAGACATCACAATTAGTGGTCTAGCATCTTCACTTTCCGTTAATGCAGCCTGACGGCGGAGCAAATGGAAATACTGCGCGGCAGTCGTTACATTAGCAACCGTGAAGTTCTCTTCACCACAGAGTTGTAGGAAGCGTTCCAGACGAGCACTTGAATGCTCTGGTCCCTGTCCTTCATAACCGTGAGGTAGTAGCATAGTCAAGCTAGATTTCTGACCCCACTTCGAACGACCTGCCGAGATGAACTGATCCGTAATAACCTGTGCACAGTTGGAGAAATCTCCGAATTGAGCTTCCCAGATGACCATAGTCTCTGGTGAATATACGTTATAGCCATATTCAAATCCGAGCACAGACGCTTCAGATAATGGGCTGTTATAGATTGCAAAGGAAGCACGAGCTTGCGGCAATTTATGCAAAGGACAGTATGTTCCACCATTCTCAGTGTCATGAAGCACCAAGTTACGATGTGCAAACGTTGCACGCTCAGCATCTTGACCTGTTAATCGAATAGGTTTGCCATCTGCCAGAATGGAAGCGAAAGCCAATGTCTCCGCTAAACTCCAATCCACCTTCTCGCCTTCATTAAGCGCACCTTCACGCCGCTCAAGAATACGTTGCAGCTTCGGATATACATTAAATGAATCAGGGCGTTTAAGCAGCTCTGTATTCATTTCGCGTAGCTTATCCAGTGACACGGCTGTCTTAATTGCAGCAACACGTTCACCACTAGGCGTCTGGATATTCGTACTCGCTGGCTCTTGTTCCTTGTCCTTGATTAAATCGTAAGCGTCTTTAAGACGAGTCTGAACTTCCTGCAGCAACTGATCTGCTTGCTCCTTAGATACAGAACCTTCCTTCTTCAAGGAGTCCGCATAAATACTCGCAACACGCGGATGATTCTTCACCTTCTGATAAATCAAAGGCTGAGTTGTATCTGGATCATCTGTTTCGTTGTGTCCGTAACGACGGTATCCCACAAGATCAATCAAGAAGTCTTTCTTAAATTTATTACGATATTCACTTGCCATCCGCATCGCCGTAATACAAGCTTCCGGATCGTCCGCGTTTACGTGAACAATTGGAATCTCGTAACCTTTAGCCAAATCGCTTGCATAATGCGTAGAACGTGAATCTCTGCTTTCTGTTGTAAAACCAATATTATTATTGGCAATAATATGAATGGTTCCGCCGTTCTGGAATCCTGCCAGTTTATTGAAATTCAAGGTCTCAGCAACAATACCCTCACCTGGGAATGCTGAATCGCCATGAATCAGAACCGTAGCAGCTTTGTTTACATCCTGTAGAGGGTAACCAGGCTGCGTACGATCTTCCTGCGCAGCACGAGCGAATCCTTCAACGACAGGATTAACAAATTCCAAGTGACTCGGATTATTAGCCAGTGTAATACGAGCCTGAATTTCACTACCGTCTTTAAATACGCGTTTAGCGCCTAAGTGGTACTTCACGTCCCCTGTCCATCCGAAATTGATACCCATTGAACCTTCAGATGGGAACAGCTTCTTGTTAGGGGAGTGCTGGAATTCAGCAAAAATCTTATCGTATGGTTTACCTAAAACGTGAGCTAGAACATTCAAGCGACCCCGATGCGCCATACCCATCAGGACATGCTCTGCTCCGCCATCAATCATGTTACGTACAACTTCATCTAGCATTGGTACAAGAACATCGTTACCCTCAATGGAGAAACGCTTCTGTCCTACAAATGTACGATGCAAGAATTCTTCAAACTGTTCAACTTCAAGAAGTCTTTCAAGCAGAGCTTTCTTCTCCCCAGCATCAAGTGGTGCAGGAGTCGTTCCACATTCTGCTTTGCGATTAAGCCAGATCCGCTCTTCTACTTCGTGTACGTGACTAAATTCATAGGCAATCGTGCCTGTATAAATTTGACGCAACTTCTGAATAGCATCCCAACCTGTTTGTACATCATCAGGTGCTAAATCCCAGATCATGGATGCAGGGAATGCTGCTAGATCTGATTGGCTCAGACCGTATTGCTCAGGTTCAAGCAAACGTGTATCCGCAGCCGGAATAATGCCAATTGGATCAATGTCTGCTGCTAAATGTCCATAAGCCCGAATGTTCCATACCAGTTTCCCGGCATCAACGCCCTTCTTCAGCAGATTACTATCTGCTTGCAGTTGGCTGACTGGGGCTACCGGTACAGATGCAACAGTCGTATCTGAAGGGGGAGCTCCCCAAAGTGTAAAGACTTTGCGGTACGCCTCATCAACAGACTGAGGATCGTTTACGAAACGTTCGTACTGCTCTTGAACATAACCCAAATTGGGACCGTAATAATTTTCCCATTGTCCTTGCGCTTGTGTGTCTTGCTTCGTGTCTTGCTTATTGGTTATCATCGTTAACGTGATACCTCCGCATAGATTTTTTAATAGTCATATGAAATGAATAATCCGTTCAATTTACAGCTGTTAGACGGACAATCAGAATAAGGATCTTGTAAGCCGTTCCACAAAACTGCAAGCAGCTTCATCCTCTATTATAAACGTAACGTCACCATACCTAAAATAACCATTTAATATAGTTATGATCTAAAAAACAGATCAATCAAGATAAATATCTCTATAAAAAGAGCTGAATTCATGTTTTTCTCTAATTATGATCATCAAAAAGAGATAATTGGGCCGGCGGGAGCTGAGGCAGTTCCATTCCAAGCAACGACATAAGCTGTCTTGCATTGGAAGCAGCATCGCCTCCCGAATTATTATTAAAAACGACCCAACATTCCCGAGTTGAACGGAGTAATTCGCGTATATGGTCTCTCCACTCTATCAGCTCCTGCTCGCTATAACGATACAGGTATCTGATTTCCCTCCAGTTAGGTTGTCCACTAGCATGCCAACCTGCTGTATGCCTTCCATGCATACGTACTAACGTGATATCATCACGTGTAGGTACGAGCACCGTTGGCACCGAACCTTCCCCTGCCTGAGGCTCATCGCAAATGGTATGAATCCATTCCTCTTCCCTCATAAAAAGAAGCGTACGTTCACGCATATCTTCACTGAACCAGCTCTGATTGCGGAATTCCAGAGCAAGCGGCAAGCCTTTCATCCACTCTCGTGTACGCCGAAGAATATCCACATGTTTATGCTGACAATCAAACCACGGTGGATATTGAAATAAGACGGCTTTCAGTTTCCCTTGTTGCTGCATAACTTCTACCGACTCACGAAATCGCATAAACATCGTTTTAGAATCAGGATATGGACTTTCACCTCGCGCATGCCCAGTCATTCCTTGATAAGCCTTTACAATAAATCCAAAGTGCTCTGGCGTTTGTAAGCTCCAGTTAAGCATCCGCTCAGGAGATGGAATACCATAGAAAGAACTGTCCAATTCTACTAAAGGAAACTGAACACTGTAGTCATGGAGCTTCTGTCCAGATTTAATCCCTTTTGGATAAATATCGTCATGGTCTCCCCAACCCGTTAATCCAATCTGAACATGTCCGTTAAATAAATTTTCTTGATTCATTTCAATCGACTCCATTGTCCTATTATTATGACCTATTTGGACTCTATCTAACTCTTAACCTATATACGTTAGGTATACACACAAAAGCACTTATGTATCTATTCAAATATCATATTTAAGTGTATCCCGTTATCATTAGCATTTGCTATAATTGGAATAAAATTGCTCAAGCCACGGGAGGTCGTACCATGACGACGAATTCATTCGTGCTTTTCTCCACACCTCATCTGGTTTTTCTTCTTGCACTGCTATTGGTTTCGGTATTCATGCTCACTTTCAAATCCATCATTCAACATAGCTCTATTGCTAAAAGAACACTACGTTATACAATAATTGGCATTCTTATGTTGTCTGAAATCGGTCTAGATGGATGGAATATTCTAAACGGAAGCTGGAGCATCCGCTATACTCTTCCCCTTGAATTGTGCAGTATCTCTCTACTGCTATCCATCGTCATGATGATTACACGCAACCATATATTATATCAAATTCTTTTCTTTGCTGGGATTGGCGGTGCGCTGCAAGCACTAATTACACCGAATATCGGTTACGGATACCCACATTTTCGCTTTCTACAGTTTTTCATCGCACATATATTTATCGTACTTGCCTCCCTTTATATGACTTGGATTGAAGGATACAGGCCAACATGGAAATCGATTGGACTCACGATGATATTCCTCAACATCCTAGCCGTTATTATTGGTACGGCTGATTACCTCTTAGGATCTAACTACATGTTTCTAATGTCCAAGCCAGATACCCCTTCTATTCTTGATTTCCTGGGACCCTATCCTTATTACTTATTTGTAGAAGAGCTCCTCGCTGGATTCATTTTTGTACTCATGTATCTCCTATTCTTCGTCATACCTAGTCAACTTAGGAGAAAACAAAGACCTAAACAAATAAATGTTTGAATTGAGATCATATTCAACAACGCTTATAATATTCCTACAACCCTATAGGTTTAATAGATTATTGAAAAAGGAGCCTATCCCTTATGAGTCACAACAAGATTGTTAATCATATTACGGAGTTAATCGGAGATACTCCTGCTGTTCGGCTTCATCGCCTGACTGGTGAACAAGACGCAGAAGTATATGTGAAGCTAGAATCTTTTAATCCAAGTGGTAGCGTGAAGGATCGAGCTGCTTTTAACTTGATTGAACAGGCAGAACGTGATGGCCTACTTAAACCAGGTTCTACTATTATTGAACCGACCAGTGGGAATACCGGTATTGGATTAGCAATGAATGCTGCTGCCAAAGGCTACCGTGCAATTATGATCATGCCAGACAATATGACTAAGGAACGGATCAATTTGCTTAAAGCATATGGAGCTGAAGTCGTACTCACACCTTCCGCACAGCGTATGCCGGGAGCTATTCAAAAAGCTCAACAATTGCACGCGGAAATTGCAGATAGCTTCGTTCCGCAGCAATTTGAGAATAAAGCCAATCCTGATATCCACCGCGTAACAACCGCAATTGAAATTATTGAACAAATGGATGGACGTTTAGATGCCTTCGTTGCTACCGCAGGCACGGGTGGAACGATTACGGGAACGGGTGAAGTACTTCGTGAGCGGATTCCTGGCATTCAAATTTATGTGGCTGAGCCGAAGGGTTCACCTGTACTATCTGGCGGTGAACCAGGTCCCCATAAGCTTGTGGGAACGAGCCCGGGCTTCATCCCAACCATATTAAACACAGATGTGTATGATGAAATTTATCAAGTCTCAGATGAAGACGCTATTACAACAACAAGAAGATTAGCGCGCGAAGAAGGAATTCTTGTTGGTCCTTCCTCAGGTGCATCTGTTTGGACTGCACTTCAAGTTGCACGTAAGCTAGGTCCTGGCAAGCGTGTACTCTGCATTGCACCGGATACAGGTGAAAGATATTTGAGCATGGATATCTTTTGAAATTGTATAAAAAGGCTTCCACCTTTGGTGGAAGCCTTTTTTTCATATTCATCTTATGGAATATATTGCTGTACGATTTTAACTACTTTACCGTCTTTCAGCGTCAAATGATAAGGAAATGTCTTCATATCCATTAATGTATCGTTATCCATAATAGCCTTGTATTTCTCTAGAGTCACAGGCTCATTCCACTGAATATTCATGCCCTCGTAAGTGCCATCATGATCATAAAGCTGCATTAACACTTGAGCGTCTGGATCAATTTCATAAGTTTGATATTGAATATCATCATTAACAATATAATAACCATCAGGAGCACCGGTCATATCACCAATATCTTGCTCACGTTCTAAAAACTTCTTATCAGCCGCAGCACCTTCATACCATTCGATCTTATCGGCTTGTATGTACAGATGACCTTCGCGTTGTTCTATGGACGATAACATAGCTGTAGTATTCACAGGACTATGATCGGTAATTTGTGGTACCGTCTTATTCTCGTATCCGACAGCATTTGCAGAGGTCACAAAAGTCAGCAGGGACAACACTATCATGGTTGTAAATAATGAAATTTTTCTCATAACGATGATCTCCTTTATGGAACATTGTATTTCTTTTCCATATCATCCATTACCCTGCTGAATCGTTTCTAAACGCCCTTTGCAAGCTGGTTGATCTTATATTTTTAATATAGATCATTTCATGCGTAAAGTCGTTGCAATATAGTTACAACCGAAACAAATTAATGTCACTTATTCATCTATTATTCAACCCACTTGAGGCGTTATCTTGCGGGTGTTCAGAATCGACATAATCATCAAGGATTCATATGTACCCTCAGCTATTTTTAAACAATCTCGTAAAACACCTTCTTGCTGAAAACCACAGTTTCGATATATATACTGCGCTCGCAAATTCTGTTCTTTCACATCCACCCAAAGTCGGTGAGCTTTCAATTGTTCAAATGTATAGGTTATCAGTAGCTTCACTGCTTCCTTCCCCCAACCTTTGCCTTGTTCAGCGATAGCAATCCGCATAAATTCAATACTGTCATGGGTATTTAGAAGCCCTCTAAGGATAATATAACCTACAGCTCGATGGTATGAATCCTCAATGATAATATGTAAGTAATTGGCATCATGCATAGCGATCTGGTGCTGCTCATTCGACCAGACGATAAGATATGGACGAATATCTGGATGCTGCTCTGTTTTGATCATAAAACTCACATCACTAATATTCGCTTTTCGGAACGTAATATGCTGATTACTAATTAATGGTACATTTGTAGTCATGGAAAAACACATCCTAATCTTCTTTTTCAAATAACAGCATCTCATCATTTGATTTTATAAATTTCATGGGCTATACTTTTCAATGCTAAAAAACACTGTAGTCGAAATATTTACGTAGAAGATTAATTATTAAATAGTTAGCTTATACTAAAATGATTCGCTTTCAGTCATCATTCACATTCAGGAGGAATAAACATATGGGTCGCGTACAAGGAAAAGTTGCAGTTGTCACAGGTGGAGCTTCCGGAATCGGTTTAGCTACAGCACAAGTACTAGCTAAAGAAGGTGCTAAGGTTGTTATTGCCGATTTCAATCAAAAAGGTGCAGAAGAAGCAGCACAAGAAATTGTGAGTCAAGGTGGAGAAGCAATCGGAATATTCCTAGATGCTTCGAAAGAAGAATCCATTAAAGAAACCATCGAGAAAACGGTTGAAAAATATGGTACTGTGAATATCCTATTCAACAACGTAGGTTTGACTAATTTGAAAAAGGATCTAGACGTTCTTAATTTGGATCTTGATGAATGGGATCGTTTGATGGATGTTAACCTGAAGAGTGTACTCATTGGATGTAAATATGCCATCCCTCATATGATTGAAGCAGGCGGTGGATCGATTATTAATACAGCTTCGATGGCTGCATTTGCATCGGATGCAATCCGTACAGCTTACGGCGCTTCGAAGGCTGCAGTTGTACACCTGACTAAATATGTAGCGACTCAATACGGTATGCACAATATCCGTTGTAACGCTGTAGCTCCAGGACTTATTCTAACTCCTGCTGCTAAGAACAACTTGTCCCCAGAACTACAAAAAACATTTATGAGATACAATGCGCTTCCTTACCACGGCGAGCCTGAAGATATTGCAAACACAGTGCTATTCCTAGCATCTGATGAAGTTAAGTTCCTTACAGGACAAACGATTGAAGTTGAAGGTGGACATTACCTTGGTAACCCAACCATTCCAGATTTCCGCGCAATGAGCGGAATGAAGAGTAACTAATATTATCGTGAGATAATACCCTTATTAAAAGCGCTCCTTCCACATCTGTGGAAGGGGCGCTTTTTCTATATAAAAGAATTAAAGAAAATTATATCTGCCTTTATTCAGTATGCTTCCAACCTAATGCGATTTCGCTTAATTCATCATGTCCAACTTTGATCCCCCTCTTCACTACTTCCTGCCCACCCATTTTTTTATAAAACGCAGTCGATGGGTTACCTTCAATCACCCAAAGCATCATCGAGGTATATCCATTTCGCTTAAATGCCCTAGAAAGTGCTTGAAATAACCCCGTTCCGATGCCTTGCTGCTGCATACTTTGCAAGATATATACCGCATAAATCTCTGCACCATATACGAGTTCGGGTTCTCGTGTCTTGCCTCCGCTAATAAATCCCACTATGCCATCGGTCTCATGTTCTGCTACAAATATAAATTCCTTTGCCTCAGGGAGATTGAGTTGTGACTCCCAAAATTCCTTTTTGGATTCCGTATTCAACTGAGCTAAGTAAGCATCAGACACAATACCCCTATAGGTGGATCTCCAACTAGCAACATGTACCTCAGCAATGCCTTGCGCATCTGCAGGAACAGCAATTCTAATTTTCATTAACGACACACCCCTTTTCATAAAATAAACCCAGCTATAAAAGAAACGATGCAGCTGGGTTCATGAATGCTTATTTTCTTTTGTTATGATAATGATATCCAGTACACAATCCTTTTTGCTTCGACTTTGCCGAACAATTGTGACCACCATTCTTATCAAGTCTGCCCGAATGTGCAGATACCGAAGAAGAAACCCCAACTGATACAACTACTACTAAAATGAGTGCTAAACACTTTTTCATAGTTTCACCCGCAATATGCCCTATGCTTTAGGGAGATTTTAGAATTCACCCTATTCTACAACATATTCCATTTTTAGGGAACCAATAACATCTTTATTTCAAGAGTAGATAAGCACAACATGGCATACTTGTAATTTGAGTAATAATGGTACATCTTCTTTAGCTGAAAAACTCGTTAATTGTATATAAGTAAGTTTATCATATCCTAAACACTTAGAACGTTGTCAACCTCCATTAAATCTCTTTATAATAAAAAATGGTGTCGTCCAAATGTCCATTTGCAGATTTTGCAAAATTAGGTATACGTCCTGCTTCAATATAACCTAACGATTGATATAGAAGGTTAGAAGGATCGCCCGCTCTAGTATCTAAAATAATTAGTGTTCTTCTCATCTCGGAAGCTGTATTCTCCAATAACTGCAGAAGCTGCCTTGCAATACCGCCCCTTCTTGCATTCGGATGTACCATAAGTTTGGCAATTTCAGCCCGATGGCTTCCATTGGCCCTCATCGCCAGATGAAGTTGTACCGTCCCTACAATTTGCTCATTATGCTTAGCGATCCAGAGCACTACACTATCGCCTAATACTTGCTCCCAGTAAGCGTTCGCCTCTTCCATATTTAATGGTGGCAGAAATCCGATTGAAGCGCCGTTCTCGACGACTTGAATTAATAATTCAGATAACTCCTGTACCATGGCGGGGCGCAATTCATTCACTTCTAATAAGGTTATCATCTATTATCATCCCTTCAAGAATTTGAACTTTAACCTTCCCACCGTCAGCTCGCCTTGCTACAATAAGGAAATAGATCATAATTGACCGGAGGATAAAAAAAGCCATGCATCTTGTACAGAGACTATCATCAGAATGGAAATTATTCAATCGGAATATTCGACTTTTCTTTCTGACCAACCTGCTCTATCAAATCGGCACGGGAATGTTTATGGTGCTATACAATCTTTACATTCAGGCGCTTGGTTACCAGGATACGATGAACGGGACCATTGTCAGTGTTCAATCCTTAGCTACAGCGCTTATTTTTATTCCAATTGGGTTACTTGGAGACCGCACAAGTCATCAGAAGATTCTAATGATTGGTGCACTCTTTACGGGACTAAGTTTTATGGGGCGGGCCTTTGTCACTGGGGAATCTGGTCTCATTTTACTTTCGATATCAGCAGGGATATTCGCAGCTTTTTTCCAAGTCATTGCCGTTCCCTTTCTAGCAGAAAATACGGAAAAGAAGCAACGACTCAAACTATTTAGCTATCATTTCTCATTAGTGCTGGCTGCACAAGTGGTTGGAAGCATTGGTGGGGGTTACTTAGCAGATGAACTTCAAGCAGCAGGCTGGAGTAAAATCTCCAGTCTACAAACCGTGCTATTCGCTGGAGGAGCAGCGAGTGTGTTAGCATTCATCCCTCTTTTATTTGTTAAGAAAACGGTTCGATTGAAGTCTCCTGTCATTTCCACTCCTACTAATCATTCTACACGACTGCAAGCAGGTGACAAAGATGATTGGAAAACGATTTTTAAATTTACTACTGCGCAATTAATTGTAGGACTCGGGTCTGGGCTCGTCGTACCCTATTTAAATCTATATTTCTCCAACCGATTCTCTGTATCACTAACTGCTATCGGCGTATTGATTTCCCTGGGACAGGTCATTACGATCGTATCCATGCTTATTGGTCCATCGCTAGCGAATCGGGTGGGACCTGTAAAAGCTGTGGTTCTTTTTCAAATGATGTCTCTGCCATTCCTGCTCCTAACCGGATTCACGAATATGATCTTGATCGCTTCGATTAGCTTCTTGTTTCGTCAAGCACTCATGAATGCTGCGAACCCTATTCATTCATCTATTATCGTCGACCGGGTATCGGATCGTAGGAGAGGCATTGCCAACTCTATGACACAAACCGCTTTTATGCTTGGCTGGGCCACCATGGGACCTGTACAATCGTATCTCCTCACCACATACGGCACGTATTGGGGTTATGCACTCACATTTAGTATTACAGGAGTATTATATATAAGCGCATCGGCAATGTATTACTTTATGTTTAAAGAACGTAAGCTTCTGACGATAAAACAAAAGGAAAGAGCTGCTCTTTAGAGCAGCTCTTTTAGTTTACTTAATTGATCTATCGTATGAAGCGGCTTCGCTGTTAACCCATCTTGCCAAGGCTGATTCGCCTGCATCCATATCGTTTCCATCCCTGCCCTGAAAGCACCTTCGATATCGTTCATTGGATGATCTCCAATATAAATACATTCCTCAGACCTAACATCAAGTGCAGTACAGGCCATTTCAAATATAGAAGGGTCTGGTTTCTTAACGCCTGCTTCCTCTGACACGATAATAATATCAAAGTCATTACGCATTCCGATCTGATCTATTTTGCCATATTGAATATTTGTCTTCCCATTGGTAATCAAGCCTGTTTTATATTTCTTTCTCAAAACAGTTACAACTTCCTTCGCTTGATCTATTAACACAGCACTTCTCACATACTCTGTACTGTAGAATGCTAATAATTCGTCATGTGATGGTTTGGAGCTCAAGGTAATTCATCTAGTAATTCATGAAATAGCTCACCCTTGTCTTTGTACCCATCTTGATCAAGATGTATGATTCTATCAAAGATCGCTAGTGTTGACTCAACATGATTAAAATACGTCTGCACGAAGGAGTCTGTGAATCGATTAAAGGTGCTCGTCCGATCTAAAATCGTGTTATCTAGATCGAAAATAATGGCCTTAATATGCTCCATAAACACCTCCTGAGGGATGAAATAATATTTATAAGAATACTTTGACCATGGCAAAGAATTCTCGAATCATATGCGAAGGCTTCAAATGAAGCGGCGAATCGCTAGATATCGCAAAGGTTTCGAAACCCAGCCTTTTTGCAATAAAGCGCGCTCTAAACATATGATAGTCACTCGTTACGATCAAAATTCGGGGATGCACGAAGGCTCCATTTTTTTGAATAATAGCCTTAGAAAACTCAAGGTTCTCTTCCGTGCTGGTTGATCGGTTCTCAAGAATTATTCGATCCTTTGCTATTCCATTCTGGATTAAGTAATTACTCATTGCCTGCGCTTCTGTCATATCTTCACCCGGGCCTTGACCACCAGATACAATGATCGGAATATTCTGATGGCTCTTTGCGTAAGTTAGACTGGCATCAAGTCTCTGTTTCAGTGTTAAGGATAATTCTGTTCCTCTAATGCCGGCGCCAAGCACGACAACATAATCAGCATCTGATACATTAAGGTCATGATCACCGAAGTCAGATATAACCAAGGATTCTACGATGATAAATAGAACCCCACCCAGCACAAAACACGAAATAAGTATTCTTTTGACCATAACATGTTTCTTATAATCAATTCTTCGAAGTATCATAAACATGACACAAGCCATACATAGGAAGAGAACTCCAAAGCTTGTACCAAAGATAATCAATAATGCTGCACACAGGGCGATAAGGATGTAATCAATAGTATTGATTTCTTTGAACGTTGATCTTAATTTCATAGTCATCTCCTTAAGCTGTTAGTTCATAATAGGCAAGTAGACGATTCCAATAATGATGCTAAGCACGATAACAAATGCTACGATCGGGATAACCACAGTCCATAATGCTCTCCAAGCTGAAAAGCGATGCGCCTCTCCAATGGATTTTAGACCTATAATCATAGCCCAAATAGCCAGAGCATACTGAATAACAATAATGATGACAAACAATATCGTCAAAGTTGAACTCTCATCCATTCTTGGCGTCATTTGAGTAAACATCTCATCTCGGAAAAGTAGCAATTCAGGAATCCATAATAATCCTATAATAATAGAGGGAACATAGCCTCCTCTAACAATGGCAATTTGCATTTCACTGAAATTTGCTCTACCCCCAAGCCAGCTACCTACAACTTTTGTAACGTAGCTACTTAAGTATAGTCCCAATATGCCTGACACCGCGCCGCCGGCTATAGCAATTCCAATGATAGTCCATAGTGAGATATGATCTCCCCAATTCTTATTTGAGGCCTGATCCAATACGGAGATCATTCCTGCGATCCAACTGATTAGAAGCATATACTTCTTGTAATTAAGATCGATTAACTGGCGAATGGTCCACCTTGGCTTTACCCAGATCGACAACCAAGGTGAGAACGTATTTAATTTTGTAATTTCGGTGTGTGTGTTTTCAAATTCTGTGTTTTCCATTTTCATTCTCCTCTTAAAGTTATTAATGAGCTATGAGCGTCTAGTAACTCTTTCTACTCTTTCTAACTTCATTTGGATCTCATCTAACTGTTTTTTAACTTCATCCATTTTCTTTACCGCCATATATTGGTTTCCATAGATTCCAGCTACAAGCAATAACACGATAATGACAATCAAAAAACCCATACGTTCACACCTTTCAACTACATTATTTATATAGATTATACGATTTTTCTTAATATGGCTAATGTTTCCAAATAAGAAATGAGAATTAAATAGGCCGAGGCAAGTGTTATCCTGCTCGACCTTTCATTATTTATCTTTAGTTTATGATGCGAAACATCGATATATGACTGACATTTTCTCACTCAGAAATACTGATTTCGACGATGTTGCCTTTAGCCTTTATCGATGCCTGTCCACCTATGGGGAATGTAATTAGTGGAGATGTATGTCCAAAATCGACATCAGCGATCACTGGAATCTGATTCAATTCTGATTTGGATTTAATAATTTGTTTGAGTACATCTTTCTTCATATCTACTGATTTCTGAAATCTTCCAATTACGATACCTTTAACACCTGTAAAATCAAGTTGCTGAATAATAGACTGCAAATCTCGATCAAATGTGGTTGGCCCCGCTTCAAAATCATCCTCGATAAATAATATCGAATTCGCTAGACTCGGCATATACTCAGACCCATGCAAGAGGTTAAACGTACACTGGTTCCCCCCGATAATCGTTCCTTCTGCTGCTCCCTCATTAATGACATACGGACCCTCATTCTGAATAAAAGCGCGGTTCTCCTGATCCATAAACCATGGATCATCACTCCACTGATCCGAAGGGTGAATATGTACGATTTCATCCTGCATCATCATTTTCTTGAAATATTCAATCGTGAATTCATTTCCATAGCGCATTGCAAAAGTTGAAAAATGTGGACCGGAGTATGTGATTAATCCTGTCTTCGCATAGATTGCATTGCTTAACGCCGTAATATCGGAGTATCCACAAAGACGTTTAGGATTCGATGCAATTATTGAATAGTCAATATATTTCAATAATTGATTACAGTTGTATCCACCGATGGTGGTCAAAATTCCTTTTACATTAGAATCAAAAAAAGCTTCATGAAGGTCCTCAATTCTTGATTGAATCGACGATGATACAAATTCATCCGATTCTAAGCAGTTTTTGGAATAGGAGATCTTAAAGCCTAGTTTCTCTAATTTTCTCTCAGCTTGTTGTCTCTGTTCGACCGCAATTAATGACATGCTTCTGGAAGGAGAAATGATACGTATTTCGTCTCCTGCTACTAGTTTAGGTGCTCTCACTTTGTCCACGTCCTTTCTTCTATTAACCTATTTCCTCTTCAACCATCTTCATTAATTGCTTTTCATTAATCCCATTTTGCACAAATTGAAATTGAATTCCGGTGATCCGCTGGGCTCTGTCTATGATTTGACCTAAATGATATCCCGTGTGCTCAACAACATGGTACATATTATACATATGGAGTTGATCTGCGCTTAAAAGATCCATCGCTTCAGCATATCTTGAAAAAGTGATCTCCAGTTTATCCAGTAATATAACTTTATCTACATCTACATCCGGAAAGTAATCTTCAAAGCCTTGGCTTAAGATCACATCAGGGTTAACTAATCGCAGTGTATTTCGATTTACATGTTCAATGACATGCGACACAATTCCACCTATGCTATTCGAATCATCCGATTCTTTATGCCAGATCATCGTGTGATTTAACTGCTCTAAACATATTTTAAGCTTCGGAAGATAATGATTAATCATTCGATGTTTAGAAATCGCTATGAATTCAATTGCATGGTTTCTGTTCAGATTCGCTACCATCGTTATGGATGTTCCTTCCATACCAACTTTATGAAAGCCAAATTTCCGATATAATTTCATAGCTGCTCTATTATTGGGATCTACACTTAAGGAAACCTTTGTAACATTCTTAGATCTAAGGTCTTCAAAAAGTCTATGTAAAAGAGCTGATCCAATTCCTTGTCCTCGGTAATTTTGTGAAATGGCCATGCCTAGTTCTGGAATATCATCGCTAACATAACCATATCCCTTGTTATCTTCACTCAGGTATCGAATTGTGATTGAACCTACCGGTTTCCCTTCCGAAATCGCGACCAAGCCATAATCCCCTTTTCGCCCCCAACCCTCCATGTATTTAGAGATGTGTGGATCTTGCAATATATCTCTGCTCAATGGCTCATGTCCTTCCGGTACATACATGGATTCATATAACATTTCCCATAAAAAGTACATCGTCGCTTTGAACTGTCCTTATGCTATACATCGAATGTTCTTCTCCTTTCCTCAAGTTAAAAATATATCTTTGTTACTTAATATACGTTAATGTATATTAAGTACATAAATCATCATTTCGATATTCCCAGGGAGGTATTTCTTATGAAAATTCAGATGCTTAATTTACTTACGAATGATCTCGATGCAATCATCGATTTCTATACTGGAATGCAGCTCCCCTTAATAGAACGCTCCTCAGATCATGTTTCTTTTCAAATTGGGTCATCCCAATTAACGTTTGTACAAAGTAATGAGGTTGAACATCCATTTTACCATGTAGCATTCAATATTACGGAAAGCAAAATGGACTTAGCCATCTCTTGGTTGCAGGCGAAAGGGATTGTCATTAATTTAGTGGATACATATTCGGAAACTTGGAATTCTCACTCTGTATACTTTTATGATTCCGTTGGAAACATCATGGAATTGATTGCACGCCATAATAGTCCGAGTACATCAAACGGTACTTTTACATCTGAAGACCTCTTAAATATAAGTGAAATTGGGTTGCCCGCAGTGGATGTGACCATCCTTTCTGATTATCTATTACATCAATACAATGAACAGATTTATAAATCGAGCAGTCCTACGTTCACACCCATTGGAGATGAAGAAGGTTTATTGATCCTTTCAGTCCTTGGTCGGCAATGGTTAGGATCGAATAAGAACGCTGAAATATTTCCATTAGAGATTGTTATTGAGCATGAAAAAGAAGAACCGATACAAGTACTAGATTATCCGTATACGATATCAACAAGATCAAGCGGACATCTTCATGATTAAAGGTTTATTTAAACTCATCTTCTAAAATACTCATGGTAATAGCATCATGGTATTCATGGTCGTAAAATAAGATGTCTCTTTGTACTCCCTCTTTAACAAAGCCCAGTTTCTCATACGCTTTAATCGCCCTCGGGTTAAATGAGTATACATTTAGCTCCACTCGATGGAGGTTCAAAGACCCAAATCCATAATTAAGTAATATTCTCATGGCCTCTGTACCATACCCTTTACTACATTCTTCATCATTAAAAAGAGCAATACGCATATGTGCATTCCGATTGTTTAGATCAATATCCAGTAGCGCAATATCGCCGATTACCTTGTCTTCTTCTTTAAGCACAATTAACAAATCGATTCGTTCATCATCCTCAGCAATTCGAGCAATATGCTTTTCGATCATGTTCTTAGAAAAAATCTTCTTTGTTCCTGTTAGCCTTCTCATTTCCTTATCTAATAGAGAAACATAATAAAGTTCTGAATCTTCATTTGTAAAAGGGCGAAGGTAAATTCGCTCTCCTTCAAGTACCTTTTTCATAGAGTTCACTCCTCTAGCTTAATTAAAATATTCTTTGTATCTCGAATCATTAATTCTCCTATTCCCTCTTTCCTTCGTATCCTTGAATAGACGAGTACACCATATTTCCAAACGTCTTAATATCTTCTAGGTAATCATATCCCTCTGGATTGGGACCCACTTGATTATACATTCGCACGGCAACCGTATGATGTTGAGGAATGACAAGACAAACACAACCAGTTGCTCCTAGGGATTGAAAAGAACCACTGGGAAGCTCATCCCCTAGTTCTGACTTTGATCGAGGTATATCTTGTATGAACCAGAAAAAACCATTCCTTGGCAAACTGGGTTTCAGGTTGGGTGGACTAATCATTGAAGTGACTTGTTCAAATACTTTTTGGGGAAGGATCTGTCTGCCCTGTATCAACCCTTTTGTGAGATGTAGATGTCCCCACATTGCTAATTCTCGGGCACTTACAAATAGATTCGCTTCATCCCCCAAATCTCCAGTATATTGCTCACCGAGCCAAACTAGTTCTTCACTTGCTTCTTGTCTCCACCCCGTCTCCTTGTAACCACTTGGCAGGCAAACTCTTTCTTTCAATACTTCTGGAAAGACTGATCATATAATTTCCTGATGATTGCTATCAGCATATGAACACCAGTGTTGTTATATCTCCAATCCGTGCCCGGCGGGAAAAGCCGATGATTCTGACTCTGTAATCCGTGGGTATGAGTCAACAAATGGCGTATCGTTATTCCCTTAACGATGTCTTCATCCAATTCGTCCAGATATATTGTAACAAGATCATCTAGACTATGAATTTTCCCTTCATAGATGGCTAGGCTTACAACTAAGCCTAAATATGTCTTTCTAACTGATGCCACATTAAACTGAGACTGCATCAACTAATCGACTATTTTCATTATTTCCGTGGAAACCTGCGTACCATTCATTGATACACTGGCCATCCTTTAAAATATATACCGCAGCTGCTGTAGCCGAAATTGAACTTTGTATCGTTGAAACATAATCATGTAGTGCAGAGAAATCATTAATCATTCTGATATATAATTGCTCCCTCACTATTAAAAATTTCCACCTTAGCTTGTGAAGAAACAGTTTCCTTTCCCAGCGGATGGTCAATAATCAATCCCTGCTCATGCTTCATTGTCATCCAGACCGTGATGTTATCTTTAAACGTAACTCTCACTTTCCGTCCATACTCTAATAAGTCTTCGCGTTGAATGAGAATCCCAATACCGCATCCTAATGCTTTTACAGCGATCTTGCCATGATTGCTTTCTTACCAAGAATCGCATATATACTGCATCTCATTATCAATGTTCATACTCACTCTGCATGCGTAATGATCACCAATTGCGATGGCATGATCGCTATAATACTTTGTTGCAAACGGTTTGTTTTCGTATCCATTTGATTCGAGAACGCTTATTAGTTCTTGTTCGGATGGACTCCTAAAACCTGTCGAATCTCTCATATGGATGTAGGTTTGCTTCGTAAACTTGTACCAGTTATATGACTCATCATCGATCTTAATTGTGTTCACAAATTCAAATCTAATCTTTTGAATCACCCTATTAGAAGAAATATTCCGAATCAAAGCGATTGCGTTCAATTGCTCCACATTGGTATTTTCAAATAAATATTGCATCATTCCACCGACTGCTTGCGTAACGTATCCCTTATTTCGATGAGCCGCAGAAATGGCATACATGATCTCTCTATTCGGTGCTGGCAGTTCTTCTTTCATACCGGAACAGCACCAGCCAATAAACTCCCCTGTTTCTTTCAAAATAATGCCTAAGCGCAAACAAATATCCTCTACGTATCCATCCTTCGCTACCGCCTCAAGAAACCTTTGATTATCCACAGTTTCATAGTTGATCAGCCAGTCCAATCTCTGTTCCTTGGGCACATCCCAGTCCGGTAAGAATTCTTTGATTTCAGGCTGCTGAGTAAGCGCGCATAGCGCATCTAAATCTTCTACTTTATATTCTCTTAGTAAAATGTCACCACAATCAATGATGAAGTCCTTCTCAGAGATCACTCCCGGTTTTTCTAAGATTAGCCCCATTCCTATTAAGTCTATATATTCTCCATCCCCAAGTTTAATATGGTTCTTACGAAAGCTCTCTTGAATAAATCCCATACTCTGATACAAACTTATCGCTCGATCATTCGTAGCAAATACGTCTAAATTAACTTTTTCGATTAAAGGATTCTCTGTTGCCCAATCTATAAGTGATCGAAGTAGTACCTTACCAATGCCGCGCCCTCTATGATCATATCTGACGCTCATTCCAAATTCACCCGTATGCACCATGCGCCGCTTATGCCCATTATTGAAATCCAGTAGTCCAACAACCTCACCCTGAACTTCGGCCATTAATATGATAGATCCCGGCTTTTTTTCCATTGACTCAATCCAAGAACACTCTTGTTCAAGGGTTACATTAAATTCTTCGGTCGTCGTAAGTAAATAAGGTTCTGAATCTGAAAGGAACAGTTCCTGACTATATTTTAAAATCTGTTGTGCATCATTCGGTGATGCTGATCTGATTTCAAACTCCTGATTATGTTTATCAAAGAATTTCATTGTTTTAAAATGCCCCATTAACTCAGTCCTTCTTCGACTAATTTCATAAAATACTCCTGATGAGCTGGATGACATGCAATTAAATAAGGCTCTTCCATCATTTCAGTAAACGGATTTCCATTGAAATCAATTACGATTGCCCCAGCCTCTTTGACCATGAGGATGCCAGAATATAAATCATCACCTTCTGAGTTATACAGGACGATACCATCCAAATCGCCTCTGGCTAACATGCACCACTGAAGTGTGGGCGCCCATAATCTCATCATTCTTTTACAATGCGTATCGATATGATTTCTCAGTTGGACCGCTTTCACATCATTTTGTACACCATGGCCCTGTATCCATCCAAGATTCGCTCTATGTACATTTGTACTTTCCTTCACGCTTATTGCTTTATCGTTGCAGTAAGATCCTTCGCCAATACTTGTAACAAATAGACGATCTGTCATCGGTTCATAGACGACACCCAACACCGGTACCTTTTGATATATCAGCGTGATCGAAATAGCAAATATCGGAAGACTGATCGCATAGTTATTCGTACCATCAAGTGGATCGATCATCCATAGCCAGTCACTTTCCTTATTGTTGCTGCCGGCTTCTTCACTTCGGATTTGATGCTCTGGAAAATGCTCGTTTATCGCTTTTAGAATCACTGCCTCACATTGAAAATCCACTTCTGTTACCACATCACCATACTCGTCTTTCACGTTAATCGTTGAGAGTGTATCGAAGCGTTCCTTCGCAATCAGCCCTGCTTCTCTTATGACCTGTACCGCGACTTCTTTCGCAGAGTTAATGATATGTTGCATTGATTTCCCTCCTCTTTATAGTAAAAAAAGCTTAAGATTAATATCTTAAAGCTTTTCTTTCGTACTCTACTACGCTGGTTTATAGTCTTAATATTACATTGAAATAATATCACATTGTAGGATATATTAGGATATTTTGTTCATTCTTGATATACTCCATAATCTCATGATTATTTCGCACAATGATCCGCTTATTTTGATGTGTGTTCACCCCCCATGAGTGTTACTTTCGCTTCTTTACATAGACTTCTTTGCTACTTTTATATAGAACACGCCCCAGCCTCAGCATCTTCTGCTCTAAGACATAGGGCGTATTTTTACCTACTTATTTATTCTTATTTTTGATAGAAAGGCATACATTCTTTTTCAAAATAGGATTCAAGACCAGAGTTCCCATCCAACTGAACGTAATCCACTGGCGGATCCGGAATGCTCACCGATTCAGTAACTCTTCCTGCAGCGGCGATAAGCTCGTCTCCTCCGCCATTAAAACGTATAGCAATCAGCGTATGCGGCTTCTCATCCGTTTTAGGATTATATACTTGAGCGTTATAAGCACATTCTACTTGGCTTAGAGTTGCGAATAACGTTCGCAGTCCATTTAGTAGTTCCACAGGTGGAGTGGTAGGTTGTCCAATCATAACATTCGTATCTTTCTCAACAACATAGGACTCAGGAGCGTTGAACACAGCACCATTAAGAATGGACTCAATTTCACCTGACGAAAATTCTTTACCGAACTCAGAACCAGGATTGAGCAACAAATCGGCTCCCTTAGTCAATTGAAATAGTTCTTTTGCGTTCATCGAAAGATAATGTACTTCTTCCTGAATAAATTCTTGCATACGGGTGATGGATGAAAAAATAGGGATATATATTTTTCCGTTCCCTTCGATATTTAACAATTGTACGGTCTCACCTTGTGATAAGGTCTTTTCTTTCGTTACCGTTTCAGGTCCATTACCTTGGATTGCGTAAATTTGCGATTTTTGTAGCTCGATATAAAAATCAGCTCTGGCTGAAGCATCCTCGAAAGCTTTAATTAATTTTAGTTCAAGTTCATTTTGCGGTTGTGAAGACATGCGTTGTCCCCCTTCAGGTATTTTATCATTGCAGTATTTCAGATAAATATAGGGTTAGTTTAACATAGGAATTATCGTCTATTCCACCAATTGGTATCTTTGAATAACTAAGCTAGCGTGAGCGATTTCTATTACTGTTAGTTGAGGGTGCCTTTTAGAGCATTCTGAAGTGCCTGATTAATGGTATTGTATTTAAACGTATATTCCGCTTTCTCAAGTCTATCCGGAATAACCCAACGACTCTTCAATACCAACTCGGCTTCTGTCTTAATAAGAACTGCACCTACTTCGAGTAGCCATTTGGGTATTGGTATTCCCACTTTTACATTCATTACTTTGCGAACCTCATCCATTAATTCACGATTCGTAACCGGATTAGGGGAAGAACAATTGATGACTCCATTCAACTCTTTGTTCTCTAGAATAAAAAGAATGATTTGATATAAATCCTCAATATGAATCCAACTGAACTTCTGGTTACCCGTTCCCTGCGATCCGCCCAATCCGAATTTGGCTAAGTTTTTGAATGGCGTAATCACACCTCCATCTTCACCTAATACAATGGCAATTCTTAAGGCAATCTGCCGAGTATGAGGTAATTGAAAAGAGAAAAATGCCTTCTCCCACTCTTTTGCCACTTCAACAGAGAAGCCCGATCCAAGCTCACCTTGCTCCTCTGTCATGGGCCGATCCTCAGCATATCTATAGATCGTCGCCGTACTAGAATTAAGCCATAAGGAGGGCGGGTTGTTACATGCTAATATGCCTTGCCCAAGTATACGGGTTGTCTCTGTTCTTGAATTAAAAATCTCTTGCTTGTTCTGTGCATTATAACGGCAGTCTACAGACTTACCGGCAAGATTGATTAACATCTCGGAATCATTTAATGCTTCTACAATGTCAGACATATGATTCCAAGAAATATGACGTGGTTGTCTTGATATGATTTTCACTTCATAACCCAGATGATTAAATTTCTCTTCAAAATATGTTCCAATAAAACCAGTACCACCGGCTAAAACTACTTTTTTCTTCATATCTTCAACTCATTTCTTATTCTCTTACACATCCACCTTATAATTTAATGTAAGCTCATCCCCCGGAAGTCCTCTAATTCCCCAATTATGCTGCGCGGTCTCAAATATTGTAATTTCTAAATCATTCTTATTGATGTTTAACTGCTTATGTAGTCGGTTAAACAGAAGATGGATTAGCCTTTTCTTAGATTCGATGGATCTCCCTTCAAATATACTCATTTCAATAATGGTATATCGATCAGAGCGATCATCAGGGAAATAAAAATCTTCTTTTTCTAATCCAATAAATCGATGGAATCTTTTGTTTACAGGATATTGGAATGCTTCAATAACACACTCATGAATTAGATCCGAAAGTTCAGACTGAATTGGACTCAGATATTCCTTAATTCCATAGACTTTAATCTGTGCCATAATCGCTCCCCTAATGTATTCTATTTATTATCTTTATACTATTTTAAAAGTTTATTGTCATTACTTTTAGGAACTACTGCAACATTCTGTGTAACAGCTCCGTCTAGGACTATAGAACAAGCATATTTTAACAATGAACTCTACAACAACAATTGGAGGAATTACAGATGAAAAAAATGCACAAATTGTTAGCAACTACTTCAATTCTAGCGATGGCAGCAATGCCGATGGCTGCATATGCACAGGAAGTACCTACGGCTACGTCTTATCATGGTTCTGGAGTCATTCAAAACCAATTCAAAGCAGTGCCTGGTACAATAGGTCAAATTACAGATTTCGTAAATGATAAAACAGGTAAATTTATTACTGTAACAGGTCGTGGCCTTACAACGACAGATCAAAAGGAAATCGTTCTTTCCATCACTAAAAACACAAAAATTGTTAATTCAAGAGGCAAAACAGTTGCTTTGAAAACAATTATAGATGAGAAGAAAGTCGTTAAAGCTTTCTATAGTCCTGCTATGACAAAGAGCATTCCAGCGCAAAGCACTGCTTTAACGCTTGTTGTTCAAGATCAAAGCTTCACTGCCATCAACGGTACGGTAACTGAAGTACAAGACAACGGTATTCTCGTTAAAGGTAAAGACATCTACTCTGGCAACGAAGCTACCATTGTACTTCATTTTGCTAAGAAAGCTCAGATTCTAGGCCAAGATGGCAAAGCTATTAAGGCAAGTGACATTCAAAAAGGAATGAATATTCAAGCATTCTATGGTCCTGCCGTTACTATGAGTCTTCCACCTCAATCGACAACAAACTACGTTATTGTTAATAAACAAGCTGAAGAAACAGTAACAGATCAAGCGGTTGGTACATCTGGTATTATCACAGAGGTTAAAGATAATAAGGTGACTCTGATGGGTAAAGGCATGGAAAAAGGCGGCGTGGATTACGTTATTCTAACGGTTGATAAAGATACCGAAATCGTTAATGAAGAAGGTAAGGCTGTAACTGCTGAAGCTTTGAAAGCAGATGTATCGATCGATGCAACTTATGGCGAAGCAATGACCATGATTTTCCCTGCACAAACTCATGCAGATAAAATTGTAGTTAAAGCGAAAGAAAATATGAAAGTTGTAGGTACAGTTATTGGATCTGACAGCACTTCTGAAGACCAAGTATATGTTAATGTAGGAACTGATCAGAACGTTAACAATGACGTTATTCTAAATATCACTAAAGATACAAAAATAATTCACCAATTTGGCGGATCTCAAGATCTTAAACCAGGTGCTAAGATTGTTGCTTACCATTCGCCAATGATGACAAGATCACTACCAGGCATCACGAATGCTGAGTTAATTATGATTACATCAAATGATAACTTGGTAGCTCCTCGATAATAGCATTCATAATGCCAGATCATTGCCAGAATAAAAAAACAGTCGATCTCTTATGGAGATTCGGCTGTTTTTTTGTATCATTAGAATTAAATTCAAATGAAAATATGCTATATTCTGAATGGAGGAGGAATAACAATGTTTCTAAAACCAATGGACGAGCTTTACGCAAGTGATATCGCTACATGGAAATATGAAGTCCCATACGATCTGTATGACATGGACGAAGATGATGAGTCAATTCAAGAACTTATGCATTATCAATGCATACTGCGGAATGATCAGCTAATTGGCTATTTTTGCACAGGAGAATATGCTCAGGTGCCTCTTGGTCATAGTCAATGGGCATACCCTGAATTCAATAGCATTATTGATTTAGGATTTGGCATGAAACCTGAGTTAACGGGTCAAGGACTTGGTTATGAATTTATAACTTTTATTATCCAAGAGGTTAGGCATCAGTATGATCCATCTACCATTCGTTTAACTGTAGCCACATTTAATAAAAGAGCTATTCAATTATATACTAGAGTTGGTTTTGTAAAAGAGTCATCCTTCCTAACTAATAACAATGAGTTCTGGGTTATGACGAAACCATTCGTTTAAGACCTGCGTTGTTATTATCATTCTACATACGAAGAAAGAGGCAGCCTTTAGGCTGCCTCTTCTCTATTTCCTACACCTACACTACTAAACTAATTACGCTCAATATAGATGTATTGTTCTATTTTATCGACCGTTATCGTTGCTCCAAGTGACTCAGCAATGAAACGTAATGGGACAAAAGCATAACCTTCACGGTTTGTGACAGGTGCAACAAGCTTAACCACTTTACCGTTAACAACAGCCTGTTTATCACCTGCTTTGACAACAATCGTAGATCCATTAATATCGTCAGTCACCGTAATTTGCTTCGTAGCTTGGTTGTAACTCACTTTAGCATCCAACTGATCTGCTACAAATTTAAGCGGCACCATTAAATTGTTATTTACTGAGTAAGGAACTGGATAATCATAATACCAACTATCTTCATCTACAGGAGTTTCAATCTCGAAATATTTGTAGGTAATAGTCATTTCTTCCTTCAAAAAACGATATAACTCGGATTGATTATCTAGCTGACCAAGAATTTCCCCAGGCGTCATATCATTCTTAGTTGGATCCCAAGCTCCTTTGGAAACATCCACTTTATTAATGGTAACAGGCACGTTAATCTTCCAGCTCTCAGAAGTAGCATGAGCCTTAACTTGTTTAATTGGAATTCCTGCATCTTCGGGCATTTGAACGGTTAGATCTACATTTTGCTTACGAATATTCAGTTTGTTGTCGAAGAAAAGATCGACAGCTAACAATGTATTTTTACCTAAAACTTCTTTCAGTTCAGGGCTGTCCGCATACAAATCCGTAACCTCTTGATCATATTTGGGAAGTAGTTTATTCATTTCTTTGATCAGTTGGTTCGTTAAATAAATAACAGCAGCTTCTTTATCCGCCATTACACTGGATGGGGTACCAAATCCACTCAGAAAATCACCCATTGTATCTTCATATCCATCCTCTTCTTCATCAGAAGCCTGTGATGCTGCATAAAGCGGGTAATAAACATCATACAGCGCACCAACTACAGATTTGATGCCCTCTTTATCTTTAGAAAGACTCGTTAAGAAGCCTTTAACCAATCCAGTCAACTCATCACCGCGTATTTCAACATGTAGCTTCTGAAGCGCCACGCTTTCTCCGTTTACTTTATCCGTTACGGATGCAAGTGAAATGGACGATGGATTAGGTAAATGTTTTAACACGAATCCCGACACGTCTTTGACCATACTCATGGCCTTTTCTTCTGACAAACCTGTTTGCACATCCACACCCATTCCCAATTGTTCAACACTGTCTAGTGAAATAACAACGGGTTGCTTCATACCTTCGAGCTTAAGTGCTAGATTCTTTTTATCCATGGACATATGAAACGGAAGTTTCTTACCTTGATACGTTAATGCACCTTCCAAAGAAGCTGTTGAAGCATCTTGCATAATGACATGATCAATCGTTACCGAAAATGAGTTGATCATATCAATCATCTTTTGATCTTCTGCATCCATCTTTCCTGCTGTAGGGATGATTTCAATAGACATTGCCGATTTAGATTCAGATGTCTTCACGTCCAAAGTACGAGTCAACGCATTGCTTACATCTAGGCCCCCTACCGATTGACAACCAGATAATATAACTAATAGTAATACCAGTCCTAAAGCCAGCCCTAACTTGAAACGCTTCATTCGTTATTTTCCCCCTCGTATATATAAAAAAATGATCATGATTGAATATAGTATGCCAGCAGTAAGCTCTCTATGTAAAGGGAAATTGTACCAAAAATATTCGGGAGATCTTCCTTTAATGATAGTTAATCCAGCGTTGAATATCATAAATTATGTATTTAACGAGTACTTTCAGCTATAATGTAGGTATAAAGAGGTGAATAATCATGAGTTCTAAGAATATGTGTTCTATGGATTTGTGCCCGAAATTGGAAAAAGGGATGGAAATTATAAATCGGCGCTGGACCAGCTTTATTATTTATCAGCTGCTTACAGGCCCTAAACGATTCTGCGAAATTGAGGCCTCTCTCCCCATTAGTGGAAGGCTCCTATCTGAAAGATTGAAAGATTTAGAACATGATGGTGTGGTTAGAAGAGATGTGTATCCTGAAACACCGGTACGCATTGAGTATTCCTTAACGAAGAAGGGTTTAGCACTTGAGCCAGTTATTCGAGGAATAGAGGAATGGTCTGAACAATGGGTGACATTAGAAGAAGCCACAGACACAAGGACCTAATTTTAACTCCATAGCATACATGAAAGAAACTTAGTTTCTATGAATTTCATACATTGTATTAAAAAGGCGCTGGAGTTATAATGAAGCGCCTTTTCGTGTGTTCATTTGTTTACAATCCCGCGTTGTCTATTTTTCTACCGATAATCACCAAGTCTCGTTGGACTCCATCTAGCACCGCTACACCAGGAAGAAAACCCCAGTCCTCAAAACCAAATCTGCGTAGCAGCTTGAGACTTGGTGCATTATGCCCAAATACAAATCCTACCAGGCTAGTGATTCCAAGGCGAGGACATTCTCCAATAGCTTTTTCTAGAAAAATGCCTCCGATTCCAGCTCCGCGGC
The DNA here is from genome assembly GCF_000576305.1 of Paenibacillus pini JCM 16418. GTDB lineage: Bacteria > Bacillota > Bacilli > Paenibacillales > Paenibacillaceae > Paenibacillus_AQ > Paenibacillus_AQ pini. The sequence continues at coordinate 35,097 of NZ_BAVZ01000001.1, read as the reverse complement.
AATCCTCCGACACATAAATGCTAATTTCTGCAGTAGCGTCATAAGCTGCTCTTCCATAAAAGGATTGGAAGCTAAGCCAAGCCATAACCTTACCTTCGGATTTCATTATCCATAGCGGCCGCTGATGTTCATTATGCTCCATAAACCAGTTGAGTTTACTCTCAACCGTCACAGGTTCTAAATCCGCTGTCACCATTCTACCGGCAATCGTTGAATTGTATATGCGAACGATATCCTCTAAATCACTAACTTGTGCATGTTCTATTGTATATTGATCCTCTGTCATGTCTTTCCCCTACCTCCGATAGTGGTTATTTATATCACTATTTTAAAGGAAAAATAGAGGTTATGGTTTATCTATTTTCTTACAAACCAACCTGCTTCTCGCTCCATTGCCAGAGCCGCTTCGCGTCCTCGGGATGATTTGCCCGCGAAGTAAGCTTTTGATGTTTTGTCTTGTAAAAATATTGCCCGCTCATCCCCACCACATCTGGAGACGTTGCCAAATAAATGGCTCCCTGCGCTCCTTGCTCTGGGGTTAGAAAGAACGGCCGTAGCAATGCATGCACGCTTTTACCAAATCCAGTCTGACGATTCACACCAATCTGCGTTCCCACTGCACCTGGATGCACACAGTTTGCTGTAACACGAGTGTCGCTCAAGCGCTGAGCTAGCTCTTTAATAAATAGAATATTGGCCAGCTTAGACTGCGCGTATGCTTTAATTGGATTGAATCCTTTCGATAGAAAAGGATCATCGAAATGAATATGTCCTACTTTATACGCACCTGATGCAACACTCACCACTCGCCCTTGGTGGGCAGCAATCAGTGGTTCCAATAGTAGATTCGTGAGCAAAAAATGCCCGAGATGATTGATTCCTAAATCCATTTCAAATCCATCCTTGGTAATTTCTCGTTTAATACTTACGACACCTGCATTGTTTACAAGCACGTCAAGGACATCATACTTAGAACAAAAAGCTGTGGCGAAGCTACGGATGCTCTCCAAATCTCCTAAATCGCATAACATTAACTCTACATGCTGTGAGCCACTTTTGTTTATTGCCTCTTCCAACGCCGCTTTGCCTCGTTCTTCACTGCGGCAAACCATGATAACATGCGCTCCTCTTTTAGCCAATGCTATCGATGTGGCAAGCCCCATACCCGAATTAGCTCCAGTCACCATTGCGATTTCGATGATGATTCACCCCTTTTATACAATTTCAAATTATTTTCATGTAAAAGCCTATGATAAATAAATCTATGATGAACATATCTCATTTATAATACAGGGGGACAGGATATGAAACTACTACGCGCAAATACGTTCTTCACCATACGAATTCCCTAGCTTTCAGAAGAACAGATCTATTGAAGAAATGACCTTGTCATTATTTTTCCTTTTTGATAATTGGGGTTTATAATAGATATCAAATACATTGCACTAATCGAATCGACGAAACAAGGAGCGAACCCCAAACATGAGTACACGAATTCAACAACTTGAGCAAACTATGGGTCAAGCGGGACTGAACAGTCTATTAGTCACAGATCCCAAGCATGTATATTATTTAACAGGCTTTGCTTCTGACCCCCATGAGCGGTTTCTCGGCCTATTACTCATTCGTGGTGAGGAGCCCATTCTCATTGTGCCTGCATTAGATGCGGAGGCAGCTCGCGCAGCTTCCTCTGTAAGCCACATCGTGACACATGAAGACACAGATAATCCATACGTGATCTTAGGGCAACAATTCACGTCCTCACCTGGCGTTCTTGGTATCGAGAAGGAACAATTAACGGTATCCCGTTTTGAATTATTACAACAGTCTGTGGCACCTGACCAGTTTCAAGACATTGGTCCCCTTCTGAGAAGCATGCGCGTTGTCAAAAGTACCGATGAGATTGCTCGAATGAAACACGCGATTCACCTCATAGAGGATGTCCTTCGTCAAGGCCTCAATCATTTTAAGATTGGAATGACAGAGATTGAGCTGGTTGCAGAGCTGGAGTATTTCATGAAAAAATCCGGCGCAGCAGGTCCATCCTTCGATACGATGGTACTCTCAGGCCCGAACACAGCGCTACCACACGGCGTACCTGGAAATCGTAAAATTGGGGCGGGCGATCTTTTAATGTTTGATATGGGCGTTTACGCAGATAACTATGCATCCGATATTACGAGAACATTTGCTGTAGGAGATATTACTCCTGAACAGACTAAAATTTATCAAACCGTTCTGGAAGCCAACATGCATGGGATTCAGGCCATTCAACCTGGTGTAACATTAGCTTCCGTAGATCAAGCGGCACGCAAGGTGACGATTGATGCTGGCTACGGTCCGTACTTTATGCATCGCCTCGGACATGGCCTAGGCATGGACGTACATGAATATCCTTCGGTTCACGGTAACAATCAAGATTTGGTACAGGCAGGCATGGTATTCACTGTCGAGCCTGGCATTTATGTGCCTAACATCGGTGGGGTCCGCATTGAAGATGATATTTATGTCACAGAGAACGGAGTCGAAGTTCTCACTTCGTATCCTAAAGAGTTAACTGTCATTGGTTAAGCAAATCGTCAGCGATATATAATTTTAAAAACCCGGAAGATACACGTTAAGTGCCTCTTCCGGGTTTTTATTGTATGAGGACTTAATCCTCATCCTTGAATTTGAAATCACGAGCAATGTACAGAAATGGAGTTCCTACCGCAGTCAGTATAAATTTGATAATGTAAGTCGTCAGGAAAATTTCCATCCATACACCAAATGTATATCGATCCCCTGCAAATGCAATCGTGCAGAAAACGAGCGTGTCGACTAATGAACTAATCATCGTACTGCCGTTATTACGAATCCAAAATTGATTGCGTTTGCCGAACATGTTGCGCAGCCAAGAATAGAGTCGTACATCCAGAAACTGGCTGATAAAATAAGCAGCCAAGCTAGCAAGCGCGAGCCGCGGCATCAGACCAAATATGTTGCTTAGTGACTCCTGTGCAAGATCACTAGCATCCGGTGTAAAGTACAGTGCCATTTGCATAATCACAGTCGTCATTACTAATGTGAAAAAGCCAAACCATACTGCTTTCCTCGCCTCTTCTTTCCCGTACTTCTCATTAAGCAAATCACTCGTCATATACAGACTGACATACATCGTGTTGCCGAGCGTCATCACGATGCCAAACATGTCGATTGTCTTCGTTACCTGAATGTTGGCGATAACCGTCGCCACTCCGATCCAGGCATAGAGTCCCTTTTTACCGAATAAACGGTAACACAGTAGAAACAGGGAGAAATTCACGAGCACAAACAACATGCCCCAAAGCAAGTTAAACATGGATTATTCCTCCTAGTTTTGATTACGCGGGATGGTTACGAACCGCGGTTTCAGGTACAAAATCAGTGTGGTGAAGCCCACTCTTAGATGCCAAGTCCCAAAACATGATCTACTTTATCACAACTGAGATGATCTGGCTATGTATTTTTTCCTCGAAACGAGTCAACAAAAAAAGAGCCAAAGCAATTTGCTTTAACTCTTTCCTGCATATTATTTCAATTATACATGTGCTGAATCTAGATCAACACTATTATCATTGAAAACATTATGGTCATTTTCTTTTAGAATTTTACTGGAGATCAGTCCTGCTGTCATCGAATCATTCACATTTAGCGCCGTACGTCCCATATCGATCAATGGTTCAACCGAGATTAGAAGTCCTGCCAATGCTACTGGTAGGTTCATCGTTGAAAGCACGATCAGCGAAGCGAATGTTGCGCCACCACCGACACCAGCAACCCCAAAGGAACTGATGACTACGATAAGAATTAGCTTAATAATGAAGCTCCAACTCATTGGATCAATACCCACCGTTGGTGCAATCATCACAGCCAGCATCGCGGGATAAATACCTGCGCAACCGTTCTGTCCAATCGTAGCTCCAAAGGTAGCAGACAAGTTCGCGATTCCATCGGATACGCCCAGTTTCTTCTTCTGCGTTTCCACATTCAATGGAATTGTAGCTACGCTTGAGCGCGATGTAAAGGCAAATGTCAACGTTGGCAACACTTTTCTCAAATACTGAATTGGATTGAAACCAAACAGTGTAATTAGGATGAGATGGACAATAAACATAGCGATTATGGCAACATAAGAAGCTCCTACAAACTTAATGAGTTTCAGGATTTCATCCACATTGGTCGTCGCCACCGTCTTGGTGATCAAAGCAAGTATACCGTATGGTGTCAGACGAAGTACCAATGTTACAATTCGCATAACTACCGCGTATACAGCTTCTACCATTCCTCTAAAAGTTGCAGCCTGTTCAGGCTTTTTGCGATCCAAACCAAGAACAGCTACACCAATAAATGCGGAGAATATAACAACAGCAAGCGTTGAAGAACGACGAGCGCCAGTCATATCTTCGAAAGGATTACTTGGTATAAACTCAAGAACTTGCTGTGGAATGGATTTATGCTGTACATCCCCTAGCTTCTCTTCTAGCTTAATACCTTGTTGCTGCTCACGGTCACCACTTGTAATATCAATAGCTTTCAGATTAAACGTGTTGCTCGTTATAATACTGACTGAGGCAGCAATTGCCGTTGTAATCAGGAGCACTGCTATAATAGATGCACTAATTTTCCCTAAGTTTTGCTTACCTTTTAAATTCATAATAGCTGAAATGATCGAAACCATAATAAGAGGAATCACGACCATTTGCAGTAGACTAACGTAACCATAACCCACCAGACCAAACCAATCACTTGATTTACTCATTACATCTGAACTTGCACCAAATATGATCTGAAGGATAACTCCGAAAATAATCCCTAGACCCAAACCAGTGAACACTCGTTTAGTAAAAGAAACATGTTTCTTCTGCATCCAAATGAGCAATCCAATGAGAAGCAACATAACAACGACGTTTGCGATAATCCAAATTGTATCCATTTATAGCTCCCCTTTTATTAATCATTAATATTATTAATACGTATCTACTAAAACTGGTTTTTTTATAATATCACAATTCATAGTATCTGGATAGGATTAATTTACTGAAGAATAAAATGGTAATTTAATTCTTAATATTGATGTTTTTGATATATTCTATTCATTAATCAAAAATGGCCAGCCCAATCATCCGATTATGGAAATCACAAAAAAGGCCTCCTCATAGCAGCTTGCCTGAGAAGACCTAGGTTCCTATTGTGTAGATCACATACAACATTCGTTTAATGAAGTGCCTGCATGATGACTACATCCACTGCGTCAAAACAACTATAAACAGTAACAATACCGTTTCGATGCCCTCATTCAGTGCGCCGTATGTATCACCTGTTAATCCACCAAGTTTATTGCTCATTTGCCGAGCGGCCCATGTTCCCGAAAGCCATGCCAGGATCGGCAATCCCAGCCATGCTACTACGCTCTGAAGCCACGATGAATCGTGAATGCCAAGAAACGGCATAAGTACTGTGATCACCAAAGTTAAAACAGCAGCCATTCGAAAAGCACGCACAGTATGCTTCTTGCTGATGCCATTAAAATTTGCCCCAGCAAGTCCTTCCTTCCCCCTAGCCATAGGATAGCCTGCCATTGCGTGGATCATAAACCAGCGGCTCCAAATAGGAGGAAGTATGAGCAACAATGTTGGTAAAACACCATTTCTACTGCTCGATAATAGCGAATAAATCAGAGTACCTTTTAACATTAAAAGCAGAACGCAAGCAATGACGCCCATCGCTCCTACCCGGCTGTCTTTCATAATTTCTAGCATTCGTTCACGTGAGCGGTAGCTGAGCAGACCATCGGCTGTATCCATCCAGCCGTCCAAATGGAGGCCGCCCGTCAGTATCACCCAGACAATCAGTACGAGCACCGCTGCAGGGGCCGCTGGCAGCACGTAGGTTGTTCCAGCTGCAATGATCCCTATACATAATCCGATGGCTGCTCCCACCAGCGGATAAAAACGTGTGCTTTGTTGGAATAACGCAGGAGTGTAATCTAAATTTGCTTTTACAGGAAACCTGGACAGAAATTGAAAAGCAGCCGCAGCTGCTTGCCAGCCTTTACTCATAGATGATACTCCCTACTCTTGAGCTCAATAGGTATACCTGCTGTGACAAGAAAAACTTGCGTGCAAGAGCGAGCAACCGCTTGATTAAGAAAGCCTGCAAAATCACGGAACTGCCGTCCCAGTCGATACGCAGGTACAATGCCGCTTCCGACTTCATTGGTTACAAGCACCAGTTGACCTGGGTAAGCTGAAATTTCACTCATTAGTTCATCCATAGCTGTCTCTACTTTCTGCTCCATGTCAGGTTCTTCTTCCAAAGCAAGCAGAACATTCGACAGCCATAACGTTAAGCAGTCCACAAGAACCGTCGGTGCTTGATCTGAAGTCACGCGCCAAGTCCGCAGCTTTTCCGCCAGCTTAAGCGGTTCCTCAATTGTCTGCCATGCATATTCCGCTTGAATACGCTGAAGTCGATGCAGAGCAATACGCCCAGTCATCTCCTCGTCAAATGCTTGTGCAGTAGCGACGTAAACCGCCTCTTTATCCAGACTCATGCACAGCTTTTCCGCGAAGGAGCTCTTGCCGCTACGGGCACCACCAGTAACAAGAATACTCATATTAACGCATCCTCGTTATTACTTGTGACACCTGCACTCTCAAACGTCGCCATCTCGCTTACGATACGGCAAGCTGCATCCACGAGATGTAGGCCAAGAACGCCACCTGTGCCTTCACCTATACGCATGTCCAAATCAAGGGCAGGACGCAGATCCAATCCTTGCAGTAGCAAACGGTGACCTTGTTCATGCGATGCATGAGAAGCAATCATGTATCCCGCTGATGCTGGCACGAGTGCCCTAGCCAGCAGCGCAGCAACACTCGAAATAAATCCATCGATAATGACCGGACAGCGATTGGCTGCTGCACCTAGAATAACCCCAACAAGTCCTCCAATCTCAAGACCCCCAACTTTAGATAATACGTCGAGTGGATCGCTCGCATCGGGTTGATTAAGGGAAAGAGCCTGACGAACAACACTTATTTTATGCTCTAGACGCGCATCATCCAGACCGGTGCCGCGTCCTACTGCTTTTTCAGGTGGAATATCGAGCATTGCACACATAATAGCTGCACTGGCGGTTGTATTCCCAATTCCCATTTCCCCTGTTATGAAGAGCTTACGCCGCGTTTTACCGCATCCTCTACAATTTCAATCCCTGTCACAATCGATTGTTCAGCCTCAGATCTTGTCATTGCGGGTTCCTTAGCCATGTTAGCTGTTCCTGGGCGGATTTTACGCTGCACAAGTACAGGATGTGTTAATGTACTGAGCACTCCGATATCGACGCAAACGACGTCTGCAGCCGCCTGACGTGCCAATGTGTTAACCGCCGCACCACCAGAAAGAAAGTTAAGAATCATTTGCGGCGTTACTTCCTGCGGAAATGCACTCACTCCTTCTGCACATACGCCATGATCTGCTGCCATAATAACCACTTCACGTTGGGTAAATGAAGGTTTGACCTCTCTTGTGATTCCCGCTAACTGGATCGCCAAAGACTCTAGTTTACCTAAACTACCAGGAGGAACGGTTAATTGACTAATATGCTGAGCGGCTGCCTGAGCCGCCTGTGCATCCAGCTCCTCAATTCGGGAAATGTAAGGAAGAAGTGCTAAACTCATCAGATATACCCCTTTCGATTCTGTACTATTATTCATTCTAACAGCTATACTTCAGAAGCTACAACTCAGCTTGAAAAGGTTACTCTTCCATATGTCTTGATATCAACACTTGTGGCACACCACTTACGGGATGCTGCACGATCACCGGTTCAACACCATAAACCCTTCGAATATGCTCCGCAGTCAGCATTTCTTGCGGTGTCCCGCTTCCCGTTACTTGCCCATCCTGTAGAACCAATAACTTGTCACAGAACTGCGCTGCTAAGTTTAGATCATGCAGCACAGCAATGACCGTAATCCCAGATTCCTTACGCCAATTGCCAACAAGCTCCATAAATTGATGCTGATAACGGAGATCTAGATAAGTCGTTGGTTCATCAAGCAACAGAATTTGTGGTTGCTGCACCATCACCTGACCCAGTGCAACTCTCTGGCGCTGCCCACCGCTTAGTTCATCCAGCGGTCGCTTGGCAAGCAAGCGTAGATCAAGCTTGTCCATGATCCCCTCAATTAGATCTTCTGGATCATTCCCTAGCTCCTGACCAAGCCAGTTTTGAAAAGGATACCTTCCCATCTCCAGCACATCCTTCACCGGATAGTGAACAGGAGGAAGGCCGTCCTGCTGAAGGACGGCCAACATTTGAGAGAGCTGCTTTCTTTCGTAAGATGAAGCAGCCTTCCCTCGGATTAATACCTCACCAGAGGAAGCCTGCTCCGTACCGGAGAGTAGGCGTAGCAACGTGGATTTCCCACTGCCGTTGGGGCCAATAATCCCCCACCATTCCCCCTCCTGAACAGACCAATCTACTTCATGGAGAGCGTTAAGTTCGCCAAATTGTTTACTTGCCTTTTGAACCTCTATCATAAGCTGCCTCCTCTGCCATGCTTTTTGCTGCGGTGTAGCAAATAAGCAAAGAAGGGTGCCCCTACAAAAGCTGTCACTACACCAAGCGGAATTTCAGTGGGAGCTAAGACCGTTCGTGCAAGTGTATCAGCTATAACCATAAATATGGCACCTCCAATGGCTGACAATGGAACAATCAACCGATAATCGGGCCCCGTAAGTAGACGAATCACATGCGGAATGACCAGTCCTACAAACCCGATAATTCCAGCTACAGAAACTGCCGCCGCAGTAAGGAGCGTACAAACGAGCAAAATAATGAATTTCACTCGCTCCACCCTCATGCCCAGATGTGCGGCCTGCCGCTCTCCTAGAGAGAGTACATTCAGCGATTTTGCTTGTCCCCATACCAAACTCAATCCGATCAATAGATACGGTAGTAAAATGAGTGTGTACGACCAACCTCGAAGACTAAGACTACCCATCGTCCAATATAGAATTTCATTGATTGTCTTATTACTCATCGCCGTCATGAACGATACGATCGCTCCGAGAAACGACTGCATGACCACACCTGATAATATCAGGCTGTTCGTCGGAATTTTTCCCCTATCTAGAGAAAGCGCCATAACCGCCCACAATGTCAAAATCCCTGTTATAAAAGCAACGAATGGCAATGTAAAAGACCCAATGAATGAATACTGCAATCCGAAAAAAATAAGGGCAGATGCCCCTACTGCTGATCCTGATGATACTCCTAATGTAAATGGGTCAGCCAGTGGATTTCGTAGGACGCCCTGAAATCCAGAGCCCGCTACGGCGAGTGCTGTTCCGACCAACATCCCTAAGACAAGACGAGGCATCCGTACTTTCATAATAATTTGTTCATAAGACGGATTCCAATCCGGCTTTACATCATCACCAATCCAGGGAAGGTGATGAAGAATCATCATCACGATATCCCGGATCGGTATCGCTACTGAGCCGATCCCCAAGCAGATTACGAGGGTCATGGCGAGCAGTACGATGCCGATCCCTCCGTAACCTGCTAGTTTTTTATGCATTATTTAAATAGGTCTGGATAGATCGCCTTGGCTACAGCTTGTAAACCTTCAGTTACACGTGGGCCTGGACGGCTAAGAAGGTTGTCATCAAGTCCAATGACTGCCTTATTCTTGACTGCCGTAATCTGATTCCAGCCGCTGCGACTTGTAATGATCTCACCAAGACCTTTATTGGTTTTGGTATCAACTACACTTTTAGCAAATAGAATAACATCTGGATTATCCTTGATAATTTTCTCTTCACTAATTTCGTTCCAACCTTTAGTATCTGCAGCTACGTTAATACCACCAGCAAGTGTAATAAGCTCATCCATGAATTCACCTTTACCAACGGTCCAACCTGGAGAGAATTCAATATATACTTTCTTCTTCTGTTCCGGTGTTAGTGATTGAACAGCATCCGTTACTTCCTGGCGCTCTTTTTTCATCTTATCCTTTACGGCCTTAGCCTCAGCTTGGTGATCCGTAATTTGTCCGAATACTTCAATATTCTTCATGACATCATCAACCGTCTTTGGATTGGTTTTGAAAATTTGAATATTAAGATCACGCAGTTTCTTAACCGCCTCTTCACTCATCGAAATCCCCGTAAATACAATATCCGCCTGAGCCGCGATGATGGATTCCTCATTTGGTTTCATCAAATCGCCCATTTTCGGCTTGCTCTTCACCACTTCGGGATAGTCATCATAATTAGAGACACCAACAATTTCATCGTTTAAACCAATGGCGAACAGCGCCTCTGTCTCAGCAGGTGATACTGAGATGATATGCTTCGGCGCTTCTTTAAAGGTAAAAGAAGCTCCAGTAGCATCTTGTACGGTCAGTGGATACGTCGTTTTTAGTGCATCCTGCTTAGCAGAAGGAGCGGCATCCTGAGTTGCAGGTGCTTTCTCTGGTACCGTCGTTTCTTGCTTACTATCACCGCACCCTGCCAGTGACAACGCGATTAGTAATGCCGCAATTCCTGCAGAACAGCGTTTAACCCATGGATTCCAATTCATTTTTCTATTTCTCTCCTCTTTGCTCATTTCTGTTGTCTAATGATCTGAAGGGGCCTGGATAAACTGCGTAATGAAATGATTTTAACGGTATACAACATCCATAAAAAAACCCTGATTCTCTTCAAGCAAGAATCAGGGATTACGTCTACATATCTTAAGAGGCTACTAGCCATAAGATACAGGCACGAATACATGTAACCATCATGCACACGGGCGCACAAACGTAATCCTTTCCTCGAAGGACCGTTAATTTGCTTATAAGGCAGGTCTCCTGACTTGCAGGTGAATGATGTTCCAGCCTTCCCATTCTACCTATTGGTCAGAACAGTGGCATATAGGAATATCCCTGTTTTACAGTGGCGGGACCGTGCCGGATTTGCACCGACTTCCCTTTTCACCCGAACGATGTGTGATCACACCGTTAACGGGACCTTATAAGTCATCATTATTTATGTATGGGTTCCAGGCACAATTACTCTAGTACAAAATTATAGGGGAAAACCCCTTGACTTACAATGAATTTCCTTACGCTAATCCTTATGATTAATGTATGATAGGCTTATTCATCTAAGTCATTCTATAGTACAAGGAGCCTCCGCTATGTCCATTCCACTTCATTCGACTACCCAAGATACTATCATTGAACTTCGTCCTTACGAGGATTCAGATCGCATAGTTCTTGAAACGTTTAAGCTACAAGATGACCAAACAAGTTTCGTAGCCCTCCCTAAACAAATTCTTCAAATATCTATCGAAGACCCTTGCCGTTTCCCTGCAGTAATTGTTACTGCAAAAACCATTGTAGGTTTCTTTGTTCTACATCATGGTCATGGCATTCTAGAGTTCTCAGATAATCCTCGTGCATTACTATTACGAGGATTATCCATTAATCAGTTCCATCAGGGCAAGGGATACGGCGGTAAAGCTATGCAACTACTCCCCAACTGGGCTCGCGATATTTTTCCAAATTTCGAGGAAATGGTGCTCGCGGTTAATGCAGATAATACGTCTGCTAAGAAACTATATGAAAAGACCGGGTTTGAATTTAAGGGCATCACACGTATGGGTCCCAACGGACTGCAATATATGATGCATCATCCCTTGTAAAAAACAGCGCTCCATCTATCATTGTTGCGGGTCATCCTGAGCGTTGCTGTCCTTCCCGGCTCAACATGAACGTCCCAAAATGAAGAGCCGGGAATGGTCATTGCTGCTAATTGGCGAATAACGCCTCCATGTGTCACGATAAGAATCCTTTTTGGCCCAGTATACAGATCGTTAACTTTCAGCTCTGTATCGTTCAATTCTTGGTTTAGTTCAGACTGCGACTCCATCCCATCCGTTACCGTTCGAAGAAAATCAGCAATTCTTGAGGCGAAGCTCGTCCATGCCTCACCATTCGGCGGCGTCATATGCTGCGGGTCATCAAGCCAATCCCTGTAATGCTGGATATGCTGCAATTCATCATACGAGTGACCTTCCCAGTCGCCAAAATCCATCTCCCTCAAGCGGCTATCATACACCGCTCTCTCCACGAGCGTAGGCAATGTTTCTGATAGGGTCTCGCGGCAGCGGATCAGATCACTGCAATATACTTTGGATATCTCTAATTCAACAAGTTGTTTACGAAGTAAGGCTAACTCGGTCAGCCCTTCAGGCAAAAGACTTACATCCGTATGACCTACATATCTTTTCTCTTGATTCCAGCGTGTACGCCCATGCCTCATGAGTATAAATTCAAACTCTAATAAACCCATAATGTGCCTCCAATTGACCACAATATGAGGCTGCCTATGACAATAAACAAAACGGATACCGTCACCATCAACCTTGCTGTTGTCATAATATCCTTAGCTTCCAAAGCACGTGTCGCCTCACCCATGTAAGCTCTAAATGAGGCTACCCCATGATACACATTCTCGCCACCGAGACGAATACCTAGGGCACCTGCAACAGCGGATTCTGGAAATCCACTGTTAGGACTTGGATGAAGCCGGGCATCTCGGCGGATCGTTCGAGCTGCCCGTATATAATCCAGACGGAGCAGCCAAGAGCACATGATAAGGAGCAGTGCAGTAAGCCGTGCGGGTATATAATTCGCAATATCATCCAGACGGGCAGAAGCCCATCCCAGATTCATATATTTATCATTCTTATACCCCACCATTGAATCCAGTGTATTCACGGCTCGGTAGGCCATCGCTAATGGAGCACCGCCAATCAGGGCATAAAAAAGCGGGGAAATGATCGCATCCACAATATTCTCGGCCACCGTTTCAACGGTGCCGCGTACAATTTCGGGTTCATCGAGATGAGCCGTATCGCGGCCGACGATCATGCCCAGTGCCTGCCTTGCAGCGGGTAAATCTCCTTCACGGAGATGACGAAACACTTCCATACCAGCATCCTTCAACCCTTTTACCGCGATGGTTGTAGCAATGAAGATCGCTTCGGCGGACCAAGCAATCCACGGATGTATGTTGTATAGACATGTAATGATTATCCACGTTAGCAGGAATGATCCTCCTACGACTACGACAGGGAGAAGAATACCCGCTTTTTTCAGACTCTTTGGTTCTACATATGTAGAACGAATGATGCGTTCAAGGCGGCTAATCACTTTCCCCATTCCAATAACCGGATGTGGAATCCACCGTGGATCTCCAATAATGAGATCCATAACCAATGCAGCGATTATGATTCCGATAGCGATCCATATCATGCTTTCCGTTCCTTCCATGCCGCGAGAAGCCCTTCCGTGACCGTTCCGTAAACTGTACGGCCAATAGCCGCTCCTAGATCGGTAGCTGTACCTGCGTAATGATGCTCAACCGGATAATCCTTATTTTGACTCACACATAGTATGATTGCATCTGTTGTTGTCCCCGTCGCAACTCGCCCATTGTCGGGGTCCCGAACATCTAAATCGGCCAACGCCGCCGCCTTTGCTTCCACTGCTGTGATCATAGCATTGACCATAGCTGATTGTGTCAGACGTCCGTTAATGGCTAATATCGTATTGATCGTACCTGGCTTGTATGCTGCAAAGGTCGTTCGCTCAGCCCCTGCTCTCGCAGCATTGGATATCCCAGCCGTGGAACAGCAGAAGATCGAAGCATGCTCTCCCTGCTCCTCTAACACAGATGTATGTTGAAGCTGTACAGCCGTTAGCAGTCCAGCGGTGGTATCGATTGGATATCTCCATTCGCGAAGACTTTGAATAATATCCTGTTCCGGATGATCGCAGTTGTAGAATCGATCGACATATATATTCACAACACGTCGTAATCTGCTCAAACCTCCACCGTGAATCGAACTTGCAAGACTATCCAACATGATTGGTGATTGCAACAGCATATGCCGTTCTCCTCGCTTTAACACCATACCTGGCCAAATGCTTGAGCTATATTCTAAGGTCTTTTCGTCCAGAAAAGGTGTCGTCATTTCTATTCCCCCACTCTCTATTTCAATCCATCCTCTACATTTAGTACCTCTTCTAGTTGATTCAGCAACTGTCGATTAGCCTTCTCATCCTTCACCGCGAGTCGGATATGCTCCGGCCCAAGTCCAGGATACATCGCACAGCTGCGAATCAGTATCCCTCGAACACCAAGTTCACGCTGTATAGCTGCTGCCGTCCATGATGTAGGAAGCCCCACCAATATAAAATTAGCCTCACCCTGAATAACGTCGCATCCTAAATGAGCGAGTTGCGCACATAGATAAGACCGCTGCTCTGAAATGATGCTGATCGTCTCAAGTTCATACTTCACCCCGCTCATTAGACAAGCCTCTCCTGCTAGTAGTGCCAGCGCATTCACGCTCCAGGTTACCTGCTTGCTCTTCATCGCATGAATTAGCTTCGGAGCGGCTATCGCAAATCCCAGTCTGAGTCCAGGAATGGCATAAAATTTCGTCATCGAGCGGATAAGTATCGTATGAGGATATTGTTGTAGCTCAGGTAAAAGAGTCATCCGACTCTCTTGCGGTATGAAATCAATAAACGCTTCATCTACAACCAAAAAAGCACCCTGCTGCTCCGCTATATATGCCAGCTCCCGCAGATCATCAACATTATATTGAACGCCATTGGGATTGTTTGGTTGTCCAATAAAGAGTAAATCCACCTCGCGTAGCAGCGCCGAAATATCAGCAACGCTGGCCCGCCATAAATTCTCCCTTGTTCCCTGTACGGAATGAACTTCTGCTCCATATTGTTCAGACAATTGCCTGTATTCGGAGAAACATGGCTCAACGATGCCTACTTTCTGCGGCTTTAAACCAAGCAAAATAAGCGCCATACATTCAGCAGCGCCATTGCCGATCAGAATTTCTGCCTCTGCTACATTGAGTTTAGATGCAAGCAACTCCTTTAAACGCCGATGTCCAGGATCAGGATAACGAATGATTGATGGTAGCGCTTGTTCGATCATATGCATAACTTCCGAAGGAGGGCCCAGTGGATTAATATTAGCGCTAAAATCCAGAAATGTATCAGCTGCTCTATCATAAGCTACCGCTGCACTTTCTAAATCTCCTCCATGTCCATATTGTTCAAGAATCACTAACAAACCCCCAATAATATCAATTAAACCATGAATGTCCCCATTATTGACTCATTATTCCGGGTTCGTCAATCCGTTTTCACTTTTGTTTCTTATGACACTTGGTTTACAATAGGAAGGTACAACTATTCATTTTGCCCTAGTAAACGGAGGAATCAAGCTATGCTGTTTATTGATAATCAGGGGATAACAGACCCTGCCATGAATCTAGCGATTGAAGAATTCGTTCTGAAGCATCTGCCTATGGACGACGACAGCTATTTGCTTTTCTATATTAATCGACCTTCAGTCATCATCGGAAAACATCAAAATACGATTGAAGAAATCAACCAAGAATATGTGAAGGACAACCAGGTGCAAATCGTACGCCGCCTCTCAGGTGGAGGTGCTGTATATCATGACCTAGGGAATCTAAACTTCAGCTTTATTACTAAGGATGACGGACAATCCTTCCATAACTTTCAGAAGTTTACTCAACCTGTGATCGATGCGCTGCATCATTTAGGCGTTAATGCCGAACTTAGCGGTCGCAATGACCTACAGGTGGGTGAGCAGAAAATATCCGGTAATGCCCAATTCTCCACTAGAGGACGTATGTTCAGCCACGGTACGCTGATGTTTGATCTTAATTTGGACAATGTTCAGTCATCATTGAACGTCAATCCTGAGAAGTTCAAGTCTAAGAGCACTAAATCGGTGCGCAGCCGTGTCGCGAATATCAGTGACCTGATGGACCGTAAAATGACCATTGAAGAGTTCCGAGGCGAGCTTTTACGCTTTATTTTCGGCATTGAGCCCCAAGATGTTCCACAGTATCATCTGACAGATAGCGACTGGGAGAAAATCCATGAGATTTCCAAAGAGCACTATCAGAATTGGGAATGGAATTACGGCAAATCTCCGGAATCCAACGTAAAGCATACCAAGAAATTCCCTGTCGGTATCATTGATCTACGTATGGATATCAAGGATGCACGCATCGAAAATATCAAAATCTACGGCGACTTCTTCGGCGTTGGGGATGTAGCTGATATTGAAGATCTGTTGCGCGGGAAACGTTACGAAGATACTGAAGTGCGCGAAGCTCTTAAAGAGATTGATATCAAGCACTATTTCGGAAATATCGAAATGGATGACTTTATCGGGCTTATTTTCTTAGAAGAATAGCATGGTGTAATGAACTAGAGAGTTCTCATGGAAACATGAGGCTCTCTCTTTTTATGTGATAAAAGGGAACAAGTTTAATAAAATTACACTTCTTCGTCAAAGACTTATGATATCGTCTCGCACCCTTTTGTCACCATTCATAAAAATTGTCCTCGACTAGCACCTCAAATGAATCCGCTAATAATTCGGTCTCTCCGGAATCGTGATAATAGATGATAACCTTCCCTGCCTGATTAATAATGATCGGATCGCCAGACCCATTCATGGAAATGACATAGCTGGTTCTTAAAACTTCTGCAAAGGGAAGGTCCTTGAATTGCTCTCGGAACCCCAGCGTCAAGTCGACAACCGTTTCATTTCCGAGACTAGATCCATTAGAGAAGGCATGCACCGCAAGACCCGCATAGGCTCCCCCAAACATCTTGATAAATTGTATGTAGTCCTCGTGAAATTTTACGTTCATCCGTTGCTGGGCCTTAGCAATTTCCTCTTGCTCGCCGGAATGCCTACTAATGTTCTATTATCTTCCCGATGAAGAAAAATCTTTAATCTCTCCGTTAATGCATCTTTCATGAGTAACCTCCTTCGCGCTCCCCACTAAGTTCAGGATAAACTTCATCTAGTTTTATTGGATTCTTATATCATATTATTGAGCTTTTTAATCAGTAAGCGCGGGCTGCGTCGAACCAGCACGTCAATTATTTGCCTCTTTTATATGCATTAGCCCATTGGACTAGATACCAGACAGCCACACCCACAAGGGCAGTGAACACAAGGTTTATGCAGCCGAACACGATCAGCTACTTCGCATCGCTGGGGCCGATCCGGAAAGCGGCCGCGAACTGGAAGACGGCGGGTAGTAGAAACGCCAGACAAGAGACGGTTATAAACTTTTCTGTTTTGAAGCCCCACCCTCACCACCAAACATGATGCAACGAGCAATATTCCAGGTACAGATAAACTTTAGCACCAACTTGATTGATAACCCAATTGTAATAAAGAATGTTGTATTTCCCTGTCTGCTTTGCTCTTGAAAGTTGCAAACTCCACTGAAAATAAAGAACTTGGAAGTTTTTGATTGATAAAGGAATCAAAATCAATTGCCGTATTGAGAATGCGAAGCTTGTGCAGCCAAGGCAGTTGCTCCATTCCCGTCAAACCAGTTAAGCCTTTACAATTTCTGATAGATAGCTCCTCCAGTACCTTCATTTCCTTGTCAAAGCTGATTTCTTGCAGCTTGATTTGATCCTCAATAACAAGTCTGTTCAGTGCTTGAAAGGACGTAATATTAGTCAGGTCATGTAAGCCGCGGACTCTAACGATTTCCAGATCCTCGATGATTTCATTCTCTTCAATTTCCTGAATATGCTCTCGGCCTCCAAGCAAAATGCGAAGGTTCTTCAGCTTCCGCAGTCGGTTAATGAAATGTAACGGCAGTTTGCTGATCGAATGCAGCGCGAGATAATTTAGTTCCTCCAAATCACCTACAGCATCAAGGTTCTTAACCTTGCCCCCTACATGCAACTCTTCCAGATAAGGGAACTCCTTAAAATATTGCAAATTGAGAATCTTTTTGTCTGAGACTATGGTTAATTTTTTTAGAGAGCAAAGCGTATCAATCCCCAGAATTTCGGAATTCTCCAGCTCGTGTATGCCTATACTCAAACTGTACAGGTTATTAAGCTTGGCAAATGCTTCGATGTTATGTGCCTGGAGGAAGTCGAGGTGCAGCATTTTGACATGGGGAATCCGCATGAGCGTATGACAATCAAAGGACAGGGAATAGTGGGCGTAAAAACGTACTCCGAAATTCTCATCATAGCGCTCGCAAAGCTCATCTACTTCTTCCAATATGGAGCCATAAAACTCCGGGTTAGAGAACTGCACAATGACTTGGTTGCCGCCGTGCAAATCCTGCTCGATCTGAACCCGGTCCAGCGCAACAGGATTATTGATCAGAATCCTTTTTTTCCATACTTTGCGCATCCGTTAACCCCCTATTTACCATGAATCACAAGTCCATATTTACTAACAATCCACGATTTGCTCAAGTCTTGAATCGCATCATGCTTATACGCACTGAGGGCTTTTGCTCCTTCATAGCATCTGCATCATGCGCCGAGAAGCGAAGTGGCTTTGTCATTTTTTTAATAGAGTCCGTTATTTCATTGAAAAACGTATAGGATAACGGCTTATAGTCCCGGATATCCTCATAAATATAATATTTGCCCTTCTCATCTTCCAAATTAATTTGAAAGCCTTTAGGAAATGAAATCAATATACACGGCAGTTCATCCTGTGCCCACTGTCCGCCATATGGAAAAGGGACACCTTCATTTCTTGCAAAAAATCCGGAGCTTTCTTGATTAGAAGCAACAGTAATGGAATAAACAAAGAAGGGGTGATAATCATTCCTTTTTTCCTCTGCCGCAAAATACTGATAAAATGTCTGATACGCCTCATACACCTGATTCTGATCATGCTCTGCTCTGGCATAGTTGGTAAGATGAAATTGTGCTTGCTTTGTTTCAAAAAGCTTCAAAATGCTCTTAAACTCTTCTGGCCTTATGAAAAATTTAAGTTTATAAAATCCGCTGTTCTTTAATTTGTCCATTTTTGGTTCACCGTCAATCTTCATCCTCTCTATCAGAATTCATATTTCTCAAATCGTTCTCTGAGAGTCTCTTCATACGGTATCCATTCCCAATCACACCATAAAGACATTCCTAAGAGTTCTGACAGTTTATTCACGGTTTGTTCTGGACTCGTGATGTTAAGAAGATCGTCACCATCCTCATTTCGGATATCCAACACTTCGCGCAAGTAGTCATCATTAATACGCTCTTCTTTGAGCTGTTCATATTCATCCCTCGTCCACGGTTCACAAAAGATTCTTTCGGCCTGAATGTCTCCATTCTCGAAAAACGACAACTCGAATATGTCCTCATTCATATATCCGACCGTCATCACTGGCTCCTCGATAAGCCGGGACAACGTTTGTCCGATCTCTTTCACCGTACCCCATACAAAATAATCGTGAAGCACGCTGATCCAGTTCTCATTACTTTTGCTTACGTACATGACAATGTGCGTCTCATGAGCCTCCTGATTTGTTATGCCTAATACTTCGGCATGCCCATTGCTTAGTTCTCTTAATGCTTCGACAGTCTTCTCAAGGTTATCCGACTTGATATGCAAATTTGCAAATGATCTCCCCACGAGAGAGCCTCCCTTAATCGTTAACTTACTTAGCTTGATTCTTGTTTATATTTTAAAGATTGGTTCTATTTATGTATCTTATTTCCATTATAGTGTTCAATTTTCCTGAGTCTACCTACTTTTCTTCTGAATTTTGGAAATTATTATTGCAAGAATAGAGATATAGCCCTGTCCATTCAGCACAATCCGTAGCCCTTTCCCTGCGCGCTTCGCTCCCTCATTAAAATAAAATAAGGGTGTCCCTCGTCATCTTATGACTTTTGGGACACCCTCTGTCGACTATTCTACATACCCTTCACACTCTTATTTATATTTATGCCAGTCCATACTGCTGTTCTCCAGCAGATGTTCGAAATTGTTATCTAATCGATTCTGCTCCGCCTTGCGAGCATCAGCTGCTTGTTTCTCTTCGGCTTCCTTCTTCTGCTTTTCCTCGGCCTTCAGCTCATTTGCCTGCATTTTTAGCTTTTCCAGCACCTCACTGCTCAGCAAGTCCTTCAGTGTGGTAGGTTTGTCTGCCGCGGCAACTTTGGGAGCGTTAGCCTGTTGTTTCTTCTTGGCCATGTCATCATCTCCGTTTCCACACACATTATATCAGTTTTATGTAGGCTCGTCATGCAATAACCTATTGTCCACTGCGATATAATGCGATACAATTTGTTCACTTGCCTGATGAAAGGAAAATGACCTCATGAACCGCTCACGTCTAGCCGACATCAGCCTATTGATTGTTGCTATGATGTGGGGATGTACCTTTTTAATTGTGCAAAATGCCGTCCGGGTACTTCCACCACTTGCCTTTAATAGCATCCGCTTTATTGGCGCAGCCATACTGCTTAGTCTGATTATTTCGATATTCTACCGTAGTCAGTGGCGGAATATTTCTCGTAAAATGCTTCTGCATTCTAGCCTACTGGGCCTTTTTTTATTTATGGGCTATGCTTTTCAAACCATAGGGTTACTGTACACCACGACATCCAATGCAGGATTTATCACTGGGCTCTCTGTCGTGTTTGTTCCCTTTCTATCTCTGATCCTACTGAAACATCCGATTACCAAATACACATGGCTGAGTGCGCTATTGGCCGCCGCGGGTCTGTATTTACTAGCTTTTGCTGGAACAGCCTTATCCATTAATCGTGGTGACTTTCTAATCTTTCTGTGCGCCATTGCTTTTGCTCTACATGTGGCATACACAGGTGTCTTTGCACCGCGTTATGCTGCCCTTCCATTAGCTGCACTTCAAATGTCTGTTGTTGGGGTATTAAGCCTTATTGCTTCTTTATTATTTGAAAATGTGGGGCCAATTCATCAGACCATGGAGCGTCTAATGGAGCCGCAAGTTCTGTGGGCACTCGTCATCTCCATCGGACCGACTAGCGCACTTGCCTTTTGGATCCAAACCGTTTGCCAGAAATATACGAGTCCATCGCGGGTTGCCGTCATATTCGCCATGGAACCGGTCTTCGCTGCATTGACAGGTGTATTCTTTGGCGGAGAAATACTTGGGACTGCTGCAGGGATAGGATGTATTTGTATTTTTAGCGGAATGATACTTACCGAATTGAAATCTACGCCTCGTACGTTACAATAGAAGGAAGCATATTCAATAATAGAGAGATGGGGAGACAACCATGTACAAACTGATTGCAATTGATATTGATGATACTTTGATTAACGATGATAAAGAGGTGACACCTGCTACGCAGGAGGCGCTAGAGCAAGCCGTAGCGAAGGGTGTTGTGGTTACCCTAGCCACAGGCAGAGCCTATGCTTCTGCACAGCTATCGCCCGTCAGACGGGTCTGAACGTACCTATCATTACGTACCAAGGAGCTTTGGTGAAGAACCTAATGGACGGACATGTGCTATATGAGCGTTATGTTCCGAAGGATGCTGCCCACAAGCTGTTTGAATACTGCATTGAGCATGACTTACATTTACAGGTTTACATTGATGATAAGCTGTATGCGCGTGAAGAAAACCAAAAGCTGAAAGATTACAGTGAGTTGAATCGTACTCCTTACTATATTGAGCCTGATTTCGAGAAGCTGATTGCACAAAAAACACCTAAAATGCTCATTATCGACGATCCCGATTATCTAGATCAGCTTGGTCCAATTCTTCGCGAATTGCTTGGAGATCAAGTTCATATTACCAAGTCAAAGCCACAATTTTTGGAAATTATGCATCATGAAGGAACTAAGGGCCACGCGCTCACATTCCTAGCAAAAGAATTTGATTGCGATATGTCACAGACGATTGCCATCGGTGACTCGTGGAATGATCATGAAATGCTAGAAGCGGCAGGACTTGGCGTAGCTATGGGCAATGCCATTCAGGCTTTGAAAGATATTGCTGACTACGTGACGCTAAGCAATAATGATGATGGTGTGAAGGCTGCGATTGAGAAATTCGTACTACAAGCTGAATAAATTCTAAGATAGATACACATTACTGAATGCATACATGCATGTATTTATGCAAAAGCCCTGCGAATCAAATGATCCGCAGGGCTTTTGGTACTTATGTACTCTCAGGTTTGGAGCATTCCAAATCTATGCCACATCATGTATGGATATGGGCATGCTCACAACTACTCTTTTTCAAGAATCAATTTCATTCCGCTTTGAGCAAGCACTACACCCGCTGGGAGCGGATAGTTACTCCTTACATCCACATGATGAGACATATGCGTATACACGGCTTCGACAGGTTTAACCTCGCTGATTAGTTGCTCCGCCTCGACCATGTCGTAAACAGAACGCGTTGAATATTCAGCGGTCTCATGATAGAAACTTGTACCTAGAACAAGCAGATCGAGTCCATATAAAGGCTGTTTTTCTTCTGTTCCAAGTCCAATCGAATCGGAACAATAGGCCCATGCAAAGCCATCTTGTTCTAAACGATAGGCATAGGAATATCCGTTATGACCATGGTTTACTTTCCAGCCGGTTATCTTCCAACCTGCAAGTGAAATGCCTTCATCTACCGCAATCATGTCGATATGCTTGCTGAGCCATGGAAACTGGACTTGAATCAGCTCCAACACTACAAGTGGCGCATACATTTCACCCTTGGTACCAGTCCAGCGGCAGGCATCTGCCCATTCAGGTAACCCACCAATATGGTCAAAATGAGCATGCGTCACTAATATTTTATGTGTAAATCTTTGACCTATTAACTCCATCTGCTTGCGCCAGTCCGGACCACAGTCAATTAGAAATTGCCCTGCCGCACCATCTACCATCACAGAAGAGCGAAATCTACGGTTAATGCCTTCCGCACGTGCCTCAAGACAAATATCGCAGTCGCAATATACCCGAGGTACGCCCATGGCATCGCCCGTACCGAGAAAAATGAGTGAATTCAAGCTATCTCCTCCTGCATATAAATCTCAAAGCTAATTATACACCTTAGCTTCTGATTCACATGAGCACCGAGAGTTAAAGCCCAGCTAGAACCTGATACCATACCCCTTTTTTGGAGTATAACGTATCTTTCACTTTACTCCAACCACCTAAATACTGAATATCAAATAACCCGGGAGGATCTATATACTGCTCTTTTTTTTCGCTAAGTACCTTCTCATTTACGGGTCTAAATCCATGATCGGCAAATATTCGCTGTGCTTCCTCACTCCATAAATAATCAATGAAAGCCTCAGCTACTTTGCGCGTCCCGTGCTTATCTACGAAAGTATCTACAACTGCGGCCGGATTCTCAATCCGAATCGTGTTCTTCGGTACAACAATTTCATATTTTACACCCTGCTGAATCCGCGCTAGCAGTTCATTCTCATAAGTAACAATGACATCCCCGACACCATACTCAAAAGCCGCCATCGATGCTCTTCCACTCTTATCCAGTGACTCTACGTTGCGATGTACTTGCTTGAGAAAATCCTTCGCGGCAGCAGGGTCCTTATGACCCTGAGCTCCGACATCTTAAGCCCAGCACCATAAATGGCATTGATATCCCACTGTGCTCCGCCAGAAGTTTTCGGATTTGGATACAGCACCTTCACACCCGGGTTCGTCAAATCCGTGAAATCTTGGATTCCTAACGGATTACCTTCCCTAGTTCCCAGCACCACAATAGACCTCGTGATCATTCCTTTGTTGGGCTTTTGTTTCCAATCCTTACTTACAAGTCCTGCCTTAACTAACTTACCAATATCCCCTTCCATCGCCAGCAAGGTTACATCAGCTTCAAATCCACCTGCAATAGCTCTCGCCTGCGTTCCAGATGCTTCATACGATTGCTGGAAGCGGATCGTTTGCCCTGTCTTCTCCTTCCACTCCTTCTGGAAATGTGGAAGAATATCCGTCAAAGCATCTTTGGCGACACTATATGCACCGATAACGAGGGTTACATCCCCATTTTGCACGGCTGCCTCCCCGCCGCTCACGGGCAAAGTCTTCGATTCACATCCGGAAGAGATCAGCGCCATGATGAACAACAATAATACACTCACAATAGCCGAAACTCTCTGCCTTATTTGACCATGACGCATGACCTTCACTTCCTTTACGTGTCCAAAATATGATTAAATCATTACTGGCATTGGATCTTCCTTCAAGCGATTCTCCGCAATCCAGCTGCGATCTTCGTTAAACAAATAAGCGCGATGCACCAGTACACGAACCTGTTGCCCGGGTTGTAATGTCTCTTTCTCTAGCGAACGATACGTAATTAATTTATGCTCGCCTACCTGAACCTCAACCATCCATTCGCTACCACGGAAATGAAGATGCCCTACAATGCCCTCTTCCGTAACCGATAGCAAATTAAACTCCTGCGCCAGCCCAACCTCAATATATTCTGGACGAATCAGTGCTTTGGTTCCCGGTTGCGCTGCCTCTTCTTCAAATCCCTTCAGCTGTGAACCACGTTCTATCACTGTCGATTCACCAATAAAGGTCGCCACAAATGGTGTCTTCGGTTCTTTATAAATATCCCAAGGTGTACCCTTCTGCTCGACACGTCCTTGGTTAATAATCATAATTTCATCAGCAACTTCAATCGCCTCATCTTGGTCATGCGTAACGAAAATAGATGTAATCCCTACACGCTCAATTAACTCACGTAACCACGAACGCAGTTCCTGTCTGATCTTCGCATCAATCGCAGCAAATGGTTCATCTAGGAGCAGCAGTTGCGGTTCCGGTGCAAGGGCGCGAGCAAAAGCTACACGCTGACGTTGACCGCCTGAAAGCTGATGCGGATAACGTTTCTCGAAACCTTTCAGTCCAGTGAGCTCAACAAGTTCCATCACTCGATCCTTAAGCTGAGCCTTACCGAACTTCTTCACCTTAAGTCCGAACGCAATATTATCAAACACGGTCATATGCTTGAAAAGAGCATAGTTCTGAAACACGAATCCGATACCGCGTTCCTGCGGCGGAATAGCATTCACAAGTTGCCCATGGAAACGAATCTCTCCAGAGTCAGGATGTTCAAGTCCCGCAAGCATCCGTAAAATCGATGTCTTACCACCTCCGCTCGGACCTAGCAGACCGATAAGATGGCCTTTTTCGATATCAAAACTAACATCATTTACAGCTTTGAAATCTCCAAACTGCTTGTTTAGATTACGGACTTCAATATGCATATTAATGAACACCCTTTCTTTTTTTGGCCCATTCCATTGTTAAAAGCAGACCAACTGCAAATACCGCCAGAACCAAAGACACACTGTTAGCTGAAGTTACATTGAAATTCTCTACATCCTGATAAACCAACGTTGTTGCTGTCTGCGTCTTGTTCATAATGTTACCTGAGACAACAAGGACTGCACCAAACTCGCCCAGAGACCTTGCTACCGTCAGAACTACACCATATACAACAGCCCAGCGAATAGATGGCCAAGTTACTCTCCAGAATGTCGTCCAGCCGTATGCTCCGAGGGTAGAAGCAGCCTCTTCCTGCTGGGCTCCAATCTCTTGCAACACAGGCATCACTTCTCTCACCATTAACGGAAACGTTACGAATAGGGTCGCAATGACCATTCCCGGAAAAGCATATACGATCTGAAATCCAACTTTTTCGAAAAAGGCACCTACAATACTGCCCGGACCCAGCATTAGAACGATCATAAGTCCTCCGATAACTGGAGACACCGCATAAGGCAAATCAACAATGCTATTTAAGAAACGCTTAATCGAGTGGCTCATCCAACTTCCTCTGACGAGGTATAGAGCCATCATCATGCCAAACAACGTGTTCAGTAGCGTCACCGTCAATACAATGAAACCTGTCATCATCAGCGCATGTAGTGCTTCTGGTCGAAGGATGGCTGACGTTAAACCTCCGATTCCTTCATTAAATGCACCGAAAACCATTTTCCCAAGTGGAGCAATCAATAACAGTGCAAACACCAAATACGTTAGTCCGATCCACAATTTTCTCATATAGTCTTCCCCTTCGACTGTACCCAATTGATCAGCCATAAGACTGTAAAAGATAAGGTGAGAAGCAAAATAGAAACGGCCGCTGCTCCTGCTGTATTATCACTCTCAACCTCCCCATAAATGAAAACCGAGGCGATCAGTGTTCTTCCAGGAATATTACCTGCGACCAGGACTACGGCACCAAACTCAGCCATAGCTCTGGAGAAGGCCAGCATGCCCCCGCTAATCATTCCAGGCAGCATTGATGGAAGGATTACTTTGAAGAATACACGGGGCCCAGAGGCACCAAGCGTACGGGCAGCCTCTTCTTCCGATGGTTCTAGTTCTTCAAGTAGCGGCTGCACCGCTCTGATGACGAATGGAAACGTAACAAATACCATCGCGATCACAATCGCCGGTTGATGAAATACAATTTCAAACCCTAGTGATTCCGCGGCTGAGCCGATCAAACTCCCTGGCCCGAGTAGAAGCAGAATCATTAGTCCACCCACCGCTGTCGGCAATGCAAAGGGCAAATCAACTAGACTATTTAAGAACGCTTTTCCTGGAAATTGATATCGTACCAATACCCAACCGATCATCGTACCGACCACTACGTTTATTAAAGTAGAAAAGATAGCAAGTTCAAGTGTTAGCAGTACCGATTTCCATGCAATCGGATCAGAAAGGCTCTCTATAAGAGAATGAAATCCGAGGGAAAATGAATGATAATATACACCTAGTAAAGGTAGAATCACAAGTAACACAAAATATAACATCACTGTACTTCGGAATCCCCACGTCCATCCTTTATGACGCAAAATGATATTCATACCTCTCCCCCTGCTTAACCGTTTATCTGTATTTTTTTAATTATTCCTATTTGTCTACTTGGTTTTTACTTAACAGTTACTTTACCAAAAATTGTATGACAACGTCAATATAAATTTTAGTTTTTATTTACATAAATCTATCTTTCTGGCTCTTAAAGGGTATACATATAATAAGCGCCCCTCATTAAATCTAAGGACTTGGAGAAGGAGTATGATGATGTTATATACATTAGAATTGTCCACTACCGGACAGGACGAAATAAGGGATATTACACGTGAGGTCATTGCGCTGGTGCATCAAAGCGGAGTGCAAAGCGGAACCGTGCTAATCTATTGCCCACATACAACTGCAGGCATCGCAATTAATGAGAATGCCGATCCTGATGTGAAGCGTGATGTGCTAATGAGATTGGGAGAGGTATACCCCTGGGAGCACCCAAAATATAAACATGCCGAAGGAAATACCGCCTCACATTTAAAATCGATAACCTGCGGGACTTCCCAGACTGTGATTATCACGGAGGGGGAGCTACTGTTAGGACGTTGGCAGGGCATTTATTTCTGTGAATTCGATGGTCCACGGCGAAGACAATATCATATCAAAATAATGGAAGGATAATAAGATTAGCAAGGGCAAAGAGGCGATGTTGACAGGCTCTAACATCCCTCCTGTCCTCACCACCGAATACCCTAATATTCCGCTTTTCAGCGATGCTCTTTCACCGTCCTAAAGGACATGTCCACAGCTAAGAACGCTATCATTTAATTACGCAAACTTCGGCAACATATTTTCACATGCGAAATGGCTGCAGGCTTAATTTCTTCAAACGTCACACGATCTTGTATGTAATAGGATATGAATCCGTGCATGGATAAAAATAAAGTAAGTGGAAGATTCCGGCAGTGATCGAGCCCATGCTCTTCTTCATTCATGTAGCGACGTACAATCGAAGCAAACAAATCTAAGCATCGAACCTGTTCTGACCGACAGTAGGACAGTAGTTCCTCATCACGTATCATGAACATAATTTCGTATTGATAAGGATGATCCAGCCCAAAACGAATGAATTCAAGCATTAACTGCTCGACCTTATTCAGATCTGGAAGAGGAGGACCTTTAATTACCTTGTTCAATTGGAACGCGAGATTATTGAAATCTTCAACAACGACAGCATAGAATAACTCTGCTTTTTCTTTAAAATGATAATAGAGAGACCCGTGGCTATATCCCAGATGCTGTCCAATACTACGCATAGAAATTGCGCGGTATCCTTTGGTTATAAACAAATGCCTAGCGGCCTCTAATATCCGGTCCCTGGATAATTCCTGTTCCACTGCTCTTCTGGCCATAGACTTTATTCCCCTTCAATAAAATAAAGCTGTTCACCCTCCGTAATCAGGGACTGCCCCTGAGTCAAATCCACCATCCACGATTTAAAGGATTCTGCCTCTGTATTCAAAGGTAAGCATTCCAGTCTTACTTTATCAGTGAAAAGCGTCTCACCCATCCGAATTTCCCGGCTACGAAGTTCATTTTCTATTTTACCATGCCAAGTGTAATCGATCTCTACAAATATCTCACGATGAAGCACCTTCGTAATCGCATCTCCAGATTCAATAGCTGCGACAGCTCCGTCCGCATACGCACGAATCAAACCACCAGCACCCAGCATAATACCGCCGAAATACCGCGTCACTACAATGGCCACATTCTTTAGTCCTTGATGGCGTATTACTTCCAGAATTGGCTTACCAGCTGTACCGCTGGGTTCCCCGTCATCCGATTGTTTCTGAATTTCATCACGTTCTCCAATCATGTAGGCCGAACAATTGTGAGTCGCATTCCAATGCTTCTTTTTGATATCTTCAATAAAAGCGTTTGCAGCTTCTTCACTATCAACTGGCATTACATGACCAATGAAACGTGATTTCTTAATAACGATTTCCTTAGAGCCTGGCCCGCGGACCGTCTTGTAACGTTCAATCATAGTACAGCCCTTCCCTGATTGGAAAGAAAGCAGTCCCCCGCTGTAAAAGTAACCGGTGACTGCCTTCTTCCGCTTTATGTCTATTCCAATGGATGTAAATTTATTCGGTAAGTCTGGCTTCCAGTTCCGCCTTCTCTTTCTCATATCCTGGTTTACCAAGTAAGGCAAACATATTTTTCTTGTAAGCTTCTACTCCAGGTTGATCAAATGGATTGACACCCAATAGATAGCCACTAATTCCACAAGCTTTCTCAAAGAAATATACGAGGTATCCGAAAGAGTAAGGTGTTTGATCTGGGATCGTGACGATTAGGTTAGGAACCTGTCCATCCGTATGAGCAAGCATTGTGCCTTGGAATGCCTTTTTATTTACAAAATCCATGGTCTTGCCTTCAAGGAAATTCAGACCATCTAGATCATCAGCATCGCTTTCAATGGTAATCTGTTCGGAAACATTCTGAACTTGGATAATCGTTTCAAATATGTTACGGCTACCCTCTTGAACGAATTGACCCATCGAATGCAGATCTGTTGAAAAATCAACGGAAGCTGGATAGATACCCTTGTAGTCTTTACCTTCACTCTCACCAAAGAGTTGTTTCCACCACTCCGAAACATAGTGTAAGGAAGGCTCATAGTTCACAAGAATCTCAATGGCTTTGCCTTTACGGTAAAGCGCGTTACGCACTGCTGCATACTGGTAACTTAAGTTCTCAGCCACATTCGGGTTGCTGAACTCTTTAGAAGCGTCAGCTGCACCCTTCATCATGTCCTCGATGTTAATGCCAGCAGTTGCGATAGGTAGCAGACCAACCGCTGTCAGTACGGAATAACGACCACCAACGTCGTCTGGGATAATAAAGGATTCATATCCTTCTTCATTAGCCAGCTTCTTCAGAGCCCCTTGCTCTTTATCCGTTGTTGCATAGATGCGCTTACGAGCTTCTTCTTTACCGTATTTCTTCTCAAGCTCTGCGCGGAAAATCCGGAAAGCAATAGCTGGTTCCGTTGTTGTACCGGACTTCGAAATCACGTTAACCGAGAAATCTTTACCTTCAATCAAATCGAGCAAATGCGTAACATAAGTGGAACTAATATTGTTACCGGCAAAATAAATTTCAGGCGTTTTACGCTTGTCCTTCGGCAAATTGTTATAGAAAGAATGAGTCAATGCTTCAATTGCAGCACGTGCACCAAGGTATGATCCCCCGATACCGATAACGATCAGCACTTCAGAATCACTTTGAATCTTGGCAGCTGCCTGCTGAATACGAGCAAATTCTTCTTTATCGTAGTTCGTAGGCAGATCAATCCAACCGAGGTAATCCGAACCTGCTCCTGTTTGGTTATGTAACTGTTCATGAGCCAGTTTGATCGGTTCAGCAAAGTAATCTACTTCATGCTGACTAATAAAAGATAAAGCCTTGCTGTAATCAAAATTAATTGGGTTAGACATATGGTGTTACCTCCTAGTTTGGCTTTTCTCTATTCTACTCTACACTCCGTAAAAAACAGCTTTAGAATAGGATACTTTAATTTCAATAGACTGGCAAGGTCTGAGCAACCTATCGTTCAAGGCATATTCCAGCCGTCTTCAATGGATTGTATCAGATCCCCATGTTAAAATAAGTGAAGTTTATATCTCACAGAAATGGGTGATCTCATGAAAAAAATAGGCTTTATTGGACTCGGTACAATGGGAGCACCTATGGCTTCCAATTTACTGAAGGCTGGATACCAAGTTACGGTATATAACCGCACAGCTTCTAAATGTAACCCACTCGTTGAAGAAGGGGCTTCTCAGGCAAATACTCCTAAGGAAGCAGCAGCAGGCCAAGATACCGTGATTACGATGGTTAGTAATGACGACTCCATTCGTAGCGTGTTTTATGGAACAGACGGGCTACAAGAATCGCTACAAAGCGGCATGACCGTTATTGATTGCAGTACTATCTCTCCAGACCTAGTCAAGGAACTAGCAATCAGCATTCAAGCAGTCGGGGCAAAATTCTTAGACGCTCCAGTTACGGGCAGTAAACCTGCCGCTGTAGATGGAACACTTGTATTTATGGTCGGCGGAGAGGCTGCCGTCATTAAAGCGCAGTCCGACCTATTCGAAACCCTCGGCAAAAAGGTATTACCTATGGGGCCAAATGGCAGTGGTGCTGTTGCTAAGCTCGCTCATAATACCGTAGTTGGTATAAACAACATTGCACTAGCTGAAGCTTCGCCATAGCATCCAAATCAGGAATACCCGCAGATCGCTTTCTTGAACTCGTTCAGCTTGGATCTGCTGGTAGTAAAGCTGCAGACCTCAAAGGTCGCAAAATCATCGAGCATGATTTTACCAATCAATTTTCATTGGCTCTCATGCTCAAAGATTTAAAGCTCGCAGCTTCTTTAACCGATAGCATTGGTATGCCCTCTCCAATGCTAAGTTTGGCTAAGAGCCTGTTCCAAGCAGGCCAAACCCAAGGATTTGGTGAAGAGGATTTATCCGCTGTCGTCAAATGTTATGAAGCTTGGATCGGTCAAACCATTGCAGGCAAACCACTTCAATAATCAATGTATCCCGCATCACTAGCTTGATGGCTGGAAGCATAAATTATGCATCGAGCCAAGCTAACTGCAGAATATACACAGAAATGTTGTGAAAAGGGTAAGTCCCAAGGTTGGGACTTACCCTTCTTTTTATATTTACACCGGATAGGAGCAGCAGTAATCAGTTATCGTAAAAACTTCGAGAGCAAACTTGGAATTGCCTGGTACATGAAATGTATGTTGTCCTTGGATTTCCTGCCAGCCATCTTCACCGGGAAGCAGAACTTTCAAATGACCTGAAAGGATTTCCATAATTTCAGGACCATCCGTGCCAAATTCGTATGTTCCTGGAAGCATAATGCCGAGCGTTACTTTACTTCCGTCTTCCTTAATGACTGTCCGACTCGTCACTTGACCGTCATAATAAATGTTTGCTGCTTTTACAATAGTAGCGTTACTGAACTGCGGCATCGATTCACTGCTCCTCTATAAATAAACTGTATGATATCAAAAGAACGAATGGACTACTCTCAGCTGTAATCGTAAGTGATCCTCCCGAATTCAGCTTACGAGAGTAGCTTCGTTCTGAAATCCTAACATTTTATAATCGGTTTATCGCTTATTACAGCAAAGCTTTTACACGACTAACGACATTTTCAACTGTAAATCCGTATTCTTTAATGACACGGTCTCCAGGTGCAGATGCTCCGAAAGTCGTAATGGCAAGAATATCGCCGTTGTCGCCAACATAACGTTCCCAACCGAAAGATTGAGCCATTTCAATGGCAAGACGTGCTTTAACGTCAGGCAAGAGAACAGAATCCTTGTATGCTTTATCTTGTTGTTCGAACAGATCCCAGCTTGGCATACTGATAACACGAACTTCAATGCCTTCTTGTGCAAGTGCTTCTTGAGCTTTCACAGCAAGCTGTACTTCAGAACCTGTTGCAAGAATTTGTGCTACAGGCTTACCGCTCTTAGCATCAGACACTACATAAGCACCACGTTTGATACCTTCACGAGCACCTTCCACGGTTCCTGGCAAGATCGGTAAGTTCTGACGAGTCAATACCAGAGCTACTGGGTTTGATTTATTCTCAACCGTGTATGCCCAAGCTGCCGATGTTTCATTCGCATCTGCTGGACGGATAACCGTTAAACCTGGAATGATGCGTAGTGAAGCCAGTTGCTCGATTGGTTCATGCGTAGGTCCATCTTCACCAACAGCAATACTGTCATGAGTTAGTACATAGGTTACTGGCAGTTTCATAATGGAAGCCAGACGCACGGCAGGACGAAGATAGTCAGTGAATACAAAGAATGTACCGCCGAATACTTTTACGCCACTGTGCAGCATCATACCGTTCATTACAGCAGCCATACCGAACTCGCGTACGCCGAAGTAAATGTTACGACCTTCATAGCTATCTCTTGTAAAGTTAGATAGGTCGTTCAAGTGTGTCATCGTTGAGCTTTCTAGGTCAGCTGAACCACCAAGTAATTGTGGAACATTACCAACTAGACCGTTCAATGCATTACCAGAAGCTACGCGAGTTGAAACTGCTTTGTCTTCAGTAGAATATTTAGGAAGATCAGCATCCCAGCCTTCAGGTAGGTCGCCTGCAACAGCAAGATCGAACTGAGCTGCAAGTTCTGGATAAGCCTTTTTGTAAGCTGCGAATTGCTCATTCCACTCTTTATTAACTTTAACTCCATGGTCTTTGACTTTAGCAAAATGTTGACGAACTTCATCAGGTACGTAGAAGTCTTCTTCGTACACCCATTTATAGAAGTCTTTAGTCAATTTAGCTTCGTCAGCACCAAGTGGTGATCCGTGAGTACCACCATGTCCACCTTTACCTTGCTTGTTCGGACTACCATAACCGATTACCGTTTTCACTTCGATCAGTGTAGGACGGTTCGTGTCAGCTTGACCTTCAGCAATAGCAGCCTCGATTGCAGGCAAATCATTACCATCTTCAACGCGGATTACTTGCCAGCCGTAAGCTTCAAAGCGTTGCTGTACATTTTCAGAGAATGAAAGGTTTAGTTTACCATCTAGCGAAATATCATTGGAATCGTATAGCATAATCAATTTACCAAGCTGTAAATGACCAGCAAGCGAAGCGGCTTCACCCGATACGCCTTCCATTAGATCGCCATCACCACAAATTGCATATGTGAAATGGTCTACGACTTTATATTGATCTTTATTATATGTTGCACCTAGTTGAGCTTCTGCCATCGCCATACCTACAGCCATAGCAACACCTTGTCCAAGTGGACCGGTTGTAGCATCAACACCTGCAGTGTGACCGAACTCTGGATGTCCTGGTGTTAGGCTTCCCCATTGACGGAACTGTTTCAACTCTTCCATTGGCAGATCATATCCACTCAAATGTAGGAGACTGTAAAGAAGCATGGAACCATGTCCTGCGGACAGCACAAAACGGTCGCGGTTGATCCATGTTGGATTCTCTGGATTATGGTTCATTGTCTTCGCAAACAATTGATAACCCATAGGTGCAGAGCCCATTGGCATACCTGGGTGACCCGAGTTAGCCTTTTCTATAGCATCAATTGCTAATGTACGGATGGTAGTAATCGACAAATTCTCGATCGTTTGGTTCTCATCTTTATCAATCGCTTGGTTCTTGTCGTTCATGACTTATCCTCCTCAGGGGTTGTGGAAACTCCATGTGTTCAATGTATTTGGAATTCTTTCATAACCTTCAAAAAACAATTATTATGAAGAGAATCCGCTTGAATGTTTCATTTTGACTATTGTAACACTTGGCAAGCATCTTTTCCATATCCTTTATCACCTTTCCCTGGTATTGGACTCATTATGCGGAAGGATTATTGAACCTACGCATGCTCTGGGGAACATTTAGAATGATTCAGAAATGGTAAAAAGTTAATATTACACAGCATAAAATCATGAATGGTTGTAGTCTGTTCTTAACGATGAATGACTCCATATTTACAAGAGATGAGGAAAAAGAAATCATATGACTCCTTTTTTTCAAAAGGGATGGCCGACCTCCCAACATTGTTTATTCGGTATTGCTGCAGGGCTCTTCAGCGGAATCCTGTTAGGCTCTTATCTAAAAGCTGTTCAGTTTCTGACGGAGCAAAGGGTCTATGACCTACTGCTTAATGTTGATTTTGTTCCCTTTTTACCCACGGATATGCCAGAATGGATTGAATTTAGCTTTCATTTGATAGTGTCCTTGATCATCGGCATTCTCTATGTGGCTTGGACGCGCACAAATCACCATCCTTGGCGGAATGGATTATGGCTAGGAATGTTATCATCGCTCTTATTTTTTCCACTGTCACTCTTATCGGAGAGGGTACCCTCGGTCACAGATGGCATCGCACTTCTATGGTGGCTTAGTGGGCATCTGCTGTATGGAATCATGCTAGGAATCTGCGGATTATTCATTTCACGCACGAAAAACCCACGTCATTCGTATGAAAACTAAGCAATTGGGTTCACATCCTCTTGTATATGTACCCGTTCTTATGTGAGTACACCCAGCTTAACGGAATAAAAAAAGCCACGGCTCAAAGTAGGCCGCGGGCATTAGTATTCGGACATGATCCAAGGAACGTATGTGGATCATGGGTGTTGCCCGTTAGCGCGAATTACGCTTGCGGGCTGCAAGGAGGCGGTCCATGGAATCGGACCGCTCCGGCTCTTGCGGCGGCTTCGCCTTGACCGCCGCTTCTTTGCTCGGCCCAGCCGCAGGCGGGCCGAGCGGCTGCGCCCCGT
>NZ_BAVZ01000002.1 GCF_000576305.1 Paenibacillus pini JCM 16418 | reverse complement strand
AGGGGAGGTAGATGCTTTTTTATGACCTATGATCACGTATCGTTAGTCCAAGATCCAAAAAATTTAGTGCCTGCTTGCACACCCGAATCATAGAGAACCTTACTCTGCTCTGGAGTGATATGAAACTGTGTTGTCCCTACACCCATTGTTGGGATTTTGATCGTTCTAAATCGTTTCTCCTGCTCAATATAGCGTTCATCATGTGCAGAAAGCATCGTTTCAAACATAGCCTGTAACATTGTTATGGGTCCTCGAATTACATGTGGTTTGCCCGTAGCTCTTCCAACCATTTGGAAGCCGAGTGTAGGTATGGGCGGTGATTCTAATATAGAATTCGGTACATCTCCAAACAGCCACAGTGGGAAATTACTAAGTAAGCCACCATCAACAATATAGACAAACTGATCTACAAATGGCTTTCCCCTCACAACTTCCCCCGTCATCCTAAGAATAACGGGATCGAAGAAATAAGGGATACTCGTACTCATTCTTATCGCCTTGGAAACTTCAAACTTAGCCGGATTAATACCCAGCTTCACTAGATCATCCGGCAGAACTAGAATTTTACCATTCGTAATATCCGATGCAATAATGAGTAGCTTGCCTTCAGGTAAGTCAGCAAACGTGGTTACACCCTTCGCTTTAAGAATATTATGAATCCAGTATTCCAGCGCTTCACCCGAATATAGACCCTTCTTGATCATGACACGCAAGGCAGGTCCGATCAGCTTCATATTAAATATAGGTGCACGCTTTAAAAAAGATGCGAACGGTGTCATCCGCACAATTTCACTCATTTCATCAGCTGTATAGCCGGCAGCCAGTAAGGCTGCCACAATGGAGCCCGAAGAAGTCCCTGCAACACGGTTAAAAATAATGCCCGCATCCTCTGCTGATTTAACGGCACCTGCAAGCGAAATCCCCTTGACTCCACCACCTTCGAAAACTGCGTTGATGATCATCACAAAACCCCCGTTCTCATCCACAATAATGTATGAGAACGGGGGTATATTCATGACAAAGGGATGCTATTACTCCCTTGTACTATTTATTTTGATAATAAGCCGATAGCATTGGGAGGAGACCCAGTGGATTTTTTAACAAATCCTTTGCACTGAAGAAGATACTTCCCTTCACTTCAGCTGACGTCGCATTGTAATTCAGTTGATCAATGATTTCCTGCGCACTCTGCCAGCCAGCTTCACTTGTACCTAGTTTATATGGTGCATGACCAATATATAAGCCTACACCTGTCCCACGTACTTCAGACGACCACCAATCTACCAGCTTATCGTACTGAGCTACTTTAAATGACATACTCCAATAGATCTGCGGAGCTACATAATCAATCCAGCGCTGCTGAATCCATGTTCTAACATCCGCATACATCGAATCGTAAGCAGTCACGCCTGCTTTTGTATCGGAACCTGTCGAGTCTGTAGATTTATTACGCCATACACCAAATGGACTAATGCCAAATTGGACAGATGGTTTAGACGAATGGATGGACTGGCCTAACTGCTGTACAAACTGGTTAATATTATCCCGGCGCCAATTTGCTTTGGACAGTCCTTTCGTATTATATGCTGCGAATGTTGCATCATCACTGAACGTACCACCTGATGGATAGAAGTAATCATCCAAATGGACTCCATCAATTCCATAGTGATTAACCACTTCCATAATCACATCAATAATATGCTGTCTTGCTTCTGGAATGCCCGGATTAATAATCATCTGATTATTCGCTTTCACGATCCAATCTGGATGCTGGATTGCGACATGATTAGGTGCAAGTTTGGATGTAACCGTGTCTGTATTTGCACGGAACGGATTAAACCAAGCATGGAACTGCATGTTACGCTGATGTGCCTCCTGAACCATAAACTGCAGTGGATCGTATCCTGGGTCATTTCCTTGTACACCTGTCAGAACCTTAGACCAAGGTACTAAGCTTGATGGATAGAGCGCATCACCTGCGGGGCGAACCTGTACAAAGACGGCGTTCATTCCAGCAGCCTGCAGCTTATCTAGTAATGCGACAAATTCCTGCTTTTGTTGTTCAGCTTTACCGTATGATTTCACGGAAGGCCAATCCAGATTAAAGACGCTGGATATCCATGCTCCGCGAAGCTGAGAGGCATTATTTGTGCCTCCACCGTTCCCTGTGTCCCCGGGAATAGATGGCGGATTAGGTATGTAATATCCAGATGTCAAATGAATGCTTTTAGCGGTCTGATTCCAGATAACCTCCAAGCCAAGCTGTTCACCTACAAAGCGTAGCGGTACCATCACGCGCCCGTTTTTAATTTGTACGGAAGCATCCAGTTTAATTGATGTTCCATTGACTAGAGCAGTTGTTTTACCGTTGGTTAAAGTTAAGCTTGCGCCATCCTTATCAATCGCTACGGTTCTCGTAGACTGTGTCCATCTCACGGATGCACCCAAACCTTCACTGATCACACGAAGCGGAACCATGGTGACGTTTATTTTGGGCATAATATAGGGAGGAACATCACTCACTAACTGCACATCATCCAAATAAATACTAATGTTGTTCTTTGAAGTTTCTGCTTGAACAGACCGACTGGTAACTGGGAAAATAATAACGAAAATAAGTGCCAGAATCATCCAACGTTGAAACTTCCAAAACTTCATTACTTAATTCCTCCAAGATTAATAGATTAGCGGGTAAACGAAAAGGCACCTGTCTCTGAGGGAGGGACAGATGCCTGAGTTAGGAATCACTGACCATTTCATTGTGAATATCCACAAGTCTTGAAGACGCTGCCCATCCCGTCGAAAATATTCAACGAGCGTCTCAATACGGGTTATAGAATCCCAACTTAAATGATGTTCGATTCCTTCAACATCGTTATAAATATATTGCTCTTGAACGCCAATCATCGCCAAAAACTCTTCTAGAAGCTGATGACGGTCAACTAGGCGTTTGCCCATTTTCTTGCCTTTGCTTGTCAGAACAAGTCCGCGATACTTCTCATAAATGAGATAATCGTCCTTGTCCAGTTTCTGGATCATTTTGGTGACAGAGGATGGATGAACCTCCAAGCCTTCGGCGATGTCCGAAACGCGCGCATAGCCCTTCTCGTCAATCAGTTTGTAGATGCGCTCCAAATAATCCTCCATGCTGGGCGTTGGCATGTTCTTCCCTCATTTCTTTTTTCAACACATGCACGTATTACATAACATATGTGTAGTTCTTACCGATTACCTGCTCTTGTAATGATACATGTTTCTGAGACAACTTGGCAAGTCCTGCCGGTTCCTACTCCTTTGTTCAATAATTGCCACGACTGTATACTCCTAAAAACTCACATAATACTTCACAGTACGGCGAGGAAGGGAGAAGTGATGGAATATGGGTACAGTTGTTCAGGAACGACCACGCAAAAAACTAAGACCAACCAAACCTTTTGTGCCCGATCTAGTGTATTTCGAACCAGGTGCACTTGAATACCCGAAGGGTGCAAAAATTATGGAATGGGTGAAATCCCAAGATATTCCATACCGCATGACTAGTTCCCACAACCGTATAACCAATTTACCAGGCGATACGGACCAAGAAAAATATCGTAATGCCAAACGAACACTTGTGTTGGTGTACGCAAAACATTGGAATTTGACCAATCCAAACCGTCAGCCGAATACGCCATACCGATTTCTACCGGCTGCATGGGACATTGTCACTACTGCTATTTACAAACCACACTTGGTGCAAAACCTTATGTTAGGGTATACGTAAACACGGATGATATTATTCAAGCAGCTAAGCAATATATCGAAGAACGCGCGCCTGAAATTACTCGTTTTGAAGCAGCTTGTACATCAGACCCAGTTGGACTTGAACACATTACGAACTCGCTGAGTGATCTGATTACTTTTATGGCAGGTGAGGAATTCGGCAGACTAAGGTTTGTGACGAAATTTCATCATGTCGACCCATTCTTAAAACTTCAACATAATGGTCACACCAGAATTCGCTTTAGCATTAATTCTGATTATGTGATAAGACAATTTGAACCATCCACTTCACATTTTGAAGAACGTATTGAAGCCGCTGGCAAGGTTGCTCATGCCGGTTATCCCCTTGGATTCATCATTGCCCCTATCATTTGGTATGAAGCTGGGAGGAAGGATATGCCGACCTGCTTAAACGGTTAGCTGATACTTTACCTCAAGATGCCACAAGTGATTTAACATTTGAACTCATTCAGCATCGTTTTACGAAAACCTCCAAACGAGTCATTGAAGAACGATATCCTAAATCCAAACTGGAAATGGATATCGCTAAACGTAAAACCAAGTGGGGGCGGTGGGGTCAGTACAAATATGTATATCCCGACGATCAGCAAAGAGCTTTGCGTGAGTTTATCACTGAACGAATTTTCGAATATTTCCCACAAGCAAAGATTGATTACTTCACTTAAAATTTAAGCCAATCTGGCGTAATTGCTTGCAGCCAAATCGTAATTTTGGTCATCTGATTTGTAAATAACAAAATACCCATAAATATCATGAGTACTCCGCCTATTTTCATCATAAGGCCGGAGTATTTTACGATCCATTTGGTAGAACCTATAAAGAAAGCCAGTACAAAAAAAGGTATCGCAAAACCTAACGTATACGCAGTAATTAAGGCAAACCATGTTCCTGGCTGGCTTGTTGCAAGAGCAATAATGGCAGCAAGAATCGGACCCACACAAGGAGACCAACCTGCTGAAAATCCGATACCAAAAATAAAAGAACCAATATATCCTGCTGGCTTAAACTTCATATCCATTTTGAATTCACGCATCATAAACTTTGGTTGAATAATTCCGAGTAAAAAAAGCCCCATTAGCATAATTAAAATAGCGGATAATTGACTGATTAATTTTCGATTACTATTGAAAATATCTCCAAAATAACCTGCTCCGACGCCCAAGGTGTAGAACACAACAGAAAATCCCAAAATAAACGCAAGTGTATGTGTCATCGTCCGGAAACGGACTTCCTTTTTATTCTGCTCGGTTTTTAACTGTTGTACCGACATTCCTGTTATATATGACAAATAGGAAGGATATAAAGGTAAACAACAAGGAGATATAAAGGAAGCCAATCCCGCAAAAAAGGCAATCCAAATCGTCATACTAAAGTAACCCTCCCTTGTTTATGATGAAAACTTTCTTTTACCGACCATAGTCAATATTAGCATCGCAATCAGTAGTAAGACAATCGTTGCACCTGGCGCCAAATTCCAGATCCCAGCGATCACAAGTCCGATGACTACTGCAATTTCTGAAATAACTACAGCGAAAATAACCGATGACTTAAAGCTTCGGGCAATCAACAGGCTGATAGCAACGGGTATCGTTAAGAGAGCAGAAACAAGCAAAGCACCAACAATCTTAATCGCCGTACTTATTACAAGCGCAGTTAATACAGTTAATAACATGTTCAGCATACGTACAGGAAGACCACTAACACTCGCTGCATCTTCCTCAAAGCTAAGTAAGAAGAATTCTTTAAAAAACAGGCTGATAACAACAATCACGACGACTGTAACCCCACCTACAACCATGAGGTCTGTTGAATCTAGTGTGTAAATACTACCGAACAGATAGCTCATAACATCCGTATTGTACCCCATACCTAAGGTGAAAAACAAAGAGGCAAGCGCCACGCCACCTGACATAATAATCGCAATTGATAACTCTGCATAGCTTTTATAAGCCTTACGTAGCTTCTCAATAGCGAATGATGCAAGTACAGCGAATACAAGTCCAGCTGCAAGGGGATACAAATTAATTAAGAAACCAAGAGCTACACCCGCGATCGTAACATGCGCCAGCGTGTCGCCGATCATGGATAACCGACGTAACACCAAGAAAATACCG
The DNA here is from genome assembly GCF_000576305.1 of Paenibacillus pini JCM 16418. GTDB lineage: Bacteria > Bacillota > Bacilli > Paenibacillales > Paenibacillaceae > Paenibacillus_AQ > Paenibacillus_AQ pini. Next base: position 521,144 of record NZ_BAVZ01000002.1, on the reverse strand, counting down.
ATTAATGGAGCTGTAATACCTATTAACACCCCACCGGCAAGAGCTCTTCCAAAAAAATCAGAAAACAATATATCAACTATCAATAATAACGACTCCTTCGGATACGCCCTCCTAGGCTTAAATCAGGTAAGAGAATGCTGTAAATTTTGCTCCTCGCAGTTCTGAATCTCATGCGAATGTCTGACATAAAACTGAATTTTACCGTTTTTTTGCTTCGGAGTCTTTCCAAGATACCCTTCGATCATGTCCATATCATGGGAAACCATAAGGAACGTCATATGATGATGTGCATGCATATGCGTTATCAGTTCGAAGAATCCAGCTTGAGTTTCTGCATCAATCCCCACGGTGGGTTCATCCAGAATTAGCAGATCTGGATGATTAATAAGTGCTCTGGCCAAGAAAGCACGCTGCTGCTGTCCACCCGATAGTTCACCTATACGCTTATTCGCAATTTCCTGGATACGCATGACTTCTAATGCATCGTCACACTGCCTCTGTTGGCTCTTACTAACACGACGGAACAAATTTTTGTTATTGTACAGACCAGATAAGACAACCTCTCTAACCGTTGCTGGAAAGAGTGGATTGAACGTGTTCTTCTGTGGAACATAACCGATACGTTCCCAGTCCTTAAACTTCCGAATAGATTGTCCAAACAAACGAATATCTCCATTCTCGACAGGCAACAATCCAACAATCATCCGTAATAATGTTGTCTTACCCGCTCCATTCGAGCCAATAACTCCAACAAAATCTCGCTCCTTGGCAGCAAAGTTAAGATCTGATATCACTTGTTGATCCCGATATGAGAACGAGATATTTTCTAGCTCAATAATATGTTCATGGCAATCTTCCTGCGCCAGAGATAGCATGTTCTGAATCCGCCCTTTCTTCGATCTCTCTTTATTGTAAAGCGAGGATTAGATTTTGCAAATTTTTCTCCATCAATGTAAAATAATTGTCCCCGTTCTGCTCCTGCTGTTTAGTCAATCCTTCGACAGGATTAAGCACTATAACTTTCGCACCTGTTTCCGATGCTAATGTCTTAGCCAAACGATCTGATACTAATTCTTCAAAGAAGATATAGTGGATACCTTCTTGCTTCACTAGATTCGTAAGCTGAACTAAATCTTTAGCACGCGGCTCAGCATCTGGAGATAGTCCCATAATTGCATGTTGCTCCAACCCATAATCGCGGCATAGATAACCGAAGGCCTGATGGGAAACGACGACTTTATGGTGCGGAACCGCCGATAATTGTGAACTGAACTTCTGATCCAGATCGGTCAGTTTCTTCTGGATTGCTGCATAGCGTTCTTCATAACCACTTTGATGAGTAGGATCAGTCTCAATCAAGCTATCTCTGATATGCTCAGCCATCACGATAGCTGACTTCGGGCTTACCCAAGTATGTGGATCAATGTGATGATTGTCGTTAAGAGATAAACCACCGTTCTCTTCGCGTTCATCATGATCCGATTCAATAAGTTGAATACCCTGACTGACTTCTATGGCTTTGACCTTCGTATCACGGTTTAAACCTTTTAGGAAACCTGGCACCCAGCCTCTAAACCTGCTCCATTATATAAAAACAGCTGTGCATTCGATGTATTCACGATATCCTGGCTACGCGGAGTCCAGTCATGAGGTTCAACACCTGCGGGTAGCAAATTAATCACATTCACATCTTCCCCCCCAATTTCCTTGGCAAATTCATATATGGGATAGAACGTCGTGATTACATTTACTTTATCCTTCGCCAATTTAGCTGAATTCGTACTTCCGCATCCGGTCAACATCGCTGTACAGATCAGCAGTATTAGCAATATTGATGCTCTAACTTTCCACCTTTTCATCGCTAACCTTCATCCCCTCGAACCTTAATCGTAATGTTTACTAATAAGAGTATAAGATGGGCCTTTTGATTTTGTCAACATATAACGGGAAAAAGACGGCACACCCAATTTATGGTGTACCGTCTAAGTATGGCTCGGAAGACTTCATTTCTACTCATCTTCTGATCTCTTTTATATTTATTTAACAACTGCCCCATTTGGCATGCTGTCTGGGACAGAAGCAATAGTCAGCTGATCACCATGTGAAGCCGCTAGAATCATACCTTGTGACAATTCGCCACGCAGCTTAACGGGTTTCAGGTTCGTGACGCAAATCACCTTTCGCCCTACCAGTTCTTCCGGTGTATAGAACTTCGCAATTCCAGAAACCACTTGACGTTGCTCGTATCCGAGATCAAGCTGCAATTTCAGCAGTTTATCCGCTTTCTTAACAGGCTCAACGGAGATGACCTGAGCGACACGCAGTTCGACTTTAGCAAAATCTTCAATGCCGATTTCCTCTTTAAGCTCAGGTGCCTCTACGCTAGTTGAAACCGCATCAGAAGCAGGAGCATCAGGTTTTGCCTCTCCCATTGACACAGTCATTGCTTCCTTGATATAAGCAACTTCCTGCTCAACATCAAGTCTTGGGAAGATCGGATCACCCTTCACAAGTTTCGTACCCGCAGGGAACTGACCGAATGTTTTGCCGCTATCCCAGCTTGTTAGCTCTCCTTCTACAAGACCAAGCTGTGCCCAAATTTTCTTAGGGGCTTGGGTCAAGAACGGTTGTAGCAGGATCGAAGCAATACGCAGACTCTCCACAAGGTGAGTCATGACCGAAGCCAGTTCCTCACGCTTAGATTCATCCTTAGCAAGCGTCCAAGGCTGTGTCTCGTCGATATATTTATTACTGCGGCTAATGAACTGACTAATCGCTGTTAGGGCTACAGAGAACTCCATGTTCTCCATAGCTTCCTCTACTTTGGCATATACCAAGCTCGCTGCTTCTTCAATCGTAGCATCAAATTCAGTTACTCCTGCATGATAAGCTGGCACTTCGCCGTCAAAATATTTGTCTACCATGGCAACCGTACGGTTCAACAAATTACCTAAGTCATTCGCTAGATCTGAATTCACTCGCTCTACGAAACTTTCAGGTGTAAATGTACCATCTGCTCCGAAAGGAACCTCTCTTAGCAGGTAATAACGCAATGAATCGAGGCCATAGCGATCAATTAGTGTAACTGGATCTACCACATTACCTTTAGATTTAGACATTTTACCGTCCTTCATCAATAACCAGCCGTGAGCAAAAATCTTCTTCGGTAGCGGCAAGTCAAGCGCCATAAGAATAATTGGCCAGTAAATGGTATGGAAACGTACAATTTCCTTACTCATTAAATGCACATCTGCAGGCCAGTACTTGTCAAATAATGTGGTGTCCTTCGAACCGTAACCAAGTGCCGTAATATAGTTAAGTAGCGCATCAATCCAAACATAAATAACGTGCTTAGGATCACTCTTGATTTTGATACCCCAGTCATAAGTTGTACGCGATACAGCCAGATCTTCAAGACCTGGTTTAATAAAATTGTTAATCATTTCATTCTTACGTGAAACGGGTTGAATGAAATCAGGATGCTGCTCATAGTAATCAAGCAAACGATCAGCATACTTACTCATTTTGAAGAAATAACTCTCTTCCTTCACTCGTTCGACTGGTCGTCCACAATCAGGACAGTTCCCGTTCACAAGTTGTCGCTCGAGGAAGAATGATTCATCAGGTGTACAATACCAACCTTCATATTCACCTTTATAAATATCCCCTTGAGCAAGTAAACGTTCGAATACTTCCTGCACGACTGTTGTATGACGCTCCTCTGTCGTACGGATGAAATCATCATTCGAAATATCAAGTTTAGTCCATAGTTCCTTAATACCTGCCACAATGTCATCAACAAATTGCTGCGGGGTTTTACCCATTTCTGCTGCTTTACGTTCAATTTTCTGTCCATGTTCATCAGTACCCGTCAAATAACGAGCATCATAGCCGCGTAGCTTCTTGTAACGAACCATGGAATCGCCAGCCACTGTCGTATATGCATGGCCAATGTGTAGCTTGTCACTAGGATAATAGATCGGTGTTGTCAAATAAAATGTCTTCTTCTCAGCCATTGTTTATCCATCCCTTCTGATTTGTACTTAAAAATAAGCACAAAAAAATCCCGTCCCAATATGGGACGAGAGTTCTCTCACGTGTTACCACCCAAATTCCCCCTACCTTCACAGGTAGCAGGCTCCATCGGTTCCAGCATAAGCTGATACCGTCCATTATCGCTGGATCACGCAACTCCCTTACTCAGGTCAGCCTATATCATGCTGCAAGCCTGTCGCTCGAAAGTAGTTCCTCCCGGACCATATTCCGTAAAACACCTCATACCGGTTTGCAGCTACCCCGGCTCTCTGAACTAAGCTGTATTTACGTACTCATCCATTCCTCGGAAATGTCATATATTCATTAATATACTGAACACCAATAAGGGTGTCAAGTTAAACGGCTGTGACCATCGGTCGTATTCGGCGTATCGCTCTGGTCTTTTCGTGGTGGAACCAAGTCCACCCCTCCCGGATGAAACGGCTGGCACTTAGCAATACGTTTAGCCGCTAGCCACGTACCTTTGGCAGCTCCATGCACTTCAATTGCTTCTAAAGCATAGGCCGAACAGCTTGGATAAAAGCGACAAGTCGCTGGTTTAAGCGGAGAAATATATTTACGATAAGCGACGATTGGTCCTTGAGTCACTCTGCGCATCACACTCATCAGGACACTTCGCTCTTGTTATCCGAACGTTCACTGGTTTTCGCTTCTATAGTATCAGCCTGTTGGCAATCTTTGCAGTATCCGAACACTTCAAATTTATGTTTAACGACTTTAAACCCATCCGGAGCATCCGTTAAATCAACAGGACAGAAACGAATTGGATATGTTTTCTGACATTGCAGACAGATCAAATGATGATGGTGATCATCTTGATTGCAGCTTGCTTTAAATTTAATACCTTCTTCAAAAACAATTTGTTCCAGCACGCCTAGTTCATGCATGACCCTCAGGTTACGATATACGGTATCAAAACTCAGTCCACTGTACTTTTTACACATGAACTCGTATACATCCTTGGCAGACAAATATCCTTTATTTTCACCAAATAATTTGGCGAGCGTCTTACGCTGGTCAGTTATTCGCAGTCCCTGTTCCGACATCGTTTCAATAATTTGTTCTGTCGACAGCATACGCCCATCCTCCCCATTTGTAATGTGTCTACTATTCATAATGCCTTAAAATAAAATCGGAGTCAATGAAGCACTCTAACTGAAAAAAAGGACCTTCACATGAAGGCCCCTCCTGTTAGATCCTAAATTATTGGATATCAAAATATTTCTTCAAATCATCCAACATCAGGTTTGCTGAAAGTACACCACCAGACGTATTCCAAATGACATCATCTACACGGTGGGCATTGCCTTTCTTCACGACGTCGAGATTCTTCCACAGCTTATCATTTGTCCATTCTTTCTCCATTTGACTACCTTCACCGTTACCTGTTTCATAAGTGAAATAGAACAAGATATCTCCATCCATTTCTGGAATACGTTCTTTACCTACATTATCAAAAAATCCATCGTTATCCTGTGCTTTAGTGCGTGCAAACCCTAATTCCTTCAAGATCAAACCAGAGAATGTGTCCTTATAATACATACGAGCTTTACCTGGCATAAAGCGAACCATCGATACTTTTTCTTTTAATTTGTCTCCTGCTTTAGCTTTGATATCCGCTACATGCTTGTCATAAGCAGCTAGGACTTCTTCTCCCTTAGCTTGCTCATTTATGGCATTCGTCCACAGTTTGAAGTTCTCTTTCCATTCTCCACGCAGTGTTTCTGAGAACACAGTAGGAGCAATTGCGCTAAGCTGGTCATAGATTTTTTCGTGACGCATTTTAGTACCTAGAATTAGATCTGGTTTCAATGCAACGATCGCTTCAACGTTCGGCTGTCCTTCTTCACCCACATTAACTACATCTTGCATTTGATCTTTAATATGCGGGTACCAAGGGTCTCCCGTCCAAGATTTCACTGCTCCAACTGGCTTCACGCCAACGGACAATAAAGCTTCTGTTCCTTCATTTGTCAGTACGACCACCCGTTTAGGATGGGCTGGCACATTTACTTTTCCCATAATTGTATCAATAGAGCGGTCTGCCGAATCACTTGTTTCAGCCGCACCCTTATTTGTATTATTGCTTGTTGCTTCTCCACTGTCTTTACCACATGCGGACAAAACTAGGACAACCGCAAGCAGCATTAAGATCATGCCATTCCACTTCTTCTTCATTATGTAAAACTCTCCCCTTTTGCATATCTTGTCTATATTTGATAATGATTATCAATATCGTCATCTATCGTAATCGAAAAATATATCTGTGTCAACCTCATCAAAGACTCTAAGATGAGCTCTATGCCTTTATTTTACTATTAGAAAATGGGGAACTTCATAGTGCTTTTATTGAGAATCATACTCATTGACAAGCCTTGCTCATCCCCTTAAACTTTAATATATTGCTCTGTTTTAACCATGCAACATTCATCAGTTACGTTTTAGGAAAGAGGGATTAAACTTGCAATGCGCATGGCTACATAAGAAAGCCCACAGATGGATCGGTCTTTTTGCAGGCATACTCCTCCTTCTACTATGTATTGCTGCAAGTATCATATTCGGTGTGCACAGTACAAGTTGGCGACAAGTGGTTGATGCTTTCACTTCCTATAATGGAAGTACTGAACATATTATTGTGCGTGATGTACGTGTTCCTCGTGCTTTAATCGCTGCTTTCGTCGGCGGTAGCCTTGGTATATGTGGGGTATTGTTACAATCACTTACCAAGAATCCGCTCGCGGATTCGGGTATTTTCGGAATAAACGCCGGAGCTTCATTATTTGTCGTTGCAGCATTGGTGTTATTCGGAGTGAATTCATTAGCATCATTTACTTGGATCGCCTTCCTTGGAGCTGGAGTCAGTTGTTTATTCGTATTCATCCTTGGCTCAGCAGGTAGACAGGGCCTTACTCCTTTGAAAATTACACTTGCTGGCGCTGCGATTACAGCATTCTGCAGCTCTCTCAGCAATGGTATGCTTATCATCGGTGACAGCGCAATGGAGGAGGTTCTCTTCTGGATATCAGGTTCTGTAGAAGGTAGAAGCTTGGATATTTTACTAAACCTACTTCCCTACATGATCATTGCATGGATCGTAGCATTGCTGATTGGATCTTCCATTAATACATTAATGCTTGGTGATGATGTAGCCCGTAGTTTGGGTCAAAAAACAGTACTGCTTAAATTAACAATGGGATTACTTATTGTCATTCTTGCAGGCAGCTCTGTGGCCGTTGCTGGTCCCATCGGATTTGTCGGACTTGTGATTCCTCATATTGCCAGAAGCATCATCGGCAAAGACGTACGCTGCTTGTAGCCTATAGTGCAATTTTAGGTGGAGTACTCCTTTTGCTAGCTGATATTGCTTCGCGTTTTATAGCTGAGCCACGTGAAATACCCATTGGGGTCATGACTGCCATTATTGGTGTTCCGTTCTTTATTCATGCCGCTAGAAAGGGGATGCTACAAAAATGAGCCGATCCTCTAAATCTCAAAGCTCCATTTCTGTTCGGTGGGGTACTAACGCCTCTTTTCTTACCTCCAGAAGGCAAATTGTCATTCTAGCTCTACTCAGTGCTCTTGTACTTCTATCCATTATTGTTAGCATTGGATTCGGTACGAAATATGTGAACCCGTGGAATGTTATTAGAGCCCTATTTCATCAGGGAAATGCGTTAGATGTTGTCGTTGTTCAGAAGCTACGTCTTCCACGTACGTTAGTTGGTGCTATGGTAGGCGCTTGCTTGGCTATTTCCGGGGCAATAACTCAAGGATTGATCCGAAATCCTCTCGCTTCTCCCGATGTTATGGGCGTAACTGGAGGAGCATCAGTCGCAACTACAGCGGTTATTACGTTGATTCCTTCTGCAAGTGTATTCTGGTTACCCCCAGCAGCATTTATCGGAGCAACATTAACAACCGTGCTTATTTATATACTGTCTCGCAAAAATGGAGTTAACCCTCTTATGCTGGTGCTGATCGGCGTAGGAATTGGTTCCGTTTCTACTTCATTATCCACAATGCTTCTCGTGACGGGGCCAAGTGATGTGGCGCAAAAAGCCTTCGATTGGCTGCTTGGTAGTGTATATGGAACCTCTTGGAAGCATGTAAATATGATACTGCCTTGGTTTATTATCCTTACTGGACTTAGCCTTGTATTCGCAAGACGCATTAATATGCTACAGCTAGGCGATGATCTAGCAGCTGGTGCGGGAAGTGCTGTTGAAAAAGATCGGACTATACTTCTCTTCACAGCAGTCGGATTAGCTGGAGCTGGTATCTCAGTAGGAGGAGCTATCGGTTTTGTGGCGCTCTTAGCCCCTCATATAGCCCGCAAGTTAGTCGGACCCTCCTATGGATCTCTTATACCCGCAAGCGCTCTAGTTGGTGCTTTCATCGTGGTTACAGCCGATGTTTTAGCCCGTACTCTCTTTGATCCGTTGGATATTCCAGTTGGAGTATTCACCTCAGCAATCGGAGCTCCCTTCTTCATCTTCTTATTATGGAAAAGCAGATCTGCTTAAGCTTTGAAATTTATGCTCCCTTGTTTATACAAATAAAAATACCCGTTCTTCGCAGGGATGCGAGAGAACGGGTATTTTATTATTCTTTTTTAGAAATAATAGAAAAGTATGATAGCTCTTAATTCTTAGATGGTGGGATAGGCATGAACAACAAGTTGATTGGTAAGTTACTGCCTGGTGCAGGTGTATACCAAATCTCTACACTTTGCTCATAATTGCTAGTACGAGCAAGTACGCTTGTTTCATTCGGTGCATTTACAAGGCCAGCACTTGTTTGAACAATGCGTCCATCGACCATAAGAACGCCACCGTATGGGCCACCTCTAGGATTCAGGGTGATGATCGTATTTGGAGCAACTTTGCTAAATGTCATTTTGTACATGGCACCAAAGTTACCTGCATTGGAAGACTCAGTACCATAAATACCATCAAGTCCTGTCATGTTAGGATCATCTTTGTTATCACCCAGCACGAATCGTGTAGGCGTGCTACCAATTTGTTCGTCATATTTCACAACTCGTACTGAATCAGGATATGTTCCACGATTATGGACATCACGCTCCAGATTCGTAAGATACGGTAGTGCTGTTAATGGATCTTTAGCTGCATCAACCATGACCACTGTATATTTAATTGGATAATCACTAAATGTATCCGCAAGTAATGAAATAACTTGACCTGGTTTAAGCTTTGCATTGCTCAAATCGTTAAAGATTACTTTGCTTTCACCTGGATTCAAGTGAATATCTTGGCGATTTGCCCCTGATGTCATGGAGTTAAAATACTTCTCAACCGAAACCTTTCCTGTTGCCGTTGGGAATGGACTTGGTCCACCAAATCCCGAATTAAGGATGTTGATGTTAGCTGGTACATCGGTGTAGGTATTCGTTGCAATAACATACACTTTGGTATCTTTAGATAAGGAATTGACATGATGGATCATAAAACGTGTGCTACCCATCGATGTTTCTTGATATAGGATACCTTCGGAGTAAACCGTTTCAGGGCTGTTACTACGAATTAATGTTGCTGGCTCAGAAGTAAATGTATAGTTGGCCTTATTCCAAGTTGGAACTTTAGTGCCATCAAATGTGTACTTCTCACCAATTGGAACAAAGATCTTATTAAAATCTTCCTGACTATAAAGTGTTTCATTTGTAATATTAATTGTTTTCTCATACTCACCTACAGCGCCATGCTTATCCGTAACTGTAAGTTTGATTGTCACTGGACCCGGTTCGAAAAAGGCTAGACGGTTGTTCAGCCATTGACGATCTACGATCGCATTCTCATCATCTGAGCTTTGATCCGTAATGGTGACCATTTCGCCCATTTTATACTCATCTTTATTCGTTACGAAATTAGCGACAGGCGGCTGATTAGGCTGGAGGACATTCACAGTAACAGAGTAAGGATCACTCCACTGTCCGGATGAATCCTGCACGTAATGTGTAACCGTAAAGGAACCTGCATTCTGGAACACATCTTCTTTGCCTTCCCAGCGCTCATTCACAATCGGCAAACCGCTCGGTGATTTTGCGTTTGATTCATAAGTTACTGCAGTTTCACCTGCAAATATTTCAGAAGGCTGAACCTTAAAAGTTGCAACTGGCTTCGTAGATAGCGTAAGAATTACCCGTTTCTGAGCCTGATCAACAGTGTAAGGGATATTCAGCGCTTGCGTAATCGAGGTCAATGGAACCATAAATACGTTCTTTTGCTGATAAGATTTACCTTTCATCGTCTTCACTACGCCGTTAACTCGATATGAAGTACTGTTTGTTTTGAAACGTAACTCATTACCATCTTTATTGATAATTGTTTCTTTCGTTTGGTTATTATAAGTAAGTTTCAGGCCTGCCCGTTCTACCATCGCGCGAATAGCTACGTACGACACGCCATTCTTTACCGCCATCGGTTGACCAGCCAAATATAATTTCCCATTCTGATACATCTTGTTGCTGTTCATCATCAGAATTAATTGATTACTTGAACTATCAGAAATAGTTTGAGTACTTGGTGTACCAGGCTTTGCGTCAACAGCAGATGAGCTTGCGTTTGTATCCCCAGTACCTTCTGAAATACCAGTTACTTCACTTGCAGCAGGAGTATCCGTGGTGCTCGTAGTTTCTTTAGTAGCTGGTGTACTTGGTGTATCTATGGTGCCTGATGTTGCTGTAGTACCTGTAGTTCCTGTGGTTCCTGTAGTTCCTTTTGTATCTGTCGAACCGGTCATTGCTTTCTTCTCGACAGTTCCTGTGTTACCGGAAGTAGAGTCAACCTTTTCCGATGTACCTGCGCTCACTGTAGTGCCATCAACGGTACTCGTACCGTTCGTAATAGCTTTGTTTGAAACATCTGAACCGGATAGAACATTCCCGTTCATTTCTTGAGTTACACTTGTGTTTTGCGGTTGCGTAACCACAGCTGCTGCACTGGCTGGAAGCACCAATGCTGTCTGTGATACAGCTAACACAGCAATCCATGTTAGTTTCTTGAAATTCATTGTCTAGCTCCTTTTAACCCATTTTTGTAACTGCTTCATTACCGTAAATTCGCACTGTAGATATACAGATGAGCAGTCGGTCCACGCTATATACCCTTAAAAGACATACTAATAGACGCAAAATATCGCAAAAAGTTTCTAAAAGTGATGTAAATAAATAAACGAAAGGTATTCCCGGGCGGGAACCTTCCGTTTATTATCATTTATAAATACAAATATTTCTTATCCTAATTAGCGTGGAGGCCTTCATTTAAGCTTACCGGAAGCGTTCCCTCAGCCTTACTTTTCCCCACCAGAATACTAGCAAGAGCTTCCATAAAATAAGGAGTGTTCTCGTAACAGCATACATAAGCAGGAGTTCCTGGAATGTCGTTTAAATCATAAGGATTACGTGTAGACGCTACAATAAAATGTCCAAGCTTAAGCTTCAGAATCCGTTCCACGATTTGGCGCTGACCCTCAGGAAGGTCACTTCCCGATGTATACGTAGCAAATACCACTTGATTCACAGATTGTGCAGCTTGAACCACTTTATCAATCTCTTCCTCGGAAGGCTCCGCACTAATGCGTATTTCTTCAACATTATCTATATAACTTGATAGTGTCTGTCCTAAAGTAAATACATCAGTCCAAGGTTCATCCACCTGAGTCTCTTGACGTACCTCTGGCCAGATGACAAGAACAGCTTCATTAGTCGCTAAAGGTAACTGACCTTCATCTTTTACAAGGGTAATGCTCTTGCAAGCAACTTCTTTAAGCAAGCTGTCAACAACTGGTTTGTCTTCTCTATTCAAAAACACAGGAGAATCAACCACGGTTAATGACTTTAATCGTTTTTCTTTCAAGTTCAAAATGCGCTCAACCGCCCGGTCGATTACACTTTCAGCAATTCTACCACTGAGAACGGCCTCTTTAACAGCTTCAATAGCGCTGCTTTGATCGCTTAGTGTATGACTTACTAGGACGCAATCAGCACCAGCCTCTATGGCTCTCACAGCTCCTTCACCAATACCGAAGTACTTAGCAATGGCGTGCATTTCTAGACAGTCTGTAACAATGACACCCTCAAAACCCAGTTCATCTCGTAGGAGACCCGTTAGTACTGATTTAGATAACGTAGCTGGAATCTTCTCAGATTCAAATGCTGGAAATATAACATGTGCCGTCATGATCAGATCTACGCCTTCTTCAATAGCTCTGACGAAAGGCTTTAACTCAATCGAATTCAGACGGTTCCTATCATGAGAGACCTCCGCAAGCCCCATATGAGAATCAACGCTAGTATCTCCATGTCCTGGAAAATGTTTAGCAGCAGCTGAAACGCCCTTGTCTTGAAGTGCTTTAATTACTGCAGAACCATGCTCAGAAACAAGGCCTGCATTTTCCCCGAACGACCGGACCCCAATGACCGGATTACGTGCATTATTATTCACATCAAGACAAGGAGCAAAATTCATATTAATGCCTAAGGTAAGCAGTTCCTCTGCACTGATGGCAGATACTTTGTAGCTGTATTCCGGGTTATTTGTGGCACCTAAAGCCATGTTTCCGGGTATACGACTCATTTTCTTATGATCAATTCGAGTAACCATACCTCCTTCTTGATCAATAGCAATCCAGAGTGGCAAATTACCGCTCTCCTTTGCCACTTCCTGAAGTGAAGAGGACATTTTGGCAACTTGTTCTAATTCATCAATATTTCGACGGAAATAGATCACACCGCCAATGTGATATTTCTCAATAAGTTGTTTAATATGATCATCTGGTTCTAAAGCATGAAATCCGCAAATAAACATTTGGCCAATTTTTTCTTCCAACGTAAGATTAGACATTTTCACTGTTAATCACGCACCTTTGCTCATAAATGAAGTATGTAAATATATATTAACTAACAGAACAATCTTTGACTTGTTCACGGTATTCAGAAGGTGTCATGCCCGTGTAACGCTGAAATACCTTCGTGAAATATCTTCTTTCATGATAGCCAATACCTGCCCCAATCTGAGTGACACTCTTATCACTGTGAGTAAGTAGATATTTGGCAGCTTCAATTCGTTGGTTGGTTAAGTACTCAACGAATGTGATACCTACATGATTTTTGAACAAAAGACAAAAATAACTGCAGCTTATACCCAGATGTCCGGCGAGTTCTTCGATGCCTAAATCTTTATCCAGCCTACCCATAATATAAGTAATCGCATCAGCAATTAGCTGCTGTGATGATTTCTTAGCAGATTCTGCGGTATCTTGCTTTTTCAGATGACTGGCTGCAAATTGAAGTGGATCTAGCTTTCGACTCCGTATCAATTGGTCACCAATCAAACGGAGTGTATTTTCCAGTTCCTTGTAATGAATAGGCTTACAAATATAATCGCGCACTTTGTATTTAATGGCAAGCCTTGCATATTCAAATTCTTGATATCCAGTTAGCAGGAGCACCTCAGCTGTGCAACCTCTTTGTCTCAATTCTGAAATAAAGGTCAAGCCATCCATTACAGGCATACGAATATCGCTCAAGACAATATCAGGAGCTTGCTGCTCACAAAGAGCTAGCGCTTCCTGCCCACTGCGGGCAAGACCCATCACTTCCATATTCAACTCTGTCCACTGAATTACTTTGTTCAGGTTGTTTAATATGGGTGCTTCATCATCAACTAGCAGTACTTTCAACATCAGAGTTCCCCCCACTCATCGTTTGGTACAATGCATCGTATGATTGTGCCGGTACTGCTCGAAGAACAAATAAACAAACCATAGATATCACCGTAATGAATTCTGATCCGATCAGCAACACTTCTCACGCCTAAACCTCTACGTTCATGATTCACTGGCATGCTAGGATTTACTACTTCCGTGTTCTCATTCTGATCTGACATATATTCAAAGGCTAATAGCTGCTCCGACCCAATCCCAATTCCATTATCTTCAATTTGCAAAATCAATTTCCCCTGAGCACTCCAGCAGCTAATACGGATCATTCCCTTATAAGAAATACCTTCAAAACCATGCTGGATACTATTTTCAACCAGAGGCTGAAGCGTTAACTTCAGTATACTTCTTTTTAGCAGATCTTTGGGAACATCTATTTCATAATCAAAAACATCCTCGAAACGGAACTTCTGAATTTCTAAATAGCTTCGCAGATGATCCAATTCTTTTTCCAACGTGATTACTTCCTTACCTTGGATACTAATCCGAAGAATATTACCCAAGCGGTATACCATTTCACTTACTTTGGCTCCCTCGTTCTGCATGGCTAGAACATTAATAGATTCTAGCGTATTAAATAAAAAGTGCGGTTTAATTTGCGCTTGAAGCACACGAAGCTCAGCTTGATTCTTCTGTTTTTGTTCTTTCTGAATTTGTGTGAACAAGAGATTTATTTTATCGACCAGATCGTTAAATCCTTTGGATAAAACATGCAGCTCATCTTTACCCTTATCTTCAACACGAACTTTAAAGTCGCCGCCCTCAACTCTACGCATAAAACGAACAATCACAGCTATAGAACCCGTTATACGGTTCATAAACACTACATTAAATGTAACTGCTGCAAAAAGGCAAAGTAATGTTATTCCAATAAACCATTCAGCAAAGACCCTTGTCTCTTTAGATAATGAATCCCATGAAGTTACAGATATGATACTCCAAGGATAATCTTTAAGATGGTACATCGAAACAATACTTTTATTGTGATTAAAATCAGCCTTAAAGCTTTGATAACCCTTTTCAAAAAGAACAGGTTGGTTCATGAGGGACTGAACTTTTTGACCATCCAGCGATTGCAATGGATCGAACAAGATCAGCCCATCATCATTAACCAGCATAAAATGTGTGGAGCCCATTGTTTGATCTAAAGACAGATTTCGAAAAATAGATTCGATATCCCAGCTTTTAATTTGCACAACTAGAATACCTATGTTCTTCAGTGTACTAATTTCCTTAATTAGTCTGATTTGCGTAAACACAGGTTCGACACCTGTAATTTCGGGATACTCATGCGGTGCAAGCCATTTAGGAACTGCGTTCAGGTCAGTAACCTCTTTGTATAAAGGTTGCTCCTTAAACTTATTGAAGCTCATTGCCGCAAAATCTTCTTTATTAAAAATAGAAACGATATTGTTATTCCCGTGCAAATTGTAAAGGAAGGCATAACTTATCGATGGATGGTTGTACAGCAAATTACGGAAGTTACGTTGACTTGCATTCAAATTCAATTGTTCGGTAGCATTTAAATCCTGTTTCGTTGGATCTTTCGCATTCAAAGCCATATGAAATACTGAGGTACCAATACCGCTGTCCGTCACATTATCCATTTGTTTAAAGACATTTGAAATACTGTAACTGATTGCTTTAAGCGAATATTCCGTTTGACGGCTGTATTTCTCTTCTATGGAATTAGAGGTAACTATGAAAGTTATAGCGCCCAAGATACATAAAGGAACGATAATAAGGATTACAAAAGCTAGTAATAATTTGACGCGCAAATTCATACGCTTTCTTCCATTCTGTGCGAGAATTATCCCTTAACACTACCTGCTGTAACTCCTTCAATAATTTTTTCTTGAAGAATAGCGTAAAGAACAATAACAGGAACAACGCTATATACAATACCTGCTGACATTTGCGCGTAGTTCATCTGATATTGGTCACGGAACTGAACCATTCCGACTGGAAGCGTTCGCTTCGCATCGTCCGAGAGAAAATAATTGGCAAGCAAGAATTCATTCCAGTTGCCGAGAAAGTTAACGATAAATACCGTAACCATGGCCGGAACCGTTAAAGGTATTATAATCCTAGCAAATATTCCCTGTGCATTCAACCCATCCATAACCGCTGCTTCCTCAATTTCACTAGGTAAGGACTTCATAAATGCGGATAAAATAATGACTGAAAAAGGAAGTGCATTGGCAATATAAGGTATAATTAAAGCCTTGTGTGTATTGAGAATGCCAAGCTTTTTAACGAGTAAATAGATAGGTAACATCAATGCATTATTCGGTATTAGCATGCCGACTAAAATCACAGCACCCAGTATTGCACTTATTTTATGATGACGCATCCGTGTGATTGCAAAAGCAAACATAGAAGCAATTAAAATAGAAACAACTGCTGACAGAATAGATATATACATACTATTGAAAAAATAGGTGCTTATTTTGGCATTGACCCATGCCTCAACGTAGTTCCCGAATTCAAATGTTTTTGGAATACCGAACGGATTGAGTGCTATAGAGTTATTATCCTTTTTGACCGATGAGAAAATAACAAATAGAAACGGAAAAAGAATAACTAACAAATAGGCCATGAGTACAATATGTGGCAATAACTTTTTAATCAGCCTAGACATTAGTATTCAATCCTTTCACTACGACGTGCAACGAGTAACTGGTACAATGCAGTCAGAATTAGTGTGAAAATGAAAATCAAAACTGCAATAGCGTTACCGTAACCATATTTAAAGTTTGTGATTGCGTATTTGATCATGTAGGTTGCCATAACGTCCGTGCTGCCCGCAGGTCCACCCTTGGTCATAACGATAACAATATCAGCAGCCTTCATTGCTCCTGCAATAGAAAGCATAATAACCACAGATATAATTGGTTTAATTAAAGGTAATGTTATCGAGAAGGCTCGTTGCATACCGGAAGCACCGTCAATTGCAGCAGCTTCGTCAAGTTCGCGAGGAATCGATAGAATTGCAGCCAGTACCATTACAATATAGAATCCTGTCCATTGCCAAGCATTTGTAAGTAGGATCGAAATCATCGCGTATTTCTCATCAGCTAGCCAATATAATGGCTCTATTCCGAAAACCTTCAAAATGCTATTCAATAATCCGATATTCGGTTCATAAATGAATCCCCATAGAATACCAATAACGGCTGTAGACATAATTGATGGTAAAAAAACCGCTGTCTTGTAAAGCCCTTTAAGTTTCTTAACATTTGCGATCAGAAGGGAGAAAAATATAATTAATGGAACTTGGATTCCTACTGAAAATAAGATAAAGAAACCGTTATTTCTTGCTGCGAGCCAAAATCTTTCCTCAGTTAATGCTTTGGTGAAGTTATCTAACCCAATAAATTTAGGTGTAGCGGATACGCCATTCCAGCTCGTGAAACTGTATCGTATAGCACTAAAGATTGGATATAGAAAAAACATACCAAATAGAATTAAACAGGGAAGAATGAGTACGATGTATAACATTGGATTCTTCAATGCCTTGTTCATGAAGTGCCTCCCAACCCGGATATCATCCGGAAGTGATGTCTATTACTTTTTCTACTAATAGAAAGGCGTGTGCCCCAGCAAATTCCCGGGGCACACACTTGAAAATAAATTATTATTCCGAAGCTGAGTTAGCCTCTTCTTGAACCTTTTGAAGAGCTTCTCCCATTTTCTCAGGAGTTGTTTGGTTACCAATCAGCTTTTGAATTTGGATATTACTGATTTCAGTAGTTACATCCGCTTGAACAAGTGAGTCAAATGCAGGGAATGAAGTTTTGGATTCATTCAATACGTTGACGATTTCTTTCATCAAATCATCAGTGATTTTAGAAGAAAGTACGCTTGCATCAATCTTCATTGCAGGAAGTACACCATCATCCACTAGACCACGGATCTGCATCTCTTCGTTAAACAAATCTTTAATGAAAGACTTAACAGCTGCTAGCTTACGAGGATCTTCAGCTACAGTTGCGGAGAAACCATAACCATTGTTTACGTCACGCATAAGGGAGGTTTGATCTCCAGCACCGCCATCAACTGGAGGAAGATTGAAGAATCCAACTTTGCCGATCAACTTCTCACCAGACTCACCTGCTTTAAATACGGAAGATTTCCAAGTTCCGTCATACAGCAAGACTGCTTCGCCACTAGTAAATTGAGTTGTATACTCAGCATATTCAAAACCAAGTTCACCTTTTTTGAAGTATCCTTTGTCTACCCACTCTTTATACTTAGCAAAACCTTTAACGACAGCTGGATCACTCCATTTAGCTTCTCCCTTAACAAATTTAGAAGTAACATCTGAACCGGCATAACGAGACCACAATTGGTTAGCAAGCATCAAAGGTACCCAACCTGCTTTGGAAGCACCAGCCATTGGAACTTTACCATCAGATTTGATGGTTGCAAGAATTTGATCAAGTTCAGCCATAGTCGTAGGAACTTTCAGACCCTTCTTCTCAAAATATTCTTTGTTATAGAAGAATCCTTCGCCTGATCCACCAATTGGAAGACCATATATTTTACCTTCGTAAGTAAACGGTTCCAAAGAACTGAATTTGTCTTTAATACCGAGTTCATCAAGGATCGGAGTTAGATCAAGCAGTTTACCTTCTTTAGCATAAACTTTGGAATCCGGGCTACCAAATAGATCGAAGATATCTGGCGGGTTACCCGCAGCCATCTCTCCACGAAGTTTTTCTTTACGGTTAACGTCTGATTCAACGCCGTCCAGTTTAAACTTTAGACCTGCATTCTCTTCTTCAACCTTTTTAACAACGTCTTGAAGAATGGCAAAACGTTTCTGTTTATCTGCACCTACTTGTGTATGACGAAGTGTCATTTCAAGGGGTTCAACTGACTTCGGATCATCTGTTTTAGTGTCTGTTTTAGGTGAATCCGAACCTTCTGTTGTCTTATTGGTATCGCTTCCACAACCTGTTAAAGCAAGTGAAGATGCAAAACATAAAGACAATAACAGCATCAAACTTCTCTTCATTTTCATTGATTAATCCCCCTCAAACTATTGTTTATTACCTCTTCATTATAGTAAGAATGTCCTACTTTGTAAGGACGATATTCTGCTAATGATAGGGATAAAATCTTCTATAATGATAAAAACACCCCTTTCCGTGGAAAGGGGCTACATTTATCGCGCTTATATTACTTTTTTACTATAAAGAAGTTGTCTGTCTTCGTCCTTCTTCTATTAAACGGTAAGCACGCTTTACTTCCTCGTCTGATGGAGAGGGTACACCCTGAAGAGGATATTCTTTCCCCAGAGCTTCCCACTTATAAATACCCATCTGATGATAAGGAAGAATTTCAAACTTTTCGACACCATTTAGTGTACCCATAAATCTACCTAGGTTGATCAAATCTTCTTCCTGATCATGAATACCTGGAACGTATACATGACGAATCCACATTTTACGGCCATTCTCCGATAACCACTGTGCCGTACGTAATGTGCGATCATTCGATTTACCGGTTAACTTAATATGCTTGTCATCATCAATATGCTTAATGTCTAGAAGAACAAGATCCGTTACTTCTAATAATTGATGTATTCTCTCCGCCTCGTTAAAACCGTTACTATCAAGCGTCGTATGCAAATTCCAACGTTTCTTCACTTCTTGAAACAATTCAGCTACAAAATGAGACTGAAGCGTAGGTTCACCGCCCGAAACGGTTAAACCGCCCCCCGAAGAACGATAGTAGTTCAGATAAGGTTCTATTTCAGCTAGGACATCCTCAACTGTCATTTCTTTGCCCTCATTCATTGACCAAGTATCTGGATTATGACAGTACTGGCACTTCAACAAGCATCCTTGCATGAAAAGGACAAAGCGGATGCCTGGTCCGTCTACCGTTCCAAAGGTCTCCAAAGAATGGATATGGCCTTTAATCATAGGAAGTCATCCTTTCCGCATCCGCTAGTCTAGTTGGATATATATCGATATGACAAGTGCTGTTACATCGAGCCATGGAACGTACGATTAATTACGTCTAACTGTTGTTCACGAGTCAGTTTAACAAAGTTAACTGCATATCCAGAGACACGGATCGTAAGTTGTGGATAATTCTCAGGATGATCCATAGCATCTATCAGTTGCTCGCGATCAAATACATTGACGTTTAGGTGATGTGCACCACCACCGAAGTATCCATCTAGCATGGCAACGAGATTTGATTTACGGACTTCCTCTTCCTTACCCAGAGCTTTAGGAACAATGGAGAAGGTGTTTGAGATTCCATCTAGACTATCCTCATAGGGCAATTTAGCTACTGAACTAAGTGATGCAAGAGCACCCTTCTTATCACGGCCATGCATAGGGTTCGCGCCCGGTGCGAATGGCTCACCAGCTTTACGTCCATCTGGAGTTGTGCCGGTTTTCTTACCGTATACAACATTAGAAGTTATCGTTAGGACGGATTGAGTAGGGAGTGCATTACGATAAGCTTTATTTTTACGGATCATGGTCATGAACGTTTCTACAAGCTCAACGGCAATATTATCGACACGGTCATCATTATTACCGTAACAAGGGAACTCCCCTTCAATTTCAAAATCGACAGCGATGCCTTTTTCATTACGGATCGGTTTAACTTTGGCATACTTGATTGCACTTAGAGAGTCTGCCGCAACAGACAGTCCGGCAATACCACAAGCCATCGTCCGCAAAATATCACGGTCATGAAGTGCCATTTCAATCCGCTCGTACGAATACTTATCGTGCATATAATGAATAACATTCAGTGTGTTCATATATAGCTTCGCTAACCACTGCATCATCGGCTTGAAGCGTTTCATCACTTCATCATAATCCAAGACATCCGAAGTGATGGCTGGATACTCTGGTCCAACCTGAGCTCCAGATTTCTCATCAATACCGCCATTAATGGCGTAGAGCATACATTTAGCCAAGTTCGCACGCGCACCGAAGAATTGCATTTGTTTACCAATCTTCATAGCAGATACACAGCAAGCAATACCATAGTCATCCCCATAGATTGGACGCATTAAATCGTCGCTCTCGTATTGAATCGAACTGGTTTCTATCGAAACTTTGGCACAATACTTTTTGAATCCCTCAGGTAGTTGATCAGACCATAATACAGTTAGATTTGGCTCTGGTGCTGGTCCTAGGTTATAAAGTGTATGCAAGAAACGGAAGCTGTTCTTGGTTACTCTTGTTTGTCCGTTCGTGGACATACCACCGATAGATTCAGTTACCCAAGTTGGATCTCCACTAAATAATTCATTATAGTCAGGTGTGCGTAGAAATTTAACGATACGAAGTTTCATGACAAAGTGGTCTACAAGTTCTTGAGCTTGTTCTTCAGTAATGGTCCCCTCACTTAAGTCTCGTTGCAAGTAAATATCTAAGAAGGAAGATACTCGACCCAGCGACATAGCCGCACCATTCTGTTCTTTAATAGCAGCAAGGTATCCGAAATAAAGCCATTGAAAGGCTTCCTTAGCGGTGTGAGCTGGTTTAGAGATATCAAAACCATGCATCGCAGCCATTTTTCTAAGTTCACCTAAAGCACGAATTTGCTCAGATAGCTCTTCACGAAGACGAATAACATCTTCATCAATTACATCTACCTCAAGATCATCTAGCTCTTGTTTCTTTTCTTGAATCAGAAAATCTATTCCATACAACGCAACACGCCGATAGTCCCCTATGATCCGTCCGCGACCATATGCATCAGGCAAACCAGTGATGATACCTGCTTTCCGTGCTGCTCTCATATCTGAAGTATAGGCGTCGAATACACCTTGGTTATGCGTTTTACGAATGTCTGTAAATATTTGCACGAGTTCTTCGGGAAGCTTAAATCCGTAAGCCTCACATGCATCAATCATCATCCGAATGCCGCCATAAGGCTGAATTGAACGTTTGAAGGGCGCATCCGTTTGAACACCTACGATTTGTTCTTTATCTTGATCCAAATATCCTGGCTGATGCGATACAATCGTTGATGGTGTATTCACATCCACATCCAGTACGCCGCCATGATCACGTTCTTGTTTCGTTAAATTGGATACAATAGCCCATAATTCATTTGTGTTGCTTGTTGGCCCAGCCAAAAATGCTTCATTACCGTGATAAGGACTGATGTTTTTTTCGATAAAATCATTGACATTGACAGCCTTAGACCACTTACCCTTTTTAAAGCTTCTCCAGCCTGATTGCACGTCTTGTACGTCTTTTTCTATTACCGACATCTAAATCCCTCCATCTTTATATTTAAAATAGGATATCATGAGCTTGAAGGTAATCCCATGACTCCGTAAATTCCGATCAACAAAGAGGATATGAGTCAAGCTAATATAACTTATAATTCTTTTTATAATTCTTTTTATAATTGTTTGTGACTAAATTCACATTTTGTGGTCGATTATTGCCCACTTCTTCGCAACTATTCTCTTGCTATGAATTACCCTAATTGTTGATTACACACTCAGTTTACATGAATTTTCAGAAAATGACTGTGACAAATATCACGTCAATGGTGATATTTGTCACTCACTTTCCGAATTACTTGGTTAGCTTAAATACTCTAGAAACGTCCATAAAATGCGTTTCTATATACATCAGCAAGCTCTGTGACTAAAGGTAACTTCGGATTAGCAGTTGTACACTGATCTTCAAATGCACGATCCGCCAAATAATCAACACGTGATTCAAAATCTTTTGGATCAAAGCCTAGCTCTTGGAACGACTCCTCGATGCCCAGAATACGATTTAAATCGCGAATTGCATTTATTAGGCTTGTTACGCCCTCTTCTGTTGTGCGTGCTGGTAATCCGAGAATTCGAGCAATCTCTGCATAACGTTCATCCGCGATGAAGTGCGTATATTTAGGGAACGAAGCAAATTTGGTAGGCTTCTTCGCATTGTAACGAATAACGTGTGGCATTAGAATAGCATTGGTACGACCGTGCGCTGTATGGTATTGACCTCCCCATTTATGGGCCAAGCTGTGGTTAATACCTAAGAACGCATTTGCAAAAGCCATGCCCGCTAGCGTCGATGCGTTATGCATTTTCTCACGTGCCAATGGATCTGCAGTGAGAGCAGACTTCTCAAGGTACTGGAATACAAGCTGGATCGCTTTAATCGCAAGCCCATCGGTATAATCACTGGCCATAACCGATACATAAGCCTCAATCGCATGCGTCAATACATCCATACCTGTATCTGCTACTGCGGTTTTAGGTAAAGTATATACATATTCAGGATCAATAATGGCTACATCTGGTGTCAATTCATAGTCTGCTAGTGGATACTTCGTGTTCCCTTGATTCTTATCTGTAATAACGGCAAAAGAAGTAACTTCCGATCCTGTGCCTGATGTAGTTGGAATAGCAACAAACTGTGCTTTCTGACCCAAACGTGGGTATTTATAGATCCGTTTACGGATATCCATAAATTTCTGTTTCAGATTTTCGAAATCTGTATCTGGATATTCGTAGAACAACCACATTGCCTTAGCTGCATCCATCGGTGATCCACCACCAAGGGCAATAATGCAGTCAGGCTGGAACCTGTTCATCATTTCCGTACCTCTGTCTACCGTTGCCGTAGAAGGATCGGGTTCGACTTCCGAGAACACTTCGATCACAACAGGTGTCTGACGCTGACGCAAATAATGTTCTACACGTGCCACATAACCGAGTTTAACCATCATCGGATCCGTAATAATCGCTACACGGCTAATATCCGGCATTTTGGCAAGGTACTGAGTAGATCCCTTTTCAAAATAAATTTTGTCAGGAATTTTGAACCACTGCATGTTCACCGTACGGCGTGCCACCCTTTTCACATTGATCAAATTTACTGCTGTTACATTCGAAGATGTTGAATTCCGGCCATACGATCCACACCCAAGTGTAAGCGAAGGCAAGTTCGTATTATAAATATCACCAATAGCTCCGTGAGTCGAAGGTGAGTTCACTATAATACGTCCCGTTTGCAGACGGTTGGCAAACTTGTTGATGACAGCTTCATCATGTGAATGGATAACCGATGAATGACCCATACCGCCAAAAGCAACAACTTCTGCGGCACGCTCAATTCCAGCATCTGCAGTTTTTGCTTTATAACATGCAAGCACTGGGCTTAATTTTTCCGCAGATAACGGATATTTGAATCCTACTCCTTCAATTTCAGCCACTAATATTTTGGTGCCCGCAGGAACATGAATACCACATAACTCTGCAATTTGCATTGCTGATTGTCCAACAATAGAAGGATTAACTGCGCATTTTTCCGTGTTAATCGCACCTGCGGTCAATTTTGCTGCTTCATCTTTATTAACGAAATAGCAGCCATTCGCAATCATTTTCTTCTTCACTTGATCATAAATTGGCTCTTCTATAATAACTGCTTGTTCAGAAGCACAAATCATACCATTATCAAACGATTTCGATAATATCAGATCAGTTACCGCTTGATCGATATCTGCAGTCTTTTCGATGAAACAAGGTACATTACCTGGCCCAACACCAAGTGCTGGCTTACCGCAGCTATATGCTGCTCTAACCATACCTGATCCGCCTGTCGCTAGGATAAGTGCAACATCGGGGTGATTCATCAGAGCGTTCGTTTTCTCCATCGTAGGTAGCTCAATCCATTGAATACAGTCAGCAGGTGCTCCATGCTTCACAGCTGCTTCAAGCAATGTCTTAGCAGCTTCTCTACTACATTCCTGAGCAGATGGATGGAAGCCAAAAATAATAGGATTACGCGTTTTAATCGCAATAAGTGCTTTAAACATCGTCGTTGATGTTGGGTTCGTTACAGGTGTAATACCCATGATGATCCCAACAGGCTCAGCAATTTTCTGAAAGCTTTCATAAGGATTATCCTCAATTACGCCTACTGTTTTCTCGTATTTAATACTGTGGTAAATATACTCGGTTGCAAACATATTCTTAGTGATTTTATCTTCGTATATTCCCCGCCCTGTTTCTTCAACAGCCATCTTCGCTAGCTGCATATGTTTGTTGAGTCCTCCAAGGGCCATCGCTTGAACAATGTCATCGATTTGCTCCTGGTTCATACTCATAAACTTCTCTTGTGCTTGATTCGCCTTGTTGATTAAAGTCTGGATGTATTCTTCGGCACTTTGCTGTTTCATATCGCTCACTACCTCATTCTTAACAGCCATGTCTCTCATCCTCTCAGGGAAATTATGGTTTTATCTCTATCTACATTTCGATCATAACACATCATTATGAACATTAAAAGTGAAAACTTTCACAAAGTTTAATCATTTTTATGAATCGTTTTCAAAAATATTTTCACCTATATTCACACTTCTTTTGTCTATGATAAATGTCACTAAAACGTTTATAAACTAAACTTTTTTTGATGAATCTCACCTAATCTGAAGCATCAAGTTATGAAATGAAATGATCACAAGTCCCTTTTAGTGAAATTTATCACAATGTTGAAAATTAGACACTTCTTCTCTCTTTTATTTCCACTCAAATCACATTTTTAGCGTTATAATTAGTTTAAAATTTACTGAAAATTAAAGATACAAAGGGGATAACGATTATGAATAACCAGAATGTTATCGAAGCCCAAGGGAATACAAGCTGCTTTTCCGAATCCAACCTCAATCGACTAAAAGGTATAATGAAAGAACGCATTGTTCCAGAAGGCTCCCATTTATTCTGGGAAGGTGATTGCTCAGACAAATTGTTTTATGTTATACGCGGACGCATTAAACTGACAAAATCCACTGACGAAGGTAAGGAACTCATCCTGTATATGTATCAAGCGGGAGATGTGGTAGGTCAGGCCGATCCATTCTTCAGCAGCAAACATAGTTTTACAGCCGAAGTTATTGAAGATAGTGAAGTTGGCGTTATTGAACAAAAGGATATCGAAACTTTAATCTGCCAACATGGTGAATTTGCGATTGATTTTATGAAATGGATGGGAATTCATCACCGTCTTACCCAAACGAAGTTCCGTGATTTAATGATGTATGGCAAGCCTGGTGCTCTATGCTCCACTCTGATCCGCCTCAGTAACAGCTACGGTGAGAAGCATGAAGAACATATTCTTATTAATAAAAAAGTAACACACACAGACTTATCCAATATGATTGGAGCCACAAGAGAGAGCGTTAACCGTATGCTGAGCGATTTACGCAAAAAAGACGCGATTGAATATGAAAATGGTATGATCGTCATCAAAGACCTCTCGATGTTACAAGATATTTGTCACTGTGAGCATTGCTCTAAAGAAATATGCCGAATTTAATAGATTAGAATTCCTCTACAATACTTAAAAAGCCCGAATGTCTCCCAGACGTTTGGGCTTTTTCTTATGCTAAATCCCTTGAATATAGGACCACTACCTCCTTCTCTATCTGGAACACCTCTAAAATTTGAAATATTTAGTTCCTAGGAATATAGGTTTACAAGACAATTTTACCTAACAATTCACAACAACACGTCAAACATCCTATTTTTAATACTTTAGTCCTATGTAATATGCAATCCATTCATCCGTATATATGTATATAAGCGATTCTTTAGACTTACTCAACATGCGTAATTATACCCAACCATTAAATATTTATTTGTACAAGAAACATGTTGATAAGGATATGAGGTTTCTCACTAAAGAATTGAAAGAGGCCAAAAGACTGCTGTATATGTTGAAAATAGGCCGTATGTAATAGAAGGAGTGTTCAATTTATGTTAACAAAAATGATTTCCCGCATCGTCTTATTCGTTTTATGCAGTCTTCTAGTCATGGGATCAGGATTATACCCCCTACATATGGCTCATGCCAAAGGTTTCCCCAAAGCTACATGGTTATGGAATACAGAACAAATTAAAACTCAAGCTAACGATATTGTTTCCTTCACTTCCGCAAATGGTGTGAATCAAATATATCTGCAAATAAACATTGATATCCCCGTCTCCTATTACAAAGCTTTTATTCGCCTTGCAGCAACAAAAGGGATTACAGTGGATGCCCTGAATGGGGCACCCTCTTGGGCGCTTACCTCTGAACGTAATCAAATTACGAAGTTCATAAATTGGGTTGAAGATTATCAGTCTCATTCCTTAGCTTCAGAACAGTTTCATGGGCTTCACATGGACATTGAGCCCCACCTACTACCACAATGGAAAACCAATCTAAATTCAGTCATCGAACAATGGCAAAAGAGCGTGATATATCTGACTCAAGAGGCTAAACGCTTAAACATGCCGATCGCAGCAGATATTCCTTTTTGGCTGAGCAATTATAAAGCAACCAATGATAACATTACGTTAAGTCGTTTTATGATCACTGCATATGACTCCATTACGATCATGTCTTATCGGGATACTGCTGCTGCAATCTACAGCGTTGCTGAACGGGAATTAGAGGAAGCTCGCTTCCTAGGTAAGCCTGCGTTCGCTGCCGTGGAGACAAAGTCCAGCAATGAGGGCAACTTCATTACGTTTTATGAAGAAGGCGCTAAATACATGAATGAACAACTCAACCTTCTTAGTGGTCTAGCCAAAGCTCAGGACGCTTTTGCTGGAGTCGCTATTCATGATTATGATGGATGGAGAGCGTTCAGCGGACGGTAATTAGCTATCTATCCTATTCGATAAAGAAGAATCCCAGCGATCCGCATCAAGCGAAACGTTGGGATTCTTTTGTTAGGCTGCTTTAGAAGGCAGAGCCTTGAGGAAATCAAGAGCCTCTTGCATTGTTTTTACCGGAATAATGCGAATGTTATACCCCTTCTTCTTAGCCTCATCCAGTATATCTTTTGTATTCATATCACCAGGATTGATATCTGCTGGACAGAAGAAAATATCAATTTTACCATGATGAGCTGCAATAATTTTATCGCGGATACCGCCAATCTGTCCGACATTGCCATTCTGGTCAATTGTACCCGTGCCCGCAATTTCATACCCTTTTGTTAAATCTCCTGGAACAATCTGATTGAGAATTTCCAAAGAAAACATGAGCCAGCAGAGGGACCTCCGATATCTTTCGTATCCATATTAACGTTCCGCGAGGGTTTGATGATATATTCATCTTCTGGATTAATACCTAGACCTACCTGTCCACTTTTATTAATCACAACTAATTGAAATGTATCCTTATGAATTTTGCCTTCATGCTCATAAGTCAAGCGAACGGACTCTCCCGCCTTTTTGCTGCTTAAATAGGCAATAACATCTGTGGATTTCTCCATCTTATGTCCATCTACCTCCGTAATAATATCTCCAATCGATAACTTACCCTTGGCCTGGGAGATGGGGAGGATATTCGTGATAAATACTCCTTTATTCTGAACGGGCACCTTTTCTCCAGCACCTCGCAGCCCACTAACAATGGCATTCTGCTGAGATTTAGTCATCATATGGTTTAGCATAAAGTTATATTCTTTCTGAGTTAAGTCACCTTTGACACTTTTCTCTTTACGTATCTCCGTGTCTGGCGAAAGCGCATAGAGAAGATAATATAAATGTGACACCTTGATGCTAGCTACCGTCGTTAAGTAGAAATTCCCTTTTTCCGACTTATGACCACCTTCAACGCTGACAATAGGAGATAATGGATTCACATCACCAGGCTGGTACAGATAATAAGGAAGAGGAATGAGCATGACTATCATAAAAATTAAGAAGACACTAGCGCCCCATATATATTTTCGTTTCATTCTCATCATTATGTTCACGTATATATTCCTTCCTGATCTTCTAATATCGGCATCCACTTACGTTAAAGGGTTGATTTGAACTGCGGCTTGCTTACCGCTAACCTGTATGCCTGAGGCTGGTCGACCCGCTTCACTTAGATCCTTTAATAGTCTCTCTAATAGTCCTTTAGCCGCAATACCTTCCTTACCCTTGATTTTCACAACAAGCTGAACAGCATTTCCCGAGTTCAACATCCGTAGGGCCTGCTGTTGCTTCGTATAATAATCATGATCTTCAATATGTGGAGTCAGACGGACTTCCTTCACCTTGGTTGGTTTCTCCTGCTTACGTTCAGAAGACTTAGCCTGCTGCTTCTCCTGCTTAGCGTTACCTGCACTCATTAGCTTGCATGGGGGTGGACTGCTTAACAGCGAAGTACATACAAGATCAACCTTCAGTCTCTTTGCCATTGCAAGCGCTTCGCTTGTCTTCATCGTACCGAGATTTTCTCCATTTAATCCGGTGAGTTCAACTTCATTGGCTTTAATTTTCTCGTTCATAATAATCACTTGTGCAACACCTAAACTTTCCATGTGGTTTCAGATATCTAATTTACAACGGCTTATGTATGATTGCTAAATTCGTTCTAGCAGGATCTCAACTTCATCCTGAGGAGTAAGCTTCATATCAAGACCATTTTCTATTAACTCTTTGCCGTTAACTTTAATAACCCATTTCTCTATGGCTTTGGGACTGTAGCCTCGTACTGTATCAATAAATTTGTTGTTTGCGGTTAGTTCCACCAGATCGTTATATTTAACGATATCCCTTACGCTTTGTTCAGGCACAAACGGTATGACATAGGAATGATTAAGCTCGCGGTTAATGCTGTCTCCATTCAATTTTAAAATAATAAATTTAAGCGATTTATCATCTTTCTTCTGTTCTGTAGATTGGATGGAGATTGCAATTTCATCATTCGTTTTTAACACCGTATTGAAATTTGAGGCCTCCATCTTCTTGCCATTGATTTCGAGACGCCATGTAAATGGTGTTGCCAAAGAAACATGATTTATAGTTTCAATGTTACCCGCTTCATCAAAATCCACGATACCACTATTCCTCAGACCTTCATTTATGGAAACTCCCTGGCGTAAATATTTCTCTAAATCATTAATAACATCTATGGAGAAGAAATCTTCCTTCTCTGTGAGGGAAATACTGGAGTTAATATCGCTAGAATAAATACGCACTTCCTGATTTTTATTGCAGCCTGCCAGAAGGATCAAACTTATAATCATCAATATTGTACAAAATTTGAATCTATTCCTCATGTAACACCGTCCTTAATTCATCAACATCATACCATTTTCTCTCAACACAAAGAGAGCTCCCCAACATTCTGAGAACTCTATTTTAACATAGATTCATATAGACTATCGACAGCCATACACTCTCCTTCATGTAAAATTAACTTCAAATATACACGTTTTGGTCATGATTTTCATCATTACTTAATCAATAAACGCCTCCATAAACGTCCGGCGCCCATCTATATTCTTTAAATAAGGTCCTAACCTAAGAAAATTCGTCTGGTCTACATATACGCCAGTCATCCAAGTACCTTCTTGCACTTCGCCATCGGAATGCATCACAAGTGGTGGTGCAGATATGAATTCCTGATATACAGGAAATTTCATAGCATGTTTCTTATATGGTTTGCCTAATTGTTTCAACGGGGTTTCACTAACATAGGTGGGTACGAAATAAGAAGATATAATCTTCATCTCTTCATCTGTATAAAATGGAACATCGCCCAAAAACGGTCTGAACATTGTAATCTCCTCAAACTGTGACCAAATAATAACCTGCAAGAGCATACTTTGCAGCCGGCCATTATGAAAAATATATTCATGTTTATAAGGAGTCTCGTCTGTTTCTGGTATAATGTTCTCCACGTGATGCATCTCGCAACCTATGCATTTCCATCCTGAAGGGCCTTGAATCCATTTTTGAAAAATGGTCCCTTCTTGAATGTCGCCATCCTCAGAATTCTTCTTTATCTGCGACGGTGGCACACCAATCCAAAATTTCCATACTGATTCTGGTAAATAGCGGTGCAGCATCTTGAACGCCTTGTCATAAATTTGCTTCACTTTCACAGAAGCGCTTTCAAGTTCAAGAAATTCCTCTTTTCCATAACTAATCTGTTGGGAAAGGACCATTTTCCGTACCATCATCCGCCTCCTTCTACACCAAAATACAGTTTATTTCCAATTATACTACAGAAAGGGTCACGAGGTGCAAGTCCACAGCTTAGCGATACAAAAAAAACCTCCCTGTCTCCAAGGAAGGTCGTTCATCTATTGTCTATAATATTCGCGTAAGTCATACCCATTCCTCTGCCCAATTTTGTACTTGCTCCATAACAGGGCGCAGAGCCTTACCTTTATCTGTTAGTTCATATTCAATACGAACAGGAGTTTCAGGGTAAACATGACGAACCAGGATTCCCCCGGTTTCCAAGTCTTTCATACGTTCAGATAGCATTTTATCACTCATGGAAGGAATGAGATGGGAAATATCCTTAAACCGCTTTGGACCGCTCATTAACGTTTGAATAATCAATCCATTCCAACGTTTGCCGAGAAATGAAAACGCAGTTTCAAAACGTGGACACATATATGTCTGAGTATGTGTTGTTTCCTGACTCTTCATGATCTTCACCTCTTTACAGAGTCATTTTAGTGCATGCATTAAAGCTTACGTTTAGTTAGTATATTTCATTTTAACATATATTTAATGAAATGAAAACATTTCTTGTTAGTATACAGCAAAGAGCGACTGAATTCAGCCGCTCTTTGCTGTTAGATCATTTATACTTGATTGTAGTATCGTTACATTATAAGTCAAAAGATTAGGACGGCGTTATACTACGGGTATTTTAAGCTCTCGAATAGGCTGACTATTACCATACACCGGTGCAGGTGAACTTGTTGGATAAGCCCACTTCACTGCATTCGTAATGACTTTTAGAATCTCCGGATTATAGTAGGTTGGGTACGTCTCATGACCTGGACGGAAGTAAAAGATCTTCCCTTGTCCACGTCTAAAGGTACAACCACTACGGAACACTTCCCCGCCCTCAAAATTACTAATAAATACAAGTTCATCTGGTGTAGGAATATCGAAAAATTCTCCATACATTTCCTCATGCTCCAGAATCAACTTACTGTCAACGCCTTCAGCAATGGGATGCGACGGATTGACGTTCCAAATGATTTCCTGTTCCCCAGCTTCTCTCCACTTCAAATCACAGCTAGTACCCATTAGTGCTTTGAACGGTTTGGAGAAATGACCTGAGTGAAGAACAATGAGTCCCATGCCCTCGTGAACTCGTTTTACTACTCGAGCCACAATTTCATCATTTACACGGTCATGAGCCTGATGTCCCCACCACAAGAGCACATCGGTTGATTTCAGTACTTCTTCCGTGAGGCCATGCTCATCCTGATCCAGCGTTGCTGTTGAAATCGCAAATCCATGACCGTTCATCCCTTCAGCTAAAGCAACATGAATACCGTTTGGGTAAATCGCTTTAACTTCATCGTCTGTCTTTTCATGTTCAAATTCATTCCATATCGTTACATTAATCATTTAATATCCCCCAGCTTAAAGGTTCTAAACCCACCACATATCTCCCAGCGGCTCTTCAATTAATACTTGTTGCAAATTATTAACGGCTTTAGAGAATCCCTCTTCCACAGACATTAGACCATCTTCATGCTCGATGCTAACTACATAATCATAGCCTACAAGACGTAGTGCACTAATAATATCTGCCCATGTTTTAAGGTCATGGCCGTAACCTACACTGCGGAACTGCCAAGCCCGATCCAGCATATTCGTATATGGCTGCATATCTGTTAAACCGTATTTATTCACATTGATTGGATCAATAACTGTATCTTTAGCATGGAAATGATGAATCGCTCCAGCGCGTCCCAAAATGTGAATAGCTTGCACCGGATCAATTCCTTGCCACCACATGTGACTTGGATCAAGATTGGCGCCGATTGTTTCGCCAGCAGCTTCACGTAGACGTAGTAGCGTAGCAGGTGTATGAACAGAGAATCCACCATGTAGTTCGAGTCCGATTTTCACATGATGATCTTTAGCAAACTTGGCTTGCTCAGTCCAGTAAGGGATAACTTTATTCTCCCACTGCCATGTTAGAATTTCTTGAAAATCATTTGGCCATGGAGCTACAGGCCAGTTCGGATATTTCGCATCCTCATGGTCTCCTGGACAACCGGAGAAAGTGTTCACAACAGATACTTCCAGTTGCTCAGCTAATTTAACCGCATTTACGAAATCATCATGCTCTGATTTAGCGATATGCTTCTGCGGATGAAGTGGATTACCATGAACGCTTAATGCGCTAATCGTCAGACCACGAGATTCAACAGCTTTTTTAAATTCTTTAATCGCAGTAGGGTTACTCAGAAGCTCTGCTGGATCGCAGTGAGCCTTACCCGGATTTCCACCTGCACCGATTTCAACAGCTTTTAGACCTTTGGAAGCGACATAATCCAGCGCATCTTCTAGTTTGCGGCCTCCAAATAGCACCATAAATACACCAAGTTTCATAATGAATCCTCCTAAGACTAAAATTTATTCAAAATATACTGCTTTACCTGTTTTGGCTGATTCGTAAATAGCCTCTAAGATTTGAGTTACGACAAATGCCTGCTCCGGTTTAACTACAGGTGCTGTATCTTCAATAACCGCTTGTAGCCACAAACGCTGCTCACGATCTGCATCCGTTTCTGTTTCACCGTCATAGAATGCAACCCCGCCTGCTCCAAGATCAATGTTTGTTTCGTACAGACGACTCATTTTCTCACCGTTAATCCGCAATCCGTCTTTCATGTCTGCTCCGCCTTCTGTTCCCGCGAGAATCGTCTTAGCTTCTCCCGTTTCTACCACATTCAGCGCCCAGCTAGATTCTAGTACAATGGTAGCTCCGTTCTCCATAGTAATAAAACCAAAAGCAGAATCTTCTACTTTAAATTGTTTCGGATCCCATGGACCGAAGGCATTGGCCGCATTTTCTTTATGTCCAAGCTTGTGGAAGGTTGAACCCATAACACTCTTCGGTTTGTAATTATCCATTAGCCAAAGTGTTAAATCAAGAGCATGTGTGCCAATATCTATTAGCGGTCCTCCACCTTGCTTCTCCTCGTCTAAGAAAACACCCCATGTTGGTACTGCACGGCGGCGTATGGCTAATGCCTTCCCGAGGTATATGTCACCCAACTCTCCATTTTCGCATAATTGTTTGAGATACTGGCTGTCATCGCGGAAGCGGTTCTGATATCCAATAGTTAGCTTCTTACCAGTACGTTTTGCTGCTTCAACCATTTCCTTAGCTTCTGCCGCTGTTTTAGCCATAGGTTTCTCACACATTACATGCTTCCCAGATTCCAATGCTGCGATTGTAATGAAGGAATGTGAGTCATTTGGAGTACACACATGGACCACATCGATGCTTTCATCTTGTAACAATTCGCGGAAATCGGTATATACTTTAGCACCTTCATTTCCGAATTTTGCTGCTGCCTTTTCAGCACGTTCTTGTATGATATCGCAGAAAGCTACCATCTCAGCCTGTTTCTGTTTGGCTAGGCTAGGCATATGCTTACCTTCAGCAATACCTCCACAGCCGATAATGGCAATTTTTAATGTTTGAGTTGAATTAGACATGAACAGATCCCCCGTTTTTCGCATAATTTTTAATCCATTCCATACTCGTAGCGATACTTTCAAGTGGTGGATTCTCGCAATAATCCTGTTCCACGACGATCCACTCTACTCCAGCTTCGTTTGCTGCGTTCGAAATCGCTTCAAGCTTAACTTCACCTTTGCCAAGCTCAACCGTCTTAGCTGTACCATCTGGTAAGGTTTTCATATCCTTCAAATGGATGATCGGCAAACGACCCGCGTATTTAGCTATATAGGCTACGGGATCATATCCGCCATAGTATACCCAGCATGTATCCATTTCGACTTGAAGCTGATCTGCTGGAACCTCTGCATACATCGCATCAAATACCGCGTGCTCTCCATAAGACTCTGTGAGTTCAAATTCATGGTTATGATAGAGTAATACTGCACCTTGCTCGCGGCATTTCGCACCGATTTGCTTCAAATTGTTAAATACCTCGGACCAATTCCGTTGTTCCTCACCCAAATAAGGAATAATCAAATTCTTGTTGCCAATTTCACGGTTATATACAATTTCCTCATCTAATGTGGTTAACATACGATCGTAGCTGATATGAGTACCTAACGCGACTAAACCGTTTTCGGTTAGTAGCTTTTGCACCTCTTCACTGGAGCGTCCGAAGAAGGTATGAAACTCCACTCCCTGATAACCAAGTTCAGCTACTCTCTTCAGGGTACCTTCAAAATCTGCTTCCATCTCTTCACGAACTGTGTACAACTGCAAACCTACTTTTAACATCACGGATCACTCCTATTTCGTTAAGGTTATTAAGATTTATTTTCCATTACTCATATTCATATCGGCTCGGCTCTCTAGCTCAATATGGCTACCAGCAAGTGAAGACTTTTCAAAGGCATACATCGCTTCTAGTACATGATAAGCAAGCTGACCATTGGCCCGGTGCAGTTTGTGGGCCCGAATGGATTCCACCATATCGTTTACGCCCAGTCCACGTTCATTTTGTGAACATTCAAACATGGGTGTCAGTACTTCCCACTGCTCAGAACCACTGCGGCGTAATTGAACATCACCATTAAAGAAATTAGGATCGGGTAAGCTAAGCGTACCCGCTGTTCCATAGATTTCGATCCATGGCAGATTAGCTCCACCCTTAATATCAAAGCTAGTAATCATCGTTACAATTGCACCTTTGGCAAAATCAATCGTTCCCGCCAAGTGAGTCGGAGTCTGAACTGGAATCTGTGTACCACTTTTCGGTCCGCTTCCGATCGTTCGGGAAGGCATTTGCGCTCCTGTGGATGCGCTGATACGGCGTACTGGACCTAGTAGTTCCACTAATGCTGTCAAGTAATATGGCCCCATATCCAGCATCGGCCCACCACCAGGCGTGTAGAAAAACTCAGGATCGGGATGCCAACCCTCAGGTCCTTCTCCCATCATAAAAGCTGTACCCGCGATCGGTTGACCGATTAGTCCAGCATCAATGGCTGCTTTGGCAGTTTGAATTCCTGATCCAAGAAAGGTATCTGGAGCACTACCTATTCGCAGTTCTTTAAGGCCTGCTAGCTCCTGCACCCGTTTAGCATCCAGTAGCGATGTAGCTAAAGGCTTCTCAGCATATACATGTTTGCCGGCTTCAAGAGCCGCTATATCAACAGCAGCATGGCTGCTTGGTACCGTCAAATTAATAACAAGCTCAATTTGTTCATCTGCAAGTAATTGTTCAGGCGTGTATGCGCTTGCAATACCGAACTCTGCCGCACGCTCTTTCGCCCTATCTAGTCTTATATCGGCACAAGCAACGATTTCGACCTCTGAACTCTTAGCTAAATTTTCTAAATAGATCGCACTAATGTTACCACAGCCGATAATACCGGCTTTCATCTTTTCCACGAGGTGAACACTCCTTAGGATGTTTTAAGATGGACTTAACAATCTAGTACCATGTTATTCTGAATTCATTTATATTAAAATGAATAATATGATTAAAACATGAACAATCTGGTTAATATTTATTTTTTTATTAGAAGGAGTCGTCATATGCCCACCCAAGATTCAGTTCACATCCTAGTAGCCGGATACTCATTTCACAATAAACCTTTTTATATGGTCGAGATGGACGGAGTTAAAAACTACTTATTACGTCTACAAACGGATGGTCGCTGCCGCGCACGCATTGGCGATAAAATGGTTCTGATCGAACCCGGTGACCTGCTTATTTATTCACCAGATCAACCTTATGAATTAATGATTAACGAAGAAATTAACCCACAGGGAGAACTTTCCGTGGAAAGCGGTGATTATCACATTTTCTTCGGGGGGGAGTGGATTGATGAGTGGTGGTCCAAGCTGAACCGCCCTACGAGAATTAAAGTACCTCTAAATGAGACCATATTAGGGCTGTTCCGGCAAATCGTGCTTGAACAGCGCAAAATAGCTAACCCTTATCCTGAAATACTTGAATATTACATGCGCATATTATGTCTGGAAACCGATCGATTGCTTCATGAGCATCCGGCAACGACACCTAGAACGTATATGGCATATAAAATGAAGCATTATATTGAAGAAAACGCTTCATTATCTTTTAAACTCGAAGACGTTGCCGCTCATGCCGGCATTAGCGTTTCCCGTGCTGTTCATCTGTTCAAGGAAACCTTTGGTACAAGCATTATGCAGTATACGTTAGATGTCAGGTTAGATATGGCAAAAGAACGCATTATATTTAGCCCTATGTCCCTTGAAACGATAGCAGAAACATCGGGTTTTGCTAACTATACGTATTTTCACCGTGTATTTAGGTCACGCTATGGTACATCACCTAGGAAATTTAGGATGGATAACCGTGAGCAGATCTAACAATAAAAATGCACCCTCTGCCATATTTTCAGAATCAACCTAAGGTTGTCCAATCTCATGGCAGAGGGTGCATTTATGTTCTTCAATATAGTTAGGTATAATAGCTAATCAATTCATAATCATTATGCGTTTTCGGTCTCCGTGCAATGGCATCGGACACGATAAAAGCCAAATCATCATTGCCAAACATCGATAGTACACCTAACACAGTCTCGTCAGGAATAGGTCCCGCTTCTTCTATAGGGACAGTGAGTTCCAGTACCCGCTCTAGTCTTTCATTGTTCTGTTGTTGAGGATAGGCCTCACGGTACAATTCTGCTGGATCTAGTCCTTGATTAACACACCACTGAGCAAATACAAGGATCATCATATCCTCATCTTGTCGGTAGCTCTCAACAATCCCATCTTCTAGTGATTTATGATCTTCATCCATTGTTCGCACTTCCCCTTCTTATTAATTCGTCCGCTAATATATGGCTGTCCAATACGAGATCAGCACGAATGGAGCATTGCTGTGGGCTGCCGATGCAGTCCAGAAAATGATCCACTGCCCCACTAAACCCGCGCCGCTTCAGAATCGTGTCCCAACTACCAAACGTTTGAGTCTGAGCGGATTGTCCTTTAGCATGGAATATTGCATGTTCCAGGTTTGTAATTTCTGCTGAATGTCCATTTCCATGTAACTCTACTCTTTCCAAATCAGAACCGGCACGTCTAATCATACTATAGCTCCCCATCCGGTTGTCACTTAAACCTAGTATCCCCGACGTGTGGAGCATCTGACCCTGCTCATTTTCCGTCAATTGATGTTCAAGCAACTGATAATCTCCACTCGATAACCATAGCAATAAATCCAGCACATGGATCAGATCATCCATAATCGTGTCATTGCTACTTGAAGCTTGAAGACGGGTACGATGTTTAACGGCGGAGCATTGATCAAATCCCCCAGCATCCTCCATCCACTGCTTAGCCTGCATATACATTGGAGCGAAGCGGCGATTGAATCCTACCGCAAGCAGTAATCCTTTAGAAGCAGCATAAGCAGCCATTTCTTTCGATTCATTCAAATTTCCAGAAAGCGGTTTATCCACGTACACATTCAGACCGCTCTGTAAACATTTCATAACCGTATCGTAATGAGTTTCGGTGGGACTATGAACAAATACGGCATCCACATTCCATGACAATAGTGTCTCTAAATCCGTCGTTCCCTGTGGAAAACGGTATGTTTGCACCACTTCGTCCACCGTCGCCTGCGAGCGGCTCATGATACCTACCACTTCTGCATATTTATGCTGTGCCAGCAGCGGTAAATACACTTTACGAGCAATGTCGCCCATACCAATCATGGCAACTCGCAGCTTACGGATGTTGTCGTTCATGAACTCATCCACCTTTATTCCCTAGGATTAATCCCTACAAAGACCCATTATACCGAGTTTAACCTCTAAACAACAAATACTTTAAACGTCCCATGAATACAATTACGCCTCGATAACCCGACTCTTGGCTGCTTGTGCCTTCTTCTTCTTGGTTCTTAGACCTATCATCACAACTGCCGCAACCACAAGCAGCTCAAATCCGTATTTCAAAGCCGGATGCGAAAGCCATTCATGAATCATTGGCTCTTCTACCAACATTTTAGATGCTGTCCATGCCAGAACTGCCGATCCCAGCGTAATAATGACTGGAAAACGGTCCGTGAGTTTCAAAATAACCGTGCTTCCCCAGACCATAATCGGTACGGAAATAGCCAATCCTATAATGACCAGTAACATATCTCCTTCAGCTGCGCCTGCCACAGCGAGCACATTGTCGAGACCCATCATCGCATCCGCAATGATAATCGTGCGAATAGCTGCCCAAATCTGATTTCCCGCTGAAATTTCATGCTGCTTCTCATCAATAAGTAGCTTATACGCAATCCAGATGAGTGCGAGCCCTCCGACTAACCGAAGTCCCGGAATCATAAGTAATTGTACGACTAATAACGTAGCAACCACTCGAATAACAACGGCTCCTACAGTTCCCCAGATAATAACCTTTTTCTGGTCCTCCTTCTTTACATTACGTGCAGCGAGCCCGATGACAATTGCATTGTCTCCAGCCAGTACCAAGTCAATCACGACAATTGACAGCAGTGCAGCCCAAAAGGCCATTGTTAACATTTCCATTCTTCATCTCCACCTTTCTAGGTTTAAACTCCCTGACTAGTTCTCCGCATAGAAAAAAGCGCCATTACCGTTATTAGGTAATGGCGCTTTTTGAATGTATTCCATCAAAAAAGACCTTCACCTAATAAAAGTAATTAGGCAAAGGTCTCGCTAAACAACATAATCGTTGCCAATAAAGCCGGGGATGTTATCCCGTAATGACGACTTTATTTGTATATAAGCTACTCCCCTTTGGGAACTATTCAATTCGTTATACGCTCATTATATCAGAGGATTCTGGAAATTACTATCATTATTCTGTAACAAATTTGATATGATGAAATAACTCCATTCCAGAAAGGATATTCCATGAAAAAGTGGCTCCTCATTCTTTTATACATTTTAATTATGTTACTAGCTTTTATTTACCGTGATCCCATTCTGGAGTTCATGCAGCAGCATGATTCCTTTAGTGTATTGCTCATGCTTTCAGCGCTGCTTGCACTATTCCCTATTATTCCGTACAAGCTGGTTATAGCTGCACTCGGGTTTGCTTACGGCACCTTCTGGGCAGCCGTGATCTCATGGCTAGGAACGATGATCGCAGCCGCAGTAATTTACGCGCTGGTTCGCTATGTATTCAGAGAACAAGGGCGTCGTTATTTATCTAAAATAAACTCACTAGATACGTTTACCACATGGATCGAAGCTCATCCATTTACGAGCGTAGCCGCTGGGCGACTGATGCCCATTGTGCCCCAAATGGCGGTCAACGTATTTGCAGGCGTAGCATCTGTCCCGTTCTGGACATTCACACTTGCGTCAGGACTTGGTAAAATCCCAGGCATTTTTCTGTATGCCTTCCTTGGTGGCAATCTTACCCG
Source organism: Paenibacillus pini JCM 16418 (assembly GCF_000576305.1). Lineage (GTDB taxonomy): Bacteria > Bacillota > Bacilli > Paenibacillales > Paenibacillaceae > Paenibacillus_AQ > Paenibacillus_AQ pini. Next base: position 480,995 of record NZ_BAVZ01000002.1, on the reverse strand, counting down.
TCGCCCGCTACTCTCTGGCATTATCATTACCACATATATTCTTTTCCTCGCCATTATGGTACTTCAATACCGTAAATCGACGCGCAGAGATCCCAAATAGCCCTCCGCTTGGTTTACAGTGTCCACATAGACTATAATATAAGAAGAAAGATAAGCTATTTAAAGGTTAAGATCCACTATTATACATGAGCGGAGTGATATCATGAGCAATGAACAATTAGTTCAACAGGAACAGGCTACTTTTGCGGGAGGTTGCTTTTGGTGCATGGTAACCCCGTTTGAAGAGTTGCCCGGTATTATTAGTATCGTATCAGGCTACACAGGCGGACGTACGGAGAATCCAACATACGAAGAAGTGTGCTCGGATACAACAGGCCACTTTGAAGCCGTGCAAATTACGTATAACCCGAATGTATTCCCCTATACGAAGCTGCTTGAATTATTCTGGCAGCAAATTGATCCGACCGATGATGGCGGACAATTCCATGATCGCGGTGAATCGTACCACACAGCAATTTTTTATCATACGGAAGAGCAGCGTGTGCAAGCCGAAGCCTCCAAGCAAGAGCTTCAGGAAAGTGGCCGATTCGATAAACCGATTGCCACTCCAATTCTGCCTGCAAGCCGGTTCTATGCCGCAGAAGAATATCATCAAGATTACCACAAGAAGAATCCTGGACATTATAAGCGGTACCGCAAAGGCTCCGGACGTGATGACTTTTTGAAAAAACACTGGTCTCCTGTCCTTGATCAAGAGGAGTTGAAACAACGCCTAACGCCTATTCAATATCAAGTGACACAGAATAGTGGTACTGAGCCTCCTTTCCAGAATGATTTCTGGGATCATCATGGCGAAGGCATTTATGTCGATATCGTCTCAGGTGAACCGTTATTCAGCTCATTGGATAAATTCGACTCGGGCTGTGGTTGGCCTAGCTTTACTCAGCCGATCCGCAACTATCATGTTGAGGAAAAAACCGATTTAAGCCATATGATGGTACGCACAGAGGTTCGCAGCAAGCAAGGGGATTCTCATCTAGGTCATGTCTTCAATGATGGGCCTGGTGAAAATGGACTTCGCTACTGCATCAACTCTGCAGCTTTACGTTTTGTTCCGAAGGAAGATATGGAGCAAGAAGGCTACGGAGAGTACCTATTATTATTCAAAGGATAGTATTTGTTTTGATTAACCGATCACAAACATATTAAAAGGCTGTCCCTCTGTTCATCGTTGAACAGGGGGACAGCCTTTTCTTTTCACAAATCGAATTCAATTAGCTTGCTACCATCCATCCAATCCAGTAAGCACAAGGCACCAGCAATAGCTGAGCCATCATTGTACCCATGCAACGCGATACCATCATCAAACCGAATACTTGGTTCATCTGTCCAAGTTTAGCTTGCCCGCGTAACGTGCGGTCCGAGAGTAGCGCAATCCGTGGATCAATCAGCAGTGTAAGCAAAATCGTTGCAAGTCCGTTAATTAGACCGGAAGAAGTAGATGCGCTCAATCGGTCAGCAGGCCACAGATATGCGGCATACAGTGCTGATAATACCCCAACCGTATAGATTGCCGTTACAACCATGTTCAGCACCATAAGCCTACGCGGCAAACGTCCCGTAAATAATGTTTTAAACATTTGTAAGTTGGGCCATTTTATATACGTGAGTGCATTTTTCAGCAACCTTTTATTCGCCGAATTTTTAAGCATTTTAGGTATTGATCCAGCAGCTTCGAGATGAACAACCATCCGTGAGCATAAACGTACCATACTTGGGAACAGGACCATGGCTATTAAAGTTCCAAGTGTTGCAGCTACAAGAATCATATGTAATTTAAATTCTAAATGAAATCCGGACGTCTTCAAAGCCCCGTCTACCATATGACCAACCATGGGCCCTTGCGCAATATTCGAAGTGCGAGAAATCAATACGAGCAAACCCGCTAGCGATAATGCAAGTGTAATCCGGCGCGACCTTAGTCCGCCAAGCCGAATCGCATAGGACAGGCTATCTACGGTATGAATGACCATGGTAAAAGCAATAATCATAGCGAACTGGATCACATGTTGTTCCTCCTACGTCTAAAACGTTTGAATTATTTTCCCATTATAACCCAACCTCCCTAAACTGCAAGAGAAGGTGTGGCAGGCTTCGTTTGATTAGGAACTGACAGGGTAATAATAAATAGACCTAAAATGAATGTACTGGAGGGATACATGATGCCATGGAACAAACAAGACTATCCCGTATCAATGAAGAATCTAAAGCCAAGAATTCGTAACAAAGCTATCGAGATTGCAAATGCACTACTAGATGAAGGCTATGAGGAAGGGCGTGCCATTGCCATCGGTACTTCTCAAGCCGAGAAATGGGATGAAGATCATCCTGCAGCAAAGGAATAACAAAGCTCTACTACTATATTTGTGCACAAAATAACCGCCAGACTCCTTATAGGTGAAGGAATCTGGCGGTTATTTAACGATTACATCGTATATCACTAGTGAACACTCCGTACCGAATGAATCGGCGTGGTGGTAACGGTTTTGGAATCAACCGGTTTGAGTGGTGCGGTTTCGGTAGTCTTTTTACTACGAAACGCTAACGTATATGTGATGGTTTTACCTGCAATACTTACCGCTAGAATAGTAAATAATGTTTCTTGAAGCGGCAGATAGAACAGAGATATCAGCAGCACGGCTGCATCCATCAAAATAAATACAGTACCCACTTTTAACCTCGTACATTTACTGATCAGAATGGAAAGAATATCATCACCGCCGGTAGCCCCGCCAAAACGCAGAACCAAACCTGTGGCAAATCCCGTTACCAAACCTGATAAAATAGCTGCAAGAAGTAAATTATCATGAAGATCAATTACCAATACTGAATAACGTTCCAGCAAACCGTAAAAAATAGAAAAGGACAACGTGGCAATCAAAGTATTCACAATAAATTTACGGCCCTTCAGAAACATAGCAATCAGGATGACTGGGATATCAAGCAACAGCATGGTTAGCGCCGGGTTTAAACCCAGAACATACTTTCCAAGCAGGGATAATCCAACAAATCCGCCCTCAGACAAATGATTCTGAAAATTGATGTGATAATACGCAAACGCTAGTAAAAATGTTCCAAAAATCATAACAGCAGTCGTTGGCAACAGTGACAAAATATGGTCTTTCTTTCTCATACAAGTTTCCCTCTTATCGTAGTTAGTTGTCGAAATAAGACAAACAACTACGAGAAGTCGAACACTTGCAGGACTGGGTCCTTCGCATTTAAGCTTCCTTCTCTCGTAGAGTTTGCCTTACGTCCTAAATATCCGACGTTGCTCTACGAGGGAAGCTATGTGTAAGAGAGATCATAACGTTTCCAAATCGTCCTTTGGGGAGTGTTCCTTCGGGGACACATGGTATCCTGATCCTTTCCGTTTTTAGATAAGTTCTACATTTATTATACCACAACATACTTGCCTGCTAAACAGCAGCCCTAATTAAAATTCAAAAAAATAATGTTTATCACCAGACAAGAATGCCTGTTCTAATCCAGAATACACCTTCACTTCCATAATGTTGATGATCTTAATCTACATTTTGACTAGGATGTGAACGAAATCACAGCTATTTCTGATGTTCACATATTCGCAATGATTCCTGTGACTAGAATCACAATTACAATTTCGTCCTCTTCTTATACTGAATAAGAAAGAACGAATTTAACAATTCACACATATGAAAGAGGGAAAGAGACATGCTTACATCTAAGACTATAGACATCATTAAATCTACCGTTCCCGTATTAGAAGTTCATGGACAAGCCATTACAACTACTTTTTATCAAATGTTGTTTGACAACCATCCAGAGTTACTAAATATTTTCAACCATGTAAATCAACGTCAAGGCAAACAACCTCAAGCACTCGCAAACACGGTTTATGCTGCTGCTGTTCATATTGATAATCTAGAAGCCATATTACCTGTTGTGAAGCAAATCAGCGAGAAACACCGTGCGCTAAATATCCAGCCCGAACATTACCCTATTGTTGGGGAAACGTTACTCGCAGCAATGAAGCAAGTATTGGGTGATGCGGCTACTCCTGAAATTCTAAATGCGTGGGCTGAGGCTTACGGCATTATCGCTGACGCTTTTATTGGTGTCGAGGCAGATATGTATGAGACAGTTGAAAACATTCCAGGAGGATGGCTGGGATTCCGTAAATTTGTTGTTGATAAAAAAGTGAAGGAAAGTGATGTTATCACGTCCTTCTATTTGAAGCCACAAGATGGTAAAGCCATTGCAACTTATCTTCCCGGACAATACATTACTGTACGTGTTAAACCTGAAGGCGAAGAGTATACACATATTCGTCATTACAGCCTGTCCAAGGCAGCCGGAGATTCGAGTTATCGGATTACCGTGAAGAAGGAAGCGGCTTTAGCAGATAAACCAGCCGGCATTGTATCTACTTATTTACATGATTCTTTAAATGAAGGAGACATCGTTGAAGTCAGTGCTCCTGCTGGATCATTTACTCTCGACCAAAGTAAAGACATCCCTGTAGTTCTTCTAAGTGGTGGTGTCGGTATTACTCCGATGGTAAGTATGCTTGAAACGATTCTAAAAGAACAGCCCGATCGTGACGTGACGTTCATCCATGCTGCAATTCATGGCGGAGTCCACGCGATGAAAGAGCATATCGAACAATTGGATGCATCCCATCCACATATGAAATCATATTTATGTTATGAACTACCACGCGAGAATGACATTAGTCATAAAACAGGTTATATCGATCTCGCATGGCTACAGGAAATTGTGTCACCTGAAGCTGACTTTTATTTCTGCGGTCCGGTATCGTTTATGCGCGCTGTAAATCATGCTTTGCAGGAACTAGGCGTGCCTGCTGAACGAATTCACTATGAGTTTTTCGGTCCTGCCGATAGCTTAGAAGCATAGTCACTTACGATTTCTACTTTTATACGGTCCGGATCCTCAAAGAACACAGCATAATGATCCGGTCCACCTGCAAAGGGGTATCTGTCCGCATATAGGATAGATACCCCTTTTTGCTTCAACATGGATGACCAGATACATTAATCTCTACATGATGCAACAAATTAATGCCCCCTCAGCAGCCGATTTATGGTCTCACGCCTGACGCCAATCAGTTGTCCAATTTCCTCCTGTGTTAGCAGATCCGTAACTTGGACACCATGCGAATAATCATTTAGCCATTCGGAGAGCAGCTCCAAACGTTCTGCGGGTGTTCCGACTGTGAGATGATCCAATCGTTGCTGCATAAACCTTACTTTCTCCTGAAGGAGAAGTGCAATTTCCAGTGGTTTCTTCGGATCCTCACGAAGCTCACGATACCAATCCTCCGCGGGTATTTTCTCTACTTCGCTACGCATCAAAGCAATAGCCGTACCATGTGCCTCTTTTGGAGTAATGAGTGAATGATGCGGGACTGTCTCGCCGGCATATAAGATATTAAATAAAACCATATTTCCATTCTCATGTAGTCTTGTCACTTTAAACAATCCGCTCTTGATGTGATATAAATATTCCCCACTGTCTCCTTGCCTGAATAAAGTCTCTCCCTTGTGCAGAATCATAGGTTATTCTCCTTTATGTTGAGGTGCTTCCCATTCCGTATCATTGGTTTCTTCTATTATAACAGAAGGAATTTCCTCACTTCCAAATATTAACCTCTTGCCTGCAAGAATAGTTCAGCTTTAATATGTATATAAATAGAACATGCGTTCGTTTATTATTTTTGTTGGACTCCGCTTAAGGAAGTGTTTCCTAGATGAAAGCTTCATCTCTACCCCCTGCTCCTGCTGAAGAAGATACTCTACTCATCAAAAAGTACGTGCTTCATGTCGTTCTATTGGATGTGCTGGAACGGGATATGCGAACAATGGACACCCTCTCCCTCAAAATGCCAGAACTCTACATCCGTGGTTTGTCCATTATACAAGACCAAGCTATGACTCGGCTGACATCCATTCGGCAAGCCATGAAGGTCCATGGCATTCGCATATATGAAGAAAATCGCACGACACAAGGCATTCAGACATTATATTTATGCCGTGGATACCAGCGGCGATTCTTTATGCTATGGCCTTATATCAAGGCGGAAACGATTTCCGAGCTAAGTCGTTATCTGGGTATAAGCCTTACTTAATTCTAGATCATGAATAGCAAAAAAGCGTGTACATGAGTGTTTTCATGTACACGCTTTTCGGAACCCTGTAGGATCACTTACGATCCTGCTTTTGCGATTCCGTTGAAGCCACCTTACTTTGCCATTCTTCATAATGATGAACGGCTATCCCAGCAAATGACGGATGTTCCTCGCCAAGTCTGTTTGCAGTCTTCATTTCCTCTTCCATTATCGGCACATCTTTGCGAAAAAAGCTTACATGTGCTCCTTCTTTCGAACGAGCGAGCTCTAGTCCAATCCATACCGATTTACCAAGCTTGTCTGCTTGCTTCAGTTCATTACGTGCCAGATCGTACATCCCCTGCCCGCTATCGCGGTAAGACATGACGGCTACAGCATCGAACTTTCGAATCATCCAGCGACTTAAGCTTTCGCTCCCATCAGCCGCGCGAGTCTCGTCTAACCAGAATGGTACTGCCGCACTCATGTACAAGCCATGACTACTTCCCTCTGCTATCCAGCTATCCATGTTGTCGCTCCATTCACGAACAACTTCATTCTGATCTCGCTTCCAGCGCTGGAGTTGATATGGCTCGACATCGAACTGGATACCCGTAAAGCGTGCACCGTCCACAGATCCGTTATTATAATCAATGACCCATTTCAGCAAATCATTACCTTCACTACGCTTCTTCTTATAGGCCCAATCCGGCGTACCATCTAGCGCATGCACCGAAATACCTTTCGTTGTAGCAGCAGTAATGAAGCTACGATAATGATCTAAAGTCACTTTTTTCTGAACCTGCAAAAAGATGACATCAACCCCCTGCTCCTCGCAGAAAGAAAGTATGCTGTTCGTATTGTCCTCAATCATAGAGGTATCCCATAGCCAAGTAGCTTTATGCTTTTCCATGGATGAAGGTTTGGGAAGCAAAAATAGTAAGAGTACGATTAGGAGCACTAGCCCACAGGCTAACAGCAAAATACGAAGTCTGCCCCTAATCCCACCTACTTTCTCAGCTTCCCTCCCTTTTTTCACATGTCTGAGCTTCGAATTAGACAATTAGTGCAATATTCGGCTCATCAACATGCTGTACCGAATGTCCGATCTTATAAATGTGAGCCAGGTCATAATTGCGGAATGCATTACGTGTGTCCAGAATCGGTACTCCGAGCGCTGCGATTTCACCATAGTCTAGACCGCTGTGATTTGTAATGAGAACAATACAATCGTATTTATTAAACTGCTTCATATCATAAGCTATACTATGCACGGTTTCCCCCTGCTTGTCTCGGAAACTAACCGCGTGCGGATCGTAATAATCTACATTTGCACCATTTTCTTTAAACAAATCATACACTTCAAGTCCTGGGGATTCACGGACATCACTAATATCTGATTTGTAAGCCATACCGAGCAGGAGTACAGATGATTTCTTAATCGACTTCGCATATTCATTTAAAATCGTTGAAGTTTTATTGATCACATAGTAAGGCATGTTATCATTCGTAGATTGAGCAAGCTCGATAAATTTACTATAGAATCGGAATCCCTTAGCTTTCCACGACAAGTACATGGGGTCAAGCGGAATGCAGTGTCCACCGATGCCTGGTCCTGGATAGAAAGGCATAAATCCGAAAGGCTTCGTTGCTGCTGCATCAATAACTTCCCAAATATTAATGCCCATTCGGTCACACATCATCGCCATTTCATTGATAAAGGCGATATTAACACTGCGGAATGTATTTTCAAGAAGCTTAGACATTTCTGCTACTTTTGTAGTCGATACAGGCACTATTTTCTCCACATATCTAGAATAGAGCGCTGTTCCTAGTTCAAGGCAAGCTTTGGTTGTCCCACCAATTACTTTAGGTGTATTGAATGTGTTAAAGCGTGTATTCGAAGGATCAATCCGTTCTGGCGAGAAGCACAGGAAGAAGTCTTTACCTGCCTCGTAGCCAATGGCTTCGATCTCATCCTGAATTAGCTCCTCCGTTGTTCCTGGGTACGTGGTGCTTTCCAGTGTAATCAGAATCCCTTTCTTCATATGTAGTTTCAATTGGTCAACTACGGTCTTAATATACGAAGTGTCTGGATCTTGATTTTCACTAAGTGGAGTTGGCACACAGATGCTGAGTGCGTCAATAACCGTAATCATGCTGTAGTCAGTCGTCGGTTTAAAGCGACCGCTGGCTACACAGGCTGCCAAATCCTCAGAGGAAATATCGTTAATATAGGATTCTCCTTGATAGATTTTCTCGATTTTTGAAGGATCCACATCAATACCGATAACCGTAAATCCTTGCTTAACCATTTCTACGGCAAGCGGTAGTCCCACGTAACCTAGTCCAACCACGCCAAGCACTGCTTTTTTCGTTTGAATAGCTTCCAGTAATTGAGAGTAATATTGATTCACAACATTCAACCTCCATATATTTTTAGTTAAAACAACGGCGAATTCGAGCATCTAGTTCGACTGGGGAAAACGGTTTAGTAACATAGTCTTCAATTCCATTTTTGAAACATTGACTAATGGTCTGATCTACACGCTGACCTGTCAGCACAACGATTTTCGGTGTCTGTGCAAGCAGCAACTTTTGAATCTGCCTGATAAACGGTAGCCCATCAATGCCGTATAAATGAAACTCCGTCAGCACCACGTCGGGCTCCCACTTTTCAATGAGTTCCAGTGCTGCTTTACCATCAAGTGCTTCCAACGTCTCATACCCTTGCAAATGGAGCCTAATCCGTAGAAATTCGCGAATGGTATCGTCGTGATCTACGATCAGAATACGTCCGGGATCTTTAAGCGCCTCTGGTTTAGTAAAAATCTGAATATCAGATGAGACACTTAATTTAGCGGACTCTGCCATTTGCTTCAATGTAGCGGGCATCGGATCAACTTGTCCGGGGAAAACCGTAAGCGTTATGCGTGGATCAACCTGATTCATCGTTTCCTGTAAATGATGCTTTATTAGAAGAGCTTGGTAATGAGCTGCAGCCAGCGTATGACCTGGTAACATGATGGCTAGAGTATCGGTCTGGCTATCGGGTACAATTTCAAATTCCAATCCAGGTTCATACTGCAGTATTTCCCGCAGACGGCTCTCCATCTGTGGAGGCTGATCGCTGCAATAAAGGAACATAACACCACAGCTATCCTTAGAAGCTTCTTTAACACGTTCTGCCAAGTTATGATATACATCCGTTCTATATTCCTGCTGCACGATAACGGATTGGGGCATTATCAATTCCCACCTTTCGCTCAATTCATATTTGAATTCAAATTCTCAGTCAAGGACCGGATTAGGCCGTTTCACTTTCGTCATTCCAGCTTTGTCTGGTCATCGCTCCCCAAGAATTGTTTTTTTGCAAGTATTGAATATGTCCCTGAACCCGCCATAGTACACCAAGCTGATGGTATCCCACGAACTTAAGAGCGGAGTAAAGTAGCATTTTAAATAAATCCGATGGCTTCTTGTATCGTTTAAAAGCAATCTCTTCCAGAACAAGAGCACCTACACTAAGCAGATAGCCACTGAAGAAATTAAGCATGAAAAATACGAGTAGGATTTTCCAATGGGTCATATCCAGCAGCGCATAACCACCTAGAGCAAGCAATCCTGTTATTCTAAAATAAGGATTTAACGTTTCAAACAGGACATTGTACGGCATTGTAATAAGTCCCATTACTTTATATCTCGGGTTAAAAAGCATTCCGCGATTCTCAATCATGTTCTTCATATTACCTCGCCCCCAGCGTTTACGCTGATTGGCCAATATGCCGTAAGTATCTGGCGCCTGTGTCCAGCACACGGCTTCCGGGCAAAAAGCGACTCTGTAGGGTATTTTGTTCTTAAGCATATGACGATGGAGCTTAATAATAATGTTCATGTCCTCACCGGGATAACCTCCGCGGTAACCGCCAACATCAATAATGCTGTCTTTACGGAACAATCCAAATGCACCTGATACTATCACTAACCCATTCATATGACTCCAACCAATTCGTCCGCCAAGAAAGGCTTTTAAGTATTCAATTGACTGAAACATCGGCCAAATTTTACGCGGAAGCGATATATTATGAACCGCACCATTCTCAATCAAGCAACCATTTGCAATTCTTACATCCCCACCAATAGCTACCGTTTCCTCGGGATTCTCCATATACATTCGTGCCATACGGATCAAGGCGTCTTTCTCCAGTAAGGAGTCTGCGTCAATCGAAGAAACTAGCGGATAATGCGATAAGTTAATGCCTGCATTCAGTGAATCTGCCTTACCACCATTCTCCTTATCAATAAGGAATAGCTGCGGATAGTCGGGATTATGATATACGTCGCGGACGGTGTTCGTCTCAATCGTCCCGCTCATGTCCGGATTAGGTATTTTATGTAGCTCGTATTCAGCAATAAGTACATCCATCGTCTTATCACTCGAACCATCATTAATGACAATAACCTCAAACGTTGGATAGTTCAGCGTCATCAGACAATTCACATTCTCAATAATCGTCAGTTCTTCGTTGTAAGCAGGCACGAGCAGAGATACTGCGGGCACTAGCTCGGAACCAGCAAGCGTATTATAGCTGGAATATTTCGCTCTGCGAGCGATCGTCCAAATATTGCGAAAAGATAGACCAATAATGGAAAAATATAAAATATTAACAATCATTACGTAATAAATTGCGACCATACCATACATCAGTAGGATGTCTCTAAGCAGTGTAATCTCCTCCTAATGCCTTTTTGCCTACAATACGTTGTGTGGACTTGTTCCCGAAATAACGGGTATGCAGAAGCCGCTTCTTGTTGTAAGCTACCATATGCTCTAGCGCCGAATGTTCCGTTTCTTGAGCTAGAACGATTTCGATGCGCTCTAGAGCCGCATCGCGCTGTAGCCCTTTTCCATTCCTTGCCACTCGGCAGAGTGCTTCGAATCCAGACTCGCCAATAGCTGACAAGCTCTCGGCACTAAGGTAACGGACCTTACTACTAGAATCACGAAGTGCTTCGGTAAGCAGATCTATGCTGTCCTCTACACCTAACATCCCTAGTGAACGAACAGTAGCTGCCCGTACTTCCCAGCTGCTATCCTTCATCAAACGAATCGCCGCATCCTGATGTAGTGCGGGATACGTACCGAGATAGAGCTGAACCGCCTCTTCCCGGAGTGATTGTTTCTTCGTTCCGGTAAGTCGTTTAAGCGCTGGCATAACTTCAGGCACTGTCCGTCCTCGCGTTACTGCCATTCCTACTTGGACGATACCTGGATCAGCGTCTTCCAGTAGCATCGGATACAGAATGCCAGAATCAAGACTACTCTCCGTGACGATATCTGCCGCCAGGGCATGAATCGGCTTGTTATGAGAGAGCAGGCTGCGCAGCATATGTAGCACATCCTTGGGCTGCTGTGAACTCTTTGCAATAGCACGAGCAATCACAATCATTAAAGGATTATACTTTCTTCTCTGCATCAGATGGAGCAGCTCAGGAACGGCCTCTCCCGCACGCATTCCGCCAAGACGGTATGCTACCTCAACCCGTTTGCCATAGCTTGCGCGTCTTAACAATTTAAGATCCTCCTGCACAAAGCCGCTATCATGACATAGCTGGATCAGCTTACGACGATGGTCTCCCTTGAAAGCCTCAATCCATTCAATATATTTAAGCTGGATCATCCTTCTTTCTAGCTTTGTCAGCTTACCTAGCGGAAGCTGTAACACAGCATCTTCTTCGAGATGGGACTGAATATACACAAAATAATCACGATGCTTCTTCTCATATCTATCGATGTTGCGTAGCTCACGATTATGTGCAAGCTTCATCTGAAACAGAAGGATGATGCCAATTCCAATGAGGCCGAGGCATATATAAATGAACACGTATGCCAAGGTTAAATGCGCTATCATGATGAAGCTCCTCCTTTTTAACTTGTAATTTCTTAATATTACTGATCTCTAGGGGCCGACAGGCTACTGTAAGTTTTCTTCATAATGTTGTAGCTCTGCTTCAACTGTTCACTGTACTGCACTGTATCCCATGGCTTCCATGTGTAAGGAATAATATCTTGTACATTAAACGTTGACTGACTGCCCCCAGGCCAAGATACGGCACCACTTGTCCGATCTACAATCCATGGAATCAGGCGAACTCCTTCGGTCTTGATCGTACTAAAGGATCGTTTGGGTTTAGATTTTAACGGACTATAATCAATAACCTGAAGCGAACTAGGATCCGCAAACCCAAGCAGCATCCATGGTATTCGCATCTCTATCGTATTACCGCTGTACTGCCAAGCAGTAAGAGAGTTGAAGTCTCCCTGCCCGCGGTCATTTGTACCCCGCTTCAGCTTGCCAATCGTCTGATCGATAAAGGGATGACTGAAACGTGTATCCGGTGGACTCATCTGCAGCCCGATAGCTAGTTTCCATGGTACAAAAGGAGCTGCTTCCTGAGGAGTCTGTGGAAGCATACCATAGCCCATCGGTCCATACAGACGCTTATGAAAGTCGTAATCGGTGGCTAGTTCAACCTGTGATTCCTCGTCTTTACCTATTTCAATTAATGTTTCAGGAGCTCCACCCATAAGTTGTTTTCCTGGGAGAAGCTTCGTCCCCGGTACATTTCCCCCGGTAATGGTGTCTGCTCCAATAAACAGTTTAGATTTCACTGGATCAAAAACGTTATCGAGATGTATTGCAATATATAGATAACCTTCATCATGCGTTACCTTCATCTCTTTCATCCCTGATACTTGGCCCTGCCACTTCATAACCTGATCTTTCGGAATGTCATCCCAATCATCTAGCTTCCCATCAATTGTAATCGTCTCTTCTTTACCTGGCCTCATGGCAAGTAATCCAAACATCTTCTCATTCGTGAGTACGTTAATCCAATAAGCACGCCGATCCGCTGGAATTTCAAAAGGCATTGTATTCCACGTTTTCTTGAACCACTCATCCTGCCACATGAACAAAATAGCGCCGGCATAGCCTTCATCGTATATGTCCCGGGTCAGCGAAGCATCCATATTTCCCTGCTGTTCCTCATTATGACCCCCTTGATCTCTTCCTCCTGCCCCCAAATGAGACACACCTACCGAAGAAGGAACTCCATATTCAGTGACCATAATCGGGATTTTCTTGAATTTGGCTTTCAGCTGCCGAAGATAAGCCTTATAGGTGTTGTACTCCCCGTTGCTATCTTTAATCGTCCTAAGCGAAGCATCTGTCTGGAAAAAGTCAGGATAATATGGGTACACGTGATAAGCTGCGAAATAACCCGCCTTCCAATTTCCCGGTACAACATTTGTTGCATCCACACTTACCATATCTTCTTCAAATAATGGCTCGCCTGGATGGCTTAGCACATCCGTTGTTACCCAATTGGTAAATGCCATGGGATGCTCCCATCCGTACTGTTGTTCCTGCTGTGCGGTATAGTCGAGCAGACCCGCAAGCCAGTTCTCAAAAGCAGATGCATCCTTCGTTCCCGAAAAGTAGGCTCCCTCATACCGAGGTACATCGTTGTGCTTCTCATTCGTATTCTTGACCATACTGGGATCCCATTCCGTTCCCACATGCCAAGCCATTAAATATTTGCCTGCGTTCGTCTTGTATTCTCCGCTCGAAGCTCCCTGTTTCTGCGGAGCGCTTATATCTCCGTATACGGCGGCGACCGCCTTGCGGATTTCATCTTTAAACTGTTTCTGAATTTCACCCGAGTAGGCGTCCTGCTGCTCAATCAACTGTTCTTCCGGCGACCAGATGCCCTGCATGAAATAGAGCGGGTCATCTCCTTTGCTTTTGTTGTATTTAACAAGTGCCGAATAGAATACTGGTTGATGCACGGTGTATACACGAATGACATTCGCACCCATATCATCTATTTGTTTGAACCAGCGCAGATAATCTGCTTCTGTCACTGGCAATTCACCTGGAAAATGCCCGGGTACGGTTGCACCCAAATTAACGCCCTTAACAAATATTTCGCTCCACTTTCCGTCTGCATTGTATTGCAGGAACCGGTCACCTTCTGTCTTGAACTTGAATTGTGTTCCTTCCGTATTTTCGAAAGCCGACATCGAAGGCGAAGACCATGCAGCAAATCCTCCCGCAACTGCTCCAGAAATGAGAACGGCGGCTGCAATGCCAACAACCAAAAATTTACGTTTGATCATACACTAAATGTTCTCACCTCTTGTTTTTCCTTTTCATATTTGCGTAGCCTCGCTCTGTACAACTCTAATTTTTAACCATCTGCACCCCTTAATAAAATAGGCTGGTGGATGCAAATTTTGGAACCTGTTGGCCTATATAATTGGAAGTATAATCCTTATTTTAATTAAACTCGTGTTTATGAATTTCATCTCAATTTTGTAACCAAATTTCCTGCAACAGCAGTGTCGTAAACGCTTTCATATTAAAAAATCACTAATATATTATATTCTTTAACATCTTTATCCATTAATTCGACAAAACACTACTATAGTCCGATAAAGCGACAGCGGAAAACCGCGTTATATCAACGTTTTAGTTTCTTAGGGATTTTTTAATATGAGGAAAGAGTCCCTCTCGGGACATTATGTGCATGAGATGGGTTTATACCTTAAATGATAAAGCAGGATGCCTGTGACTATTCGTATAGTTCTTTTCCCGTATTGTCTACTTCATGCTCCTTTATGACTAGGAAGAATTAGGCTCGTATTTTCTTTTCATTTAGATTCACGCACAGTTTTTACAAATAATTCTCGTTACAAATAGAATATTCACTCTTATTCTTTGGCATTTCCCAACACACTCCAATCTTCATCTTTAATCGATAGAAGCAATAAGTACCTGTAGTAGGATTTTGAAATCGAATGGAAAACCCCGCATTATAAATATCTCATCCCCCTTTTTCCCAGTGTACTTAACAATTGATGTGGACTCATGCAAATAATTCCCGGTTGAAAAGAGAATATTTCTGCTTTATGATTGATAAAATAAGAACATGTGTTCCTGATACCCTATAATATAAGGAGCGAGTTCCATGGCTAAGGCTAATCATCGTGTTATTATGCTTGCGGATTGCCAATCATTCTATGCCAGTGTTGAGAAGTCCACTCATCCCGAGTATATAGGCAAGCCTTTAGTTGTATCTGGTGATCCCGCTCGGCGCTCGGGCATCATCCTAGCCGCCTGCCCACTGGCGAAGCAATATGGCATTAAGACCGCCGAAAGGCTCGGGGAAGCCCTAAACAAATGTCCCGATCTGATCGTTGTGCGCCCACATATGGAGGAGTATATCCGTGTGTCACTGCATATCACAGAAATTTTGCAGTCGTTCACAGATCTGGTAGAACCGTACAGCATCGACGAGCAGCATTTGGACGTCACGGGCAGTCTAGCGCTCTTTGGCAGTCCTGAAGAGATTGCACGTCAAATTCAACATCAGGTACGTTCTGAAACAGGAATTTATGTACGCGTAGGCATTAGCTACTGCAAAATTGTAAGTAAAATGGCTTGTGATATTTTTGCTAAAAAAAATAAGGAAGGCATTTACGTCCTCCCTGCTGAGAATATTGCGAGGGATCTCTGGCCCACTCCCATACGCGAGATGTTCATGGTAGGATCACGCATGTCCCGCCATCTATACAATATGGGTATCCATACGATCGGAGATTTGGCCCAAACTCCGCTCCACAAGCTAAAATCACGCTGGGGCGTGAATGGCGAAGTTCTCTGGCGGATTGCACGAGGTATGGATACCTCACCTGTGACACCCGGAAGCTTTCATCAGCAGCAAAAAGGTGTAGGCCACCAGATGACGCTTCCCCGTGATTATGCGTCATGGGATGAGATTAAAGTTGTTATGCTTGAGCTGTGTGAGCAGGTAGGTAGCGCTGCCGGGATAAGGGGCTCATGGGTAATGTCGTTAGTGTATCTTGCCAAGGAGCAGATTATGACCATCCTACAGGTTTCTCACGGCAGAAGAGAATGGATGATCCCACGAATATTACGGATGAAGTGTACGAAACCGCTCATGTACTGTTTCTTCGTCATTGGGACGGCATGCCTATTCGTAGAATTAGCATCTCCTTAACCGACCTCACATCAGATTCGCTTTATCAACTAAGCCTTTTTGGCGACCGTGACCGGAAACGTGAACTCGAACGCGCAACAGATGAGATTAAGCGTAAGTTTGGCGAAACCGCCATCCTACGTGCCTCTTCTCTTCAGGAATCAGGTCAGGCATATGAACGTTCACTCAGAATTGGAGGTCATTACAAATGAGTAAGAAACTACAAGGAAACGGCATATTTGAATCTTCAAGAATGATGCTGCCCGAACATCGCGAGGCTTATATCATACATCAGGAGCAACTTAAGCACCGTACCCCTCCGCTTATTGATCCGCAGGCAGCCGAAGAGATGGAGCGAATTATGGCTTCTTCTATGCATGGTGGATTTACCATTTCCCTCACGCTATTCAGCGAACCTGAGGACATTCGCTTGGCGGGTCGTGTCTTGCGCATGGATCGTCAACTTCGAAGAATTTACTGGGAAGCATCTTCAGCGGATAAATATGAATGGATCGAACTTGAACGTATTATTGACGTCGAAGCACCTGATGAACTGTAAGTTAGCTACACACCAAAAAACCTCCTGAGCATACATGCTCAAGAGGTCAATGATAGGACAAGCTCAACCTGTATCCCCAAACCATGTTCAGTTAGCGGAACATACTCCATAGTTTAATTAGATGAAACGTATTGCTGGGATCGATCTTCTGCGCAAGAACAAACTTAGTAATTTGTTCTTCCTCCGTTGCTGTCAGCTTTTCATTCAGAATAGATCCATACGACTTAACCAGTTTGTGCACCTTCGCTTTATCCTGCAGATCATGCTTATCCACGTTCTCTATTTAATTTTTTCACGCGCTCTTTGATCGCAGGATTTTTTAATTTTTTCTTAATCCGCTCCACCAGTTGAGGACTGATTCCATACTGCTGATAACCCAAGTCCCTAGCACCTCCCGTCAATTTTAGCAATTACCCAGAGTATATGACGGGGATAGAATGTCCCATGAGTTAATCAACCAGATCACCTTGAAAAATCTGTTCCTTCTGCAAGTATTCACGTAATAAAGTATACGCGGGTGATGTCCAGAAAGAGCTTTCACTAACAAGCTCAGCCGCGTCTTCGCGGGCTTGCTCTAGGACAGCAAAGTCACTTACCATGTCAGCTAGACGGAATTCAGGCAAACCACTCTGCTTTGTCCCAAAAAAGTCTCCAGGTCCACGAAGATCGAGATCTCGCCGTGATACCTCAAACCCATCCTCCGTCTCTGTCATGACATTCATACGCTCTTGTCCAATTTCCGACTTCGGATCGGCTATGAGAACACAGAAGGATGCATGTTTGCCCCGGCCTACACGTCCACGCAGCTGATGTAGCTGTGACAGTCCGAAGCGATCCGCGTCCATAATGACCATCAGCGTTGCATTCGGCACATCAACACCTACCTCAACAACAGTCGTTGAAACAAGGAGCTGGACCTCATTATCATAAAAAGACCTCATCACTTCTTCTTTCTCCGCTGGCGTCATGCGTCCATGCAGCAGTCCTACCCGATAAGCTGGAAAAGACTGCTGCATCTGAATATGCAAATCTATCGCATTCTGAACATCCAGCTTCTCAGACTCTTCAATCAGAGGACAGATCAGATAAGCCTGACGACCCTGCTCCACTTCACGTGAAATAAAGCCTAGTACCCTGTCCATCATATTATGCTTCACCCAGTATGTCGTAATGGGAATACGTCCTTTAGGACGTTCAGACAACGTAGACACATCCATATCACCAAAAGCTGTAATCGCAAGTGTACGCGGAATGGGAGTTGCCGTCATCGTCAGCACGTCTGGATTATATCCTTTACGCCGCAATACACCGCGTTGATTCACGCCAAAGCGATGCTGCTCATCTGTAACCACGAGTCCTAGCTGGCGGAAGAAGACATCTTCCTGAATCAGGGCATGCGTTCCTACTACAACATCCGTCATCCCCATTTGTAAAGACGCCAGCAGATCCTTGCGCTTCCTTCCATTCACACTACCTGTCAGCAGTCCGACGGTAATGCCAAAAGGTTCAAACATCCGCTCCAGAGAACGCATATGCTGCTCTGCTAAAATTTCTGTTGGCACCATAAGAGCACCTTGAAATCCCGAACGCACCGAGGCATATAGGGCGATGGCAGCAATAACCGTTTTTCCAGATCCTACATCACCTTGTAACAGACGATTCATGCAGTATGGAGAACGCATATCATGTAAAATTTCAAGTTCAACCTTCTTTTGCGCATCCGTTAACTCAAAAGGTAATCGATGTACAAATTCACGCACAGTCTTATTGTCAACGGTATGTACAATGCCATCCATGCGGCCGCGGTTTAGCGCCCGAAAAGCCTGCATTTTCAGTTGAAATAAAAATAGCTCTTCATACACCATACGTTCCCGGCCCAGTTGGCCCTCGTGTGTATCCTGAGGCTGATGGATTGTAGCAATCGCTTGTTTCCGTGGTAAAAAATGATACTGCTTGATGAGCTCATGCGGTATAATTTCCGGAATCATATCTCCATACTGCTCTAGAGCCTGGGTCATCGTTTTACGCATCCACGTTTGTGTAACTTTACCGCCAATGGAATAGACCGGCTGGAGCGTCCCGCTCCGCCATGCCCCCTGATCCGGGAATTCCGATTCAGAGACCGTCAGCTGCATGCGGCGTTGATCCCACTTACCAACGAGGACGATTTCACGTCCTGCCGTAAGCTGTTCCCGCAAGAAGTGACGATTAAACCAAGTGGCCGTAAACATCCACTCTTCCGCCATCATTTTGCAACTGAGCCGCGATTTCCCACCGTATCGCTGTAACACAGGCACCCCTATAATCTTAGCCTGAATGGTAATTTTATCTCCATCCTTAACTTCGCTAAGCGAGCGCAGACGATAATCTTCATATCGGAACGGATAATACTCTAATAAATCCTGTACTGTAAAAATGCCAAAGGCGTGAAGTTCCCCTTCTTTAAGGCACTCACGCCGCGCACCTGCTTCACTGCAATTTGACCTAAATCCAAACTCATCATCTATCCCTCATTTAAGCAGGCCAGATAAATACGGCTAATGTTCCGGGCCCGACATGGCTTCCCACTACAGGTCCGACA
Organism: Paenibacillus pini JCM 16418; assembly: GCF_000576305.1. Taxonomy (GTDB): domain Bacteria; phylum Bacillota; class Bacilli; order Paenibacillales; family Paenibacillaceae; genus Paenibacillus_AQ; species Paenibacillus_AQ pini. Next base: position 461,621 of record NZ_BAVZ01000002.1, on the reverse strand, counting down.
TTCGTCAAGACCACTTCTTCCAGTTTGAACACCTTAGCGAGTTCTTCTAGAATGGGTTCAGCCGACGCCGGGTCTGCCGTATGACCCACAGCCACATTAATATTAGTGATGCCGCCTAAATCCTCTTGGAACCGTTCAACCATTCGAGCAGTTGCCTTCTTACGACCTCTGACTTTCTCCACTGCATAAATAATTCCTTCCTCATCAATAGAGAGGATCGGTTTAATATTTAAGAGCGTACCAATCATGGCGGCAGCCTTGCCTATGCGTCCACCTTTTTGTAAATATTCAAGGGTGTCTACTAGGAAGTAAAGCTTGCGTTTCTTCTGCAACTGTTCTACAGCAGCCACAATCTCAGCCACCGTTTTGCCTTCCATAGCCATTCTTGCCGCGTGCACTACGAACAAGCCAAAACCATAGGATGCAGATTTCGAATCGATAACCGTAATATCCGCATCATTCTCCATCATCGACGTCGCTAGCACAGCAGATTGATAGGTTCCGCTTAGCCCCGAGGATATATGGAGCGAAATAATCGGGCTACCCGGATACTGTAAGCCAATTTGCTCATACACCTGCATATAGTCAGCAGGAGATGGCTGAGATGTGGTAGGTAACTGCGAAGACTTCACAAGTCGATCATAGAATACTTTTGCCGACATATCTACGCCATCTAGAAAGCTCTCATCTCCGAACATCAGCCGCAGCGGTATCACATGAATATCATATTTCGTAACTAATTCTTCCGGGATATCCGCCGTGCTGTCCGTTACTATAACTACATTCGCCATGGAAAGACCCCCTTCATCTTCTTTCAACAATAAAGAACAAGTAGAGATGGTTAGTGTTCAACCTAAGATTCCACGGAAAATAAATAATAATAAAGCGGCTGACCACCTTGATGTACTTCCAGCTCAGCGTCAGGATAGTTCTCCTCGAGCCAAGCTGTCAGCTCATCCGTCATTTCCTCTTTCGTCTCTTCTCCAGCTAGTACAGTTACGATCTCATCCCCACTCACAATCATCTTCGCGAGCAATTCCTGACATGCAAGCAGCAGATCTTCAGCTGCTGCTACGATCTTGGAATTCTGAATTCCGATATACTGGCCAGCCTTAATCTCTAGATCATCAATGTGAGTATCCCGAACCGCATAGGTCACTTGTCCTGATTTAATTCGAGTAATGGATTCAAGCATATTTCCGGTGTTCATTTCCTGACTTTCTTCCTCTGAAAAAGCAAAGGCAGCCGCGATTCCTTGCGGTATACTCTTACTTGGAATGACCTTCACGCTACGCTCACCCTCAAGTAATTCAGCAGCTTGTTGCGCTGCTAGCACAATGTTCGAATTGTTCGGCAGTATATAGATATGCTGAGCAGAAATCGTAGCAATAGCATTCACGAAATCCTCTGTGCTCGGATTCATGGTCTGACCTCCAGAGAGGACTACATCCACACCAAGGCTTTTGAAAATATCCGCTATACCTTGACCTGAGGAAACAGCGATGAAACCATACTCGGCCATCTCATCCGCAGGAGGTTCCGCAGGTGTAGCTACTGGCGTAGGTGCAGAAGGGATATCAGCAAACAATTCAGGCATCGGAGCGATGTCCATTCCTGTGCTAAGCAAATCCCGATGCTGTTCACGCATATTTAAAATATGAATTTGTGTAATTTCACCATAACCAAGCGCCAAATTAAGTACTTCTCCAGGAGCTTTAGAATGAACATGAACTTTGATCATTTCGTCATCAGCAATAACAATAATAGAATCTCCGTTTACTGATAACGCTTTCCTGAATTGATCTTCATCAAAATATGAATTTATTGCATTTCCAAGCTGACGATTAATGAAAAATTCCATGTCATATAAAAATTCAATATCTTCCGTTTCTAAGCGAGCCTGCGCGATATCAGGCATTTCATGAACAGCTGCCGCAACAGGTGTATAAGTAGTAGACGTCACATGCTGAGGTTCTAGTCGACTTATAGGGTAAGCTTGTCTCTGTTCTTCGTATAAAGTGTGATCTTCTGTATGCGAACCCAAGGTATGCAGATATTGTAGAAACCCTTCATAAATATATACAAGCCCCTGCCCTCCAGAGTCTACTACACCAACCTGTTTAAGGACAGGCAGTAGTTCAGGTGTTTGTGCCAAAGCTTCTTTAGCTTTTGCTAGAACCTGCTCCATGAGTTCCGTAATATCATTTGTACGGCGCGCAAAATAAACTGCATGCTTAGCAGCTTCCTTAGCAACGGTTAGAATCGTTCCTTCCACGGGTTTAACTACCGCTTTATATGCCGCATCTACGCCGGTCTGTAAGGCCGCTGCAAATTGCATTACATTCAACTCTTCATAAGGAGCTGCATAGCGTCCAAAACCACGGAATAATTGGGATGTAATAACACCCGAGTTACCACGCGCCCCCATAAGGAGGCCTTTGGACAGCACACCTGCACTATGTCCTATAGAAGCAGAATGATTCTTTTTTAATTCGGTTACACCGGCAGTCATGGTCAAATTCATGTTTGTTCCCGTATCACCATCAGGCACCGGAAATACATTTAAAGAATTGACGTGCTCTGCATGCTGTTGGAGCTGCAGTGCTCCGGCTAAGACCATCTCCGTATAATCTGTCCCATTCAAAGAACGCTTGCTCAATGATAAATCCCCTTCCTAGCTAGATACCTCTAAGTAACTGACGTCTTACTTAATACGTTGAATACCATGTATTCGTTTCGTCAAAATTTGCAATAATGAATATAAATTTAAAATGCCCATTATGAAGAAGTATGGGCTAATCAACATTGTACTATAAGAAGCTTAAGAAATAAATGTTTTTGAGGACGGTTGACGAAGCAATTTTTGCTGTGATATTATATATAAGTATTGTTTTATGCAGGGTTTGGAACAAGGAGGTGTAATCTATGTCTCGCAAATGTTATGTGACTGGTAAACAACCAGGCAGTGGTAATCATGTGTCTCACGCTAATAACCATAACCGTCGTTCTTGGGGTGTAAACGTTCAGAAGGTTCGGATTCTGGTAAACGGTAAACCAAAACGTGTTTATGTCAGCACTCGTGCTTTGAAAGCCGGTAAAGTTACCCGCGTTTAATGTAGAAATGACATATAAGCAAAAAGCACCTTGTTCCTGAAGGTGCTTTTTTAATGCCTTTGACCATGCCAACTGCGCAGCAGTGCCGCCTCTGATCAGAGGTTTTTTTGTTTGAAGGCTTAATCAAATAAGCCGTGCACCCTCAGGAATGGCTTTAGCTTTTGTGAAATGTATTCAGGATTGCCTTAACAAACCCTCCCAAAAACTTTGGCAGCTTGAACGTATAAAATTTCATATCTCACCCTCCCCATCATTCTCATGTCAGCACGGTATGCTATGCCCTGAGCCTATTGGTATACAGACGCACAAAAAAGGTTACATGAGAACCCTGCTCATGTAACCATATGTATGCTCAAAAAGCATGCCCTATGCATCAAGGAAAGGGATGGAGTCAAGTAACATATTATCTTCCCGCCACACTGCTGCGAATAGCAGATAGAGCCAGGGAACGATCTGCTTGGCCATATACGGCACTTCCCGCTACTAATACATCTGCACCAGCTTCCACAACTAACGGAGCGGTTTCTGCTGTAATTCCACCATCTACTTCAATATGAACATCAAATAAGGAAGCCTCATTCAGCCATTGACGTACCTGACGTACTTTATGAATCATACGTGGTATAAATGCCTGTCCACCAAATCCTGGATTAACCGTCATCACTAACACCATGTCGAGATCCTCAAGTACTTCCTGAATAACATGAGCAGGAGTTCCAGGATTAATAGCAACTCCAGCCTGTACACCATGCTCTTTAATCAGATGAACCACACGGTGCAAGTGAGTACAAGCCTCAGCATGCACTGTGATAATCTTAGCTCCTGCTTTAGCAAAGTCAGCCACATATCTTTCCGGTTGCTCAATCATTAAATGAACATCGAGCGGTAAAGATGTATGCGGTGCAATAGCGCTAACAATTGGGGGGCCTAACGTGATATTCGGCACGAAATGCCCATCCATCACATCGACATGAATCCAGTCCGCTCCTGCGGCTTCAATCTCTGCAACTTCTGCACCCAAACGGGCAAAATCTGCTGACAATATGGACGGTGCAATCTTGATCATCTCTGTCAATACCTCCGCTTCTTATCTTTCATCTCTGTATAAAATAGTACGTAATGTTCATAACGACTAAGTGCAATTTTCCCTGCTTCTTTGGCTTCAAGAACCTTACATCCTGGTTCATGCATATGACTGCAACCTCGGAATTTGCAGTGATCTGCGTATTCCTCAAACTCTATAAAGCAGTTTGATAATTCCTCAACTCCGAGCTCTAGAAAGTCCAATTGGCTGAAACCTGGTGTATCGGCCACAAAGCCTCCGTTATCCAGTTCCATTAGTTCTACATGACGTGTAGTATGCTTTCCGCGTCCAAGTCTCATGCTGATCGCATTGGTTTCCAGTGAGAGGTTGGGCATCAAAGCATTAAGCAGTGATGACTTACCCACGCCTGATTGTCCGGAAAAAACGCTAATCCGATTGGCCAATCGATCCCTTAGCAGTTCTTTGCCCATTCCTGAACGCGAGCTAGTGACCAATACTTCGTAACCAATACTTTCATATAGCTGCTGAACGTAAGTCGTAGAATCCTCATTTCGCGTTGATTCACCATTTAGCAAATCCTGTTTAGTCAGACAAATGAGAGTCTTTAGACCCGAATGCTCAATATGCACCAAAAACTTGTCGAGCAACTGCAAATTCAGATCCGGTTCTTTCATCGAGAATAGCAAGACAGCCAATTCAACATTTGCGACCGGAGGGCGAATTAACTCCGACTGGCGAGGAAGCAGCTCATCCACCATGCCTTCTCCATTCTCGGTATGTGAATAAATTACATGATCTCCAACAAGCGGAGACTGCCCTCTCTTCTTAAAAATACCGCGTCCACGGCATTGAATCGTATCACCGCTAGATACTAATTTCCCATTCTCACGCGGCTTTACATAATAATAACCGCTCAATGCCTTTACAATAATTCCATCTGGCATACATGAAAGGCCTCACTTTCTTTGATTCACAGCTAGAGCAACCCTTTGTATTTTCAAAGCTGCTCCTGAAATCAACTTTCCCTAATGACTTCCTTGATCTCCATCTCCATCTCCGTTTCCATCTCCATCGCCTTCACCTGGATTGGGATCTGGATTTGGGTTTGGATTTGGATTTGTAGTACCTGGATCAGGAGTTATTGGAGTAGGGTCCACAGGTACTTCTACAGGAGGAACAGTACCGTTCCTTACATCACTATATTTCACTGTATACCTATCAAATAATTGTCCATTTCGTTTCACCGTAACCACTGCATCTACACCAGGCGCAACGACAAGATTAACCGAGAATGTTTGAATGGATTGAATCGTTTTAATTCCCCAATCCTTTGTTTTTCCTTCAGTAAGAGCGTCTGTATACGTAATGCTAACCTTCGTATTCTTACCTTGCTCTAAAGGAGCCATTGGTATATTAAACGTATAATTCAAAGCATCAGATGGGTAGCCCGAGCTAACAAATATAGTTACCTCAGCACCTGGAGTGGCTTCTTTTGAATTTGGATCAAAAGGCCACTGCCTAATCACTTTTCCTTTATCCACTGTGAAACTTGATTCTTCTTTAACCGACACAAGAACGAGACCCAGTCTCTTGATTTCCTTCTCAGCCTCTTTCTGCGTAAGACCCTTCAGGTCGGTCATTGTTATAGGCTCTTGGCCTTTACTAACCGTCAGAAGGATTTCTTCAGTATCTGCATTAAACTCAGCATTGACACCAGGAGTTTGATCGATAACAGTACCAGAGGTTTGATCGCTGAACTCTTCACTTGCTTTTTTGATGTTATCTTCTTTAATCCCCAGAGCTAATAAAGTTTTTACAGCTTCATCAAAGGTTTGCCCCTTGACAGAAGGCATAGTTACAAGAGGTTTGGCCGCTCCAACTGAGATTTGGATGGTTGAGCCTTTCTTAATTTCAGTACCTTCTGGCTTACTCTGATTGAATACAATGCCTTCTTGGGTCACACCCTGCTTATATTCACGAATAATCGGATTCTCGACCTCAATACCACTTTCACTAAGCTTCTTCACCGCTTCGGCTTCACTTAGTTGAACGACTTTTGGTACCGTGACATTGGGAACCACCAACTTGTGATTAACGTACCAGACAACACCTGCCATTGCAATTAAAAGCACTAACGTGACGCTGATCCACAAAACGGGCCTTCCCCATTTTTTCTTGGGACTCTCGTCCACTCGGTTATTATTCTCTTCCTCATCCTCAAGGTAAGGGGATGAAGCTCGTGAACTTTTAGGAGAATTTCGCTGTGGCTTAATAGCTGGAACTACCTGTGTGCGATATTCGTCATCCGAATCACTAAAAATTAGCTTATGCTCGTTTCTCCGCTCCGGGAGCAGACAAGTCTCCAAATCTTGAAGCATCTCTTTAGCAGATTGATATCGCTCTTGCGGATTTTTTCGCATCGATTTGATAATAATATTCTCCACACTCTGTGGAATAAGCGGATTTACATCCCGTGGATCGTCAAACTCTTCCTGCAGATGCTTCAAAGCGACACTAATTGGACTTTCCCCCAAAAAGGGAAGCCGTGCAGTTAACATCTGATAGAGTACAATTCCTAAAGAATATAAGTCAGATTTCTCTCCAGTCACGACGCCCTTGGCATGTTCAGGTGAGAAATAATGCACAGAACCAATTACAGAACCGGTTTGTGTGATGGTCGTTGATGTGACCGCACGTGCAATGCCAAAATCAGTAACTTTGACGCGTCCGTTTCTACCTATAAGTATATTATGAGGTTTAATATCTCTGTGAATAATCTGGTTCTGATGCGCATGATCTAATGCATCACAAATCTGAGCTGCAATCCTTACTGCTTCATCTACCTGCAAGGGAGCACGCTCTTTAATAATTTCGTTAAGATTAAAGCCTTCGATATATTCCATTACAATATAATGAATTTCGTCCTCTTGTCCCACATCATAAATACTAACTACGTTCGAATGAGAAAGCGAAGCCGCCGACTGTGCCTCTCGGCGAAAACGGCGAATAAACTCTTCATCGTGCACAAACTGTTGGCGTAGCACTTTGATGGCAACATTTCGGCCCAACAAAATATCATGGGCCTTATATACGAGAGCCATCCCGCCTCCACCGATCCGCTCGATAATTTCATAACGACCGCCCAATTCGTGTCCGATCATGAATCCCACTCCTTTATACTTGCCCCAGCTACTTCTTCAAGGTCTTGTAGTTCAAACAGGGCGACAGTAATATTGTCATCGCCCCCGGCGAGAAGTGCCAATTGCAGCAAGCGCTCTGCTCTTTCATCCAGCGGAACATCGAGTTTTCCGGTGACCTGGCTCATATGCTGGCCACTCACCAAATTGCTAAGCCCATCACTGCATAACAGCAGAACTTCTCCAGCTAAAAGTGTGACAGGATCGAGCACTGGAGAGACTTCCGCATCAGTGCCCAGTGCTCGTGTCAGTACATTTCGTCTTGGATGAGTTTTCAATTCCTCCAAAGTGATCTGACCACTTTTATACAACTCATTCACTAAAGTATGATCTTCTGTAAGTTGAATAACTTCATCATTTGTTATCTTGTAAGCTCGACTATCCCCGATATGTCCAATAAATCCAGAAGCACCTGCAAGCAGTATGGCTACGATAGTCGTACCCATATTATGAAACTTTTCATTCTTAGATGCTTCCTTATAAATCACATCATTTGCATGAATAATAGCGTCACTGAGAGCAGCACGTAGACCTTCTGTCGACATATCCGCCTCTAGTGCCGTTAAATCCCGAGCCATAGTTTCCACAGCTAGGCGGCTGGCAGTATCACCAGCCTGATGTCCGCCCATACCGTCGGCTACAATACCCACTGTGTAGCCTTGCGGCAGATGATTTACCCATACAGAATCTTCATTAACCGAACGAACACGTCCGATATTACTGATATGAACTGTTTTGATCAAATCCCTCTCACCTCAACTCCATGTGCTTCGCGCGCAACTGTCCACATGCGGCCGCGATATCATGCCCCTGTTCCCGACGAATCGTTACATTGACGCCGTTATCAGATAGGACTTTCTGAAACTGAAAAATATCATTGCGCGATGTACGCACATATTTACGCTCAGGCACATGGTTGACGGGAATCAAGTTGACGTGACAAAGCATATTTTTAAGTACGCCTGCCAGTTCCAGAGCATGCTCTGGCTGGTCGTTAACACCACCAATTAATGCATATTCAAATGTGATACGACGGCCAGTTTTGGCCAAATAATAATGTAGGGATTCCATTACATCCTCAAAAGGATAGCGGCGGTTAACCGGCATCAATTTAGAACGCAGCATATCATTAGGTGCATGGATCGAAATCGCCAGATTGATTTGCGTATCTTCGTTAGCGAATTTATAAATGTTCGGCACTATACCACTAGTAGAAACGGTAATATGCCGCTGACCGATATTCAGACCCTTTTCATGAATCATGGTGCGCAGAAATTTCATTGTGGCTTCATAATTTTCAAAAGGTTCGCCAGAGCCCATAATTACGATGCTACTAACGCGTTCTCCCTTGGGATCAAGCATTTTCTGGGCTTGTACAACCTGTGCTACAATTTCCCCAGAGGTAAGATTACGCTTAAGTCCTCCTAGTGTAGAGGCGCAGAAGGTACAACCAATTTGGCAACCGACCTGCGTTGTAACGCAAATACTATTACCATAATTATGCTTCATAATAACGGTCTCAATCGCGTGATCATCATGAAGAGCAAACAGGAACTTAATCGTTCCGTCTTTAGACTCAAACTTTGTAATTTCACGCAACGTCAAAAATTGAAATTGTTCATCAAGCTTCGTACGCAGCTCTTTGGATAGATTCGTCATCTCTTCAAAAGCATTGACACGTTTCACATAGAGCCAATCAAAAATCTGTCCTCCACGGAACGCTGGCTGTCCATTTTCCACAGCCCAATCCTGAAGCTCTTCTAAACTATAATCGTATATTAAAGGTTTCATAGTCACCACACCTGTCTCTTCATTCATATGCATATTGTTTCTCATTCTTCCTATTTTAACACAAAAATAAGTACCGGTAAAAGAGAAAACCCGCCAAAGCTCAGGGCCAGCGGGTTTAGTAAAGCTGCATTAGCCAAAATTTGTACATCCTAGATTAGGAGAATCGTGTTATTCTTGCGATGTAAAATCCGTCACTATGATAATGTTGCGGCAAAATCTGTACACCGCCACCGCGCGGCAGTGCCGATTGTTCTAGTACGTTCCAGCCGGTAGAATTGTTCTTCGCTGTACCGAAATCAGGATGATTCTCCAGAAAACGATTAACGATTTCCTCATTCTCTCGGGGCTCAATGGTACAAGTACTATATACAAGAATACCTCCGGGACGAAGTAGACTTGATACCGACGATAGCAGATCATATTGAAGATTGGATATATCTCGAATATCCTCCGGCGTTTTCGCCCACTTCAAGTCAGGTTTACGGCGAATTACCCCGAGTCCTGAACACGGTGCATCCAGCAATATTCGGTCAAATGATGCAGGAGGATACTTGTTGCTTAACATCATTGCATCCCCTGTAGTTGTCTGTATAGAAGACAAACCAAGTCTTTGAGCTTGCTCATGAATCAAGCTGTGTTTATGTTCATGCAGATCATTGGCAATAATTTGACCTTCATCTCGCATTAACTCCGCAAGATGAGCGGTTTTGCCACCTGGTGCAGCGCAGCAATCTAATACCTTCATGCCAGACTCCGGCATAGCTGCATCGCCAACAAGCATGGAGCTTTCATCTTGAACCGATAATTGTCCATTCCGGTACCAGTGGGTCAGCGCCATATTACCTCCGCTTTTGACCAAAATACCTTCTGGAGCAAGTGTGGAAGCAACAACCTCGAGACCCTCTGCCTCCATTTCCAGCATTAAGGCCTCCCGACTGATCATGGTTGTATTCACCCGTACACTAACCGATGGTGGTTCATTGTTGGCAGCGCATATGTCCTCCGCTGTCTGTTCACCGTACTGTCGAATCCACCGTTCAACGAGCCACTGTGGATGAGAATGTTGAAGTGCAATTCGCTGAGCAGCAGCAAGTCCATCAGGAAGAACTAGCTTCTCAGGGCTTCTCAAAACGTTGCGAAGCACACCATTGACCATACCTGAGATCCCCTGATGACCATGACGCTTCGCTAAATTCACAGCTTCATTGACCACCGCATGATCTGGAATCCGGTCCAGATACATAATTTGATATAAACTCATACGTAACAAACTGCGAACCCAAGGTTGAAGCTTGTCCACTCCTTTGCTAACAAAGCGGTTCAGGAAATAATCAAGCGTGTTGAGTCTAGATACTGTACCATAGACGAGCTCCGTCGTAAGGCCAACATCTTCTTTACTAAGCATAGTTTTCTGCAGTGCAGCGTTTAGAAGCAAATTGCTATAAGCGCCTTCCTGCTCAACACGAGTCAGGATATCCATCGCCAGCTCCCTGGTTGATGGTGTCCGTCCTAGAGACTTCATACGATTACTACTCACGAGAGTACCGTCCCTAAACTCATGCTTGTTCCTCTAATAAATTGCTCTGCTAGCATCGCCTTCTTACCACTTGGCTGAATTTCAGTAAGCCACAGTGATCCATCGCCCGTCTTGACTTCGATGCCCTGCTGAATTAACTGAAGCACCGTGCCGGGAGCCGCATCCTTCGAAGCATGCTCCGAAACGTTAGCAGACCATACTTTAAAAACTTCATCATTCCAAAATGTAAATGCACCTGAGTAGGGTACAAGTCCACGAATTTGATTATAAATGTCACGCGAAGAACGATTCCAATCGATTTTCTCATCTTCACGTTTAAGATTAGGAGCATAGGTTGCTTCCGAATCATCCTGCGGAGTGACCTGTACATCGCCATGGAGAAGTGTAGGCATTTCCTGCTGGAGTAAAGATGCTCCAGCAGCACTTAACTTCTCGAATAAAGTACCTGACGTGTCAAGATCTCCGATAGGTACTTCAACCTGTGCGATCATATCCCCCGTATCCAGTCCTTCAGCCATATACATAATCGTTATGCCTGTTACGGTCTCGCCGTTTATAATGCAGCGCTGAATCGGAGCGCCGCCCCGATATTTCGGAAGCAGCGATCCATGTACATTTACGCAACCTCGTGCAGGAAGATCAAGAACAACTTTAGGTAAAATCTGACCGTATGCAGCCGTCACAATCAGATCTGGATTATAGGAAGCCAGCTCCTCAACTGCCTCTGGACTGCGCATCCGCTGGGGTTGCAGTACTGGCAATCCATGCTCAAGTGCAAATGCCTTAACTGGTGTAGGTACAAGCACTTTTTTTCGTCCCTGCGGACGATCGGGCTGCGTCACTACCGCCACAACATTGTATCCTTCATCCAGCAACATGCGAAGACTAGAAACGGCAAAATCCGGTGTTCCCATAAATACAATATTCATGAAACATCACTCCTTTCAGGGCCGTTCAGGTGTGTATTCATACACTTTTTCCGCGATATCAGTGAATAGCACTCCATTCAAATGATCAATTTCATGCTGAAAACAACGCGACAAAAGCCCCGTTCCCGTAATCGTTACTTCTTTCCCATTCGGATCCAAACCTTTAACTGTAACTTGCTCTGCACGGCGTACATCGCCGTTGATTCCCGGTATACTAAGGCAGCCCTCCGGACCAAATTGCTCTCCGTCTTTGGCAATAATTTCAGGGTTTATCAATTTAATCAAGCCGTTCTCATCGCCAACATCAACAACGATAAGTCTTTTTAAAATGCCCACTTGTGGTGCGGCTAAGCCAACACCCTCTGCATCATACATGGTATCGGCCATGTCATTTAGCAATTTTTGCACATTAGGAGTAATGGTTGTTACTTCTTTAGCTGTCTTATGAAGTACAGCATCTGGTTCTTTGACGATAAAACGGATGGACATATTAACACCTTCCTTGGGGTTATTCATTTTCATATAAGGTATGAGAATTGCGATCAAAAAATAATATCCAGTATTGTAATCAATTCTATATTTGCTAATCAATTATATGCAGATTACATTAACATTTGCGGGTCCACGTCAATACTGATCAGAAGTTTTTGGCCTTGAGCCGAATCCTCCAGTTGTTCCGCCGCCTCTCTGGTTAAAGCGACAGCATCAATATTCCCACGCCATTTTATCATACATTGAAATCTGTATCTATTCTTAATCCTTGGAATTGGTGAAGCTACAGGCCCCAACACTTCAAAAGCATCACTTGTTAAGCGATCCAAACTTCCATACCATCCTCGTTGCTTAGCTTTACCTTGTAATGTAGTCACCATGTTCTCAGCCATTCGCACGAGTAGCGGCAACTGCTCATGTGTGAGCGTAACCAGAATCAATCTACAGTACGGAGGATAGTGAAGGCTGCGTCGATGTCTAAGTTCTTCTCTTACAAAAGAATCATAGTCATGCCCACTGGCATGAACAATAGAGTAGTGTTCTGGCGTATACGACTGAATGACAACCTCACCTGGAAGTTGATGGCGACCAGCTCGTCCCGCCACCTGCGTCAGCAGCTGAAAAGTCTTCTCCGCAGCACGGAAATCCGGAAGATTAAGTGCTGAGTCGGCCGTAATCACACCTACCAGCGTCACATTTGGAAAATCTAGTCCTTTTGCTACCATTTGTGTACCTAGTAGGACATCTGCCTTTTGATCCCGAAATTGTTTCAGCAGCTTCTCATGTGAGCCTTTTTCCGTTGTTGTATCCACATCCATACGAATGACACGGATGCCAGGGAAAAGCTTCGCAAGCTCCTCTTCAACCCGCTGTGTTCCCGTGCCAAAAAAGCGAATATGTTCACTCCCACATTCCGGGCAGACCTCGGGCGCCGGCTCTGCATAGCCACAGTAATGACAGCGCAAATTGTTTGATTTCTGATGATAGGTCAGTGAAATATCACACTCGGGACAACCCGCCACATAACCGCAACTGCGGCACATCACAAATGTGGAATATCCGCGTCTGTTAAGTAAAAGCACGGTCTGTTCCTTACGCTCAAGCCGAGCATCTAACGCTTGGTGGAGGTCACGACTGAACATGGAACGATTACCTTCCTTAAGCTCCTCTCGCATGTCCACTACATGCACTTCAGGCAACCGGTTACCGAGCGCCCGTTTCTTCATTTCAAGTAGCATAGGGGAAAAATCCGGATTCGCTTGTGACCTTGCAGCATGATAGCTTTCTAGTGACGGTGTGGCAGAACCCAAAATAACAACCGCCCCATGCTGCTGCGCTCGTCTGATAGCTACATCTCTCGCATGATATTTCGGACTCTCTTCTTGTTTGTAAGACGTTTCATGCTCTTCATCCATAATAATCAAACCTAGATCTGAAAACGGGGCGAACACGGCTGAACGAGCACCAACAACGACATTCGCTTTACCTTCTCGAATTTTACGCCATTCATCATATCGCTCTCCACCAGATAAACGGCTATGCATAACTGCTACTTGATCACCGAATCGGCCCTTAAAGCGCTCTACCATTTGCGGAGTTAACGCGATCTCAGGTACAAGCACGATGCTTGACGCCCCTGTTCAATACAACGTTGTATGCTCTGCAAATAAATTTCGGTCTTACCGCTGCCCGTAACCCCATGCAAAAGAAAAGATCCATGTTGCCTTGCATTCAGCTTATTCACAATATAGTCGTAAGCAACTTGCTGCTCCTCGGTTAATTGGAGAGGTAAGGTTGGTTTAAAATGACGACCTCGATAAGGATCCCGAAAAACTTCAACGTCCTCAATCTTAATAAACCCTTTATCTTCAAGTCCTTTAACCGTTGCAGCGGAAAGCTGTAGCGAGGACAAGACATCTTTAAGAGGCAGTGGCAACAGGTCCTTCATTTCGATCAGAAATTGCAAAACTTCGCGTTGCCGCTGAGCTTTTCCCTTGAAACTCTCTAAGGCCGTTTGTGCGTCTTCTAAACTAACGGCAAAATCCACAGATTTAAGCTTTTTCTTCTGTAATTTGTCTTTAATCGTCTGATTCTCCTGAAGAGTCCCTCGCCGTAGCATCGACTTGATCATAGGCGCGCTATTCGGAAACAAACGGCTAAGCTGCTGGGACTGGACTTCTCCCTTTTGCTTGACCAAAGAAAGAATGGACTCTTCTTCCTCTGAACGTTCTGAGGGTACGTGAATGAGAGAACCGGAATATCCATGAGCCTCATCTTCATGTACTTCATCAGAACCAATGGAGATGAAACGCTCCGCTTTACCCTTTAGGGCAGTAGGAACCATAACCTGTAGCACCGTGATCAGTCTGCAAGCATACTTATGGCTCATCCATTCTGCCAGCTTAACAAGTTCAGCAGATAACGGCGCGATAACATCTAGCACTTCCTGAATCGGCTTCATTTTAACGTTGCTTAGTTCGGATTTCGGTTCAAGTGATATGACAAACCCCTGTACTGTCCGATGTCCAAAAGGAACACCCACACGGCTTCCAACCTCAATCCATGCCCGCATGGATTCAGGGACGATATAATCAAAAGGACGATCCGTATCCCGCACAGGTACATCGACGATGACCTTAGCGATATGCATGTCTGTCATCAGGAGAGAACTCCCTGCATTCTTGCTGAAGCAATGGTAAGCAAACGCTTAGCCACCTCATGTTTAGTTAGAACGGGCATTTGTTCCACAAGTCCATGTTTATCAAACACTTGTACGATATTCGTATCTGAACGAAAACCTGCACCTTCAACAGTCACATCATTGGCTACAAGAAGATCGCAGTTTTTGCGTTGTAGCTTTTCTTTAGCATAGCGCTCGACATCATTTGTTTCGGCTGCAAAACCGATAAGAAATTGAGACGTTTTTGCTTTACCAAGCTGTTCTAATATGTCCACCGTCTTCACAAGTTCAAGCTTCATGGTTTCACCTGATTTTTTCATCTTGCTTGCTGCAGGTGAAGCGGGGCGATAATCCGCAACGGCGGCGGCTTTAACGACCAAGTCGCTATCTTCCCAAAGAGAAAGCACGGCCTTGTACATATCGTCAGCTGATTGCACAGCAATGGTGTTGATACCAGCCGGAGGAGCTACATCTGTATGAGCATGGACAAGATGCACCTCTGCACCCATTTCCTTCGCTACTTCGGCAATCGCAAAGCCCATTTTTCCAGAAGAATCATTGGTAATATAACGAACCGGATCAATACGCTCTATTGTGCCGCCAGCGGTAACAATGACTTTCTTACCTGCCAGCAGGCGGGGCACGGTTTGCTGGTTAGCAAAGTATCGTTCGACAACTTCTACAATCGTTTCTGGTTCTTCAAGCCGTCCTTTACCGACATAACCACAGGCTAAAAGCCCCTCACCCGGTTCAATCATCATCACACCACGTGCTTCAAGTGTTCTCATGTTATGCACAACCGCGGGATGACCGTACATATGAACGTTCATAGCTGGAGCAACCATAACCGGAGCCATCGTTGCAAGCAGCGTCGTCGACAGCATATCATCAGCCAAACCATGAGCCATCTTAGCAATCATATTAGCAGTCGCCGGTGCAATCAGCACAAGATCTGCGACATCAGCAAGCCGAATATGAGAGACCACTTCAGGATCCCGTTCATCAAAAGTATCGCTGTATACTGGATTTTTGGACAAGCTCTGCAGCGTCAATTCTGTAATAAACTGCTTGGCGGAAGAAGTCATAATGACATGAACATCTGCACCTCGTTGCACAAGTTTGCTGCATAAACTAGCAGCCTTATAAGCTGCAATGCCGCCGGTGACGCCGAGCACGATTGTTTTACCGTTTAACATGCATGCTCCCCCACTTTCGTCTGAAATAGAGAAAAAAATACAACCTTGCGGTTGTATGAAAACAGGCATTAATGCCGCATTGATGGCACTAATGCCTGTATAAGTCTAATGAATTAAATCCTAAAGCTCGTCGCGCTCAGAAACAGGCTCGCGAATAACACGAATTTTATCACCATAAATTTCTTCAAGTGCAATTCCTACGTACTTGTGGGATTTAGGACTCTTAAGATCCGTCTTTTCTCCTTCGCGTAGTTGTCTTGCACGGCGTGAAGCCGCAACAACGAGCGAATACTTACTGTCAACCTTGTTCATCATTTCATCAATAGAAGGATATAACACTAGCGGACACCTCATCTCATTTAGTAACACACTTACAGATTCTTACGGACCGGACTATATTCTCACTTTACAATGTTCGGCAGTCATGATCGATTCTATTCGTTCACATGCACAATCAATGTGATCATTCACAACTGCGTAATCATAATGCTGCATAAGTCCAATCTCATCCACAGCCACTGACATGCGATGATCGATCGTTGCTTGGCTCTCAGTACCCCGTCCACGAATCCGATTGTTCAGTTCGTCAAGATGGCGGAAGTAAAAATATAAAGACCCCTTCAGGGAATTTCTCTTTCACTTGCAACGCACCTTGAACTTCAATCTCAAGAAAAATATCGTTACCATTCGCAAGTGTTTGCTCTACGAAATCCCGGGGAGTTCCATAATAATTACCCACGTACTCTGCATACTCAAGCAATTGATCTTGTTCCATCATAGCAGTAAACTGCTCACGCGTTTTGAAAAAATAATTAACGCCATTCTCTTCACCTAAACGAGGGTTACGCGTCGTTGCCGAAACAGAATAGACCAAATCAGGAAGTTTCTCACGCAATGCGCTACAAACCGTTCCTTTACCCACTCCGGAAGGTCCGGACAATACAAATAATATTCCTTTTGCCATAGTACTCCCCATCTTGTTATTCGTCATTATCGTCGTCTTTGCTTGAGAGACGATGCGCGACAGTTTCTGGTTGAACAGCAGATAATATAACGTGATCGCTATCTGTAATAATTACAGCACGCGTGCGGCGACCATAAGTAGCATCAATCAACATGTGACGATCCCGTGCTTCTTGGATAATCCGTTTAATCGGTGCTGATTCTGGACTAACAATAGAAATGATACGATTTGCGGATACTATGTTTCCGAAGCCGATGTTAATGAGTTTAATAGCCATATTCAGGTTCGTCCCCCTATACATTTGACTCTTTTCTGTCGAAATTGCCTGCTCTATTCTATATTGGCCAATTGTTCGCGAATTTTTTCTAGCTCCGCCTTCATTTCGACAACACGGTTTACCAGAGTCAGATGATTAGCCTTGGATCCAATCGTGTTAACTTCCCTGTTCATCTCCTGAATCAGAAAATCTAGCTTTCTTCCGACTGGCTCATCCGCACGAAGCAATCCCTTGCATTGTTCAAAATGGCTCTTTAGCCTTATTAATTCTTCATCAATGTTGGAACGGTCCGCAAAAATAGCAATTTCCATGCCAAATTTATGTTCATCAAAAACAAAGGAACCATCATTAAGTTCACTCAGCCTTTGCTTGAGCTTGGAACGGTAATCTTCCACAACACTTGGCGCAAGCTTCGTCATCTCTGCGTGAAGGGTCTGCAGCTTAATCAGCCGTTGCTCCACGTCCGTGGCTAGATGCTTACCTTCTTGACTTCGCATGAGCACAAGGCCATCCAAAGCCTGAATTAGGCCTTCCTGAAGCAAGTTTCCCCAGGCATTTAAATCGTCCTGCTCATTTTGCTTAGGCTGTTCGGGTGAGTGCAATACATCCGGCAGAGACAACAAATCTTTCACGGTCAGTGTGCCATCTAGGCCATACTGCTGAGAAAGATCTTGAGCCGCCTTCACATACGCACTCACCGCGTGATGATTAAATGAAACCAGAGGCGAAGTTCCATCTTCCGCCTCTTTGTTAATATAAACGTCAATCCGGCCGCGTTTAACGTACCGTTGTACCGTTCTTCTTAACGCGTCTTCAAAGCATGTCCATTCTCGCGGCATGCGAAGAACAACTTCGCAATAGCATGATTGACAGATTTGACTTCGAACTCCAGCTTGTAGCCCTCAAAATGACGGGCAGATTGACCATATCCGGTCATGCTGAATGACATCGGCACCACATCCATTAAACTATTGTAATTGATAATTCTCAGTGAAACAAGGGGGTCGCAGGATGCCCTGACTTCGCCCACACATGCTCAAGTAACTGAGCACTCATTTCGTAAAGCATAAATGGTGTCATTAAATAGATACCATTAAAATGATCCATCGCCACATCCAGCAGTTCTTTAGCAATAGCTACGCCCATAGCTCTGCCCTCAGCTCCTTCGAGCCCAGCCATACGGTACGTACATCATCGGAGAGCTGGATACCCGGTACTTCATTATGCAAATACTCAGCATTCCTTCCACTAGCCAGTGGCATAATACCAACAAAAATTGGAATTTCAAGATGTTTTGTTGCTTCTTTCATCGCACAGATCAATTCAGGATCATACACAGGTTGCGTCATGATATAATCAGCTCCTGCGGCGATTTTTCGTTCTAGTCGCGCTACAGCTTTATGCAAATGTTTACCATGAGGATTAAAGGCAGCTCCAACAACAAATTTAGCTTTCTGTTTCAAAGGTTGACCCGAGAAAGCGATTCCATCGTTAAGCTGTTTAATCATCCGAATAATTTCAAATGAAGTCAAATCATATACAGAGCTTGAACCTGGTAGATCTCCAAAACGCGCAGGGTCACCTGTTACCGCGAGAACATGATCAATACCAAGAGCATCAAAACCCATCATATGAGATTGGGTTCCAATCAAATTTCGGTCGCGACAGGCGATATGTACTAATGGTCGAAGACCAGTCTGAGCCTGCACGAGATGACCAAGCGCCATATTGCTCATCCGAGTTACCGCAAGCGAATTGTCGGCTAAAGTTAGAGCATCGGCTCCGGCATCTTTGAGTGCCTGTGCACCTTTCATGAACTTAACAATATCCAGATCACGCGGAGGGTCAAGTTCAACTATTACGGTGTGACGCTGCTTCACTAAATCAACAATATTAGGAGTTTTGCTAACACTAGTATCTTCTGCAAGTTGTTCATGTATAACGACAGGAGGTTGAACAGGCACCGGCTCGTAAGATATTGGCTGAGGAACATACCCTTTCAGAGCAGAAGCGATCTCAGCAATATGTGCAGGCGTTGTACCACAGCATCCACCTATGATACGAGCTCCCATATCAGCAAATTTAAGGGCCATTTGCCCAAAATATTCAGGTGTCGCACCATACCGGTATTCCCCATCCACATAATCAGCCACACCGGCATTCGGATACACGGATACAGGAACAGATAACTGTCCTTCAAGCGTTCGAAGCGCACCCATGATTCCGTTTGGACCTGTGCGGCAGTTAAATCCGATCACATCTGCGCCCTCTTGTTGCAGCAAACGAAAAGCTTCCGGCATGGTGTAGCCATCAAGAGTTCTTCCCAAATCCTCAACGGCAAACTGACAGATAACAGGTAAATCGCTCAGTCTACGCACATTTGATAATGCAAGATACAGCTCTTCCACATCATAAAAGGTTTCCAATAAGATACCGTCCACACCTTCGGTCAGAAGTGCTGTGATTTGCTGTTCAAAATATTGTTTGAGTTCAGAAGTGGAAATGTTGGTACGTTTACCTCCACGAATGGAGCCGATCGCTCCTACAACATAACCGTTTGGTCCCGCTACCTCTTTGGCAATTCGTACACCTGCTCGGTTAATCTCTTCCACCTTGGATTCAAGACCATACTTGGAAAGCTTGTCATAATTCGCTGAGAAGGTATTGGTTTCCAAAATCTGTGTACCCGCTTCTACGTAACGACGATGAACATCCCTGATGACTTCTGGGGAAGTCAGGTTTAGTTCCTCATAGGAAATGCCCACCGGGAACCCCATTTGGTATAGGAAGGTGCCCATCGCGCCGTCACCGACCAGAACTTGATGATCCCAAGCTTTACGCAACTCCGGTTTCATGATTGTTCCTCCACCCTGCATTTTTTCATATTAATGTATCATATATCCCACCTAAAGATAAGCCCTGAAATGAGATTAATTATGCTTCTGCTTCAAGGTACAAGAGTTATATGTAATCAATTACTCATCACATGCAAAAGCCTGCATGACGGCATCTTTCGATACGTAGCCTGCAGGCTTTTTTTCACATATTCTTGCAAAAAGTTCTGTCTACACTTGAACGTCTACGACGGTCCCTGTATATACCATAGCGGCTGGTCCAGTCATATACACCCGATTATCCGCTTCATTCCATTCAATAAACAAGTCCCCACCCTTAAGGCGTATCCAAGCGGATCGATCTGTCTTACCATTTAAGACCGAGGAAACAAGTGTAGCACAAGCTCCTGTACCGCAAGCAAGCGTTGGCCCTGCACCTCGTTCCCAGACCCGCATATCAACCGTAGTACGGTCCACAACAGTAGCAAACTCCACATTGATTTTTTTAGAAAAAAAAGGGTGAACCTCAAGCTTAGGACCCCATGTATCGAGGTCGAAGGAGACCGCGTCATCCACATAAATTACGCAATGGGGATTGCCCATGGATACTGCTGTAAAGTGAAAATATTGCCCAGCCGCCTCTAGAGGCAAGTTCACAATGGAAGATGCATCAATTGTGGTTGGAACTTGTAGTCCAGCAAGTACAGGTTCTCCCATATCTACCGTAACTCGGTCCACTTCTCCTTCAATTATATGCAGCTTAACATGCTGTACGCCCGCGCCTAACGTTTCAATGGTGATGTTCTCCCGCTGCTTTACATAACCGTGATCATACACATATTTAGAAACGCAACGGATTGCATTACCGCATTGTTCAGCCTCTGAGCCATCCGAGTTGATTATTCTCATCCGGAAATCTGCTTTTTCGGAAGGCAAAATGTAGACAAGACCATCTGCTCCAATTCCGAAGAAACGATCGCACCACTGAACTGCGAGCAATGCAGCATGATCTGGTAATGCTTGCTCCCCATATATAACAATAAAATCATTGCCTAATCCATGCATTTTAGTAAATTCCATAACCCCTGCCACTCCTTTAACGATTGCTTCAACTGGACATTAGCATACCTTATAGGAACAGTGGATTAGTATTGATTTTATGCTGAAATCTTTGTACTTTTTGCCACGATTCGACCTCCACCGATGTTTCGATGGCGTCTTCCTCCCCACACGCTACCGATACCCATTAAGAACGTCGGAATGCCTGCTGCCACTATTGTTAGCGCCCATTCGCGTAAGCCTAGCGGAACGGTTTTAAAGATCGGTTGCAGCGGCTCCACGTACATAACCACAAGCATGAGTACGACGGAAGACAGCACGGCTAGCACAAGATACTTATTCTGAAGCGGATTCCGGTGGAAAATTGAGCGAGAGCTGCGGCAATCAAATACATGAATCAGCTGAGCCATGACTAGTGTAGCAAAGGCTACGGACTGCGCTTTGATCAGCTGACCCGGATTACTCGGATCGATACGAAGTGTGAGCCAGAAGGCACCTAGTGTACATAAACCTATCAAGAAGCCACGGCTAATGATTTTCCAACCAAGCCGACGTGCGAAGATATTTTCCCTTGCGCCGCGTGGCTTATGCTCCATCAGATCCTTCTCCGGCTGATCAACACCTAAAGCCATCGCTGGCAGACCATCGGTCACCAGATTGACCCACAATATTTGAATCGGTAATAAAGGTAGCGGAAGTGCCAGCATCATAGCGAAAAACATGGTTAAGATTTCACCCACATTGGAAGCAAGTAAATAACGGATAAACTTCCGGATGTTTTCGTAGATATTTCGTCCTTCCTCAATGGCCGCTACAATGGTGGAGAAATTATCATCACTTAATATGAGTGCAGATGCCTCTTTAGTCACATCCGTTCCGGTAATGCCCATAGCAATCCCAATATCCGCTGCTTTAATAGCTGGCGCATCATTCACCCCGTCGCCTGTCATGGCAACGACATGCCCTTTACGCTGAAGCGATTTAACGATCCGTAGCTTGTGCTCAGGCGATACTCGAGAATACACAAATACAGTGTCTACCTTCGCGTCAAGTTCATCATCGCTGATGCGCGACAAATCTTGACCCGTCATGGCTAGACCGCCGCGAGGCATAATGTTAAGCTGATGAGCTATCGCTTCAGCCGTTGTACCATGATCACCCGTGATCATGACCGTCTTAATGCCCGCTCTGCGGCATGTGGCAATCGCATCACGTACTTCGCGGCGTGGTGGATCGATCATGCCGGCTAAGCCCACAAAGACAAGCTGGCATTCAGCTTCGGATTCCTTTTGCACCGATTCACTCGGACGGAGATCCTTATAGGCCATACCTAGAACACGGAGCGCTCCAGATGCCATTTCTTCATTCATTGCGACTACCTTCTGACGCAGTGTTGCTGTGCAAGGGACGACTTTACCTTCCCACAAAATGTAGGCACATTGATTTAGAAGCACATCAGGTGCACCTTTGGTGCAAAGAAGCTTACCCCCTTGATGACTAACCACAACAGACATCAATTTGCGTTCCGAATCAAATGGGAACTCCTTTACTCGTTGATACATACTCGCCAACGAATGAGGGCTCATCCCCATTTTGGATGAAAGTGTAATAAGTGCTCCTTCCGTAGGATCACCTTTTAATTCCCATACTGCGCCTTGAGGATCCTCTTTACCTTTACGCTTACCACGAAGCTCGGTAGGTAACTGCTCTACAATTTCAGCGTTGTTGCATAGTGCACCAATTTGCAGTAAACGGCGTAACCCTTGATCATTTTTAAGGTCAACGGGGTGAGTGTTATCTAAAATCTGACCCGTCGGTGCATATCCATCGCCAGTCACTTCAAGACTTCTGCCACCAACCCATACACGGGTTACAGTCATTTTATTCTGTGTCAGTGTACCTGTTTTATCAGAACAAATGACCGATGCGCAGCCTAGCGTTTCAACGGATGGCAGTTTACGTACGATCGCTTTACGCTTAATCATGCGCTGAACACCGAGCGCTAAAGCAACGGTCACAATAGCTGGAAGACCTTCCGGAATTGCGGCCACCGCTAGACTGACACCCGCAAGGAACATGCCTACAGCCGGCTGACCATGCAAAATCCCGGCAACCACTACCATAACCGTCAAGCCGAGTGAGAGGATAATCAACAATTTCCCTAGTTGTTCTAAACGATGCTGAAGGGGGGTTTCCTGTGACTCTGTGCTTTGAATCAAGTTGGCAATTTTACCCATTTCCGTATCCATGCCTATGCGTACGACAACACCTCTAGCTGTACCACGCGTCATCATCGTTCCCATGAAACCAATATTCTTCAGATCCCCAAGTGGGATATCCGATTCTGGAATGGGCTGACTATGCTTCCCGACTGGAACAGACTCTCCTGTAAGTGCCGATTCCTCAATGTAACAGCTATTTGTCTGAATCCAACGTACGTCGGCGGGTATACGGTCTCCACTTTCCATCAGAATGATATCTCCCGGAACCAGCAATTTGGCCTGGATCGATACCACTTTACCCCCACGGAGCACCTTAGCACTTGGGGCTGATAACTGTCTAAGTGCCCGGAGGGACCGTTCTGCACGGAATTCCTGCACAAAGCCCAGAACCCCGTTCAATAAAATAATCGCGATAATCGTAACAGCATCCAGATACTCACCCAAGAGACCTGATACCAAAGTGGCGCCCATGAGAATAAGTACCATAAAGTCTTTGAACTGGTTCAAAAACAGTATGATGGGAGAGATTCGCTTCCCTTCCGACAATTCATTCATGCCATATTTTTTTCGGCGCCCCTCCGCTTCTTCCTCCGTGAGGCCTTGCTGCGGATCAACATCCAGTACCTGATGGAGCTCATCCACATGTATCTGATGCCATTTTGTTTGTTCCATGCTTCCTTTTCCCTCCCGGTCTTTGATCAGTTTCAGCGGTATTGACAGCTTTTCCACCTCTTCATACGTAAATGTATTCGGACAGGGGTTAAAATATCACAAAGGCCCCTCTTAAGTTTTTGCCCAAACTATGGCATCATAGAGAAGAGAGCTATACAGATGGGAGATATGAAGCATGGCATTAGACGGAATCGTAACACGAGCGATTGTGCATGAACTACAATCCAGCATAGGCGCTCGGATCAATAAAATATATCAGCCTAACCAGCACGATATCCTATTTCATTTACGGACACGAGAAGGCGGTACGAAGCTACTTCTCTCAGCTAATCCGACTTACCCACGGGTACATATGACGGAGCATAGCTTCCTTAACCCACCAGAAGCACCTATGTTCTGCATGTTAATGCGCAAACATTGTGAAGGCGGGGTCATTGAAGAAATCAGTCAAGTGGGTATGGAGCGCGTTATCCATATTAGAGTTCGCCAGCGTGATGAACTCGGAGATGTTTCAACAAAGAAGATTATTATTGAACTTATGGGCCGTCACAGTAACATTATTCTAACGGACGCTACTGGCGAGAATATTCTGGATGGGATTCACCATATCACGCCTAGTATAAGTAGCTACCGGATTGTAATGCCTGGATGCTCCTACACAGAGCCTCCAGCTCAACACAAACTCAATCCGCTAGACATTGATAAAGACGCTTTTATAGAACAATGTAAGAGTATCGAAACTGATCCTATTTCGTGGATGGTTGATACATTCAGCGGACTTAGTCCACTGATTGCACAAGAAATATGTAGTCGGAGCGCCCTACAGCTGCAACGGACAGAAGATGATAGTCTGATCCTGAGTAGCTCAGACTGCGAGGCTCTCTGGAACGCATTTTCTGAGGTTATGGGGCCTGTAGGACAGCAGCAATACGCTCCAATGTCTGGGGAAAATGCCAAAGGTAAAATGATATTCTCGGCAGTGCCACTCACACTGATTAAAGAGGATGCGAAGACCTTCGAAACGATCAGCCTCTGTATGGAGGATTATTATGGGGATAAAGCAGAACGGGATACCGTTAAACAGCGTGTCAGCGATATGCTACGTTTCCTCCAAAATGAACGGTCCAAAAATATCAAGAAACTCGATCATTTACAGGGAGACCTTGATGAGGCAGCCGATGCTGATCAGTTCCGAATTTGGGGAGAGCTTCTGTTCGCTTCTCTTCATACACTGAACAAAGGCGATACATCAGTAGAGCTCATTAACTTCTACGATGAAGATCAGGCCACAATCACCATTCCGCTTGATCCTCTACTGAATCCATCCGATAACGCGCAACGTTATTTTAAAAAATATAATAAATTTAAAAACAGTCTTGTTGTCATTGATGAGCAACTGAAGAAAACGAATGAAGAAATTCGCTATATGGATGACCTGCTACAGCAGCTATCCTATGCTTCAATGAGTGATATCGATGGCATTCGTGAGGAATTGGTTCAGCAAGGGTACCTGCGCGATCGCAGCAAGAAATCAAATAAGAAGAAGAAAAAAATCGATCGTCCAACATTGCATATGTATACTTCATCTGAAGGTATTGAAATCTATGTTGGCAAGAACAACTTGCAGAATGAGTATCTGACCAACAAAATGGCAAGTTCGAATGATACTTGGTTGCACACCAAAGATATTCCCGGATCGCATGTCGTTATTCGCAGCACTGATTTTGGTGAAGCGACACTGGATGAAGCCTCTCAGCTTGCCGCCTATTATAGTCAGGCTAAACATTCAAGCAGTGTTCCAGTAGACTATACGTTAATCCGTCATGTGCATAAGCCGAATGGAGCCAAGCCTGGTTTCGTTATCTATGATCATCAAAAGACACTGGTGGTCACACCCAATGAAGAACATATTAAGGCCATGCCTAGTTCAATCAAGAATTAAAATTCTAGCTCATATTTAGATGAATACGCAATATAAAAAGCCTTGGGGCTGCGATCACGCTGCCCCCAAGGCTTTATTTTTATTGCAAATGAAGAAGAGTATTGTTATATCCTCACCTTCAATAAACATCTGGCTTCGCTTGTGACTTCAGAAGTTCTAACACCTTCACAGGTACCGTCCGATTTCCAATATCTCCGTGAAAAATAACTCCCTGCCGCGCGCCATGATAATCAGATCCTGCGGTGACAATCAGACCATATTCCTCAGCCATTGCAGTATAACGCTCTTCTTCCGCTGGACCATGATCCGAATGATAAACCTCAATTCCAGTAGGCTTCGCCTCTTTAATTACTTTACGTACCAAAGCATCGTCCCCGTAAATGCCCGGATGGGCTAGCACAGGGGTGCCTCCTGCTTCTCTAATCCAGTCGCATGCGGTTTCAGGAGCAATCCGCTGCACTGCGACATAACCCGGCGCTTGTTCACCGAGATAGCGATCAAAGGCATCCCTCATATCTGAAGCGTAACCCTTATCCACCAGTACATCTGCCATATGCGGACGGGCTACCGTTTCGTCGGGCTGCAGTGGACGACCCAGTCCTGCAATCACTTCCTCCATTGTGATGGAAAGACCGAGCTGATTTAATCTTTCGATCATGAGATCGTTGCGCTTTGCACGCGTATCTCGTAATCCTGCAAGACGCTTCTGAAATAGAGGATCTATATGATCTACATAATATCCAAGCACATGGATGTCCTTACCCGAAGCTTGAGTACTAATTTCAACGCCGGGTACTACCGTAATGCTATACGTTTTCCCAGCTTCTAATGCTTCAGCAATACCCGCCGTCGTATCATGATCTGTAATTGCAATCGCGGATAATCCTTTTTCTTTAGCGCGCTGTACATTGTCCGTAGGGGTCTGCATCCCATCTGAGGCTTGTGTGTGTGTATGCAGATCGCATAAACCATTGGTTTGTAATTCCATCTAAGAAACCTCCTGAATCTTCAGTCTTTGTCTTCGAAGTGATATTAAAATGTTAGTTGTCCAGCGTCTGATGCTTCAAAAAATTCAAGAACGTGACCGCAGCAATTGGCAAAAGCGTAGATTTCAGTTGAATTGCATAGAATTGCCGCTTAAAAGAGGCATCGCGAATATGAATAACCTTCATGAGATCTAACGCCGTTTCATGTCTTACCGAGAAAGGAGACAATATGGTTATGCCTAGACCTGCTTCCACTGCAGATTTCACTGCTCCCGTACTTCCAAGCTCCATGACGGTATTCAAACTTTGAGGCTGAATACCTCGCTCCATAAGCTGTTCTTCCATTACCTGCCTCGTACCCGATCCTTTCTCACGTAGCACGAAAGGATAACGTATGACTTCCTCAAGGTCTACCTCATCTTGCGTTGCAAGCGGATGACCTACCGGAACAATCAATTTAAGCTCGTCCTGCATGACGGCCTCTATCGTCATATCCGCATGCTGTACCGGAGCTTCAATCAGACCAAAATTAAGCTGATGCTTTGTAATTTCCTCAATAATTTGCGTCGTATTCATGACTTTCATCATAATGTTAATATGCGGGTATAGCTTACCGAAAGGCCCCAGCATTCTGGGGAGTACATATTCCCCAATCGTCAAACTAGAGCCAAGCTGAAGTCGATCCTGTAGCATATGTGTAAAGGATGACATCGCAACGTCCGTCTCCCTTACAAGCTCAATGCCCTTCTCAGCGTAAGGAAGCAGCGCAATCCCTGCCTCTGTTAATTCTATCTTTTTCGTAGAACGCTTAAATAGTTTCGTACCGAAATAATCTTCTAGCGTTTGAATTTGCATCGTCACAGCTGGCTGCGTCATATGCATAACTTGAGCAGCAGCCGAGAAACTACCTCGTTCCGCTACGGTATAGAACAGATGAAGCTGGTGGAAATTCATAGCCCCAATCTCCTCTCAGTATTCCCTTCATTGTAAAGTAAACCCATCCATGATTCCATATTAAAAAGAGCACCAACCTCAAAGGTTAAATGCTCAATCTATTACTTTATGAATCCGCTACTCTTATTTTACATATATCAAACTAATTTATTTGCGCTTACGTGAATTCTTAACCAGTGTCATTCTCCGTGAATGACGCAGCCATGAATAATAGGTCTTAAGATCCCTTAGTTCAATAGTCTCAGACATTTTACCTAGAAAAGTAACAATGACCATTTTATGAAGAGGGTTACCCGTAATCTCATATTCCCCTTCAATTTCATTAAATTCCGCGACGACTACAAGGTCATCATCTATTAAGTATACATCTTGCTCGTTACGATAATAAGGCTCAATCCGATCCTGCTTCAAGCATTCCCATAGCCAGGCCGCAATATCATCATATTCCATATCGCCCTTATGAATACGATCATTATATCGAATTTTTGCATGATTGGTAATGACAATATCCGCAACCCTTTTATCACCTAACTGAACATAAAAAGGTTCATAGGTGCTCCATCTGTCCATTCCTTTGTCGCGCATGGAACATCTCTCCCCACCACATAGGACTTTTTATCTATGTATTTATACCTATTATATTACATCATTACCACCTTATTCACAAGTTGAAAGGTTTATATTCTATTAATTTAAATAAGAGAGTCAACCACTCAAGTTCACCGTTGTTATATAAATAAATAAGGTGGCCTCAGGGCCACCTTATCTTTCATACTATAGGAAGAGCTAAACTCCGCCGTAGTAACTCGTTTTATCCGGAACATCACTGCTATATTCCGTTTTAATCTCCGTCCGAAACGAACGTTCAATTTTGCGTACATAAGAAAGTCTGCGTATATTGCGGGCCACTTCTTCTGCACGATCCGCATTCACATACATCACGACATAATGCATGCGTTTAGATATATAATGGACGGTTCCGTACTTTTCTAAATTCTTTGCCGCTTTTAAATCACTTACCCAAATAATATAACCCGTCCGTTCCGCAAACATCCTTCTCCACCTCACTTTGATGATTATGCTATGTCTATGTTAACCGCCACAGGAACATTTGCCCCCACCGCCGCATCCGCCGCCCCTTATGTTTCTCATTACTAGGTACTTTAATCGTATCAGAAACAGAATACGCTATCATTTCTGACATCTGATGCAGCATTTCATCCAAATTCTGCTCAGCAAGTTTAAAACGTGTGACTTCTTCAAACTGCTCTAGCATTCCTTCTACAGCTTTCACTTCATCTTTGGCACTATGAAAATTCGGATGGAAATGACCGAAGCGACGGGTTTCCTCGAATAACTCTTTTTTCTTAGCTAGTGTTCTCACAAGTTCTTGAACACCTTCATTCTGATCTACCTGCTGCTTCCAGTGCAGATAATCCGACACTTCCACAGACTGGTTAATCATATCGCCTAATTCATAGGCGTTCATTAATACGGCAGCCATGTCGACGGTGTGTAATTCGGATACGCTCATGAAGTTCATCCCTATCTATATAAATTTCTGCTCCTTTACTTGGAGAAGACTCTTCCATCATATCATAACCCGCGACCTATAAGAAGGGTTTTCAAATACATGAATGAACAGAATTAATCATACCATCTCAGGTAGAAGTAGCTTCATTTCGTCCCAATCATCCGTTGTCATCCTTCTGACAGACCGTATTTCACCCTTCTCCCCTGAGAGTAGATCCCCCTCTACCTCCCATGGATTGCTAAGGATTTTTCGAGGAATAAATTCTGCGCTGCCCCCTTGCAAATGTAGCAATACTTTGGTTTCCCAAGCATATGCCTGCTCTATAATGGTCTGAGCTGTTGACGTGTGGTAGCTACGCAAAGAATTGTACCAAATCGCTGGAATTTGCGAAATTCCCGGAAAGAGTGACTGCGATTCAGCAATTTCGTTATCTTTTTCAAAATAATGCATATTTCTTCCACTGTAAACCAAACCCTGTGTCGTCGTTTGTGTGCAATCAACATGCTCTAAGCAGCCTGTAGACATTGAACTTTGATTCGGTATTGTACCTATCAAAGGATAGTTTATAATATCATGCGCTGGTCCTCCTATTTGCTTCATTGCAGTAAGTCCCAGCGAATCCAATGCCTTACGTATCTGAGGTATTCCTTCGTGCTTAACAATAAAATGCCTTGGGCCGATCTGCTCGATATGCTCCACCAAAAGAGGATGTGCTGCAATACGATGTCCTTCTTCCTCCGTATCGCAGCTTAGCAAGGTCACTTCATCTATACGAGTACGCCCAATTTCACGGTTCCATTGCTCAAGAGTGATGTCAATATGATCAGGCACACCACTTATAGATTCTGTTACTAGAAATTCCCGTAGCGCGCTTATGCTTAGCCCCTTCTCGACTCCCTCTGTTACACTGTTCTTCGTCAATCGATACACGGACATACGATCACTTTGACGAACCTCAGTAAAGCATAGAAGCTGCCAGCGGTTAAGATAAGAGACGTTGGGAGGTACAATAATATCAAAATCGGGTTGTACATAGAATTTCTCTGTAGCACTCGGAATATCTTTGCAAGGATTTGGGTCCAGCATATCACTCGGAGTTACATTCCATTTGAAAGCTAATCTTTCGTTATTCAGCTGTCCTGAATCTCCCCAACCGAAACCGGAAAGAATACGCAGCCATGCTGTCGCATAATTTTCAATCTCTGCCAAAGAGTAGCTACTCGTTAAGCCCTCATCGCGCATCCACTCTATTAATGAGGTTATATCAAACCATTTGTCTTGCTGAACCGCAGGCTGACACATGAAATATCGAAAGTGCTGCATTACAGGATTATTTTGACTATATCGCTCAATTACCTTTTGAAACAGTACCTTATTCATTTCTTCCACCGTTGAAGTCAGCCATGCATACAACCGCTCTTCATTAATCATTATAGCTTGAGGTTCTTGAAAGATGAGACCTAGACAAAGCAACAGATCCAGTATAACTGCCGTATGGAGAGGATAAATTTCGGGATGGGCATACTGTAATTGGAGTCCTTCCAAATCTTCTGACTGTAAATGAGATAACTCTGACAGCTTTTGCATGATTCTTTTGTGTAATGTCCCTTTGGATGTCAATGCCAACCCCTGATGAGCCGCATAGGCAAGTACATGAAGCAAATCCAGCGTAATTCCAGGCTTGGATTCATGGAAGACATGGATCATTTCAGCATCCAATAGAACTGGAGTATACGGGTAGAACTGTGTCTGAATATCAGCGAAACGTTGCGGGGATGGGATAAAATATATCCGTTCACCCCAAGCCTTTTTAACCGCCTCAATATATCCCTTCCTCCGCAATGAAAGGAATGCCAGATGTAATTGGGCCCCGCTTAATGTCTCCGATTGAATATCTGCTCGATGTTCCTCGTCAAATGGCTGTCCCGCATAGCGTTCTAGGATCAGCTTCATCAACAGGTGTTCATGCTTTTCTAATAAAATATTCATTGCGAGGCTACCCCCTCTTCAGGGTTTCTGTACTCAGCCATCCGTACCTCATATTCATAGCCCTGTTCAATAAGAAACAACTGTCTACGTACCGCAAAAGCCTCTTCCTTACTGTCCCTAGTAACCAAAGTATAGAAATAAGCACGATTATCCCCGGCTTTAGGACGCAATATTCTTCCCAAACGCTGGGCCTCCTCTTGCCTAGAGCCGAAACTTCCGGAAATCTCTATAGCTACCGAGGCATCTGGTAAATCTACCGCGAAATTCGCGACCTTGGATACCACAAGGATTGGAGTCTTTCCTTTCTTGAACGAATCATATAGAACGTTCCGCTCCTGCTCGGGCATACGTCCCGAAATTAGCGGAGCCTTGACTGCCGCTGAGACCTGCTTAAGTTGGTCTAGATATTGGCCAATAATAAGAATGCTAGAACCGCGATGTTTATCAAGCAGATCCAGAATCACTTTAATTTTATTCGGATTCTCCGCTGCGATACGGAACTGCTGCTTACCTTCGGCGTATAAATAATGCTCACGCAAAGTGATCGACATAGGCACACGTATTTCCGTACAATTTACGCTCGCGATCCATCCCTTGCTCTCCAGCTGTTTCCAAGGCATGTCATAACGTTTGGGGCCGATCAGTGAAAATACGTCCTGCTCGCATCCATCCTCACGTACTAAAGTAGCTGTGAGTCCGAGACGCCTAGTAGCCTGAATTTCTGCTGTAGCTCTAAACACAGGAGCTGGTAGTAAATGTACCTCGTCATATATGATAAGTCCCCAGTTACGCTCGTTAAATAACCGCATATGTTCAAAAGTACCCTCTTTAGAGCGACGATGAGTCAAAATCTGGTAAGTTGCCACAGTAACAGGCTTGACCTCTTTTTTCTGACCCGTGTATTCTCCAACTTCCTTGTGAGTGAGCGTTGTTTTTTGAATAAGCTCTTGAATCCACTGTCTGACCGAAGTCGTATTTGATGTAAGGATGAGACACTCGCACTGCTGCTGCTCGAGCACCGCCATCCCTATGACCGTCTTACCTGATCCGCAAGGCAGCACTAGTACTCCACTACCTCCGATTCCTTCTACTCCTTCAAATGCGGCTGTCGCTTCCTGCTGATAATCCCTTAATCGGAAGGGACCCGACTGTTCATTCCAACCTAATTGTAATGCCTGCCCCTCATGATATCCCGCTAAATCAAGCACCGGATACCCAAGTCTCGTCAATTCCTGTTTAAGATTACCTCGGCGCAGGGAAGGGTATTCTGCATTATAATTAGAAGTACGAGTAAATTCGATTGAATTAACTGCATCTTTCTGCAAAATCTCATCCAAAAGCTGACTATCCGAGCTGCATAATTGAAGCTTCTCGTCACATCCTGCTACGGTAGTGATTTGCAGTTTACCATATCTTCCTATGAGCTGCCGGACATCCTGTAATACACTGTTTGGAACCTCCCAACGGGAAATCGATTCCAGACTCTTCACGATTTGTTCAGCATCCCACCCCATAGCGGCTGCATTCCACAGTGACAATGACGTAATTCGGTATGTATGAAAAGCAGAAGGACTTTTAACTAACTCTGCCCATTGGGACAGTTGCTCCCGCGCCTCTTCAAAAGCCGGATGTCCACATTCCAAAAGTACAGTGCGATCCCGCTGCACAATACATGGCTTACTCTCGTTCATCAGCTTGCCCTCCTCATTTAACAATATATCCAAGCAAACAACTACACAGCATATAAAAAAGTTCATCCCTAATTAGAGATGAACTGGTTTTGCGTGATCAGTCATGTAACATCATTCAGGTTGTAGTCATAGGTTTACCAAAATCCGAATATATCATTCGAATGCTCAAACTTACTTAATCCCAACCTTGATATGATTGCGTCATCGTCACAAGAAGTTTGGCTGCATACAGCATAGCTGACTCATCGAAATTGAATTTAGCATGATGATGAGGATAAACCGCATCTATTGCTTCATTCCCCGCGCCAACGAACATAAAGCAGCCCGGTATCTCCTTGAGATAAAAAGCAAAATCCTCAGCAGGCATTAATTTAGGACAAGCGGTAACATTCTCCGAACCAAATACTTTCGGTGCTTCTTGAAAAAAACGCTCTGCTTCTCCCTCATCGTTAACAACTGGTGGATAGCCCATAACATACTTCAATTCCGCTTCAGCACCGTATGCTTGAGCCGTTAGATTCGTTAGCGTTTCCAGACGATTACGGATTAAGTGGCGCGTCTCATCATCAAAGGTTCTCACCGTACCTGTGATCCGAGTAGACTCTGCAATCACATTCTGCGCCGTGCCACCTTGGAATGTGCCTACGGTAACGACCGCAGGTTGCAGCGGATCTACAGAACGATTCACGATCGTCTGCAACTGCATCACAAGCGCTGAACCGACAACAATGCTATCAACGGTCACATGAGGAATTCCTCCATGCCCACCCTTTCCGATAATATCTACAAAGAATTCATCGGCTGCAGCCATTAATGGCCCTCCGGCACTTGCTGCAGTACCCACAGGGAATGGAGTCCACAGATGTAAACCATATATCACATCAACTTGGTCTAAAACACCAGCAGCAATCATCCCTTGCGCCCCACCAGGCGCTATTTCCTCAGCCGGCTGGAATATGAAGCGGATTTCGCCTTCAATCTCTTGACGGCGAGCACTAAAATATGTAGCTACAGCAAGCAAAATGGAAGTATGACCATCATGTCCACATGCATGCATCACTCCGGGTACTTCTGAAGAATACTCACATTTCTTCTCATCCTGAATAGGTAATGCATCCATATCTGCGCGCAATGCAACGGTTCTACCTGGCTTGGACCCTTTCAGAATTCCAAGAACGCCATAACCTCCACCCACCCGAGTAGTTACTTCAATTCCCATAGCTTGCAGCTGTTCCGCAACAAATTGGGAGGTTTTCTGTTCATGATACGAAAGTTCAGGATGCCGGTGTAGGAAACGTCTCCATTCCACCATCTGAGGCTGAAGTTCATCCAAAATCGATTCTTCTCTCATACACTTTCCATCCTCTCTCCCAAGGGTTCTAGTTCGATATATATTGTTAACCTTTAAATAGGTATAGAAATTGTACCGTATGGGTACCTTCTTCCTATTGTAGCAGAAAGCACCCTGATCGGAAATCGCTTAAGCGGCGTCAAAGCTTGCACAAGTGCCTGAAACATAATAATATGAGAAAAGAACTTTACAGGGTGTGAAATAAGGAGGATGTCATAACAATGATTTTTGAAAACTCAGGCTTAGACGGATTAAAATGTGATTTGGCATATATGGACGAGGTTGCTGATAAAGTAGGCTTCGTGCGCTGGCAATGGGAATACTATCGTGCTACATATGAATACAAAATTGAGGACAAGAACACTAAATCCGAATATTATGTGCGTATTAACACACGTGCGGTAGAGGGCAAGCTTGAAAAACCCGATACAATCCTTGTCATTGAAGCCGTTTATATCGGAAAAGCAACTTTCCCTCACGGACTAGAATATGATAGCCCTATTCCTTCTGCTATTCTTGGAATTGGTAACAAAAAAATTGAGCAATTCAAATCAACACTGAATTCTTAAGCGGGCCTTGTTATGAGAGAAAATAAACCCCAACCCAAGAGAGGTACGCCGGATTTTCAGTTGCTCATCCTCACCTTGCTGTTGGTAGGTTTCGGACTGGTTATGGTATTCAGTTCCAGTTCAAGCTTTGCCTTAAGCAGTAAACATCACGATGCTATGTATTTTACTAAAAAGCAATTTATATGGGCTGCTTTGGGTACCTTCGTGATGTTCGTCGCGATGAATATTCATTACACCAAATATAAAAAGCTTTTTGTACCCATGTTTATGGTCACGATTGTTTTACTTATACTCGTTGTTATTATCGGAAGAGCTAGCAACGGGGCTACGAGCTGGTTTAATTTAGGTAAACTCGGTATACAGCCAACGGAACTGGCCAAAATATCCACGATTCTTTATCTAGCTGCCTTAATTGTGAAGAAAGGTGAGCGATTTAGAGACTTTAGGACAGGCTATATTCCTGTTATGCTAATTGTGGGCTTTGTTGCCGGCCTAATCATGATGCAGCCCGATCTCGGTTCTTGTCTTATTCTCGTGGCAACATGTGCACTCATCATTTATGCTGGCGGCGCGAGTGTAAAGCATATGTTTGGTTCCGCTGCCCTGCTCATTCTAGGAATTAGTATTATTCTAGGAGCCAATGCACTAATCAAATCCATGGTCCATAGTGGAGATAGTGCAGCTGAATCGAGTTATCGAATGGACCGGATTACAGCATTTTTGGATCCAGAAGCGGATGCTGAAGGTATTGGTTATAATTTAATCCAATCCTTAACCGCTATTGGCGAAGGTGGTGTAACTGGCTCAGGCTTCGGGAATAGTATTCAAAAATTAGGTTTCTTACGAAACTCGCATACGGACTTTATTTTCTCCGTAATCGGTGAAGAATTTGGATTTATAGGTACAGCACTATTCCTACTCGTCTATATTTATTTCATATGGAGGGGCATTCTTGTAGCGTTGAGGTGTCCAGATCCTTACGGGACACTCGTAGGTATAGGCATCATGGGATTGATAGCGATACAAGCCTTTATCAATATTGGAGGCGTTTCACAGACCATTCCACTAACGGGTGTTACACTACCATTCATTAGCTATGGAGGATCGTCATTGCTTGTCATGATGCTCTGTATGGGTATTATGCTCAGCATCTCACGCGTAAGTATTCATACACCCGTCAAAGAAGAATATACGAAATCAGTAACCATCAAAAAAGACTACCGGAAAACCGTGTAGTCTTTTTTTCTACTCTTATCATTTAGGTTATGATTTATTTGGTGCGTACAGAAACATCTTCGATTTCATCATCTTTAAAGGCGACGCCTTCTACCTTTACATTAACTTCAACCACATGAAGCCCTGTCATGCTTTCTACAGCTTCTCTTACATTTTGTTGGAGCATGCGAGAAACCTCGTGAATCGGAGTTTCATACAGCACGATGATTCTAAGATCGATGGCCGCTTCAAGCTGACCAACTTCTACTGTTACCCCTTTTTGCACGTTCTTACCGCTCAGACGCTTGGCCCATCCTTCAGATAATCCCCCAGACATTGCAGCAATGCCAGGTGTCTCAAGTGCCGCCATACCAGCAATTTTGGAGACTACATCATCCGAGATTCGTATCGTTCCATTGTCCAACTGAAGTTGTTCTGTCATGACCATCCTCCTTCATCTCATTATTCGTTATTGTAAATCCTAAAGGCCTCAAAAAGCAAATATGAGTGCTTCATTTTGTTTACACTCCTATGTGTATTGGGTATATTGAATAAGAATCTTAACTTACATAATGTAGAGGGTGATTATATTGAAAAAAAAGATATCTGCTTCACTGCTAATCGTCACCTTCATCTTAAGTGCTGTGAGTCACTTTGCAGGCTGGGATCCGACGGTGCAATTTGCTTTATCAGCCATTTCCGTCATATTTGTAGCCGGTTTCCTGGGCAAAGCAACCGAAAGTGTCTCCCACTATGCAGGGCAGCGTCTTGGTGGCTTCCTGAACGCCACATTCGGAAATGCGGCAGAACTAATTATTGCCTTCTTCCTTGTTAAAGAAGGATTGTTCGACATGGTCAAAGCAAGTTTGACAGGCTCCATTATTGGTAACTTACTTCTCGTTCTAGGTCTGAGTATATTTGCTGGGGGGTTGAAATTCAAAGTTCAGAACTTCAATGTATCACTTGCTGGAATGAATGGATCACTAATGATTGTAGCCGTAATCGCTTTATTTATTCCTGCTGTATTCCTTAACACCCATTCGATCACACCTACGGACACCAAGCTGCTCAGTTTGGTCGTGGCCGGAATACTCATTGTGGCCTATATCGCATGGCTTATCTTCTCCATGATTACCCATAAGAAGTATCTCGCTGATGTCACGGTCGACTCGGCAGAGGAGCTTCCGAATGAACATGCGCCTGAGTGGTCTAAGGGTAAATCTATTATGTATCTAATCTTAGCTACTGTCATGGTCGCGTTCGTGAGTGAATGGCTCGTAGGTACGCTAGAAGTATTCACTACACGCTTTGGACTGAGTGAGCTATTTGTGGGTGCCTTCCTCGTTGCAATCATCGGTAACGCCGCAGAGCATAGCGCAGCCATTATGCTCGCAATGAAGAACAAAATCGGCGCTTCTGTTGAAATTGCAGTTGGTAGTAGTTTACAAATCGCATTATTTGTAGCTCCCGTACTCGTTTTTGTTAGTTATTTCAATGGCAACACGATGGATATCGTATTCAGTACTATTGAATTAGTCGCGATAAGTGTTGCTGTCTTTATAGCCAAATCCATCACCCAGGATGGATCGACTAACTGGTATGAAGGATTGCTGTTACTGGTGGTCTACATTATTCTAGGTGTATCCTTCTTCCTAGTGTGATCCGCATCAAAAAAAAGCATGTATTCCATAGGAATACATGCTTTTCTATATATAACGATATTTATCCAAAGTGTGTGTTCATTACTCTTTATTATTCATAGCCTCGTAGAGTATGGCTAAATTCCGTTCAAGTTGGCTTACAAGCTGTCTCCCTGTAATTTCAGGTAAAAGTCCAGCTCGGACTGCAAAATCAACTTCTCTGGAAAATCCGTACATCTGGGTGTCCAGCACTTCCTCATAGAGAGGGCAATAACGGGTTGCCAAGTTCTCCATTTGAACTTCGATAAGTTTTTGTATTTTATCTGCATCTTCATTAAGAAGATTAATTGCTTTTATATTCAACTGTTCCTGTAAATCAGATGAAGTCATGTATCTTCCCCCCTATGTCCAAAAGTCACACCCTTGTTCTCTAATCTTAATATTAGACGATATCGCAAACCAATACAAGAACTTGAAGAAAAAAGCGCCCTTGCTGTTTCCAGCAAGGCGCTTTTATCATTCTTATTCACCTACAACATTAATGTTCAAGCCGTGTTTAGCAAAAACAGCGGCCATTGCTTCTTTAGCCTCTTCAGCATCAGGTCCATGAACGTGAAGTTCATATCCCTTGCTACTGACAAGCGTCGTAAACAAGCCTAAGATACTCTTCACATCAATATACTTGTTGTCTGCTTGAAGAACGATTGAAGATGAAAACTTACCTGCTGTTTGTGCAATTTCAACTACAGCTGCGTTGTTACTGGACATATTATCCCTCCGTAACTATTAGTATCATGTCTATAATGTTTTACCACTATAATGATACATTGAATCCGCTTTCTCACGCAAGGTATTTCTATCCAAAAGTAAACACTGTTTTAGTTTATTTCAAGTTTTCCGGATTCAGACCAAGCAATTCAGGAATCACAAAAATACCATCTTTACGAATGAGTACATCGTCGAAATAAATTTCTCCACCGCCATAGTCCTCCCGTTGGATTAGCACAATATCCCAGTGGATCGAAGAACGGTTACCGTTATCTGTATCCTCATATGCTTGACCCGGCGTAAAATGAATACTTCCGGCAATCTTCTCATCAAATAAAATATCTTTCATTGGATGAAGAATATGCGGATTGAATCCGATGGCAAATTCACCAATGTAGCGAGCGCCTTCGTCCGAATCCAGAATATTATTTAGGCGCTCTGTTTCATTACTAGTCGCTTCTACAATTTTACCATCTTTGAAAGTAAATTTGATGTTCTCAAACGTAATACCATTGTACACGGTACTGGAATTGTAACTGATTGTACCATTTACAGAATCACGAATAGGAGCACTGTAGACTTCGCCATCTGGAATATTCTTCTCTCCAGCACATTTCTCCGCGCCGATGCCCTTAATAGAGAAGCTCAGGTCTGTACCTGGTGAGACAAGACGAACCTTATCGGTTTTTCTCATCAATTCAGCAAGTGGATCTTGTGCTTTATCCATTTTGGCATAATCAAGGTTGCACACATCAAAGTAGAAGTCTTCAAAAGCTTCTGTGCTCTTATTAGCAAGCTGCGCCATACTTGCATTTGGATAACGAAGGACTACCCATTTCGTATGATTAACCCGCTGACCGCTATGTACCGGGTGATTATAAATGGAATTAAACATCTTAATTTTATCGTCTGGAACATCTGACAAATCATTAACGTTCTCACCAGCACGAATCCCAATATAACAATTCATTTGTTTCATACGATTAAGATCGATGTCAGCCCATGTTTGCAACATTTCTTCTGTCGCATCCATTAACATTGTACGCTGAACATCTTTATCTGTAATTTGTACAAATGGGTTTCCTCCAGCCTTGGAAACCTCTGCAACTACAGCTTTAAGCAAATCACGTTCGCTACCAATCATTTCAACAAGTACGTTTTCACCTGGTTGAACATTTACAGAATAGCCGACTAGATTCTCAGCTAATTTTTGAATTCTAGGATCACGCATACATCTTATCCCCCTAAGCCTTATCTGAGTAGTTTTTGAACAAAGGTTAATTCATTCAATTTCTATTGTAGCACGGTCAATCTTACAAGTCAGCATCACACGCATAAGAGAAACAAGCATTATGGACTAAATAATACATCATTAATAAGTGTCTCTTGTTCTTGTTGACCCTTAGCATTCGTATAACGAGTGTAAGTTTTTGAAGACAGCCGTTTGGGGAATCCAGATTTACGATTTATCGTTAAATGATACGTAGTTTTGACGTTCGCCTGCTTCAGCATCTGCTCCAGTTGATCGTTTCCTTGCTTCCATACTTTTTCCAGCTTTTCTTTATTCTTCGGTGTACCCCCTTTCGCCATAACTTGCTCTTCTCTTAGAACAGCCATCTCCTGTT
This sequence comes from Paenibacillus pini JCM 16418, assembly GCF_000576305.1. Classification (GTDB taxonomy): domain Bacteria; phylum Bacillota; class Bacilli; order Paenibacillales; family Paenibacillaceae; genus Paenibacillus_AQ; species Paenibacillus_AQ pini. The sequence goes on along the minus strand of NZ_BAVZ01000002.1, from coordinate 421,348 downwards.
TGAGTTGCTTTGATAGCCAAGTATGAGCTGCGGCTGGTGTAAGCTCAATTTTTAAAACCTTGGTGCCCCTAGCCGCAGCTGTTTCCTCCGTTATTTCTTTTGGGAGTTCATGTATAGCCTCGAGTTGTTCTAGGGGATTAAATCTGGATAAGGATGCTTGAGTACGGGCTTTACCATCTTCATTGATATGCATCCAGTCCCCTTTTTGCCTAAGTAAGTGAACCTCATTAACTTCCTTACCTTCCATTTCTAATACATCTTTCCCATGATGTGCTGCTATTTTAGGAACAACGTTCGTCATCGTAAGTTTGTCATGCTGCGTTAGTTTACCTTCGTATATCATATTTTGCACAAACCGATCCTGCTCGTTACGACGCAATCCCTCTTCACCTCGAAAGGTAAATTCATCTTTACCTGCTAACCCGGCAAGCGTCTGCTTAAACCATTCTTCCGGCGTCTTTCCTGATTCGAACAGACCACAGCCTCCTAGCCCTAGGCAAAAGCTCAGACATACTGTACAGAGAATAGTAAATTTTAAATTATTTTTCATCATATCGATACGCCTCTTTATCATTGGACTTTTGCTGTTAGGCTGTCCGATGATCCAAGAGATCATACAGCAATGTAGACAATATAATTCCAATTTATGGCATTTTTAGCGTCCCCTAATGTTGGGAGTTAAGCACGATACTATTCTCCAGCGTATTTTGAAGTGACCATAACTCTTGGCTGACCTTAGGAAGCAGTATAAGACTGGGGATATCATACACAAGAACATTCCGTTGCTGATCAGCGCTTTGTGCCATTTTCTCAAAAATCAGAAGTACCTTACTCAGTTCCTGATCCGTTAATTCCGGCCGGTTTGCGACTTTAGTGTAAGAATATAGCAAGTATCCGAATTGATCTATCGCCCAAATGACCGGTAGCCATCGTTCCAAATCTTCTTCATTTCTTGGAATTTCCCCCATTGCCGTTTGATAAACCGTTGTAAGGTTAGATAGGTTCGTCTTCATGGCATGTTGTTCTTGGCTGTCGCTGAGCGCTATTCCCTTTGGCTGTGCAGTGAACAGGATGGCTAACAACTCGGATTGACTACGAAGGTTCGCCCCATTAGATAGGGAACCCGGCTAGAGGCAGACCTCCTTCCGATTAAGAGAACACCCATCAGACCAATGACACTCCCAACGATGACGTCCATGATCCGCGTTCCCGCAAAATAAGCCACATTATGAATATGCGTATTCGTCTCCGCCATAAGGAGCGCATTGGGGGTTACGAACAGAAGAGCAATCGCATAATTTCGAACGATAAATAACTCAGCAAAGAACGTAAATAGCATAATAGCAATAGAAACAATAAACCCTTCGGGCCTCGTCCACAGAATGGCACTTGCTACCAGAATGCCTATAATCGTACCTAGTGATCTCTGTATGGCTCGGTGGAAAGTGGCAATGACTGTAGAACCCAGCATGACTGCTGCGCAGGATAGCGGAACCCAATACGAACGATTTAAATTAAAAGCATGAGCGGTCAGCGCTGCAATAGTTAGAATGATGCCGAATCGAACGGATAGAAGGAACACGACCGAGTTCTTATCCATAGCACCCATAAAAATATTCTTTACAGAGACGCTTGTCACGCTTCTATCATCCACCGATATTCGGTCTGATGATTGAAGAACCCCCTCAATCTGCTTCACCAAGTGCAGTAAATTCTGCTGTTCTTGATGAAGGACTGCCCCCTTAAGATCAAGGCCTTGATATTTACTATGGGGTGTTATTGATTTGGCTACATGACCAACAACTTGAGCCAGTTCAGGGTTTAAAGGGCCTTCTCCACGCAAGACCCATTTATCGGTTTCCTGAAAAATATCATGAGCTAGTGTGAATAATTGCAGTAACCAACGAGACCTCTTATTTTCTTTCGTTGAAAATCCTTTTGCTGCAAAGGCTTCCTCTGCGGCATACATCGAAATAAGTATGTTATGTCGTGACTTGCTGTAATTATCGCTTCCCGCTGTTTTAAGAAGGTCTGCTAAATCTTTGTACAATTGACGTACCGTCTGAATTTCAGGACCATGTGGGTTAACTAGCCATCCCAACATGGCAATGCTCCAAGCAAGCATACCTCCTAAGAATACGAGTGTCCCCTCGATCAGAACTTGAGAAGGACTTATCGTCTTACCCGAGGCTAATGCGAAGTTTAAGACAAAGAATAATGCTGCTGGGCCTTTAAATTGGAGTGCACCAAATATGAATGTTGCTACGGCACCAATCATCCCAAGAACAAATGCTGACAACACAGGGTAAGCTGCAAGCAGCGAACCTAATACGAACGAGAAGCTCATGCCTAGTGCCGTGTAGAACAGCTTTCTTGCTCTTAAGGCATAAGGTTCATTGCCAACGTACAGATATGTAAATGCACCTATTCCCGCTAATAACCCATATGGTAAATTTCCCATCAAGTACCCAATTAATGAAGGCAGCCCGAGACATAAGCCCGCACTAATGGCTCTATTCCAAGGCAAAGCAGTCTTCTTAATCTCTAAGGCTTGCTTTAGTAATATCACAAAAAAAGATGATTTTTTTCCCTGTCTGCCCATGATGATTCCTTCCTTTCTGCCCTGCCATTACTCTATTATCATTTGTGTCCAACTTTTACTTAAACTATGACTTGTACAGCGTTCTATCCCATTACTTGACAAAGATCCTCCTGGTGCAATAAAAAAAGAGTACCTGATATCAGGCACTCCCTCGGTCGTTCCGGTCTTCCATCTGAATTTGATTACGACCACTATTCTTAGCACGATACAATGCCATATCCGCTCTGTAAAAGAGGCTGTCTACACTGACCTTCTCATCCATCCAATTCCACTCGGCAATGCCACTAGATACCGTAACACACGGATTCGTTTCCGTCGCTACGCGTGTACGTATTACTTCAGCAACCTTCATTGCTTGATGCAGACCCAGCTGCGGTAAATATACTGCCAATTCTTCGCCGCCCCATCTCGCTGGAGTATCCAGCTGACGAATGGATGTCTTCACAATTTCGCTGACCTTCTTCAAGATCTTATCGCCTTTTTGGTGCCCGTACGTGTCATTCACCTGTTTGAACTGGTCAATATCGACAACAATCAGCGATCCACAGAAATCAGTCCCTTGATACTCTTGAATCTTCTCGTCTAAATAATGACGTGCGTAGAGATCGGTAAGCATGTCCCTGTTGGCCATCCGTCCTAACTCAGCATGCAGCAGAGCATTACTAATCGAGAGCCCAATATGGCTAGCAAGCGTTTGCAGGAGCCTATAATTATCATATGAGAAAAAATGTGGACTGCAGTTCGTTAGCAGGATTGCCCCCATTATTTTCCCATTCACAATTAACGGAGTTGCAATGAGAGACTGGGATTCGGTTACTTCCATTAACTTCGACGAAACCTTCGCACTAAGATGATAATCAGACAGAATAATAGGTTCCTTTTTGCCATAAACCAGTCCACCAAAACCATAATCAATATCAAATACATCTTTAGAAATGGAAAGAACGTTGCTCGATACTACTTCAAGCCCATCTCTGTCTTCGTTATATTGCAAAATGCAGCAGTAATCTGCTTTAAAAATATTTAATAATTCCTGATTAGCAAGTTGATAAATATCAGCTAGCTGCAAACTTTGATTTAACCGCTGAGTTAGTTCATTGATCAACCTTAATTCATGAATCAATATGTTCGATTGCTCGTATAGTTTAGCATTTTCAAAAGCGTTCCCAGCCGTATCAACCATCATCGTAATGAGCTGCAAATCCAGATCTTCACGAAGTTCTTTGCTCAATAGGAGATGAAATACACCATATACCCCTTGCTTACCTCCAAGAGGTATCGCGATCTCCACACCATTATCTAAGCCATCTTTAGCGCTGTAATCCTGAATAATAAGTTTGCCATCCATAAACGCTCTTACAGACACATCCTCACCCCAAGGATGAAAAAGCAGCGGCTTGACGCGTGGATTGTTGCTCTGATGATCCTGAGACATAAATAATTGAAGTGTGATGGTGGGATAGAGAACAGAAATGCTATCTAACACTTCCGTCAGAACGGTATCCACATCAATTTGATCATGCATCCGCTGCATAATTTGAAATAGAATTGAACGTCTGCTCGATTCTCGCTCCGCATTCTTCTGTACTTTCATTACATCAGACACAAATATGTATTCAAACCTTCGATAAAGACAAGAACGATAATGGAGCGTTGTAGCTTCCATTGCATCCTGGAACGTATCACCTGATTGGTCTGGCTGAAGAATTGAAATAAAGATGGCCAACATCGTATGCTGACTCCTTGAAAAGATAGGAACGGCGCAAAAACGTCCTGCATGTTCAATGTTGTCTGCCAACGTTGATAACCCTTCATAGACTGATGTTTCAGATGTGATACATCTTTGCACCAGTTCAAAGTAAGTTTCTTCTAGTTGAGTATGTATGGCTTCATCGCCTGCAACCCACGTCCCCTCGTGGTTTACAACAGCCCAGTGCGAGTTCCTCCGGATTGAAAGAGATTCGGTCATCTCGCTCCAATCCTCAAATGATTCTAAGAGCACCTGTTGAATGTATGGCAGGTCAAATGGTGAAATATCCATTTCTTGAAGCCAAACTGAAGTAGATTCATACGGAAACGCAAAATCCATGTTCATTCTAAATAAACTTTCATGCTTGGAAAAATCTTGTTGTTGATCTGACATAAACAGGCGCTCCTTTACACCGTTTTAAAGGTGTCTTTCACGGCACCATATAATCCGGAAGATGATAAAACTAGCAAAGTAAAGCAGTCCGATTCCCATCAGCTATATTCATATATAGTACATTAATCTTATTCTACTCTCTTCTTACCAATTTTGCATCAAAATTTCAGTTTATTGTCCTATTTTTTTGGGTCCAAAGCCCTAGCGACAAAATTAGACTTTTCTCGTTAAATATAAGGACTTGACTTGAGCATAGGTTTTCATTTAAAATTTATTGTTGAACAAGACTGTAACTTCAGTCTTAAATTAGGGCGTAACTGTTGTGTCACCCTCACGTACTTTGTTGCTGACTGGACAGCGGCTGAACTTTTCTGTCAGTTGTGCGCTGAGCCCTTCGAAACGGCCCGCACAGTAAACAAAATACGGCGCAAATAGCCCTGCCGAAATATGATATGAAAATTAAAGGAGTCTACTATAACATGGCACGTTACACAGGTCCGAAATTTAAATTAAGCCGCCGTCTGGGTATTTCCCTTAGCGGTACTGGTAAAGAATTGAAAAAACGCCCTTTCCCACCGGGACAACATGGCGCTAACCAACGCAGAAAAATGAGTAACTACGGTATGCAACTTCAAGAGAAACAAAAACTGCGTCATATGTATGGTATGGGTGAGAAACAATTCCGCACCCTCTTCAACAGAGCTCAAAAAATGCAAGGTATTGCTGGTGAGAACTTCATGTTCCTGCTAGAGTGCCGTTTGGACAACCTTGTGTACCGTCTGGGATTCTCGAATTCCCGCGCTGGAGCACGTCAATTGGTATCCCACGGACACATTACTGTTAACGGTAAAAAAGTAAACATTGCTTCCTACATGGTAAGCATTGGTGACGTTATCAGTCTTCGTGAAAGAAGCCGCGGTCTTTCTTCCATCAAGGAAGCTTTGGAAAACCGTACGCATCTTGTTGGATACTTGGAATACAACGAAGCTGCATTGGAAGGTAAGTTCATTCGTCTTCCTGAACGCGCTGAATTGTCCCAAGATATCGATGAGAAGCAAATCGTCGAATTCTACAACCGTTAAGATTAGCTCTCAATTAAAGAACGTTTCATCCTTTTATGGATGGAACGTTTTTTTATATCCCTCCCATATTCTTGCTATTTTCGAATGCAAAAAAAACTCCTCATCCCAAGGGACGAGAAGGAGACTCCTGTTACCACCCTAATTAAAGTGGCTAGGTACAATCCCATAGCCAACTTTCCATTCATTCCTATAACGGGCTTTACATCCGGTACCAGACTAATTGCGGCACTACAACTCACCATTTTCCTCTAGAAGGGCTCGAATGGTATTCGAATAGGGTTGTTTACCGGTTCACACCACCCACCGATTCTCTAAAAAAACAATCTTCACCTGTTCTACTGAAGTCTATCTAAGCCTTTAAAGTTATGTACTTTTGCATTTTAATACCATAATTCATTTTAAAAAGTCAATATTCGATGGAATTATCGGCGCCCCCAGCATAAAGCATTCAAAATCCACTTTTTATGCTATAATAGTTCCGTTAAAAGGAGGATCGCACAGGCATGGCTGATGAAAACAAAAAAATATCTGATAAGCAAATGAAGCCCAAAAGATCCTATGGACGCTTGGCTGGGATCATAGTACTGTGGCTATTTGCCGTCATTATGATGGGAGGCCTCTTTGCAGGGGGCGCCGCTTTCGGTTATGTATCCTCGATCGTAAAGGATGAACCGGTACGCTCTAGATCTCTCATCGATCAAAAAATGAGTGAAAATCTCATCACAAGTTTTGCATATTTTCGCGATAATTCGCCCATCGGGCAACTCCGCACCGAGGAAGACAGACGTCCTGTGGAATACAAACAAATTCCGCCCATTGTCATCGATGCGATTGTTTCCATAGAAGATAACAATTTTTTCAATCATAACGGTGTGGATATGAATGGTACACTTCGTGCTGTTAAGCAAAGGTTCCTCAAAGAATCAATACAAACAGGAGGAAGTACGCTCACCCAACAGTTGGCTAGACGCGTATTTCTAAATTTAGACCGTACTGAAGATCGTAAAATCAAAGAGATCTTGCTATCTATGAGACTGGAACGCTTTTTAACCAAAGAAGAAATTCTCACAGCATATCTTAATAAAGTTCCCTTCGGTAACGGATCGAGCGGTTATAACTTGTACGGAATTAAAGCAGCTGCAAAAGGTATTTTCAACATTAATGATCTTAATACAATTAACATCGCAGAAGCCGCTTACCTAGCCGGCCTCCCTCAGCTCCCATCCAAATACTCGGCATATAACGGTAAAGGTCAATTTAACAGCGTTGCCTTCAAACGTGCGATAGACCGACAACATTTGGTGCTCCGGCGTATGCTTGAGGAGAATAAAATTACACAGGCGCAATATAAAGAAGCCCTTGCTTTTGATATTCGAAAGAATCTGGCTCCTCACATGGATAAAGCTTACGCTACCTTCCCTTATTTAATGATGGAAACCGAGCGTCAGGCTACCGAAGTCATCATGAGTCTTAATGAAAAAGCCGCTGGAACGAGCAAACCCAAATCAAGTAAAGATGATAACGAATTATATGAAGCCGCTCAACAGCAGCTAACCACTGGTGGATATCGTGTTTACACCACCATTGACAGAAAAGTATACAGCCTAATGCACAAAATATCTGAGAACAAAGAGAATTTTTCACCAGATAGTAAGACAAAGGGTATGGAACAAACAGCCGCAATTATGCTGGATAATAAGAATGGCGCTATTCTAGGTATGATTGAAGGCCGTGACTTTTACAAGGAACAAATGAATTACGCTACACAAATGAAACGTCAACCGGGTTCGACCATGAAACCCATTGCCGCCTATCTGCCTGCTATCGAATCAGGAGCAGTTCAACCCGCTAGTGTTCTGGATGATGCACCTATTATTCTGAAAGATGGACAAAAAGGTTACCACATTCCTAAGAACTCTACTTCCGGATACAGTGGACTTGTAACTGCGCGTACCGCTCTCAACAAGTCAATTAACACTGTAGCATTAAAAATATTTAACAATACAATTGGGATTGATAATGCATGGGCATTTGCTAAGAAGCTAGGAATCACCACTATTCAGAAGGATGATTACTCAGCCACCACTGGGGTGTTGGGTGGACTAACTATTGGAGTAACGGTTGAAGAGCTAACTAATGCATATAGCGCTATAGCTAATCAAGGTACATTTAATGACTCTTATATGATTGAGAAAATTGTGGATTCCAAAGGTAATATTGTGTACCAACATGAAATGAAGCCTGTGCAGGCATTTTCTAAACAGACTGCTTACCTGATGACAGATATGCTGCGCACCGTCATTACTGAAGGCACGGGTGACATTGTACGTAAAAATTATAAAAGCTTCAGCAAAGTCCCAATCGTCGGTAAAACGGGGACGACCCAGAACTATGGGGATGTATGGTTTGAAGGATATTCTCCTGACGTGACTCTGGGAGTCTGGGTGGGTTATAAACTGTCTGAGAATACCTTAACCACCAAAGTTGCCAAAAAGCGTGCACAATCCATTTGGACCTTAGTCATGAACGAAGCAACAACAAATGCTCCGGAACTTTTTACAACACCAAAGTTTGATAGACCTGATGGACTTGTGACGAAGACAGTATCTGCTTACAGTGGTAAGCTTCCTACCGCTCTCACCGACAAATTTGTAACCGATCTGTTTAATAGTAAATTTGTACCTCGTGAGAGTGATGACGGCATAGCTAAAGCTAAGTATATTACGTATAATGGGGCCAATTACATCCCAAGAGATGAAACCCCGGATGATATGCTTAAAGAAAAAGTTGTTATTAAACGTGAGAAACCGATATCAGATCTAATTAAGGAGCTACAAGCCGCGTTTACAAAAATGAAGGGCGGTCATGAGTCACTAGCTTCCTATCTTCCTCGGGATGCAACGGGAGATATGCCTACAGAGATTGATCCTCGTCATGACGATGGTAGTACTCCATCTGCTCCTAGCAATGTGAGATATTCCCTTGTCAACGGTAGAGCCATTATCACCTTCAACCCATCAGGGCAATCTGATGTCGTAGGTTATCGTCTTTACCGCGCACGTAATGGAAATTCGTTTCAGAATCAAGGCGTGGTTGTGCGTGCTGGAGAATCCACGAGATTTACCAGCACTGGAGATGCAGAGACAATGTTCTACGTTACAGCTGTAGATGTTGTCGGCAAGGAATCTGTACCAAGTGCTTCTGTAGGAGGTCAAAATAGCGGTAGCATCGTAATTCCTGAAGATCCTGGTATTCCTATGACGCCTGGTACCGATCCCACTATGCCTGGAGAGACTCCAGTCCAGCCTGGTACCGGTTCAGAAACGGAAACAGATATTCCAGAGCAAGGAGTTGTTAACGTCCCTACAGCGCCCACACAGCTCCGTTCATCAACAGTAGAGCATGGGATCCAGTTTAAGTGGGCTTCAGCTAGCAATTCTGACATGGTAACTGGATATAATATCTACTATAGCGATGCCCAGAATGGCTCATTTACGAGCCTCGGATCAAGTAAAGACTCTTCTTTCTTGTATGTGACTTCAAGCCCAATGAAGGGCTGGTTTGAAGTAATCGCTATAAACAGTGCTGGAGAGTCTGCGCCTTCAGCACCCGTATTTTTCGAGAAAAAGTAACTACCTTTATCAAGTCAAGCCTACGAAGTAATATCAAAAAGAGCAGGATGTCCAATGGACATCCTGCTCTTTTTGATAGGTTTCGCATCATACAGCGCGACCATGTATTTTTAAATTCTCTTAATCTTCAATAGTAGATAGATCACCTGTTGGAAGATCAAGCTCCCAAGCTTTCAATACCCGTCTCATAATTTTACCTGACCGGGTCTTTGGAAGCTTATCTTTGAACTCAATTTCGCGAGGTGCTGCGTGGGCAGATAATCCTTCTTTGACAAAACGATAAATCTCATCCTTCAGCTCATCCGATGCTACATATCCTTCACGAAGCGAGATAAAGGCTTTAATGATTTCACCTCTTGTGACGTCTGGCTTGCCAATAACACCTGCTTCTGCAACAGCAGGATGCTCTACTAGCTTGCTCTCAACTTCAAATGGACCAACGCGCTCCCCAGAAGAATTGATAACATCGTCCACACGTCCTTGGAACCAGAAGTAGCCTTCCTCATCCATATAAGCTGAATCACCCGAGATATACCATCCAGGAATTTGGAAGTACTCTTGGTACTTAGATGGATTATTCCAAATTCGATTCATCATCGAAGGCCAAGGTGCTTTAATTGCTAGATTCCCCATCGTGTAAGGAGGTACTTCATTCCCCTTATCATCTAGAATTGTAGCATCTACGCCCGGAATTGGGCGACCCATTGAACCTGGTTTAATTCCCATACTTGGATAGTTACAGATCAACTGGCCACCCGTTTCAGTCATCCACCAAGTATCATGGATACGCTGCCCATAAACCTTTTCTCCCCAACGAACAACTTCAGGGTTAAGCGGTTCACCTACAGATAATACATGACGTAGCTGCTCAGATTAAATTTAGAAATCACCTCAGTACTGGCACCCATCAACATGCGGAATGCTGTTGGAGCACTATACCATACGGTAACTTTATACTTATCAATTGTACCGTACCAATCCTGCGGGCTGAAACGGCCACCGCGAATGACATTCGTTACCCCATTAAGCCATGGTGCGAAAATGCCATAAGAGGTACCTGTGACCCAACCCGGATCTGCTGTACACCAGTAGACGTCGTCCTCTTGTAAATCAAGAACCATTTTACCTGTATAATAATGTTGTAACATTGCATTTTGAACATGATAAACACCTTTTGGCTTACCTGTAGAACCGGAAGTATAATGAATAATTAAACCATCACTACGATCGAGCCATTCTAATTCTAAATCTGTAGAGGCACTATCCATTTCCCGTGCAAAGTCAATAATTTGCTCATCCTCTTGCACACTGTCACCAATAACAAAAATATGTTTTAGATCAGGTAGTTCATCCTTCTTAACACGTCCTAGTAACTGTGTGGTCGTTACAAGTGCAACGGCACCACTATCTTCAAGACGATCCTTTACAGCCGTTTCCATGAATGCTTCAAAGAGTGGGCCTACTATAGCTCCAACTTTCAAAATACCCATCAATGCAAAGTAGAGCTCAGGACCACGAGCCATAAATATAAATACTCGATCGCCTTTTCCGATACCACGATTGCGAAGCACATTTCCGAATTTATCGGATTGTTCTTTAATGTCAGCAAAGGTGTAGCTTTCGTCGCGCGTAGCATCACTGTAAAGCAATGCAGTCTTATCGCCGCGACCTTCCGCAACATGACGGTCAATAGCCTCATACGCCATATTTACTTTGCCTGTTTCATACCAAGTAAAATGCTTCTCTACATCTTCCCATTGAAATTGCGAGCGTGCTTGCTCATAGTCGCCCAAATTGGACGATGAAACCACGCTTGGCAATATCTCATTGTGAATTTGATCCATACTTTCATCCTCCCTCGTTCTCCATTGATAGGTTAGCGCTTACACTTTTGTATGAACTTAATGCCAAAATGACACCATACACACGTAAATTAACAAATAACGAGAGCTTGTCGATGATTGCCGTTAGGCTGAATCATAGGTGATTAAACCTCTTAGATGCAGTTAAATATGTGACTAATTTATGTCAGAAACATTATAGCACATGATGTATCTCCCTGCCATCGCTTTTCATTTTTTTGTTTTTTTGCTATAAGTAGTTTAGAAGCAGAAAGGAGCGTCCCAGATGGAACACCTTAAACTGTACCATGTTCACCCTATAACTCATGAGGATCGCTGTCTGGTGGTTGAAGGACCCGTGCCGCCTGATAGACTTTCTCAAATGACGATGCATCCTGATCTGGATGCTTTCCGGCGTCCCGCTGAGCAGCTAGAAGCTTTAATAGAGATCGCAGGACTAGACGAAGGACGTATTATTATTACCCGTGACGAAAATACAATTGTCGGTTACGTAACCTTTCATTATCCGGACGAACAGGAGCGTTGGTACCAGGCCCATATGGACGATTTAGTCGAGCTTGGGGCCATTGAGGTAGCCAACAGCTACCGCGCTCTCGGATTAGGGCAGAGCATGATTCGAACGGCATTTGAAGGCGGTCAAATGGAACAATATATTGTATTTACAACGGAATATTATTGGCACTGGGATCTGAATAATAGCGGACTCAACGTGTGGGACTATCGTAAAATGATGGAAAAGTTAATGCAGGTCGTAGATATGATCTGGTATGCTACAGATGACCCTGAAATTTGCTCCCATCCTGCCAACTGTCTGATGGTCCGAATTGGACATGATGTACCTATTTCGTCCAAAGAACAGTTTGACCGTATACGGTTTCAACAGCGCTTTATGTATTAAATAGTACAAGCCAAATAACCCCGTTGATCCTCCCCTGAAGATAAGTAAATCTCTTATCATCGAAGAAGATTCGGGGTTATTATTTTATAGATTAACTAGTGTTAGAAGTTCTCAAGCATGTAATCCAATATGGCATGTGAGCGTCTAGAAGATGTCACTGTGAAATCAGCGAAATTAGCATGCGCAGAACCATCCGCTTTATCAGACATTGAACGGATTACAACAAATGGAGTGCCATTCATATAACAGGCTTGGGCAACTGCTGCTCCTTCCATTTCGACACAAGCTCCGTTCAAATGCTCGTAGAACCATCCACCTGCTCAACGCTGGCAATAAATTGATCACCAGAAAGAACACGCCCTACTTTATAGCTGCCTTCACCTAGATGGTTGCACGCTTGCTCTGCTAGAGCTATCAAACGATTGTCGGCCTTAAAGACCGATGTCTCTTGATAAGGAATGACACCACGCGCAAAACCGAGCGGAGATACATCCATGTCATGTTGCAAGCATTCAGAAGAGATCACAATATCACCGATATTTAAATCAGGATGAACGGCTCCCGCTACTCCAGTAAAGAGTACAACCGCGACTTCAAACGAATCGATTAGAATTTGGGTTGTAACCGCAGCGTTCACCTTGCCGACTCCCGACTTGCAAAGAACGACTGATTTCCCCTGATATTCCCCCTGAATGTACTGAATCCCTGCCTTTGTGACCTTATCAACATTCTTCATACCCGCTAGTAGTAGTTCGATTTCCTCATCCATAGCTCCGATAATACCGATTTTTTCCGACATTTTTTTCTCCCCTTATAAAAGTAACTCCACATTCCAAAAAAAGCCCCATGAAGGAGCTTTGTTCAGAGCACTGTATTTACTTATTTAAAACATTAGTCTTTGTTATTCACATGGTTAACCGACAAGCGAAGAATCGTTTCATGTGGCAGTATCACACGAGGATTGTCCACATTTTCTTTCTTCATAAGCTTAGTCAGCAGTCTCATGGCAACGGCTCCCAAATCATACATTGGCTGAGCAACTGTAGTCAGAAGTGGACGTACCATGGAAGCCATACGAATATTATCAACGCTAATAATAGAAAAGTCATCTGGGACTTTAAGCCCCTCATCCTGAATACTATGAATAGCACCAATTGCCATTTCATCCGTAGCTGCGAAAATCGCCGTCGGTTTCTTCTTCAAACCAAGGAAATATTTCATAGCTTCCACACCAGATTCATAGCGATAGTTGCCAATACGAACTAAATCTTCTTGATAAGGAATATTCGCGGCTTCTAGTGCCTTCTTATATCCATGGAAACGAGCATATCCATTCGCAGGATCCTGAAGCGTACCGCTAATCATTGCAATTTCGCGATGTCCGTGTCGAATGAGTGTGTTAACTGCGTCAAATGCAGCAGCTTCATGGTCAATATCAACTGAAGGATAGTTACCATTCTCATCACGCGTAGCACAAAGAACAATCGGCACAGCCGATGTCTGGAATGCTTGAATATGTTCTTCTGTCACCGTTCCACCCATAAAGAGTAGCCCGTCCACCTGCTTCTCAAGCAAGGTGTTGATGACACGTATTTCTTTTTCTTTCCGCTTATCCGCATTACACAAAATAATATTATAGTGGTACATGTTAGCTATATCTTCAATACCCCGAGCAATTTCAGCAAAAATAGAATTTGAGATATCCGGAATCACAACACCAACAGTCGTTGTTTTCTTACTAGCAAGTCCCCTTGCTACCGCATTCGGACGGTATCCCAAACGTTCAATTGCTTCGTATACTTTTTTACGGGTTTGAGGCTTCACGTTGGGGTTATTGTTAACAACCCGCGACACCGTGGCCATCGATACGCCTGCTTCACGTGCCACATCGTATATGGTTACCGTCAAGTTATTCTCTCCATTGCCAATAAATTTTCACTCGTTCAACCCAATAAATTCAATGATACGACAAAATATTGCATTGCGCAATGATAACACTTAAGCTTGCTGCAAATGCTCGTTTAGTGCATCAGACGTAATATTAGAATGGGAGGTATGCCAAATGGGTTTCTGGTTGCGAATAAGAATAACCTGTGGTGATTGATGCTGCACCCCAATTAGATCAGCAACCTCAAGCGAAACCGGACGGTCCTCTACAACATGAATCAAACCGTACTCAACCGCTTCATTCGGCTGGTCCTTCAGATAAGACATGACTTCCTGATAGGCCCCCGCGCTAATAGGACAGCGTGTACTATGTTTGAATAATAGTAGAGGCTTATCTTTGGAGGCTTCCAATGCGGTATGTAATTGTTCACTTGTTGTCAGTTTAGTCATCGTCGCCATTTGATATACATCCCCTTTTTTCGATTAAAGTCCTTACCATATCGTAACAAAAAGTTCGTGATAAATCCAACGTAGGTAAAATAACCTTTACATTCAGTTTAAACCTTTGATGAAAAATTGAATTCTGGTAACGTGGATGAGAGCTGTGAAAGACGCAAGCGAATGTCCTCAACCCATACAGTATCATCAAGACTTTCGGCATACCTGTACAAATCTAAAAGCAAATTGATACGTTCTCGAAATTCTGTTTCTACAAGAAGCTCAGGATCACCCAAATAACTTTGCCCTGCATCGGAAAAAACCTGATACACCAAATGTGCCATCTCATTATAATCAGTTAGAGAAAAGCTCGTCTTAGCTGGGTTTTCACCTAGCAGTTCAACGCATCGCTTAAGCTCTGGCTTAATGGATTCCGTAAGTTCGTAACTGGAGCATGGCTCGCAGGTCAGCACTGGAACATGGCGGATTACGACACGATGAGTGTACATGACCGTTCGAAGCTCGAGTCTCATAATTTGTCCGCATTTACATTTCATTGCCCTAATCCCACCTCATATAGCTTTTGACATCTTTATAAAGCGATAGAATAATAAACATGTGTTTATCATTCGTATTCGCTTTCAAAGGGTCTGATTCCTTCCTTTTGGATACGATTCTTTGATACACTGTTATGTAAGATGTTAACTATTCGCTATCAAAGGAGAAATACACTATGCGACTGACAGGCAAAAAAATAATTGCTCTTGTTGATGAGGAATTTGAAGATTTAGAACTGTGGTATCCGGTTTATCGTGTACGGGAGGAAGGCGCTGAGGTTCATTTAGTTGGACTCGAGAAAGGGAAATCCTATATCGGAAAATACGGTGTTCCTGCTAAAACGGATTATGCGTTTGAAGAAGTAGAAAGTTGTGACTATGACGGAATTCTCGTTCCAGGAGGCTGGGCTCCCGACAAGTTGCGTCGTTATGGAAAAGTGATACAGCTTGTACAAGAAATGAATGCGGATCACAAACCAATAGGTCAAATTTGCCATGCCGGATGGGTGCTCGTTTCGGCTAAAACTCTGCAAGGAGTAACTGTGACTTCAACACCAGGTATTCGCGATGACATGGAGAATGCAGGGGCAATCTGGTTAGACGAGCCAGTAGTCACCGACAGACATATCATATCCGCTCGCCGTCCACCCGATTTGCCTGAGTATGGTAAAGCTTTCTGTGATGCATTGGCGGCTGGAAATTCATCATCTTCGCAAAAGTAAATATAGTTGACCCATGATAGTTACTATATAGAAAGCCTCCCCTGTCACATGGATAGAGGAGGCTTTCTATATGTAATAGCCATGTACTACATTCAAGGTTATTCCAGATGTGAAATCATGTTCGATTCATTGAAATGACTTAAAAATTCTTCAGTCTCAGCATTCGTTCTCATGTTCATGCATCTCTGTGCTACATATTTAGCATCCGCAGCCGTAGTATGTAGGACACGGTGCTTCACCCGCAACAGCGATTGAATCGACATACTAAGGTCATGGACTCCAAACTCAAGCCATAATGGAATTGAACGTTCATCTGCTGCCATTTCTCCACATACACTTACCGGTATGCCTGCCTTCTGTGCAGCCTCTACGATCATTTTAAGCATACGCAATACCGCTGGATGAAATGGGTGGTACATATGGGCTATCTGTTCATTCATCCGATCTACAGCAAGTACATACTGTACGAGATCATTAGTACCTATGCTGAAAAAGTCACACTCCTCAGCCAGTAGATCTGCTATCATTACCGCAGCTGGAATTTCAATCATGATTCCAACAGGGATATCCGACCGAAAAGGTTCACCTCTAGCCTCTAGCTCCAATTTAGCTTCCCGAAGAATATCGTTAGCTTGTCTTACCTCTTCAATGGATGAAATCATGGGATACATAATTTTAACGTTGCCAAACGCACTAGCACGAAGAATAGCACTCAACTGAGTCTTGAAAAGCTCCCTGCGATCTAGACTGATCCGAATCGCTCTATAGCCGAGTACCGGATTATCTTCCTCTGACATTGGGAAATAATCTAGCTGCTTATCTCCGCCAATATCAAGGGTGCGAATGACCGTTGGTTTGTCGCCCATCTGCTGTGCAACTTGCTTATAAACCTCAAATTGCTCATCTTCACTAGGAAATGAAGTACGATCCATGTACACAAATTCAGTACGGAACAGCCCAACTCCCGCCGCTCCATATTTAAGCACCGTCTCCATTTCTTTCGTAGAACTAATATTGGCCAGCAGAGTTAATTCGGTCCCATCCTTCGTAACTGCTTCAACAGAAGCCAGTAATTCAAGTTGTTCTATTTTCTCCTGTTGCTTCGCACGAATAGAACTAAACTTCTCAATAATATCAGCTTCCGGATTTAAGTGAATCGTCCCTAAGCCACCGTCCATAACAATTAAATCACCTGTTTGAATTGGAGAATTTAATTTATTATCGAGTCCCGCAACAAGCGGGATGCCGAGTGCACGCGCCATAATTGCTGAATGGGAGGTTTGCCCTCCAAGCATCGTCACGATCCCAAGAACATGTGATGGATTCAAATGGGCAAGCTGGGAAGGCGATAATTCTTTTACAACCAGAATATATGGCTGAGTATCTGCTGGGAGCGTAACCTCTGGTGCACCTAATAAATGCTTAAGCAGGCGATTTCCAACATCCTTAATGTCCATTGCCCGCTCTTTCATGTACTCATCGTCCAACAAGTCAAACATCGTAACAAAATGGTCAATAGCTTCTTTAACCGCTACCTCCGCTGCCTTATATTGTCGTTCGATAACTCCTTGTATTTCATTCATAAACACAGGATCATCCAGAATTGCTAAATGAGCATCAAAAATGCTGGACTCCTCTGGGCCTACAATTTCTTTAAATTCATTCTTGATGAACTCGATTTCGCTCTTAGAAGTACGAATTCCTTCATACAACCGTTCAAACTCACTGGCCAAATCTACTACATCAATTCCGGTTTCGGGCAAATCCCATTCCCAATTCGGTAGAACGAATGCTTTACCAATCGCTACACCAGCAGATGCTCCGATGCCTTGTACCATCATTCCAAACCTCCAACATTCCTGTCATGTAATACAACAGACATCACGGATGCCTGGCCTTTTTTGACTATTCTAAATGGAGCAAAGCTCCAAGATTTCACGCGTTCTGGATTCGTGATGACCATCGGCGTAGCCAAGGATGAAGCATGACTACGGATATAAGCAAGGTCAAATTTAACGAGCAATTGTCCTGGACTTACCTTATCGCCCTCTTGCACGACAGCTGTGAAATGGCCGCCCTTCAGCTGCGAGGTATCAATACCGATATGAAGAAGCACTTCCAAACCTTCAGGTGTCGAAATGCCGATGGCATGCATGGTTGGATAAATATGCATAATTGTGCCTAACACAGGTGAAACTAATTCTCCCCGTTCAGGCATGAAAGCAACCCCATCCCCAACCAGCTTCGCAGCAAAGATATGGTCTGGCACCTCTTCAATCGGAAGCATCCGGCCTTGTACAGGAGCACAAAATAATACCTGAGGCAAATCGCGCTGCATTAGCTTGTTCACTTCCTCACGAATCAGTTCAGAATAAGTTCCGAACACAACCTGTACATTCCCGCCGCCTAGCTTAATTAGTCCAGCAGAACCGAGCATTTTCAAAGCATTACTATCGATCATGCGATCATTCTTAACGGTGAGTCGTAGACGCGTAATACAAGACTCTACCTGAACGATATTTTCTTTACCGCCTAGTGCCTCTAATATTAGTGGTGCCTGATAAGGAATATTTCCCGCCCAATCATCCAGCGTAGAACCTTCCTCACGTCCAGGTGTCGGGATCTGAAATCTCCGAATAGCCCAGCGGAATAAGAAGTAATAAACAAGCCCATAACCAATTCCAATAGGAATGAGGAGCCAAGCGTTATGTGATAAATGAAAATTGAGAACAAAATCGATGGCCCCTGCTGAATACGAGAAGCCGTGATGAATATCGAGCGCATATGTAAGCCACATGGCAATACCTGAAAGAACAGCATGCAACACAAATAAATATGGAGCTGCAAATAAAAAAGCAAATTCAATTTGTTCCGATACACCTGTCAGGAAACAAACGAGTGCCGCAGTTAAGAAGGTCTTCTTCACCTTAGGCTTCAAGTCTTCTCGCGCTTCCTGAATGATAGCCAGTGCGATACCCGGAAGTGCAAACATCATAATTGGAAAGAGTCCAGCCATAAATGTTCCTGCTGTAGGATCACCCGAAAAGAAGCGGGGTAAATCACCCTGCACAATTTGACCTTCAGGTGTTTTAAATGATCCGAGCTGAAACCAAAATACATTATTTAATAGATGATGTAGTCCAAAAGCTGTAAGAATACGATATAGAATACCATATAATAATAACCCAAAGCCGCCCATATGCGTCATCAGTAACGTTAACTCATTTAATCCTCTTTGTAAAAAAGGAGTAATGAAGAGCATTACCCAAGAGAACATAGCTGAGAAAAGCCCCATAAAGAGCAGTACAAAACGTGATCCACCAAAAAACTGGACAACCTCCGGTAATTTAATATATTTAAATCTATTATAGACAATACCTGCTATCGCTCCGAATATGATCCCAATTAACGTTGCTGGCTGAATATCACCATTCCCAAGGTGCCTTGTGATCTGGTCATAAATAAACATACCCGCAAGGGCAGCAAGTCCTGCTGGCCCTGCTTGATTAGCAAGCCCCCAGGCGACACCGACAGCGAACAGATAAGGTAGGAAATAAAAAATCCCTTGCCCCGCCCATGTACATACATCGGCAACAGCTGGAATTCCCCATGCAGCCCATGGAAGACTGCCTACACAGAGCAATATGGCAGCCGACGGCAATGCCATCGTTGGAAGCATAACGGCTCTGCCGAATTGCTGCAGCGATCCCAACCAATTCAAGGCTACACGCCCCTTTCTACACACATATTAAGAATGGTAAGCTTTGAGCAAGTTTTTGTCAAAGAAATACGTTACAAATAGCCCTATTCTATAAACAAAAGAAAGGATGAGCAGGTATTCCGTTCATCCTTTCTTTTTAAATCCAGCTTTTTTGTAGAAACACGTATCCAATCATACTAACTTAAGATCGTTCAGGACGAGTTATAGAATCCTCCACTTTAATACAGCGGTCCATAATCGCCTTCATACCAGCCTGCTCAGCAATGGCTGCTGCCTCATCGCTTATAATTCCTTGTTGTAGCCACAATACTTTGGCATTAATGTCAGCAGCCTCTCGTGCCACATCTGCACAGTATTCACTACGACGGAACACATTAACAATATCAACAGGGTCTGGAATGTCTTTTAAAGAAGCGTAACATGTCTCACCTAGAATTTGCTGACCAGCTACAGCTGGGTTAACCGGAATAATACGGTAACCGCGCTGCTGTAATGCATTAGCAACCATATAAGAAGTTCGGTCAGATTTGTCTGACAAACCTACCACGGCTATATTACCTGCATTCTGCAAAATATCTTTGATTTCTTCACGAGTCGGATTCTCAAATGACATCCTAATCCCCACCTTTCCGTTACTATAGTATTACTATACCCATTCTAGTTTGGCACCAAGCGTTTTCATATGGTCAAAAAAATGTGGGTACGATTTGGCAACGTGATGCGCATCCTTAATTCGCAGTGGTGCCTTCGATCGAAGTCCCACAATCGTTAAAGCCATAATAACCCGATGGTCATAATGTGCGTTAATTTCTACGCCACCTTCTACACCTTCTGGGCGTCCATGAACGATAATCTCCGCCTGTTTCTCTTCAACACGTGCTCCTGCCTTGCGAAGCTCATTAAGATAGTCTGTGATCCGGTCACACTCTTTATAACGTAGATTCTCCACGTTATAGAACCTTGATGTACCCTCAGCAAATACCGCCGCTGCCACCATCGCTAGCACTGCATCCGTTGCTGCATCCCCATCAAACTCAACAGCCTTCAGCTTACCATTTCCGCGAATGTGAACGATATCGTTCTCATGAGTTAAAGGGACCTCCATCATTTGCAGTACATCTACTACTGCCCGTTCTCCCTGCTTACTCTTCACAGGTAAACGTTCTACCGTAACATCTGACTCCGTAACGGAAGCAGCTGCAAGAATGGCAGCGGAACCCGGATAATCTCCTTGCACCGTATATGTTTTAGCCTGATAGACCTGGTTGCCAGGAATACGGAAGTGCATATAATCCTCACTCGCATGAATAACGATACCAGCCTGTTCCAATACTTCTAAGGTCTGTCCAATAACTACTTTCGATTTAAGATCATCAATGACTGTGATTTCACTATCCTCTTTGAGCATCGGAGTAAGAAAGAGCAATGAACTCAGATATTGAGAACTAACTGCACCCGAAACCTTAATGCTTCCTCCCTTAGCTTGGCCACCACGGATCGTGATCGGCAGGCGGCCGTTTTCATGCTCAACTTCTACACCGATCTGACCTAGTGCCGTAATCAAATCATCATGAGGTCTTTTTCCCAATGAATCTGGGTATGTATTTACAAAAGTCACATCTGGGCAAAGCGCTGCAATCCCCATTAGAAATCGAAGTACCGCACCAGCGTTGCCCACATTCAGCTCTTTCACATCACTTGGATGACTTCCGAAGCCAGTAATAACCGCCTTCTGATCATCTTCTACCAAGGTTGCTCCCAAATCTTGAATACAGCGACGCATTGCATCACTATCCTCACTGTGGGCTGGGAAGTGAATTGTACTTGTTCCCTCAGCGAGAGCTGCTACAAGCAGATATCTTGTCGTATAATTTTTGGAGGAAAGAGCGCCTATGGTTCCCTGTAACCTTGGGGTAGGTGTAACTATCATATCCATATTATTGAACTCCTTTATTTAAAAGTATGGTGTATTCTTGGAAAAATAGTTCGGTTGATTTGACAGCCGATTTGCTGCTTGGGTATCATTAGGTTTAATTCAATCTAAGAACATAAACATGAAAAGAGGCGCTCCTAATGTCCAATATTCCTGAAATTGAACCTACTGAGGTTAGACGCCGCCTGCTTGCAGGCGAGGCACTGCAAATGATTGATGTCCGTGAAGACGAAGAAGTCGCTCAAGGCATGATCAGCGGTGCAAAACATATCCCTCTTGGTGAAATTCCTGACCGCCTGGATGAAATCCCAACTACAGGTGAAGTCATTATCATCTGCCGTAGTGGTGGCCGCAGTACACGGGCTTGTCAGTACTTCCTTCAGCAGGGCATTGAGAATTGCATTAACATGACTGGCGGTATGCTCCAGTGGAATGAAGAAGAGGAAGATTAATACTTTGATTAGAAGCGGTAAGCCTACTAGGGCTTACTGTTTTTTTAATTATAACATATTCTCGTAGGCTTAGACGCGGTAATGCGATAAAATTATACGCGTGATATCTTCCGGTGTACGTTCCGTTGTATCAATCGTTTCATGTGCAAAATGATACGCATGCTTACGTTCTTCTAGAATAGCTCTGACCCGCTGCTCAGCATCCCCAGCAAGAAGTGGTCTATGACCATGCTGACTCACCCGCTCAATAATTTGTTCAGCCGTGGCTGTGAGCGCAACGACCCAGCCTCCCTGCTTCATCAGCTCGCAGTTCTCACCTCGCAGGACACAACCTCCGCCCGTTGCCATTACCTGTCTGCCTTCACTTGATAATAAGCTCCGCAGTGTATTCGTTTCCGCTTGGCGGAAATAAGACTCCCCTTGCTGCTCGAACATATCGGCAATTCGCATTCCTTCTGCTGCTTCAATCGCAGCATCTAAATCTACAAATGAATATCCGAGCTCTTCAGCCAACATGGCACCTACGGTTGATTTACCCGTTCCCATCATGCCAATTAATATAATATTCTGACCTTTATAATCCAACTTGCCACCCCTTTAAAATTCCTTTCACTCCCTAAACTTTTTCATATCATACCATAGCCCAAAAACATTCGACAATCATCGTAGAGATGTCAAAGTCTATTTACTACAACTCTTCCATATACATAATATAACCCGAAAGATCAGTAGATTATGAGGAGAGAAACTAAATAACGATGATACATTCCCAAGATAGAGATCATTTGAAGATGAAACGAATTAAACAAATTACAGACCCACAGCATACCTTATGCAGGGACGATATGATCTGGGCGCTGCATTATGTACAAAAAAAGTGGCTCAAGGTGAACCAGCTCTGCTGGAACTCCCTAAGCCACGTTTGCTGCTAAACTTCCAAAACTTTGGAGAAGCTGCCATCATGCTATTTAGCGGTTCTCAGTCCAGTCATCTAGAGAACGAACGTATTCGTTCCTGTCTATTAGAAGCGATGCATGGACTGCTTTCTGGAGAAGACTACTCTTGAATCCAGTTGTGGTGGAACACGCCTTCTTTGTCCACACGTTTAAACGTGTGTGCACCGAAGTAGTCGCGCTGAGCCTGTAAAAGGTTAGCTGGCAGTCTTTCTGTACGATAGCTATCGAAGTAAGCAAGTGCACTTGCAAAGCCCGGTACAGGAACTCCTTGTGTTACTGCAGCTGCAACGGTTTGTCTCCATGCGCCTTGATAATTTTCGATAATATCAGTAAAGAACGGATCGAGAAGCAAGTTTTTAAGTGCTGGATTGTTCTCATAAGCATCTGTAATGTTTTGCAAGAAACGGGAACGGATAATGCAACCACCGCGCCAGATCTTAGCAAGATTACCATATTTAAGATCCCAGCCGTATTCATCAGATGCAACGCGCAGCTGTGCAAAACCTTGGGCATAGGATACGATTTTACTTGCAAATAATGCTTTACGAACATTTTCAATAAATTCAGCTTTGTCGCCTGTGAACGCTTCGTTCTTAGGTCCGTGCAAAATTTTGCTCGCTTCCACACGTTCTTCTTTCATAGCAGACAAGAAACGGGAGAATACCGATTCTGTAATCATAGACAATGGAACACCTAGATCAAGTGAACTTTGGCTTGTCCATTTACCCGTACCCTTTTGTCCCGCAGAATCGAGGATCACATCAACTAATGCTTTACCTGTATCTTCGTCTTTTTGAGCGAAAATATCTGCAGTAATCTCAATGAGGTAGCTATCCAGCTCGCCTTTGTTCCATTCCGTGAAAATTTCATGCAATTCATCGGCATCAAGGTTCAGCACATCTTTAAGCAATTGATAAGCTTCGCAAATCAACTGCATGTCACCGTACTCGATACCATTATGCACCATTTTCACATAGTGTCCGGCACCGTCTGGCCCGATATATGTACAACAAGGCTCGCCATTAATTTTAGCAGAAATGGCTGTCAAAATAGGTTCAACCAGCTTGTAGGCACTTTCTTGTCCACCTGGCATAATAGAAGGACCCTTCAAAGCACCTTCTTCTCCGCCAGAAACGCCAGTTCCGATGAAACGGAAGCCCTTATCTTCTAGTTCTTTACTACGACGAAGTGTATCTGGGAAATAAGCATTACCGCCATCGATAATGATATCGCCTTGATCAAGGAATGGAAGCAATTGTTCAATGGTAGCATCTGTTGCTTTACCAGCTTGTACCATAATTAAAATTTTGCGTGGAGTTTCCAGAGATTGAACAAATTCTTCAATCGAAAACGTTCCGATTAAGTTCTTACCTTCTGCTTCTTTAAGAAGATCATTCGTTTTCTCAGGCGAACGGTTAAATACAGAAACCGAGAAGCCTTTGCTTTCGATGTTGAAAGCTAGGTTCTTACCCATAACGGCTAGGCCGATCACACCAATTTGTTGTTTAGACATATGGTTCTCCATCCTTTACTTCTTATATTTTTAAATGAAAATTTTAGAATACACTCATTTTAGCGTGTTTACGCATAGAAGTGAAGTCCGTCTTTACGATTGCACCGCGCTAAAACACCCCGTGAAGCCGAGGTGTCAGCATAGATCTATCTTATTGTAATACAAAATGGTATTTACCATTCAAGTTTCATCAGCTCTCTGCTTAATGCAGCGAGATTCTCTTTACAGCGGTTCACCTTCTCTTCGTCCCCATCTTCCATTGCCTGAAACAGTCGTTCCAACTCATCATCCACATCTAATCTTAAAAGTTTCAGGCGCTGCTCGCCTTCCCTCGAAGAAAACATTTTCAATATTTCTTGTTCGGTCATCATCGGACCTTTTTGATACAATACCTTCTGGCTATACCCTGATATTTCAACGAGCCTAATCACTTCACCAAATAGGATACTCTCGATCAGAATTTGCCTATCTTTAAATCGTTTGACAATGGCATGACCCTTCGTATCTTCGATTAATTTCTCCATCCACTCGGCCAGCCTGACGTCACGAATAATATAATCTCCAACCATTTTATAACCGTTTCGAGTGCGAACAAACCGCAGCTTAACTAATTTACGTCCCGTCCGGACGGATACAACAAATAGTGAATCATTCTCACTCCAGTATAAAGAATACCCATCTTGAATTAGATCCTTTATCAAGTCTTGAATATACCTACGGTTGAAACGCAGCTCCAAATTGCAGTACTCCACTTCGTAACTCTTATTCACACGGCATTTCCCCCTTGAGAAATGGACTGTTAAACCATTCGATTTGCTATATTTTATACTTTATCTTATGTAACGGTAACTTGGATTATTGACTATTTTTACCTTGAAGCAGGATTGTTGTCCTATTCTATGCAAAGTTAATTGAATTGCCTATGTTATAATTACATCTACAATGACTAAGTTATAGGATATAGGAGGCAGCAATATGTCGTTTAATGGATTCCAACCTTCAGATTTTGAAGTCTTCAACGTACCTGGTTTGGAGCCGCGCATGGAAGCTTTAATTGAGAAGGTACGGCCTAAGCTTGAAATTCTGGGTAGCGAAATCGCACCTTATCTATCTGCATTATGCGGAGAAGAAATGTATGTCCATGTGGCCAAGCATGCGCGGCGTACAGTAAATCCTCCTGACGATACATGGGTAGCTTGGGCCGCTAACAAAAGAGGCTATAAAGCGCTCCCCCATTTTCAAGTAGGTATGTTTGGCACGCATTTGTTTATTATTTTTGCAATTATTTATGAAAGCCCAAATAAAACCGTATTTGCTAAGCACTTGGAAGCGAGTAGCAAGCAGATTAAAAAAGACTTACCGGATCAATTCTACTGGTCCATGGACCATATGAACCCAGCTGGCACACGTCAATCGGAGTTAAAAGTAGAGGACTTCATCGCTATGGCGAACAAGCTGAAATCCGTGAAGAAATCCGAAGTTCTATGTGGACTTCAAATTGACAGCAAAGACCCTATTCTTCAAGATGGCGATAAGCTCATTACAACCATTCAATCTACTTTTGATAAGCTACTCCCACTTTATAAGAAAGCTTTTTAAGCCTTACAATAAACAAAAAGGACCGTTTTCACAGATTCAATCTGAGAAACGGTCCTTTTAATGATGTTAAACCTAATCTAATGACTGAGCTTAGCAGCAGATTTACGTGATAACATAAAATGAATAATAAACAGTAGAGCCATGACGATAGCGCTCGCTAGGAAAGGTACAGAGTGCCCTACATGATCCCACAGCCTTCCTGACACAACAGGTCCAACAACCATGCCTGAACCTTGCAGCGTCAAGAAGAAGCCCCACACAGCACCCCGTTCGCCCTTTGGAACGAGATGTGCTATGAATGTATTCCATGCTGGCAAAATCATGGCATAACTCACTCCTACAACACCAACAAATAAGAAGACCAGTGGCAATGCACGCACCATGGAGAAAATACTTAGAGAAACCGCTGCAAGCAAGAAGCCCGCATTAAGAAACGGCGACGTTCCAAACCGATCAATCAACTTACCACAAGGGATAAGCGCTAACACAGTTATACCGCCACCTGTAACGAGCAATAAACTATACAGATTCGGTGAGATATGTAATTCATTCTGAACATATAGCGTAATGACAGGACTGAGCAGTCCGATAACAAAAGATTGCAAGAAAAGTGCTGGATAAACGAGCCAGCTCACTTTTAAATTATGCTTAACTTCATACAGCGTACTCTTGACGCTGCTCTGCAATTGACGCATTTTATCGCGTAGTGAATTCCCAACGCTCACACCAGCCTTCCCGACTGAGGCGCCTGTCTCTTGTACCTTATCCCTTACTTTTTTCGGTAGTAACACAGCTACCATAACTAGAATAATTCCACAGCCTATTAGAATCAAAAAGGCCGTATGATAATTCTTATCCGTACGATCCATTAGAAAATTCATAAAGATCGGGCCTGCTCCTGTTCCTCCAAGCGAAGCCATTTCTAAAGCCCCCATCGCTTGACCATTGCTATTGTTTGGACCGGAAATTTCCGTCGTGCCAGTCATCGCACATGGCCACAGGGGAGAGGTACCTATACCTAATATGAAGCAAGCCAGCGCTAGCCATCCCGCTCCAGAGAAGAAGGCCAATATGGTTACAGCTACAACCGTTAGCAGTAACGCACCACTCATCGTTTTGCGGAACCCTAATCTTTCGGCGAGCCAACCGGATGGACTACGAAATAAATTGTCTCCTATGTATTGTAGTGAGAAGGCGATACCGATCACATTCGCGGACAGACCCAAATGATTCTTCATGTATACCGGTAAGACAGCTACAAGGAGCGATCCTTTCATAAATTCAACAAGAAATAGGATGATTAGAAATTTGATGAAAAAGGGCGATTTCCAGTGCCGCGTGACTGGGGCTCCAATAGCTTGTGACATCATTTCACTTCCTTTATCTACGATTTGCATGATCGTTGTTATGAGCTTTAATAATAATGTACCCACAATAAGGGGAGAATTTCACAATCATACAAAAAGTTCCTTGCATTCCCCCCCCATTTTGCTATACTCAATTTTGTTAATTTAACAGATGAAAGGTTGTGACAGCATACATGGATCACCACCGTACTCCACTATTCACTGCACTCAAAGAACATGCGGCCAGCAACCCTGTACAGTTTCATATTCCCGGACATAAAAAGGGCTTGGGAACGGATGCTGAATTTCGCGAATTTATTGGCGACAACGCCCTCTCCATAGACTTAATTAATATTGCACCACTTGATGATCTCCATCAGCCAACAGGTGTGATTGAGGAAGCTCAGAACATGGCGGCAGATGCATTTGGTGCTGATCATACCTATTTCAGCGTACAGGGCACAAGCGGTGCCATCATGACGATGATTATGTCCATTTGTTCACCGGGTGATAAAATCATCATTCCACGTAATGTGCATAAATCGATTATGTCAGCCATCATTTTCTCAGGCGCGAAGCCTGTGTTTGTATCACCTGCACGTGATGAAAATTTGGGAATCGATCATGGGATTACGACCCGTTCTGTTGAGCGTGCACTAGATCGGCATCCAGATGCTAAAGCCGTTTTGGTAATCAACCCAACCTATTTCGGCGTAAGCGCTGATTTGAAAGAAATCGTAGATCTGGCTCACAGCCGTCACGTACCTGTATTGGTCGATGAAGCACATGGTGCCCTCATCCATTTCCATGAGGATCTACCGATGTCTGCGATGGAAGCCGGTGCAGATATGGCAGCAACCAGTGTTCATAAGCTGGGCGGGTCGATGACACAAAGTTCTGTGCTTAATCTGAATACAAAAAATGGTTTTGTTAATCCTCAGCGAGTGAAGACGATTATCAGTATGCTTACTACAACTTCAACATCCTATATATTGCTCGCATCTCTTGATACGTCTCGGCGCAATCTAGCGTTAAATGGACATGCTATTGCCCAGAAGGCGATTGATCTTGCTGAGGCAGCACGTAAGAAACTGAATGAAATTGATGGATTATACTGTTTTGGTTCAGATATTCTAGGCGGCGAAGCTACGTATGACTATGACCCTACGAAGCTAACCATTCATGTAAGGCATCTAGGAATTACAGGGTATGAGACGGAGAATTGGCTACGTGAGCATTACAATATTGAAGTTGAACTTAGTGATATGTATAACATCCTTTGTCTCGTTACATCAGGCGATACTCAGGAATCATTAGATATTCTGCTTACAGCTATGCGTGAACTTTCTGCTACGTATTACCTAGTGAATCAAGCGCATGAATTAGTTGTAAAAATCCCAGAAATTCCGCATCTGTCACTAACCCCAAGAGAAGCATTTTATGGAGATACAGAAGTCATTCCATTTAAAGAATCCGCTGGCAGAATTATTGCTGAATTCATTTATGTTTATCCACCTGGAATCCCTATTCTGCTGCCAGGGGAAGTCATTCCTCAAGAGAACATTGATTACATCGTGGATCATGTGGAGGTAGGACTTCCTGTCAAAGGGCCAGAAGACCGCAGCATAGAGTTCGTTAAAGTCATTGTAGAGGCAAATCCAATCTTCTAAATGGTTAAGCTAAACTGAACTATAAAAAAATCCCGCAACCGTTAATCCGGTGGCGGGATTTCTTGTGTGATCACTTATTCGCAATCTAAAGCGTTACTTAGTCGTTTTCATGCTCAGCAACAAGCACATTGTAAGCTTCTTCTACAGCTTTCCATTCTTCTTCATCTTCAATATTGTAAAGCATCATTTCCTCGTTCTCTTCTTCAACACGTAGGATGATGCCGTCCGCTTCCGGATTCTCACGTTCCAATAGTAGAGCGTAGAGCTGCTCTCCTACATCAAATGTTTCAACAAGTACCATTTCCACGTCGTTGCCCTGCTCGTCTGTCAAAGTCAGGACGAACTCTTCTTGTTCGTGGTCATGATCGTGATTATGGTCATGGTCATGTGTGTGATCACTCATATTTTTAAATACCTCACTTTAGGTTAGTTTACATACTATCGTATCGTAACATGGAAGGAACATCTGGTCAATTTGACCATATAGAGCCTACTTTAATTAGTTAAGAGCGGTAATTACTTTCTCCGAAATTAGTGCATAATCACTATTCTTTGTCATCTTCATATAGAAGCCTACTTTATATTTACCCTTAACTTTGAAATCATACGTAAAGTCGTCGGTACGAAACCAGAAATTATCTTTATCTTCACTTAAATCCTGAGACTGAATATCTTTGGAAATGCCATTTGGATCCGTAATCGCAACCTTCACGCCCGCGACCGGTACTTCTAAACTATCCACCTGACAGAAGATATTAAATTTAAGTTTTCCTTTGTTTACATTTCCAAAAACCGTTCCACCCTTAAATAAGAAAATATGTACGTTTGGTTTCAAAAATTGTACTTTATTGGTGTCACCATTCCAGCTCACTAAACCATTAAATTCTCGAATGGGAACATAAGTCTTACCGTCGATCACATACCCACCATCCTGCACTTCTTCGCCGTTAATGAGGACCCGGATCTTTTGAGACACGGAATCAGCGAACAACAGGGAACTACCCATTAAGGAAAAAATGCACACGCACAGCATAATTTTTTTCAATCTCATATCCTTAAATTCCCTCCATTTCGTTCATGATGTTGTATGTTTATACGAAAAGTAAGTATGCAAGTTGCGCTCCCACAGGATTAAATTACTAATTTTTTCACAAAAAAAACCTGCAGATGCATCTACAGGTTGAATAATTCTTATAACAAGGTAAAATAGACATTTATGATTGACTTATTCTTTTTTCGTAAGTATGCAAGGCACACCTTTGCCTATGGCTCCCGGAACTCTCATGCGAGCTGCATAGGAAATCCCCAGCGAACAAGGCGTTTTACAGGCTTCGCATACCCCGGAGGTAACGACCTTCATCCCTCGATGCTGCTTTTCACTTTTCTGCTGTACTGGCTTTTTACTCTTTCCGTTAGCCATCTACTGGCACCTCACTTCCACATCTGTGCATTTGTACATCATATGGAGCCATGAAAGATGTGGAACCGTGCGGGACGCATAAAAGCATGATATATTTATAAATAATGATTGATTCCTAGGAGGTGACTTCATTGACTTTGAAGCTGCAAATGCTCGGCACTGGGAGTGCTTTTGCCAAAACATATTTTAATAACAATGCATTGATCTACGACGAGCAATATACTCTGTTAGTGGATTGCGGCGTGACGGCTCCTCAGGCGCTACATCAAATGAACAAGCCATTTAATGAAATTGATGCAGTATTGATCACTCATATTCACGCAGACCATGTCGGAGGATTAGAAGAACTAGCTTTTACAATGAAATTCCGGTTCCAACGGAAAATGAAGCTGTATATAGCCGAAGCATTAGTCGACACGCTTTGGGAGAACACATTAAAGGGTGGGATGTACCAAAAGGATGAAATTATGCAGTTATCTGATGTTTTTGACGTATGTCCATTGAAGCCGGCAATGGCATACGATATTACGAACGGACTGCGTATCGAATTGCTTCCTACCCAGCATATACCAGGCAAGGATAGCTACTCTATATATATTAACGAGCATATATTTTATAGTGCAGATATGACGTTTAATCCTCTATTGCTGCATCATTTGGTAAATACTCGCGGATGCGACGTTATGTTTCATGAATGCCAGCTGGAAGGAATCGGTGAAGTTCATACGACACTGAAAGAGCTTATGTCCCTGCCACAGTCCATGCGTGAAATGATATATTTAATGCATTACGCTGATAATAAGGATGAGTTTGTTGGACATACTGCCGAAATAACCTTTCTAGAACAAGGGAAGATATATTCTTTTTAAACCTACGTACAGAAAAAAAGCGAGTAAGACACGTTTGACCGTGCCCTGCTCGCTTTCTTCTTACATATGAATGTGAATTTTATTTGAAATTCGGCAGCTGATCCAAATTATTTGAAGGATCGCCGTCTGCGTCACCGCGTATATACATCTCACCGTCTTTGCCTTTAAACACATTGACGCCTGCAATAGCACCTGCTTTGACTTCCTCAAGCGCTTGTTCATAACTCAGTTCACGTCCGGATGATGTTTGAAAAGCCGTTAGATCACCATCATCATTTTTTTGCACTGCGACAAATTGTTCTCGGTCTGCATTTCCCATAGGTATCCGCTCCTTTGTAGGTATGGTCCCTTTCACGGGCATGCTTATCGTTCCCCAGAGATACAACCTCTATACTTCGGTGCTTCGTACTATAGTTTCTTCTTCATTCGTACATGTGGTATCCCCGCGTCGTCAAATGGTTCCTTAGAAAGAACCTCATATCCTTGTTTCTTATAAAAAGGCTCTGCCTGACATTGGGCATCCAGAATTGAATATTGAAGCCCTAACTCCCTTGCGCGCTCTTCCATCGCCATGAGTAGCACTCTGCCAAAGCCCTTCACTCTATATTCTTGCAGTACGGCAATACGCTGCATTTTGGCTGTCTCAGGGTTGTAATAAATGACTCTCCCTGTCGCCACATATTCACCTTGATCTTGGATCAGAATATGATGCACATCTTTGCTAATTACATCGAATTCATCAATTTCAATCTCAACAGGAACCTTCTGCTCGTCTACAAAAACCTTTTTGCGTATTTCTAGCCCATGCTTTAATTGTTCCTCAGTCGTTACACTAATAATTTCAGCTGCCATGTTCATTACCGCTCCTTCTCACATTATATGCTATTCGAGTCCGATTACCCGGAGCTACCTGTAAGTGAATTATTATACAAAAGATTCAATTTCATGTATAGTTGTCGGTAGACAAAAGTTCATTAGGAACAAGATATTTCGGGTGAAAGGGGTCATCAACAGATGGGTATTGGAGCCACCATTTTTATCTGTGTTGTTCTATCCGCAATTTTAATATTTTCATTCATATATGTTACTAAAAAAGGGTACTCCCGCAAGTGGGATGAGGAAGAATAGTATCGTGTTATTTCAAATAAATTGATTAAGACAACAAGCCCCTTCGTCTATTTTAGATGAGGGGCTTTCTTATATTATAAAGAGTTGTTAATAATTTCGCTAATCGTACTTAACCTTATTTGATTTTTGCCTCTT
This sequence comes from Paenibacillus pini JCM 16418, assembly GCF_000576305.1. Taxonomy (GTDB): domain Bacteria; phylum Bacillota; class Bacilli; order Paenibacillales; family Paenibacillaceae; genus Paenibacillus_AQ; species Paenibacillus_AQ pini. The sequence continues at coordinate 388,783 of NZ_BAVZ01000002.1, read as the reverse complement.
TCCACCTCTACAGTACCGTCATGTTTAAAATTAAAATGATGAGAGTTAACATTATGATGGCAATCAGCTTAAGCTTGTTTAGACTTTTTTTAGAATAGTTAAGTTTGATTTGGGAAAAATAATCTTGGTATCTGCACCCGCCACACTAAATTTTGTTTCTGAAAGGAGGAGCCTCAATGAAGAAAATAATTGCATCATTTTTAGCCGTATGGAGTATCGCTTTGGTTCTTGTGTTTCCTGCATTTGCAGAAAACAACAATATGAATTCGAACGATATGAACAATCACACAAACGAAATGAGCACAAACAGCTATAAAGCTACTTCTGCAACTGATGATAACCGTACAAATTGGGGATGGCTTGGATTGCTTGGTTTAGCAGGTCTCGCAGGACTAAAACGTCGCGATCCTGAACGTCATTAAAGAACTTGCTAAAGGAGATGTGAACATGGGAATTTTAAGCGATAATCCTAAAGATGAGCCTATGCACTATGGTGAAATTTTTAGTGTATGGCAAGCATCTACGATAGCTAAAGGCATGGTTTCGGGTTACCAGGCTTTCCTAAACCATGCTGGTGACAAAGATCTCAAGAAAATACTTAATGATCTTATTGACCAGGCTAAGCAAGAAATTAAGGAATGTGATACTTTGCTCACTGATAACGGTATTGCACCTTCACCTGCGTTGCCTGAAAGACCACAAGTTAATCTTGAAGATATACCAGTAGGCGCAAGATTTACTGATCCTGAGATTGCTGCAAAAATTGCAGCTGATACTTCTCTCGGTCTCGTTGCTTGTAGTCAAGTAATGGGGCAATCCATTCGAGTCGACATAGGTGCGCTGTTTGCGAAATATCATTTAGCAAAAACAGCCATTGGCGTCCGTATTCTTGAGATGACCAAAGAAAAAGGCTGGCTTGTCCCTCCACCTCTTCAAGTAAAGAGAATTGAAGAAAATTAGATATTAGCTTTGATAATCCTGCTCACTAAGAGCAGGATTTTTCAATCCATCTTAATATCCCCATAAAAATAAAAAAACCCTAGAATATCAAGGGTTTTCGTGATGATCTGCAGTGGGCTCGAACCACTGACCCCCACCCTGTCAAGATGGTGCTCTCCCAGCTGAGCTAGCAGATCAAATCATATACATATGATTTACTCGCAATAAATATATCCATTATCATATCAGGCTGTATAAATCGTGTCAAATTATATTTTTAAGAGAATAGGTCAAATTGAAGTAGGTTCTTTAACATTTGTGTGGAATATATATCTTAGTCAAATTAATCACTTCATGAACAATAACAACATGTGGATAAATTTTGGATATAAAGTCAAAAATGGTAGGTATAACCGACTCAAAGGAGTGGCGCGGTATGCCAAAGAAGCTGTTGTATATTGTGGTGAGCTATTGTGTAATTATCATCCTGGCAGGATGCTCAGTTAGTCAACAAGATACGCAACCTACGCGTTTGAATCATTCAAGCTCGCCGGTGATGAAAGATGTTTATCCGAAAACTGTGCCTAGCGACGTTTATTCTCAGAAAAATGTAACGCCACCCTGATAAAACGAATTACTTTATTTAAACTTAACGAGGGTTCGGCAGATGCCGATCTCTTTTTAGTTTGCTACTTGAGTCCAAGGTGATAGACGAACAATATCCTCTTTATGTATCACATTCTTCACATTCTTCTATTCATTGTAAGTTTCTATGAAAAATAGTCCCAACGACCCCATAAATGGGTCAATATGTTCAATATTAGAACATACGCTCTCTATGATTTTATCCATTTATCTCCTATGATATAGGTATATCGTGATTCTAAAGTCACAAACAGATGAACACTACAGGAGATAAGTCTTATGCTAATTGAAAAAGAAATTCAAATTGCTATTGAACGTGGTCAACAAATTTTCGTTAAAAACTTAGATGGATACACCATTACAGGTACGCCCGAGCAATCCGAAGACCCATTGAAACTTAGAATGCGTACGATTGAAGGGGCCATGTGGCTCTATCTAAATGAAATTGATCATATATCGAGACTAATTTCGTTTCGCTAAAAAGATGACTGCTACTACCTGTGGCAGTTTTTTTTGTGTCTAAGAGGGAAGAATGGTTCATGATGAGCATTCCGGTTTAACCTTGAAGTAGTTGCTTATACACCCATAATAGAAAGGAAGAATTCTCATGAGTAAATTTAAAGATGATGAAAGATTGCCAGGCTTTGAGTCTATTCCAGACCCGGCATCCGAAACGCCATCTTCTACGGATATGATTGAAGACATATTAGAAGAGGGTTCCAAAATTCATAAAGAACATGAAGAAGAACGAGCCCGCACCAACGATGAGGATGATGAGGATTTTAATATCGTATAGTTCTTCAATCGTACCTAGTCCGAACAAGTTAAGTATCAAAAATAGACCGCTGCAATTGCAGCGGTCTATTTAGTTAATTATCTATTTTACACATTAGTAGTCGTTTGAAGCAATGCTGCCAGACGATCTGGGTAATCCGTTATAATCCCTGCCACCCCAGCTTGGATCAACCTCTGCATTTCCTCCGGATCATTCACTGTAAACGGATGATATACCATGCCATGCCCTTTGGCGCTTGCTACAAATTCGGGATATACCGCAAAGTGATACGCATGAAGTGCATCTGCACGAAGCGTGCGAGCATATTCCCATGGTTCATATAAGCCTTCCATATATAAAATTCCTGTTTGGATATCTGGAGCAATTTGTTTGCAGAGCGCCAAAGAATAATGATTGAAACTCGACAAAATCACTTGCTCACTTAATCCATATGCACGAATCCGTTCAATAACTTTCTCCTCAAGGCCCTCATAGATGACAGCTCCGTTCTTGAGCTCTACATTTATGATGATGTTACGCTCTTTAACGAGTTCGAAAAGTTCGTCAAGGGTTGGAACACGTTGTCCCTTAAATGATGGGTCATACCAGCTTCCAGCATCAAGAGTTCTTATTTCTTCGAGTGTTGTATTTTTAACCCAGCCTTGTCCGTCTGTCGTCCGCATAAGCGTCTCATCATGAATGAGTACAAGTTCGCCGTCTTTAGTCAATTGTACATCGGTCTCAATTCCCGTAGCCCCAAGCTCCAAACTCCGGATAAAAGCCGCCAACGTATTTTCTGGACAATATGCCGAAGCACCGCGGTGAGCAAAGTTTATCACGTTCCCCATTTGACTAACCTCCTATGACATGTATAAGCCTATTTGTATACTACTATAGCGACTACATGTAATGACAGTATAAACTTGAAAATTTACAACTTGCTCACAATTACTTAATCTCTTCTTAATAATTCTTTTATATGATGTATAAAGTAAGATAATGAATATATGAAGAGGTGAACATATTACATGATCGTTTATGACGTCATTGTTGATGGAGAGGTAAAAGAAACCATCAAACCGCTGAATCAGCGTCTACAAGCCATTTATACTTTTGTCAGTGAAGAAGCGAAGCTTATGACTAAGAAGTACAAAGGAACAGTCTACTTAAATCGAAGAATTATTTATTAACGAAAAAAGGGATCTTAAGAGATCACCTTTTTTTTATGCGCATATTCAGGTATATTAATCTTGTATTATCTAAATAATGGTAAAATAGTGTAGTCTTTATGTACCATTAAGTCTCATTAAGACCGATACAATCATGCGATTCAAGTATTTCCAACAACTCTTTACTCTGCTCCAAAGTACTTTCCATCATTAGAATGATACGTTCCTTGATCAGATGATCTTCATATTGTTCAGCATCCTTCTGAGGGATACCGAGACCAATGAGGCCAACAACGAGCTCATCCGCATCAGTGCCTATGGTTGCTCCCGCCAATTTAGGTACTGCAGGCCCTACCGCCCATGTGATTTGCGAACCGATCTCTAAACTTGAAATAATATTTTTGACTTCACCAAATACTCCTGTGTTTCCTACGCCTGCTTTTGGTTCTTTAAGACCGGCATCATGACATATCATAACTAAATCCAATTTATTCTTACCCAGTAACGAAATATCCTTCTTATGATAACCCGCTTCCTCCAGATCCTGAATGGCAAGTGCGGTATCCTGCCTAGTTTTAAAAATAGCCACCAGTAATTGTGCCATATGACTCACTCCCTTATCTCGTTTAATCTATACCCTTAACTTAAACTTTTAGGAAACACAAAAAACACCCCGCTGGCAAAGCCGGCAGGAATGTTTCATATCCATAAATTAAATAAGAATCGCCCGGGTAATAATTACGAGCAGGATAAAGAGAACAAGAATGACTCCTGTGGACCCGAAAGCGCCACCAGCATTACCATAACCTAAACCGCCAACGACTTCACTCATTGCTATTCCCTCCTTCGTAGTGGACTTACTATAATTTATGTAGCAGAGTTAAGGATGGATTGGACAATATCACCATTTCATGTAACACATTGCTTTATATGCAAGCTTCAAGACATGTCAAAAGCGTTTAATAGGAAACATGCAAGTTAAGAAGATATACATAGAAGCTGGGGGAATTATCATGCTACAAAGTAAGTACTTACGAACATGCTTAGGGATTATTGCAACACTTCTTATTATTTACCTAATATCTAAAGTAAGTTTTGTTTTCAGTCCGATTATCGTTATTGTCAATCTACTTCTTGTACCCATGATGCTAGCAGGGTTTATGTTCTATCTGCTTCGCCCCATTGTTAATTATATGGAGAAACATGGCTGGAAAAGACCCATATCCATCATTACCATTTATTTAGTATTCGCCGGCCTCATTGTCCTGTTCTCCATTCTCGTATGGCCGACTCTCCAAGAACAGGTAGTGAATTTCGCCAATAATGCACCTTTCTTTGTGGAAGGATTACAGAAGCAACTTCAAGCACTTCAACATAATCGTTTTCTCTCTAAAATTATCCCTAGTGAATCCGAAATAACTTCACGTGTTACGGAGTATGCTAATGATCTCATCGCGAGTATAACCAATTCCATTTCTAACTTTATTTCAGTCATCTCTAATGTGGTTGTCATTCTTGCAACAGTGCCGATCGTCCTTTATTACATGTTAAAAGAAAGCAGCAAACTTACTCCGTTTCTGCTTCTCCTCCTGCCCCGTCGCTTTCGTAAGGAAGGAAAAGAGGCAATCAACGAAATTGATTCAGCGCTTAGTGGCTTTATTGTAGGACGCGTTATACTTAATCTGATTCTCGGCGTCCTCATGTATATTGGATTCCTGATCATCGGATTAAAATATTCTCTACTATTAGCAATCTTGTCCGCCATACTTAACTTGATACCTTATGTGGGTGCCATCATTGCCACTGTACCTGTCGTGATTGTTGGATTTATTGATTCACCATCCGTCGCGATCTGGTCGCTAGTGGTCATCATCGTTGCTCAGCAAATCCAGGACAACTTATTGTCTCCCATCGTATACGGCAAACAATTGGATATCCATCCACTAACGACGGTGATACTCCTACTGATCGGTGTTGATGTATTTGGTATCCTCGGTGTCATACTCGCTATTCCCGTGTATATGATAGCTAAGATTGCTATTGTTCATATCTACGGAATCTTTCTCGCGGAAAAGACGGACGATACACCGCCGCCACCCCCTACTCCACCTGCACCACCTATTGCATAACGAGTACAATAAAAAGGCTTACGATCACATCTCCTTTTGGGAGATCATGTTCGTAAGCCCTGTTATTTCTTACCTTATAAACTACCTCGTAAAGCACGTACGACAAAGCTATGATCTGCCTTGCTCAGTACGGAACCATTATCAAGCGTCACGGTGTTCAAATCATGGTGTGCAAGGATGGCCCTCATCGCTATAAGTTGCTGTCCCCGCCATATCATAACTGATGAATGAAAATATACGGCATTATCAAACTGAATTTCATCCTTCATCACATAACTTACACTGGCATCTGCTGGAGGACAAGCGTTCATCCCATCCGGTAAAGCGACTATTTTAATAATATGATCAAAAGGTACTCGAATCTCATGCGGTCCCAGCACCACGCAACCATTCACTTCATCCCATCTGCGAATAATACCTTTTAGCCGAGGCTGCAGCTTGTTATTGCAATCAATAATAACGCGTTTACCTGTCCAATGCTTCATGTTAAGCCTCCTCAGACATCACTGCATTTTTATTGAAGATCAGGGATAGACCAGTCGACCTGCGGCAGTCCTTCTTTGAGTAAAAATTCATTCGTTTGTGAATAAGGTCGACTACCAAAAAATCCACGGTATGCAGCAAGTGGGCTTGGATGAACGGATTCAATGACATGATGTCTGCTACGATCAATGAATTGTCCTTTCTTCTGAGCATGACTCCCCCACAAAATAAATACAACGGGACGCTCACGTTCATTCAATTTAGCAATCACTGCGTCCGTAAAATGCTCCCAACCTATTCCCTTGTGAGAATTAGCTTGTCCTTCACGTACCGTCAGCACCGTATTAAGTAGTAATACCCCTTCTTCAGCCCAATGGATCAATGAACCGTGATTAGGTATTTGGATGCCGAGGTCCGTATGTAGTTCCTTATACATATTCACTAACGAAGGCGGAATTCGGACACCAGGCATAACAGAGAAGCTTAAGCCGTGTGCTTGTCCCACTCCATGATACGGATCTTGGCCAAGAATAACCACTTTGGTATCCGCATAGGACGTTAATTTCAGTGCTTGAAACAAATATTCTTTAGGTGGAAATATCGTCTGAGTTTTATATTCAATATCTAGTTTTGCGCTAAGTTCTTTGAAATAAGGTTTCTTCACTTCATCTTGTAATATAATATCCCAGTCGTTGCCAAACATAACCCAGTCCTCCTCCAGATATACAAAAAAGCTCACCCCGCAACAGGATCAGCTGAATGTCTTTCATATAAGAAAGTGCCGAGAACCGGAATCGAACCGGTACGGTAGTCACCTACCGCAGGATTTTAAGTCCTGTGCGTCTGCCAATTCCGCCACCCCGGCATACAGCGCGGTTTTCATAAATGCATATCATGTTCCGCAGTCACAAAATTTATTATACCGTGTTGTAGCACCTCATACAAGCCCTTTTTATCGTTCGAAAGACTCTCCAAAGAATAAAAAGAGTCCTACTTGATCATCAAGTAGGACTCTTATAAAGCTTATGTATGCCGAGAACCGGGGTCGAACCGGTACGGTAGTCACCTACCGCAGGATTTTAAGTCCTGTGCGTCTGCCAATTCCGCCACCCCGGCATAATGATAGGGATGAGCTGATGTGCTCTCTTTTAAAAATAGCTTAATGGCGACAAGAATTAATATATCATAAATACTTAAAGCTGGCAATCTTTTTTTACAAAAAAAAATAAACTAACATGCAGAAGTTTGTAAAATGTAAGGATTTATGGGATGTTAGGAGATGAATATCAAACGTTTATGATGCGGAGGGGTCATACTGAGCACGTTAACAAAAAATCCTATGATACGAAGTCATTTTGCGATCTTACTTCTACTTCTACTCGGAACTATAGGCAGCCTATCGCTAGCTTCCTATTTGCGGATACATACGGGGAGACAGATCTATTTGTTTCTACCCTGGGACATGTTCTTAGCATGGGTTCCCGTGGGACTTGTATTACTCTTGGCTTGCATTGCTACAACCCTGAAGAAATCAATGGGTAAGAGAGTACTAGTTATCCTAATCGGTCTTGCATGGTTATTCTTTTATCCTAACTCCGCCTATTTGATAACAGACTTAATCCACCCCTTTGTACATTATCGTCGTCCTGACGCGGGCATGAATTTCACAAGAGATATTGAATTTTGGTATCATCTCAGTATCTTCTTCTCTGCGGCACTAATCGGATTGTTACTTGGGGTCTGGTCACTGTATATAGTTCATCAATTGATGAAAAAAGTATATGGAGCTATCATCGGATGGACTATTGCCATCTTTATTTTGCTATTGAGTAGCTTCGGCATTTATATTGGGCGTTTCGTGCGTTGGAATAGCTGGGATTTACTGTTGAAGCCAGGCGAGATTATACAGGATACGGTGCATATGTTAACAGATATAGAGCAGCTCCGACTTATACTTCCTTTTTCCACTCTCATTTTTGCTGTCACATTGATCAGCTATCTTGTCGTATACTTTTTTACATTAGTAGGCAAAGACACTAATCTTAAATAAGAAAAAGAGTCTCGATATGGTATGCTACCACATCGAGACTCTTAAGTTGTCGGATTAGTTATGACTTATACCAGTTGTTACTAATCCTAATATGCCGAGAACGGGATCGAACCGGTACGGTAGTCACCTACCGCAGGATTTTAAGTCCTGTGCGTCTGCCAATTCCGCCACCCCGGCATAAACGCATGATATACTGCTAATGGTGGGCCCTGAGGGACTCGAACCCCCGACCAATCGGTTATGAGCCGACCGCTCTAACCAACTGAGCTAAGGGCCCTTACTAAGTATGTATATCGTAATATAATGGCAGTTAAATTGGTTGCGGGGGCAGGATTTGAACCTGCGGCCTTCGGGTTATGAGCCCGACGAGCTACCGGGCTGCTCCACCCCGCGTCATTGGTATACATTTAACAGCGACAATAATTAATATACAGCAAAGTAATATAATCCGTCAAGTATTTTTTTATGGAATGAAGCGAACGCCATATCTTCCCTTAAGTGAACGAAAAATTTCTACGGACTGCGGATCTTGATAACCATAGATCCAGCCATCCTGCTCCAATCTTTTGGCAAGACATCCTGCCTGAAATTTAGTTCTGTACAGTTTTCCGAAATAAATCCAACGCATCCTGCTACCTCTCTCATATAAAATATTGTGATCATGGCTATTGTTGCCTAATAAGCCAATGTTCATTCAACTTTTCTGAAAGGCAAACTCAATAGAGAACAAAAAGGCTCTCCATCACGTTTAGAAGCGTGACAGAAAGCCTTGGAACCATTTATAACTTAGACACCATAAGTAGATGGATCTTCTCTCCATGCTTTGAGTGCTTGTACATCACCTTGCTCAATCGTCCCTTTTTCAAGGGCAACATCCATCAGAGCCTCATAGTTAGAGAGCGACTGTACATGAATGCCTGCTTCAGCAAAGGCCTGAGTCGCTTTATTCAGCTGGTAACTGAATATCGCAAGTACCGCTAGCGGCTGAGCGCCAGCTTGTGCTACAGCCTGTGCAGCCTTAATTGAGCTACCACCTGTAGAGATCAGATCCTCAATTACGATAACCTTTTGTCCCGGTTTAATTAGGCCTTCAATTTGATTCTCTTTGCCATGTCCTTTAGCTTTATCACGCACGTAGGACATCGGCAGGTTCAGCTTCTCAGCTACCCATGCAGCATGCGGAATACCCGCAGTGGCTGTACCTGAAATGGCCTCCGTCTCAGGGAATTGACTGCGAATAATAGCCGCAAAGGATTCAGCGATATAATCGCGAACCTCCGGATAAGACATCGTTAGTCGGTTATCACAATAGATCGGGGACTTCAGTCCCGATGTCCATGTAAAGGGCTGCTTTGGACGCAGCGCAACCGCTTCAATTTGCAATAAATAAGCTGCTATTTTTGCAGGAATCACTTCTAGATTACTCATGCTTCCATCATCTCCTTAATAATGTCTTCTGCTGCCTGTCGTGGATTTGAAGCACCCGTAATAGGTCGTCCTACTACGATATAGTGACTACCCTTACGGATTGCTTCCGCAGGAGTTAACGTACGCGATTGATCGCCCATTGCGCTGCCCGCTGGACGAATACCAGGCGTTACAGTAACGAACTCATGCCCACAAGCCTCACGAATGGCTGCAGATTCCATAGGGGAAGCCACCACACCATCCAAACCTGCCTTGAGCGTCAATTGTGCATAGTTTAGGACTGCATTCTCCACACTACCAGAAATACCAATTTCCTCATTAAGCATCTGTTCATTTGTGCTCGTCAACTGTGTCACAGCAATCAAGATCGGCTTAGACAATGAAGGATTACTATCTAACGCTTGTGCAACACCTTCGGCTGCGGCCTTCATCATTTGTAGTCCACCGCCTGCATGCACATTAAACATATCCACACCAAGACGAGTGATGCTGTCAGCCCCACCCTTAACTGTGTTTGGTATGTCATGCATTTTGAGATCAAGAAAAACTTGATACCCTTTAGCCTTCAAATCTTTTACAAAATCAGGACCAGCAGCATAGAACAATTGCATGCCTACCTTAAGGTAACAAGGAATACCTTCAAGCTCCCTAATAAGAGGATGCCTGCTCGGCATCCGGATAATCGAGGGCCACGATTAAGCGGCCCGCCATTTCTTTATATACTTCATTCATCGTCTTCACACTCCCTTAGCGATTGTCAAAAGCCGGCATCGACTGGGATGAGAAGTTAATCGTATCAAGCATAATCATCATCGCTCTTACTGTATCGAGCGATGTCATACACACAACACCGTTCTCTACCGCTTCACGGCGTATACGGAACCCGTCACGCTGTGGCGTTTTACCTTTAGTCAGCGTATTGAAGACAAACTGCGCTTCACCATTACGGATTAGATCCAGAATGTTTGGCGTACCATCACTTAACTTTTGTACCGTCGTTACATTTAATCCGGCAGCATTTAGAGCCTCGGCAGTACCACCTGTTGCGTAAATCTTATAACCAAGACGTTTATATCCAGTCATAAGTTCAACAGCTTCTTCTTTGTCTTTATCAGCGACAGTAACGATAATCGCTCCTGTTGCTGGTATTTTCATACCTGCGCCAATCAAACCTTTATAAAGTGCCTTAGCATATTGTAGATCACGGCCCATGACTTCGCCTGTTGATTTCATTTCTGGTCCAAGTGTAGGCTCTACACGGCGCAATTTAGCGAAGGAGAATACTGGCACTTTAACGGAGATATACTCGCTTTCAGGCCATAGTCCTTCCTGATAACCCGCATCCTTCAGCTTCTTACCAAGGATTGCTTGAGTAGCCAGATTTGCCATTGGAATCGTTGTTACTTTGCTCAAGAATGGAACTGTACGTGAAGATCGTGGATTAACCTCGATTACATACACTTCATCTTTGTATATGACGAATTGGATGTTTACCAAACCAATTGTTTTTAATTCTTTTGCGATACGAATCGTGATTTGTGTGATTTTCTCCTTAAGATGCTGTTCTAGATGCTGCGGTGGATACACAGCAATCGAGTCACCGGAGTGAACACCTGCACGTTCGATATGTTCCATGATACCTGGAATGATAACCGTCTCACCATCACAGATTGCATCAACCTCGACTTCTTTACCTAACATATAACGGTCAATCAGAACCGGATGGTCTGGATTGATTTTAACAGCTTCCTTCATATAACTTAGCAATTCGCTATCCGAGTACACAATTTCCATTGCGCGACCACCGAGTACGTAAGATGGGCGAACGAGAACGGGGTAACCAATGGACTGAGCTGTTGCTACTGCTTCATCAACCGATGTAACCGTGCTTCCTAGAGGCTGAGCAATATCAAGACGTGTTAGCAGTGCTTCGAACTTCTTACGGTTCTCTGCTTCATCGATGCTCTCAAGACTAGTACCTAGGATCTTCACGCCTGCCGCGCTAAGAGGTGCTGCTAGGTTAATCGCCGTTTGTCCACCGAACTGAACGATAACGCCGATCGGTTTCTCCTGCTCGATCACATTCATAACATCCTCGAAGAACAATGGTTCGAAGTAGAGTCTGTCTGAAGTGTTAAAGTCAGTTGATACAGTCTCTGGGTTGTTATTGATGATTACAGCCTCGTAGCCTGCTTTTTGAATGGCCCATACTGCGTGAACCGTAGAGTAGTCAAATTCGATACCTTGACCGATCCGAATTGGACCCGATCCCAGTACAACAACTTTTTCCTTGTTTGATGCAATGACTTCATTCTCTGTCTCGTAAGTCGAGTAATAGTATGGAGTTGTTGCCTCAAATTCAGCAGCACATGTATCTACCATTTTGTAAACTGGACGAAGGTTAGACCCAAGTCTGAACTCACGAACCTCTGCTTCAGTTGTGTATCCACCACTTACTCCGCCTAAACTGCGAATTTCAGCGATGGAACGATCTGTAAAGCCGAGACGCTTCGCTTGATATAACGTTTCATAAGTGAATGTTTCTTCCTTGATCACTTCTTCATAAGCGATCAAACCTTGAAGTTTATCTAGGAACCACCAGTCAATATTGGTGAGATCTTGAATATCTTGCAGGCCATAACCACGACGGAAAGCTTCTGCAACTAGGAAGATGCGCTCGTCATCCGGTTTGATCAAACGTTCTTTGAGAACCTCTTCACTCAGCTCATCTGTACCTTTCAAGTAGAAGCGGTGTACACCGATTTCTAGTGAACGGATTGCTTTATGAATCGACTCTTCAAACGTACGACCAATGGCCATAACTTCGCCAGTTGCTTTCATTTGCGTTCCTAGCTTACGGTTCGCATGAATGAATTTATCAAACGGCCAGCGTGGGATTTTGCTCACGATATAATCCAGCGTTGGCTCGAAGCATGCATAAGTTTGTCCCGTTACAGGGTTTACGATTTCATCAAGTGTGTAGCCAAGCGCGATTTTAGCAGCCATTTTAGCAATTGGATATCCCGTTGCTTTGGATGCTAGCGCGGATGAACGGCTAACACGCGGGTTTACTTCAATGACATAGTACTGGAAGCTCTGTGGATCTAGAGCAAACTGTACGTTACATCCACCTTCAATGTTGAGTGCGCGAATAATTTTGAGTGATGCAGATCTAAGCATTTGATATTCACGATCTGAAAGCGTCTGACTCGGTGCTACGACAATACTGTCACCCGTATGAACTCCTACGGGATCAAAGTTCTCCATGTTACACACGACAATACAGTTGTCGTTCGCATCACGCATAACTTCATATTCAACTTCCTTCATACCCGCGATACTCTTCTCAACCAGACACTGTCCAATTGGGCTATAACGGATACCGGAAGTAACGGTCTCTTCCAATTCCTCTTCTGTTGCACAGATGCCACCACCCGTACCTCCAAGCGTGTATGCTGGACGAACAATCAGTGGAAATCCGATTTCTTTAGCAAAATCCATGGCTTCTTCAAGTGTTGTTACAATGGTGCTGTCTGGCACGGGCTGCTCAAGCTCACGCATCAGATCACGGAACAAATCACGATCTTCCGCTTTCTCAATTGACGTCAATTGTGTACCTAGAAGCTTCACGTTCTCTTGTTCCAAGATGCCCGCTCTCGCTAGCTCAACCGCCATGTTCAGACCTGTTTGGCCACCCAATGTGGGTAGCAATCCATCTGGACGCTCCTGACGAATAATTTGTGTAACAAATTCAAGTGTGATTGGCTCGATGTATACTTTATCAGCTGTATTTGTATCCGTCATGATCGTTGCAGGGTTACTGTTAATCAGTACAACCTCAACGCCCTCTTCTTTCAACGCCTCACAAGCCTGTGTGCCTGCATAGTCAAACTCTGCCGCTTGACCAATGACAATCGGACCTGACCCGATAACGAGGATTTTCTTAAGTTCTTTATTAATAGGCATATTAACGTGCTCCTTTCACGGCTGCGGCCAATTCAGCCTGACGCGGTTTCGCCGGATGTTGCAGTTTATGATCCGCGATCATTTGCAAAAATTGGTCAAACAAATAGCTGTTATCATACGGTCCTGGTGCCGCTTCCGGATGGTACTGTACGGTAAAGGCCGGATATTTCTTATGTTTAAGTCCTTCAATCGTCTTGTCATTATTATTGATGTGGGTTACTTCTAGGTCTGTATTGGCAACGGACTCTTCATTGACAGTGAAGCCATGGTTCTGGGAAGTGATGTAACAACGGTTTGTAGCCAAATCCTTAACAGGGTGGTTACCACCGCGATGACCAAACTTCAATTTTTCTGTATCTGCTCCACAAGCGAGTGCAAACAACTGGTGTCCTAAGCAAATACCGAACATTGGATATTCACCAAGCAGTTCAGAAATAGTCTGAATCGCTTGAGGAACGTCCTTCGGATCCCCAGGGCCATTGGAAAGCTGAATGCCGTCTGGATGTAAGCTACGGATTTCATCGGCTGTTGCATCATGGGATACGACAACTACATCACAACCACGAGCGGTAAGTTCACGAAGAATTCCGCTCTTAGCACCATAATCAACTAGCACAATACGTTCCTTCGATCCTGGGCTGCTGTACGTATGCTTGGTAGAAACATGAGCGACCTGGTTAATTGCCAGTTTGCTTACAGATAGACGTTCTTGAAGCTCTGCAACCGATTGATTTGAAGTCGTCAGAATTCCCTTCATTGTTCCGTGTTGACGGATCAAACGAGTCAACATACGCGTATCAATTTCACTAATACCCACAATACCGTACTCTTTCAGCAAGGCGTCTACGCTGTATTGAGCACGCCAGTTACTTGGTACGTTCTCATGTCTGCGCACAACGAATCCATTAACATAAGGAGCTATGGATTCGAAATCATCACGAGTAATTCCGTAGTTACCAATTAAAGGATAAGTCATCGTTACAATTTGTCCGCAATATGAAGGGTCCGACAGGACCTCTTGGTAGCCTGTAATTCCTGTATTAAATACGACTTCACCCGTCGTTTCGCCTTCTGCACCAAATCCGGTTCCTGTAAATAGCGTTCCGTCTTCTAACAACAATCTTGCCTGCATTTCCGAATCACTCCTCTGTCTATTGCCTAACTGTATTTCTACTTCAATGTATCTTCGTATTGCTTATATTCAAGGTACTTGGTTAAGTACATGATTTCATTCTGACCAAACGATATTTCCGTTCATCCAAGTCGTTACAGGCCAACCTTTTAACTTCCATCCTGTAAAAGGAGTATTGCGTCCCTTCGTTGCAAACTGCTCTGGGTCAACGACCTTCTCCGAATTCAGATCGATCATCGTGAGATCGGCCGGTGCTCCAACTTCAAGCCGTCCTTGTTCCAGACCAAATACCTTAGCTGGTTCTACCGTCATGCGCTGCACGAGAGTGGACAGATCCCAAAGTCCCGTCTCTACGAACTTCGTATATAGCAGTGGGAAAGCAGTCTCAAAGCCGACAATACCAAAAGGTGCCATTTCCATGCCTTTCGCTTTCTCTTCCTCTGTATGAGGCGCATGGTCGGTTACAATGATGTCTAAAGTACCATCTAGTAAGCCTTCTATGCAGGCTTCTACGTCTCTACGTGAACGGAGTGGCGGATTCATTTTCCAATTTGCATCTAGTCCTGGAATATCTTCTTCCGATAGCAGAAGGTGATGTGGACATACCTCAGCAGTCACATGAATTCCGATAGATTTTGCTTGACGAATCAATCTAATCGACTGTTCCGTACTTACATGGCACACATGGTAGTGAACACCTGTCGCTTCTGCTAGCAAAATATCACGCCCTACATGAATCGCTTCAGACTCATTTGGAATTCCTACAAGACCATGGCGTTCAGCAAATTTGCCTTCTGCCACACAGCCTTTCTCCACCAGCGAGTTTTCTTCGCAATGTGCGATAACTGGCATACCAAGTGAAGCAGCTTTTCTCATCGCATCTTTCATCATTTGCGCATTTTGCACGCCCACACCATCGTCAGTGAAGCCAATTGCTCCCGCTTCCTTAAGTGCTTCGAAGTCAGTTAGCTCACGACCTAGTTCTCTAATGGTTATGGCTGCATAAGGTAACACCTTTACAAGTCCTGCCTCTTTAGCTTTGTCCTGAATCAAACGCAAAGTCTCTGCGTTATCCGTAACCGGACGTGTGTTAGGCATACAAGCAATCGTTGTGAAACCGCCTTTAGCTGCGGAACGGCTTCCACTTTCAATCGTTTCTTTATGCTCATATCCAGGTTCGCGCAAGTGGACATGCATATCGATGAGACCCGGCGTAACTAGTTTACCAGCAGCATCCGTGATTCTAGCATCTGCTCCCACTTCTGCAGCGGACCACTCTTTATTTCCATCCTGTATAGAGTGAATGGTTCCACCTTCAATAATGATATGTTTTTTCTCTAGTTCACCTTGTTCATTCAACACGCTGGCATTTGTAATAATGTGCAAGATCATGACCTCCGCTCGTTGATTGGCACGTTGGTTACCAATCTATTGTATAATAATAATTCATATTTGTGTATATTTATTAATAAATTTCTAAATTCACTTTTATTTCATAGCGCGTTCCAGAACTGACATACGCACTGGAACTCCGTTACTCATCTGATTAAAAATAGCTGATTGCGGGCATTCCACTATTTCATCGTCAATCTCAACATTACGATTAACCGGAGCAGGATGCATAATTAGCGTATGTTTTGCCAACTTAGCCGCTCTTTCACGCGTTAAACCATACTGTGCTCTGTATTCATCATTTGATTTCAACATGCCCGTTGCATGGCGCTCTAGCTGAACTCGAAGCATCATAACAACATCTGCATTCATTGCTTCATCTATAGATACATAAGATGCATGTTCTGCAAGCTCAGGAGCCTGCATACTTTCTGGAGCACAAAAGCGTACGTTTGCACCAAATTTCTGCAAAGCCCATAGGTCGGAGCGCGCCACACGACTGTGTAGAATGTCTCCAATAATGGATACATTCAAGCCTTGCAGGCTACCGAATTGTTTGCGCATAGTGTACAGGTCAAGTAGCGCCTGTGTGGGATGCTCATTGTTTCCATCTCCTGCATTAATGAGTGGAACCGATACATGTGGTGCTAACTCTTGCAGTACACCTGCTGGTTTCAACCGAATTACACCCGCATCAATGCCCATGGATTCTAACGTTCGTACTGTATCGTAGATGGACTCGCCTTTCTCCACGCTTGAAGCAGCGGCGGTAAAGTTCAGCACCTGTGCTCCTAAACGTTTCTCTGCCATTTCAAAAGAGAATCTGGTACGAGTACTATTTTCGAAAAACATATTTGCTACAAATTTAGAGTTCAGTACAGGCACCATTTTGTCACTGTGAGATTCCCAGTATGCTGCACGATCGAGGATCGACTCAATTTCATTCCGGCTCAATTCCTTAAGTCCTAGCAAGCTGCGTTCTCTCAATTGCGCCATCGTTGTCATTATGCCTTCTCCTCCCTGTTCTGACGAATCGTCACTTCATCCTTGCCATCAATTTCAGTTAGTGCAACTTCAATTTGTTCCTGTTTCGATGTTGGAAAGTTCTTACCAATAAAATCTGGTCGAATCGGAAGCTCCCGATGTCCTCTATCAGCCAAAACTGCAAGCTGGATCATTTGAGGTCTTCCACATTCCATAAGAGCGTCCATCGCCGCGCGAATCGTACGCCCTGTATAGAGAACATCATCGAACAAAATGACCGTTTTATTGTGTATATTTAGCTTTTTAAGATCTGCATTAATAGAATCTGTGATCATGATCTTTTCTTCTTGATCATCCCGGTGCTGGCTTACATCAAGCTCGCCCCACTGGACCGGTGTTCCTTCAATCTCCTGTATCTTCTCCGCAATCCGTTCAGCTAGATAAACACCTCTAGTTCGGATACCGATGAAGACACAATCTTCAATCCCTTTGTTTCGCTCAAGTATTTCGTGTGCAATTCTCGTCAGTGCACGGCGGATCGCTGTTTCATCCATAAGAACAAGCACTTCATTACTCATCTTCCACACTCCTTTTTGGATTCTTCGGGATATCTTCTACACTTTCTTATGCCCGTGTGATAACAAAAAAACTCCTTGCCCATAGGCAAGGAGTTCTCGATTCTCATTTCAGTTTCACTGAATGATGGGGTTCCTGGGCGTCATCCAATAGACATACGGATACGCGTACTCAGGTGAACCTCGGTTCACGATACCTTGCCAGTCTCACGGGACTGTTTTAAAGGTGCTTATTCAACTACGATAATTATGACAGAGGAAGTGGACAAAGTCAACCAAACTCAGGCTTATCCATAGCCCAATTTATAACAGTTTCATCTAACAACAACTCTTCAAGAACCAAGCATAACCACTTAGTTTCCCGGCTTTATATTAACCGGTTCTTCCTTTAAATCAGCAGGCTGATTTACCTCTACGACAGAGACAGCATCTGAAGATGCATCATATGCTTTCTTAACAGGTCTGGGTGAATCCCCCATAATATCGCTCATTTCATTCTTAAATTCTCGAAGCGTTCGTCCAGCAGCCCGTCCTAGACCAGGCAATTTTTTCGGTCCAAACAGAACAAGAGCAAGCAATGCTAGCAAGATAAAGCCTGGTGCACCAATTTCACTAAACATAATTATATACTCTCCTTTTCAAGCTCAAATGAATGGAACCGTTTAATTTGCTCCATCCTTACTTGAATCCTTAAGCTCTGCATCCATTAAAAGCTGTTTACGATATACAACCCGCGACAGCATCACACTAATCTCATACAGCAGAATGAACGGAATAGACACTGAAATGTGTGAAAAGAATTCTGGAGGTGAGATCATACATGCGATCAGTACGAGCACCATATAAGATACTTTGCGCGTTTTAGCCAGTAGCTGTGGATTCAATATACGCAGCCGCGTCAGAAACATGACGGTCACAGGTAATTCAAATGCTAATGAAACTGGAATCACGATATTCGCCATAAATGAGAAGTACTGAGCTATACCGTATGTTTCAATTAGTCCAAAATTCTTCGTCATATCCGTCGTAAAACGAAAAGCCATTGGAAAGACCACGAAATAAGCGAATACAAACCCTAATAGCAATAACACAAAAGCGAAAGGTATATACTTCAGCGCGGCCCTCTGCTCTTCTTTACGTAATCCTTTTTTCACAAAGCTCCAAATCTGAAAGAGAATAAACGGTACGATAACAATTACAGCCATCGCAATTGATATATACATATAAATCTTAACCCCATCCCAAGGGGTAAAAGCATTCCAAGCAATCGTCGAGGCAGGAGGTCTGTGCTTCAAAAATTGAATCACATCTCCTGTAAAAAACAGCGCAACAATAGTCGCTGCTAGAAATATTACCAACGTCCAAATCAAACGTTTCCGCAGTTCTTCCAAATGTGTCATATAAGATTCCAAATTGATTTTAAGCAGAATCGTTCATCTCCCAGTTCCGATAGCCTACATTTTAAATATCCATCCGCTTCTTCCTTCTTGCATAAGAATACTTTAACATTTTCTGCCCAAAAAATCATTGACCAAAAGAAGCTCAGCGTGATCACATGCAAAAAGGACCCGCTTCACTTTCAAGCAGATCCTTCACATTATGAATCTTAAGGCTATGTTATCTTAAAATTCAAATTCCACATCGCTCAGACGACGCTTAATTTCAGCAATAACACGTTTCTCATCAGCCTCACCATTGGCAATGAATGTTACGGAGAAGCGAACAAAATGTCCCGCATCATCCCAAGGTACCGTTGAGATCAACTTCTCACGAATTAAATACTGGGAGAAATCCTCACCAGAATTGAAGCGGATACCGCCCTTAATCCCTTTAGGCGCTTCTACGTATAGGAAGAAAGAACCCTGAGGTTTCTTCGCTTCAAAACCGATCTCATTCAGTACATCCACAAGTAAGTTATGGCGGCGAGAGTATTTCTCAGCAATCTTCTCCGTAATTTCGGGATGAGATAAACCATACGCTGCTGCCTTCTGAATCGCGATAAATTGACCCGAGTCATTATTATCCTTCACATCACCAAAGGCTTTAACGATCAGCGGGTTACCCGCAATAAATCCAATCCGCCATCCCGTCATATTGTATGATTTTGACAGAGAATGCAACTCTACTCCAACTTCCTTCGCACCTGGAACTGAAAGAAAGCTGAGTGGTTTCAATCCGTCGTATGTCAGTGCAGCATACGGAGCATCGTGAACCACTACGACATTATTTGCTTTGGCCCATTCTACAACTTCTGCGAAGAATTCAGCGGTCGCACTCGCTCCCGTTGGATTGTTAGGATAGTTCAAATACAGCAATTTAGCACGCTTAGCAACTTCTTCCGGAATAGCATTCAGATCAGGCAAGAAATTATTTTCTTTCTTCAGTTCAATCGTGTACACTTCTCCGCCCAAGTATTTCGTATGCGTGCCCAGAACAGGATAACCTGGTACCGTCATAATCGTAATATCACCCGGATTAATGAAACAAGATGGTAGCATAGCTAGAGCAGGCTTTGATCCGATTGAATGAAGAACCTCGTTATCCGCATCAATACCTGACACGCCAAACACTTGCTCTAGGTAACGAGCTGCCGCTTCTTTAAATTCAGGAATACCATTGTCCGAGTAACCACGATTCTCCGATTTAGCTGCTTCTGCAGCCAGCTTAGCAACGATGCCAGCATCAGCCATCTCGTCCGGTTCACCAACACCCATATCGATCAGCTCGACACTTGGAAAATCTTTTTTTGCCGCAGCCTTAGCACGCTTAATTTTCTCGAATTTATAAATAGCTGTGTCTTTACCATAATTGGATCCACCGATCCGATCAGCAAAATTATTCTGGATAAACGTTTCTTGATATTGTTCAATACTCACTGTTATTCATCTCCTACTTAGGCTAAAATTCCAACAAAAATTCTACCCTAAATATGAAGGAATCCATGGCTGAATGCCATGGACTAATTATCGTATCATTTGTACTTTCAGCGACTGCGCAAGTTCGATAGAACTTCTTCCATATCTTGCGGCATTGGAGCCATAGACTCCATGTACTCTCCACTAGTCGGATGCACAAATCCAAGTATCGCTGCATGTAGGGCCTGTCCGTTCATTTTGATCCCCTTACTACGACCATAAACCGGATCTCCAACAAGAGGATGTCCAATAAACTTCATGTGCACCCGAATCTGATGCGTTCTTCCTGTTTCTAGCTTCAGCTCCAGTAATGTATAATCTCCAAACCGTTCTTTTACTGTAAAATGAGTCACCGCATGCTTGCTGTTCTTCTCTGTTACGACATACATCTTGCGGTCGGCTGTGTCACGTCCTATAGGCGCGTCAATGGTACCCGAATCGTGGCTAATATTACCGTGTACCAGTGCCATGTAACGGCGAGTTACACTATGATCTTTAAGCTGAGCAGCAAGTGATGCATGTGCCTTATCGTTCTTAGCAGCCATGATCAATCCCGAGGTATCCTTATCAATACGATGGACGATACCTGGACGCAGTTCGCCATTAATACCAGATAAATCCTTACAATGGTACATCAAAGCATTAACAAGTGTAGCGGAAGGATGCCCTGGAGCTGGATGAACAACCATGCCGCGTGGCTTATCAACCACAATTACATCCGAATCCTCATAAGCAACAACAAGGGGAATATTTTCAGGAATAATCTCTACAACAACAGGTGCAGGCACGGTTACGGATACGAGATCCCCTGCTGACATCTTGTAGTTCGCTTTGACCAATTTACCATTTACCTTCACTTGCTCTGCTGTTATCCAAATCTGAACCTGAGATCTTGAAATTTCACCGTCCCAGTTTTCCGTAATATATTTGTCTATCCGTTCTTTAGCATGTTCCTCATCTACAGTCCATTCACGTACTTCTGCATCCGTATGAGATATTTCTAATTCCTCACCGGACGTCTGGCGTTCGTTCACACCTCTTCATTCCCTTCGTGACTCTTGTTGTTTAGAGATTCCTGTTTCATATCAAACAGAGAATCTAGAATAATCAGGGCAACACCTATAACGATACAGGAGTCCGCGATATTAAAAATGGGAAACGTATAGCTTCCGAAATTCAGCTGCAGGAAATCAACAACTTCGCCAGTAAGTGCCCGGTCCAAAAAATTACCAATGCTCCGCCAAGAACAAGACAAAGTCCAAGTGGCAATAACTTACGCTGGGAGGTTTTCAATACTTTTTGCATGTACCAGATAATTGCGATCACAACTATAATTGTAATAACGACAAAAAACCATCGTTTGTCTTCCAAAATTGAAAAGGCTGCACCCGTGTTACGACTTGAGGTAATTAGAAAAAAATTACCAATGACCGGGATCTCTTCACCTATTTCCAGTTTGGTGGATATCAGATATTTACTTCCTTGATCCAGCAAAAAAACAATAAATGCGATTATGTAGTACACCACAATACATTGTCACTCCGTTCTTATCATTTCGGCTGGTCCTTAAGAATGACCTTCCACTCGGTATTAAGACTCGTATATTGTAGCACAGCCCGTCCAAAATCGTCCATAAACGGCCAAGCACGAGAGAAAATTTCCCTTAGGTAAAATCATACGGTTTAGAGCAATCTAGAAAGAATGAAAAAGCGAATTAACCGCTATAGGAAAAGGGGTCTTCCTTATGGATTATCATCTTACACCACATCAATTAAAGAAACTACGCAGAGAATTAGAGCAAGAGAAGCATGACATCGAATTAAAAGATGAACAGAATGATCATTACGGTCTCGATGAATCGATGCGCGATGAAACGGGTGAACTGTCCCAAATTGATAATCATCCGGCAGATGTAGCCACTGAGCTATACGACCGCGAACTTGATCTGAGCTTACAAGACCATGACGACAACACCATATTCCATATTAACGGTGCGTTAGAGAGAATGAAGAGCGGAACATATGGTATTTGCCAAATCTGCGGTCAACCGATCCCTTATGAAAGGCTTGAAGCTGTGCCATCCACCGCTTTTTGTAAGGATCATTCTCCCAAGAATGACGTTTCTGATTACCGTCCTGTAGAGGAAGAATTTCTGATGCCTCCATTTGGCAGAACAAGTATGGACGAACATGATGATCAAAATGGATTTGATGGTGAAGATACATGGCAAATTGTCGAGAACTTCGGTACATCTAATAGCCCTGCTATGGCTGAAGGTTCTGACATCCAGAGTTATGATGAAATGGAAATCGAAGCTTACGACGAGTTAGAAGGCTGTGTTGAGCCATTTGAAAGCTTCGTTGCCACCGATATTACTGGGAACGATGTAACTGTTATTCACAATCGACAATATGAACGATATATGGAGCAAGGCGAGGGTGTGAACGTATTTGAGTCATCTGAGAATGATGATTGACATTTTATTTAATGAATCTCCAGCTGACGCTGTACAATCCTAACAATATCTGCGATATAGTCACCTATAATAGGTAAGTTCAGTGCTCCGAGTAATTGCAGCAGATAAATAATAGTTGCCGCAAAAATGGTAAATCCAACAGCTATCCCTACACCACGTGCCGCTCCTGACATCAGGTTAAGTCCAATCAGACGCCAAGGACGATGCAATAACTCCGTGTAATCGGCAATACGGGATTTTTCCATTGTATCGGATATATGGAGGGCTAGTTTATATATTTTATCGAGTTTTTGATCCTCAGGCGCATCTTTATCATATTTATTCTCTCCGACCATCATGTTCACTCCTTAACTCGGGATACAAAGCATATACAATTTACTCCTGATAAAAGAAACGAGCCAAGGTATGAGCAGGAATTATTCCTGCTCAGCACCTGAGGCTCGTTTTTCCTATATATGCTATTATATGCCGAAGGAGCAGCCATTAAACTTCATTCACTGATTATTCGGCAATATGAATTCCTAGAGTCTTACCAGCCAAATCCACTTCTTCCATCGTAGCTTCTTTGCCGAAGATAACATCTGTTACAAGTACATTCTCTCTGAGTACATGATCGAATGATGTAATCGCTTGTGTGAGTTCTTCATCCGCATGAAGCACCAATGTAATACGTTTCTCGATCGGTAAATCGAGTTTTTTACGATAATCCTGCACGGCACGCACAACTTCACGTACCCAGCCTTCTTGTTCGAGTTCTGGTGTGATTTCAGTATTGAGTGCTACCGTTAGACCATATCCAGATGCAGAAGCAAATCCTTCCTTCGCCTGCTTCTCTACGAGCAGTTCTTCTGCTGTAATTTGAAGCTCCTCACCTTCAGGTGAAGTGACGTTTACCTGCCCTGTCTGTACCGTATGACGCGTCTCTTCTGGAGTCATATTTTTGAGGAACCCTTGCAAGAAGCCGATGTTTTTACCGTATTTCTTACCAGCTACCTTCAAATTCATCTTCAACGTGAAATCTACAAAACCACTATCACTTGTCTCGATAACAATTTGTTTCACATTGATTTCTTCTTTAATGATATCTTCGTACTCAGCCAGATCAAAGCTACGATTCATAGAAACAATGAGCTCAGACAATGGTTGACGAGTTTTGATACTCGTTTCGTTACGAACATTACGCGCCAATTCTACGATTTGACGTGCTGATTCCATATCCGCTTCTAATTCTTTATCGATCAGCGTTTCATCCGCTTGTGGGAAGTCTTCAAGATGTATGCTTTCTCCATCACTCAGATTCAAGTAGATATCTTCTGACAGGAGTGGTGTATATGGTGCCATTAGCTTCGCAACCGTTAGCAATACATGCGTAAGTGTTCCATATGCAGCAAGTTTGTCTTCCCCAAGACCACTTCCCCAGAAACGATCACGTGAACGACGGATATACCAGTTACTAAGCTCATCGATAAATCCTTCAATAGCCTTAGCTGAATTCAAGAAATCATTAACAGCCAGCCCTTTATCAACTAACACAATTAAGCTGTTCAAACGAGATAGAATCCAGCGATCCAGTTTGTTTTCAGATGGTTTGTAAGCATGTTCCGCTGGGTTATATCCATCAATGTTAGCATACAGCGTCAAGAATGCATGAGTATTCACCAACGTATCAATGACCTTCGATTTCGCTTCCCCTACGATACCTTTCGAAAAGCGTTTGCTATTCCAAGGTGCACTATCAGCAAGCAGTGCCCAGCGGAATGCATCTGTTCCGTACTCATTGATGATTTCCCAAGGATCAATGACATTCCCTTTAGATTTAGACATCTTCTGACCGTTCTCATCGAGTATGTGACCCGTCGCAATAACCGCTTTGTATGGAGCAACACCTTTGAAAAGAGTAGATACGGCTAAAAGACTATAGAACCAGCCGCGTGTCTGGTCAATTCCTTCGCAAATCATGTCCGCTGGGAATTGATCCTCGAACGCCTTTTCGTTCTCAAAAGGATAATGATGCTGTGCAAATGGCATTGAACCACTATCAAACCATACATCGATTACTTCAGATGTACGTTCCATCACGCCACCTTCACAATGTGGACAACGTACTTTCACTTCATCTACGTAAGGTTTATGCAGCTCTAGATCGTCACTAATCTCGCCAACCGCTTGAGCTTTTAGCTCAGCGAAACTATGTGGGGAGAACTGTTCATTACATGAACCGCAGACCCATACATTCAGTGGTGTTCCCCAGTAGCGGTTACGGCTGATGTTCCAGTCCACAAGCTCTTCCAAGAACTTACCGAAGCGTCCTTCACGAATATGTCCTGGGAACCATTCGACTCCGTTGTTGTTAGCAATCAACTGATCTTTAACAGCCGTAGTCTCGATGAACCAGCTTTCCATTGCATAGTACAATAGTGGTGATTTACAGCGCCAGCAAAATGGATAGCTGTGCTCATATTTTTCTTTGCTGTATAGAAGTCCTTTTTCAGAAAGGATCTTCACAATATCAAGGTCACAATCTTTCACAAAACGTCCTGCCAAGTCTGTTACTTCATCGGTATAGCGTCCTTGAGCATTTACGACACTCACGAAGCTTATCCCTTGTTCACGGCATGTCTTATAGTCATCTTCACCATGTGCTGGAGCCATGTGTACGATACCGGTACCACTTGAATCCGTAACAAATGAAGCACCTACGATCAAGTTACCTTTTTCCGGTTTCACATAAGTGAATGGAGGTGTATAGGTTTTACCTACAAATTCAGATCCTTTGTGAGTAGATAAAATCGTATGCTCGCCCTTCATTACATTTTCAACGAGGTTCTTAGCAACGATATATACTCCATCGTCCTGTTGCACACGGACATAGTCCATATCTGGATTCATAGCCAGTGCAACGTGCGCAGGAAGTGTCCAAGGTGTTGTCGTCCAAGCAAGCACATAATCGCCACTGTCATCCAGCTTAAACTTAGCTGTTGCACTCAGGTCTTTAACATCTTCATATCCTTGTGCTACTTCGTGTGAACTTAGCGTCGTTTGGCAACATGGACAATACGGGCTCACGCGGTGACCGCGATACAGAAGACCTTTCTCATGGATCGTAGCAAGAATATTCCAAACACTCTCGATATAATTATTTTCAAGTGTGATATATGGATTATCCAGATCCGTCCAATATCCAATTGCTTCAGTCAGTTCTCTCCACTGCTTCTCGTACTCGAATACACTGTTCTTACATTTCTTAATGAACTCTTCAACACCGTATTTCTCGATTTCTTGCTTACCCGAGATACCAAGCTGCTTCTCTACGCCAAGCTCTACCGGTAGTCCATGGGTATCCCAGCCCGCTTTACGGACTACACGATAACCCTTCATCGTCTGGTAACGACCGATAAAGTCTTTGATTACTCGTCCGAGTACATGTCCGATATGTGGTGCACCATTAGCTGTTGGAGGTCCCTCATAAAATACGTAGTTCGGCTTACCCTCACGGTTTTCAATCGATCTGCGGAATGTATTTTCTTCATTCCATTTCTGCAGAATGCGTTCGTCTCTTGTACGCGCTTTTTCTTTAACATCTACCTTTTGCATGGCCAACAACCTCTCTAATACACGTAGTAAAAAAACAAAAATAAGCCTCATCCCCAAAGGGACGAGACTTTTGCTCGCGTAACCACCCTAATTCCGTCCGAACCTGATACTTACTGAAATACTCAGTAAGCCTCATGAAGCATGACGACTCCTCAAGTCCATACTGTAATGAAGTATGGAGCCGATGTAACGTTCGGCGCAACGGTTCAGCTTACACACATCAAATGACGTTTCAGCTTCACTTCTCCAGGAGGATCTTCGGTTCAGGTCTGAACATTGGCTCTCAGCAAACGCCAACTCTCTGATGAACATATCCCAAACTTACTCTTCCCATCATTGAATGTATAACAATATTACTTCAGATATGAGTATAGTTATAGCCTTTTTCCAATGAAAAGTCAACCAGTCTAACGTCTAATAAACTTCATTAGCTTCGCGGTTTTCATAAGAATCACGAGATTCCCTTGCCTCACGGCTGCTCTCTCTGATCTCGCGAGCTTCTAACGTTTCCCATCCATCTTGACTGAGTAGCTCGAGCTGAGCTTCAACCAGGGTACGGAAGCGAGTGCGGTAAATAGAAGCTTGCTTCTTCAGTTCTTCTACTTCCATTGCAATTTTACGTGATTTAGACAACGATTCGTTAATAATTCTGTCAGCATTCTTCTCTGACTCTTTAATGATAAGCTGAGCTTCCTTCTTAGCGTTGGCTTTCACTTCATCAGCAGCTTCTTGAGCTACAATAATCGTCTTCGACAGACTTTCTTCAATATTAACAAAATGATTCAGCCGCTCCTGCAGCGTAGTCATTTGATTATGAAGCTCCTTGTTCTCACGGATTACACTTTCATAATCTTTAATAACCTGGTCCAAGAATTCATTCACTTCATCTTCATCATAACCACGGATTCGGCGGCCAAACTCTTTGTTATGTATATCGAGTGGTGTTAATGGCATTGATGCGCACCTCCTAAGAATTTCAGGCTTCCCTGTGATCGTATACCGAAATCATGCGAAGGAGTACCTTCTGTTTACTGTGCAAAAATAAGCCCGAGTGTTTGCCTAATATCATTCCACAATGTAATGACCGATATCCTAGATACGTATCTACTTTACTTGGTATATCGGTCAAAAAATTTTTAGGATTAGTTTACTTGAATATTTCATTCGACAATAAGAATGTAATTCCTGCTAGGAACTACACAAATTTGCCTATTTTAATGCGTTGTCTTTGTTTTTTTGTCATTCCGCCTACTTCAAGAACCTTAAACCGCCCAAAACCCTGCATAGATACCATATCCCCTTCTTTTAAGGAAGAAGATGGATCCTCTTCAACTTTCCAATTCACTCTGCATCGCCCTGCTCGGATCGGAACAAGAACTTTACTGCGACTTAAGCGGAAGACATCTCCAGTGATAGCATCTAAACGCAAAGAGGCGACCGTAATCTCCATCTGCTCCAGTGAAACCTGGTGAGTTCGCAGGGAGTCCAGCGCCAGAATCTCGCTCTGCACATGAATACGGTGCACCTGATTTAGATTTATATCCAGAAATGTACTAATATCTTCACATACAAGGGTGTGACAGCCGTTATCGAGTACATGAATATCACCTATCTTGGATCTTTTAATACCCAAACCAAGAATGGATCCCATATAATCCCCATGCTCAAGAGACAAAAATTTCTGTTCACCAGAGTAGATACTCAGCACTTTGATCCCCATATCTTCTTCGCTTAAATCGCGGTAGTCTGGGGCAATAAGTGCCCTGCATCGCTCGGCAGTATCGTATCCCCCATCCAGTCTTAATTGCACATCTGGATGCCGATTAACTAGCGTCTGGACGATAAAGGCCTGCCGAGGATCTAAGAAATCAGTAAGTTTAGTCTCATGATATGTTCCCGCATTTACAATCCATTCCCAAGCCCTATCAACAAACTCACGTTCATCTTGGTGAAAATGATTATAGATATCCTGCTTCATTCTAACTTAAGCCCCAAAAGCCATGCTAATGATAAATAACAGTCCTTGCATTGCGAATTGCAATACGAACAAGGCAACGATCGGGGAGATATCCAGCATACCGAAGATTGGCGGGATAATCCGGCGGAATGGGGATAGGTAAGGCTCAACCAGCTTAGCAAGCAGTTCACCAATAAAGCTCTCACGTAAATTCGGCAGCCAGGACATTAAGGTATAGATAATAATCATGTAAAAATAAATGTCAAACAATATACTTATAATTCGGTAGATTTCGTACAAGATCGGCTCACCTCATTCTATTGTTGTATTCATGTTCTTCAGCCAATATTTCCGAAATAGCACCTTGAATTTCAACGGTATCCGGCGTACAGAGAAAGATATTGCCTCCAATTTTGGAAATACCACCACCTAAAGCATACACGGTTCCACTTAAAAAATCGATCACACGCAGCGCTTGGTCTGTACGTACACGTTGCAAATTTACAACAACAGTTCGGTGCGAACGTAAATGATCTGCAATGGCTTGGGCTTCGTCATACGAATGTGGTTCATGCAAAATAACCTTTACATTCTTCTGCGAATGGATACTCACGACATTGTTAGGTCTAGCATTTTTACGTGCTTCATTAAATTGAGGGGCTTCTAATTCTTCTTCCTCAGCCAATTGTTCACGTTCAACAATTTCTTCCTGCTCCTGCAATCCCAAAAAAGACATGAATTTGTTCATCACGCTCATGATTCCTCCTCCTCTTTACCAACCAATACGGAGCCTAAACGAATCCATGTTGCTCCTTCTTCCACTGCCACTTCAAAATCATTAGACATACCCATAGAGAGCTCAGTCATAGGTTCATTCGTAACAGCTTGTTGATTTAAATTCTCCATCAGCTCACGTAAAGCTCGAAATACTGGACGTGTATCCTCAGCTTCAGCTTCAAACGGCGCCATAGTCATCAAACCAACGACCCTAATATGGGAGAAATCACGTATTTGCTTGAGAAAGGGTGCAGTTTGTTCCGGTGTTAATCCGTATTTCGTATCTTCTCCAGAAATATTAACCTGTACAAAGGTTTTTATTTCCAAATTGTGCGCAGCGCCCGCCTTCTCCAACTCTTTTGCTAAAGAAAGACGATCCAAAGAATGTATATATTCAAATTTAGAGACAACATCCTTAACCTTGTTTGTCTGAAGATGCCCGATAAAATGCCAAATCCCTTGCTGACCCAGTGCATTCCACTTCTCTTCAGCGTTCTGCCAGCGGTTCTCACCAACATGCTCAAGTCCTTGCTTCAGAACCTGCGCTGTCATTTGTGTAGAAACATATTTCGTAACCGCGATCACATTAACATTGTCCGGCGCTCTCTTGCTGCGCTGACACGCTGCTTCAACACGATGCTTAACTTCCTTTATTCGTTCTTCCAGCGTCAAGGAAGATTCACCTCTCTTTTAACCCGATCCAACTAGCCATTCGTCCTGTTGTCCCACCATCTTTGCGATAGGAGAAATAAATATCATTACGACAGCTTGTACACCATGATGTACATTCGATATGCGTCGGCAAAATTCCTGCTTTAATCATAATCTGTCGATTTATTTCTTTCAAGTCCAGCATCGTTTTCCCGTTGTCTTT
This sequence comes from Paenibacillus pini JCM 16418, assembly GCF_000576305.1. GTDB lineage: Bacteria > Bacillota > Bacilli > Paenibacillales > Paenibacillaceae > Paenibacillus_AQ > Paenibacillus_AQ pini. The sequence continues at coordinate 358,523 of NZ_BAVZ01000002.1, read as the reverse complement.
ACTTATGTATCCCTGACTCAACAAATCGAGATCTTTATGTTTATTACCCTCAAACTCTCTCTCTAAATCGTGAATATATGTCATGACTTTATCGTCCACTTCATAACAACAAGATCCAATGGAAGGTCCTATTGCCGAATGAATACTCCGAACCTCACAGCCAAACTCAGATTGCATACGTTCGACCATTCGATTCGCAATTTGCGCGACCGTTCCCTTCCAACCTGCATGTGCGAGTCCAACGACCTGCTTCACAGGATCAAAGAAATATAGAGGAACACAATCCGCATAAAATGAAGTAAGCAGCACCCCCGGGACTTGAGTGAGTAATCCGTCAGTATCCTGAATTGCGGTCTCTCTGTTCAGCCGCCCTCGGCCGATGTCTTCGTGTGTGACCACTGTAATATGGGATCCGTGAACCTGTTCACCACATGTCCATGAATCAAGTGTAAATCCAAGAGATACTGCGACCTTAGATCGGTTAGCAATAACATCTTCCGGCTTATCTCCGACATGAAAGGCACAGTTCAATGATTGATAAGGCCAGCTACTTATACCGCCTCCTCGACCCGTAAATCCAGCAACTAGTCTGTTCGACTCCTTGATCCAAGGCTGTAGCATATATAATTCAGGCTGTTGTTGATTGGGTTGATGTAAAACAAATGGTTCCATTTTCTTCACCTCTATAAACAGTTTACCATAACAAGCCACGTTATACCGCTACCCAGCATTTACACTATAGCAAATCACTGTTAGTCGCATATGTGAATGGCATCATAGGTCAAATTTCACGAAATGTCCGTCGATCTGCTCGTTCAGGGCGTTCAAGGTATCCAGTTTCTTTTTCTTCTGCTGTATTGATCGTTGCTTTAAGATCTTCTATTTTTACGAGCACCACATCTGAACCTATTTTAACAATGTTACGCCAAGGGATGATCAAGTCACTTCCACCACCAAAAATCCCTCTGAGCTTACTATAACTAGGAACAACAATAGCATCAATCCGCCCTTGGCGCAGGTCTAGCTCCAAATCACTGATTTGTCCTAGTCTCTTTCCATCTACGATATTGATCACATCTTTTGTTTGAAAATCCGAAATTTTCATGATTTCCCCACCATCCGGTTTACTAAATTCAGTTCGAGAAGTACAAACGAATCCGTCCCTTATGATTAATATATGTAGGTACTGGGCAAAATGCCTTATTTATTTCAATCTCGTTAAGTTTACATCATATAAAAGGCGATCCTTATAAAAAGGATCGCCTGATTGGTACACCGTACCTGGAAAATTACGATTTTACATGTTTTTGCATTTGCTGGATGGCTGATTTTTCTAAGCGAGATACTTGCGCCTGAGAAATACCGATTTCATCGGCAACTTCCATTTGGGTCTTACCCTCAAAGAAACGCATGGACAAGATCATTTTTTCCCGCTGTCCCAAACGCTGCATTGCGTCACGCAGTGCGATTTCTTCAATCCAAGCCACATCTTTGTTCTTATCGTCGCTAATTTGATCCATTACAAATATCGGATCACCGCCATCATGATAAATGGGCTCAAATAGAGACACAGGGTCTTGAATGGCATCCAATGCAAATACAACATCTTCTTTCGGCACATTGAGCACTTCTGAAATTTCAAAAATGGTTGGTTCTCTGGAATTCTGATTCGTTAACGTATCACGAACTTGCAGTGCTTTATAAGCAATGTCCCGCAATGAACGTGATACGCGAATTGGGTTGTTATCTCTTAAGTACCTGCGGATTTCGCCAATGATCATCGGCACCGCATAGGTAGAAAATTTAACATTTTGCGACAAATCAAAATTATCAATGGCTTTCATAAGTCCAATACAGCCTACCTGAAACAGATCGTCGACAAATTCCCCCCGATTATTAAAACGCTGAATGACACTAAGGACCAGTCTGAGATTGCCATTTACCAGCTTTTCTCTCGCTGGTCTTTCATTATTTTGTTGAAGAGAATGGAATAATTCCCGCATTTCTGCATTTGTCAGAACGGGTAATTTTGCAGTATCCACTCCGCAGATTTCGACTTTGTTTCGGGTCATGATGATTTACCTCCCAAGGAGAAACATTAATGTACATTATCTCCCTGAGGGCTCATTTTATTCCTAACGATTCCATCCTCTAGACCATCTTATTGAATTCCTTGCGCAAACGCTTGATAATTCGCTTCTCTAGTCTCGAAATATAAGATTGTGAAATTCCGAGCATATCTGCCACATCTTTTTGAGTCTTCTCTTCACCATCTTGGAGACCAAAACGTAGTTCCATGATAATACGCTCTCGCTCTGTCAGTTTATCCAAAGCTTTATGCAGTAACTTACGGTCTACCTGCTCTTCGATATTACGATAGATGGTGTCATTTTCCGTACCCAATACATCGGAGAGAAGCAATTCATTGCCGTCCCAATCAATATTAAGTGGCTCATCAAAAGAAACCTCACTGCGAATTTTACTATTTCGGCGCAAATACATAAGGATCTCGTTCTCAATGCATCGCGAAGCATACGTGGCAAGCTTAATTTTTTTCTCCGGATCAAACGTATTTACAGCTTTAATCAATCCGATCGCTCCGATAGACACTAGATCCTCAATATTAATTCCTGTGTTCTCAAATTTACGGGCAATATAGACCACCAGACGTAGATTTCGCTCTATTAGCATCGCGCGAATAGCCGCATCACCCGTAGTCAGGCGCTGTAATAAATATTCCTCCTCTTCCCGCGTTAACGGTGGAGGCAGCGCTTCACTCCCGCCTATGTAGTAAATCTCCTCACTTTTAAGTCCAAACAAAAATAGCATTCTGTAATACTGCAACTGCATCACAAGTCTCCATTTAACGAGCATCTCTCGTCCTCCTAAAAGCTTCCCGAAGGGAAGCTATCTTCGTAAGCATCATCTTGGCTTCCCAAAGGGAAGCTATCTTCGTAAGCATCATCTTAGTTTTCCAAGGGAAAACTATCTTCATTAATACAGACTAGCTTCCGTATGTGGAAACCACTTTAGCAAACTTGTTCTATGAATGTGTATGAGTCGTTTGTGCCACTGATAGAGGAGAGGAACTATCTGTCTCCTGCCTATCCTGTATTAAATCAGGATGAATAATCGCTTGATACGTTCGTTCATGGGACAGTTGCCCTCCATCAAGTCCAATCAATACTCTCGTAGCTTGGCTCACCTGATCACCTATGCGAATTTCCACCACATCGGGCTTAATGGCAAGCATAAATGCAACATCCCGGTTAACACCACGGTAAGGAACGAGCCGTAATCGATCTTGCCATTCAAAATCGGTGCCATCGAGTTCAAGCACCAGTTTGTCCGGTTCTCCCCCAGCCAATCTCCCTTTCCATGATGGAGGGAGTCGATCTTCCCAAAGGGATGCCTCCATAATCATAACTGGTATTCTGGTCAGCGGATCGTTCAGCTGATTCCCTGTATCAAGTAGTCCTTTGCAACTCACCGAATAATCCCCGATTTGTACTTTTACCTCTCCAATATAGGTATGTCTATTTTCGAGTGTGCGGCGTGTGGACTGCACCAACTTAAACCACAGCAATATGACAAAAACCAAAATGAACGTAAACCAGAAACCAATCTTCAGTTCAAATGAAAGCCCGCCGGATGCTGTAAACCAAATACCACTGAATATCTCTCCCGAATTTTGTAACAGATAGTGAATACCAATAATTCCTCCGGCTGCCGCAAAATTAATCATATAAAAAGCTCCCATGTTGCGGATGTAATGCTGAAGACTTCCAAAACCAAAAGCAACCCAAAGCATAATCAAAGACAAACCGATCTTAAGCATAAAGGTATACATGAATGAAAGCTGCGGCACAAACATCATCACAACGTATAATGCACCTATGGCAGCGGAAGTGATCAATCTCCACCAAGAAGGCCTCTGTTTACGCATCCAAGCCGTAAGCCACAATAGTGCGCCATCAATTAGCAGGTTAGTGATGAAGATAAGATCAATATATACAACCAGTTGTTCTCACCTGCCCGACTCTTGTGTAATCCTCTTGCACACACCGTGTAGAAGCTTACGTATCTTTTGTTTTTTGGGAGATGTGTTTAGTATAAAAAGAATGAAATTCAAAGTCTGTCAAAATGGGGAGGGAATACTCAACTTTTTTTGTCGAGTTCCGTTACTTTATCATGGAAGTTTCAATTCATAGAGGCAGATATATAGAAAAAGCCTGTCATTCGCAAGAATGACAGGCTTGATATTAAACAAAGCTATGCTATTCGTTATTTTGACGTGAACGGTTGCGCAAGAATGTCGGAATATCCAACTGGTCGTTACTTGGCTGATTGCCAAAAGGACGCAGGTTGTTATTATTATTTCGATTGTCCGTTGCTGCAGCCGGTTCACTAGGTGGAGTACCCGGTTTACGAATAGGAGCATGTTGTTGAACTTTACGATGCTCAAATCCGGTTGCAATAACCGTAACCTTGATTTCATCCTTCATATTCTCTTCGATAATGGCACCAAAGATCATATTTACTTCTGGATCAGAAGCCGAGGTTACAATTTCAGCAGCTTCATTGACTTCATATAGCGACAGATTCGTTCCGCCGGTAATATTCATAATGACGCCAAGAGCTCCCTCAATTGAAGTTTCAAGTAATGGACTCATAATGGCTTTACGAGCAGCCTCAGCAGCTCGATTCTCACCTGTTGCCATACCGATTCCCATAAGTGCTGATCCACGTTCAGTCATAATCGTCTTCACATCTGCAAAGTCAAGGTTAATTAGACCCGGAACAGCGATCAAATCAGAAATACCTTGTACAGCTTGACGAAGAACATTATCTGCTTCGCGGAAAGCTTCGAGCATTGGCGTCTTCTTATCCACAATTTCTAATAGACGATCATTAGGGATAACAATAAGAGTATCGACTTTTTCTTTAAGTCCTTCAATACCCAGCTCTGCTTGTAATGAGCGCTTACGGCCTTCAAAAGTAAACGGACGCGTTACAACACCAACTGTAAGCGCACCGCACTCCTTAGCAATTTCAGCGATTACAGGAGCAGCACCCGTACCGGTTCCGCCTCCCATACCAGCTGTAACAAATACCATATCTGCACCCTTAAGGGTATTCATGATCAATTCACGGGATTCTTCTGCCGCTTTCTTACCCACATCAGGGTTAGCGCCGGCTCCAAGTCCACGAGTTAATTTATCACCAATTTGTAGCTTGTGTTCCGATTTGGCCATATGCAAAGCTTGAGCGTCGGTATTCACCGTAATGAATTCTACGCCTTGTACGCCATTTTCAATCATACGGTTGACTGCATTGCTTCCGCCGCCGCCCACCCCTATTACCTTTATCTGCGCCAAGCTTTCCATTTCAAAATCAAATTCCAACATATTTCCCCATCTCCCCCTCATTGTGCATGGATGGCCTGTCCACTTTTATATGGAACCTGCTTATATGAATTCACTGAACATATTTTTGAGACGTTCGATTAATCCTGGTTTCTGGGTTGTCTCTGGATTAGTTACAGGATTCGCCTTCGTACGATTAACCGGTTTCTTCGTGTTCATACTGCTTGCACTACGAACTCGGATATTTCGAATGACGTTATGCAAAACGCCGACTCCGCTGGTGTAACCCGGATCTCTTACACCAATATAATCTGGAACAGCAATTCTGACCGAAGCCGCAAGTTCACTTTGAGCCACCTGTAGAACACCTGGCATAGAGACCGTGCCACCTGTAAGTATATAACCGCCTGGAAGCTCGTTGTACCCTAAACGCTTCACTTCCTGCCCAATCATATGAAAAATTTCCTGAACACGAGGCTCTACTATAGCAGCCAAATCTTCTTGATTGAATTCTTTCTCCACATTGCTACCAATACGAACAACTTTAAAAGTTACATCAACAGCTGCATCATCCATCAGAGCACAGCCATATTTCAACTTAACTTTCTCAGCTTGGTCCGTAAGAGTACGCAATCCATAAGCTATATCGTTGGTAACAAATTCTCCACCAATAGGTAATGTAGAGGTAGCTACAATAGCCCCACCTTCAAAGATGGCAACCGTTGTAGAACCTGCTCCGATATCAACCAGAACAGAACCCATGGTTTTCTCATCTTTAGATAATGCAAGTTGCCCGGCACCCAGTGACATGAGAACCAAGTCTTTAATTTTCAATCCTGATTTCTCTACACAACGCAAAAGATTATGTATGGATGTCTTAGCACCTGTAATAATGATGCTTCCACTTCTAAACGAACGCCAATCATACCGCGCGGATCTTGAATTCCCTCCAAGCCATCTACTACGTATTGTTTAGCGACTACATCAATAATTTCCCGGTCAGGAGGCAATGCAACAACTTCAGCAGCTTTAAGCACGCGTTCAATGTCTTCCTCGCCAATTTCCCGATCCTCGTTCGATACTGCCACTACTCCGTGGCTTGATTGAAGTCCAATGTGATTCCCTGAAATGCCGACATATACCTCCGATATTTGAATACCGACCATACGTTCCGCGTGATCAACAGCATTACGGATTGATTGTACAGTCTGGTCAATATCTACAATTGCACCCTTGCGAATTCCTTCTGAGTCGGCAGATCCAACTCCAATAATATTAAAGGTTCCATTGTTAACTTCCCCAATAATAGCACGAACTTTGGATGTACCGATGTCCAAACTAACAATGATGTCATTGTTGCTCAACCGTGGCACCTCCTATTTTTAGAAAATGAAATACGAAATGATAACACACTCTCTACATATTCAACACACATTTTTCTTTCCCTCTTTTTTCTACAAATTTTTTGCTGCCAACATTTGTTATCTCCATTAAAAATCTGAAGAAAAAGAGGGAGTCGTCATCCCTTGTACATAAAAGTAATTGTATCATTTTTTACTAGTCATTAGTAGTAGCCTTTTCCCCATCCTGATCGTTTGTAGCAGCCACAAAGGGAACATACGAATCAGCCTCTAGCATCGTGATCAGACCTGGCTGTTCTGTCTCAATAACTTGATTAAGATATTCTACTTTCTCTTTCAGAATTGAGATCGCTGTTATGACCTCAAATCTCGAACGAGTATAGAGTTTAATCCGGTCTGGAAAAGATGCTGTAGGTGACGGAATAATCTCTGATATATCCGCTGTCAGTTCATTAGGAATCTGAGCAAGTGCATTCGAAAGCTTAGCTTTATAAGGGTCAGCGTCATCCCACTTCGTTAAAATGGGCTTCTCCACAGCTATTCCACTTTCGTTAACCGTAACGGTTGCCCCACTAGATAGAATAGCTTGCAAAGTCCCTTGTGCGGACAATTCATAGGCCACAGTCGGGAACTGCTCAATCTGAATATTAATAACGCCGGGGAAATGCTTCTCTACCGTTGCCTTCTCTATTGATTTAACCGTCAATAGCTTAGATTCAATCTTCGATGGCGATACTGCAAAATATTGGTTGCCAATCTTAAGACCACTTACCTGTATTAGTTGTTCACGAGAGGTAAAAGTATTTCCCAGAAAATGAATTTCGGTTACTTTGCTCATTGATGAACGAAAAAAGAGTACAGAAAGAATAACAACAAATAATAACAATAGAATGGAAATAATTCTACGGCTAACTTTTTTCTTAGGCTTGTCTTCTTTTAAAACAGGAATATGAGCTTTTGGCATAGGGTACTCTCCACAAAATGCCTATTATCCCTCCACAGCGGAAGGGGATAAAGAAGGCTTTAATTAGCTAAATCAAATGATTTCGGTATTGCGTTAAATCTATGAATGTCTGCGCCTAGTTTCTGAAACAACAATTCGATACAATCATATCCACGATCAATATGATGCACTTGCTCCACGGTTGTCTTCCCTTGGGCTGCAAGTCCTGCAATAACCAGTGCTGCACCTGCTCTTAAATCTGTTGCTTCCACTGTAGCACCATACAATCTTTGAACACCGCGGATAAATGCACTACTGAAGTCAATAGATATATCCGCACCCATTCTTGCTAGTTCATCTACGTGTTTAAAACGGCCCTCGAAGACGGTCTCCTTCATCACACTGAATCCATCAGCCAGGGACAACAGTACCATCACCTGTGATTGTAAATCGGTAGGGAATGAAGGATAAGGAGACGTCACAATGCGTTCAATCGCCTTAGGACGACTCATGCAGCTTACATTCATTATATCATTGCAGATGCTGATTTGAACACCAGCCCGCTTGAGCACATGAATAAGCGAACTTAAATGCGAGGGATTACAATGCGTCAGCGTGACATTACCACGCGTAGCAGCTGCTGCGATCATCACTGTACCCGCAACAATCCGGTCAGGAATAATATCGTATGTGCAGGCTGACAATTGTTGTACACCCTGAATGGTAATGGTATCGGTTCCTGCTCCGATAATACTTGCCCCCATTTTATTCAGAAAATGCTGTAAATCCTGAATTTCCGGCTCTCTCGCTGCGTTCGTTATTGTTGTCGTACCATCAGCTGTTGCTGCTGCCATCATAATATTCTCAGTGGCTCCAACGCTTGGAAAATCCAGGTGGATATCGGCACCAATCAGTTTGCGTGCTTTGCAGACAATTTGCTGATCTTGCTCTTCAATCTCCGCTCCTAGTGCTTTCAGTCCTTGGAGATGCAAGTCAATTTTACGTTCACCAATAGCACATCCACCAGGCTGATAAATAGCTACCTCTCCAAACCGAGCAAGCAGTGGACCCATCAGAAAAATGGAAGAGCGCATTTGCTTCATCAAATCTTCCGGTACATGAAACGAATTGGCTGACGACGTATCCACAGTTACCGTTTCCTGCTCCTGTAAGGTGGTGCAGCCGATCCGATCCAGGATGTTCAGCATCACTTCAATGTCTAAAAGCCGTGGAACATTGTTCAGCTGAACTTTTCCTGCGGCCAGCAGGCTTGCCGCTAAAATTGGCAATGCAGCATTTTTTGCTCCATGGATGCGTACGGTTCCTGATAGGGATTTACCACCCTCAATCACCAATTTGTCCAATGTATCACCTCCGAGTTTACCGCTCACCCACTACAAACATTTCAGAGAGATGTTATATTCAGATTTGATTGTCTCCTGAACCCTGTGTATTAGGGCGAGCACGTCCTCTGCTGTAGCTTGACCGGTTATTCACATGAAATTGGCTTGCTGATTCGATATTTGGCCCAACCTTATACGCATTCCCTTCAACTCGAAACAATTTTCTGTACCTATGCCTTTACATTCGTACAGAACGGAATGCCTGAAGCTGAGGCCATAATACGTCACCAATTCTCTGCTTCCAGTACAATCTCAGCGGACTTATTATGCGTGACACATCAGACCCGCGGCTCCGGCGTTCATGTAGACCGCCCCGCCAACAGTTCCCGGTATACCCCCTGCAAATTCGAGACCCGTTAAACCCTCTTCTCAGCCAGAACACTCAGCTTTACGAGCGAATAGCCTTTCCACATAAGACATCCTTAATTTCAGACCGAAAAGAGCCATACCCGTTCGTTGAAAAGATATGGCACGTGAGGGTTATGCCGGTATTCCATGGGTGATTGTCACGATTATAGAGTATATTATGTAATGCTCCGGGTGTGTGACAATCGCTCCCAGCTTTCAGCTTCGCTTCGAAATCCTTCTCATTTCCTCAACAATAACATTTGCCGCATCTGGTTTACCGAGGCTTTTTGAATGAGATGACATGAGCTGCTGCACTTTAAGGTCATTCATAATCTGTTCAATAGATTGATATAAATTATCACCCGTTAAATCCTTTTCCAGTATGACCTTCGCAGCACCCGCCTTCTCGAGTTGCCTTGCATTAGCCTCCTGATGATTGTTCGTCACATTCGGTGACGGAATCAGGATCGAGGGAATCCCGAGCGAGGTGATCTCCGCTAAGAAGGAAGCGCCTGCTCGATTAACGATTAGGGACGTCGCCGCTAGTACTTCCGGCATATTATGCACATAAGGCATGATATGCAAGTGGTGTGGTATGCTCCCTAGCTTACTGCGGATTTCCTCACGTGTTTTATCAAAATAGCTATCGCCTGTTACATATACAAAATGAATATGCTTCATTTCTGCCAGCCCAGGAGCCATATCTATCATCGCATCATTGATTGTTTTGGCACCACGCTACCTCCAACAATCAAAACAACCGAACTATCATTTGGAATACCTAACGAAGCAAAACCACGCTCACGATTTGCCGATTGTACGGTAGTTGCGCGTGGGTTACCTGTGTAAATCACATGTTTGCCTTTGGGAAAAAATCCTTCAGACCCTTCAAAGCTGACAGCTACGGTTGTAACATATCGGCTTAGAAACGTATTGGTTAAGCCTGGAATAGCGTTCTGTTCATGAATGATGCAGGGTATGCCCATTTTCGCAGCCGCATAAACAACCGGACCACATACATAACCGCCCGTACCAATAACGACATCTGGTTTGAAGTCAGCCAATAACCTTTTAGATTTGGATACACCTTTAAGAAAACGAACAACGGTCTTTATATTCTCCGTCGATATTTTCCGCCGAAAACCTGTGATATCAATGGATTTAAATGGAATCTTTTCTTGGGGAACAAGTTTACTCTCAAGCCCTCTAGTTCCACCTATATATAAAAACTCGGATGTAGGATCATCCGCTTCACACTGCCTCGCAATAGCAACAGCGGGGTAAATATGCCCCCCCGTACCGCCACCTGTCAACACGACGCGCATGTTCTTCACCTCGCATAACGTGATAGATTTAATAAAATGCCTAATGCAGTTAACATCAGGGTTAATGATGATCCGCCATAACTGATCAGCGGTAAGGTAATGCCTGTTACAGGCATCATTCCAATGACGACGCCTATGTTAATGACTACCTGTACCGCAACCATACCGACAATACCTACAGCCAGCAGGCTGCCGAAACGGTCAGGGAGTGTCATTGCAATACGCATCCCGCGCCATACGAGAACTAGAAACAGCAACAATACGATTAACCCACCAATGAAACCTAGCTCTTCAGCCAGAATGGAGAAAATAAAATCCGTCTGCGGTTCAGGCACATAACTGTATTTTTGCCGACTCATTCCAAGTCCAAGCCCTCCAAGACCGCCGGGACCGATGGCATATAAAGACTGAATAATTTGATACCCTGCACCAAGTGGATCAGACCATGGATCTAGAAAGGCTGTAATCCGAAGCAAGCGATAAGGTGCTGCAATAATTAGACCTGCAAAACCAACAAGGCCAGTCAAACCCAGCATCGCTAAATGACTAAGACGAGATCCGGCTGTGAATACAATCATCATCGCAGCGCCAAGCATAACGGTGCCAGTCCCCAGATCCGGTTGTAACATAATCAGGCCAAAGGCAAGTCCGATTAATCCCAATGGAGGTAGGAGTCCTCTAGTAAACGAGGTAATATCCCACTTGTCATTACTCAGCCACTTTGCTAAAAACAAAATCATACCTAGCTTCATAAATTCAGAGGGCTGAATTCCGAACGAACTGATCCCTAGCCAACTACGTGCTCCACCTCTTACTGCACCGATACCAGGAATCAGTACAAGGATAAGCAGTCCGAAACAAATCAACAAGCCAACTTTTGCATACTTTTGCCAAATGTGATAGTCCATATTAGCTGTAAAGTACATTGCAACAAGTCCTAGTACAGCAAAGAGAAGCTGACGTTTAACAAAATAAAAGGAATCTCCATATACGTGAAAGGCACGCACGGAGCCAGCACTGTACACCATAATCATTCCAATGACGAGTAAACCAACAATACAGATCAGGAGCCACAAATCTGGCGCCGGACGTGTCTTATTCATGAGGAGGCCACCTCTTGCAACGAAAGTAGGGGCTTATCCCACCCCCCTACTTACAGATTATGCACCGCCTCTTTAAAAATGCGTCCACGCTCTTCATATGAACTAAACATATCCCAACTCGCACACGCTGGAGATAATAAAACAATATCTCCGGCCTCTGCTAGAGCGGCAGCTTGCTTCACAGCTGATTGAAGCGTGGTGGCGGCGTCCTCTTCAGTATCGACGACGGCAATTTGCTTTAATCCTGCAAGTTCAGCAACTTGTTCAATTTTATGACGAGTTTCACCAAGTGTCACAATTGCCTTCACTCGTTCGTTCAGAACCGGAATTAATTCCATGTAATCTGAACCTCGGTCAAGTCCACCCGCAATAAGTATAATCGGCTCCTGAAAAGATGTAAGAGCCATCGTAGTCGCTTTGGAATTCGTAGCTTTGGAATTGTTGTAGTAGCTGACATCATCTTTCTTAGCTACATATTCAAGTCGGTGTTCAACACCACGGAAAGAGGATAACGGACCCTTGAGTGCAGAAACTGGAGCTCCTGCTGCAATTGAAATCGCACATGCAGCAGCAGCATTCGCTACATTATAGCGCCCTGGAATACCGATTTCTTCCACAGGGACGATGATACTAACCTGTCCTTCTGAATCGCGGTACACAAGATCACGAGCTTGTGTATCCTCCGTATCTGCTATGTATGGTGGACTCAAATAAACACCCTCTACCAGTTCCTCACTGGTGGAGAACGGTAGCAGCTTACCTTTCATATAAGGCACAAGACTACGACAGTATGCATCATCCCAATTGAGGACTGCGGTATCTCCTTCTCCTTGATTAGCAAATAGTTTCGCTTTAGAAGCCGCGTAATCTTCCATTCCGCCATGATAGTCTAAATGCGTCTCCGCTAAATTAAGCAGACACGCAATTCGAGGCCGAAACTCTTCTGTTCCTTTGAGCTGAAAACTACTTAGCTCGACGACCATCCAATCATCCTCATCAGCCTGGATTGCAGCTTCACATAGAGGTGTGCCAATATTACCTGCCACGATAGAGCGCAAGCCTGCAGCTTCTAAAATGTTGCCAACCCATGTCGTTGTCGTTGTTTTACCATTGGAACCTGTAATCCCAATGATAGGGGCTTTACAAAGGTGAAAAGCCACTTCGACTTCAGTAACCACTTCCACCCCAAGCTCGATTGCTTTACGAACAGGTGACACGGAGTATGGGATGCCCGGATTCTTCACAAGCAGTTTCACACCCGAATGAATCAGATCATCCGGATGTCCTCCATAAATGACCTTGATTCCAAGCTCTTCTAATTCGCCTGATTCGGGGCATTCTTCCTTTTCTTTACGGTCGTTAACCGTAACGATTGCCCCAAGATTATGCATCACCTTAGCGACCTGCACACCGCTTCTGGCTAAGCCAAGCACTACGATTTCTTGTCCCTTGTATGATTCTGGATGCTTCATAATTACAACCCCTTGTTTAAGTAAAGTCCAACAACGGCCAGTACAAGGCCCACTGCCCAGAAACTGATGACTACTCGCCATTCCGACCATCCACTAAGTTCAAAGTGATGGTGAATTGGACTCATTTTAAATATTCGTTTACCGCGTGTTTTAAATGATGCAACTTGTAGTACCACGGATAACATTTCGATAACAAAAATACCACCGATAACTAAGAATAACAGCTCGCTTTTCGTTACAATAGCAATAGCACCAATCGCACCACCGATACCGAGTGAGCCCGTGTCTCCCATAAAGACTTTTGCTGGATGCGCATTAAATACCAAAAACCCAAGGACTGCACCAATCATCGCTGCGGCACACACTGCTGCGGGGAGCGAAGTCGCCTGCATAGCCACTATAGCAAATGCGCCTAAGGCAATAGCACTCACGCCAGACAATAAACCATCCAGACCGTCTGTGAAATTGACCGCATTACTAATGGCAAGCATCATAATAACAATAAATGGATAATAGAACCAACCGCCCCAGTCAAATGACCATGATGTGCCCGGCACACTGATTGCCGTACTATGACCATTTTGAATTAACAAGTAACACATGATCCCTGAAAACAATAGCTGTCCAAATAGCTTTTGGCGTGCCGTAAGACCCAGTGAACGCTTAAATACGATCTTAATATAATCATCTAAGAAGCCAATTAGACCGAAGCCTAATGTAGCAACGAGTAATACAAAAAAGTCCGTATTAATTACTGAAAATTTCAAATAGGAAAGAGTAAAGGCAACAATAATGACAACCCCACCCATCGTTGGGGTTCCCGCCTTTTTCAGATGGCTTTGCGGCCCGTCATCCCGAACCTGTTGACCAAACTTCATACGCCTCAATAGAGGAATAAGTAAAGGTGCTGCAATAACCGCAAGAATGAATGATACGCCGATCGTTAACAATAATAGTTGATAATCCATGGATTCACCCCCTCCGTTCTTTAATTGTGTAAGTTAGCCTCTGTTAGAGCATCCACTACTTCTTCCAGCTTCATCCCACGTGAACCTTTAACAAGTACGATATCTTTAGGTCCAAGATGCTGTATTAAATATTCAATTAATTCTTTCTTATCCGTAAAAGAAGAGACTTTCATATCTGGACGATGAGCGCGCGCCGCCTCTGACGTTTTCTCTGATAACATGCCAAACGTACATAGTATATCCACTTTGTCCGAAGCCACATATTCACCTATACCCGCATGAAATTCTTCTTCCTGTGGCCCAAGTTCCAGCATGTCCCCGAGAACAGCTATTTTGTTGCGGTACCCTTTGAGCCCTTGGAGCACATCAATAGCAGCCTTCATCGAAGTTGGGCTGGCGTTGTATGCGTCATTTAAGATGGTTAGACCACTAGGTGCAGTCAATTGCTCAATTCGCATGCTCGTTAAATTTAAGTTGGCTAGACCGCTACGAATTCCCTCTTCGTTGATACCGAAATGACTAGCAACCGCAAGGGCAGCAAGACAATTAACTACGTTATGCTGGCCGAGCAAAGGCAGATCCAGCCCTTGGTCTGGATTCTGATGAGTTGTGAAAATAGTACCTCTACTATGTGACATCATTCCTATCGGATAGTTATCATTCGTGTCATTCAACCCGAAAGTAAATGTCTGGAAAGATTGTGGTTTAACCGTGTTCGGTTCCGATAGTACCCGTGGAATCAGTGGTTCATCTCCATTGTAAATGAACAAACCACCAGATTTCAGACCACTTATAATTTCAACCTTAGCCCGAGCGATTTCTTCTCTTGAGCCTAGTTGAAGCAGATGCGCTTCTCCAATGTTCGTAATGACTGCCACATCTGGGCAAGCAATAGCAGAGAGCGTACTAATTTCTTGTCTTCCACTCATACCCATCTCAAGAACAATAATATCTGTATCTGGCTTCATACTCAGGATCGTAAGTGGAAGTCCAATATGATTATTGAAATTCCCACCTGTTTTATGAACGTTATATGTTGTACTTAAAAGTGAATAAAGCATATCTTTTGTCGTTGTTTTGCCATTACTACCCGTGATCCCGACAACACGGCACCCTACATTACGCAAATATACTTGAGACATCTGCTGTAATGCAATAAGGGTGTCATCGACTTCAATGACCGCGCCCTGCGGCGCCTGTCCATGTCTCCGCTCCCAGAGGACACCTGCAGCGCCTTGTTCCAAGGCTTGTGCAGCAAATACATGACCGTCAAATCGTTCTCCGGTCAAGGGCACAAACAGACATCCTGGAGCGATTTGACGCGAATCGGTAATAACACCTTGAATTTCTATATTCGAATCCTGATTATGTACAAGGCTTCCCCCGCACATTTCAGCGATTTCCCCCAAAGTTCTTATAATCACAGATCCATACTCCTTATCGCTTCTTTGGCAATCACACGATCATCAAAGTCATGTTTCGTGTGTCCAATGATTTGGTAGGTCTCATGACCTTTCCCCGCAATCAATACTACATCGTCAGGGCTTGCCATTTCAATAGCCTTTTGAATGGCTTTACGGCGGTCCACAATAAGCATATATTGATTCTCCGGAACTTGATCCTCTTGTAACCCCTGCTCAATATCCTTCAGGATTAGATCAGGATCTTCCGTTCGCGGATTATCCGAAGTTACAATTGCCATATCACTATATTTAGCAGCGATTTTGCCCATAATTGGACGTTTGGTTCGGTCACGGTCACCACCACATCCGAATACAGTCAGCACTCTACCTTTAGCAAACTCTTTAACGGTTTTAAGTACATTCTCAAGACCATCCGGTGTGTGGGCGTAATCGACGATTACTGCAAAAGGTTGACCTGCATCTACCGATTCCACACGACCATCTACACCAGCAATAGATTCAAGGCTACGTTTAATAGCCTCAAGCTCAATTCCTTCCAAAAGTCCTGCCGCGATAGCAGCCATAGCATTGTAAACATTGAATTTACCTACCATCCGAAGCTGAATGTCTGTGCTTCCGCGGAAAGTATCGAGATGGAAGTATGTCCCTTGCGCTGTGATTGATATATTAGATGCGCGAACATCCGCTGGTTCGTCAATGCCGTATGTAATGATTTCAGCCGATGTAATTTTGGCAAAATAAGCAGATGACGGATCATCCGCATTAAGAACCGCGTGTTTACGGCGTTTTACATCGTGGTTGAATTTATTTCCAAGACGAGCAAAGAATAATCCCTTAGCTGCTTGGTATTCTTCCATTGATTTATGATAATCCAAATGATCCTGACTGAGGTTAGTGAAAATAGCAGTACGGAAGTCCGTGCCCTTCACTCGGCCTTGCTCAAGCGCATGCGAGGAAACTTCCATCACGCAGCACTCAACTCCGTTCGCGCTCATATCATCTAGCGAGCGTTGTAAGTCAAGTGCTTCTGGTGTTGTCCCTGACATAGGGAATGTGCGTCCACCATAGCGCATTTGTATCGTACCAATAAGCCCCGTATTCACACCATGATCATTCATCATTTTCTCAATGAGATATGTTGTTGTCGTTTTGCCATTCGTTCCTGTCACGCCGATCACATTCATGTGCGTGCTAGGAGATCCGAAGAAGGCATCTGCAATGACTGCCATTGCAAACCGACAATCCTTAACAAGAATCTGCGGAAGCTCTGTTTCGAGACGACGCTCCACAACAAGTGCCGCCGCTCCGTTCTCTTCAGCTTGGGCAGCATAATCATGACCATCAACCGTGTGCCCAGGTAAACAGATAAACAGATCACCCGGAGCTACCTTCCGCGAATCGGTCTGTAGGCCAGTTATCGTAATGTTACATTCCCCTATAATTTCTGCAATTGTAAGTGTTGAAACCAATTCATTCAATTTCATGTCTTTGTCCCTCGCTCTATTTCTCTATTAACCCATAGTATCGTCAAGTAATGCGATGATTAGGCATCTTGTTATGGAACATCTTTAGTTGGATCATCAGTCTCTGTGGAAGTACCCATATAAATGCGAATCGTAGATCCTCGGTCTACTCGGCTACCTGGTTTAGGCGCCTGGCTTACTACGGTATCTCCCGTTCCGGATTTAGACAACATGAAATTCATATTCATATCTTCATATAAATCTTTAGCGGTAGCCCCTACCAAATCAGGAACCGTAACTACGGGTGTCTCTCCAAGTTTATAGGTCTTGGGTAGCTGATCCTTACGTTCAGGCACCTTCATGTAATGAAGTGAATCCTCAAGAATGCGCTGAACAATTGGAGCTGCGACGACGCCTCCAAATTGTATTCCCGCTGGGTTATCCACTGCTGTATAGACTACAATTTGCGGATCATCAGCTGGAGCAAACCCGATAAATGAAACAATATGCTCTGTAGCGGAGTAACGTCCATTCACAACTAGTTGCGCTGTACCGGTCTTTCCACCTACTCGGTATCCATCAATAAAAGCAGGACGGCCTGTTCCTTTAGCCACTACACTTTCAAGCGCCTCGCGTACCTGTTTAGACGTTTCCTCCGAAATGACCTGTCTGACGAGCTGTGGCTGCGTTTCGCTCACTGTTGCACCCGTCGTAGGATTAACCCAAGCTTTAGACACATAAGGCTTAAAAAGCTTGCCGCCATTGATAGCTGCTGATACCGCCGCTACCTGTTGTATTGGGGTTACTGAAACCCCCTGGCCGAATGATGTCGTGGCTAATTCCACAGGACCTACGTTTGAAAGTTTAAACAGAATCCCATTTTCTTCACCGTTCAGATCAATACCCGTTTTGGAACCAAATCCAAAATTACGGATGTAGCTGAACAACGAATCCTTACCGAGACGCTGACCCAACGCTACGAAACCGGGATTGCAGGAATTTTCCACAACCTGCATAAAAGTTTCACTACCATGACCTCCGCTTTTCCAGCATCTAAGCTTCGCTCCACCTACCTTCACATAACCAGGATCGAAAAATTGATCATTCTTCAGATCAACCTTCTTCTCTTGGAGTGCGGCAGCGAGCGTAATAATTTTAAAAGTAGACCCAGGTTCGTACGTCATCCAGATCGGCAAATTCCGGTTGTACACCTCAGCTGGATATTGTTTATAGTTACCCGGATCGTAGCTTGGACGACTCGCCATTGCCAGAATCTCGCCTGTCTTCGGATTCATCGCAATGGACCAACTACCACGAGCTTGATACTGCACCATCGCTTGATCCAGCTCACGCTCCATAATGGATTGAATGGATTTATCAATAGTTAGCTCTAAATTAAGACCATCCTGAGGCTCTTCATACTTCTCAGAAGAACCAGGCATTAATCGCCCTCCAGCATCAGATAGATAAGATACATTACCATCCAAGCCTTTGAGCCTGCTGTCATATTTCTGTTCAAGTCCAGTCAACCCTTGGTTGTAACCTCCGGTAAAACCTAAAATATGTGCAGCAAGATCACCATACGGATAGAATCGTTTATTGTCCTCTGCAACAACGATACCCGGCAGTTTTAAATCACGAATTTTCTGAGCAAGCTCCATCGTAATTTTGCGTCCACCGGGTTTCAAACTTTCAAGTCTCGTTTTTTTCGTAATCATCTTCTTAATACTTTCTTCACTCATATCTAGCAGCGGTGCTAATATTTTAGCAGTCTGATCTGGATTCTTAACTTGCACGGGAATAGCCATTATCGTTGGTGAACTAATATTATATGC
The DNA here is from genome assembly GCF_000576305.1 of Paenibacillus pini JCM 16418. Taxonomy (GTDB): domain Bacteria; phylum Bacillota; class Bacilli; order Paenibacillales; family Paenibacillaceae; genus Paenibacillus_AQ; species Paenibacillus_AQ pini. The sequence goes on along the minus strand of NZ_BAVZ01000002.1, from coordinate 339,512 downwards.
AAGCGCCGTACCATTGCGATCCAATATTTCACCACGCTTAGCAGAGTAAGTGACCTCACGACGCCATAAATCTTCAGCTTCAGCAGAGAGCTCACCACTCTTGCCTAACTGCACATATGCGAGTCTAATAACCAAAGCTGCAAAAAGAACACATAGGACCAGTAAGCTCCATAGCAGTCTCCGTCTTAACGTCACATTGGAAACTTTCACTTTATATTCCTCCCTGTCAGTCCTGACTTCATGAACGTATTCATATCATGATTATTCGGGACAAACAGGGGTTAGAACAGGCCGTACTTAGTGATCGTTTTTACCAGCAGTATCTTTAACTATATCATTTTTCGAATCATCTGATTTTTTGCCACTTGATTTATTCTCTTTACTGTCTTTAGTTGTATCTGTTGTCTCATCCGTTATAGAAGCATCTGTACTCGCGCTGGCTTTAGAATTATCGGCCAATGTTTGTTCCTTCGCAGGCTGCAATGTCAAATTCACCACGCGTTTGCCATTCTGATTCTCAACCTTCTGACTTGAAACGAACCCTTCACCTTCCACAGTTACCGTTGCATTCATAAGTGTAAGAATATCCATCGCATCTCTCAAAGATGCGCCAGTTAGATCGGGTATTTCCATTTTACCATCCGTCTCTGTTAATAAATAGATCTGCTGGCCTGGAGCCATAAAGGTACTTTTTGAGGGAAACTGCTTCATTACCTTGGTTCCTTTACCGAGATTCTCATAAGCGATACCCGCATCCAGAAGCTGCGTCTGTGCTTCCTTCAATCCTTTATTAACTAAATCAGGGGCTTGAGCACGAGTCTCCACTTGTTTAGTCCCTTCCGATTCTTCCTTCGTGGCTGTTTTAGGAACACCCATGTATTGAAGGGTTTGGGATACAACTTTTTTAAAGACTGGTGCAGCAACCGTACCTCCGCCTACCGAAGGCAAATCCGGTTCATCCATAATAATAATCATTGCGATTTTCGGATCATTCACTGGCGCGAAGCCAATAAACGACACCACCGATCTAGATTTATCAGGCAGTCCATTCGTATATTTGATTGCCGTACCCGTCTTACCTGCAACCCTATAACCATCAATATAAGCGTTACGGCCTGTGCCATGAACTTGGTCAGAAACGACTTGTTCCAGATAACTGCTTGTTTCCTTAGCAGCTGCCGGTGAAATCACCTGACGAACCATATCAGGCTCACTCATATTTTGTGTTTTTCCCGTATTGATCAATCATCTCTTTGATAATATGTGGCTTTAACAACTTCCCACCGTTTGCGATTGCGGAAATAGCAGCTAATTGCTGAATTGGTGTAACGGTGACACCGTGACCATAAGATGCGGTAGCCGTCTGCACGGGGTTTTTCAGGGTAATCATTCCGGTTATTTCACCCGGTAATTCAATACCCGTTTTTGCTCCGAAACCAAAGTCATCAATGTATTTAGCCAGTTTATCTTTGCCCAACATCTCACCCATTTTAACAAAAGCGACGTTACTAGAACGCTTGACGCCTTCTAAATACGTAATTGGTCCCCATCCTGAGCGATTAATATCATGTAAATAGGTACTTCGAGTGCCTTTAACTAAAACCCTACCAGACATATATGTAGCCGTAGGGTTAAATAATTTCTCCTGAATCGTACCCGCTAATGTTACGATTTTAAACGTTGAACCGGGTTCGTAAATGGCACGAACAGCGAAATTGGAGAATGCGTCTTCAGATTCCCAAAATGTATTAGGATCAAAGGTAGGCAAATTTGCGAGTCCTAGAATTTCCATGTTCTTAGGGTCTGCCGCAATAACCGTCATACTGATCGGCTTGTATAAATCATAAGCTTCTTTCATTGCATCTTCGATATAATACTGGATCGTATCATCAATCGTCAGCTTATAATTATTACCATTGACAGCCGGTTCTAACGTTTCCTTAGGATTCGGTAACTTATCTCCGCTCCCATCGCTTTGGTAATTAATCTTACCTGGCGTCCCTTTGAGTTCTTTATCTAATTTGCTTTCTAGTCCCATAATAGCCTTGCCTTCACGATCGACAAAACCCAGAACATGTGCAGCAAGCTGACCTTTAGGATAATAGCGTTTGGATTGGGTTAAGAAGCTGATTCCTGAATCAGCAGCTTTTTTTCGATTATTCTTTTTCAGTTGCTTTGTCAATGTATCACTGAATTCTTTAACTTTATTTTTCGTGGCCTCGTCAACTTTCAGTCCTTCATTACGAACCTCACGGCTAATTACATAATCATATGCTTTCGTTTTTGAATCGATAGCTTTTGTATTCAAGAGCGTATGGAGATCATCTTCGTTCTTATTCAAGATACGATGAAGTCCTTCAACGACCTCATCTTCCATATTATTCGCATGAATAACTCTAGGGTTAACCACAATTGTATAGGCAGGAGCATCAATAGCAAGTGCATTACCATTGCGATCCGATATGGTTCCGCGAGTAGCTGCTATGGGATACCCTTTACTCCAATTTTTCAATGCAGTTGTGTGCCATTTATCAGCTTGAACGACTTGAAGCACAAAAATTCTAACGATCAAAATAACAAAAAGGAGGGTGATAAATCCTCCTATAAGCAATGTGCGAAGTTTTATTCTTTTTACCATCACTCAACCCTCACAAGCTTTATTTTTTAGCTGCTGGAGCTGTATTCATAGATGCATCTGCTTTATTGGTTGGTGTAGAAGAAGTACGAGATACATGTATGGACTGGTTACCTTCAGGCAATGAATATCCCAGCTTCTCGGCCTCAGAACGTAAATTTTGTTCCAGCTGTTGTTTCTGAACTTCAAGCTGTGCAATGTTACGTTTAGATTTATTCATATCTTTAATTATCGTTTGATTCTGTTTATTAAGATCATAAATATGCGAATTCTGCCAAATCAGGAGAGTCGCGATCACGACACAAAATGCTAGGGTCAGCAAGTAAAGAAATTTCTCCTTCATGGGAAGATATGTACGGCGCGTAACAACCTTTGTTTTCTCCCGATATCCAGGATATGCGCGTTCAACCGGTTTTTCTTGTACTGCCAAATTACCACGCGTGTAGGCCATGTCTGATTCTCCTTCATTTTAGTATTCAGTAGCGAATGATTATAATCCGTATCACCAAGTGCAAATCTATAGTTTCTCCGCCACTCTCAATTTGGCCGATCGTGCACGCGAGTTCTGTTCAAGTTCAACGTCCCCTGCAATCGTAGGCTTACGATTAATCAGTTTAATCTGCCCCTTGTTACCACATACACACATTGGAAAGTCTGGTGGGCATGTACACTTCTCCACATAGCCATTCAGAATCTGCTTACAAATCCGATCTTCTAACGAATGGAATGTAATTACAGAAACTCTTCCCCCTGGAGCAAGACATCGTACCGCTTGATGTAGTCCTTCTTCAAAAGCACCTAATTCATCATTTACTGCAATCCGTAGCGCCTGAAAACTTCGCTTCGCTGGATGTCCACCCGTCCTGCGTGCAGCAGCAGGAATACCCTCTTTAATAATATCGACCAACTGACCCGTTGTTTGAATGGGTCCTAAGGCCCTACGTTCGACCATAATTTTAGCAATACGCCGGGAAAACTTTTCATCACCATAATGAAATAGAATTCTGGCAATCTCTTGCTCCGACCATTCATTAACAATATGAGCAGCTGTTAATTCGGAGGATTGATCCATACGCATATCGAGCGGCGCATCGTGATTATAGCTAAATCCTCGATCTGCTTCATCAAATTGGGGAGAGGATACCCCTAGATCAAATAAAATACCATCGACTTGAGGAATGCCATCTTTAAGTGGAACTGACAGGTTCTTTAGTGTTTCTTCTAAGAATCGGAAGTTTGTCTTCACTAAGGAAACTCGATCCGTATAAGGAGCCAGCTTCTCTTTCGCATGATCCAGTGCCCAATCATCCTGATCTAGTGCGATTAATCTACCGTATTCTCCAAGCTTGGATGCGATCAGAGAGCTATGTCCCGCGCCTCCAAGCGTACAGTCGACATATATGCCATCTCTTTTGATGCGCAGCCCTTCTGTTGCTTCTTCCTTAAGTACCGTGATGTGATGAAACAAGCTGCAGCCCTCCAGACCAAGTTATAAAACCATAATTATAAATCAAAATTAAAATCAACCAGTTTCTCCGCGATATCGTTAAATGCACCCTCGGATTGCTGGAAGTACTGTTCCCATACATCCTTACTCCAAATCTCAACTCGGTTTGAAACACCGATCACTACACATTCTTTATCTAGTTTGGCATATTGACGTAAATTAGACGGTAAATTTACCCTACCCTGTTTATCCCAATCGCATTCGGTTGCTCCCGAGAAAAAAAAGCGGGTAAACGCACGCGCGTCTGATTTCATAAGTGGTAGGGACTTTAGCTTCTGCTCTAGAATTCCCCATTCATCCATTGGATAAATAAAAAGACATTGGTCGAGACCTCTGGTAGCTACAAATGAGTTTCCTAAAAGTTCACGGAATTTAGCTGGAATGATAATCCGGCCTTTGTCGTCAATGCTATGTTGAAATTCGCCCATGAACATTGACCCACTCACTCCTTTACCCCAAAGTCCCCACTTTGCACCACTTTCCACCACTTAAGAATACTAAATTCGCCGTTTAAAATCAAAATCCTTCTAATTGCAAATGATTTTCTAACCTTAATTTTACATTTCTGTACCAAAGCACAGCATAAAACCCCTTGATCTTTAAGGATCAAGGGGTTTTATAGTAAATAATACCAACCACAAATTACCTAATTATTCGTGTGACGCCCAGCTATCCATATAACGAATTTGCTCTTCGCTTAGTCGATCAATTTCAATTCCCAAGCTCTCCAACTTGTAGCTGGCTACCTGATTATCAATTTCATAAGGAACATTCAATACCGATTTACCGATTGTCTGATAGTGATCATTCACATATTTAAGGGACAATGCCTGCAGTGCGAATGTCATATCCATAATTTCAGCAGGATGTCCATCGCCTGCACCTAAGTTGACCAGACGCCCTTCAGCAAGTAAATAAATATTACGACCGTCAGCCATCTTGTATTCCTCAATGTTCTTACGAACTGTACGAATGGATGATGCGCGCTCTGACAAATCCATTTTATTCACTTCAATATCAAAGTGTCCAGCATTGGATAGGATCGCCCCATCTTTCATCACGTCGAAATGGTCACCACTAATTACATCACGGTTACCTGTTACCGTTACGAAGAAATCACCCAACTTCGCAGCTTCGACCATCGGCATAACATGGAACCCATCCATATGTGCCTCCACCGCGCGAATTGCATCAACCTCAGTAACGACTACCTTAGCTCCCAGACCCTTGGCACGCATGGCTACACCTTTACCACACCAACCGTAACCAACGACAACTACCGTTTTACCAGCAACCACTAGATTAGTTGTACGGTTAATGGCATCAAATACCGATTGACCTGTACCATATCGATTATCAAACAGGTACTTGCAGTACGCATCATTAACAGCAACCATTGGCAGCTTAAGAAGTCCTTCCTTCTCTAGTGCTTTAAGACGGATAATACCCGTTGTGGTCTCTTCCGCACCCCCGCGAATCGTTTCAAGTAAATCAGGCCGCTCCGCATGTAAGATCGTAACCAAATCGCCACCATCATCAATAATTAGATCTGGCTTCGTTTCTAGAGCCCGAATGAGAAATTCTTTGTACTCTACAGGATCTGGATTGTACTTCGCAAGTACAGTAACACCATCTTCTACGAGTGCTGCGCAAACATCATCTTGTGTTGAGAGTGGATTACTACCCGTAATCGTAACTTCTGCGCCACCAGCCTGAACAACTTTGGCAAGATAAGCTGTCTTGGCTTCCAAATGAAGTGAAATGGTAACCTTAAGACCTTTAAATGGCTGCTCCGCTTCAAACTGACGTCTGACTTGATTCAAAACAGGCATATGTGATTCAACCCAATCAATTTTCAAATGCCCATCAGGTGCCAAAGCCATATCTTTAACAACACTGTTCTGTAAAGATGATGTACTCATAGAACGCATTCACTCACTCTCCCATTAAATTTATAATTGAATAATTCGATGTTCTGCGGAATAATGTTCCGAGATATTAATCAAATCATTAATCCATGAAATACCAAAACGATTTAAATAATAAAAGATATTATAAACTCTCTCCTGAGGTTTACCAAGAGGAAATAGTGACACACCAATTCGATCCCATTGTCGAAGTCCTGCATCATTCCTTTTCTCCAGAGCTTCCTTGGATTTACGCTGCAGAAAAGCAATCTGTTCCATAATCTTGTTTTTATTTGTTTCGCCAAGTTTCGTGAGACCTGGTTGCGTTTGAGCTAGCTCATGAATCAACGGATCATATAAGGCTTCAAATGCCTGTTTAGTTTGTTCAAATTTAGGCTGGATTTGCTGTGTATCTTGTTGCGATAGCCACGTCTGACGTAAATCCTCCAAACGATATTGCACATCTTGGAATGAGATTCCAAACTGATCCATGTATTTTTGCAGGGTTCCTTCAACTAAGGTAAACGACATCCGTGGTAGTAAAATTGGCATACTCATCCCAAGCACCTCAAAAGCATCCTTGGTAAGCGCCCAATAAGAGATTTCGCCTTGACCAAGTACACTACTCAATACAGGGAGAATTGTATCCTGCATGAGGGGACGCGTCAGTACATTATTACTGAACCGCTCAGGGTGAGTGCGTATACAGTCCTTGATTTCCTCTTTTGTAAAAGAAATTACGCCTTTACGATCAGCAAAATAACCATTTTGTTTAAAGAGCAAGAACCGATTACCCTCATGAATATAAAATAGGTTAGCTCCGTCTTCCGCAACCTCTGCCTGCAAACTATAACCCTGTGATGTGATACGTGAAGCTGATGCTTGATATGCCTTTTCTAAATCATCATTACGATCAATGATCGTTTCAAAAAGTGGCATTTCAAGCTTACGTAGCTCGGGATCTGCTGAATCCAACAAAATCAAACCATGTTCACCAAATAAATGCCCCATTAGCTTAGCAAAAGCATCACTAAGGTTATTTGATTCCTCGGTAGATTGGCGTAAAAGATGAAGAATATCGGATTTATGCTCACTGTCCGGCAGTATTGAACCGAGTTTCTCCAGCGCTTGGCGCCATTGTTCTGATTTTACGCTGATCTGGCTTACAGAAGAACGTGGGCCGGGCTGGGCATCCATTTTAATTTTGGATACTTTGAGTTCTGGTGTCATTAAATAGGTATGATTTACTTCATCCCAGTCATGATCTTCTCCAGCAATCCAGAACACAGGTACAACGGGGCGTCCGAGCTTCTCCTGAGCTTCTTTTGCTGACTGAATAATCGTTACTGCCTTATATATAACAAGCAAAGAACCAGTGAACAAACCGCTTTGTTGTCCACCAACAACGGCTAAAGTACCTGGTTTCTTAAGCAATTCAAGTGAAGTATGTACCGCTTCATGGGAATTGTGCTTCCCGTTATATTGTGTAAGGCACTCGAACAGCTCATCTCGGCTAACCCGGTTCTGTTCTGTTTCATCCAGCCATTCTGCACGTTTTTCCCAGCTTGAAGTCTGGTTAAAATCCGCACCATATAAATGCTGTACTTGCGAGAAACGTTTAATATAATCATCTGCCAGAGCCGATCCGCTCTTCAGCGAACCTGAAACAACATTCATGAGGTCTGCCTCCTATTCTGTGCCTATCCAAACTCTTTCTAATGTTCATTTAATAAAAATCTTCCTTGATTGTACCGAATGTTCACCTTCACGTCAAAATAAACAAAAAACCGCCGGAACACCCGGCGGTTAACTCATCAGGCTTATGCGTATGGAGCAGCGACCCAGTGCCCTTTAGACACTTCAATAAGCTTTGTATCTTCTATAATAAGACTCTTGTCGTCCTTTGCAGAATGGATCGGACCTGACAAGTCATCATCCATACGAATCCGCTGTTTCTTCTCTTCAACTTCTGGATCAGGAATCGGAATCGCAGACAATAACGTCTTCGTGTAAGGATGAATTGGATTAGCATAGAGTTCATCACTGTCAGCCAGTTCGACCATTTTACCCAAATACATAACAGCAACACGGTCACTGATGTGTTTGACCATGGACAAATCATGTGCAATAAACAAATAAGTTAATCCAAGACGTTCTTGTAGATCTTTTAACAGATTAACCACCTGAGCTTGAATCGATACGTCGAGTGCTGAAATCGGTTCATCACAGATAATAAATTTCGGATTTACCGCAAGTGCGCGTGCAATACCAATCCGCTGACGCTGACCTCCAGAGAATTCATGTGGATATCTTGTTGCATGGTCCGGATTAAGTCCTACCATATCAAGGAGTTCTTCAATGCGTTTCTTGCGCTCTTTATGGCTACCCGCAAGATTATGAATATCCAAAGCTTCACCAATGATATCCGATACGGTAAAGCGTGGATTAAGCGACGCATATGGATCTTGGAATATCATCTGCATATCGCGGCGCATGGCCTTCATATTTTTAGGAGAGAGCTTGGTAATATCTTGTCCATTAAACTTAACACTACCCGCAGTAGGCTCGTACAGACGAAGAATCGTACGGCCTGCGGTCGATTTACCACAGCCGGATTCCCCTACCATACCAAGCGTCTCACCCTCACGAATAAAAAAGCTGATATCATCAACGGCCTTAACGATTTTACCGCCGCCAACATTAAAGTACTTCTTAAGTCCCTCAACTTCGATTAAATGGTTCTCTTTCATGAGGATTGTCCCTCCTTCGCCATCGGATGAAGATTCCAGCAACGAGCCTTATGCGTGTCGCTAAATACAGTAGCATCCGGATTCACGCGTTCGCAAATCCTCATAGCTTCATCACAACGCGCACAGAACGCGCAGCCAATCGGTGGCTTAATCATATCAGGAGGAGTACCAATGATTGGAATCAAAGGCTCATTCTTCTTCTGATCCAGTCGTGGCATTGAACGTAATAGGCCTTTAGTATATGGATGCTGAGGATTTTTGAAAATCTCCCATTTCGTACCCGTCTCAACCACTTCACCTGCATACATTACAATTACACGGTCGCACATACCGGCTACAACGCCTAAATCATGTGTAATTAGAATAATTGATGTGCCAAGCTTCTTCTGCATTTCCTTCATAACATCCATAATTTGTGCCTGTATCGTAACATCAAGAGCTGTCGTCGGTTCATCTGCGATAAGCAGTGCAGGCCGACAAGCCAAGGCAATCGCGATCATAACACGTTGACGCATACCACCGGAAAATTCATGGGCATATTGATTGAAGCGTTCTTCCGCATTTTTAATACCAACCAGTTTAAGCATCTCAATTCCTTGATCTTTTGCTTCACTAGCTGACATCTTCTGATGCTTGATGAGCACTTCTGTAATTTGTTTACCAACTTTAATGGTTGGATTGAGCGAAGTCATCGGGTCTTGAAAAATCATGCCCATATCATTTCCGCGAATACTTTCCATTTGCTTGTTGGTTTTCTTCAGTATATCTTCTCCCTGAAAAATAATTTCACCGCTCTTAATTAGAGACGGAGGAGATGGGATCAGGCGCATAATTGTCTGTGCGGTTACACTTTTACCACTACCCGATTCACCTACAATCGCCACCGTTTCCCCTTTAGCTATCTCAAAATTCATGCCACGAACGGCTTTAACTTCTCCGCCTTTGACATTGAATGATATATGCAAGTCTTTGACCTGTAAAATGGGTTCCATGATCTCACCTCCAGTTATTTCAGTTTCGGATCGAGCGCGTCACGGAGGCCATCACCGAAAATATTAAATGCAAGCATGGTTAAACTGATCAGGATCGCTGGGAACAGCATCCGCCAAGGATAATACATCCACCCTGTGAGCGCATCGTTGATCATCGAACCAAGTGAAGCCACTGGCGCTTGTACACCCAAGCCGAGGAAGCTTAAGAACGCTTCTGAGAAAATAGCACTTGGTACGGAGAGAGTCAGTGTAACAATAATTGGACCTATTGCATTGGGAAGCAGATGGCGGAACAATAACCGACCTGAACCTGCACCCATTGAACGCGAAGCCAGAACGAATTCACGGTTTTTGAGCTGCATGATTTCACCACGAACTATCCATGACATGTTAATCCAGCCTGTAATCGTTAAAGCCAAAATAATCGTTCCAATGCTTGGCTCAAACACAACAAGCAGCAAAATGGTAACAAGCATATAAGGAATCGAATACAAAATTTCCGAAAATTTATTCATAATAGCATCTACGCGACCACCAAAGTAACCCATGATTCCGCCGTAGATGACACCAATCATCAAGTCAATTAAAGCTGCCGCTAAACCAACGATAAGTGAAATTCGAGCACCCATCCAGGTACGTACGAACATATCACGTCCCAAGTCATCTGTTCCAAACCAGTGCTCTGAGGAAGGAGGCTGATTCGTATTTAGCAAGTCATTGGAATAGTAGTTGAACTTAGAAATCAACGGGCCAACAATAGCAGCTAGGATGATTAGGAATAAAATCACCAAGCTAGTCATTGCCAGTTTGTTCTTCTTCAGACGATCCCAGGCGTCTCTCCATGCCGAGAGGCTCTCACGCTGAATAATTTCCGCCTGTTTTTCATCCGTCCCAATTTTGTGGAAGTCTTCGGGCGTCAGCTCTACCGATGTCGTTTTAGATAATGGTATTTCATTCGTAGTCACTGTTAGCCCTCCTTCCCGCCGGTTAATTTAATACGTGGATCAACCAGCACATATACAATATCTGTAATGAAACGGGCGAGCATCAACAGAACACCGTAGAATATCGTAACGCCCATAATCATCGTGTAATCACGATTGGTAATACATTCAACAAACACTTTACCTATTCCACCAATACCAAAAATTTGTTCAATAACAACTGAACCTGTAATGATATTCGCTGTCATTGGGCCGATATAGGTTACTACAGGTAAAATACCATTTCGAATGACGTGTTTGAACATGATCGTAAACCAGTTCAGACCTTTAGCTTTAGCTGTCTTAATGTAATCTGCATGAAGCACCTCAAGCATGCTAGAACGCGTCAAACGTGCAATGAAGGCAATTGGCTGTGCTGAGAGCGCAGCGACAGGTAAGACGTAGTCAAGCGGGCCGTCAAAGCCCATAACATGGAACCAACCTAATTTTTCACCAAATATAAATTGGATTAGTGAAGCGAGTACAAAACTCGGAACCGCGATCCCTAGTACAGCCAAAATCATGGCAATATTATCAATCAGTTTTCGATGGTATAGCGCCGCAACCATTCCGAGTAGCACACCTACAATAACGGAAATGATAATCGCAAATATTCCTAGCTTAAGCGATGCCGAAAATGTCTGAAGAATAATTCCTCCGACCTCTTGGTTTTGATGCTTCATGGAAATACCGAGATCTCCCGTAGCAATATCACCTAAATATTTAAAATACTGCTGATATACCGGTTTATCCAACCCATATTGCTCATAAAGGCGGGCTTGAATTTCAGGCGGTACATTTTTTTCTGACATAAAAGGATCACCAGGTATGGCTTTCATCAGAAAGAAAGTGGCTGATATCAAAATGAACAACGACACCAGCAAATAGAAAAACTTATTGGCTACATAACGAACCATGCCCGTCAACCCTCCCCGCGTATGAATCTGATCTGTCATTCGACTTTATTCGACATAGTCTAATTTTAATTAAAATGACCGCTCCTTGTCCAATCTAGATATTTCACAATTACGAAATGTCTACCATATTAGACTTTTGAAGCAAAAAAAACGGGATATATATGGAATTCCACATATATATCCCGAACAGCTTATATAAGCTTTTAACACTTTATAATCATACTATTCGAAACTATTCGATGGAAGCTCTTGTAAAGTCAACAGAACCTGCATAATCAATCAAAATACCTTTAACATTTGGTTTCACTAGTGAAACGTTCGTGTAGTAGTACAATGGCATCAACACTTGCTCGTCTTTAATTAGAAGTGTTTCAGCTTTTTTGAAGTTATCCATACGTTTTGCATTATCTGCAGACTTGTAAGCATCAGCTACAAGTGCATCATAATCTTTGTTCTTAAATCCAACATCGTTGTTACCGCTCTTCGAAGTCCAAAGATCGAAGAATGTCATTGGATCATTGTAGTCTGGGCTCCAGCCTGCACGAGCGATTTGATAGTTCAAACCTCTACGGTTTTTAAGGAATACGCCCCACTCTTGGTTTTCTGTTTTCACATCAACGCCAAGATTTTTCTTCCACATATCGGAAACTGCCAAAGCAATTTTCTTGTGCTTGTCGCTGGAGTTATAGATCAGTGTAACTGGTGGAAGCGTTGTGTATCCTTCTTCTTTCATACCATCAGCTAGTAATTGCTTAGCTGCTGTCATATCTTCAGTAAAGAAATCATCTTTGTTCTCTGTACGGAACTCTTCTTTAAGACCTGCAATTCCTGGTGGTACGAAACCGAATGCAGGTTTTTCTTCACTTTGTGTAACCTTGTCAACGATATCTTGACGGCTAATTGCCATAGCAAACGCTTTACGAATCTTAGCATTATCAAAAGGCTTAGCAGTTACGTTGAATTGGTAGTAATAAATACCACCAATTGCCTTCAAGTTTAGTTCATCCTTCAGCTCTTTCTTAACTGCTGGCATTTGGTCCGTTGGAATTTCTCCATTTGGCATACCTGCATAATCAATCTGACCTGCTTTATAACTAGAAAGCTCAGTAGCACCACTATTAGAAAGGGACATCGTGATTTTGCTCAACTTGATGTCTTTGTTATCCCAGTAGTTTGCATTTTTAGTAACTTCAATTTTCTGACCCGTTGTCCAAGTAGTCAACGCGAAAGGTCCATTAGTAATCATTGATTTAGGCTCTGTAGCCCATTTAGCATTGTCTTTAACAGATTGATGCACTGGGAAGAACGTGTAGAATGAAGTCAGACCCAAGAAATAAGGAGTCGGATTGTTCAAAGTAACTTCCAGTGTGTTGTCATCAGTAGCTTTTATGCCCACTGTTGAAAAGTCAGTTGTTTTTTTGCTGTTATAATCTTCAGCACCTTTAACATAGAACATTTGGTATGCATAAGGAGGTGCAGGTGTTGATGTTGGGTTCAGAACCCGTTCCCATGCGAATACGAAATCTTTTGCTGTTACAGCATCGCCGTTGCTCCATTTAGCATCTTTACGCAAGTGGAACACGTATTTCAGACCGTCGGAGGAAATATCCCACTTTTCAGCAACACCTGGAATAGGCTTGCTGTCTTTGTCCATGCGTACAAGACCTTCATACATCATGTTAAGTACAGTGTGGGCTTGGCTGTCTTGAGCTTGCGCCGGATCGAATGTTGGCGGCTCAGCGCTTAAGTTAATATGAAGCACTTGTTCTTTTGCAGCACCTGTTGTATCACCACTAGATGAATTGTTATCCTTATCGTTTTTGGAACCGCATCCAGCAAGCACGGTACCAACAACAAGAATAAGCGTTAGCAGGGCTAATAGACTTTTCCTTCTCATTGATGTTTCCCCCTAAGGTTATTTAAGTATATGGTAATTGATTATACAACCAGTGGTCAAAAAAATCTATTAACAAAATAAAGAAAAAACGGCTAATTCTTTAGAACTGCCGTTAACAACGATTATATGTGTATTTTAGGTTAAGAATTTGTTAGTAATATGTATTTTATTATTCCAAATAAAGTAAAAAATATGTAGCTAACACTCATAATTAAAAATAAAGCACGCCAAATCAAACGGGACATTTTGGGTATATTAATTTTCCCTCTCAAGCGGTTTTGCGCACTTCCAATCAAGCCAATAGCAAGTAAAATGAATAACAAAATTAGATAAAAACCAAATTTAGAGCGGAAGACATTGTTGAATAAAGCGGATACCGATATAATTAGAAATAGTGTCGTCACATCCATTGCCAGAAGCAATGCGGTGTTCTTATTATTCTTCCACCAGTAATAGCCGTAATATACAATTAAAAATGGAAAAAACGGAAGAATGCTTAAAAAAATAAATGAATTCTGAATGATATTCAAAGCCTCAATCCTCCTCTATTCTCAAGCCTTCAATGAGTTGAGTGAACAATTGATGCAAGGGAGCTTCGATCCCCGCCTTGATTGCCAATTTTACAATACTTCCGTTAATCCAAGATACCTCTGTAGGTGAACCATTCAATACATCTTTCAGCATAGATGATGTGTTACCGGAAGTAGAAATACACACCTCTATGATTTGATCCCACAAGTTAGGATGATAATAAATTCCGCACGCATTATATACTGTCACTCCTTCATCGAACAGATCTTTCATCAGCCCATACGCTGTGAGGAGTCGAGAAGTTGTCCATTCGTAACCCTCCAGAGTGAAGTCAATGGATTGATGACTGCATTCATTAATAATTTTCTATACATAATCTCATCGATATCATTCGACAATAATGCCTTAAATCCTGCCTGCTGGAGTCCATTAATGAGAGAGTCCGCACGTATTTCCAAACGTTTAAGCTCCGTTATAAATAAATTTGATTTCCCAGATATTCCAATCCATGTATCACCTCTTCCAGCATGAAATATTTCATAGCCAGAAATCCGCTTTGCTCCCTCAGTCGTAATCGCAGTGTATACATCCCAGCCTTGCAATATGTCTTGTATGCTCTCCACATGTCCTGTTCCGTTCTGAAAGCATATCACTCCCGGTGGATGATAAAGATGTAAATAGCTTCGAATACCTTCAATATAGTTACGACAAACATTTAGAACATCCTTCTGTTTAGTCATAAGTAACAACCAGTCTCCCGGACGCTGACACCATATTTCACTGAAGTTTTCAATAATATTTGCTTCGAACTGATGCGGCTCTAACTTGACGGTAACCGCCCCTTCTTCACTGATGTAAAGACCTTGAGAGCGAAGAAGTTCAACTTGTTTCATGCTCCGGCACCACAACCGAATGCTCTGTCCTGATAATACCATCCGACTTCCATATAGAAGTCCTAGTGAACCGCCGCCCACAATATCAATAATCATAATTTACACACCTGCTTTATGTAGGATATAGAGATATTATATCCCATAATATTGTCTAAACGTGAAAAAACCCGCTCTGACGTAGCATCTACGTTTCAAACGGGTTAAAGTATACGTATTCATGTATTGAATCCACTACTCGATTCGTTCTAAGTTTCCATTAGCATCCATTTTAAATCTAGTCTTCTGCTCATCCTCTTCTTCATTCAGAAAAGCCAGCCTTCTTGCGCGGTCCATAATCTGAATTAATGCTCTGTAATCATCATTGACAACACGATAATCCGTCTGAACCTCGCTGACTTCGCGAGACAAACGTTCGTTTAATCTACGTAAACCGGATAGCTCTTCATCCTTGTCACGTAATTCTTTCTCCATTACTTTTAAATGACGTCCATTCTCTTGTATACTGCCCTTCCACTGCTTCAGGAATCGAATGACAGCATCAATCGATAATGTTTCTTCGCTAGCACCATCTACCTTATAATAAGACGGTTCTACATCTGCCGATATCAATCCTGCCACTTGCAGACCATTATTAGAAGGCTGTTTTTTGTAATAACTGCGCTTCTGACGTTGTGTCTTCGCTAAGCTGATCGCATCCTCATACTTTTTACGGACACAACTGTTCCAGCGAAATCCACAAGCAGCTGATGTTCTGCCGATCTTCTCACCTACTTCTTCAAACGCTGCAAGCTGAGTACTTCCCTCGCGAATATGCCTTAAGGTTACTTCCGCTAAAATAAGATCGTCTTCGATGCTCCAAGCATCTTGTCTAACAGCTGTCATGCAACCAAACCCTCCTAACACCATCCTAAAATAACCGTCTTCATCACCGGACGCGTTCCGGTATAGAATTAGGTATAAAAGCTGCTTATTTCATTCCTATGCTTCTCATAGAGTTCATAGAATCTATTTGATACTAAATTGTATTTCCATTTTATGATCGACTCATACTCTTTGAGGCAAAATTAAAGATAAAGGATGAATACTTTCCTTCACATGGTTCACAATAAAGAAAAAGATGTAATTTCTTTATGACTTTTTCGTTTACACAATTTTGGGTTAACGTTATAATGGTACATAGCAAAGCTATGACCGTACATAGGAGAGGGGGATTTTACGTGGCACGCATGTTTAGAGTACTTGGGTTTTTCACACTTGTAATCGGTTTAATGGCTTATGCCGGGAACCTGGTTGAAATGGCTCTGTTGTTCTTCTTGCAGACAGCATTTTTCGTAATTTTGGGTTATTTGAAATTTACGGAGAGAACCTACATTCTTCTCTTCTGGGGCTATATGATCGTGACCTTTACCGGTTTCAGTTACTGGACAGTCTTTCAAATGGGCTTACCCCTATAATCCGATCAAAGCCGCAAATGCTCTACTACGAAAAAGCGATCCGACAATTTTGACGGATTGCTTTTTTTGTTTCATTCGCTCTTTGTTATGTTGAAAAAGAGAATAATGATATTTTCCGGGTACAAGTCATATATTTACATGGGACATATGAGGAGGGATGAACTTTGAAGGACAGAGATCGTCATTTGCTCACTAAGAGCTTGCTCTTGCCTCTGCTGCTTGTCTCTCTGCTGCTACTAGGCAGCCCTCTCGATGCAGACCCCGCCACCAGTATAGATTCAAATCAGCATGACCTACTTCAAAATAGCCTATCTATAGTGGAAATCGACCACGAAATCGAGCGGATTACGAAGCAGCAAGCAACTGCAGAAGCATCCAGAAATGCTCTACAGAAGGATCTAGTATCCAAAAGCAATCAAATTAAAGCTAAGCAAGACAGTGCAGGAGCTATTGTTCGGTCTTATTATATGGGTGAACGTGATAACTTGTTTACTTTACTTCTGTCTGCGTCAAATATCAGCAATTTTCTGCAAATTTACAGCTATTATGAGATGATCATAGATCAAGATGCTACAATTCTGGATACATACCAAACAGACTACCATAAAATTCAGGCTATGGAAGATGAAATGCAGCGAACTGTGGCTGAACTCGATATGATGAGAATGAATTTAATTAAGCAAAGAGAACGTGTTCTAGCGCTTCAGAAAGAAGTGGACAGCAGTCTCGCTGGAAGTGCTAATCCAGAAGCTTTAAAGAAAATGATTGAGGAGTTTACACTGTACTGGAACAATATCGGGATCTATGAGGTGAAGAAATATTTCGAGGCACTGGCTTCTGCGATGCAGGATCTACCCGATTTTATAAAAAATAAAGAAGGTACACTTCGTACGAACGGAAGCACATACACGATTGATATTCATGAGGATGATTTAAACCTTTTTCTTCGATCCAAAAATGAGATATTTAATCAATTCTCTTTCCATTTTGCAAATAATTCGATTACCGCTTCAGGTAAAAGTGGTACATTAAGTTTGGAAGTAAAGGGACATTACAGTGTCGAGAACGAGCCTCAGAATTCAATCATGTTCCATGTTGATAAATTGGTATTTAACGGACTCGAATTACCGGATACGACTTGCCGAACGCTCGAGGAAGAATTTGATCTTGGATTTTATCCGCAAAAAATAGTTTCTTTCGTCAAAGCGACCGAGGTTAAAAGTACAGATAAACATTTGATCGTTATCCTTAAATTATCCATGTAGTCCGCTATTTAATGCTCTTATCCTTCTCCTTCTGTACCGCCTCCACCATCTGCTTATATTGCTGAGCTGTGTTTATCCCTGATAACCACAGCTTGGCAGCCTTGTTATACAAATCCCATTTCCCTTGTATCTCATTGTCTACTTTGATATCTATATCTACCCCAGAGTGCAATAGTTCATTTAACCGCACAGGTATCTCCTGGGTATCGTTCACAACATCTCCAAGATAATTTGCAGTTAACGCTGGAAGCTTGCCTGTATGTTTAAACCATTTAAGCTGAAGCGCTGGGTCATTCATATAAGCTACCCATTCCGCAGCTCGCTTCGGGTGTGTCGACTGCGCAGTTACCGCAAAGCTACGACTTCGAAGTAGAAATGGATTACTAGCATAATATGACTCTGGCATTTGAAGTTCCTTACTTCGATCCCTGTATACTCCGTCTAAAGTAACCGCTTTCGAGATGGGCAAGACTTCAAGAGGTATATTCCCTACCGTCCCCGAAGTTAAATCATTCATAGATCCTTTCGGGCTAAAATCAAAGGCAGGACGTGCTTTGGTCAATAAATCCATATCCTCTTCACTCAAATGCAGAGGATTTCCATCCATAGCCACAGTCAAGGCCGCTAAAGCAAAGGCATCTTCAGTATTCATAGCAATTAGTTTCTTATCTTTGCGGGTCTCTTGTTTGGCGAGCAGTTCCTTCCAAGCTTTACTTCCCTGGGGTAAATCCTCTATTCCCATAGCCTTTAATGAATCCGTATGCCATGAAAGTACGTAAGGGTCCATATCCATTGGTGTTCCCCATTGATATCCATTCCATGTCAATGGTTGAAGTAACGCTCGCACTGCTTCTCGTCCCGAGGCAGTACTTTGATAGGATTCAACGGGCAGCAAATAACCTTGGGTAGCGAAGCTGCGAACCCAAGTACTATTCATTACCATAATATCGGGAGCCTCACCTACGGCCAATGAGGAGTTAAATATATGATATGCATCTGCGTTTGGAACATTGGTCATTTCTACAAGATTACCAGTTTCTTTCATGTAATCATTATTATATTTAAGGAGTTCTTCGAATTCATAAGAGTTTAGATTTACCATGATGCGGATCGGAAGATGATCATCCGGATTTCGTTGTGAAGAAGGTAAAGGATACAAAGCAGGTCTTCGCTGCTCCTTCGTATAGTCCGACGGAGTTTGATTGAGACCCGGGGACAAGCTCGTTAACGATAGCAGCAAAACGCCAAACAGAAACATGTATTTTTTCCGCTTCAAGTCTTGAGCCTCCCTCTCCTTTAATCTACACACTTATTCTAACAAAAGGATAGGTAACTTGTCCTACTTTTATGGGAAACTTTTACTTATACATACAAACTCTATCTACCATTCCATAATTGGGCGGTCGACAGAGTTTGTAGGTTAACTAATTAGCGTATGTTTGAATCAAAGTAAATCTGCAGCCAATTGTGCCAGTTTAGATCTCTCACCCTTTTCCAGAGTAATGTGGCCGCTGATCCCTTCCTGCTTGAATTTCTCCACAAGATACGTAAGCCCATTGCTTGATGCATCGAGATACGGATGATCTATTTGCTCCGGATCTCCCATCAAGATAATTTTACTACCTTCCCCAACCCTAGATACTATCGTCTTGACCTCATGCCTAGAGAGGTTCTGTGCTTCATCTATAATAATAAACTGTCCCGGTATAGAGCGACCGCGAATATAAGTTAGTGCTTCAACCTGGATACTACCGAGCCCCATTAATATTTTCTCAATATCGCCTGATTTCTTTGTATCAAACAAAAATTCAAGGTTATCATAAATCGGTTGCATCCATGGACGTAGTTTCTCGTCTTTTTCACCGGGTAGATAACCAATATCCTTGCCCATAGGTACAACAGGTCTTGCGATGAGCAACTTCTTATACTTATGTTCATCCTCAACCTTCAGTAGTCCCGCCGCTAGTGCAAGCAGCGTTTTCCCCGTACCCGCTTTTCCTGTGATTGTTACGAGGGGAATTTCATCATTTAGCAGTAATTCTAGTGCCATTCTTTGCTGGGCATTCCGGGCACTCATTCCCCATACGGACTCGTTGCTGAGGAATAGCGGCTCTAGTTTCGTTGCATTCGTATTAACTTTTAATAACGCGGATTTGGTACTGCCCATTTCATCTTTTAGAATAACAAATTCATGTGGATAGAGCGGGTATGGAAGTTGTAACGGTTTGATCGGGAGTGACCGAAAAGAATAAAACTCGTCGATGATGGAAGGATGCACTTTGAGTGTGGAGTAACCACTATATAGATCTCCAGGCCCTGCTGTTCGATCGGTGAGATAGTCCTGTGTAACCAACCCTAATACATCGGCCTTAATCCGTACTAGTACGTCTTTGCTCACTAACACAACCGAAGCAGCCTCGCCTTCTTTCGCTTCGCTTTGCTCCTCAATATGGTAATTAAGTGCAACAGCCAATATTCGGTTATCATTCGATACCTCTCCGAACATTTCCTGAACCTTAAGGAAGCTACGATGATTCAGTTCAACTTTTAAACGGCCTCCATTACCCAAGGGTACACCGCTGTGTAAATGACCCTGTTCACGTAATCCATCCAACAGACGAGACACTGTACGCGCATTACGGCCTATCTCATCGGCATTACGCTTCTTAGAGTCAATCTCTTCCAGAACAACAGCGGGAATGATGACTTCATGTTCATCGAATGTGAAAATGGCATTAGGATCATGAAGCAGCACATTAGTATCCAGCACGAAGATTTTTCTCATCTATCTTCCTCCACCCATTTCATAATCAACACATAAATTGTTGTGTCATGGACATGCTAATTTCAAACCATCACTCTAATCTACTACCTGGAAAGGAGGATCACATATGAGACTGTTTCTGCTCACTCTGTTATCATTAGTGCTGCTTAGCGGTTGTAATACCGCTGCGAACAATAGTGCATCACCCTCTCCTCAAAGTAAACACGAAACAGCAAATGGCCAGACTTCGGACCGCTATAGTCGCCTTTCCCTAAAGTCCACATCTAAAGCGGCGGGGAATACGATTAAAGAAACAACGGATTTAAAGGTCAAGGATCATTTAGAGACATTGGCTAAAAAGGTACCAGGTGTTAAAAACGCACATGTGGTTGTCTTTGGTAATCGAGCCGTTGTAGGCATTGATGTAGACGGCCAGCTAACCCGTTCTCGGGTTGGAAGTATTAAGTACTCTGTGGCGGAAGCCTTGCGAAAGGATCCAAGAGGTAAAAAATCACTGGTTACGGCAGATATGGACTTATCAAGCCGTATTGCTGAAATTGGAGAGCATGTTAGGAAAGGACGTCCAGTCTCTGGGTTTGCTTCTGAGATGGCAGACATCATCGGACGCATCATTCCTCAACTACCGCAAGATGTCAAACCGAAACAAAATCAAAACACATCTACGGTTCCAGAAAACACAAAACGCTAAACTTATTTAAACTTAAAACTTGGAGCATGCTGATCATATCAAAGGATACCTATACATGAATAAAAAGCCTAGTGAAATCCTCACTAGGCTTTTTGCATCACACAGCAACTTTCCATCCAATCGGTCGGAAAGTTGCTGGATTTAGGGTATGAATTCAATTGAGCATCCGTTAAAAGGAACGCTGCCTTTTGATCATATAATGAATGTTGTAATCTTGTAACCGTTTCGGACATCAAGTTGACCCCCTTACAGTATCCTTTGATCTATTCTATTATATCCCAAGTTAAAAATTGACTTCAACTTTAAGGCTTTGTTTGTTCATCGGTTGAATCTGCACTATGATCAGCTTTCCCGGCAATCTCATCCGCTAAAGCTTGGCTAGCTTTACTAATTTCACCGTCGCTCACATATACATAAGGACTCTTCCAATTACCTGTAATCGGCATAAACTTAACGTTGTCCTTGGAAATTTTCCAATACGTAGAGATCATGTTCTTTAATTGATCTGATTCAATATCCATTTCTAAGTTCTTATCCATGGAATCAAGTACCCCACCAATTTTAGATATACCTGAAAGAGACTGCATTTTGTCAATTAGAGCATGTAGTACTTCGTTCTGACGTTTATTACGATCAAAGTCATCGGAGGCTTGTGTTTTTGGACGACAATTTGATTTACGATAACGAACGTAATCCAAAGCATCTTTTCCGTTTAACTCAGCGGGCCCCTTCTTGAGATTAATGTTGGTTCCGTCAGCGGTGTCTTTGTAACACATGTTCATATCCACATTTACCTGAACACCACCAAGAGCATCTACCGCATCACGAAACGCTTGAAAATTGAGCACAGTTACATAATCAATAGGTGTATCTAGGTACTTACCGAGCATCTTCTTCATTCGATCCTCAGCTTTCTCACCCGATTTCTTCTCTTCGGATAAATAGATCGGATAAAAAGCATTCGCCTTATTCTCCCGATAACCTTCGAGATCAATCTTCGTATCCCGTGGGATCGATACAACCGTCGCTGACAACGTATCTGGATTAAATGCCATCACCATCATGACATCAGACAGATGTGTACCTGTCTCCGGACGATAATCCGTACCAAGTAGTAGCATCGTAATAGGCTTTACCTTCGCAGAACGTTCAGCAGGTACAGGTGTGTTGTTTCCTGTGTTAAGAACACCTGAGTCCGCCTTTTTCCAAAGTACTCCGATATAAATAGCTACGCTCAAAATCGCTAAGATGATAATAATCAGCAAAAATTTCAAAAACGTCTTGAAGGCACTCTTTTTCTTTTTCTTCTTAGGAGACTGCTTCGATGGCTGCTTGTCTGACTTAACGCTGCCTCGATTTCTTGGAGGTAAACCCGTATTGTTAGGACTCATAGTAAACACCTTTTTCATTTATTTAGAGTTAATCTCTCTATAAACGACGGAACCTTTAGAAAAATAATAAAGCAGACAGCTAGAGGGGTTTAGCCCCTCTTTGCCGCTGCCTCAGCTTTTCTCTTCTGCCGTGCTTCCATAAAATACCTTACCCGTACCAGCAGCATTAATGCCACTGCTACGAGCAGACACTGAATGATCGGGAGCTTATCATGCTGGAAAATAAGCAGCATGCCAGAGCCGATAGCCATCAGAATGTATAACAGAATTTCCTTTAACAAAGGAAGCCTCTGACTGACTCGGAAGACTTTATTATAGACGTACGTTATCAACACAAAGATGACAATATAGGCAATAAACGGATGCGCTGCAAACCAGTTTTGCATGAATGGTTCACTCCTTTCAAAATCAGGAAACGGCCTTTATTGGTTAAATCTTATTTAGTGTCAGCCATTTTGCGGTGTTTCTCTGAACGTTCACGCTCACTCTTGTTTAGAATCTTTTTACGAAGACGAATGGATTTAGGTGTAATTTCACACAATTCATCATCATTCAAATATTCAAGAGCTTGTTCCATAGAGAAGATAATTGGTGTTTTCATTCTCACCGTTTCTTCTTTATTTGCTGAACGAATGTTATTTACCGCTTTTTCTTTACAAATATTAACGACGATATCATTGTCACGTGTATGTTCACCAACAATCATACCTTCATAAATATCAGTTCCTGGTTCCATGAATAATGTACCACGATCTTCGATACCCATCATACCGTAAAGCGTACTACTGCCCGCCTCACTCGATACAAGAACACCTTTTTGACGTCCGCCGACTTGACCGCTGACTACTGGACCATAGCTATCAAAAGCATGGTTCATTACGCCATAACCACGTGTAAGTGTTAGGAAGTGGGTACGGTAACCGATCAATCCACGTGCAGGAATTAAGAATTCCAAACGAACTTGACCACTACCTGTGTTCACCATGTTTACCATTTCGGCTTTACGTGAGCCCAAACTTTCCATAACAGAGCCCATGCTATCTTCTGGAACATCGATCAGCAAACGCTCGATTGGCTCCATTTTAGCACCATCAATAACGCGAACGATAACCTCTGGTTTCGAAACTTGCACCTCGTAACCTTCACGACGCATGTTCTCGATCAAGATACCAAGGTGAAGCTCACCACGTCCGGAAACGATGAAAGCATCTGGGCTATCTGTTTCTTCAACACGTAAGCTTACATCTGTTTCAAGCTCTTTGAAGAGACGCTCACGAATTTTACGGGAAGTAACCCACTTACCTTCGCGGCCTGCAAATGGACTGTTATTTACTAGGAATGTCATTTGCAATGTAGGCTCGTCAATTTTCAGAACTGGAAGAGCTTCTGGGTTTTGAGAATCTGCAATGGTTTCGCCGATATTAATATCTTTAATACCCGCAATCGCAACGATATCACCGCCGCCTGCTTCTTCGATCTCAATACGCTTCAAACCTTGGAATCCGAATAGTTTCTCAATGCGTGCTGTCTTGCTTTTACCATCACGCATAATAACTGTTACAGACTCACCTTGACGGATTTTACCACGGTTTACACGACCGATAGCAATACGTCCCAAATATTCATTGTAATCCATAAGAGTAACAAGGAACTGAAGCGGTGCTTCAATATCTTCAGTTGGTGAAGGAATATGTTCCGTAATGGTTTCGTAGAGGGCAAGCATGTTATCATCCTGTTGCTCAGGATTCATGCTGGAGGTACCGTTTAGAGCTGAGGCATATACAACTGGGAAGTTGAGCTGCTCATCATTTGCTCCAAGTTCAATAAACAAATCCAGAACTTCATCAATAACTTCTGCTGGACGTGCTGCTGGACGGTCAATTTTGTTAACAACAACAATTGGTGTCAAATTCTGTTCAAGTGCTTTACGAAGCACGAACTTCGTTTGTGGCATACAACCTTCATAAGCGTCAACAACGAGAAGAACTCCATCAACCATTTTCATGATCCGTTCTACTTCGCCACCAAAGTCAGCATGGCCTGGTGTATCCATAATGTTAATTAGAAATTCTTTATACGTAATGGCCGTGTTCTTAGCCAGGATCGTAATGCCGCGTTCACGCTCCAAATCGTTTGAATCCATGGCGCGTTCCTGCAGTTGTTCATGTTTCCCGAAAATCCCCGATTGCTGCAGTAACTGGTCAACAAGCGTTGTCTTGCCGTGGTCAACGTGCGCGATTATCGCAATATTGCGAATATGGTCTCTTGAATGCATGTGTTTTATCCAGATCCTTTCCCTTTCAAATCAAACCTAAGTCTCTCACAAAAGAAGCGCCTGGCGGTAATGCCGACGCTTCAACATATCCCTTATATTATAGTGAATTTTCAGAAAAAAACAAGCATTTTTACAGAAAATAGCATGACTGCTACCAACCACTACTCCATTTTCCATTTTTCGATTTACCCTTACCTGCAATTAACCAAATACCCGTAATGATTAAAAGCGCGGCAATAAAGTAAATTGCGCCTGTATGAAGCAAACTGAAAAAAAACAGTACAATAGAAAGTAATCCTACCACAATCGCAATTGGAAGTATACCTGTAGGTCTTGGATGTTCGAACCAATAATATTCATAAAGTCCGACAGCAATACCTACAATTAGAGCTGGCCAAACGTAAGAGAATAGATGCCATCCAGAAATATTGCATAGTCCAAAGAGTAGCCCATACACCGTTAAAATGCCTCCAGGTAAAAGCACTGAAGCGCGGGCACGGTTAGCAAAGAACAACGCATGGAGTAGGAGTCCCGGTATCAGTATAATTAACGGCCAAAGTGTACGACCTAAGAAACCAAACACACCTAATTTTCCAAGCAATATGACAATTCCTGCAATAACGATAAATAAACCAATCTTCACGTCATTTCTGGAAGACATGTTCTCCACCCTCTTCTCTAATATCTCCTTACACGCCTTTTATTACACATATAGGGCATGTATTCATGAATAGTTTATCTGAAAATGTAGAAAAAAACCATATATCTCTCTGTATTTTTTTGCTCTTAAAGGAGTCACTTCAAAACACAAAAAAACCGGCATTTCGCCGGTGGTTCTTCAAGTATTAAATACGGAATGCCAATATCTTCTGATACTGCCAGCAGCGATAACGAATGCAGCCAAGAGCAACGGTAGCAGATGGATAAAACCTGGGAAATGGGCTGATAATATTGTGCCTAGTCTTGAATCTTGAAGCATCATTTCACCTGCCGTATATCCAAGAATTCCTGCTCCAATATAAACTAGAATTGGGAATCGCTGAAGCCAGTTCACGATTAAATTACTGCCCCATACGACAATTGGAATACTGATTGCGATTCCGATCACAACGAGTGCCATATCGCCATTTGCAAGGCCAGCGATCGCGAGTACATTATCCAGACTCATGATGAAATCTGCGGCAAGTATGGTTCTGACCGCTTTCCATATTGTGGGGGATTCTTCCACCCTGAGATGATCTTTGTGCTCAAGCAATAGTTTTAAAGCAATCCAGAGTAGCATAACGCCACCAATAGCCTGTACATAAGGGATTTTCAGCAACAATACGGCTACAAAAGTAAGCATACATCTTAGTATGACTGCACCAAGAGCACCCCACCATACGGCCTGCTTTCGCTGAGCATCGGGCAAATCTTTACTAGCAAGTGCTATAACTACAGCATTATCACCGCTCAGCACTAAATTAATCATCAAAATTTGAACAAGTAGCCATACCGATTCCATAAGTCCAAGTCCACCTCCCCCGTTTCTAAATCTATGAGTCAAATGGCTTGGCTATGCTTGACTTGTTCTTTTTGGGAGCCTAAAATGAACCCCAATTGCACATACACGGGTAAACAGTCATAAGGAGAGGAATCAAACATGGAAACCACCGTTATCTCGTTTTTGCTTCAACTGCTCAATATCGTTTTTCTCGATATCATATTAGGCGGCGACAATGCCATTGTTATTGGACTTGCAGCAAGGAAACTTCCTGCCACAATGCAGAAAAAGGCAATCATTTATGGAATGAGCGGTGCGGTAGTGCTTCGGATTATTGCTACCATTCTTGTTGTATGGCTACTCAATATTCCATGGCTACTGCTCGTTGGGGGTGTACTGCTTATCGGAATTGCTTACAAATTACTGGCGGAAAATGAAGATGAGCATAATGACGTCAAGTCGGGTCAAACGCTTTGGGCTGCCGTTCGCACCATCATTATTGCCGATGCAGCAATGGGTATAGATAATGTAATCGCAATCGCTGGAGCCTCGCAGCAAAATATTATACTTGTAATCATTGGTCTTCTAATCAGCGTGCCCATCATTGTATGGGGAAGCACATTATTTATTACGCTCATCACCCGCTATCCATGGATTATTTACCTAGGCTCAGCAGTTTTAGCATACACAGCATCCAATATGATAACGGAAGAAAAGAAACTTGAACCCTTTTTCAATGAGCATCTGGTTCTCAAAATCATATTCATTGCTGTTATCATCATCGGTGTGCTTAGTGCCGGGTATTATAAAAAACACCTCCCTCAACGTAAAAATAAGCAGGCTCAGGACTAATCACTTGTCTACAAAATGCTAAAAAGCAGAAGGACTTCCATAGTGGAAGTCCTTCTGCTTTTTCTGCTACTCACATGTCACATGTACCTTGAAAATAATCAGAACCAGTCACCATTAACAACTTCCTCTTCCCCGCTAAGATCCACATGACTATTTGAAGTCAATACAAGTGTCTCCGTACGGTCAACTGCTTCTTGTAGCATTGTGGGCAGTGTTTGGATCCTATGCTCAATCTTCTCCACAATTCTTAGGTTAGGATTCGTTGCTGGTGATTTCGGAACAAATAAGGTACAACAATCTTCAAAAGGTAAAATAGATAAATCATACGTGCCGATTTCCTTCGACAGCGTAATAATTTCATTCTTATCCATCATAATGAGCGGACGAAGCAAAGGAATTTCTGTCGCCCTACCGATGACATTCATGCTACCCAAGGTTTGGCTCGCCACTTGTCCTAAGCTATCCCCAGTAACTAGCGCAAGCGCTCCTTCCCGATTAGCTAGCATCGTAGCAATCCGAAGCATGGCACGACGCATTAGCGTAATAATTAAATTGTCTTGACCAATACCCGTAAAGGCAGTCTGCACCTCTGTAAACGGAACCAGATGGATTTTGATCTCGCCTGCATAGCCAGCAAGCACCTTAGCCAAGTCGATGACTTTCTCTTTCGCCATTCTGCTTGTAAACGGATAGCTATAAAAATGAACGCATTCTACTTCCAGCCCTCTACGCATGGAGGACCATCCTGCTACTGGGCTATCGATGCCACCTGATAACAGCAACATTGCTTTGCCATTGCTTCCTCTAGGGAAGCCACCAGCACCGGGTATTACTTCACAGTACAGATAGGTTCCTTGCTCCCTAATTTCAACGCGTAGTGTAAGCTCCGGATCATTCATACTTACTTTTAGATTAGAAAAAGTCTTCAACATCGGTGATCCAACCAGATGATTCATTTCTTGTGATGAATGAGGGAAAGGCTTCCACACGCGTCTAGATGTTACTTTAAATGTAGTTTCACCTTTTAGGTGGATCTTCTCCATAAATAACAGGGCTGTTTCAATGATTTTATCCAGCTCAGAAGGACATACCATCACAGGACTAATCGTATCAATCCCGAAAACTTTCTTTAACGCTTTGATCAACGATTCATGGTCTTCGCCATTTAAAACAATATATAGACGGCCATACTCCTTAAGAAATTGTGCTTGTGGAAAAGATTCAAGTACCGCCTTCACATCCGTGAGCACGGTTCTCTCAAACCTCCCACGATTTTTCCCTTTCAGCATCAATTCTCCGAAACGCAAAAGCAGCATGTCGTAGTTCATGATTGTATCATTCCTTTCTGCTTAGCGGTTCAAGGCGTCCCACTGCTACTTTCAGTGTTTCCAGCAACTGCTGTATGTCATCATTTGTATTTAAGTCACCCATACTGATTCGTATCGCACTGGAGGCTACGTCGTGGCTACGCCCCATGGCGAGCAGTACTCGGCTAGGCTCCGACGTTTTGGAGGAGCATGCTGATTTCGTGGATACCAACATGCCATACTCTTCAAGTGTATGCAGTAGAACCTCTGCCTTCATTCCAGGAAAAGATACATTCACAATGTGCGGAGCCCCATTACAATAGCTGTTAAGTTCAAGTCCTGGCATCTTAGTTATACTATATATTAGCTTGTCCCTAAGCGAACTAATTTCAGTGGCAAAAACCTGTTGGTGCTCACCAGCCATTCGCATGGCCTTAGACATGGCTACATAACCTGCAATATTCTCGGTGCCAGCCCGTAAACCAGCTTCCTGCTTGCCTCCGGATAATAACGGATATAGCTCAATTCCCGCTCTTTTATATAAAATTCCAGTACCCTTTGGACCGCGAATTTTATGTGCCGAAAGCGTATATAGATCAGCCTGCCAATCATTAAGGTAAACGGGTAATTTGCCATAACCCTGTACACCATCAATATGAATCAATGTGCGTGGGTTCCGTTCTTTAACCAATTTTCCAACTTCCAGTAATGGTTGTACTGAACCCGTCTCATTATTCACATGCATGATACTGACGAGTATCGTATCTTTTCGTACCGCCGCAGCCAGTTCATCTAAATTAACGCAGCCTTGTTGATCGACAGGAAGAAAGGTAACCTCATATCCCTGCTTCTCTAATTCGAGACAGCTATCATATACAGATGGATGCTCAATCTGGGTCGTAATGATATGTCTTCCACGGCTATTATATTGAAGTGCCGCACCCTTAATAGCCATATTATTTCCTTCTGTTGCCCCTGAAGTAAATATAATTTCATCCGGCTTCACGCTTAGTGCCTGAGCACAAACCTCTCGTGAGCGTCGGATTAATTTCGCTGCATCTTCGCCCATCCGATGAATGGAGGAAGGATTACCATAATGCTGCTTCATGACCTCACCCATCGTTTGAATCACTTCATCGTAGGGTGGTGTGCTCGCCGCATGATCCCAATAAATCATTGACATTCTCTCCTCAAAAACAAACAGTTACTGTACAGTTTAAACGACATAAAGAGATCAGACAACAGGGATGGCACCCATTCGCTAACGAACTGGCCTCTTCTTTAGTCTGATCTCTCAAATAAAAATGTAAGTTATACTTCATATTTAGTACGTGCTTTGGCAATTTTTCCAATATACTTTCGGGTTTCATCCGGGAGCAATGTTAGCTTATTCATAAGATCGGCATCACTCGTGATTCCTAAACGTTTCAAGCGATTAGGCCCAGCGTTATAAGCTGCAAGTGCCATATTTTCTTGACCATTAAATCGCTTCAGTTGATAAGAGAGATAACGTGTACCCCCGTCAATATTTTGGGCTGGATCAAACGAATCGCTAACTCCAAGCCCCTGTGCCGTACCATCCATTAATTGCATTAATCCCTTCGCCCCTGCCGATGAAACAGCCTGTGGATTAAATGTAGATTCCGTATCAATTACGGCTTTAATCAATGATTCTGACACCCCATATTTCTTACTCGCTTGCTGAATCAATTCATCGTAATCTGTTGGCTTCGTCCCATTCACATCATGAGAAACATTTCCTACCGATGCGCTAGGTTCTGCATCAACCGCACCAAGCTGCTGCCACAGCAACCCTTCACTCCAGCTAACGCCAGCAACGGTTGGCTCAACTTTAACATCTGTAGCTTGCCCAGAAGTGGATGCCGTCAAGTCAGATTTCATATACTGCTGCAAAACAACCCCGAAATCAGATGAGCTTCCATTATCGATTAGATCCTGTAAAAGTTCCTTTTTATTTCGAATACGGCTAGAATCTTGCAGCGAGGCAAGCCGCACATTTTCCGAATCAATTTGCATATGAATGTACCCCATTTATTGTGTACTAGTATAACTAATTTGTACATTTTACCATGTTTTTGGCTAGATTCGCCACTTAATAATTTATTCATTTGATATAAAAAAACGCCTTGCAGCAACCGACAGGCTGCTACAAGACGCTTTGATTACCTTTTATCTTGCAAATGGAATTAAAACAAAATAACTTAGTGTAGACAGTATGCCTAGCCCCATGGACCAAGCTCCCCATCCTTTACTCCCTTGCGAATATGCATAATATCCGGTTACAGCAGCGATGGGTCCCAAAATAATAGACCACATAAACAACGATGCAATACCAAAAGCCAGACCTACATATCCTGCTGTCCTACCTGTGCTCACGGATTCTTCATCAGGACGCTCTGCTTCCGTATTGTGCATTCGCACTGCATTAGGAGGTGTTATCTCCGCTGCGTATTCCTCGTGATTACGTTCCACTCTTCGTGGAAAGTCGGTTCTCACTCTTCTTAAGGCATGTCCATGACGAGGCTCTTCCTGCGAATGTTCACGGAAATCACGAAAATCATTCATGTTGCTGGCCCCTCCCTTTAGTTACAACTTATAGTTTGTCGTCTAGGAAGATTTAGGTTTGAACGTGAGGCAACAAGTCGCTGAAGACGTTCTAGCCTGATCCTTATGTTCTCCGAAGTGCTCTTGACTAAATTCTTGATTGAACGACGATTTAGCATGCTTGTCAATTTCAATTAAAATTTGTTCAGCCTGGCAAACGTTATGCTCGCCCCAATAGTTACAGTTACTAACGCTGCATTTGACAAAGGTTCTTGTATCACTCATTAGTATGATCACCTCAAACTCCATTCTCTCCTTCATCGAGGCTAGCTATGCGGTTTAGTACCTGTCAGTAGCTGGTTCTGCTGTACTTCTACTGTACAAAATAAAAAAAGATGCCAAAACGCGGCATCTTTCTTTGTATGGCTGTATTTTATGCAAGCGAACGCTGACTTTGCATCCGGCGCTCAGTTAAATAGTCACTTTCGTAGTAAGTAAGATCATCTCTCAGGTCTTCATATACCTTAGTAATATCCATAATAATGTCTCGTGCAGCCCGGACAGGCTTTACGCGAAAACGAATTGCATCTTGTCCCGTATAAGCATATCGACCATCTTCGGAATAGCTTTCGCTTTTAGGATAGAAGAAATTGTTAACAGCATGATGATAAACATGGTAAAGAGCTTTTTCGGCAAAATCGGCATCAAAATTAGCACGGCGTAAAACAATTCCAAGTTTCTCAAAGGATACTTCTGAGAACACAAGCAGGTGACGGAGATCTGACAAAAATCCTTTGTAAAAATGTACAGTTTCTTCATCTGATTCTGCAACCAATTGCGACAGTGCATATTCATTTAAGAACGTTTCCATTCTCTCAATTGCCGGTTTCAGCTTTTCCCTTGTAGTTTCACACAATTTCTGAACGTTGCCTGCTGACATAGCTTATTAGCTCCCCCTTATTAATACCTTGTTCCAATTTCCAATTATTATCCTACCATAAAAATAATTGAAACGGTATCCCTAAATCCATGTTAAGTAAGTATAAATTAGGCTGTCTTATCTCACGCTAAACCTAACTTTATTCCAAAGTAGGAGGTTCGTTAATGATGTCACGACGCAAATGGGCTGGTTTAGGCATTCTGATCGGAGCTTTCTCTGTGATGTTACTGCTTCTGATACCACGTGGAGATACAAATCCTCAGGCCTCTCAGCAGGTATCTCCCCTAAATCCTAAGCAAGAGCAACAATCTAAGCAGAGGATGATGGCACAGGATATCGCTTCCACAGACAAGTTGACAAGAGTGGATACCCAGCAACATTTAACAACGATGCTAAATTCTTTTCAACATGCAAATCCAGTAACGATAAAAAAACAGGTACAAGAGCTGCAAAAATACCATGATCATTTCTCAATGCTGATTTGGCAAGATGCTGAAACAAAGCAAAATTTGCAATTCAAAATGAATAACTATTCTTGGAATGCTGAGGATCAAAAGCAGCTTAATCATTACTTGAATCAGTCAAAGATCCAAATGCAAAATAAGCATTTTTATGAGTCCCCATCATTTCAAATGGCTGGCAAGCAATATTTTGTAATGTCGGAAGCTGCATCTGGAAATGATAAATCTGTAACCGTATTGATTAATCAGAAAATTTTGAACGAAGTCGCTAAACATCAAAAAAAGAATTTAAGAATGATTCCATATCCCAAAGAAGGTAAATTTCGTGTAGAATCCATTCACCCCGACACATTAAAGGAACTGACGGTAGAAACGGGGCATGATAATGAAAATGCTAGCCATTATTATGAGAATGAAATTGTTGTTCATTTCCGAACCGAACCTTCCCGTCAAGACATGAATACCATCATGTCGGATATTAAGGCCGTGTCTTCTCGAAAAATTGGATATACGTATATTTTTCGCTCTGGTGTGATGAGATATGAAGAACTGAAAACCTATTTCCAGAAAAAATGGTCGCCCCAGTATGTGGAGCCCCATTTCCTATACTTGACCAATGAAAATGCTGACGGCATGGATTCTGCCAGTAATACAACCGTTCCTATCGTCCCGAATGACCTACTATTTGCTAAGTACCAATGGAACCTTCCTGCCATCGAAGCAAGTAAAGGCTGGAACCTATCCAGAGGGAGTAAAAATATCATCGTGGCGATTGTAGATACAGGGGTTGATATCGATCACCCCGATTTGAAAGGTCAATTACTTGAAGGCTACAACGTCATTGATCCGGGTAGTGATCCCATGGATGATGTCGGCCATGGAACCCATGTCGCTGGCATCATTGGTGCTCTCGTCAATAACAATGAAGGGGTTGCAGGCATTAGCTGGTACAACAAGATTTTGCCTGTAAAAGCACTTGATAAATCAGGATCAGGTACGACCTATTCCGTTGCAGAAGGAATTATTTGGGCTACAGATCACGGTGCCAAGGTTATTAACCTGAGTCTGGGCAACTATGCGGACTCCGAGTTTCTGCATGATGCAATCAAGTATGCTTATGATCGCGATGTCGTTATCGTAGCAGCATCTGGCAACGATAATACAGAGCGCCCTGGTTATCCTGCGGCATATCCTGAAGTGTTAGCTGTAGCTGCAACGGATCAAAACTATAAACGCGCTTCCTTCTCCAACTATGGGAACTACATTGATGTTGCCGCTCCTGGTACCAGCATCGCCAGTACCTATCCTGGTAACCAATACGCAGCTTTATCAGGTACATCAATGGCAAGTCCTCATGTAACTGCCATGGCTGCATTAATCCGCTCCAAAAATCCCGAACTGACGAATAAGCAGGTTATGGATATTATGCGTAGTAATACGATTGATTTGGGGACCAAAGGACATGACAGCTTTTATGGCTATGGACAAATTGATATTTATAAAGCATTACAAGCCGCTGGTAGCAGTGAAGCCCCACTGCAGTTCTGGCCCCAGCATGTTCAGAAGCAGTTAAATTCAGTGCATTAATCGTGATAATCATATTTATCGCTGATTGAATTGAGTATATGTACAAAAAAAGCAATCCGTTGCTCAAAAAACGGATTGCTTTTTTATTGTACATATCCGTATTAGCGTTTAGTTCTGGATTTAGAGATCTGAGCTCCCTGTTTCTTAACACTGCGAGTATGACCAGACACCTCTACATTTTCGTCAGTTGTTACATAATTGTAGATGTGTTTAGGAACTGGGCAACAGTGATGTCTTTTCACAACTTTAATCGTGTGAACTATCGGAACAATTTGAGGATAGTAGAAGTCCTGCACAATGACTGTAGGGTCTGTAAAAACAGGATCTGCAGGAGGACAATTAAAACAAGGATGTTGATGATGGTGACAAGGATGCATAGGAAGCAACTCCTTTCATGATTTTAATACAGCTTATTATTAAATAGCCTTTTAGGTTTGTACGTTTGTCCTTAGTCTTGTGATATTCTCCTAAATTAGGCTATGTCCAAGCAGACATATCAAAAAGCGGTGCCCACCGGATAAACCGATAGACACCGCTATATTTGACAATCATAAGGTAATTACTGTTGCAGTTAGGAAAGTTTTACGTAAGCCGGGTTCTGTGCTCTTCGTGGTACAGACGGGAACTACCCTCCCACAGCAAGCGACAATCATCTATCTAGGCCATACATTGCTGCATGGCTCCAGCGACCAACCTAAACGCGCCTCGGGCTAAGGCTGCTACTCTTTGCAGAGAAGCTGCGTTCCATTAGGTCTTGCTCCAGATGGGGTTTACCAGGAACGAAGTCACCAGCGTTCCTCGGGGTCTCTTACACCTCGGTTCCATCCTTGCCTGATCCGTTTACACGGCCATCGGCGGTCCATTTCTGTGGCACTATCCTTCAACTCGCGCTGACTGGACGTTATCCAGCATCCTGCCCTATGGAGCCCGGACTTTCCTCCCGCAGTGTCTTACACACTGCCGGCGATTGTCTGTCAAACTTTCCGGACAACACTTGATAGTATACAAGGTATTTGCATTCGTTACAACCCTCGCACCCTTAAAATGTTTCTAAGACCAATTTTTTATAGAAACTGGAAAGGTTCTGTGTTGATTTCAGATACATGTACCTCTGTTTCATAACGACCACTATGAAGCTGTTCGCGCATCCATTCTGCGACTTTTGCTTTCATAATTTTCTCAACATTATGACCAGCATCAATGATAGCCATTCCAGCCATGAGAGCATCCTGAGCCGTATGATAATCAATATCTCCAGTAACGATTACATCTGCTCCCTTATACATCGCAGGTGAAACATATCGACTTCCTGATCCGCCTAGTACAGCAGCTTTTCGTATCGTACGCGTTAAGTCCCCAACAACTCGTACATGCTTAACATCTAAATTCTGTTTAACAACTTCTACGAGATCAACCAAACTAAGAGGCTGTTCTAGCCTCCCTACTCGTCCCAGACCAAAAGTGCGGCCTTTCAAATCCAGTGGATATAAGTCATACGCCACTTCTTCATAAGGATGAGCTTTAATCATTGCCTGCACAATTTTGCTCCGGATTCCATGTGGAACAATCGTCTCTATTCTCATTTCTTCAACCGTTTCAATCTTGCCCGCTTGTCCAATAAAGGGATTAGTTCCCTTCCCCGGTAAAAATGTACCGTCACCTTCCGTATTGAAGCTGCAATGGCTATAATTGCCGATAGCACCCGCCCCAGCATCAAGAACTGCATTCAGCACTTGTTTATGGTGACTTTTGGGAACAAAGACTACCAGCTTCAACAGCTGCTCGGTATGTTCCTCATTGAGAGGGATGCCTGCCTGAATACCGATGGCTTCTGCCATCCAATCATTCATGCCACCTTCGGTTATATCCAAATTTGTATGACTGATATACACAGCTATATCATGCTTAATGAGCTTTTCATACAATTTACCCATGGGATTATCCGTCTGCAAATGCTTCAATGGACGGAAGATTATGGCGTGATGTGCAATGATTAAGTCCGCTTTAACACGAATAGCCTCTTCAACAACCTCATCATTCACATCTAGGGCAATCAGAACGTTTTGGATATCCTTCTGCAAACTGCCAAGCTGCAGCCCAATGCGATCATCGGGAACCGCTAGATGCTTGGGTGCAAGCTTCTCCATGTATTGAATTACTGCTTGTCCTTTTGCAAACATGCCAGAACCTCCTGTATAAGCTTTATTTGCTTCCTAATGTCCTGCGCCTTCATCTCAGCCGACGAAAGCTTAGATGATGATAGCGACGCCAAGATGCCTTCTAGCTTAGTGATTTCGCCTTCCCATTTCTCAAACAAAACAGGATCAGGATCAGCCAGTAGTAGTGGCCCCATCTGTAATAATAAATCACGCGAAATGACTAGAGGCGGTTCTCCGCTCCATTCTCGTTGCCAAGTCTGTTCTTGATACAATTGTTCATTCGTTAGCTGTCCCTCGCTTTGGCTACCTTCAGGCACGGCCGTTAATATCTCATATAATTTATGATCTTCCTCAATAATCATTTCAGATATAAGCACCCAGTGGTGCTCAAGTAACCAGCGACGTAATATGTCCTCTCCGACGTTTGGCTGAAGTACAAGCTGGCTTACACCTTTCAATTTATCCTGATCAGCATCTAATATGCTTGTAATTAAGCCCCCGCCCATACCAGCAATTGTAATAACATCGACTTCTTCTGGCGAAATCACCTGAAGGCCGTCTCCACGTCTGACCGAAATGGAATGGCTGAGTCCTGCTGCAGCCACCTGCTTTGTTGCCGCATCGAAAGGTCCTGGATTAACCTCTCCCGCTACTGCCATTACAGCCCTACCCGATTCTACTGCCGCTACGGGTAACATTGCATGGTCAGATCCAATATCTGCTATTCTGCTACCTGATGGAACTTGTTCCAATATGAGTTGTAATCTTCTAGATAATTTCACGCTTCCACCTACACCATCAATTTATTTGTTTGATATTATCCTCATGAATGATTCACTTATTATTTTACCCTAACAGACAGATGCAAAGTCTGCAAACTACAGATTGTCCTGCCTCCCACTAAATTTTGGGAATTAAAAAACCCCTTTATCATTTGCATTGATTATAAAAAAGAGCTAAAATAAAAAACAATAAAACAAAAAAAGGAAATAAACCTAAAGTATAGAAGACGCAAACGATCCATGACAAGAAAAAAGACCTTGCTGCGTATTTCAATGCAGAAGGCCTTGGGTACATCCTATTCGAGAAAATCCTTTAATCGTTTGCTACGGCTAGGGTGACGTAGTTTACGGAGTGCTTTAGCCTCAATTTGGCGAATCCGCTCACGTGTAACACCGAACACCTTACCAACCTCTTCAAGTGTTCTTGTCCGTCCATCATCCAATCCGAAACGAAGACGAAGTACGTTCTCTTCCCGCTCGGTAAGCGTATCAAGAACATCCTCTAGTTGTTCTTTCAGAAGCTCATAGGCTGCTGCGTCAGCAGGGGCCAATGCTTCTTGGTCCTCGATAAAGTCGCCAAGATGAGAATCATCCTCTTCACCAATTGGTGTTTCCAGAGATACAGGTTCTTGAGCGATCTTCATAATTTCCCGAACTTTCTCTACACTCAGTTCCATTTCAGCCGCGATTTCTTCTGGCGTAGGTTCACGCCCCAATTCCTGCAACAGCTGACGGGATACCCGGATCAGCTTATTTATGGTTTCCACCATATGCACTGGGATACGAATTGTTCTTGCTTGGTCCGCGATTGCACGCGTGATAGCCTGACGAATCCACCAAGTTGCGTAAGTACTGAATTTATAACCTTTTTTATGGTCAAACTTTTCTACGGCTTTAATTAGACCCATGTTACCTTCTTGAATTAGATCCAAGAATAACATTCCCCGGCCCACATAACGTTTCGCGATACTTACAACGAGACGAAGGTTGGCTTCCGCTAAGCGGCGCTTCGCTTCTTCATCACCATTCTCAATTCGCTTAGCCAGTTCGACTTCATCATCAGCTGATAGCAAAGGAACACGACCAATTTCTTTCAAATACATCCTTACAGGGTCATTGATCTTAATCCCTGGTGGAAGAGATAAATCATCATCGAAGCTGAATTCCTCATTGTCATTGCTGTTTTCATTCTCATCGTTAGGCCGAAGGCTGGTGACTTCTTCATCATTCTCATTCACCACTTCAATTCCCAAATCACTTAGATGCTCATAAAATTCTTCCATTTGTTCGGGATCTTGATCGAACGGGGACAATTTTTCCATGATATCTTTGTAAGCTAATGATGATCTTTTCTTACCTTGTTCAACCAATTGATCTTTGACCTGGTCCAACGTAAATTCTGTCTCTAACTCCGTATGCTGATCATTCGCCATACTTCGACTCCCTCCTCCCTAGAAATATCCATGCTCTTTCTTTACTGTCTTTCTAGGGCTATAATCTCACTTGCAATTTGTGCCGCACGCAAAAAGTCACCTGAACGCTCCGCAGAAATCATTTCTTCCTTTTTCTGATCGATTTGCAATTTCAGAGGGACTTTTTGTACTTCCTTAATGCAATCATCCAGTACCTGAGTATTCCATTCACGAGGTGTATCCATCATGGAGATTGAGCTAAGTGTCTTCTCCAGACGGTCATCATGAAGAGATGACATAAACCGGCTGATGTCCGGGGGTTTGCCTTGTGCATAATAGGCATATAGATAAGCAGCAATCGCTGATGATCATCAATATTAAAAGCATCATCGAGTCGCTCTTGGACATACCGGGCAGCTTCGGTATCCTGAAGCATAATCGCTAAAAGACGGCGTTCACCAGTGTGATAAGCAGGCAGTAAAGTCGGTGCTGCAACACGCCCTTTTTTATGCCTTCCAGTATTCCACCTTTTGTCGTTATTATCCCCATCCTGCATGTTTTTTTGCATAGACTGGCGGATCTCATTACAATCCTGCTTAAGACTTTCGAAGGAAAGTTGTAGCTCTGCAGATAATTCCCGCAAGTAAACCTCTCGTTCAGTCGAAGATTGAAGCATCGCGATAATTGGAAGAACTTCTTTCGTATATGCGATTTTACCTTCTTCTTCTAGCAGTATATGGTTTTTTTTCAGATATATAAGCTTAAATTTCGTAGTAGATACAGCCCCGTCAATAATCTGCCGCACAAATCGTTCCTGTCCATACTTATGAATAAATTCATCGGGATCAAGCCCTTCATTCAAGACAGAGACTTTGACGCGAAGTCCTATGCCTTCCAGCAGAGGAATGACCTTCATCGCAGCAGCTTGTCCGGCACGATCACCGTCATAGCAAATCACTACTTCGTCAGCCATAGTCTTCATAAGCCCGGTATGGCTTTCGGTCAGGGAAGTTCCCATCGTCGCCACGCCATTCTGCACCCCTGCCTCCCAAGCTGAAATTACATCTCCATAACCTTCAAAAAGAACGATCTGCCGAAGTTTACGAATAGCTGGTTTAGCTTGATGCAAATTGTACAGAATCCGACTCTTGTTAAACAGCTTACTTTCCGGTGAATTTAAATACTTGGGCTGCGCATCCCCTAAGACCCTACCGGCAAAAGCAATAACTCTGCCGTTGCGATCATAGATCGGAAACATGACACGATCACGGAAACGATCAAGATAATCTTCACCGTCACTCCGAACCGATAACAGTCCGCCCTTCTCCATCTCGCCTAGATCAAATGAACGTTTCGTCAAGAACTGAACCAGGGTATCCCAGCGGTCAGGAGCATAACCGATTTGAAACAGATCAATCATCTTGTCGCTGAATCCTCTAGAACGCAAATACTCCATTGCTGCTTTGCCGTGCTCGGTGTTCTTTAGCAGAAAGTGATAAAATTTGGCCGTCCACTCGTAAGCCTGCAACAAACGATCACGCTCTGGATTAGAAGGGATAACAACCCCACCTTGTCCTTCTGGCATTGCGATATGGCTCTCTTCTGCCATGACCTTCACAGCTTCGGGAAAAGATAATCCTTCGATTTCCATCCTAAATTTGATGGCATTTCCGCCCTTGCCGCAGCCATAGCAATAAAAGATTTGACGTTCAGGTGTCACTGTAAAAGACGGGGTCTTCTCGGAATGAAATGGGCAAAGCCCCTTCATGTATTTCCCCTGCTTCGTCAGATGAACGTACTTGCCTACCGTATCGACGATATCGTGTTGCTCCAATACGGAGTCGATGACATTCTCCGGAATACCTTGTCCGGCACTCATCATAACCACCTTCATCTCTTTTAGCACGTAAATATAATTCGCTACAATTAAACGTTCTCCTGCAAATTCTGCAAAAGTTTTGTCAGTTTCTGTTGAAAAAATGTTTTGTCC
Source organism: Paenibacillus pini JCM 16418 (assembly GCF_000576305.1). Classification (GTDB taxonomy): domain Bacteria; phylum Bacillota; class Bacilli; order Paenibacillales; family Paenibacillaceae; genus Paenibacillus_AQ; species Paenibacillus_AQ pini. Next base: position 299,104 of record NZ_BAVZ01000002.1, on the reverse strand, counting down.
TCTGAGGTAATCGGTTTAGGACCCTTGGAATGTTTACCATTCCGCCTTGCCTTGGCCTGATGATGTCTCCGATCAAGCATCTGTTCAATATCTTCATCACTATAATACATACCGCGGAATGAAATAACATGACAGCTCTTAGAAAGTGCCAAAGCAGCCAAACCATAATCTTGGGTAACTACAACATCCCCATGATGAATATGATTGGCGATATACAAGTCAGCACTCTGATCACTCCGATCGACTTGAACAACAGTTACGCCTGCTTGCTCCCGCATGAAATGATCATATGAAGCAACCAACAGCACTGGAACTTGGAAAATCCGGGCCACTTCAGCGATTTCAGATTTCACAGGACAGGCATCCCCGTCAACAACAATTTGTAAGTTCAACTTAGTCAGAAGTCATCACCCTGTTATCATGGTTATACCGTAATAATATATACGAGCCTGAGACACTAAAATCCTGCTTTAAGGTTAATAACAACTTCTGCCAAACTTATTTTTCAAAGGGCAACCAAGAAGTGGAGCAATGTTTCCACTCCACTTCCGTATATTTATACCCTTTAATCGCAAAAGATTACCACACCAATTTATTAAAATCGGCAAATTGTTTCAAATCCTGATCTAAAGACGCTAAAAGTGCCAAACGATTCTTACGAATATTGTCGTCTTCAGCCATAACCATGACTGCATCGAAGAATTGTGTAATTTCTTCTTTCAACTGCGCGAGCAAAGCTAGTGCCTTGGGAGCCTCTCTCTCACTTAGTGCTGTATGATATGGCTGTTGTACCGCTCTCCATGCTGTATATAGAGCCTTCTCAGCTTCTTCCTGTAGCAATTGTTCACTCACCTCGGCATTGCCTGCTTTGGCCGCTAGGTTGCTTACACGGTTAAATGATTCAACGGTTGTTTTAAAATCATCTGTACTGCTGTTGACAGCCTGCATCAACGCATCTCCACGAGCGACAACAGACACTACATCATCAAATCCAGCTTGAATGACCGCATCCACGACATCGTAGCGAACATTTTCAGAAAGAACTTTTTTAACACGGAGACCAAAGAATTCTACCAGATCCTTACTGATTTCAGACTTGGTACGTTTCATGTCACGTAATTCTTCATGCACATCTAGTGCGATGTCAAATAGCTGTGATAACGTAAGCGGGAGCTGGTGAGCAATCATAATTTGAACAATGCCTTGTGCCTGACGGCGTAGAGCATATGGATCTTGTGAACCTGTTGGAATAATTCCAATGGAGAAGCAGCCTACGATCGTATCCATTTTATCAGCCATACTAATAATGGCTCCTACGATAGACGAAGGTGCATCATCTGATGCTGAGCGTGGCTGGTAGTGTTCAAATATCGCCTTAGCCACATCCTCATTTTCTCCAGCTTTACGGGCATAATCTTCACCCATAACGCCTTGCAGTTCAGGGAACTCATACACCATTTGAGTTACCAGATCAAATTTGCAAATATCAGCAGCTCTGCTAACAGATTCCACTTGATTACCTGAAATATGCAGCGCTTGACCCACTTGATCTGCAATACGACGAATTCTACGTACTTTATCGCCAATGGTTCCAAGTTCTTCATGGAATACGATCGTCTCCAGCTTAGATAAGGCATCTTTAATCTGCAGCTTCTGATCTTCATCATAGAAAAACTTAGCATCGGATAAACGAGCACGGAGTACTTTCTCATTCCCTTTAGCAATAACATCCAGCGAAGTGGCATCACCATTCCGAACCGTAACAAAGAAAGGCAATAGCTTTCCTTGATCGTCAAGTACTGGGAAGTAACGCTGATGTTCTCTCATCGACGTAATCAGCACTTCTTGTGGAATATTTAAGAACGATGGATCAAATGTTCCGAACAATACCGTTGGTGTTTCTACGAGAAACAATACTTCTTCCAGCAGATCTTCTTTTACAGCGATCTTCCACTGCTTCTCATCTGCAAGTGCTTGGATTTGCTGCTCAATCATCGCTTTGCGCTCTTGCACGTCAACAATAACATGCTGCTCACGAAGTGTTTCAACATAAGATGCAGGATCAGAGATCACAACTTCTGTACCCAAGAAACGATGACCCCGTGTTACGTTGCCAGCCTTAACATCCGTTACTTCCATTTCGATGATTTCAGATCCAAACAGAGCTACAAGCCAACGAATCGGCCGAACGAATTTATAATCATAAGCGCCCCAGCGCATATTTTTAGGGAAGGTCATGGATGACAATATATTTAGTAAACCTTCAGCAAGCAGCGAAGAAGTTTCTACTCCCACACTGCTTTTCGTTACGTAAATATAATCAACACCGTTTAATTCTTTAAATGTAAACTGCTCTGGATCTACACCTTGACCACGAGCAAAGCCTAGAGCTGCCTTACTCCATGCGCCTGACTCATCGAGGGCAATTTTACGGGAAGGTCCTTTAACTTCTTCCTCCACATCATCCTGCTTTTCAGCTAAAGACTCTACACGCACAACCAAACGACGTGGAGTGGCATATGCATGAACATCACCATGGGATAGTCTCGACTGTTCCAGCCATTTGACTACTCGATCCTTCAGCTGCTGCATTGCAGCACGAAGAAACCTTGCAGGCACTTCCTCTAGTCCAATTTCAAATAAGAGATCCTTAGACATGCTCCACGTCTCCTTTCTTACACAGCGGGAAGCCTAGCTTCTCACGCTCTTCCAGATATGTTGCAGCAACCTGACGTGCTAGATTACGTACGCGAGTAATATATCCTGTCCGTTCGGTTACACTGATTGCACCTCTTGCATCAAGCAAGTTAAATGTATGGGAACATTTAAGCACATAGTCATATGCAGGGAACACCAAGTGTTGCTCCATTGCTTTATTCGCTTCCTGTTCGTACATGTTAAACAGTGTAAAAAGCATTTTCACATCGGAAACCTCAAATGTGTATTTAGAATGCTCAACTTCAGGTTGATGGAATACGTCACCATACGCGATGCCATTTACCCATTCAAGATCAAATACATTTTCTTTCTCCTGAATGTAAGAAGCAAGACGTTCCATTCCGTAAGTAATCTCTACAGCTACTGGATTCGTCTCAATACCTCCGACTTGTTGGAAATATGTGAATTGAGTAATTTCCATGCCGTCGAGCCATACTTCCCATCCAAGTCCTGCGCAACCTAATGATGGGTTTTCCCAGTTATCCTCTACAAAGCGGATGTCGTGATGTAGCGCATCTACCCCAAGTGCTTTAAGGCTATCTAAATATAGTTCCTGAATATTATCTGGTGAAGGTTTGATAATGACCTGAAATTGGTGATGCTGATACAAACGGTTTGGGTTCTCCCCATAACGTCCATCCGATGGTCTACGGGATGGCTCTACATAAGCTACTTTCCACGGCTCCGGTCCAAGGGAACGTAGAAATGTCATCGGGTTCATCGTACCCGCTCCCTTTTCGGTATCATAGGGATTTACGATAATGCAGTTCTGATCTGCCCAAAATTGCTGCAATGTCAAAATCATTTTCTGAAAATTCATCTGTGCCACTCCTTTGCTTTTTTATGTATCAAGCCTGCACAACACAGCAAAAAGCTCCCGCCCCATGCCTGTTGTACAGACATAGGGACGAGAGCTGTTGATCCCGCGGTTCCACCCTACTTGATTAAACGTTCGTTAGACGAACATACAATCCACTTTTATATAAATTACATGAATGCTCCCGGTCGCCACACCGATCAACACATCTCAGACCTTTTACAAGAAACTTTAGTATATATTAATGTATTGCCGCGCATTCGTCAAATCATTCATTTACATTTCGTACTTCTCCATCTGATCCAAAAAGCTTCTGGATTTCAGGTTTAGCCCTAGCTGCATGTCCATAAAGGCTCTCATGATCGACTTAAGCTCTTTCTTCGTCTCGTCTTTGACATCAATTTGTCCAAGGCGGCGTAGATCAAGTTGTGTGAACAACCTTAGCAGCTTCAAACTACGCGGGGTAATGCTCATTGCGGGTGGATCTAGATGCTTGCACGATCTGCACAGAATACCACCAAGCATAGGACTGATAAAGAATGACTCATCCGCTAATTCTCTGCCACATGAGATGCAGGAGTACAGCTCAGGCCCATACCCTGCAGCTTGTAAAATCTTCATCTCATATAAGTGAATAATAATTGCAGGATCTTTATCCTCTTCTAATGCCTGCAGGCAAGCATGAAGTTGTTGAAACCAGAAATTACCAGTTTCTTCATCATGGAGAACACGATCCAGCAATTCACAGGCATACGATGCATAAGCAGCCTTGAACAATTCTTCCCTTAGCAAGTGGTGGGACTGGTTAATCTCGCCCGAATTAAGCGTACCTAGCCCTGTCCCATTTCTAAAAAAAACATATTCGCCAACCGTAAATAATTGAGTCAAAGCAGCATGCCGGCTCTTTACTTTTTTAGCTCCACGGACGAGTACTCCTACTTTACCGGCGTTTTCGGTGCAAAGCGTAATGATTTTGTTCCCCTCACCGTAGTCCATGCTGCGGATGACGATCCCTTCAACCCTGTATAGCACGCCTCTTCACCCAGCCATTCCCTGAGCAGCCAAGCATCATTCGTTTTCTTCATAATGTTCCATCTCGTTCCACGTAACAGCTGCAGGTGTTGCTGTCAGCTCTTCGCCAGTTGTACCGTCGGCTTCTTTATACAGCAAATAAGCATCGACATCTCCAGTCATTGCAAAATACTTCCACGAAAAATCTCGCATTCGTATTCATCCTTTCTGAAATGACGTCTGCATCTCAAAAAATAGGATGTGCGAACTCAGATGAAGTATGTGTTGCAATTCCTGCCAGCATCACCTAATTAACTTCTAGTCGCGGTTGAAACCTAGATCACGAAGAACACGGTCTTGGTTGCGCCAGTCTTTTTTCACTTTTACCCATAATTCCAGAAAAATCTTCGATCCAAGTAAACGTTCGATATCATAACGAGCGAGCTTACCTACCTGCTTGAGCAGCGCTCCTTGTTTACCGATAATGATTCCCTTTTGGGAATCCCGCTCAACGAAAATGACAGCGGAGATGTTAACAAGACCGTTCTCTTGAACAGACATCGCTTCAATCGTTACGGCAATGGAATGCGGAACTTCTTCTCGTGTCATATGAAGGATCTTCTCACGAATCAATTCTGCGCAGACAAACTGTTCTGGGTGGTCAGTGATCTGATCATCAGGATAGTATTGTGGCCCTTCAGGAAGATACTTTTTCACTTGATCAAGAAGAGTATTTACATTGTTACCGTTTATTGCGGAAACAGGTACAATCTCTGCAAATTCATGCAGCTTACGGTATGACTCAATAATGGGCAGCAATGCTGGTGGATCAATCTGATCGATTTTATTCAGCACCAGAATCACAGGTGTTTTCACTTGTTTAAGTTGCTCAATAATGAATCGGTCACCACCGCCAAGTCCTTCGGCGACATCAACCAAGAAAAGAACTGCTTCAACTTCCTTTAGCGTGTTCAGCGCGGTTTGATTCATGAAATCGCCAAGTTTGGATTGTCTTTTATGAATACCCGGGGTATCTAGAAAAACAACCTGAGAATCGGTTGTTGTATATACTCCGTGAATTTTGTTTCTTGTCGTCTGCGGTTTATCAGACATAATTGCAATTTTCTGTCCAATTACCTGATTCATCAATGTGGATTTGCCTACGTTCGGTCTACCGACAATAGCAACAAATCCTGATTTAAATGACGCCTTGGCCATAGTTGTATGTTCCTCCTGTTAACTAGCTTAGTTGCGTACGTTGCCTAGATCTGACGGTCCAAAAGCACCCGGTAGCAAATCGCGAACTGTTGTTTCACTTGTATTGCCCTTCATATTGCCCAGAATAACTTTCATATCGGGAGGGCATAGTTCTATCATTACTTGCCTGCAGACCCCACACGGCGAAACAGGACCGTCTGTGTCGGCAACAATGGCTATCGCTTGAAAGCTCCCCGCTTGATGTCCATCTGCAATGGCACGGAACATCGCTGTGCGCTCAGCACAGTTTGTAGGTCCATAAGCAGCATTCTCAACATTACAGCCATGATGCACGTTTCCTTCTGAATCAAGAAGAGCTGCTCCCACTCCAAAATGTGAATATGGGATATATGCCTTAGTACGAGCTTTAATTGCCTCTTGTAGTAATGTCGCAGAATCCATCCTGATTCCTCCTAAGTTGTTTAGTAATGTAGTGAACAGCCTTATACCAGCCAATCAAGCACCGGACGGTAAAATACGATAATACCGACGATAATAGCAAAAACCGCAGCAAGAAGCACAGCTCCTGCGGCGGTATCCTTGGCTGCTTTGGCTAATGGGTGCAGATCTGGAGAGGTCAAATCAACAGCAGCCTCAATCGCTGTGTTGAGCATTTCAGCAACCATAACCAAGGTAATAGCTAGTAGAAGAAACAACCAGCGCAGTCCCGAAACATGTAGGAGCGCCGCAGCCGTAATCACTACAATTGCAGCAACCCCATGTATTCTCATATTGATCTGTGTGGCGAAGGCATATCGAATTCCTTCCACCGCATAAACAACGGATGATGCGAAGGAGTTTCTGGCCATTAGCGCGTTAACCCCACTTGAGCCAGCACCGCTTCCTGCTTGCCCATCATTTCAGCTTCGCTTGCCTCATCCTGATGGTCGTATCCTAGCAAATGAAGAAATCCGTGAACAAATAAAAAACCGATTTCACGTTCCAGCGAATGACCATATTCTTCACTCTGAGCCTGCGCGCGATTAACGGAAATAATAATATCTCCTAGCACATCAGGAATATCATCCAGTTCTTCATCTTCTTCTAACTCATACACAATGTCAAGTTCCTCATCAACGGTTTCATTCATAGCAAATGAAAGCACGTCCGTTGGGCGATCAATACCACGGTATTCGAGGTTTAGTTCGTGAATTTGAGCATCGTCTACAAAGGTCAGAGCAACTTCCCCATCCGTGACGTTCTCCGCTTCTCCAGCCTTATAAAGTACCTGCATCAGCTGTGAAATCAACTCATCACTAATATTGTGTACATCTTGTTCATTATTCCAAACGAGTTGTAGACTCATTCTGATTACGCCCCTCTTTGAATTAACATAAGTTGGATTTCAGCTACTTCAGCTACTAGCTACCGAACTAGCAGGTTTCTTAATCTCTTCAGGATACTCAATACGCGAATGAAAAATCCCCATTACGCTTTCTTGTAGTGTTTTGCCGACAATATCCAGTTCCTTCATCGTAAGATCGCATTCGTTAAATTGATGATCATCCAGACGACTCTTAATAATTTTCTCAATCATGGACTCGATCTGCTCGACCGTAGGTTTACGTAGCGACCGCACCGCAGCTTCCACGCTGTCAGCAATGCCGACAACAGCTGATTCCTTCGACTGCGCCTTAGGACCAGGATAACGAAAATCCTCTTCCGTGAAGTCTGGCTCCTTACCTAATTCTTCAGCCTGACGAAGTGCTTTGTGATAAAAGAAATGTAGGAAAGTCGTTCCATGATGCTGTTCAGCAATATCACGAATCGGTTTTGGAAGCTTGTACTCTTTTTGCATCTCTACACCATCTCTAGCGTGCGCAATGATAATAGATTTGCTCAATTTAGGGTCAATTGAATCATGCGGATTTTCCATATTGTTCTGATTTTCAATGAAGTAACTTGGTCTTTTGGTCTTGCCGATATCATGATAATAAGAGCCTACCCGGCACAGTAATCCGTCAGCGCCAATCGCCTCAGCAGCAGCCTCTGACAGGTTACCGACCATCACACTATGATGATAGGTTCCCGGTGTCTCCGTAAGCAACTTACGCAGCAACGGATGATTCGGATTAGACAATTCTACAAGTTTCAGCGCAGACAGAATGCCGAACGTGACTTCAAAGAAAGGCATTAGCCCTATAACCAGAATGGCTGTGAGTAGCCCTCCAGCAAAAGCGAATCCGATTGCATACAGCATTTGCATTTGATTCCATCCACCAGTGTTAATAAGCGTCATCATAAACACAGCAAGAGAACCGAACAAACATACCATGATGCCACCTTTTAACAGGGTAGAACGCTGACTAGCTTTATGAATAGTAAAGATCCCAACGTAGGAAACCACGAGAGCAAAAAACCCAAATTTAAAATCAAATATTTGCCCTTGATGAACATTTAGGATAACACTTGCTAGCACTCCAAAAATCATCGCGCAGAAAAAAGCAAGACTCATATCAAGCAGCAAGGTGACTAACATGGCTCCAATCGCAACTGGAGCTAAATACCCGATATAGGGGCGTTCATTACTTTGTAGCACGCCTGCCACATACATAGAGCCGATCGTGATTACAAAGATAAGGGCAAGCATAAGAAGCTGTGCATTGTTATATTTGAACTTATTCGGATTCGATTGACGAATGAACATCAGAAGTCCGAAGGACAACAAGCAACAAAGCATGAACAATCCGACCTGAGGCCAATAATTCACTTTATTCTTGAGTAGTCCGCTATCATCGAGAAGATTGTACAATTCGCTTGTAATCATCTCACCTTTGGCGACCAGGACATCCCCCTGTTTAATATAAACAGTCTGTGTATTCTCACGGGCTTGTACTCTAGCTTCCTTGGTTAGATCCTCATCGTAAAATTTATTGGCAGTTATGGCCAGTCTAGACAGCTCCTGTACGACTTCACGAGCTGTACGTTGATCAAGAGAGCTTGTACTAACGAGCTCTGCAACTTTAGCCCGGGCTGTCTGTGCCTCGACAATCTGGTCGCCTGTGAGCCGCGAGACAATCTCACGTGCTACCGGTTTCATCTTCATAATATCTTCTGATGAGAGCCGCGGCATTTTAATAAATGTTTCTTCTGGAATCCGATAGGCCTGCTGATTCGTTACTTTAACCAACTCATTCAAAAGCTTGTCCGTGTACTTACCCGCACTACGACTAGCATTCACATAGTTAAGTATAAAATCTTGAGATCTCTGAGGTATTTCCTGACGATAAATGGCCACTTTATCCTCACGAGATACTTGATCATCTTGATTCAGGCGATCAATTCGCTCCAGTAAAGAAACGACAAGATTCTCGTTACGGATCGGAAGGATACTATAGATGGGCTGTACGCGCTCCGCTTCTTGTTCTTGTGCTTTGAGTGTAGCCTTATTGTTCGGAATTTGCATTGGCGCTGTAATTTCCTTCTCGCTATGCGTTCCGATCTGGATATTATAGCGTTCCGGAAGCAAGTCAGAGGCCAGACTTATATAGAAGAGCAGCACCAAAAATAAAAATAGAACATAGCGGGTTGGCACGCTATGCTTCCAGCCAATACTTTTGCTTGAGAAAGATTTGCCAGATGACGATTCTTTCGAAGTCATAAAGATAATCCCCTCTAATCTTGTTTTTCTGCTGCATGATCATACGCAACGATGATTTTTTGCACTAGAGAATGCCTTACGACATCTTGTTCCGCAAAAAAGACAAATCCAATCTCATCAATTCCATGTAGTATAGATTTCGCTTCAATAAGCCCTGATTTCTTACCTCTTGGTAAGTCAATCTGGGTTACATCACCTGTAATAACCATCTTCGATCCAAATCCAAGACGGGTCAGGAACATCTTCATTTGTTCAGCGGTCGTATTCTGAGCCTCATCCAATATGATAAAAGAATCATCCAATGTCCTTCCACGCATATATGCGAGCGGAGCAATTTCGATTAATCCTCTCTCCAAGGACTTGGCTGTTTGATCTGGACCCATAACATCATAAAGGGCATCGTATAATGGCCGCAAATAAGGATCAACCTTCTCTTGCAAATCTCCAGGTAAGAAGCCAAGGCTTTCCCCTGCCTCAACGGCTGACGAGTAAGCACAATCTTTTTAACGGAGCCTTCTTTCAGCGCTGCAACTGCAAGGACCACAGCCAGATACGTCTTACCTGTACCTGCGGGACCAATACCGAATACGATATCACGCTTCTTAATCGTAGTAACATAATGCTTCTGTCCGATGGTCTTAACCCGGATGGGTTTACCCCGGAACGTGGTAGTAATCTCACCCTTATACAAATCTAAAAGCTGATCTGCCCGAAAATCTTTGGCTAAATCAATAGCATACAATACATCGCGCTCCGTAAGGATGTAACCTTTGCGCACCAACTGAAGGAGCACATCGAACAATTGCTGTAACACCTGAACATCGTGGTCATTGCCGCGAATTGTAATTTCGGCTTCCCGGGAATCAATTTTAGCGGGAATTTCAGCTTCAATTAATTTCAAAAAAGTATCCTGTGGTCCGAAAATGGACAGTCCTTCACCCGCACTTTGGAGTGAAATTTGTATGCTGTGATTATGTTCTGACAAATAGCCTCATTCTCCTTGGTTTTGAACTATAGGAAGCTCTTCAGCTATCCTCTCTTCCACTTCTAAAAGCACTTTCATATAAACTTTACCATTCTCTTTCTTCTCATGCAAAATTTTTTGACTGATCAATTGCGAATCATTGCCGTATTTAGCTAAAATATCACGAATAGCTCCATCTAAACCTTGTTTTTTAGCTTCTTCCACATCGATAGTATCCTGACTTATTTTAACTTCCATCACTTTCTCGGTCATCCAGCCTAGAGGAAGAACGATAGAACGCCATGAAAGCGGATCTTGCTCTGTAAGGACCTCCGATTGTGCATAGGGGTTCTTTCCATATCCCCATAACTGAACAGCACGGTTTCCTAGAACTAGATAACTTCTATTTTTACGTTCCCCCGTGTAAATCTTCCGTTCCTTTACAAGCGGGACTGCAACATTATATTCATGCCAAACAAGACCTTTGACCTCACCCTTAGCCACGACTAGCTCGGAGTGTGCCTCGTCCCCGAGCATGCCGGAGATGAGAATCTGACCCTTTTTAACCCGATCATTCTTAGCTACTACTGGCCTTCCCTGTTCAGCATATATACTGGTAATTACCGCATCCGTACGGCTTACTAGATGGCGCTGACTCAGAAGTGGTTCCTTCTGTGGTTCTGCTGCCTCTACAATCTGCACCGTGATGGTGGTCCCTTTACGTTCCACTCCAACCCATGAAATTCCTGGCAGCTTGGAATTCAAATCACGTGACAGCTTGTCCGGTTTATCTAGTCGATAAATCCATTGGAATGGATAAATACCTTCTGCTCTAGCAGCCTCTAAAATATCCTCAGTGGCAATTTTTTTGTTACCAATCACTTTCACATCCCACACCATGGAAGACAAGAGAAAGAGAAAAATAAAGAACATGATGATGCCCGCTGCAAAAAATTTGCGTTTATATAGCCTCGCCATATAAAATGGAACGCCCGTACGCTTACTCACATGCACACGACAGCCTGTCCGTTTCAACAGCGGACGGAGAGCGTAGAAATCACGAAGTAGCACTTTCATCGCAATCTGATCGCTCTGAATGGGTACTACATCCCATACTTGAATACCCTCCTTTGCGACAGCATTAATAAAAGGCTCCACATGCTGACCTCTAACCAGAATCGTAACGTAACCCCGTGTATTTACTAGTGTAGGTATCTTCATAGGCTCTCCTCCATTTCATGATAAGTTATGTGAAAGACCTTGCCTTCGACCAGTACCTCTTCCGGCATAATCGCTCTAATCACCATTTCCGCTCCAAGGATCTCTAATGACCCTTTGCTCAGGGAAAGCACAATACGGTCGGAAGCAAAGTGCTGCAGGCCACGATGGTTCTCAATATAAATTTCTTGATTTCCCACCATCGTAATGCGAGGTAGGTCTAAAACAACATCCTGCGGCAAATCAAGCATTTCATTCGTCCATTTTCGCAGTCTATGACTCATCCGGGTCATACGAAGGTCTTCCCCCTTCCTGTACTTTACAACGTATGCTCAGGTCCTTTTAAATATGAGATTATTTGATAAGCGCTGGGGTATACAACACAAAAAACCTCTTTGAAGGTACGTGGATCTTGAAATCCCAATACATTACAAAGAGGTTTTTTATTAATATACGGAACTAATTTAGTTGCGTCTTTGATTATATGAACGTTTAGACCGGGGAGGACCTAAAATTTCTGACCAAATGATTCCTTGTCTTGCTTGTTCTGCAAGCGGCGATATATGGTGTTGCTTGGACTCCTCCAAAGTGTCAGATCCAGCATCCATTACAGATGTAATCCGATCCAAAGATGCATTCACCTTATCAATGTCACGCTGCATCATGCGTTTGCGATCTTCTAGCGTCTCCTGTTTAGGCTCCTGATCTTCCCACATTTGAGATACGCCCTCACCCGTACTATAATCTCCTGAAGGAAAAGAATCAAAGGTTCGATTATCTATCTCTTCAAAGGAAGATGAGCCACTGGACGTATCAAGCTGAGAACTACGATACAACACTGAACCAGTGTCTGGATTGGAGTTCTGATCATCGCGTTCCTCTTCAATGGACCGACGTTCTTTCCTATCGCCGTTCCCTCCAAAAGTAGGCATCCCGCGAGGGTTATTCTTTTGTTTAGACTTCCCGCTCTTACTAAGAGCAGAGATGATCGCAAATCCAACAATCAGGATCCAATAGAAATTTTCAACGATCCACATGGATGCATCATTCCCTATTTATTATTTTTGGGATCATTTGTCGGATATTCTCCGCCATCACCCATTTTACCAAGCGAGCCTCTCATTTGAGTATCCGCTTCAATGTTCTTCAAATTCATATAGTCCATTACACCAATTTTACCTGAACGAAGTGCTTCGGCCATTGCCAGAGGCACTGCGGATTCGGATTCAACTACGCGCGCTCTCATTTCTACTACGCGGGCTTTCATTTCTTGTTCCTGCGCTACTGCCATGGCACGACGTTCTTCAGCCTTCGCTTGAGCAATACGTTTGTCAGCTTCCGCTTGTTCCGTTTGAAGGTAGGCACCGATGTTCTTACCTACATCAACGTCCGCAATATCAATGGAGAGGATTTCGAAGGCTGTTCCAGCATCCAAACCTTTGGACAATACCGTACGGGAAATGGAATCCGGATTCTCCAGTACATCTTTATGTGAATCACTAGAACCTACAGTCGTAACAATACCTTCGCCGACACGGGCAATGATTGTCTCTTCTCCAGCACCACCGACGAGGCGGTCTATGTTTGCTCGTACTGTGACTCTGGCCTTAACCTTAACCTCAATACCATTCTTCGCTACCGCAGCTACGACAGGTGTCTCAATCACGCGTGGGTTAACACTCATTTGTACAGCAAGAAGCACATCACGTCCTGCGAGGTCAATGGCTGCTGCGCGAGTGAATTCTAGAGGAATATCCGCACGCTGTGCAGCAATAAGAGCATTAACTACACGGTCAACATTACCACCCGCAAGATAATGGCTCTCGAGTTGATTAATATTTAATCCAAGACCCGCTTTAGTCGCTTTAATTAACGGGTTAACAATCCGGCTAGGTGTAACTCGACGCAGTCGCATCGCTACAAGCGTAATGATGCTGATCCGAACGCCAGAAGCAAGGGCTGAAACCCATAGCATAACAGGGAAAAAGCTAAAAAATACACTCAGCACAATAATGATAACGACGGCAATTAACAAAATTGGAATCAAAGAAGTTCCATCCATAATAGGTTCATCCTCCATTGGATTCATAGTGAAATATTAGAACATGTACAAAAACAGACTTTATAACGGTTTCACAACAATTCGCGATCCTTCTACTCGTACCACAGTAACCTCTGAGTTGGAACCGATAAACTCCCCATCGGTCACAACATCGATTCGGTCACCTTCGATCAAAACCGTACCTGCAGGACGTAGCGGTGTTACACTCGTTCCCGTTTTGCCAAGCAGTATTTCTCTCGACGCCGTTGGGGTGAACCCCTGTTCCTTGGTGAGTGATTCACTCAAAATGAATCGATTCCAAATACCACGCTCTTTAAAAACAAAAGCTACAATAACGATAACAACCACAGCTGCTGCAAAAGCGATACCTAATGATAGCAGCGCATGCGATGTATCATAAGCTGCCCTTACAACACCGGCAACTAAACTAATAGAACCTAGAATACCTAGAATGCCCATACTAGGAATGAACATTTCGAGTATCATCAGTATGAGACCAACAATAAATAGTAACCAGGTCTCCGAACCCGCAAAGCCTGCTACATAGTTACCAAAGAAATACAGTACAAATGCTGAGATACCTATAATACCTGGTGCACCAAATCCAGGAACGATCAATTCAATAACGACCCCTGCGATACCTAGGAATAGCAAGATCGTCATCACAATTGGATTCGTCAAAATCGTGGCAAGTTTTTCAGCTCCGGTATGCTCAACCTGAAATACATCATCTGTCGAATAGCCCATCCATGCAATGACTTCTTCAGGTGAAGAAGCTATTTTGTCAGCATATCCTACTTTAAGGGCCTGCTCACTAGAGAGAGCAATAATATCTCCCTTATTTTTCTTCTCACCGATCTCTGGCATATCTACAACCAAATTAATATCGGCCATGCCTTCGGCGATTTGTCGATTACGCCCACTAGACTCAGCTGCACTCGCCATGACTGATTTCCAGTAGGCTACAAGCTTGGCATCTTCCACGCGCTTACCCGTGCTATCTACCATAGCTGCCGCACCGATCATACTGCCCGGACTCATGGCAATTTTGTTAGCGTTTAACGCGATATAGCTTCCTGCAGAAGCTGCGTTTCCGCGTATGTACGCTACCGTTGGTATTTTACTACTACGAATCATTTGGCCAATTTCTTCAGCTGTTTTTACCGTCCCGCCTGGTGTATTCACTTCCAACACAATTAAGCTAGCATTTATCTTGGTGGCTTCTTTAAATCCCCGCTGCATAAACTTCTGAAGTCCAGTTTCAATTTCCTGATCTACCGGTATTATATAAACGGGACCACTTTTCGATGATTCAGCGGCAGAGATAGATCCAATACATCCAGAAGACGCGAAAGCTAGGCAAATGATCAATGTTACTGCCCATATTGCTACCATTTTGTTAAATTTGGACAGACTCATGTTCATGACCTCCTTTCCTTTATATTGTCCAGCTTATGGAAGTTACTACGCACCAATGCCTAAATCGTTTCAAAAAAGAAAAAACACCCCTTAATATAAGGGGTGTTTCGGTTATTTTTATTGCAGAAATTGCTGAACCACCTGGTTCACAAGTTTGCCATCAGAAATACCTTTAACCTTTGGCATCAAGGCGCTCATCACTTTCCCCATCTCGGCTTTTGAAGAAGCACCGGTTTCTTGGATGGTCTGCTGTACAATCACTTTAATTTCTTCTTCAGAAAGCTGTGCGGGAAGGTACTGACCGATAATCTCGATTTCTGCTTTGGAACTTGCAACAAGATTGTCGCGGCCTGCTTTTTCAAATTCTTGGAGGGCATCTTTGCGCTGTTTGATTTCACGACTTAAAATATCAAGCACTTCGCTGTCATCCAAATCTCTTTTCAAATCTATTTCAAGATTCTTGATCGTCGAACGAACCATTCGAATGGTGGAGAGTTTGAATTTGTCCTTACTCTTCATCGCTTGCTTCATATCTTCGTTTAATCGTTCGCTAAGATTCATGTAGTTTAAATCCTCCTAAAACTTTCTCTTACGAGCAGCCTCGGACTTTTTCTTGCGCTTTACGCTTGGCTTTTCATAATGCTTGCGTTTCTTCACCTCAGCCAATACACCATCCTTAGCGATGGAGCGCTTAAAACGGCGAAGTGCAGCATCTATAGTCTCGTTTTTGCGAACTTTAGTTTCAGACACCAGTTTTCCCTCCCTCCGACCAGACCGTCCAAGAGCAATAACACGGTTCATCAACTATAATTATAGGTATGAATAAATAGGGTGTCAACCTTACAACCCATATTTTCATAAAAGCATTTTGAAAATCCTGCAAAAATATTAGCTATGCGAGTCTGAAATCCCTGTTAAAGCGCCTAATTTCGCGCCTCCAAGCACATGATAGTGTAAATGGTGGACAGCTTGTCCACTATCTGGACCACAGTTGTTAATGAGGCGATAGCCTGACTCAAATATCCCCATATCCTTTGCAATGTCCTGAGCAACTCGGTGCATTTCAGCGATTAATGACAAATCCTCCTCCTGCACATCGTTCATTGATGCAATGTGCTTCTTAGGAATAATAAGGATATGAACGGGCGCAGCAGGCTGAATATCCTTAAATGCAAGTAATCTTTCATTTTCAAACACTTTTTGTGAAGGAATACTTCCCTCTGAAATTTTACAAAAAAGACAATCCATTGTTATGGCCTCCTTGGGAGTGTACATATTTCCCTAATCATAACGGATGATGCTAGCTCTCGTCCAACTACTTTTCCTATATAAAAAAAGATGACGCTGATTGCTCAGCAGTCACCTTTTGGAAGATCACGCAACTCAGAAGTATGGTAATAACGTCAACGCAGTTAAACCCGCAAGCGGCAAAATTAAACGGTTAAAACGGCGACGACCATATGGGTAGCCGTAACCACCGTAAGGAGGGTAATAGCCTGGATAGAATCCACGAGAATCGCCCTGACGATATCCGTCATGGTGACCACAGCCGCACCCCTGATGATGTTGATGATGATGAAGCGGCATTAATTCATGCCCAATCGGAACTGCTAAACATACTTTATCCTCATCCACGCTTTCCACAAATCCATCATGGGCAGTACCATCCAACATCCATACGCGCACATACCGATGTACGTGCTTAACACAAAGTTCTTTAACCTCAATTTTTTCCTTGCTCATGCGTGTAAGCCTCCCTAAGTTCAATAATCTATACGCCATCATATTCGGGATTAGGCGAATGGCTACTGCCCATATAAAAAAAAGAAAGCTAAAAACGCAAAAAAAAGAAGCACCCACTCCGCTGAAAACAGCTTCATGGCGCACGAACGTATGTAAGGGATATAAATCATCCCTCATCATACGTCCGCGAGGTGCTTCTTTAAGATGTCGGCTTTAACTGTATTATAACAGTAGCATGATGCTGTTACTGTGACACTCCTCACTTGTCCCAAGTAACAGATTCTGACCCCACAAGTTGGATCACTTCGTTCTCCTTACATTTGTTCAACAACAATCCTCGAACCTGCCCCTGCTTGTTCTGCTGGCAACACCACTAGTTTGCGTGGCAGACGAGCTCGAAGCTCAGGTACATGGCTAATGATACCGACCGTCAGCTGATCATTATGCAATCTTTCCAATGAAGTGATCACTGTATCCAGAAGCTCCGGGTCAAGGGTACCAAAACCTTCATCTAAGAAAAAGAATTGCAGCGGATATTGACCACGCAATTGAATTTGAGCAGATAATGCCAAAGCGAGTGAAAGCGAGGTCAAGAAGGTCTCTCCCCCTGAAAGAGTAGAAACAGGACGCCGTACACCACCATTGGCATCATCTCGGATCAAAAATCCGCCTCCAGAATCGACTTCCAGCGCATAACGCTGTTTCGTCAGAAAGCGGAGGCGCTGGGAAGCCGATTGGCTGACCTGCATGAGCTGTTCCTCTGCGATATATTCGACAAATGCGTTACCGCGTAGACAAGATTGAAGTTTGGACAGCTTCTCCCCTTCATGATGACGTTGTACACGTATCTGCTCCAGTTCGGTCCAGCGAATATGTCGTTTCTCTACATCCTCTAAGTCGCGCTGCGCGCGCGCACGAACCTGAAGTGCCTCTTCATCGGCTGTGCGGCACTGTTCGAGCTGAGCGGTGAGTCCTTGCCACTCTTCCTCAGTGACTGAATCCCCCGCTAGCTGCTGATCGAGCTTACGCAGCTGGATCATTGCCTCACGTTCGCTTTCACGATGCTGCTTCACCTGCTCGGTGTGCTGTGCCTCTTGTTCTGGCTTTAAGCTGGAAGTCTCCACTTCTTCAGCTGTCTCGAAAGGCGAGGATGCAAGTTGCTCCTCCCATCGCGCAGCCGCATTCTGATGATGTTCACAGGCCGATGCTGCGGCCTGCGCAGCCATTGCAGCGGCTTTAGCCTTCTCGTGCCCTGCAAGCTCCGCTTCATGGCGGCGCTGCTTCGAACCGGCTACTTTTTCGCGAAGCACCAGTAGCTGTTGTTTGCATGCTTCAAGTAGCTCCTCTGCACGCTCTTCACCAACCCAAACTTGTAGCCGTTTCTTTTTCTCAATTAGCAGCTCTTGTTTGCCTTGCAACTGGGTATCCCACTGTATGAGTGCCTTATCGAGCTCAATCATACGCTGCTCTAAAGACTGTACAGATTGACGCTTTTCTTCCAAGAAAGGAACACTAATCTGAAGTCGCTCCTTAACCTGTTCCGATTCAGCGTCTTTACGTTGTATCTCAGTTAGCCGAAACTCAGCTTCTTGTGGCTCAAGTTCAGGCAGCTCCTGCTTCCATTCTTGTCGTAGTCCTAAGCTCTCCTCTTCGAGCCTAACAGCCTTGATCCGCAGCTGTTCCAATAGATGCTCTCCAGCTTCCGCCTCCAGCACATATCTCTCGCTACTTCGGCGTAGATCTTCCTGTTGTGCTTTAAAGCCGCTTATTTCATTTCGAATACGCTCAAGTGTACGGGACAGTTCCAAAACGGTAGATTCTATCTCAATTAACTCATTTAATCCGTCAACCGTATTCTCTTTCAGCTCATCCTCTGAAGCATTACTTGGAACAACTTCAATGGAGGCAGCTACTTCGTCTGAAGCAGCATCCGTTTCAACATGCTCCGTAAGGGCTAGACTACGGCTTTCATGCAATAGTTGCCGCAGGGTCAACCGCAGCTCCTGAAGCCGATTACGCGTATCTCTAAGCGACTCAAGCTGCGCTTCTAACGTTTCTGCAGGCCTGTTCGTATGTTCTTCCATAACTGCGGGACTCGGATGATGCGTAGATCCGCAAACAGAACAGGGAGCTCCCGATTGGAGTTCTGATGCAAGTGCTAATGATAGCGCATGAACCTGCGCTTGCTTCAATGCTTGACGAAGAAGTTCCTCCTCCTTGTCCAACTGATGAAGCGATAGAATCGTTCGATTCTCCCAGCTTGATAGCGCCTCAATATAAGAAGCGCGTTCCCGTAAAATCACTTCATACTTTTTCTGCCAAGCTTCTTGTTCACCTACTGATTGCTCGATCTTTTGGCGGGCTGCTACACATTTGTCTTCCTGCTGCTGCAACTCCTTTTGCACCTGAAGCAATTGATCATCACAAGATCTTAGACGCTGTAACCGCCTCATGGCTATATTTACAGTGTCTCGCTCTTTCGAACGAACCTCCAATTGATTCAAGCTTTCTTGCAATACAGACTGCCGCTTCTGTCCCTTAGCTAATAGCTCTTGCTCCTTTATAAGTAATTGACGCTGCTGATCCAGCTCACTCATTGTTTCTTGCTTCTTCTGGGTTAAATCATTTAGCATCACTTGCAGTTTCTGGGACTCTTGTTGCATATCTACAGCCTGCTCAAGCTGATCCTGACGTTGCCGTAGCTGAGGCTCTTCAACAGAGAGTTTATGCTGCATGGCCTCATCCTCAGCGCTTGCTTGCTTTGCGATCTGTTCCGCAGCTTCAGCTTCGGACTGCGATGAAATTGCCACCACCTGGCGTTGATCCCATTCTTTCTTACTCTCAAGCCACTGTATCAAAGCAGGTCTAATCAATTGAGCAGAGGAAGAATAGCTAAGTTTTTGCTCAAGCACTGAGATTTGCTCTGACTTCGCAGATAGTTGATCCAGCTGAGACTGATACGTATTACGCTGCAACTGCCAATCTCGAACTTTGCCTCTTTGTTCAACTCTTGTGTTCATTTCATGCAGTTGTTTACGTGAGGAGTCAGCATGACCTGTGGCATTCTTCAATTGATGCTTAGCCTCTTTTAGAGCCTCGGCACCAGCATTTCCAAGACCTTGCTGCTCCGCTTCAACGGTCTGCAGAACGGCATCATTCTCTTTTACACGACGGCTAAGTTTGGCCGCTAGCTGATCCCCATACTGTTCTAAGTGAAATAATCGCTGCAGCATTTGTCTGCGCTCACTGCCCTTAAGTGAAAGGAATTCCGCAAATTTAACCCTGAGGGAGGACCACTGCTCGAGTGAAATCATCCATTTTAAGTCCAATCTTATCTTCAACACATCGTGTCACATCCGCTAGCTTGTCCGCTAGTACCGTTTCACCTTCTGATGTGATCTCGATAAAGCGGCTGATTGTGTTACTCACAGATAGCTCGTTAACCCTTTTAAAACGACGCTCTACTCGGTAGCGTTGGACATTATTAGCTGAACTTAATTCAAATGCAAAAGACACGAATAACGAATCCTCAGAGTGATTCATTATTCCTTGTGTGCCATTCACCGCTCGTTCTACCTTACCGTATAACGCTAGCGTCATCGCATCAAGCAACGTTGATTTACCACTGCCTGTAGGACCGAAAATTCCAAATAAGCCCATTTCACACAGGTTTTCAAAATCAATCTGCTGCATTTCACGATAGCTCTGCAGTCCTGATAGCTTCAGTGTAATGGGCTTCATTGTGTCTCTTCCTCCTTTGTATCTGCATCTTCCTCGACAAGCTGCAGAAACAAGTCTACCAAAGCCTCTTCTGGCTCAGCTCCACCTGTCTGGCGTTGATAGAATCGCCGGAACAGCTCTGGTACTGGCAAACGCGAGCGTTCATGCTGTAGCTCAGCAGCTTCCATCTCTGGATACACTGGACGGATATGCACAAATCCTTCGCGACTCTTGCGAAGCTGCTGGATTTCGCCAAGCGACATGGCTTCGGTCAATGAAATCTCTAGATCAATAAATGCCTGCTCATCTCGCCCTTCCTCCAACCAACGGTAAACCTCATCGAGTCCACCTTTGGCCTTCCAACGCACTAACGGGCGTCCGCAGGATAGAAAAATCTCTTCCATCACTGGCTGCTTACTAGGCAAAATATCTAGCATCGTCACCGACTTAGCCTGTCCTGCTTCTGAGAAGCTGTACGCTAATGGAGAACCGCTATACTGCACCATACCTTCACTTTTCACTGCTTGTGAGCGGTGTAAGTGCCCCAAAGCGGTATACTGCGCTCCAATGGATAGTGCAGAGGGGTCAACCGTATACGCTCCTCCGACCTGAATAGGACGCTCCGAGTCACTCTCTACCCCGCCCAATACATATATATGACTCATCGCCAAATTGATGGTTTGTGAGGAAAAATCACGTGCAAGCATACGCATTAATTTACCAACACGGGCACTGTATGCTCGGCGCAGTTCATCCTCGTCGCCTTCTGCTGAGAGTAGCTCATTTAGTCGTGCTTCCGAAGGATATGGAAGTGCAGCGATTTTGGCTATTTCATTCGTACGGGACGCGTGAACTGTAATAGCCTCAGCAATAGGAAGCCCGACTAAGGTGATGCCTTGTCGGGATACAAGGGGTGAAACAGAGGATACACGTTCAGGTTGATCATGGTTGCCTGCAATGACAACCAGCGGGCGTCCTTCAGCGGTGAGTCTAGCAGATGCCTCGTAAAAAAGCTGCTCGGCAGCCGCAGGCGGATTGACAGAATCATATACGTCTCCCGCCATTAGAATAAGATCGGCCTGCTGATCTGACGCAATTTTCACTAGTTCATCTACGAAATCCTCTTGCTCCCTCAGACGACTCCGTCCTTCAAGCGAACGTCCAAAATGCCAGTCCGCCGTATGCAATATCCTCATATGTCCGTTCCTCTCCCATACTAGCTTTTCTTATATTTAAGTTCAGCGAAACTCTGAATTAAGATTATGGTCTGTATGACATAATTTCTACAGCCTGGACACATGTCCACCATCAAAGAAATACAGCCATTTCTCACTGATTTCTTCTCCTAAAATGTCTGACAGTGCCTTACTGTATAGCTCTAATTGAAACCGATACTGCTCCGTTAATACTTCGATACCACCTCGTTGCTCCAGTACCCGATCTGTCTTGTAATCTACTAGAATAAGCTTGTCTTCTAATCGGAATAGACAGTCCACTACACCTTGAATGAGCACAGTTTCTTCCGTACTTGGCATGGATTCAGAAGGCATATCCGTAGCATTCAGCATCATAAGACCCTTATAGGCGTCTTCAGCCGTAAGTCCATAACTAAATGGCATTTCTCTTAATACCCACTCAGCATTTAATAATCTTTTGCCTATGTCACTCTCATAGAATAACTGCACTTCCGGCTGTTTTATCATATTCGCCTGCTCACGGGTAATCATCTCCCGCTCTGTCAGGTATTGAATAGTTTGCTCGACAACCGCAGTATCCACTGTTCCTTGATCTAAAGGAATATGCTGCATTACGGTATGATACACCGTACCTCTTTCCGTAGGGGACATTGCTTTTTGTTCCATAAACTTCGGTCTGCGAAGCTGTAACGTGTGTTCTGGAGATGTCTTTCCACCTTTAACAGTCATTTCCTCACGCATAATGGACTCTTCTACCCAATCAAGTGCTGGCTGTTCTTGCAGAGAAATTAGTTTCTTCATTTCAGTCACAGAAGTTTTGGCAGATAATCTGCTCGCTGCCGCAAAAGGATACTGCCATGAAAGCTGCGAATTCACTTGAGATTCAAGAGCCGATTGATGATTTGAAGTTCCGGTTACAATCGGCAGTCTACTCTTCATCGCTTGCAATATCGTTCGACGTTCAGGTGTTGATTCCTCGGAATCTTCCCATCCGCCAAGTGTAGCTAAAGACAAATCATCTCCTGACCAAACCGATATGTTCCATGATGAAGGGTCGGATTCCAGCACGGTTGACACACCTTCTTCTGAGCCGTTAATTTCCCTTAATAACCAAGCATCTGGATGGCGGATCAATGCAGGTCCAACCCAGTCCAAATAACTACGTCCTCTTGCCAAGATATAATCCGGAAGTAGGTATTGCTGTTCCTGCTGTATCTGCGCCCAAGAGGATATTTTCTTAGGTAAATCTTTAACCGATCCAATCAGAATCAGCTTCTCTTTAGGACGCGTAAGCCCTACATAGAGCACTCGTAATTCTTCGGCCAGTAGCTCTAGTTGTGATCGACGCCGAATGGCGAGATTCGCCAGTGTAGGATAGCTAACCCGATGAAGCTGATCCACAAATTTTGGACCAAATCCGAGCTCTTTATGAATAAGGAACGAAGAGTTCAAATCCTGTTGATTAAATTGCTTAGACATGCCCGCAATAAAAACAACCGGAAACTCAAGCCCCTTACTTTTGTGAATCGTCATGATCCTTACAGCGTTATCTTTCTGCTGCGTTCCACTTGGCCCTCCAAGATCCGAACCGCGATCCCGAAGACGAGCAACAAAGGTAAGAAATCGGAATAACCCTCGTGAAGCTGTGGTCTGCTCAAACTGGACAGCCCTATCATGCAGTGCCTTGAGATTCCCTTGACGTTGTCCACCTCCGGGCAAGCCACCAACCCAATCAAGATATCCTGTCTCACGATAAACGCGCCAGATCAAATCACCTAGACTTCCCTGACGAGCAGCATTCCGCCAACCTTCAAGTTGCTCCAGAAAAGCTGTGATTTTATCCCGTAATAATGAAGATACTCCTGTAAAATCACCCTCTGATATGTCAGGTGTCAAGGAACTAGTGCGCTCTGATTCCGCTGTGGCTACAGCTTCCTGCTGAGCCAACTCAATACTCTCCTTGATATAATGGAGCTCAGACGCTTCAACGGACTCTCCCACATGTTCGTTATCACCTTTAAAGGCTTTTACATTACTAACACTATGAAGCTGCTGGATCGCTGCAAGCATCGCCTCATAGAATGAGCCTCCACTACATAAACGTATTTGTGCTAGCTCCTCCTCACTCAATCCAACGACAGGTGAACGAAGTACGCCAGCAAGCGGAATATCCTGCTGAGGATTATCAATAATCTGTAATAAGGACAGCATAATTTCTACTTCTGTTGCTTGAAAATATCCCTTGTTCTGTTCTCCATCTGCCGGAATACCTAACTGTCTCAATTCTTCTAATATTAGTGGTCCCCACAAATAAGCAGACCGCAGCAAAATAACCATATCGCCGTAACGAACCGGCCGCATTGCCTGAAGTCCTTTATCGTAAACCATGAACGGTTCAGCCGTTGTCTCACCCATCATCGATCTAATTTTGCGGGCAATGGCCCTTGCCTCAATTTGAGCCGTCTCCATTTCCACAACTTCGCTTTCCTGCATCAGACCGCTACTTCCCGTATCCGACTCTGATGAATCATCAGCTGAGAGTTGGTCTTCATGTGCTCGTTCAATCAGCACAAGCTCAGGTGTATAGGTCTGTTCAGGTATAAACCCTTCTTTAATCTCCTTTATTGGAAAAGAAGCGCCATACACTAATTCTGCTCGCTTGTCATAGTTTATCTCAGCTACCGTTTCATTCATCAATTGGCGAAACAAGACATTTACCGCATTCACGACTTCCAGCCGACTACGAAAGTTGCGCGCCAAATCAATGCGTACTCCTTCGGTTTGCTCAAGAGCATATCTGCGATACTTATCCAGAAATAGACCGGGCTCGGCCAAGCGAAAGCGATAGATACTCTGCTTCACATCACCGACCATAAATCGGTTACCTGGTTGTTCCCTCGAGATAAGCCTTACAATATTTTCTTGCACACTATTCGTGTCCTGGTATTCATCTAATAGAACTTCATCGAATTGCGCCCGATATTCCATCGCTGCATCTGAAGGAATAACTCGATCTGGTGTCGATGCAGGGTCGCGCAGGATTTGCAGACAGTAATGCTCCAAATCACTAAAATCGACTGTTCCTCTGCGCCGCTTTTCCATCTGATAACGTTCACCGAAGAGAATAACAATGCTCGAAAGTTCCTGCATTAGTGGAGCAGCTTCATGAAGCTCTACTAAGAAGGTCTCAGCAGGACGACCAAATAAAGCTCCTTTGAGATCATTCACTGTCTTCTTGACGGATTCTCTCAGCTCTTTAACCCGCTCCTGCATGATCGGATCCGTTTCATCTTTACGGCAGCTCTTTAATTTACCAAATGCTGCATTTTGAAAAACGGGAAACAGCTCATCCCATTGGCGATGTTCCAGGGCATCCTGTAGACCACGCACCATATCTAAATCTGCATTCAAATTATCCACGTATGGACCTGGTCCGCCAGGCATCATAGCGACTTGATGAGCTTGTTCTAGCAGAGCTACGGCTCCAGCTAGCGCCAGTCTGGCATCCTGAAGAATGCTTTTGACCCAAGCCGTCCTACTCAAATCTGCTGTGTCTTTTACCGAAAATGCAGTAGCCATGTTACGAAGCCACTCATCTGGCCATGGATGACTACGCGAGAAATCATACAGCTTCTGTACTAATGCATAGACCGCATCATCACTCCGCTCACCACTAAACCAATCCACCAATTTAATAAATGTACTATCATCCGTTTCCTGACCGTATTTCTCTTCAAACAGTTCCTCTAGAATTTCTTGACGAAGTAGCTCAGCTTCATTTTCGTTGATAATCCGAAATCCAGGATCAAGTGGGATCATCTGATAATAACGACGAATCACTTCAAGGCAAAATGAATGCAGTGTCGTAATCGACGCACGTCCAAGCATAGAGAGTTGACGTCGTAAATGCTCATGCTCAGGGTTTTTTTCGAGTTCTTTATCCAGTGCTTCTCGAATGCGCTCACGCATTTCAGCAGCAGCTGCCTTGGTAAATGTAGCTACAAGCAGCCGATCCACACTAAAGCCTTGCTCTTCGTTCATAATTTTGCGAATAATCCGTTCTACCAGCACGGCGGTCTTACCAGAACCGGCTGCAGCTGCTACTAGGATATCGTCGCCGTATTGGGAGATGGCCTGCCACTGGTCGTCACTCCACATGCTTCCTACAGGTTTTGCAGCTTCGATCATAGTGTATTCCCTCCTTCTGCTTCGGACAGCATATCCCAGACCTTGCCCTTATCTGGTTTGCGTAAAAGATGATAGTGATTCCCTTCAATCGTCTCGTCAAATTGACATACAGGCTTGAACGAACAGTATGTACAAGCCGTTTCCTGCTGGATTCGATAAGGTTCAATGTGAACATCGCCCTCCGTAATACGGGTTCCAATCTGAACGATGTTATTTCTTACTGAGGTTAGGAGATGCCCCCACTGTTCTGGACTCGCAACAGATGCGCTGCTATAGAAGCTACCATCTGATTTCACTGCCACAGGCAGAATTGATGAATGGCCTTTGTCTAGCGTCGTATCCATTTTGGAAACGACATCACGGTCAGCAACCAGCAGACCCTTCATCTTAAATCGTTTCAATAGTTCCTCTGAAGCTTGCTCCATACTCATTCCATTAGAAGATTGCAGAATAGGATCATGCACATGGAAATACAGAGTTCCGGCTGGAAGCGCCTGTTGACCAAGCCATTGCTGCGAATATGTTAGTAGCACATCGAGATACGTCAGCATTTGCAAGGCTAGACCGTAATACACTTCATGCAGCCTTAAGTCCTTCTGTCCTGATTTATAATCAATGACTCTAAGCAGCAGACCATGCTCGTCCTGCGCCATGTCAACTCTATCAATACGTCCTACCACTTCCATGACGGTTCCGTTCTCTAGCGAGAATGTCAACGGTGGTAAAGGTTTACCCGGACCAAAGTCCAGTTCCAAACCAACAGGTTCGAAACTACCACGCCTAGCATGTTCTCCCAAAATGACAGAAGCTCTACTCACGATATTCGTAAGTTTACGAGAGATATATCCATAACGCTTAGAACTAAGTAGGATCTCGCCTTGAAGCATTGGCGCGAGACGCTCCACCGTTCTTTGTGCTTCGGTGCGGCATTCTTCTGCCGATAGACTTCCCCAGCTACGATGCTGCTCTTGCATACGCAGTGCCATGTCACTCAGCGCAGCGTGAAATAATTGCCCGATATCGGGAGCCTTCAATCGATAAAGTTGTCTTTCCTTAAGCTTCAATCCATGCGAAGCAAAATGTGAGAATGGACAGGCTACAAATCGCTCCATTCGCGACACACTTGTCCGAACTTTGGTTCCATATAGTTTGCGGCTCGTTCCCGTTTGTAGTGAAACCGTCTCATTGCGATAAAAAAGAGAGCGCAGCATCATATCCAGAGGTTGCTTCCACACATTATCTGCTCTGTACCAGTTATAAATCTTCCACCATAGCTCAGGTATTTCTGCACCCTGTTTCCAATTTCTTAATTGAATAACTAAGTGGCTTAGCGTCTGTCTGGGAACTGTCACATAATCTAACTGCTCATTTACCGACTGTTCTAATACAGGCTGTGTAGAAAGACCCCTTTCCTGCAAATCAGGGAACATCTTACGTAAATGGCGGATAAGTTCTGAGGGGAGCAGTCCCTTCCCTTCATCATCCGCGCCCGGGTAACTGATCCATAGATGCTGACTTGCAGATACGATCGCATTATAAATGAGAAACCGTTCATCAAGTAGCTTACGTGAGATGCCCGGAGCTAGCTCCATTCCTGTTTCTGCTAAAAGGGAACGTTCCTGTTCTGTAAGAACACCATCCTCTTGGAAAATGGCCGGAATAACCCCATCATTTACACCTAATAAAAACGTATATTTTACATTGCCCGGACGAGTACGATCCATATTACCTACTAATACCTGATCCAGTGAGGGAGGCACCAATGCTAGTTTTAATTCGCTGAGCCCCGTTTCAAGTACGCCTGCAAATAATTCAATATTCATTTTCTCAGAGCCCATCATTTCTACGATTTGATCGAGCAAATCGAGAACCAGACTCCATAACTGCCGATGTTCCTTCGCTGCTTCAGGTCTTCCTTCCTCTAGAGCCTGACGACTCCAAGAATCCAGCTTTTGCGGAATCTCGCATTCTTCCATTAGTTCATATACCGCCGTGCTCATTTCAAGCGCCGTTTTTGCCTTTTTCAATTTTTTCTCAAAAGCAAACAAAGGTCCCGTAATCACTTCACGGCATTGCTCCATAACATCAAGTAAATCCACGCCCGACTTTTGGACATCCCCATTTACGCCCTCAAGCGAAAGACTCGGAATATTCCTCCATGGACGACCATCCGTCCAGCGATAGCCCTGGATGCCACAAGCAAGCGCATAATTCTCTAGCCTGTCCATATCTGTCCGCTCCAAGGAACCGTCCTTTGGCAGAAGCAAGTCACTCTTCACACACCGAAATACATCCTCATGACGCCAGAAACGCTGCACAATATCAAGTGAAGCACGAATAAATTCAACCAGCGGATGATGAAGTTCGCTCCTCTTCTGATCTAGGAAAAATGGTATTTCATAATCCGTAAACAGGGGTCCAACCAAATGCTCATAGTCACCTAAATTACGGACTAGCAGAACCATATCACGGTAACGAACACCTTCCTCACGTGCGAGCCGTGACATTTCCCGAAGTGCTCCTTCGACCTCAGTACGACGATTTGGGGCAGTATGAATCGATAGCTCCTCCGTTTCACTTAACATGGAACCACTCCAGCGAAGACAACGGTCGTATCCACGTTCTACATGAGCTAGTTTGGGATGATCCATAAAGCGTGGAAGGATAGGTGGAGACAGTAATGTGTCATCCGATTCAACCTGAAGCTCTTCGGCCATACCTTTAATTTTTATATATGTTGTTGCTGTGGGATGGAATAAGTCCAGTTCATTCAAAGCCACCGCTCCTCCATAGGGCTTATCCAAAGTCAAAGCAATCGTAACCGATGCAGCATGAACCATTAGCTGCTCCAGCACCCGATATTCCTGTGGAGTAAAACCATGAAACCCGTCAATCCATATATCTGCACCTTTAATATAAGAAGAATCTGCAATCCCTTCAGCTAAAGTCACTAGATTGTCTTCGTCATCAACATATAGCGGCGATAATTCATGTTCAAAATCCCGATATACCGTATATAAATCCTCTAGTTTATTTCTAAGGATCGGGGAGCCTAATTGACTAGATGCCATACGCTCAAGCTGCTCTTCAACAGCAGATGAATCCACACAGTAACGCTTCATTTCCGTATATAGCTGACTCAGTCTACCTACAAATCCCATTTGTTCACCTGAGGCTCCAAACAATTTCAACTGTTCCTTGCGGCGCTGAATGATTTTGTATAATAACATTTTCTTGCCTTCTTCACTGATGCCAACTCTGGCGGAGCTCCCGTTTCTTGCATAACCCGATAGGCGAGACGCCGAAAACTTAATACTTGCGCTCGTATGCTCCCCTTGACCCCAGACGTTACAAGTCCATGCTCGGCCTGAAAAGATCCCTGTTCAGGAACAAGAAAAATAATAGGTTTTCCTTGAGGCGATGTATTAAGCTAGATGTTATCTCTTGTAAAATCCTTGTTGTTTTCCCGCTTCCCGAGCGTCCCATGAGAATATGAACCGACATGGCGCTTGCCTCCTTCATATGTAAACCGCTACCCTTAATCTGAGCGGAATTTAACTATAATTGAATACCTCGTACCTTTAGAAGTATAACACATCTAATTATTAAGGAACGTACGTTTGCTAAATTGTAAAATGTTAGGGATTTGAAAATAAATAAACCCCTATAGCATTCTGAGTGCCATAAGGGATCGATGTCCATCTATAAAATAGTATTAAAGAGCGGTTTTGCTGCGCACTTCAAAAATCGCAAATTTGAGATAATGACCTTCATCGACACCCAGAATTTGTGGGTGGTCCTTACCTGCCGCTCTCCACTCTACGAGTCGAAGAATTTTACCGGCGTCAGCAGCTGCTTCTTGAATCGTCTCCAAGAACAAATCCGGACGCATGTGGTAAGAACAGCTAGCTGTCACTAGAAATCCACCCTCATTCACAAGCTTCATTCCATGCAAATTGATGTCCTTGTAACCACGGCATGCGCCTTTAACAGCACTCTTGGTCTTGGCAAATGCAGGCGGGTCTAGAATAACCACATCCCAGGTCCGGCCGATCCCAGCTGTCATCGCCTTAGAGGTATCGACTTTATCCGTTTTGCCTCCAGCACGTAGCTGTCTTTCCTCTGCACCCTTGACCTGAGAACGTAAATATTGGAAAGCATCATCAACAACAAACTCGACCCGATCTTCAAAACCATTTAAAGCCACGTTATCTCGCGCACTTTCAATGGCATGTTCTGAAATATCTAGACAAGTTACTTTCTTAGCTCCATATTTACAAGCGTTCAAGGTGAAACTGCCCGTATGCGAGAAGCACTCCAGTACTGTAGCGCCATCCAGTACGGGAAGGTAACAACTTTACCACTTTTATTAACAGGTTGCTTAGAAACTTCACCATCCTGATCAACCTCTTGCAGTGTAATCCCGCTCCGATCGCCCCAGCCCGTCATCAGCGGCTGAATGGAAGCACGGTTTTCACGTTGATCGAAGAAATATCCGGTCTTCTGTCCTTCTTCAATATCAACACGAATTTGAAGTCCATTTTCAAGCACCGTAACATAACGAGGACATTCCCCATATAGAGAACCCTTCACTTGCTCCAGTCCTTCTAGCTCACGAATCGAAACGTCACTGCGTTCGTAAATACCCTGTGGCTGCATAACTTCAACCAGTGCATCTACAATTTCTTTGCGTCTTTTGTCCATACCAAGTGTTAGCAGCTGAACGACGAGCACATCACCAAATCGATCCACAATGAGACCTGGCAAAAAGTCTGCTTCACCATATACCAATCGATAAGCATTCTCTTCTTGTAAAAAACGTTCCCTATGCTTCAAGCAGCTGCGGAAGCGCTCTGTAAAAAAGAGTTGATCCATTTGTTCAATGGGTTGATACGAAACAGCTCGCACCGTTATTTGTGATGTAGGGTTATAATAACCTGTTGCCAGATATCTTCCCTGATGGTTCGTTATATTTACTAAATCTCCTGCCTCTGGATTTCCTTCTACCGAGCAATTTCATTTCCGTAGACCCAAGGATGTCCCTGTTCCAATCTCTTCTTACGACTACGCTGTAAAACAACTGATGCCAATGCCTTTCACTCCTTCTTATGTTCTAACCATTGTATGTGATGTTTATTTCCATTTTGATCGATAGCTGAACGGAAAGGTTCAGGAACTTGTCATGGTTGTCCTGCTCTCTTCATATATGTGAACTGTAGAAAAACAAATATGTTGAGCAGATATATACAAAGGAGAACACCCAACCATGTTGACCTCTATCGTATTTCCGGTCTTATCCGGACTTGTTATATTCCTTGTGGGCATGAAGGTTATGGAGGCTGCCCTAAGTCGCTGGGCAGGGCCTCTGCTATCGTCCTTCTTGCGTAAAGCAACGGCATCTCCGCTTAAAGGATTACTGTTCAGCACAGGTATTACAGCCATCCTTCAAAGCAGCACAGCGGTAACTGTGCTTACGATTGGACTAGTCAATGCTGGACTGCTTACTTATGAACGCACGCTAGGATTATTCTTGGCAGCAACATCGGTACATGTCTCACTACCGAGCTGATTGGATTACAAATCGGCCAATTAGCTCTACCGCTGCTCGTTGCTTCGCTCGTAAGCTGGGGGGCGGCAGTCACATTAGCAGAGCAGCCGCCCCGCTTTATTAGACGAGTCTACCATCTGTTACAGCCAGCACAATATCTCAGTCTTGCCATAACTGGATTCGCTCTGGTCATGTTAGGCATCCATATCATGCAAACCATCAGCTGCCTTGCAGAATGCAGGCCTCTTTGAATGGTTTGTAGACCGTTCATCGCATAATGTATGGATGGGCTTTGCAGCTGGATTTTGCCTGACAGCCTTGATGCATAGCAGCGCAGCTGTCATTGGGCTTGCCATTGCCCTCGCTGGTACTGGCACTTTACCCGTTGAAGTTGGCATTGCGATTGTACTCGGATCAAATGTTGGTACATGTGTAACTGCGCTAATAGCTTCCGTAGGAAGCACAAAGTCAGGCAAGTTCGTAGCATGGTCGCATGTCGTGTTAAACGCTGGCGGAGCTCTGCTGTTTCTTCCGCTCATTCCCTATCTACATAACGCTGTCGCCTGGATGTCACCCGATCATGGCGTACAAATTGCTCATGCCCAGACTCTATTCAATGTGCTTAGCTCACTTATAGCCTTACCTCTATGCTACTTACCTATCTGGAAGAGGGCTACTTAAAAGCCAAATGAGAAGACTCATTTATACATGGATATCAAGCAAGGCTAAGGCTTTACGCACAATCATATCATTGTTATCGTAACCGCCTTGTTCCTGCTTAGTCCAAGCTTCCTGTGGATCATACCAAGCTACGCCATTAATCTCTTCGACTTGCGGCTGTAAGCTCCCACTTTTAGCTTCAACAAGATAGTAATGCACTTCTTTATCTACCTGTCCAAGTATTGAATTAATATACGTATACCGAATAATATCTACAGGAGAAATAATTTCACCGATGATGCCAGTCTCTTCTTCAATTTCTCTTAATGCCGTTTCTTCCACTGTTTCACCCGGCTCCATTTTACCTTTGGCGAGTGATACTTTACCGTAACGGTCCATAATCAGTTGGATTTCATATTGTCCGTTTACACTACGGTACACGACGCCGCCTGCGGAAATTTCTTTTTTGGTCATAGGGAGTGAACCCTCCTTTTTCTATTCAAATATGTACGATATCTATAGGACAACAAGGATTCCACCTCCTCATGTAAGCTGGAAATGAAATCCTTGCATTCTTCTAGCAGATTTCACCCGGAACTCTGCTTTATTTTTCCTTACACTAATACCTCAGGTTGCTCATCCATGACGCGCACCAATTGACCTTCGCATTCATGAACTCCGGCTTTCGTCAGCTTCACTCGGCACAACTTACCCTGAAGATCATCTGGTCCGTCAAAAATCATCTGTAAATAGTTATCGCTGAATCCATGTACCTTACCCGGACCGTGCACTCCTTTGGAAGAACCCTCTGGAATCACGTCCATGACTTGACCCACAAATTGCTGGGCATAAGAAAGCTGCATTTCCTCAGACAGCTTAATCAGTTCATGCACACGTGCATGCTTGATGTCTTCGTCCACCTGATCCACCATACGTGAGGCTGGTGTTCCGTTGCGCTGAGAATAGGGGAAGACATGCATTTCCGAGAATTGAATGGCTTTCATTAATTCATAACCATTGCGGAACATTTCATCCGTTTCACCTGGGAATCCGACAATAACGTCTGTTGTAATACCTACGTCCGGCATCGCCTGACGAATAAGCTGCATTTTGTCATAAAATTGTTCAGTCGTATATTTACGACGCATCCGTTTCAGCACAGTATTGTCACCAGCTTGTAACGGAATATGTAAGTGACGACACATTTTAGAGGACTTGTTCAGCACCTCAAGCATGCGCTCATCAATTTGACTCGCTTCAATAGAACTGATACGGATTCGCTCTAGACCGTCTACCTTATCCAAATCCCATAGTAGGTCCGAAAGACGATACTGATCCAAATCATCACCATAACCGCCCGTATGGATACCCGTGAGCACTATTTCCTTGTACCCAGCATCTACCAACTGGTGCGCTTGTGTGATGATGCTCTTAGGATCGCGACTGCGGGACAGCCCACGTGACCAAGGAATAATACAGAAGGTACAGAAGTTATTACAACCATCTTGAATTTTCAGAAAAGCCCGTGTCCGATCAGCAAAATCAGGTACGTCCATTTCCTCAAACACACGATTCTTCATAATATTGCGAACCGCATTAATAGGCTGACGTGATTCAGAAATTTGCTTCACATAAGGAATGATGCGTTCGCGATCTTGGTTTCCGATAACCAAATCCACACCGGGAATATCCAATATTTCAGCTGGAGAAGTTTGTGCATAGCATCCTGTTACCGCAATAATGGCTTCCGGATTACGTCGTATTGCACGGCGTATAATCTGACGGCTTTTCTTATCTCCTGTATTCGTAACTGTACATGTATTAATTAAATAAACATCGGCGGTCTGCTCGAAATCGACTTGTTCATAGCTTCATTCTTAAATAGCTGCCAGATGGCCTCAGTATCATAGAAATTAACTTTGCACCCTAATGTATAAAATGCTACGGATGACATGTTCAAACTCCCCCCATTTCTCCAAACTCGTATAATATGCAGGCAAGTGCGACCATTCCTGCTGTTTCGCAGCGTAATATACGTCGTCCTAGGCCGGTGCTAGAGGCTCCTGCTTCTTCGGCTTGATGACATTCCTGCTCACTAAATCCACCCTCTGGACCTACGATGAGCAAAATCCGAAGTTGCTGCTCGTTAGCATCTAAAGTAATGGACCTCAGCGCATCACGCAGCTGAAGACCCTGTTCTTTTTCATAGCAAAAATATACAGCATCATAATCAGTGAAAGACTGAAGCAGCTTCTTCCACGATAATGGCTGATGCACTTCAGGAATAATATTTCGATGGCTTTGCTCCGCAGCTTCCTTAACGATTTTGCGCCAACGATCCAAACGTTTCTCTTCCTTCTTCGCATCGTACTGCACAATCGTTCTTTCGGATAGAAAAGGCACAAAAGACACGGCACCAATTTCCGTACATTTCTGCAAAACCGTCTCCATCTTATCGCCTTTAGGCAAGCTCTGCGCCACCGTTACTTTAACGAGAGCCTCCTGTAGCATTTCAAGCGGTTCTACCACCACAGCAGTTACAGATCCAATCTCAATGGACTCAATTTCCACAATGGCTTCTCTTGCAATACCATCACTAACAATAAATGAATCGCCAGGTTTACTACGCATAACCTTAGCGATATGGCGAGCATCCTCGCCTGTAATTTCAACTCGATCTTCCTTGAATTGCTCCGGTAACACAAAATATCTCTGCATTATTATCAACATCCTATCCCATAATCACAAAAATCATCATACAACGTTTGCCACGATATGAAGTGATTGATTCATCGGTTTGTTTGTAAGTTCCGGCCCTAGCCTCCAAGCAAAACTAAAAACATTTGTATAAAATTAAGATATAAAAATTTTGTCAATTCATAAATGGGATCGATTGTAAATGCCCGCAATGCAGGTATGAACAAAATCAATAGGAAAATAAATATTGACCACTGCTCCCACTGCTGAAGTTTTGCCCGTACTTTTGGTGGAACAAGATCCTCAAGAATTCGATAACCATCAAGAGGCGGCAGTGGAATAAGATTAAACAAGAACAAGAAAAAGTTCATGAACGAGAAATAATACAGGAAAGTCGCTATTGCTTCTTGAAGTTTCAAATTGGTCATTGATTCGATATATCCAGTATGAATTAGCACAGCATAAATGAAAGATCCAATAATCGCTAGCACAAAGTTGCTTAACGGTCCTGCAATAGAAACTACAATTCCCATTAGACGCGGTCTTGCGAAGTTATCCCGATTAACCGGAACAGGTCTTGCCCATCCGAAGCCAGCAATCAATAATAGCAAAATACCAAAAAAATCAAAATGAACCGTTGGATTCAATGTTACTCGGCCCAACAATTTTGCGGTTGGATCACCAAATTTATTAGCAAAATACGCATGCGAAAATTCATGCACTGTAAAGGCAATAACAATGACAACTAAATAAAAAGGTAGTATAGCAAGCGGAATTCGAAATAAATCATTTAGAAAATCCATTAAGACCTCTTTCTGGCCACAAATGCCACCCAATCTTCATCACGGTTTATTTCTTCAATACTAAAGCCCGCATCGATTAGAGCCTTCTCAACGATATCGACTTTATTCTTATAAATACCTGATGCGATGTAACTCCGTTTGGTTCTAATGCACGATATACATCATCAATAAACAGCAAAATAACTTCAGCTAGAATATTAGCGACAACGACTTTTACAGGTAACTCTATACCTAATACATCACGTCCATTTTCCCCGCCAAGAAGCGATAATAAATCACTTTCTTTAACCGTAATTTGAGCGTCCATCTCATTGATTTGAGTATTTTCCTTCGCACATGTCACAGCAACCGGATCAAGATCAAGTGCTAGTACATGCTTAGCTCCTAGAAGAATTGCACCAATTGCCAATATCCCTGAACCTGTCCCAACATCAATGACTTCCTCATCGCCCTTGATTACTTTCTCAAGCGTACGTAGGCATAACGAAGTTGTCGGATGAGCACCTGTTCCAAAAGCCATTCCTGGGTCCAAATGAATGATCTTCTCAGCGTCACTTTCAGGCGAGTAATCTTCCCAGGTTGGTTTAATAGTCAAACGTTCAGATACCCGCAGAGGTTTGAAATATTTCTTCCATGCATCTGCCCACTCATCTTCATTTACTAATCTAAGCTCAAAGCGCGGGTTACCAGGATCAATATCAAAACTGCGAAGCTCTTCAATGCGTTCTTGAATATCCACTGCAATATCTTCCATAGGTGATTCCTCAGCGAAATACCCTTTAATTTCGACTTGTCCTTCAGGGATATCATTTAGCGGTTGATCATACCATTGTCCGTATGTGGTATCCCGTTCCTTATTCAGTGTGCCAGATTCCTCAATGGACACCCCGCCAGCCCCTGCTTCATGTAAAAAGTTTGAAATCATTTCTACGGCTTCTTCCGTAGTATGTATTGTGAATTCATGCCATAACATATCTCTTTATCGTCCTCCTTGACCTTTTGCATACGTACCATTGTACTATACATGACGAGCTGTGTACAAAATTTAAGTCATCTCATCACTAAGGGTGTTTACAGATGAAAAAGGCCGGGCAGATTCACACCTGTCCGACCTCAAATAAAATTCAGCTTGTCGCTAGTTTTCTTACCTCAAACGTCCACCCTGCTGTTCTATTACTTGCGCTGCTCGTTGCGCCCATGACTGAGGTATAGCCACGGAAAGAAGTACATGTTCATCGGGCTGCCCACTTACTATTCCCTGACGTAGCAACATATCTCGACTTACATCTTCTCCTCCGAGTACCCCAGCAAATGCTGTTGGTGGACTTCCTAAACTGTAAAGCGAAGCAAATCCGAGTGAACGCATCCCGTATGAATTCTCTGAGCTACTAGAGGTATTCGAATTACCTCCAAACTTTTCAATACGCACTGATTCTAATGGTAAATTACGCAGAAGCTGTTCAGCAATATCAGCATCGGTCCGTCTGGAAAAATAAGCTTCTAACCTGCGGAACTCTTCACTCAAAGCTCGTTCCACCCTCCGTCGTTCATCTTGCGCAGTTGACGATTGTCAGATTCCTCGCTCCGGCGAATCGCTTCAACATCATCAGCGTCAGCCTCCAAAGCAGCAAATTCAACATCCTCGACTTTCATCGATGCGAGTTCCTTCATTTTTTCTGTTTTGGACATAATACGTCCTTTTTTATCTCGATCTGCCATAAATTACGGCCTCCTTATATGATTTATACCATACCATCGGCTTCCACAATAAGCTTCAGCGCCTGTTCAAATGATTCTTCTTCGACCACAACCGTCAGTAGAATATCTCGCCCCGTTGGGCCACCTTGCCCACCATGGCTCATGCCACTCACGGACGAATCTGCCCCAGCCATAATGCTTGCAGAAACAGGATCAAGTGAACCTGTGCCCATGGAAGAAATACTAATTACATCTCCTGCAAAATGGGTTTCTTTATACATCTCCATATCCGGGAATCGGCTGAAACGGTCGATGGACATATCTACAACGCGCAGTGATTGTAGTTTCTTTGAGACACTTTCGGCATCCTCTGGGCTTTTAAAATAAGCAAGGATATTTTTCTCTGACATGTGTTTCTCCTACTCTAAAATAATTTCTTACCCGCGAAGTACAAATTTAGCTTCCGCCACAGCCGAAAATTTATACGTTTTGATTGTCTGCATAGCAAAAAAGCCTTCAATTCTAGAGATAGAATTGAAGGCTTTTACAGTGAGGAGTTCTCTTATGATTCGAACGGATCAGTCTCCGCGGAATGCACGCTTCATGCGATCAAAGAAAGATTGCTCATGCTCATGCGTTTGTGCTCCATCAAGTGATGCGAACTGACGAAGCAGGTCTTTCTGCTCATCGCTAAGTTTACTTGGTGTAACGATGACCACTTTTACATGTTGATCTCCTTGACCGATACCACGTAAACGAGGTACGCCTTTACCTTTGAGACGGAAGAACGTTCCTGTCTGTGTTCCAGCCGGAATCTTGAGCTTCACACGCTCAGTCAGCGTTGGAATTTCAATTTCATCGCCTAATGCTGCTTGCGCAAAAGTTAGAGGAATTTCACAGTAGATATCGTCGTCTTCACGTTCAAAGAAATCATGCTGTTTAACACGAATCACGATATAGAGATCGCCTGAAGGCCCACCACGTAGGCCGCCTTCGCCCTCTCCAGTCATACGAAGCTGAGCACCATCATCCACGCCAGCAGGGATCTTGACATGAATCTTGCGCTGCTTCTTGACCTTACCGCTACCGCTACAAGTTGAACATTTTTCTTTGATAATTTGTCCGCTGCCTCCACAATTGGAACATGCACGACGGTTTACCATTCTGCCGAAAGGTGTGTTCTGCACAACTTCTTGCTGACCGCTACCACTACATACCGAACATGTCGTTGGCTTCGTACCTGGCTTAGCGCCTGAACCGTGACAAGTATCACAGTTTTCTGTACGAGGGATCGTGATATCCGTTTCTTTACCGAATACCGCTTCCTTAAATTCAATCGTCATCGTGTACTGTAGATCGTTTCCACGTGTTGGTGCGTTAGGATCACGTCGACCACCACCGCCACCACCGAAGAACATATCAAAAATATCGCCTAAGCCGCCACCAAAGTCACCGCCTGAGAAGCCGCCGCCACCCATGCCTTGATTCGGGTCAACATGACCAAACTGATCATACTGAGCACGCTTTTGGCCATCACTCAGTACATCATAAGCCTCTTTAACTTCTTTAAATTTGGCTTCCGCATCATCTGCTTTGTTTACATCCGGGTGATACTGGCGAGCCTGCTTACGATAAGCTTTTTTCACATCTTCATCCGAAGCATCTTTACCTACACCTAAAACCTCATAATAATCACGCTTTTCAGCCACTCTTCCACCCCCAATATTTCAGGATTATCCCTACTTAGTTGCATGGACAAAAGGAAAGCCAAAGCTTCGGGATGCCCCGGCTTTGACCTTCCCTTTCCTGAACATAACTTTCTATAGGTTAACCTTGATTCTTATCTTCGTCAACAACCTCATAGTCAGCGTCTACGACGTTGTCTTTTTTAGGTGCGCCTTCTTGGCCGCCTTCAGCGCCTTGAGCTTGCTCCGCTTGTGCTGCTTGCTCATATAATTTCACGGACAACTGTTGAACAATCTCAGTCAACTCTTCAGTTGTCGATTTAATTTGCTCAAGATCATCCGTTTCCAGTGCAGCTTTCACCTTCTCTTTAGCTGCATTTGCTTTTTCAACTTCAGCTGCATCCACTTTATCGCCTAGGTCTTTAATTGTTTTATCCGTAGAATATACGAGTTGGTCCGCATTATTCTTCGCTTCAATCAATTCCTTACGTTGACGATCTTCATCAGCGTGAGCTTCAGCGTCCTTCATCATGCGTTCAACTTCTTCATCACTCAAACCGCTAGATGATGTAATGGTGATTTTTTGCGTTTTGTTTGTACCTTTATCCGTTGCAGATACGTTAACAATACCATTCGCATCGATGTCAAAAGTAACTTCGATTTGTGGTACACCACGTGGTGCTGGAGGAATATCTCCAAGCATAAAGCGTCCTAGTGTTTTGTTACCAGCTGCCATTTGACGCTCACCTTGCAGAACGTGAATTTCAACGCTTGGTTGGCTGTCAGCATAAGTCGAGAACACTTGTGATTTACTAGTTGGGATCGTTGTATTGCGCTCGATCATTTTCGTAAACACGCCACCTGCAGTTTCAATACCTAGGGACAATGGAGTTACGTCCAGAAGGACAACGTCTTTCACTTCACCAGTCAATACGCCGGCTTGAACAGCTGCACCAAGTGCAACGACTTCATCTGGGTTAACACCTTTGTGAGGATCTTTACCAGTCAATTTCTTAATTGCATCTTGTACTGCAGGGATACGAGTCGAACCACCTACAAGAACAATTTTATCAATATCATTAGAAGTCATACCTGCGTCACTCAAAGCTTGACGAGTTGGTCCGAGAGTACGTTCAACCAAACTTGCAGTAATTTCATCGAATTTAGCGCGAGTCAGGTTAATCTCCAAGTGCTGTGGTACGCCGTCAGCTACAGTGATAAATGGCAAAGAAATTGTAGTTGTCAGAACGCCTGACAATTCTTTCTTCGCTTTCTCAGCAGCGTCTTTCAGACGTTGTACCGCTGCTTTATCCTTGCTAAGGTCGATACCTTGATCTTTTTTGAATTCACTTACCAGGTATTCCATTACCACTTGGTCGAAGTCGTCTCCGCCAAGGTGGTTGTCACCACTTGTAGCTTTAACTTCAAAGAAACCATCGCCTAGTTCAAGAATGGATACGTCGAATGTACCACCACCAAGGTCATAAACAAGAATCGTTTGATCTTCGGATTTCTCAAGACCATAAGCAAGAGCTGCAGCCGTAGGCTCATTGACAATACGTAGTACATCTAGACCTGCAATTTTACCTGCATCTTTAGTTGCTTGACGTTGACTGTCATTGAAGTAAGCAGGAACGGTAATAACGGCTTGCGTTACCGTTTGTCCCAAGTAAGCTTCTGCATCGGATTTCAGCTTTTGCAAAATCATTGCAGAAATTTCTTGAGGTGTATAGTCATTACCTTCAATTGTTTCTTTATGGTTTGTACCAATATGACGTTTAATGGAGCTGATCGTACGATCAGGGTTTGTAATGGATTGACGTTTTGCTGTTTCACCAACAATACGCTCTCCATCTTTCTTAAAACCTACAACGGATGGAGTTGTACGAGCGCCTTCCGGATTCGGAATAACGACAGCCTCGCCGCCTTCCATAACAGCTACACAAGAGTTTGTGGTTCCAAGGTCGATACCGATAACTTTACTCATTAAAATTTCCTCCTTATAATGAATGAACTTTGCATTCTCATTTTATATTTAAACAGCAATATTACATGCTGACTTTAACCATCGCTGGACGTAGAACTTTGTCCTTCAACATATAACCTTTTTGAACTTCTTCGGCTACGATGCCTTCCTCATACTCTTCGCTTTCCACCTGCATAATCGCTTGATGGAACTCAGGGTTAAAAGGCTGACCTACGCTATCCATAGCGGTTAATCCTTCGCTTTGCAGTACACCTTCCAGTTGACGGAAAATCATACTTACACCTTTAGCCAAAGATTCCTCATTCGCATTGTCACCAGCTACTGCCAATGCACGTTCAAAATTGTCCACAATCGGCAACAATTCCGTAATCAGCTTCGTTGATGCATATTTGGCGAAATCCTCTTTTTCCTTCTGTGTACGTTTGCGGAAGTTGTCAAAATCAGCTTGCGTGCGCAGCGCACGTTGTTGATTCTCGTCTGCCAAAGCTTTGTACCGTTCAAGCTCACCTTGTAGATGGTTGGAATCAAGCACTTCAACGTTGGATTCATCTGCGTTTTCCGCAAAATTCCCATTGTCTTCTTGTTCAAACTGCTCATTTGAATCAGTATCAAATGCAGATTGATTTATGTCTTCCTGCATTTCTTCATGTTGATTATGTTTGTTCTCTTTCAAGATGTCTTCACCTCCTTAGTATGCCCTTCTAATATATAACCTTTGTTCATGCTTGTAATCTCCCTTCAACTCGGGTGAAGTCATGAATACGAAGAACTGATTCATGGCTCGCCTTATTTATACCAATGGGACATCAGCGCTGTTAGATCTTTCGACAGCATGCCTAGTATATTCATGACTCTCGCATATTCCATGCGTGTAGGACCAAGAATACCGATTGTTCCCAGTGATTCGCCTTCAAGTGAATACGTCGCTGTAATCAAGCTACAATTAGCGAAAGCTTCGTGATCATTTTCTGTACCGATTCGCACCTGAATTCCCGCCGCGCCTTGGGAAGGTGCCATCATTTTCATAAGTGTTGGTGTTTGTTCAAGCAAATCTAAAATTTCCTTAACCTTGTCTACATCCTTAAATTCAGGTTGTGTCAGCATGTTCGTAGTACCACTAAGGTATACCCGCTGATCGTTCTCCCCATCCAAAAATATAGTATCCAGTACTTTCATAATTTCTTCATAATGTGAGATATGTCTTTCCATCTCATCTCCAAGCACTGTGTATAACTGAGGTTTCAGCTTGTATAATGGTACATTTACCAATTTACTGTTAAGCAGGTTTACCA
Organism: Paenibacillus pini JCM 16418; assembly: GCF_000576305.1. Lineage (GTDB taxonomy): Bacteria > Bacillota > Bacilli > Paenibacillales > Paenibacillaceae > Paenibacillus_AQ > Paenibacillus_AQ pini. Next base: position 256,820 of record NZ_BAVZ01000002.1, on the reverse strand, counting down.
CTTTCTCCATTTCCGAAACTGAAACACCCGGTGGAATCGTAACGGTTTTGTTCTCAACCTGACCTGTACTGGTAACAATAATAGCCACAGCAGTCGTTTCATTAAGTGGAAGTAACTGGAAATGACGTAATGATGTATGAAAAACCTCCGGTCCCAGAAGGATGGAAGTATAATTCGTCATATTGGAAAGTATGGAAGAGGCATTTTGAATGACCTGCTCCATCGCATTCAGTTTCTCAGCGAAAAACGTACGTATCGTTTGCATTTCATCGGGCAGTGCGGTATTTTGCGGTTCTAGATGATCCACATAATAACGGTAGCCTTATGAGAAGGAATACGACCGGCTGAAGTATGAGGCTGCTCCAAGAATCCCAAATCCTCTAAATCAGCCATCTCATTACGAATGGTAGCCGGACTGTATCCAACATCTCCCCGTTTAGAAATGCTTCGGGAACCCACAGGTTCAGCAGAACGAATATAATCGTTCACAATAGCGTTTAGAATCATTCTTTGGCGTTCGGTTAGCATGCCTTTCCCCCCTCTGCGGTAAATACCATCCTGTCATTCGATCGTTAGCACTCACATTAGACGAGTGCTAATCACTAATACAAAAATACCAAACTGACCTGAGCATTGTCAAGTCGGTTCAGTATTTACGTGAAGGAAAAAGATAAAAGCTTTTCTCACAGGTAGAATCACACCCGTTTTTCTAAGTTGATTCTGTATTTTCTTAACAGTAAGGTGAATAAAATGACACTCTAAAGTAAATAAAATGACACCCTATAATTAGGACATCATTGTAAGCTATAAAGACTTTTTAGTAATAAATAATAAATGGAGGTTAAAACAGCTTTGAACAAAAATTTCTACTACTCTGCATTTCTCGTCATCGCCCTATTGTTAAGTTCTTGCAGCAAAAATGAAACAAACACGACTTCAGATCCAGTTTCAGTTTCGCCATCCAACGCTTCTTCATCAAGCGTTTCATCCATTCCTTCTTCACATTCACCCGAATATTTTGGTGATTGGACTGTAACCGGACTGGCTGGGTCATCACCTATCTCCACAGAAGTCGATCAAAGTCTAATTAAAACGAAGGCATCCTACTCCAATGAAAAAGCATCCTTTGGTAAGAATGAAATTCTGACTCCACAATATAAAGAGCTGAATTTAACGAATGAAGAATTTCTCAACGAATACAGAATCGAATTAAACGATATTGGAGTTAAATCAGAGTCGGTTAAAACGGTATCTATAAATAATTGGACCAATGCAGGTAGTTTGTTAATTATTAAAGACGATCAAACCATGATTTTCTTATGGGATGGAAACTACTATGAATTGAAAAAGGACAAGTAATTCATCTAAATAGACTGCTACCTCATTAGATCGAACTAATGAAGTAGCAGTCTGATTTTCAAAAAAAGTAGCGGTTTGAATAATTAATTCAGGATCTTAAGAACCGCAATTTCATCACAGCAATCTTGCTTACTGCAATGAATGCAATCCGTCCATACTTTCTCTGGAAATATCTCTTTATCAACAATGGCAAAGCCATTTTTCTGGAAAAAGGAAGCTTCATATGTTAAGGCCATGATTTTCGGAATTTCCTGAACCATCGCTTCTTCCGTCAAGCGATTCACGAGCATAGAGCCGATGCCCATGCCTTTATATCCTTCAAGGATACCTAAAGAACGAATTTCTACCAAGTCGCTGCCCAGTCGGCATAACGATCCACATCCGATCACTTCACCCTCAAGTTCAGCAACAACGAATTGATCTAATTGTTGAAGCAGTATTTTTCGTGAGCGCGGTAGCATAATGCCACGCTGTGCATAATTCTGAATCATTTCATACAGCGGCTCGACATCTTCAGGTACCGCTTTTCTGCATATCGCAGGCATGGGTTATCCTCCTTACACGTACTGTCCAATATAATGAATAAATATACAACAGTACGTATAAAAGTTCAAGCCATTATTTTACGGTCAGGTACCCTATAAATTCGCCAAATACTTCATTACCAAATAGGACTCCCTTGTCACTAAGTCGGTACCCCGTTTCGGTCTCCTCCAACAGGCCTGCAGCCAGCATTTTATTCAACGGCTTAGCAAACACGTCGTCCATTGAAAGCTCAAATTGCTCCTTGAAATGAGCGCGAGAGACACCTTGCATAACACGAAGCCCAACCATCATGAAGTCCTCCATCGCTTCATCGCGCGGAATAGGGAAGCTCTCTAGACGTGGCAAACCCTCCCTAGTCGCTTGGATATATGGATTTACACCTTTGATGTTCATATGGCGCTGATGATCCATATAACCGTGTGCTCCTGCACCTAGACCATAGTAATCCTCATTCAGCCAATAAGTCATATTGTGACGGCTATATTTGCCGGGCTTCGCAAAGTTACTGATTTCGTATTGTTCATAACCGGCCTGCTTCATACGCTCCATGAGTAGCAAATACATTTGCAGTTCATCATCTTCATGCGGTAGAGGTAGTTGATTTTTCTTAAACATCGTATGGAAAAGTGTGTTCTCCTCTACCTTCAAGCTATAAATCGAATAATGCGGAAGATCTAGCGCCAAAGCTTTCGTGATACTCTCGTTAAGCATCTCAACCGTTTGGTTCGGAAGCCCAAACATCAGGTCGATCGACATATTATCAAAACCTGCCTTACGAGCATTCTCCAAGCTTTGGTACACATCATCCGTATCATGAATTCGCCCAATGTCGCTTAGTAATTCATTCTGAAAAGCCTGCACCCCAAAGCTCACTCGATTAACTCCGCCAGCTCTCATTACAGACAGCTTCTCCAGATCGGTTGTGCCCGGATTCGCCTCCATCGAGAACTCCATATCCTCTGCCCAGTCCGGAAAATGTTTCTTAACTGATTTCAAGAAAAATTCCATCTCATTCGGTTTCAGCACCGTTGGCGTACCTCCGCCAACAAATATACTCTTAATCTGCCCAGGAGGATTTGCCGCTACAGTCAGTTCCATCTCCCGATCTAGAGCTACTAAATAGTCCATAACCGGCTGATTCTTCAAAACATAAGAATTAAAATCGCAATAAAAGCACTTATTGGTGCAAAAGGGAATGTGCAAATATACCGCCTGCGGTTTACTTTTGATGGTAAGCCGATTGTTGTCTACTTCTTGCGCATGCATACCCGACATATCATTTCCCTCCGATCTACTTAGAAAAGGGAAAGCCGTAAACGGCTCTCCCCATTAAGGTTTAATGTAGTTTCATTCCGCATTACATTTTAGATGTTAATCGTCTATTTTAAGAACCGCCATAAACGCTTCCTGCGGAACCTCGACGCTTCCCACCTGTTTCATACGCTTCTTACCTTCTTTTTGCTTCTCGAGCAATTTCCGTTTACGCGAAATGTCACCACCGTAACATTTGGCAAGTACGTTCTTACGCATCGCCTTAACCGTTTCACGCGCAACAACCTTCGTTCCGACAGATGCCTGAATAGGCACCTCGAACATTTGGCGTGGGATCAGTTCGCGTAACTTCTGACAAATACCCCGTCCACGATGGAAAGAACGATCGCGGTGGACAATGAAGGAAAGTGCATCGACTTGTTCGCCATTAAGCACAATATCCATTTTGACCAGGTTAGAACGTTTGTAACCCGAGAGCTCGTAATCAAACGAAGCATAGCCCTTTGTTCCGGATTTCAATTGATCAAAGAAGTCATATACAATTTCGGACAACGGCATTTCATACGTAATCGTTACACGTGTCGTGTCCAGATATTCCATATTTATAAAATCTCCGCGTTTGTTCTGGCAAAGCTCCATGATTGTCCCTACATAATCATTAGGTACAATAATAGCCGCCTTCACATAAGGCTCTTCAACATAATCTACTTTACCTACCTCCGGATAGTGGGAAGGGTTGTCGATTTGAATGGTTTCGCCGTTGGTTAGAGCAATGCGGTAAATAACGCTTGGTGCAGTCGTAATCAGCGGAATGTTAAACTCACGTTCAATCCGCTCCTGAATAATTTCCATGTGCAATAGTCCCAAGAATCCACAACGGAAACCGAAGCCAAGCGCACTGGACGTTTCCGGCTCAAAGCTAAGAGATGCATCATTGAGCTGTAACTTCTCCAAAGCTTCACGTAGATCATTATACTCCGACGTTTCGATCGGATATAGACCGCAATATACCATTGGATTAATTTTACGGTAACCTGGAAGCGCCTCTGGTGTAGGATTCTTTGCATCTGTAACCGTGTCACCGACACGCGTATCACCAACATGCTTAATACCCGCCACAATAAAACCAACATCGCCGACATTAAGCTCGTCCACGATCGTCATACGCGGCATGAAAGCTCCGACTTCAATGACTTCAAATGTCTTATTTGTAGCCATCATTCTGATCTTCGTACCTGTTTTAACCGATCCGTTCACGACACGAACGTATACAATTACACCTTTGTACGGGTCATAGTGCGAATCAAAAATCAATGCTTTCAGCGGTTGATCCGATTCACCAGTCGGTGCAGGAACTTGCTTCACTACCTGCTCCAAAATTTCCTTAATTCCAATTCCTGCCTTAGCGGAAGCTAAAACAGCATCGCTAGCATCCAGACCAATAACATCTTCAATCTCCTGCTTCACCCGATCTGGATCTGCGCTCGGCAAATCAATCTTGTTGATGACAGGTAAAATTTCAAGGTTGTTATCCAGTGCTAAATATACGTTTGCAAGCGTCTGCGCTTCAATTCCTTGTGCAGCATCCACTACAAGCAGTGCACCTTCACAGGCCGCAAGGCTGCGAGAGACCTCATAGGTGAAATCGACGTGTCCTGGTGTATCAATCAGATTCAGCAGGTAGTCTTCTCCATCATCGGCACGGTATGTAAGATGAACGGCTTGAAGCTTGATTGTGATTCCGCGCTCTCGCTCCAGATCCATTTGATCCAGTACCTGCTCCTGCATTTCACGTGATGTCAACGCCCCTGTAAACTCTAATATCCGGTCAGCGAGTGTCGATTTACCATGGTCTATATGTGCAATAATACTGAAGTTCCGAATTTTCTTTTGTCTTGCTTGAATGTCTGTCATGCCTTACCCCCAAAAACAGCCTGATGTATCAATCAATTCATTATAGCAGTTGAAGGATAGGCCAGCAATCCCTATAGCTTCCTTAATCCGTTAAGGAACTGAATAATGAAACAACCATCCGTATACTCTTTTGTGAAAGTTCCTGCAAAAGACCTGAAGTCTTGTCTGCCAATACATCCACTGTCGGTTTTTTGGCATTCGGTAACAATATTTGTTCTGGCGTCATATTCCTCACATCTTCTTGTGTTGTTTGTACAATGAACGTATTCGAGCTGGTGCGGGAGCTGGGGGAGGTTTGCTGGCTTGCATTTACCGAACTGCGGATCGATGGGTCACTTGAAGGTACGTCAGAACCCGCAAGCTGCATTCCAATCAATACACCAATTCCTGCACATATGACCAAGCCCCACATTTTTTTACTCTTCCTTGCCATTATTATTCCCCTCCCACAGTCCATTTTAGTTTTTTGGCTCTGTTTTTTTCCCAGGCTCTGGCACAACAACATTCGCTTTCTGCGTTTTCTGATCTTGATAATATAAATCAGCTACAATATCGCCTAGAATCTCTGCCGTGCGCCGCAGTTCTTCATTTGTACTATCGATCCCGCCAACTTCAATTAATATGCTTTTAGTAGATAGGGTCTGGTTATACTCTCCATTTCCTTGCGCCGAAGTCTTTCCCCAGATTCCGCGTGATATTCCAGGATACTGCTTCTCTAACCGCTCATGAATGGCGTTTGCGAAGGCCTCATTCTCCCGCCATTTTTTATTCTCATGACCAATAATGAAGAAGACTTGTGCATAGCTCGCCCCGTTCACAACAGCTGTGGACTTGCCATGACGCTGTGAATCTCGGTGGATATCAAGTAAATACGTAAGATTACTGTTCTGACTCATGGCCTGTTTAACTGTTTGTCTTGAATATTTATAAGAGAAATTATAGTTGTAGCCTGCCACGGTTGATACGTAATCTTTCTGCGCATGAACCGTTCCGACCCCAAGCTTTTCAAGCCTTTGTGCCATGTAACTGCCGACGACCATCACATTCTTTGAAGATGAGCTGGAGCTTGGATTATTACTCGTTTTACCTAATAAAGGATTATATGATTCTCTCGGATGAGAATGATAGATCAAAACCTGCTTGTTCAATGACCCTGTAGATGGAACTTTATCCTCAGTATCCGGTATTGGTGTTGTTCCTGTCGGGTTCTTCTTTCCACCAGGCTGAGGCTCCCTTTCGGTCGCATCCGTTTTTCCATTACTGCCTGTAGTTGGATCAGTATCATCCGTAGCGAGTGCTGTGTCTCCCGGCGGATGAAAATCTTCAGGTCCCTCAAGGTTTTTATTGCCTGAGCCAATTCTTAACAGTACGGGGTCATTCGAACCCAATCCAGGCATTTCACGGGCCACTAAACTTTTAGGATCACGTATATTGACACTGGTTAGCATCTGGAACATAAAGGTCGTCATGTTTTCACCTGAAAAGGTGCTTTTATCCTTATCCGCCTTAGCTAAATTAGGAAGTTCCATTCCAAGCATATCCATAAAAAACTGGCTGGACAGCGATCCTGCAAATCCTTTCATGGATGAAACTGGGGAAGAATTTAATCTCTGTTCAGCTATGCCTCCCAAACCGAGTACAACGAAAAACAGCAGTGAGCTTACCATTAACAACACGAAAGTGCGTCCCAATGTAAGGATATGAAGCAACTTGGCTCTAAATTTAGCAATGTTCCAAAGTTGAAACCCGTTCCTTTTCATTCTGATGTCCTCCTGAAATCTCTTATACTCCCAATCTATGAACAGAAGAGATTTACTAGAACCATAAAAAGAAGAAGTCCGCTAGATTTACCTAGGGGACTTCTTAGAACAATTGATTTTAATGGGTATACGCTCCGACATTACCGGGATCAACTGCATCATGCAGTGCAGCATTCAGACCGCTTGCGACAATATTGGCGATATCTTCAATAAACTCATCAATTTCTTTGGGTGTTACAATCAGATCATGCCCCAGCGGTTCCAGCACTTCCTTAACCAACGCCAGGCGTTCATTTTCAGAAATATCATCAAGTAGTCCCATGATTTCCCGAGACTGATTGGTTTCTTGACTAAAATGTTTCTTCATCATATCAAGTACATTGTTCACGATTGTGGATGCATAGCAGACGGTTGGGACACCTATCGCAATACAAGGAACACCTAGTACTTCCTTGGTCAAACCACGCCGCTTATTACCAATTCCTGAACCTGGATGGATTCCGATATCAGCAATCTGAATCGTTGTATTAACTCTCTCCAGTGACCTGGATGCGAGCGCATCAATCGCAATCACAACATCAGGGTGGATACGCTCAACGATACTTTGAACAATTTCACTCGACTCAATACCCGTAATACCTAGTACTCCTGGCGCAATCGCACTAATCTGACGGTAACCTGGTGCTACCTGATCGGGCATCAACTCGAAATATTGTCTTGTGACAAGCATATTCTCTACCACCAACGGTCCAAGCGAATCGGGTGTTACATTCCAGTTACCCAGACCCACAACAAGAATAGTTTGCGTCTTCTGAACACCAATTAATGTAAGGAAATATTCGAATTCATGAGCAAAAGCTACAGCTACCTTCTCTTGTAGACCCGTATCCCCATTGCGGAGCCCAGGAACTTCAAGGGTAACGTAATGTCCTTGTACACGGCCGATGGACTGAGCTCCAGCCTCGTTCAGCACGTTCAAGCGAGTAATCTTGATACCATCTTTTTCGGATACCTCTTCATCGATACCTGTAATCGGTTGGTTGTAGCGTTTCTCTGCCATTTCCTTCGAATCAATCGCTAGGTCCGTCCGGACCGCATAATCCTGTAAATCCAATTCCATCACTTTACCTCCTTCAGCTTATAAAGATAGTTTGCTGGAGGTGGAGCCAGTTTATGCAAAGCCTTTTTGGTATTGCTTTTTGTAGTACCCCATGCTAAACTATTTTAAGTTGTGAATCATTTCGAGTTATTCGAATGCCTTACAGGAGGTGAATGCAATGCCAAACATTAAATCCGCCGTAAAACGCGTAAAAACGAACGACAAACGCCATGCGCTTAACGCTTCCCAAAAATCCGCGCTCCGTACAGCTGTTAAAGCTGCTGACAACGCGCTGACAAATAATGAAGTTGAAGCTGCGAAAGCCGCTATTCAAGCCGCTTCTCAAAAGCTGGACAAAGCCGTAACAAAAGGTTTGATCCACAAAAATGCAGCAAGCCGCAAGAAATCTCGCTTGGCGAAAAAACTTAACGCTCTTAGTGCACAAGCATAAGAAGCGCTATCCATAAGATATGCATAGGGAAGTCCTGAGAAGCTATTAAGCTTATCAGGACTTTTTAATTTTTATGGAACCCTCTACCTTTACATATATTTAAATTCAATTTCTTCTCTACTTGTCACATTGGCGTCACAATGAACCGCTAAAGTGGGTTTTATTACAAGGAGGGAATGGAATGAATAGAAAAGTAGTGATCGGAGTTAGTTTATCCGTAGCCGCGGTCCTGATCGTAGGCATCTCCGTCATGCAACCGCAAAAGACCGCAGATCCAAACATCCAGAGCTCAAACAGTACAAATAACAAACTCCAAGTGCAGCAAGTGGAACTGAAAAATGTTTACCGTGATTTTACCTTCGATGCCGATCCGGAAACAGCTCAATTATTTGTTGAAAAAGATGGTGTGAAGGAAAGCGCATCTCTTCCCCTACCCAAAGAAACCGTTACTCAACTGAAGAAGACACCTGAAATCATTTCTTGGAGCTATCCTCAGAAACAGATGGACATCAAAATGGAGAAAAAGGATCATTACGTTGAGGTCTCTCTTACTTCAAACGGAGCATCGAGCTATGAATGGCCAAAAGTTCAAGGTGAAAGCTATATGCTGCCAATTGGCGATGGTAAGTATATCCCAGCTGGAGACAAGATATGGAGAAATTTTCTTACCGATAATAATATGAACTTTATAGAGAGCTTCTCCATGCGTTTTTTTGCTGTTAACCATAAAGGTTACTCTGTCTTGTACATAGCAGACGATATGTATAATGATACGATTCAGTTTAAGACAGAACCTGCCATTCAAATGAGCTTTACACATGATTTCCCATCCATTAATTCGAATAAATCGTATAAATTCCGTATTTATGTAACAGATAATGACCCTGCCAAGATCTCTCAAATTTATCGTGCCTATATTCAGGAAAAAGGTGAATTTAAAACGCTCCAGCAGAAAGCTGAGGAGAATCCAAATGTGAACAAGTTGTTTGGAGCGCCCCATATTTATTTATGGAGCAGTCAGGCACTTACCCTAGATAATATTCATTGGAACAAGCTGAAGCAATCTGTCGAAGGCCCATTATTCAACCGAATCGAACAGCTGCTTAAACAGTACAGTGATGATGGATCTGGTGAGTTTAATAGTGTGCTTGCAGATATTTCAAAGAACGATTATATCGATAACTATCAGAAGAATACCATTACAACGGGGCTGAATACGGCTATTAAGCTACCTCAATTGTACACACCGACTTTATTCAAAGATCCAGACGATGATTCGAAAGCACTGCTCAATAAAGGAATTGACCAATTAAGTGAACAGGAACTATACACGTTAAACAAAAGATTACTCAAAAGCGTTCTAAAGGATACTGTTGATCCTCTCGAACAATGGGGCGCTGATGCTTCTACTAATGTTCTGAAAGATATGCATGCTTCTGGCATTCAAAAAGCTTGGATCGGTTTACCTAACTGGGCAGACGGACTTCAGAATCCTGCCATGGTCGAAGAAGCCAATCAATTGGGATACTTGGTTGGACCTTATGACTCCTATCATTCCATTCAGCAGAACGCCAGTAAAGACTGGAATACGGCATCGTTTGAAGATACATCGTTATATGACAATTCAACGATCGAAAATAAGAATGGGGAGAAAATAAAGGGTTTTCTAGGTAGAGGAAGAAAGCTTAATCCGACCTTATCTCTGCCTAGCGTCAAGCAGCGCGTTAATGGAATTCTTCAGAATAACATCCCGTTCAATTCGTGGTTTATCGATTGTGATGCTACTGGAGAGATTTATGATGATTATTCCAGTGATCACCCGACGACTGAACAACAGGATCTACAGGCGCGATTAGAACGTATGACTTACATTAGTAATGACAAGAAGATGGTCATCGGCTCCGAAGGCGGAAACGACTTCGCAAGCACAACCATTGCTTTTGCACATGGTATTGAAACACCCGTTATTCAGTGGTCCGATGAAGATATGCGTGTCAATAAAACAAGCCCATACTATGTTGGAGGATACTGGTCTGAGGGTGGTGGGACTCCTGAGAGATATGCAAAAACAGTACCCATTAAGGAAGCTTACAAGCATATCTATATTGATCCAACTTACTCCTTACCTTTGTACAAACTCGTCTATAACGACTCGGTAATTACGACACATCATTGGGAGTGGGGAAGTCTTAAAATTAAAGATGAGATTGGAAATCGGATGTTATCTGAGCTTCTATATAATGTGCCCCCTCTATATCACATTGACCAAGATAGCTGGAAAAAGAATAAACAGATGATTACAGCGTATCTTAACATTTGGAGCCCATTTCATGAGAAGGCTGTGACTAAGCTATTAACGATTATGAAATTTTATCCTCGGACCGTCTTGTGCAAAGCACTACATTCGGAGACAACCTCCGTGTGGTCGTGAATTTCTCATCCAAGGACTTTTCATTAGATGATAAGATGATTCATCCCAAAACAGCAGTTATCTATGACGGAGCAAAAGTAAGTATATTCGATGCTTCAGCTTATTAAAAAGAAACAGCTCGCATACTGCCTACGCAGTATGCGAGCTGTTTTTCTTGAAATATACATAAAAATGAATAACCTGTTCGTTCACAGCCAGTTGATAATCATAGCCATGCTGATCCAGAATCGATTTGACGATCGCGAGACCAAGCCCCGTGCCTGACCGTTCTTTGTGACGCGAACTTTCAAGCACATAGAACGGCTCCCACAACTGTGACACATCTTCAATATCTTCATGAATTCCATTGCTCATGTGGAGGATAAGATCGGAGCCCTGTTCTTTCAAAGATACTTGAATCCGTTGATCCGCCGTATATTTTACAGCATTACTTAGGAGGTTATGAAACACGATTCTAATTTTATCCAAGTCCGCATGGATCATCGGATTACCTTGAATCTCATCTTGGGTCACCAATGTAATTTGCCTGGAATCAAGTTCGATCTGGAATTTCTCCACACACTCATAGAACAGATCCTTCAACGCAAACGAATTTCGTTCAAGGATATCTCTCTCTATTTTGGCAAAATCCAATAGCTCATCAATCAGCCGTGTCATACTCTCATTCTGCCGCAGAATAGTCTGGACGTAACTTCCGTCATCCAGCCCATCCTCAATGCCTTCCGCATAGGCTTGAATGAGTGAGATCGGCGTCTTCAGCTCATGTGTAATATCGGACATAAACCGTCTCAAGCTAAGATTTTTCCGCAATAAATCATCATGTGCCGCACTTAGCTTGTCACTCATCGTATTAATACTTAGTGCGAGCTCGCCGATCTCATCCTTCGTATGCACCTTTGCTTTTCTAAAGTGCAGCGCCGATATATCCTTTGCAACCTCACCCAGTTCTTTCAACGGTCTCGTCATGCGGTATGATACAATCCAAATAACCATCACAATAATCAGAACGGACAAGATCGCTAAATATAAAATAAACTTGTTGATAATTTGAATTGTATCGCTTAAGTAAGCCATAGAGACACCAATTACAATGATACGCTGATCTTTACGAATAAAGCTGGTATAAAAGCTCGACTTCAGCTTACCTTGATCATATATTTTATTCACGCGACTACCAGCTTCAACCTTGTCTAAGGATTCTTTCGTAATCCAGAACTTATTCAGCTTGACTGCCTTTTTCGAGAATTGTTCTAATAATGAATCATTTAGATCATTTTCTTTTTGCTGCACCGAATCATAAACAATCGTAAGATTGTACCTTTCCTCCAATTGCGGTATTGAGGCTATGAAATTATTAGCAGGTAGTTCTACAATGGTTTCTATAGCTTCTCCGAGCTTCGCTTTAGTTTTGTAGATATAGTACTTGGGTAGAAACATATTCGTCAGTAGCACAAAGATAACGAAGATAAATAAGACGGCTAAAGAGATGCTTATAAATAACTTGCGCCCAAGCTTATTCATCCCTCGCCTCTACGCTGTAGCCGATTCCCCTATGCGTTTTGATCAGGTCATCGCCCACTTTCTCCCGAAGTCTTCGAACATGGGTATCTACCGTTCGCTCATCCCCAATGTAATCCAGACCCCATACTAAATCCAGTAATTGATGCCTTGTGAGAATTTGTCCTTTATGACGTATCAAGCAACACATAAGCTCAAACTCCGTTTTGGTTACCTGTAAATCCGTACCATCCTTAGATATTTTACTTCCATCCCTATCAATTTTAATCGTTTTATACCGCAGCATTCTCTCATCACCGAGCAGCTTCTTGGCACGAAGCACGAGAATTTTCGGGTGAAATGGCTTGCGGATAAACTCATCTGCACCGATATCGAGTGCTTTCAGCTCGTCTTCCTGTTCACTTTTCGCAGTTAAGATCAATACCTTTTTATCGGAACGGGCTTTTATTTCCTTGCATACCAATAACCCATTTAATTTCGGCATCATCCAATCTAGAATCACTAGATCTATTTTTTCACGGTAAAAGATAGCTAGTGCTTCTTCACCATTCGCTGCGGTTGAAACCTTATATCCTTCCTTTTCAAAATATGCTCTTAAAATCCTTCGCATATCCTGCTCATCATCAGCAATTAAAATATGCATCGAAATCTCCTTTTCAGTCTCTCCGCGGTTAGTCTGTCACACTGCTGTAACGGAGCCTCGGTATATTAATGTTGTAAGGGAGGATCATATCATATGAAGCTAACATTTAGAAAACCAACCTTCTTCAAACGACTCACTCTACTTATCCTTGTACTCCTAATGTCCTTAGGAGCTATCTATTATTATGCAAGATATGTGGAACCGAATCTACTGCGGCTAGAAGAGGTAAGCATTTCTACTTCTGTCACAAGGGATTTGGACGAATTACGCATCGTTCAAATTAGTGATATCCACCTTGGTAAATTCTATTCGTTAGATAAACTAAGCAAGCTTGTCGCACGTATCAATGGATTGAAGCCAGATCTCGTTGTATTTACAGGAGATCTAATCGATAACTTCTCCCAATATGATGAGACTAGCGGTGTCGCTCCAATTCTAAAGCAAATCAAAGCACCACTAGGGAAATACGCTGTGTACGGCAATCATGACCAAGGGGGTGGAGGCAAACATAAATATCCCAAGCTTATGTCTAGCAGTGGCTTCAAAGTGCTTATCAATGAACATAAAGTGCTAACCATTGGTTCGAGTCAATTCGTTATTGCGGGACTGGACGACTATTTGCTGGGATCTCCCAACCTCAAGAAAACGTTTAAAAATGTTCCTGCTGACGCTTTTGTTCTACTGCTCGTACATGAGCCGGATATTGCTGACAGATTAAATTCCTATCCCGTCGATTTGCAGTTATCTGGTCATAGTCATGGCGGGCAGGTCCAGATGCCTGGGTACGGATCTGTATACACGCCGCCGCTCGCCCAAAAATACAGAGAAGGTCTATATACTTTTGATTCAGGAAGAAGTAAGCCCTTGAATCTTTATGTAAACCGAGGCATCGGCACAACGCGTCTGCCTTTCCGGTTCGACAGTGTACCCGAGGTAACACTCCTCACCCTTCAACATGCCGCATCTCATTAAAATGAAATAATGCACAAATTGTAAAGAGGCTGTACGCACAGTAGTCTCCACTACCATCCATACAGCCTCCTTAAACTACTTTCCAAGCCGGAGTAGAAATAATTCGATTCCAAGTACCTTGTCCATTTTCCCAGTCTTCATTTGATAATCAAGTTCACCCAGACTGCTAAGAATCTGACGCAATTGGGCTGCTTGAAATTTACGTGCCTGTTCCCCTGCAATTTTAACCGCATAAGGGTGAAGACTCAACTGGGAAGCGATTTGCTGCTGTGAGTAACTTTGGCCAGCCAAATCCTTCACTTGTAAAATGATTCTGAATTGTCTTGAGATCAAGGATGCAATCTTAATCGGTTCTTCTCGTTGCTTCAACAGTTCGTAGAATATAGCTAGTGCTTGCTCCAATCGGAGGTTAGCAATATGTTCTATAAGTACAAAGATATTCTGCTCAGTACTTCGTGCCACCAGTTGTTCAACAATCTCTGGATTAATGGTACCGCCTGCGCCTGCGTACAAACACAGCTTGTCTACTTCAGCAGATAACGTCTGGAGCTGGGTCCCGGCATTGTTAATGAGCATTTCTGAGGCACCTGCTGTCGTAATGCATCCACCATCTTTAAATCTCTTCTCAACCCAGCGCAATAGCTCGTCCCCACCCATAGGCATAAACGATAGGGCAATGCCTGAGCTCTTCACTGCCTTCACGATTTTCTTACGTTCATCTAGCTTCTCGTTATTAACAACGAATATAAGAACACTATATTCAGCTGGGTTCTTCATATATTCGAGCAGAGCCTCAACATGGTGCTCCACTTTACCATTATCCTTACCAGCCGTAAAGACCGATGAGTCACGAACAAATATAAGCTTACGCGGAACCATAAAAGGGACCATCTCTGCCTCTTCCACTACAATTTGAAGTGGCGTTTCTGCTAGGTCATAGTGAACGAGAGCAAAGTCACGTTCTTCTTTTTGGATTACTTGCTCCTCAAGAAATGAAGTGAACTCCTTCATCTGGTATTTCTCAGACCCGTACAACAGATATATAGGTGAAATCTCACCCTGTTTAATGGCCTTCGCCGCTGACTTTACATCCAATGCAAGTTTCTCCCTTCACTAATCCGTACCGATCAAACTACATTGATCACATCTTATTATTCTATCAAAAAAAAACGTTTAGAGAAATATAAAGAGACCCTTAATATCTAGGGGTCCCTTTATTCAGCACATCTATGATAAACACCGGCAAAGAAAGCTCTAGAAACTTTGCGCCCGTGATCATACGAACGCTAAGTTTCGTATAATGGCTGTTTAATATAATGTATTCATGCTCCTGAAATTCGGTGCATAGTTTTTATACTTATTTATCCGAAGTAGCTGCATTGACCTGATACGTCTGACTCGTTGGTGCTCCGTTCGCATCTGCGGTTTGATAGGTAAATACAGTACTGTCCGCAGACCATACTCCTGATACCCATGAGCCCGTTAGATCAAACGAACGAACAGCTTTGTTCTGAGTCACATCTTTGCCAATACTGTATATGACGAGTTTCTTATCTTCTACCACAGCAGTATACTTGCCATCAGGCGAATTTAGAGGTTGTAGAACACCTGTAGCACGCATCGTGTACATTCCACTTGTAGCATCACTCTCAAGCCCATTACCTGAAGCTGACGGGTTTGCACTAGGGTCCGGCTCTGCTGTATTCGTCGAAACGGCCTTATCGTCATTGGATATTTCCGCGACGCCTAAATCCGACTTTGTTGAATTATTAGCGCCATTTCCCTCTTTATTAGCTGCTGGTGGTTGCGTTGTCTTCGTATTAGCTTGCGAAGATGGATCTGTAGGCGTATTGCTTCCCTTTGAGCCAGCACCGTTAGCCTCTTTAGGAGTAACCTTCTCAGTTTTCACAGGAGAAGTAACATCAGCAGCGTTTGCAGGTGGATTTGTTAAATCTGTAGAACTCTTCTTCGAGCCTTTGTTATGTGTACTTTCCGAAGCCGTAGCCGTCTTATCCTCTACCCCATTCTGATCTGGATCAGAAGGATCAGTAGAATCGGTAGAATCGGTTGAGGTTGGTTCTTTCTGAAACAACTTTGGATCTTGTTTCATCATCTTACTTGAGCTTTCCGTTTGCGGATTCGAGGCCGTCACGGGCTCTTGGGTCAGACTTTGACTACCTAGCTGCTCATCGGCATTGGACATTTGCTTAGGCGTGTAGCTATAAATAGCAGCACCCAATATAATGGCTGCCGCGACAGCACCCACTGCTGTTCTTCCAGCCACCGAGTTACGGAAACTACTCTTCCGTTCATGACGCATAGGTACAGGCTTCATTTGAGCAGGTATTTCCTCTACAGAAGCACTCTTCTCCTGACGAGCCAGATCTATTGCATCGAGCTGTGGCATAATGGCGTCAACCAGGCTAAATCTGGGCGCAACCTTTGGCAAGTCCTCCAGATCCCTGGACAATGACTTAAGCATTCGAAAGGTTTCCGCACACTCAGGACAACTAGCCAGGTGCTGGGACATTTCAATCGTTTCTTCATCGCTTAAATCATAGTCCAAATACCGGTGCATCCATTCCACCACCTCTGAACATTTCATCCTGATACACCACCTTTCTGATGCTCTTGGAGCATATTTTGCAGCTGTTGTCTTGCTCTGAATAAATAGGATTTAACCGTATTTAAAGGCAGGTTAAGACAATCAGCAATCTCATTATAGGAAAAATCCTGTAAATATCTTAAAACAATAACCGTACGATGATGATCAGGTAATTGGTCTATTGCCTCTTGGATATCCTGCGCCAAGTATGAGGACATGACGACTTGTTCTACATTTTGTTTGTCTTGGAAATCAAACTCGTGTTCATCGATTGAAACTGTTGGCTTGTTACGCCGGAATTTATCAATGCAAATGTTCGTTACGATACGCTGAATCCACGTTTTAAACTGAGCCTTTTCTTCATACGTATCAATTTTAGTATAAATGCGAATCAGAGCTTCCTGAGAAGCATCCATTGCATCTTGCTCATTGTTAAGAATGTAGAAGGCAGTCCGATATACATGATGTTCAATTTCTCGTAATAGGGTGATTAGAGCGTCGCGATCGCCCGATTGAGCGGCTCTGATGAGTCCCTGCTCTACCACAAAGGATCCCCCTCTCCCTGCAATCTTACAGACGTGTAAGACCAGCAAATTGTTGCAAATTGTAACTACATTTTTTATATCTGCTTCATAAGAAATTAATCTTAATATGTACACTAAGATGCTAAAGCATTGTACAAACTTATAAGTACTGTAAACCTCACTTAACAATACCAAATTCTAGTGGGCGCGTCACCTGTATAATATAAACGGTAACTCAATAATTTTAAAGGGTAATGAACATCTTTGCGTTACGATTTTGTTAATATCCTGTAACGTATTTGTATTTTACCGTTCTTCACCAGCATTTGGATTTCACCTTGCTGATCTGTTCGGTAAATAGTGGCGTTCTGATCCTTAATTCGCCCCACAACTTCGGCATGGGGGTGACCATATAAGTTGTTCTGTCCGGCAGAGATCACGGCAGCCTTGGGCTGCCAAGCCTTCAGCCAACTTGCTGAACTAGAAGTTTTACTACCATGATGAGCAACTTTAATCACATCTACACCCTCAGCAGCGAGGTAAGGAAGGACCTTACTACCAGATAACTTAGGGCTAGCAGAAGTTGTCTTCGAGCTAGGGCTGGCAAAAGTAGAATCAAGCAAGGCCGTCTCTGCAGCTTTATCCATATCACCTGTAAATAAAAATCGACTACCGCCCATGCTCAGAATAAATACAAGGGAAGCATGATTCTGGTTTTTCTCCAAAAATAGCATCTCTTGTTCTTCTTGTGTTGTTTGAGGATAGATGAAGTCGAGACGAGTAAGCTCATCCGGAGACCAGACCATTCCCTCATGCACGGCATAAAGAGGGATTTTACGGTTAAGAGCTGTACTGAGAAGTTTATCCATACTAACCGTTCCAGCAAGCGTTCCGTTAAAGAAAAACGCATTAACCGGTATCTGATCCAACACGGACTGGAGTCCACCCGCATGGTCCTGATCTCCGTGCGACAGGATAACGGCATCCAGTCTATGTATTCCCCGCTGCTTTAACAATGGTACCAGAACTTTACCCCCAACTTCAAATGGCTTGCGTCTTTCCTTCCAAGCATCCTCTGGTTTACGAAAGCTAACGGTACCTCCACCATCGACCAGAATGTTCTTACCTTCTGGTGTAGTAATCAGAATACTGTCACCCTGCCCGATGTCCAAAAACTGCACAAGCCCTGTTCCATTACGCCTTTCAGGCTGATATCCGAAAATCATAAGAATGACGAGTGAAGCTAGTACGGGAATCATCACAAGATTGTATCGCTGCTTCTCGCTGTTAGGAAATGAAATCTTCTTTCCTGATGCTTTATAATCTCCTAGCAGAACCGTTTCATCTGCCTGCATGACTGGGGGAGTTCTTCCAACAGCCCATGATCGCGCCAAGTAAAGCAATACATATAATAGAACGTAGTACATAACAATCCATACCAGCGATGGCGAACGCCAAATCGTCACGAAACTAGGATAATCATTCATACGCTCCACAAGCCAAAAGGTTATGTCATCCAGGCATTCTGTGATCCATGCCACTCCCCTTCCACCCATGTTCCACAGACTTCCAATGATCAACGCAGCCGTACCCAGTGGCAGTACTAGGAAGGTAATTACAGGTACTAGAATGAAATTAGCAGCAAAAGATAGGAGTGAAAATTGATTGAAGTAGTAGATTGTAAGTGGAAAGGAAACGAGCTGAGCAATCAACGTGACACCTAGCGGAGCGCCAAGCCGCTGAGGCATGAACCGAAGTAGGGGCTGTAGTAAAGGTACATATACCATTAAACCGGCTGTGACCAAAAAGGAAAGTTGAAAGCTGACACTAAGTAAATAGTATGGATTCCATATCAACATGAGCAGGGCGGAAGCAGCCAGTATGTTCATGCCATCTTTGAGAATACCGCGCCTAGCAGCATACAGAGCGATTATGCTCATAACGCCTGCTCTCACAACCGAAGGGCTGAGCCCAGATAAAAGCACATAAACTGGGACTAGCACCATCACAATCGTCAGCGCCCTCTCACGAGATACCCTAAATAAGGACAATATAAATAAGAGAACAGCAACGTATACGGCAACATGCATGCCTGAGATGGCTAGAATATGCGTTAATCCAAGCTGAGAAAATTGTCTGAAGGTTTCAGGATCAAGGTCATCCTGCATACCGATGATGAGCCCCTTCATATACCCTGCATGTGGCTCATGGAAAAGCAGGTCGAGCTTTGCCCCCAAAGAATCACGCACTTGATCATTCCAACGGAGAATATGGCCAAGGCTCCACGATGCAGGAGGTTTACACTGTACACCAGATAATCCTTTTACTTTATAAATCCAGTGGACCTCCTGCGTGCGCAAATACTTGCCATAATCAAAGCCGCCGAAATTACGTGCCTCAGCCGGCTTCACCATCGTACCGCTCAGCTTCACGTAATCTCCACGTTGCCATTTCCCAGCTTGTTGCTGATCGCTCTGCACCTTCAATTTCACCTGAACAAGAACCCTTTCAGACAAATGAGTTACTTTTCCTTGCTCCTTTCCTTTGCCATTACCCACGACTACACTTGAGCTTAACTCTTCTAGCTCAACTTCAAAATCAGCACGGTCTCCATCAACATCAACGGATGAAACAACCTTTCCTTGGGCCTGAACATTGAGTCCGTCTGCCTGCTGAAGTATAACCTGCTGGAATTCTTCAGGAAGCAAGGAAACATTCCTTATTTCCTTCCATTCCCAATATAAACCAGATAATAGAATGGCTAACCACATCATTAACACCAAACCCCACGTCTTTCTGCGTAAAATAACAGGAATCGCAAGTAATAACGATAGACCTATCCAAATCATCACTAGCTTCGTACCCGAGGCAAAATAGGCACACGAGCTTCCTAATATCCAACAAATTGTAAACATGAGTAGCGGTCTGCTCTTCATGACATCTTTCTCCTCTCACAAAAAAACCTCTGCGCCGCAGCATAAAAAATGCGCGGAGCAGAGGTGCTTCCTCATTATTATTCAATTACATGCTAATACTTATATACTTTAGTTGGAGACCGTCATCAGCGTTTCGTGGGGTGGTTCATAATGTTCAAGCTTCCGAAAACTGATACCCTTCTGTTTCATCATCTCGGTCACCTTATCGGTATCCTTAGGATATGAACGGTAGAATACAATCTCCGTCACACCGCTATTCGCTAACATGTTCGCACAAGTCCAGCAAGGCTCATCGGTCACATAGACAGAACTATTCTCGCGATCAATTCGATCAGTAAATAGAAGTAAATTCTGCTCCGCATGAATGGTCCTTACACAGCGTTGCTTCTTGATCATCTGATCTTCGCCATCCACGTCAACAAACTCATACTCCTCTGCGATCATGCAACCCGCTTCTGAACAGTCAGGTACTCCCATAGGTGCACCATTATAAGCCGTGCCTAACAGTTTCTTACCTTGAACCAATACTGCGCCAACATGACGACGCGGGCACCGCGAGCGTGTAGAAACCATGAAGGCAATATCCATAAAGTATGTGTCCCAATCTTTACGGGCATCAACTGTCATCTATTATCACCTGATTTTCATAGATTGTGTTACTCATTGTAGCACAAGCTACAACTGTACGTAAGGCTTCATTTTGTCTAGTAGCTTAGGCCCAATGCCCTTTACTTTATCCAAATCCGATACCTGTCTGAAAGGTCCATGTTGTGTTCGGTAGTCAATGATGGCTTGAGCTTTCTTCTCCCCAATGCCAGGTATGTTCATAAGCTGTGAAACTTGAGCTGTATTCACATTCACTTTTTGCACATTAGCTTCATCTTCAGCAACTGCCGTGCCGGCTTCGCTCTTGGTAGGCGCGGTGACTGGTTTAACTGTTTCTACTGCGGTGTCCAATTTCTTGTCCTGCTGCGCTTCTTCAGATTTAACTTCAGTCACCAAGGGAGCCTTCTCCTCTTCAAAGACCGTTTTTGCTTTGTTCGAGTCAGTTATAGTTACCTTATTAACAGCCTGTTCCTTATGATTGAGAACCTGATCCACTTGCTGATTGAGTGGTTCCCACTCTGCTATAGCTTCACTCGTAGGTTTGACTCCTGATATAACAATAGCCGCACTCCCTATAAGGGCACAGCAGACGCTAATTCCAATAGACATCCGTTTCATAAACTACACCTCGACCTCCGTTTAATATAGGCTTTTGGAGAAGCAGACAAAAAAATAATGCATAATCTAAGCTGCTTATATTTAAAAATCGTCATGAGGTCCACGCTGAGGCGCATACATTAAGAAGAAGGCTACGCCGTTACCGCAAAGCACGAAAGGAGGTCTACATCAAATGAAGGTCGGATTTATCGGAACTGGAAGTATGGGAAGTCTCTTGATCGATGCCTTCATCGCTTCTGGTGCACTTCAGCCGGAGGAGCTATACGCAAGCAACCGCACATTAGGTAAGTTAGCACAGCTTGTAGAGCGTCATCCTGGGCTACATGTATGCGACAGTAATATAGAGACTGCGACAACTTGTGATTTATTATTTTTATGTGTCAAACCTTTGCAATTCAAAAAGCTAACGGATGAAATAAGGGCATACATGAACCCCCATCAAATCGTTGTATCCATTACAAGTCCTGTGCAGATCTATCATCTGGAGAAAACACTACCCTGTAAAATCGCCAAAATGATCCCAAGTATTACTCACCGTGTGGAGAGTGGAACATGTTTGTGTATGTATGGTGATCGTATAAAAGAAGAAGACAGAAAGCTTTTGGAACACCTTCTGTCTTCGATCAGTAAGCCCATTGAAATCAAAGAATCACATGCGCGAATAACTTCTGATTTTTCAAGCTGTGGGCCAGCATTTCTAAGTTTCTTTCTAGAGCAATGGATTGATGCTGCCGTCAAAATAACCGGTACTCCCCGGCAGGAGTTAACCTGCATGGCTAGTGAGATGTTACTAGGCACTGGCATGCTGCTTACGCAGGGAGGTTTCTCCCCAAAACAGCTTCAGGGACGCGTTGCCGTGCCAGGCGGTATAACCGCCGAAGCACTTGCATTACTCAATCACAGTCTTTCTGGCGTATTTGAGCAGCTTATCAACACTACTCATGCTAAATATGAAGAGGATCTTCATAAATGTGATGAGTTATTTAGTGAAGCGCCTTAAATTAATTCGCTACGATATTAACTAGCTTGCCTGGAACAGCAACCACTTTACGAATGGTTTTACCAGCTATCGCTTCTTGAATATTTGGAAGAGAAAGACTATGTTCCTGCATGGCTTCTTGGCTCATATCCTTAGCGATAAACTCGCGTTGTACGATTTTACCGTTTACTTGAATAACAATTTCTACTTCTGCATCAACAGTCAACGATTCATCATATACAGGCCATGCTTCATAAGTGATACTTCCCTCATGCCCCAGATGTGCCCACAGCTCTTCCGCAATATGTGGAGCAAGTGGTGAAATCAGCTGTGTGAAGTTCTCAATCGCCTGACGAGGTAGGATGTCTGTCTTATAAGCCTCGTTGATGAAAATCATCAATTGACTGATCACTGTATTGAAACGCAGATGCTCCAAATCTTCAGTCACTTTTTTGATTGTTTTATGCCATGTCCGCTTGAACTCAGCACTTGTTTCACCGTCAGTGATCTTCGCATTCAGACTACCTTCATCATTGACAATGAGACGCCATACTCTGGATAGGAAGCGGTGTGCACCTTCAACACCGTTCATATTCCATGGCTTGGTAGCTTCAAGCGGGCCCATAAACATTTCATAAATGCGAAGTGTATCTGCGCCGTATTCTTGAACGATGACATCTGGGTTAATAACATTACCACGAGACTTACTCATCTTCTCATTGTTAGTACCTAGAATCATGCCCTGGTTCACCAGCTTTTGGAACGGCTCCTTCGTGCTTACGACACCAAGGTCATAAAGTACCTTATGCCAGAAACGTGCGTATAGCAGATGAAGTACAGCATGTTCAGCTCCACCAATGTAGAGGTCAACTGGCATCCATTCCTGCTGCTTCTCCTTTGAGCAAAGCTCCTCTTGGTTATGAGGATCAATGTAACGAAGATAGTACCAGCAACTGCCTGCCCATTGCGGCATGGTGTTCGTCTCGCGACGTGCTTTCATGCCTGTCTCTGGATCAACGGTTTCAACCCATTCGGTTACATTTGCAAGAGGTGATTCGCCTGTTCCCGAAGGTTTAATCTGTTCAACATCAGGCAGTACAAGTGGTAACTGATCCAGTGGAACAGTTTTCATTGTGCCATCTTCCAAATGAAGAATTGGAATAGGCTCTCCCCAATAACGCTGACGGCTGAACAGCCAGTCACGTAAACGGTAGGTGATTTTACCCTGTCCTTTACCGTTCTCTTCAAGCCATGCGATCATCTTAGCGATGGCTTCTTCGGTATGAAGGCCATCCAGAATGCCAGAGTTCACATGCGCCCCGTCTCCACTATATGCTTCTTCCTCAACATTACCGCCTTGAACAACCTCGATAATTTCAAGATTAAATTGTTTAGCAAATTCCCAGTCACGAGTATCATGCCCTGGTACAGCCATGATGGCTCCCGTCCCGTATCCTGCTAAAACATAATCAGCGATCCAGATCGGCACTTCAGCTCCATTTACTGGATTGATTGCATAGGTTCCAGTAAATACACCTGTTTTATCTTTAGCCAAGTCTGTACGCTCAAGATCACTTTTACGTGCAGCCTGATCTTGATATGCCTTAATTGCGCCCTGTTGCTCAGCCGTTGCAATTTCAGCGACCAGCTCATGCTCAGGAGCCAGTACACAATAACTTGCACCGAATAAAGTATCTGGACGCGTGGTGAATACAGTCAGCTTACCCTCATGTCCTTTAATATCGAAAACCACTTCCGCACCCTTCGATTTACCAATCCAGTTGCGCTGCATATCCTTGATGCTCTCTGCCCAATCAAGCTCTTCCAAATCATCAAGCAGACGCTCTGCATATTCAGTAATCTTCAGAATCCATTGTCTCATTGGCTTACGAGTAACCGGATGACCTCCGCGCTCACTCTTACCGTCGATAACTTCTTCATTCGCAAGTACCGTTCCTAGAGCTTCACACCAGTTCACTGGCACTTCCGCTACATACGCTAAGCCCATGTTGTAAAGTTGAATAAAGATCCACTGTGTCCACTTGTAATAATCTGGATCCGTTGTGCTGATTTCCCGGTCCCAGTCATACGAAAAACCGAGGGACTTAATTTGACGACGGAAGTTGTTAATATTCTTAACCGTGATATCACGTGGATGCTCACCCGTATCTAGAGCATGCTGCTCTGCTGGTAATCCGAATGCATCCCAGCCCATCGGATGCAGCACGTTATATCCGCGCATCCGTTTGAAACGAGATACGATATCCGTAGCGGTGTATCCTTCTGGATGTCCTACATGCAGGCCCGCACCTGATGGATATGGAAACATATCCAGTGCATAAAACTTAGGCTTCCCCTTGTCTTCTCCTGTTTTAAACGTGTGATGCTCATCCCAATACTTTTGCCATTTCGGTTCAATAACCAGCGGCTGGTAGCCTTGACTAGGCTGTTGATTTTCACTCATTACGTATGTCCTCCTCACAGTCGGTACCATGTATAACATCGTACTCGCTGTTTTCCAACAGTATTTTTCCAACAAAAAAACCTCATCATCCATAGCGAATTATCGCTAGGGACGAGAGGTTTGAATTCCCGTGGTACCACCCTAGTTAGCGGGAAATATGCTTTATCCCCACTCACTTTGCACCCTTAACGCGGGTAAGTCGATGATCCTACGCGCAGATGTTCTGCGTTTCACATCATTACTCCAAGGCGAGTTCATCCCAAATCGTCAACCGACTTGCACCTAGCGCCGGCTCTCTGTATGACATCTTCGAAACTAATACCCCTTATCATCGTCTGAGATATTCATTTTAGTCCAATTTAAATTAGTTGAAACATTGAATCATATTATATATAAAAATCAAGCTCTAGTCAACGTAATACCCTACTCCGTATCACAACTTTAATCAACAGTTAATCCTTCGTGCATAGCGTTAATTAGCTTATGAGTCAGATCACAGCTGTATTCCCAGAACATGATGCCTCCAAGTTTATGATTTTTAATATAATCGCACTTATGCCCTATCGATTCTTCGTCATCATATGAAATAAAATTGTTCCCATCAAACAAGAACGGAGCACAAGCTTCTTCATCCCAATAGCGTGAATATCCATTGGTATTAATATAGTTAGCTTCAAGCGTCATAAAATTAGGCCCGTACCCTCCCGTAGTTCCCGCCATCTGGAGTAAGCCGTCCTGACGATCCGGTACATGCTGCCACATGCGGGAGTAAAATGCTGCACCAATAACGATTTTGTCAGCAGGTACTCCAGCATTGATAAACATGCGGACTGAAGCATCGGTACTTATGCGGAACAAATCACCTGTCGATGTGTACAAATTCGTATGATGTCCTGTTAGGACTTGAAATCCACCACGCATATCATAAGTCATGAGCTGCACAAAATCTAAATACTGTTGTACCTGATCCATCTCCGTTCCATCAATGTAATATTGATCGGCTCCTGCAGCTATCGTCAGCAGATAGTGCTTATGATCCTGCTGTCCTACGCGATCAAGTGATTCCCGTATTGTCTTTAAGAGCAACGTAAAGTTCCTCTTATCGTCTGGACTCGATGCAATATCCGCCTCTCCATAGCTTGGATACTCCCAATCAAGGTCAACGCCGTCAAACGGATAGTCTTGGATAACTCGAACTGCTGATTTCGCGAAACGATTTCTACCTTCTTCCGTTGCCGCAGCTTCGGAAAATCCACCAGCGCCCCATCCACCTACGGACAAAAGGATAGTAAGGTCGGGATGATTACGCTTGATTAAAGCTAAATGATCTACATTATTCAAATGATCTGTACGAATTTCATCATCGATCACATGTCCGAATGCTACATTTAAATGAGTTAATTTGTTCAAATCTTCTTCTGTCATACTTGGTAAAATGGAATCTACAGCGTACCCTGCCACGATATAATTTCGCTTCATTAGAATCTCACTCCATTCATCTGTATCTATGTAACTTCGATAATAAAATATCAATTCCTGTCTTTTTACTAATAAAACTCAGAACATTATTCTTTCCATACTCTGCCGTCATCTCGTAAATATAGTCTGGAGCTACTGCCGGGTATAGGCGCTGAAATCTCAAACATTCTTTCCGTCGATTGCATCTGTGGGACAATACTCCATTTCTCATCGGACAAATGCATGAGCATTTCCAGATCATGTGCAAAGCTTCCAAACCGTTTGAACTGTTTATGCTGAAGATAGTAAAGACGACGTAGATCCCATTTCATTTGCTCTACTACAGGTAACTGAGTCCATTCAGATTCGTTACTCTCAGCAAACACAACGTACCCCCACATGTCCGGATAATGCATATTTATAAGACCATGTGGCGACCAGACCGATATATCCTCAGGATAAAACTCCCCTGTTTCAGGATTGAGCGATTTCTCATATACACCATTCTTATGCTCTGCTTCCCACCGTATTCGGCAATAGTTAACACGCCAATATTCACCACTAACGGGTAAACGCCTACCTGGTGCACATTCCAGTAGACTGATCCAAGGAATCGCTACCTCAACGCTCCACATTCTGTTCGTAGCATCAGGCTTATTGACTTCTCCATCAATATATACAGCTGTCTTAAGGCCTTGGATATCCCAGGCGCTAATGCGAACTCCGCCATCTCTATACGGTTTTGTTAACATCAAATCCCAAATGGTATTCAATGCGTTGATCTCCAGCTCATAATAATTGTGCGTATCACCATCAGGATCAATAAATATCTCAAAATTATTTTCAAGAAATAATGGAGATTCCCGTTCTGTCATCGTTGCCCAGATCTGATCCTCCTCAAGTTCAGCTGCGAAGTAGAAGTGCTCATCATCCCAAAGCATTTTAACACGGGTTTGTTTCGCAGGCTTGGAAGCCTCTGGACCCTCAATATTCACAAAGGGCTTTGTCCAATCAGCAGCCGACCAGAACGGCTTATTCACCCGTCCATCTAGTTCCAACTTCTGCTCGGCTCGTCTGCATGTATACATGCTTGGTGTAAAATCAATATTAGGCTTCCTTATTTCATACAAACTCATGGTGTATCCACTCCATCCTGTGACTTGTTCTAGTACATCTTCCAAAGTTTCGCTTTAAGATCGCATGATTCCTCCTCCACAACGCAAAAAGAGCCACCCTCCTAAGAATGATAAACATCCTTATAGGAGAGCAGCCCTTGTTATCTAGGCATATCTTCGACTGGAATTACTGAGGATTCGTTGTCCAGATCCCCGCCGTCTTTATAAATACACGCTGTGGCAATTTCAAAGTAGCTAATGCTAATTCAGCTACATCTTCCGGTTGCATCATGCGATCCTCATCACCAATTTTAAGATCGTTATTACGGGCAAGATCCGTGTTCACCGTGCTTGGTGTAAGTGCAACGACACGAATATTATTCTTACGAACTTCCTGCAGTAAAGACTCGGTCAGCCCCATTACAGCAAATTTGGATGCACAATAAGCAGAACCTGTAGCAAAACCTTTTTCACCAGCAGTGGACGAAATATTAATGATATTACCACAATTTTGCTCAATCATGGTAGGTAAGACCGCGCGAGACATGTGATATGTTCCCATCAAGTTGATACGAAGAATACTTTCCCATTGCTCAGGATCCATGTCTACTACCGTTCCAAATGCTGCAATCCCAGCGTTGTTGATCAGGATATCGATTGCTCCCAACTCTTTTTTAAGAGAAGCTACTGCGGTTTCAACTTCACTACGAATGGAAACGTCAGCAGTTGCAGTATACACATTCACGCCATATTCCTTCGTCAATGAATCACGAAGCGCTG
Source organism: Paenibacillus pini JCM 16418 (assembly GCF_000576305.1). GTDB lineage: Bacteria > Bacillota > Bacilli > Paenibacillales > Paenibacillaceae > Paenibacillus_AQ > Paenibacillus_AQ pini. The sequence goes on along the minus strand of NZ_BAVZ01000002.1, from coordinate 228,770 downwards.
TAAGATCTGATTCGGTTCTTGAAATTAGTCCTAAATTCACGCCTTCTTTAGCAAGTGATGTAGCTACTGCCAAACCAATTCCTTTACCGGCACCGGTAATAATTGCTGATTTTTCTTTTAAATCCATTATGTTCTCTCCATTCATTTTCAGTTTTATTTCTAATAACTTATACACACTAATAACATATACCCACAAACCGATGTTAACGAAAAGCCCCGGAGATTTACTCCGAGGCTTGCTATTCATTATAGATTGTCCACATTTATTTCACAGCAACATAAAAAAGTCGCTGAGCATCATCTTCAGCTTCCACCCATTCAAAATCTGCATAGCATTTTACATCTCGGAAACCAGCTTTGATCAGCTCTACCTTCATCCACTCAGGATCATAAGCGCGCTGTACATGAACTTCTTCAAAGCGTTGGTACAAGTTACCCTGCTCCTCTTTCACAAAGATGCTCAAATGATGCTCTATTTCACAACGGGCAGCATCCAGATCGCAAGTCCAAATGTATGAGACCGATTTCTCATCCCAAACAAACGGTTGCTCTTCATCGTATCGAATAATAGTATTCGGATGATGGACATCAAACAAGAATATTCCGCCTGGCTTGAGACCTTCATATGTCCGCACGAGCGTCGATATAATATCTTTCTCTTCCAGTAAATAACTCATACAATCGCAAAATGAAATGACCGCATCCACAGGTTCATGCAACACCCACTCACGCATATCCTGCTGCAACCAGCGAATGGAACCCTCACGGAATAGTCTGTTTCCCTGCGGAGTCGCTTCCATTTTGTTACGTGCTACGGACAGCATATCTGCAGACAGGTCAATACCCGTCACTTCAAAGCCTGAATTGACCAGCGGGATTGTGATGCTGCCTGTACCACAGCCCAACTCCACCACGCTCTTCGGCATCCCATGCTTCTCCCAAGCCTGACGTGCAAAACGTAGCCAGTCTGGGTATGGCATGTCTTCCATCAATTCATCATAGACATATGCAAATTTCCTGTATGAGGACATGATGTCACCGCACTTTCTGAAGCTTACAATCAAGGAAGCTATTTACTTACGCTTGGATCTCATCTTCGTTACCGCTAGCGTCAGTACTCTTGGGGTTTGCCAAGTAGGTCCAATTTTCTTTCTGTGTGATCAGACCTTCCTTCATCAACTTCCCAAGCGCACGTTTAAACGCTGACTTACTGATCCCAAAACGTTGTTTGATAATATCTGGAGGCGTGGAATCCGAATAAGGCATGCCTCCACCTGGACGTCCGTTTAGAAATGCAAGAAGACGCTCCGAATCGACATCTCTGCCCACTTCTTTACGCTGAGCCACCGTAAGATTGACTCTACCATCTTCGCGGATATGAGTGACGCGTACTTTAACTTCTTCTCCGAGTCTGAGTAAATTCGCTCCACGCTCCGATGAGTGGATCATACCGATGACTCCAAACCCAAGCACCCCTCCGTCTACAAGGACGAATGTGCCCATTTGCAGCGGTCTGTATACCGTTGCAGTAAACCATTCATTAATCCAAGTCGTTGGTGCATTGAACGTAAACTCCGACAATTCATACTCACCTGCCAGCTTGGCAAGCAAGCGCCCCTGTTTGTCATGTTGCATTACAACAAAAACAGAATCGCCTACCTTAGGGTGAAGTTCTTTCATCTCAGGTAACTCGCGAATAGGAAGCAGAAGCTGACGTCCAAGGCCCATTTCAAGGAAACAACCAAGACGCGGATGAATATCAGCTACTACCAGCTTACCCATTTCACCAAGAGTCAGGTAAGGCTTCTTCATCGTAGCAGCCAGTCTGTCTTCGGTATCAAAGAAAATAAATACTTCAACCATATCGCCTGGCTTTATTTCCTTGGTTAGTTCCGTATAGTGGAGTAGTACATCCGTATCGTAAGCATCCAGAAAAAAGCCGTACGGGGATACTTCACGCATAACCTCATACGTTTGAATCGTTCCGGCTATTGGCCTCATACGTTCTCAACGACCTTAGCATCAGACCACAAACGCTCAATGTTGTAGAAATCACGCTCATCACGGTGGAAAATGTGAACTACAACATCCCCTAGATCCATCAATACCCAACGTGCTGAATTCATTCCTTCAATTCCGCGGATGATTGATCCGGATTCATGCACGCGTTTGCGAACTTCCGTCGCGATTGCCTGAACCTGTATGTCTGAATTACCATGACAAATCACGAAATAATCGGCAATCATTGATACTCCTTTTAAATCCAAAGCAACGACGTTCATTGCTTTTTTATCCTCGGCAGCTTCAACCACCATTGTTAACAATTCCTCTGCTTGCAAGGTCATAAGTTCGCCTCCATCTGTTTAATTAAATCATTACGTGCAAAAACGGTCAGCGGGTAAATAATCTGCCCGCGCGATATTAGAAGATTAATTGTAGAGTCAATACCAGCTATGAGTCCTTGTTCGAGGCTAATCTCAGCCAAACTTCGGATCCGATCCACACCTGGATAATCTCGTCCTGGTTCAATATAATCTGCAAGACAAACCACTTTATCGAGCAGGGTCATTCCAATTCTTCCTGAAGTGTGATACCGAATAGCATCAAGCACTTCTGTGTCAGTCACTCCATAATCATGCTCAGCTACGTATGCCCCGACTTCTGCATGCCATAAGGGCTTGTCATAGAAAAGGAGATCTTTGGACAGATTATTATCCTTGATCACGGCTTCCATACGTTTGACTGGCCAATACTTGGCCACATCATGTAGAATGGCAGCAAGCTCTGCCTGCTGCACATCAGCCCCATAACGCTCCGCAAGCTTAATAGATGACCCCATTACACCAACTGTATGCTGCCATCGCTGAGCAGGCATCTGTTCAGAAACAGCTTTAATCAGTTCTTCGCGGCTGTATTCCATACATTCCCCTCTTTCTGATATAGTCATAGACGCTGTCTGTTACCATATATCGAATCGAATGTCCGGTGGCCAGCCTTTCTCTGATTTCTGTAGAAGAGATATCTACCTGAGGCATGTCGGCTAGCAAGATTTTACCTTGTAAATAGGTAGGTAATGCTTCTAAATCCAGTTCTGAGCCCGGACGACCTACTCCAATAAAGCCCATTAAATCGACCAAATCCTCAATGCCTTCCCACTTTGGCAAATAATTAACCATATCCGCTCCGATGATGAAATGAAATTCAATATCTGTAAAAGAGCTACGTATTTCCTTCACGGTATCGATTGTGTAGGATACACCGCCTCTTCTAATTTCAATATCTAACGTACGAAAAGCTGGATGATCTGCAATTGCCTCAGCCACCATCCCAAGTCTTTGTTCCCCTGTGGCTCCGGCCTGCTCCTTGTGAGGGGGGATGTGGCTGGGCATAAACCAGACTTGATCAAGCCCAAATGTATCCCTAGCCGCTTCCGCCGCCAGCATATGGCCAATGTGAACAGGATCAAACGTCCCGCCCATTATGCCTACCTTCATGCTGTGTCCCCTCCTGTTTATGGCAGTTCAATCTGTTTGTTATCTTTAGATTCTTTGTACAAGATAATGGTGCTGCCAATAACCTGAACAAGTTCAGCATCAGCTTTTTCTGCAATTTCAGCACCAATTTCATTGCGGTCTTCAAGACAGTTGTTCAAAACACTGACTTTCATCAATTCTCTCTTCTCAATAGCCTCAACAATGTGGCGAATCAAATGATCATTCGTTCCACCCTTACCCACTTGGAAAATAGGATCCAAGTGATGTGCAAGTGAACGAAGATGGCGTTTTTGCTTTCCGGTTAACATGTAATTTCAAAACTCCTTAACATATAAATGATTATATTTTATCTAAACTAAAGGGCCATGCTCTTTAATACAGCACGACGCATCACATCGACTGGAGCTTGTGCACCCGTCCAGTATTCCAGAGCAATTGCTCCTTGATTTATGAACATGCCCAAACCACCGTGAATCGTACAGCCCTTTAATTCACTCTCTAGAAGCAGCCTTGTCTTGAGCGGATTATAAATCAAATCACTAACTACAATCCCAGCTGGGATACACGCTGTCTCAATTGACATCTCATCGATACGAGGGTGCATACCTATTGAGGTTGTATTAATCAAAACATCAACGCCCTGGATATAGTCGTTGATGTCCTCCATGCCGATCCCTTGAATATCGGCAAGATCTTGCCATTCCTCTGCGATCTGAGCAGCCTTGGCAACCGTTCGATTGGCAATATATATACGCTCAGGCTTTTCCTTTGCAAGCGCGTAAACGATACCTCTTGAAGCACCACCAGCACCGATAACAAGAATCGTCTTCCCTTTTAAATCAGCTACGGCTTCATCTTTCAGGGAACGTACATATCCGATTCCATCCGTATTATAACCTGTCAGGACACCATCATCATTGACAATCGTGTTTACCGCGCCAATTCTCGAGGCTGTCTCATCCAGGTGGTCAAGATATTTCATAACCTCTACTTTATGCGGTAACGTGACATTTAAACCACGGAACCCCAGCGTACGAATGGCTTGGATGGTGTCTCCTAATGCCTGAGGAATCACATGTAAAGGTACATAAGAGCCTTGAATACCCATATGCTGCAATGCGGCTTGATGCATCACAGGAGACTTAGAATGGATAATTGGATCACCAATCACACCCAGTAGAATCGCCCCTGTATTCTTAAGCATCTCCAAATTCGATTCATTCATGATATACTTCCCCTCCCAGGGATGATCCTAGATCCAGTAGAAACGTATATTGTTAAATCAAAGAGGTTCTAGTCAGCACTCTTATACCGCGTGGAGCATGTACAGCTACAATAGCGCCTTGATCACTGTTTACTTTGATCCAACCAAGTCCCGATATAAAAATATCTGTATGTGATCCCTTTTTGATACTGAATTCATGTCTCGTAAACTCCGGCAATTTAGCAACGTTCTCTTTATTTGGTGGTGACAATAGTTCCCCCGCATGTTCCGCATAAAGCGAATCCGCACGTTCAAGCTTAGTACGATGAATTTCGATACGGCCACTTGTGAAACAAGTGAAGGATTGTCTTTCCCCTTGAATAAAATCAAATCTTGCCAAGGCACCGAAAAATAAGGTTTGTCCTTCATTCAGCTGATAAACCATCGGTTTAAGCGGGTTCTCTGGCATTACGGCACCCAAATCTTCACGGGTTACCATTTCACTATACCGCCAAGGGTATACAATACCCGGCGTATCTATAATAAATTTGCCGTCATCCAGTGGAATGTTCACCATATCTAGCGTCGTGCCTGGGTAGCGTGAAGTGGTCAATTCCTGCTCCAAATCACTATAATCACGAATCAGACGATTAATCAGAGTCGATTTACCAACATTGGTCGCACCCACTACATAGACGTCACGATCACCACGATAAGTAGACACCATCTCTAGTAGACGATCAAAGCCCTGATTTTTTTTGGCACTGCAAAGTACAATGTCTTGCGTCTTTAATCCATGCTCTTTACATTGCTTCTGAACCCAGTTCAGAACTTTATTCCAGTTTGTCACTTTTGGAAGCAGGTCAATCTTGTTTACAGCTAAGATAACCGGGTTATTCCCAACAAAGCGCTGGAGACCAGAAATTAAGCTTCCTTCAAAATCAAATAAGTCGACAATATGAATAACGAGTGCATTTTTCCCGCCAATTTGTCCCAGTAGTTTCAGAAATTCATCCTGGTCCACAGCTACAGAAGATGCCTCGTTATAGTTTTTAATCCGAAAACAGCGCTGGCAAATAACCGGTTCGCGCTCTAGAGCCTTTTGCGGAATATATCCCGGAAGCTCTTGCTGCTCCGTTTGCAGCTCAATGCCGCAGCCGCTGCATCTCATGGCGTCTTGCCCGCCAATTGGGTCGTTCATTATTGATGTTCCTCCTGCCATAATCCTTTTTTTCGTAATCGTGTTAGTGCGATTTTCTCCACCCGCCGGTTTATACGTGTTGTCCAGCCTTCATCCTGAATGGAGATGGGGAGCACCAGCACCGTAAAAAGGTTCAGCCGGTTACCACCGAATACATCGGTCAGCATCTGATCACCAACCATAATCGTTTGTTCAGGTTTCAGTCCCATCAGATCCATCGCTTTGCGGAACGGTGAGTTGGAGGGTTTGCGTGCTTCGTGCACAAATCGAAGATTCAACGGGGTGGCAAAAGACGATACTCTCTCCATACGGTTGTTAGACACAATGATCAGTTGAAAACCAGCGGCTTTCACCTGTTCAAACCACGCGATTAGCTCTGGTGTAGCTATCGGTGCTTTTGCTCCAACAAGGGTATTGTCCAAATCCGTAATAATCCCACGATATCCTTTAGCATAAAGATCTTGTAGATCAATATCGAATACGGTATTTACCTGTAATTTAGGGATAAGCATTTCAAACAAGTCTTGTCACCTCAGTTTCATACGACAAACTATACCATAATCTCATTGTTTAGTACAAAAAAAACCGCCCCCGGCATCTTCATGCACAGGGGCGCGCAGACTAAGCTATATTCTGCTCATTCTTCTTCAGTTCCACAACAAGAGTGCGTGTTAGAGACTGCACAAGCCGCCACTCTGTTTCAGATATAGACTGTGGACTGTACTTTGCTTTTTCAAATAGTTCTAGAAGTTGCCTTAAGGGAAGAATCATTTGTGGTGCATTTTGCTCCCAGCGACTAATCGATTCACGTAATGTTTCATTCGTGGTCCGGTTGAATCCTTTGCGATGCAGCTGTTTCAACCACTGCTCAGTCAGTATAACTACCTTCTCATCACTAGACATTTTCTTGCCAGTCCGTAGACGTATGATCATGAAACGAATGTAGAGACGAACGCGCCATAAGATCAGAAGTATAATTCCTAACAGCATAAGTCCAGCTACAACAGGGGGGAGAATACGAACCAGCCCCGTTGAAAATGTCTGTTTTGTCCCCTTCTTACTGGCTTCATTCGCTGTCACCGTTTCGTCATAAGACGCGATATCTAGTTCAGGCTTCTTATTCGTACTTGCTTCTGTCAATTTAGGCATATCAAATCCTGGTGTTGCTTCCACAGGTATCCAGCCGTAAGGTCCATAATAAATTTCTGCCCAAGAATGGGCATCCGCGTTGGACACGGTATACTTGCCAGAACCGTTGATCTGCCTTGAACCTGACGAATCTGCCAGTCGTTTATGGCATCGCGGTCCTGACCCGGAGCGTATCCTTTGACCCAACGTGCTGGGATATTCAGAGAACGCGCCATCATAACCATGCTCGTAGAATAGTAATCACAATACCCTTGTTTCACTTCAAATAAGAAACTGTCCACAAAGTCCTTGCTAACTTTTTGTGATAAATCAGGCTCATTCGTGTAAGCATAATTAGAGAGTAAATAACTTTGTAACAGACTAATTTTCTCATAAGGAGTATCCACGGATGCCGTAACCTGCTTCGCTAAATCCACAACACGACTTGGAAATGTGTCAGGTATTTGTAAGTAAGCTTCATCTATGTCTTTACCATATAACTCATTGTATGTCTTGGTCTTTAGCTCTTTGTCAGGAATATAAGGTACTTCAGATGTAATCACGTAACTCCTGGGATAACGCGCTCCCTCAGAAGCTGGCTTCCAATGCAATTCACCCTGTGAGCTATTCCACAGTAAACTTGAAGTATCGTCTTTTCCATTAATCTCTTCCACGTTAGTCATGGTATATGCCCCAAACAAGACAGGATAGGTTCGTGTATTATTCATGGTAACCGTTTGTTTCAGCGTCTTGGTAGCTGCCTCTGATTTGTCGTTCATTTGTAGTTTTTCTTTCAGATTGACCTTAATATAATCTTCTTCGCTTGAAGAAGGCGTTGTCCACCCCGTGCCGGAGTAGTTATTTCTGGTTTCTCCCCGCCAATAACTACGTTCTGAAGAACTAATCGTCATTACGGTTGTGTAATCAAAATTAAATTTACCACCCAGATTGTTATCTCTGCGGCTATAACCCGATGAAGCGAGGCCTGTTGAACCAGATTTACTAGAGGTGCCATCATCTGCTGTACCATTACCCATGCTTTTCCAAGCCGTATACGGGTCTGTAATAATGGGTGAAACCTCTGGCATACTTACGCCCGTCACAAACACAATAACGAAAATAAGTGTAATGTTTACGATGACCTTAAATGGATAGTTACATAAGTACTTCCACCCTTGTGGGTAACGTTCCTTAAACTTCCGGAAATGATCGCTCACTAGCCATCCCATTGCCGCAAATGCTACCCAGCAACCTCAGGCCACAAAACGCTCATGGTAAACGAATCTAAAACAGCAAATGCAATCAAATTTGCGCCAATAAATAGTAATATTCGGCGCTGATTATTTATCCATTTAGCTGTTAAAGCGAACAAAGCCCAAGCTGCGATCACAAACCATAAATAAGGAGTCATATTCGATGCGAACTGAACCATACGTTCAAACGTCGTACCCGAAGGCATGTAAATCCAATAATTCACCAATTGCTTATGAATGATGTATAGGACCATTAACGCTTCAATCAAAATTCGGTAGCCATATTTAAAGGGTAGTATCATTTCCATAATCGCAATAAGCGTTATACTTATGAGAACCATTGAGTTCGTTTCTTGATACCAGATCGGCTCCATATAAGATATCCATTGTAGGAATATGATCCAAATCCATAGTAATGACAAAGAACGAAACAATGAATTGGATAGACTATGAAACCACTTTTTCATGTTCGGAACCCCCCTAACAGGGCAGGCAATTCACTCAGATCCGATAAACAGCCCCCAAATAATCCACGTGATCTCAACAATTTCACCCATGATTCATGGCGGTTACCCGTTCCTCCTAAAACGATATGAGAAGGTTTCATACCTCTTGATTCTGCCCATCTAAAGACGTCAGCCACCGGCTGCCCACTCTGCGGGCTAATGTATGTAAAGAAGGTCGAGTGTGGAATATGACGACTTCCCTTTTCAAGTCTCGTGAGAACTTTTCCAGTTCCATCTGTTCCTACGTCAACGAGGTAATGCATCATTCGCTGCCGATCTGCCTCAAGATCACTGGGTTGAAATGCTTTGATGTTGTGACCCACAACGACAAGTCCAAGGCACATTCGTTCACGTTTGGCATACTCCAGCATGGAAGCTGCCGTAGATACAGCCAATTCGAATTGTTGAGGCGACGCATAGTTTGATGCGGTGGTGTCAAGTACCAGTAAAGTTTTGGGAACCGAATCATATTCGAATTCTTTCGATTTCCATGAACCTGTTCTCGCTGTCGCATTCCAGTGAATACGCGAAATTCGATCACCATACACATAGTCACGCACACCATTAATTTGTGTTGTCTCTCTACGAGATGCGGCGAGGGTCGCTTGCGGACCCGATAAACGGGAGTGTCTATCGTACATTTGCCAACTGGTAATACATACGGTTCGTGGCAACACACGGAACTGTCCGATGACATTAAAATTACCCTTATGCTCAATCAATCCAAAGATATCCTCGCTCACACATTCCGTCTCCATAAACTGATATCTTCCGCGTTCAAGCGGAGGGGTCTGGAACAACAAGTCACCGCTACCACGAAAATTTGGGATGACACTATCTTCAAATGACCAAGTTTCCCCATTATGCCGCTTCAATACTTCTCGAATAATGACGTAAGGTAGTGGAAGAAAACCCGGCACATGAAATTGGAGTTTCACCTTGACATGATCTCCGGCATACAGCAGTTCCCCATGCTCTTCTTCCGTAGAAAGCACTCTGCTTCCCTTTGCCTGTCCGATTCCACTAAGGCCGCCAGCCACCAAATATACGACTAGAAGGCTAATCATTGCAAATAGCATTAAGGAAGTTTTACCGCCCTGAAACAAAACGTACAAGAGACTGATTCCCCATACAATCAAAACAACCCAAAACCGTGGCGTATGCATACCCGTCCTGACAATTACGAGTAGTTGTCTCATCACTCACCGCTCCATAGCTACAGGAACACTCACCTGCTGCAAAATATCCTTAATCACCACTTCGGAACTGACATGATCAAGGCGTGATTCAGGACGAAGAATAATCCGATGGGACAACACATAAGGAGCTAGGAGCTTTACATCGTCTGGCAGAACATAATCCCGCTGGTTTATGTAGGCGTATGCCTTACATGCCATCATTAGAGACAAAGATGCACGAGGACTAGCGCCGAGCATAACAGATACATGCTCACGTGTCCGGCGTACAATGCTTAGCAAATAGTCCATGATGGTGTCATCGAAATGTACATCTTTAATTTCATCTTGAATCATCGTAACTTGGTCCATATGTGTTACCGGTTTAAGGCGGTCTACGGGTTGCCCTTGCTTATGCTGATGCAACAAGTTCTTCTCTGTCGCCACATCCGGGTATCCGAGTTTAATTTTCATCATAAAACGGTCAAGCTGGGCTTCGGGCAGCATATATGTTCCTTCAAAATCAATCGGGTTCTGAGTCGCACAAAGCATGAACGGACGAGGCAGTTCAAATGTCTCTCCATCGACTGTAACATTACGCTCCTCCATCACTTCTAATAGCGCAGATTGAGTCTTCGTTGTTGCACGATTTATTTCGTCTGCTAGTAAAATATTAGTCATGACTGGACCCGGTCGAAATTTAAATTCCTCTTCACGAGGATGGAAAATAGAAACCCCTGTAATATCACTTGGTAAAATATCCGGATTACATTGAATACGTCTATAATCACCACTCATTGATTTAGCCAAAGCTTTAATTAACTGTGTCTTCCCTGTTCCAGGAACATCCTCAATCAGAACATGACCCTCGGCCAACAATGCCGTCAGAAGAAGTTGTATTTCAAAGGATTTACCAAAAATACAAGATTCGAGGTTACTTCGAACCGCTGAAATCATTTGAATAGATGACTGATTTACGGGCATGATCAGAACCTCCCCAACATTTCATAAGAATGTATATATCTTACATTGTACATGATGTATAAATGTAAAGTACATTGGGCACTATGCCTAAAATCGTCGTACACAAGTACAGTAAAATGCCCCAGAAGCTAATGCATCTGGGGCATCTACATGATACTTATATTGGTTTTCTTATGATTAACCCCGCGGACGGACCACCAGTGCTGCCAGAAACGAGAATATGATTGCCGCGGAAATACCAGCGCTCGTTACCTCGAATACCCCTGTAACGACCCCAATCCACCCATCTCGCTGCAGTTCAGATAAAGCACCATGAACAAGTGAACTGCCGAAACTTGTAATAGGTACCGATGCTCCAGCACCCGCAAATTTCACAAGAGGATCATATAGGCCCAATCCATCCGCCACAGCTCCCGCTACAACGAGAGAACTCATCGTGTGTGCTGGAGTCAACTTAAATAAATCCATCATCAATTGACCGATTACACAAATTAACCCTCCAATAATAAAAGCCCACAAAAACTGCATCTTTCATCCCTCCATTTCCAGTGCTACAGCATGTGCAATACATGGGATACTCTCGCCCTGCTGATAAGAGAGAGGTGAAAGTAGCGCACCTGTAGCCACAACTAGTACTTTCTTCAGCTCGCCTTTGATCATTCGCTTCATTATATGACTATAGGTAACAGCTGCAGAGCAGCCGCAGCCGCTCCCGCCTGCGTTGACATATTTCTGCTTCTCTCTGTCATAGATCAGGAGACCACAGTCATCAAAGACCGTTTCCTCCATATTCAAACCCTCGTTATGCAATAGCTCTTTGGTGATAGGTAGCCCTACAGAAGCCAGATCGCCAGTCACAATCAAATCGTAATATCCAGGCGTTAGTCCTGTGTCACGAAAATGTGATCGTAACGTATCAGCCGCTGCTGGAGCCATCGCTCCGCCCATATTGAATGGGTCTTTAATGCCGAGATCCATGATTTTACCAATGGTAGCTCGCGTGACCCGCGGACCTGTACCACTCCGGCCCAAAACGCCACATCCGGCACCCGTAACCGTATATTGGGCGGTAGGTGGTTTCTGCGATCCGTACTCCGTCGGATAGCGGAACTGCTTCTCTGCTGTGCAGTTATGACTGACGGTCCCTGCCATCACATAATCAGCTGCACCTGTATCCACCAGCAATGCAGCAAGTGCGAGACTTTCCATGGATGTTGAACAAGCACCAAAGACGCCAAGGTAGGGAACGCCAAGCTTACGTGCTGCAAACGTACTGCTGATAATCTGGTTCATTAAATCTCCACCCACAAAAAATTGGAGTTGTTCTTTCGTGAGTTCAGATTTAATAATTGCAAGCTGTGAAGCTTGTTCCAATAGCCTTCGCTCAGCCTTCTCCCATGTCTTCTCATTGATTTCTAGGTTGTCGTAAATATAATCGAAATCCGGTGAAAGTGGACCCTTTCCTTCGTCAGGACCCACAACAGCAGCACTTCCAAGGATAACAGGACGTGACGTAAATTCCCAAGTTTGACCCTTCCTTTTCATGGATGAAGCACTCCCTGCAGTCCAAAGATAGCGTAGATAAGACCGACAAAGAACGCCGCAACTACGCCAAAGACAATGACTGAACCCGCAAGCTTAAACATATTAGCACCTACACCAAGCACGAATCCCTCTGCCTTATGTTCAAGCGCTGCCGAGCACATCGAGTTAGCAAAACCAGTGACGGGTACCGCAGTGCCTGCACCAGCATACTGAGCAATTTTGTCATACAAACCCATGCTCGTCAGAATGATCGAAATGATAATAAGCAACGCCACTGTCGGGCTGGCAGCTTGTTTCTCAGTCATATCAAACCAGCTCATGAGTGCAGCCTGGATCAGTTGTCCGATCTCACAAATAAGGCCACCGACCAAAAAGGCTAACACGCAATTCTTGAATGTGGTACGCGACGGTTCATGCTTTTGGGCTATACTTTTATATTCCTCATGAGTCAGAGAGTCTAGCCTAGACTGAACTCCCCTGCTTTTCGTATTTGCAGGCAATACAAGCACCTCCTATTTCATTCATTCCACCTTCATTATTTGTCTAAAGCTCCCTTGTTATGTATATCAAACAGCAAAACAGCCACCCTAGGTTAGACATGAGTAGGGCAGCCGTTTCGTTCGATGTAATGGATTAAACTTGTTAAACCTGCACTTAGTACAAACTTAAAATAATAATTAATAAGATGAAGAGCACATAAATTAAAATGGTTTCTCTAACAGGATGGACTATTCTCATCGTTGTTCTCCCTTCCTGCCACTTGCGAGGCGTTCGTCCATTGTTATTTTATTCTGGGGTATCAAGAATGTGCGGATGTGCCTCCAACGATGGAGTAAGACATGGACAATCGCAAAAACTGCGTTCATACTAGTCTTAAGCTCTACATAATGCATAATGAGAAACAGCATAAAGGAAAAGGAGATCTTAAATATGAATCAAAAAACAATGGATATGTTCAAAAAACTTACGGAGTTCCCTGCTGCATCAGGGTTTGAAAGAGAACTGCGTGCTTACGTTAAAGACGCAATCTCCCCATATACGAATGAATTCGTTCAGGACCGACTAGGTAGTTTATTTGGCGTTCTGCGCGGTGATGAGAATGGCCCAAAAGTTATGGTAGCTGGACATTTTGACGAAGTAGGATTTATCGTAACAGGCATTACGGATACAGGAATGATTCGCTTCCAGCCGCTCGGCGGATGGTGGAGTCAAGCTGTATTAGCACAACGTCTGCAAATTATTACAGCGAGTGGCCCTATTACTGGAGTTGTGGGATCCATTCCAACACATCTGCTAGATGAATCTCAGCGGAATAAACCTGTTGATATGAAATCCATGTACATCGACATCGGTGCTGATGACCGTGCCGAGGCTGAATCTTTTGGAATCCGTCCAGGTCTGCAAGTTGTACCGATCTGTGATTTTACTCCACTAGCTAATCCGAAGAAAATCATGGCGAAAGCATGGGACAATCGCTATGGTGTTGGTCTTGCCATTGAACTTATGGAAGCTCTTCATCAAGAAAAACTCCCGAACACTGTATATTGCGGTTGCACCGTTCAAGAAGAATTGGGTCTGCGCGGCGCACGTACATCAGCCAATATGATTCAGCCTGATATTTTCTTCGCCCTCGATGCAAGTGCTGCGAATGATATGACGGGCGACAAGAGCTCCTTCGGTCATATTGGACAAGGGGCATTGCTGCGAATTTTTGATCCGTCGATGCTAACTCATCGTGGTTTGGTAGAATATGTACAGGATACGGCAGATACACATAAGATCAAATATCAGTATTTCGTCTCGCAAGGTGGAACCGATGCTGGCCAAGTTCATTTAAGTGGTATCGGCGTACCTTCAACCGTAATTGGAATCTGCTCCCGTTACATTCACACTTCTTCCTCAATCATGCATACAGACGATTATGACGCTGCAAAAGAATTATTGACTAAGCTTGTTAAAGGACTGGATCGTACAACGCTCAATACAATTCTTGAAAATTCTTAATTGCATACCAAACTTCAGACGAATAAAAGTCCCAGAACTCACCTTCTGTATTGCGCAAAGGGAAGTTTTGGGATTCTTTTTGTCCAAGTTCCCAAAAATAATAATAAAGTTCACAAAAAAATACTTAAAAAATGAAGCTTTATATGATAGAATGAAAGCGCTAACAATAATCATCTTCTAAAGGGGGCTTTTGTAAGATGAATCAATCCAATCAAGTAATGAACGAGTATCAGAATTTCGATCCTGTCAACGATGCCTTTTTCTTCAAAGTGGGTACACAAGGTCAGATTATTTTTCACGGTAGGAACTATATTATTAAAAAGAGATTGTCCACCGCCGAACAAACTAATCTCCTCTCTCAACCGAATTTTGTACGTGCCGCTTCCAACCTCTACGTTAATGTAAGCCGTATTCGGGGAATTGAAGGAAATGTACTTCATTTCCGTGATGAATTCGCCTATCCTCGGACGATTAGCGTATCTAAACGCATCCTAGAGCATGTTAAGAAGCTCATGCCTTCGGGCAATTCCGATCTGATCGCGCAGTAAGACAACGATTAATAGCTAATGAATAAGAGGCAACCGTTCGGAATATCCGAAGGCTGCCTCTTATTTATTGTTTTTATTTGACTTGAGCATTTAGAAAATCAGGCGATCCCCACGAGCTCTTACCATCTTCAGGCATTCCCGGGAGAATCAGCCCCCCATCGACGCGCAAATTAATTCCAGTAACATAGGATGCATGTTCGGATACCAGCCAAAGTGCAGCTCGCCCTATATCCTCAGGAATCCCAATCCGCCCCAGTGGAACGGTAGCTCCAAACTGGTCATGGTGGGGTTCCCTATCTCGAACCAAAATTCCCCCAGGGGAAATACAATTTACTCTGATCCCATAGGGTGCTAAATCGAGTGCAACCGATTCTGTTGCACGTTTCAGAGCTGCCTTCAATCCTCCGTACACGGCATCTCCGGGATAAGCTCGCTCTGCATGGGTTGACGCAATATTGATAATACTTCCGCCTTTTCCAGCTTCAATCATATACTTCGAGACCTCACGCATGAGTAACATGGGGGCTCTGAAATTAAGCTGCATCGTATGATCAAGATGCTCAAGCGGAAGATTCGTCACCGAGGAATAGAGGCCAATTCCAGCATTATTAATCAGTACATCAATACTACCCATGGCTTCAAATGCTGCTTCAACGGTGAGATCAGCTGCGGCCGCATCTCGCAAATCACCCGCGAGTACTGTGCATTTTAATCCAGATAAAGCAGTGATTTGTTTCGAGGTCTGTTCCGCTAAATCATCATCATTGTAATGAGTAATCGTAATTTCATATCCCGCCTCAGCTAAAGCCAGTGCAATACCTCGCCCTATTCCCCGGCTGCCTCCAGTCACTAGTGCCTTCTTATGTTGGTTCGCGCCGTATGTACTCATGTAAGCCCACCTCCATAACATATTTAATGAGCATAAATCTTTATATGATAACGCTTACAATATGTATCAATCAAACTATAATATGGTGTAAATGTCAAATTCATCTTATAGACCATGAAGCTTCTTGAATTCCTCAGGACTCAAGCCCGTATATCGTTTAAATACTGCGCTGAAATAACTAGGGTTCTCAAATCCTACAGCCTGCGCAACTTCATATAACTTCTTTCCCCTTTCGTCGAACATCATTTTCTTACTCAAGTTAATCCGCTCTTGATTGACATAAGCCATCGGTCTCATTCCGAGCGTCTTTCTGAAAAGACGACATACATACTGCGATGACATTGTAGCCGCTTCTGCAAGTTCGTTTAACTGTAAATTTCTATGCAGATTGTGTTGAATATACCTTAATACAGGCTTCAAACGTTCTTCGTCGGCGTTATGACCCGAAGGTATAGCAAGCATTCCTCTAAGGTCAAGCAGGAGCGAATACATGAGTTTCGCCCTTTTAAGCTCAAGCTCTGTGTCACCTTCGTCTTCGCCGCTGTGAGTAAGCAATTGCTTCAATGATTCCATCATAGAACCATCCTTTAATCGACTAATTCCGGATCCGTTCACTCTTGCAAAAGAGAGTAGATGACTTGCCTCCCTTCCATTAAAAGAAACCCATGCCACCTTCCACTGCGTACTTAGAGGAGAATAACGATGAGGGACACCAGGAAACAGAAAAAAAACATCACCTGGCCCGACAATATAAAGATTGTCGTTAATCAGCAGCTCGCCCTTGCCTTCGAGTACTTGATGGATTTGATAGTCCGGAAAGCCTGACACTCGAATCGTCTCTTCTTGATGTTCCCAGAATCCTACGGTCGTCATATAGACAGGTAACGGGCAGATCTCATCAATTCGCCCGAAAATGATCTTACTCTTCAAAACCTATTCCTCGTTTCATATTTTAATAGAAATAAATAATATCCTTTATTTCTTTAGTCATATTGAGAATCTATACTGACAATATAAGAACATTATATAAGAAGGAGCTGTAAGGATGCGAAATAAATTTATATATCAGTCACCCGCAAATGGCTACCCCGAATGGAATAATAACCCTGAAATTTTTCAATTAAACCGAGAGCAAGCTCACTCATACATGATGCCTTTCAAGTCGGAATCGGAAGCGCTTAAGGAAGTTCATAGCCTTTCCCCTTACTATCAGTCACTGAATGGAACATGGAAATTTGCTTTTGCAGAAACACCAAGTGCTCGTATTGAACATTTTTATGAAGTAAACTATGATTCCAGCAGGTGGGCAGACATGCCTGTCCCTTCGAACTGGCAGCTTCAAGGCTATGATTACCCGCAATATACCAATGTAAAGTACCCTTGGTCTGTTTCAGAACCTGAATTAAAGGCGCCTTATGCACCAACCAAATACAATCCTGTTGGTTCTTATATTCGTTCGTTCACTGTTCCGGAATCTTGGAGTGGGCAACCTATCTTTATCAGCTTCCAAGGCGTTGAATCTGCCTTTTATATTTGGGTCAACGGTGAATTGGTCGGCTACAGTGAGGATACGTTCACACCTGCCGAATTCGACCTTACCCCCT
Organism: Paenibacillus pini JCM 16418; assembly: GCF_000576305.1. Classification (GTDB taxonomy): domain Bacteria; phylum Bacillota; class Bacilli; order Paenibacillales; family Paenibacillaceae; genus Paenibacillus_AQ; species Paenibacillus_AQ pini. Next base: position 211,235 of record NZ_BAVZ01000002.1, on the reverse strand, counting down.
ATCTAATTGAAGGCGAAAATAAACTTGCTGTTGAAGTGTACCGTTGGTGCGATGCCAGCTGGCTTGAAGATCAAGACTTCTGGAGACTGAGTGGTATCTTCCGCGATGTTTACCTTTATTCCGTTCCTCCTATCTATATCGCGGACTTCTTTGTTCGAACAAATCTCGATGATCATTATCGTGATGCCGAACTGATGATTGACGCTAAAGTAGTTAATTATTTCAATCAGCAAGTGGGTACGTTACAGCTAGAAATGGCTCTGTTTGATCAAGATAACAACCTTGTCCAGAAGAAGTCTCTTGTGATTAAGGAAGGTCTTACAGAAACTCAAGACTTTCAGCTTTCCATGCCAGTTTCTCAACCTGCCAAGTGGAGCGCAGAAGCTCCTTATCTATACACCGTTGTGCTGTCATTACAAGAAACGGATGGCCATTGCTTGAATCGGTCAGTTGCCGGACGGGATTCCGTCAATTTGAGCTTAAAGATGGATTGATGAAAATAAACGGCAAGAGAATCGTCTTTAAAGGTGTGAACAGACATGAATTCTCATGCGATACTGGCCGGGCAATTAGTAAAGACGACATGATTACAGACATTAAACTCATGAAGAGTCATAACATCAATGCTGTCCGTACATCACACTACCCTAATCAATCCGCCTGGTATGAGCTTTGCGACGAGTACGGGTTATATGTCATTGATGAGACAAATTTGGAAACACATGGCACATGGGGTTATGGGGATGGTACGCTAAGCGATCATAATATTCCAGGCAGTAAACCTGAATGGCTAGATAACGTATTGGATCGATGTAATTCGATGTTTCAAAGGGATAAGAACCATCCATCTATCGTCATCTGGTCACTTGGTAATGAATCCTTTGGTGGGGATAACTTCATTGCCATGCATGATTTCCTGAAGCAAGCTGACCCGACAAGGCTCGTTCATTACGAAGGGATATTTCATTGCAGAGAGTCCGAAGCGGCAAGTGATATCGAGTCAACGATGTATACGAAGCCACAAGACGTTGAGAAATATGCCTTGAGTAACCCCCAAAAGCCTTTTATTATATGCGAATATAGTCACGCAATGGGTAACTCCTGCGGCGGGCTGCATCTGTACTGGGAAGTATTCGAGCGCTATGACATTTTACAAGGTGCTTTCATTTGGGATTGGATCGATCAAGCCATTCGGACGACAACGCCCGATGGTATTGAATACCTAGCATACGGTGGGGATTTTGGCGAAACACCACATGATGGTAATTTTTGCGGAAACGGATTGATCTTTGCCGACCGCAGCATCACTCCGAAGCTCGATGAGGTGAAAAAATGCTATCAAAACGTCAAATTCGAAGGGGTTCAGATTGCTGAAGGACAAATTCGCATCACCAACCGGTTCTTATTTACGGATCTTCATACTTACCTCTTAAAATGGGAGATCCATCTTGAAGGGGAAGTAAGCCAAAGTGGAACACTGCATATCTCGCTTCCTCCTGAGGAAGACATCGAAGTCCTCATACCATTTGCCCCAATAGAAAGCTTTGAGAAGGAAGCTATTTTGACTATTTCTATGGTGACTACGGAAGATTCGAAATGGGCTACTGCTGGTCATGAAATCGCTTGGGAGCAATTTGCCCTTACACCATATTTACCGGATTTAGTGTCTAGTGTGGAAAATGATGTGACTACTTCGGCACAGTTAGATATAACCGAGTTGGAAGAAGACATCCTCATCTCTGCTGGGGACATGTCCTTAAAATTCAGCCGAATTACTGGAGATCTCTCATCTTATAATTCTTCAGGTAAAGAATGCTTATTAGAGCCCGCTAGACCAAATTTTTGGCGTGCCGTGACCGATAATGACTTAGGTAATAAGCTTTCTGAGCGCTGCGGTGTGTGGAAGAATGCACATGAAGATCGGCAATTGATTCGATTGGACTGGAAAAAAGAGGAATTGCTCTGCTCCGTCACAAGCCATTACACCATTGCGACGAACCCAATAACGAGCTTGACGATCGATTATCAAATCCATCCTGACGGTACCATCCACATTCATCAACAATTGAACCCAGGAGACGATTTGCCGGAGATTCCCGAAATCGGGATGTTGTTCGTGCTAGATCAAAGCCTTGATACGATTGCTTGGTATGGCCGTGGACCACATGATAATTACTGGGATCGCAAGACAGGAGCCCGAATCGGTCGTTATTCTGGTAAGGTTGAGGATCAATTCGTCCCTTACTTAAGACCGCAAGAATGTGGTAACAAAACCGACGTCAGGTTCGCAAGTTTAACCGAAGGAACGATCGGACACGGCTTGCGATTTGAGGCTCCATCCTTAATGGAACTGTGTGCTCTCCCTTGGACTCCAAGCGAGCTTGAAGCCAGCGATCATATATACAAGCTGCCGCCAAGCGATAAAACCGTACTTCGTATCAACTACAAGCAAATGGGAGTTGGTGGCGATGACAGCTGGAGCGCACGTACGCATGATGAATTTATACTCCCCTGCAATCGTCCGTACAGCTTTATGTTTACAATGCAGCCTATAAAGGGATAAGGGCAGTTAAGGATATAGAAAAAAGAGCGCGCAATCATTGCGTGCTCTTTATCATTTAAATCTATCGTCCACTATCGGTGATATTATGAGGACCGAAACTCTCCAGCGCTGACTCCGGTATACTGTTTAAACTTCTTGCAAAACCAATCTACATCCGTATACCCCACCTCAAGTGCGATGCTGTAAATTTTATGGCTGGTATTTCGCAGATATGTCTTTGCCTTCTCCATTCTGACTTTCATTAAATATTCATTAAATGATATACCCTCTTCCGATTTAAAAAGCCTTCCCAAATAAGTCGGATTCATATACACTTGCTCAGCAATATGTTTCAAGCAGATTTGCTGTGCGAATTGCTCTTGTGCTAGCTTCTTAACTGTTCCTATCGTTTGTGATGCTTGCGGCTGCTTTCTGTTATTTAGGTGGTCCGCAACAAGTAGACATCTCTCCTCTACCAGCAGAAACAAATCCTCCATTGTCTTGGCTTCCATAATCATTGTGAAATCTTGTAATGGCGTGGCAAATACATGATTGAGGCTATAAACACTTTCTTTCACAACACGGTACAAATCTACGAACATTTCAAGTGCTACCGCTTTCATAGATTCTTCGGAATGGCAGCGAATCAGTAGTCTCCAACGATCCTCTAATCGTTGACTGGCCTCCATCGTGTCATTCCATTTTAGCGCGTCAATGATATGTGAAATGTCGCGTTTCGTGACCGAATCCTCCAAGTCAGGACGCTTTGCTGCCTCTTCCGATAGAACACTATTCTTACCAAACAGAAACCGCATGTCCAGCATTTTATCTGCTCTATGAAACGATTCAACTACATTCTGTAAAGTATGCACAATACTGCCGACACCGATTGTTACGGGCACCTTTGCGAATTGACCTATGGATTCCCGCATTTGTTCAGCTTGGGCTCTCACGTACTCTTCAGATAATCCATCCCGTTGTCCTATTAGCAACACACCCACATGATCATGATTTTCCTCAAATGCATAACCTTGTTCACCAATAACATCCTCGATAATATTCCGTACCGCAAATCGCTTCAACAAAACATCTGATTCCATTAACCGAATGTCGAGGGAATCCATAAATTCCATATGTACTTTTAATACACAGAATGCACTATTAGGAGAGCCCGACATACCCACCAAAGGAAAATGTTCAACGACGTCTTCTGCATGAATCCATCCATGTGTCCACTTTTTCAAGATTTGATCTCGCATGGCTTGCATACCGTGATACAGCTGTTTGTCAATCCATTGCAGCCGCTCAATTTCCAATTTAATATTTTGAAAAAGCGGCAAAAATTCATTCTCATCTACAGGCTTTAACAAATAATCCTTCACACCGTATTCGAGGCATTTTTTTACATATTCAAATTCTGCATATCCACTCATCATAATGATAGGAATTCGGGAGAATTTTCTGATTTCCTTAACCAGTTCCAACCCATCCATCACAGGCATTTTAATATCGCTGATCACTAAAGAGAAATCTTTCGAGTTCAAAAGCTCTAAAGCTTGCTTGCCATTTGCTGCCTCTCCCGCTATCTGAAAGCCATACTCGTTCCAATCCAATAAATACTTCAGCGTCTTTATGGCTCCTGGTTCGTCATCAATCAACAATACCTGATGCATCGGAGACTCCTCCTCTCATAGCGTACGGTAAGCATACGGTCACCACTGTACCTTTGTCTTCCGAACTGTCGATTTGCAGCCCATACTCCGGCCCAAATATTTTTTGAATGCGGTCTTGGACATTTCGAACTCCTATATGCTTTGAATCATGCATGTCTGTTCCTTGATTCAATATCGCCTTAATTTGTTCCAGACGTTCCTTAGGAATACAAGGGCCATCATTCTGAACGATCAAATGATAGTTGTACTCATCCATGATTCGTGCGTTGATCGAAATATTCGTTTTTTGCTCGTATTTTTCTACTCCATGTACGACGGCATTCTCTACAAGTGTTTGTAAAATCAGCTTTGGTACCTTCATATCCATGAGATTCTCCGGTATTCTAATGTCGCTGGCCATTCTTTCACCAAAACGGAAGCGTTGTATGTTTAAATAGGTATCCACAATCTCAATTTCATCAGCTAGAGGGATCATTTGTCCGCTTTTCCCTAATAGATGGCGAAATGATTTGGCAAGCAGCATCACCATTCTGGCATTTTCCCGATCCCCGTTCTCCAGCAGGTTCCCGCGTATCGCATTCAGAATATTATATAAGTAATGTGGATGAATCTGGGTTTGCAATGCATAAAGCTCGCTTTCTTTTGTCTTCAGCTCCAATTCCTTTTTTTGAATAACCATCTCGTATCCTTCATGAATGAGCCGTTCCATACGCCTTACCATACGGTTATACGCTATTGTCAGAATGCTAGCTTCATCTTTTCCCTTCACGGACGTCAGGATCTGGAGATTATCAAGATTCATTTGTTTCATCTTGTCCGTTAGTATGCTCAATCGCTTTGTAAATCCATAGGATATGCTGAAGATGATCACCGCGAACAGAAGGAGAAAGACACTAAATAGAACAAACGTAAATCTACGCATTTCATCCACCTTAATCCCAAGCTCGTCCAAGGGAGTCAGTGAAACTACACTCATGCCTTTAACGCTATATCGCGACTGAATCGTTTGAAAGGTAATAAGATAAGATTGATCGTCAATCAGAGAAATTCGGCTTTCGGCTTCAGCCAGTTGGTTATCATGAAGAAATGGATAGTCCTGTAGTTTCTTTCCTACGACATTAGGCCGAAAGCTGTCCATGATCGCAGTCCCATCTGCCAGAAAAATGATAAATCGCGTTCTCTTACTCTCTTTTGCAATTAAATTAGATATCGTTTGCATATCGATATCTAACGACACGAACAAATGGGCATCCGTCTTATATTTATTCAATCTTTGTGTCAATCTCAGAAAATTCAGATGATAATACTCATCCTCTCCTTCGTAAGACCAATAATTATTTAATTTGCGATTAATCATCAATTGATACCAGGATGTGTGTTTAATATCATCATTAATCAATTTCACATTGGGAAATTGATAGGTTGCATTCTCAGTGAAGAATGTCATTCGAAACATATTTCTAGAGCCCGTGATTGATTTGGTAAAAGGACTCAAATATTCATCATAGGATTGTTGAGTATCAGCAAAATCAGAATATATCGCAAGCATTTTGGCTTGCAATTCTTCATTTAGAAATAAAAAATCCGTGACCTCTTCATAGGATTGCAATAAACTATCAATATTTTGAGTGAACTGGGAAGTGGAATGTACCGCATTTTCCGATATTTTCTCGAATACGAACTGATTATAAGACCTCAAGATATAGTAAATTAAACCACCTAAAAAGAGAGCTACAACAATCATGGTGGTCAGAAAGAAACTAGTTCTTATTTTCATAACTTTTGATCATCCTGCCATTCCTTTGCATCTCTTCATCATTATAATGCAAAGAGCCGGAAAATAGATTATACCGGCCCCCGCTTTTTCAATTATTCTCTATTGCTCTAATAAGCTACTTTTGACCAATGGCTTTGTTATACTCATCCACAACTACTTTCCATGATTTGGTATACATTGCCTCCAATTCACTCTGTCCAGAAGATTCGATTAATTTCTTGTAATTCTCCCAATCACTGTCGAAATTCTTGGACATCACTAGCTTAGGTGATTCACGGTCCCAAATTTGCTGAATTCTCTTGGAAAGGGCAGCAGCGCCTTCTGGTTCTGGGATTTGCCATAAAAATGAAGGAACGTATTCAAGTGGTGGCAAGAAATCGGCCCATGTATCTTTCTTATAAGCAGCAAGCACTTCTTTCGTCACATCATCATATCCACGTATCATATATTCTTTGGTCAATGGCGTTGCATAATCGCCGTCATCTAGCTTAGCTCCATTTCCGAAGGAAAAACGATTATAGTTATTCCCAAGCCCTTGCTTCCAATTATAGTCGGGATCGGCGGTCATCTTTTGGATGATTTCATCGCTTCTAAAGCGTTTCCCAGCCTTGATTTCATAATCGACGCCTTCTATCCCCCAACTGATCAGCTTCTGTCCTTCATCTGTAAATAAATAATCAATAAATTGAATGACACGTTCCGGATGTTTGTTATTCTTTGATATAGCCCAGTTGTTATTGGACCACGTTGGTGTAAACGCATTAGAATGATCCTCTACATTTGCATCGAATAGAATGGGAAGCTTCGCATATTGACGGTTAAGTTTTCCTGATGACTTAATCGAACTCTCTGGTGCCGATAAGAACCACTCCGGATAATATCCAGCTAGGATACGCCCCTGTGCAATTTTGGATGGAGCCGTATCGTAAGTAAGCGTGAATATTTCTTTATCAAGCAGATGCTCGGCATAAAGCTTATTTAAGAATTGATAGTACTTTTTGCTATTGTCTGAGACGAGGTTCAAATGTACTTGATTCTGGCTGTCGATGATGAAATTCCCATGGTCAGGCTGTCCTCCTGCACTAAGAGATGGGTTATTATATACAAAATTAGAGCCAATACCAGAGAACGGGATGGTTGGTTGACCATCGATCGTCGGATGCTTCTTATAATACTCAAATAACACATCGTAAAGTTGATCTAAGGTTTTAATCTCTGGATATCCTGCTTCCTTCAACACCTCGTATTGAATTGCAAAATTCGCCTGTGTATTTGCCGGCGTTTCTGTGGCCGTTTGAACGTTGTACAATGAATAGATATGTCCATCGGTATCTTTTAACAAGTTGTAGAACTTCCCAAATTTCTTTTTGATATTCGGACCATATTGCTCAATCAAGTCTTCAAGAGGCATAAGCGCACCAGCATCACGATATTTACCAAGGAATCTTGGTTGTAGGCTCAGAACTTCCGGGTAATCGCCAGAGGCTAGCCACAAATCATACTTCTGTTGAGCAAAGTCAGTTCCTCCAATGATAGGGATATACTCAAATGAAACGCCTGTTTTTTCTGTCAGCTTTTTGGAAATGGGTGTGTCCCAGCTCGCCTTGGGATCTGTAGTGTTGATTTTGAACGTAATCGCTTCTGAAGTAGATGGTTTGCCATCGGTCGTTGATACTGGGGTCTTGGTATCTGTTGTACCTTTCTGATCAACCTCTTTCTCACTCTTACTGCACCCTACAATGAGGAGTACAACAAGTAATACCGATATGAATAATCCTAGCTTTTTTTTCACACTAGACACCCTTCCCCTTATTATTTATTTCAATGTCAATAGTTTGGCTTGAGATAACTATTCCTTCATGGCTCCCAAGGTAATACCTTTGACAAAGTATTTCTGTAGAAATGGATAGACTAATAGAATCGGCAGCGTAACAATGATCGTCAACGTTGCTCGAATTGATTCTGGGCTCGTTGTATTAGCTAACGTAGCATCAATATGACCCGTGGACGAAGCACTGCCTGTAACTTGACTAATGGATTGCATTAATATTTTCATAAGTTCGAACTGAAGCAGTGATAAATTCTGTGATGTGTTATATAAATAATTATCGAACCAGGAATTCCAATGTCCAACAGAGATAAATAAAGTAATTGTTGCGATAACCGGCATGCTTATCGGCACAAGTACGCGGAATAGAATTTGAAAATCACTTGCACCATCTATTCTAGCGGATTCAGATAACCCTTCAGGTAATTGGTCGAAGTAGCTACGAACGATGAGAACGTTGAAGGCACTAATCAAACCTGGAAGGATATATACTAAAAAGGTATCGGTCAAATGTAAATCCTTGATTAGGATATAGAATGGAATTAGCCCGCCACTCACATACATGCTCATCACCATGACCAACGTGAGTATTTTGCGAAGCTTGTAATCCCGTCTACTCAGTGCATACGCTAGCATTGTTGTCATCGACACGGATAATAGAGTTCCAATTACCGTCCGCAACAAAGAACGAATAGCTGCAGATAATAGCTGAGGGTTCGAGAAAACGATTTCATAATTGCTTGTAGTCCAAGCTCTCGGAAAGATTCGAATACCTCCCTTGACGGTATCTAGCGACTCATTCAGTGATATGGCCATGAGATTCAAAAACGGATATAACGTAATGATGCCGATCAGCAACAGGAAGCTATAATTGAAGATATTAAATACGACACTGTTCAAAGGTCTTCCCCTCAACATGGTTCCTCCTTTTTAGAATATTTTACCTTGATCTAATTTTCTTGCCAGGAAATTGACGGACAACACAAGGATAATGCTGACAATCGATTTGAAAATACTGATCGCTACCCCTAGGGAGTAATCACCAATACTAAAGGCATAATTCATTGCATACAGGTCGAGTACCTGAGAATATTCTATAACTAGGTTACTTCCTAACAAAAACTGAGATTCAAATCCACTGGATAATATCCAACCTGTATTTAATATTAAAAGCATCATTGCGGTCGGTATTAATCCGGGAATAGAGATATGCCACATCTTACTGAACCTGCCTGCCCCATCAACAGAAGCAGCTTCATATAGTTCTGTATTAACTCCTCCCAGTACAGCCAGGTAGATGATTGTACTCCAGCCCAACTCCTTCCATAACCCTGCAAAGGTATGGATCCACCAGAACCATTTGCCCTCAGCCATGAAATATATCGGCTCATCAATGATTCCTAAAGTCATAAGAAGCTCGTTTATCATACCTCCATCCGGAGAAAGCCCCACCAAGATAATATTGGCTATGACGATCCAAGAGACGAAATGCGGAATGTAAGTGATCGTTTGAACTGTGCGTTTGAACAATGAGAATTTTACTTCATTTAACAACAAAGCAAGTATAATTGCACCGATGAAACCGGCAGCTAGACTCATAATACTCATCACAAATGTATTCCTCAGAACCTCATAGAAAATAGGGTCTTTGAACAACGTTCTAAACGTATCCAACCCAGTGAAATCGCTTCCAAATACACCTTTGGCAGGGGAATACTTCTGAAAGGCCATTATCCAACCCCACAAGGGAACGTAACTGAACAATATCAGAATCAGTATCGCAGGGATTGACATAAGGATTAACTGATATTGTGATTTTGCAATGGATAACCATCCTTTTGTAGGTTTTGGTATTCGAGTGGACGTCTTAAATACTCTCTCTATTGCTCTCACCTCCTTCGTTTCCTTTATTTTGCATCCACACGATTATAGAAACAACCCGATGCAAGATAGGAAAATCCCTGACAAATCATACATATGGAGTTTAATAAATAGAATGACAAGTGTTGTGGAATGAGAATACAACAATAAAAACCAAACGGATTCTCTCCCGTTTGGTTTTAGCTATTAAAATAACATTCAATTTATACCTTATCTTATATGTTTCATGAATCGATGTAATATTTCCTAACGCTTCGCCTTATAAAACTCATGATACAGCTTCATCAAAGCTCTCTTCTCAATCCGTGATACATACGAACGTGAAATTCCCAAATCCCTTGCGATTTCCCGCTGAGTCCGCTCTTCCCCGCCTTGCTCCAGTCCAAAACGTCCTTTAATGACTTCCTGCTCCCGCTCATCCAAAATATCCAGATTACGATAAATTTTGCTCTTCTCAATCTTAAGCTGCACGACATCCGCAACGTCATCAGCGTCACTGCCGAGGATATCGATCAGCGTAATTTCGTTGCCTTCCTTGTCAGTTCCTATCGGATCATGAAGAGATACGTCTTTTTTTGTTTTCTTCAAGGATCTCAAATGCATCAGGATTTCATTCTCAATACAACGGGCAGCAAATGTTGCGAGCTTCGTGCCTTTACCTGTCTGAAAGCTTTCAATCGCTTTAATGAGGCCAATGGTACCAATGGAAATCAGGTCTTCCAAATCCTCTCCAGTGTTATCAAATTTCTTCACGATATGCGCCACCAGCCGGAGATTATGTTCAATCAACATGTTGCGAGCATGGGCGTCTCCTTCGGACATCAGTTGTAAATAGAGACTTTCTTCTTTTTCATTGAGGGGCTGCGGAAAAGCATTATTCTTGACGTAGGAGACCAGTAGCGTGAGTTCTTTGATGAACAGGGCAATAAAACTAAAAAGTCCAGGCAATAGATGACACCTCCTGCTGAATGACAAGACCACCGCTTTACCTATGTAATGCTTACGGTTGCGGTCTGTTCATTCTATGTGGCTGGCGCCTATCTGTGCATGTACGGCAGTAAAATATGATGGGACAAGGCTAAGAATATGGAGGTCTTTCATCCAGCATAATTCCAAATGAATGTAACAGCAGAAGCTCTACACTGTAATGAAAAAAAGCAACCCCAATGTCTGAGGTTGCTAAGTGAGTAACTTCAGTAATTCATTTCATCCTTACGGACGTCTACCTGTCACAAGCTTGTAAATTAATGCAATGAGGGCGATAACCAAAAGGATATGTATTAAACCACCCGCAATGTGAAAAGAAAATCCTAATATCCATAGTATCAAAAGCACAACGAAAATCGTCCAGAACATCAACTCACGTCCCCATCCATTATTTATTCTAGAAAGAGTTTTCCCTGTTAACGATTATTTATACAAGCTTTATTAATTTCCATGAAGCTGCTCTTAAGCGCACGGATGAGAAGGCGAACAAACTCATGTAGAGTACGACCAGTCGTAAGTCAACAATCCTATGATTTGATTATTTCAATTCACTACCATATAGAGCGCGACGACAGCGCAATTTCGCGCCCTCCTCATATAAGTCAATTTCTTCCACGCACTCTATGCGGAGTGCGACTCATATCTCCTCTTAGGATTTTTTATATTTATTTATTTCAATCCACGCACTCCATACAGAGTGCGACGGGCGGTAGCACCATTTGTAAATGAGAATATCTACATTTCAATCCACGCACTCCATACAGAGTGCGACCAACTGACAATAAAAACGAAATCATTATCCCTAAAATTTCAATCCACGCACTCCATACGGAGTGCGACGTATCATGTGCAACAAAAAAGACCGGAGCTCCCATTTCAATCCACGCACTCCATACGGAGTGCGACATGAAGTGAAATATATAGAGCCATGGAGGCCCACTATTTCAATCCACGCACTCCATACGGAGTGCGACCGTCAGCCTTCGTGATTTGACCGCCTCCGGACCATTTCAATCCACGCACTCCATACGGAGTGCGACATTACCTGCTCTGATGAGTGCAAAAGATTACTCAAATTTCAATCCACGCACTCCATACGGAGTGCGACCAAATTTATTATAAGTATTTTCAGTGTATATAAAGATTTCAATCCACGCACTCCATACGGAGTGCGACGTTTAGAGTAGGGACAGAATCCGGTATTACGTATATTTCAATCCACGCACTCCATACGGAGTGCGACGACCTTACCTCCACTGGAGTTAGGTGGTTGTATGTATTTCAATCCACGCACTCCATACGGAGTGCGACAGACGGTAAGGCATACCGCAAGTTATCCAGATCAATTTCAATCCACGCACTCCATACGGAGTGCGACTTCCTTCCGAAAATTATCATTACCACGACTATTTCAATCCACGCACTCCATACGGAGTGCGACGAGGACTCCAAACCACAACGAACCTGTTAATATATTTCAATCCACGCACTCCATACGGAGTGCGACTTCATCCAATGTATTTTACATCCGCTTTAATATATTTCAATCCACGCACTCCATACGGAGTGCGACTAATTTAATATTGTGGGATCGGGGGTCTATGAATATTTCAATCCACGCACTCCATACGGAGTGCGACCACAACAAACAACAGTGCTAACCATATCTAATGATATTTCAATCCACGCACTCCATACAGAGTGCGACAGCGAAAAAGAACGTATATACAGTAACCCAATAGTATAATTACGTTTTTTCGATACTTTCACATCTAATGTAGGCTGTATAATCACAACTTAACGAAAAATCGTTGCCAAAAGGTCACAAAATAAAGGTTTTCGACATATTCTGAGGTGCGAATCCCCCAGGAAAATCATGTGAGCTTGGTATTCGCACCTGCTACAGTATTAATGGATCACCCATCTCATAGGAATCTTTGGCACCCACATGTTGAACTTTACTTTTGTAATTATCGCCTAAGTTATAGAATCGAAGACTATCTGTATCCTTATCAATTAATTCTTCCAGTTCGAATCTTAATCGTCTAAATTGGGCAGCATCCAGTATGCATTCAAACACCGAGTTCTGCACTCGCTGACCATGATCCACACACTTCTTCGCCACTTTAAATAGCCTTCTTCGGCCTTCACTATCTATCGTGCTCACATCATACGTAATCAAAATAAGCAATCATTACACCTACTTCCAAAGAAAAGGAGGATATTCATCCAGATCACCGCGTATATATCTTGCAAGTAGTAACGCTTGAGTATATGGTACAAGTCCCCAAGATATTTTTTCATTCAAATACGGATGCATAATCTTGTCCTGTTTGCGCTCCTGCCACGCTTTTAACACTTTCTTTCGTGCTTCATCATCCAGAATAACTGCAAGATTTTCTTTGACATAAAAGTCCTTATCGTTAATCACCTTTTTGTTAATAAGAGAGAGCACAAAACGATCTGCGTACACTCCCCGAAGTTCCTCCATCATATCCAGTGCGAGAGAGGCTCTGCCAGGACGGTCACGATGCAAAAAGCCAACATATGCATCAAGTCCGACAGATTCAAGTGCAGACTTCATGTCATTAGCGAGCAAGGTATAGGCAAAGGATAATAACGCATTTACTTTATCTAAAGGAGGTCGCCGACTGCGTCCGTAAAAGTAAAATGACTCCTTTTGCTGGAGAATCAAATCATCAAACACCGAGTTATATTGCACGGCAGCCGATCCTTCCAATCCGCGCAATACGTCCAATTGCTCCACCTTGCGTAACAGCTTCATCGTTTCGCCAAGCGACTCCGTAACCTTCTTGATTCGTTCCGTGTCGATACGTAGTGCATAATCCCGTGTGGCTCGTTCCAGAATCCACTTATTGTTGTATAACTTGCCTGTAATCATATTACGGGCTAAACGCGAGCTACGCACCTCATCGTCCGAAATACGGTACTGCTCCTTCCGCAATACCACATTTCCTCGATCCTCACCAATTACCCGTGCGAGGAATCGCCCCGTTCGTGTCATAAACGTCAAACTAACATTGCGTGTCGCACAGGCCCCCATTAGTGCTGGACTTACTCCAGCATAACCAAAGGTGCATACGGCCTCCAGATTATGTAGCGGATAGCGAGCAAGAATTTCTTCATCCTGCTTCACCACAATGTTTTCCCCATCCAGTCCAAGGTATGTATCGGGTAATGTTACAAATAAGGTGTTCAGCAGTTTTTTCATTCATTCAACCTGCTTTCGATGTAACTTGAAACGGAGCGTTCATTCAAAATATCAGGTACACATATGTTGTTCAAAGAACAACTTAGGCAGTGTGGCCCAGCTTTGGCCTTTGGCGTGTGGTTGCGATCAAAATAATGTCTCATCTCATCTATACTGGCCCTAACACGCACCCGATCTGCCTCAGTAATGACCACTTCCACCCGGTGCTTGATCTCGTCATAATAAAAATAGGCCTTGGGAATATCACATACGAGCATTTCTTCGAGACATATGACTTGTGCTACCAATTGGGAGTGATCCGAATCATTTCGTTTGGGCTTTCCACGTTTGTACTCAACAGGATAAGGAAGGTATAACCCTTCCTCTCTTGCAAGTGGAACCCCTGATGGATCACGAATGAATTCAACCACATCACAGATACCTACAGATACCTGTAATCCCAAGTTCCCTCGATTTCACCGGAAGCGCACGAACCACCAGTTTATCGCCTCGTTTTTCACGAAGCGCTGGCTGGTCTGCTTTTCGATGCAAATGATCTCCCTCAATGGTGCGGACGTTGTCTTCCCACTGCTGTTCAATATGAATTAATGCCCACTGCCTTCTGCAAAAGTTAAAATGCTGAATCCCCGAAAGCAGCAGATAATCCTCTTCATTATAGTCCTTCATATTCTTGGACTGCCAAACCTTCCAGCGGCACCACTGTATAATCAAAATCATCGTAAGACTTTGCTTCGGCTACGTCTGGCTTCAATTCAATTAGCAAAGAACGATGTACCTTCGCAGATGAATACTGCCCCATTTTGGAACTATGCTCCCACCAGTACAGTTGGTGAACCTCCATGCTGCCATCAGGACGGGCCGAAGAAGTATCATTCTCGAATAAGGTTCTCAGTGATTCACGAATTTTCTCCGCGTCTTCATATGTAAATCCGGTCTTCTCTGCCAGTTGCGTATTGATACTTCCATAAAAAACATAAACGCCAAAATCTACGCGGTGTTTCATACCCATCGTGTCTGAACCTTTTTTGTCTGGATCTTTAGCCGTTGTGACAGAGTTTACACTCTTGGTAATCTGCATGCTTGAGATGTCAATCCGATCCAAACTAACTGCTGTATGAATCGATACCGGACCCCGAATCCCCACAGATACATCTGTGCCACTAAAAGCAAATACTTGTCCAAAGCTACGTACGTCAATCCAGGACTGACAAGCGGCTTCTGCATACAAATCTTTATTTGCCTTTTTACCTTTGGCATGCTCTTGTACATTCTCATTGGCATCGACACGATCTTTAATGGAGCGATGAGCATCATTACGTTTTTCATCGGATTGCACCAGAATGGACTCTCCCATATCCTGAAGGCGGTTACGGATTTTACGCTTGATACATACATCAGAGATTTCTCCAAAGCCGTCGTAGTTCTGACGAGGACGGTTTCCATTCAGTGGATCACCATTCGGGTTGGCATTACGAACAGACAGCACAACAGCAAAATCGATTTTGTGATCAAGTGTACTCATTTAGTTATCCCCTTGTTCGTTCAATTGGTTTTCATCGTCTTTATCTAGTGCAGCTGCGGCTTCTTTATCTTTCTTGCTTGTATATAAATCGTTACGCTGGCTGTAAAAGCCCAGTAGGTATAATCCCGTGAGTGGTTTGTCTGTAAAATCTTCCAACTCTAGTTTAGCCCCAACTTCATCTAGCAACGTATTATAATATCTGGCACCAGTACCCATTCTTGCTTGATAAGGTTGAAGATTAGATTGGATAATGCTCCAGGTTCTCCCTGGACGTTGGGCAAAAGCGTTCATATATCGAATAGCGTTTGTGGCTCGTTTTTCTTCCTTACCCAGAGCACTTCTCTCTAATACATCTGCAATAGCAAGCATTCTGCCAAATAAATAACTACGATCTGTTGCTTCAGTATTCAGACTCACCCCATATCCCTCCTTTTTGTTAACAAGCGCGCAAGTAATGCTCAATGTTTTCTCCCATTCCCAATTTTCCATGCCTACCGGGTTGGATGCACGATGGATGGAACTGCGAACGATATCCAGCGGAATGGGTCGCTCATCTATGATACATGGGAGCATTCGCTCCATTAATTCTTTAACTACCTTGTCACTGGCTCGTGGACCATAGGCTGCAAATGCAATGTCTTTGGTAGCAGGCGTCCCGATAAACGAGACCGGCTTGTCATTTTTATTTTTCCGATAACGATGTAACCAATAACAGCTCTCATGCCAAGCTAATATTCGATCCAAATACTCGTTCTGATCTAAATTCCGATAATACATAATCGACATTCTGCCTGGTGTAGCCGCATCCAGTGTCATAAGGGTCACTTCATGTTTGGAGTTATACTCCCCATCGTATCGATAGCCGCCAATCGCCTTTCTGATTTGCAAAGCAAACTCCTTATGAGTTGTGTCCCCACCAGGAAATGCTTCCTCATCATCCTCATCCCACAAGCTAAATGTATCTTCTTGTGGTTCTGGCATATCCAGACTCGTGCTTCCCCACACCAGAAACACTTTGCCATCAATTGTGGTTCCTTGTCGATCAATGAGCCACTTTAGCGCGTTATGCCCCTTCTGTGAGGCTTCGTAGCTTACTACCGCTGCGTCACGACTGGTACGAAAACGGCCCCGATACGTAAACCCACTAGAGTCATTAGCTGAGATCAACTTAGATTTATCTCCCGAATGTCGTATACGGGAAGCGTGTTTGTCCGCAACGGGCAGTTGTTCTCCTGTCACGAAACAGATATCCGTGTCTTGTAAACTCATTTCATAAAACTGGATAAAGGCTTCTTGTACCGAAGCATCACGCCACAATCTGGATTCAGGTTCTCCCGGAATATCTACAGCAAATCGAACAAATGCCCCACTCTGATCTGCTGCGATGACATTAAATATTTTCGGTTTCTCGCCTTCCTGCTCACCTGGTCCTGCGATCCACTTCTCCAGTAACCTTCCTTGACTATCCTTATGAAGTATCCCTCTGTCGACTAGATCAGCGATTAGCGTACCTTTGCTAACATAGTGAAGTACGCTCTGTACTTTAGTATGACTACATGGAGATTCACACCAATCCTTCAGTTGATTCACATAATCCTGATACGGTGTTCCCTTGACTTCTCCGCAGAACTGAGTGTAATCTCCTGCAACATAAGATAACTTGTCAAAAAGCGGATACGGTACAGGCGCACTCGTTCGGCTTGCGGATGCTTCGGTGCAAGGAATAATCGTGCTGCCATCATTTTTTTCTACCACTTTGGCATTTACGATATCTCCTTTTCCGTTCAGATGAACTTCAATATGGGCGGTCTGTGTTGTGTGCGAGATTGGAATCAGAGCGTATTCCTTGCCATTTTTCTTCATTTCAAATTGTCCGACAACCTTAGCGTGATCATCATACGTTTTGCTTAAATTGGCAAGCCAACTCATTCACTCACCTCATTTCCAAACCATTCGGAATAAAGATCATCTACCGATTGCATATTCCCTGCATCGAATATTTTAGCTGTACCTTCTCCCACTTTACGAACCAACGTGCATTCATCCGGACGGATAAATTGAATGACACCATGCTGCATTTTCGCTTTCCATAGACGAACCTCTCGCTCATTGCTTCCTGTTTCATCCGGGTAACTAATTCCATGTAGCATCGTGCCAAAATTAAGCTCCTCTATACGATCATAGAAACTGTCATCTTCACCAAACTGGCACGGTTCAACATACCCCTGACATTCACGGTCCCCAGAAAGATATCTCTTCGTCCTCCAACCTGAACTGCTCGTTTGGCGATATTGTGATGTTTATGTTCGTTCTGGTCATGTACCAGATCTTCACGATGCGGATTAAATATAAAATGTGCCTTCACCTGATAGCGGACATTTCTTAAATAGGTGTAATAGGCCAGTGTGTTGCCACCACTATATTCAATCGGACGCATACCCTTTGATTCGGTCTGAATTGGATTCATAATACGGACTTCATCTACAATCCAAGTCAGCGTCGGCTTCCAGTAAATAGATTCCACGATCCTTTGAGGGCTTGGTATGTAGGAATCTGATAAGAGAATTTTTCTCCACCCAACTTGGTGAGTGGATCGGTGAATAACGCATATTTTCCCGAAACCTCAAATTCGATTTGATTTCTCAACATTTCAGCTCCTTTCTATGGGGTATAGGAGGGAGAAACATGTGTCATGAATCTCCCTCCTGTAATGGATCATATGATCAGATCATCATAGGTTCCCAAGCACCTTCACCCTTAGATTCCACGCCGAAATCATCGGAATATGCAGGTTCTCTCAATGCCAGAACATGCCCATGCAAAAGGGGCCTCACATCTCCGTTTTTCTCCAATGTCCGGAGTTCATAGTCGTAAATATTCACCGTATACTGCTGAGCCTTGCGTAATAACTCACTCATTTCACCAGGTTCAATTTCTCCATTCAGGTCCAATATCAATTCTCTTCCTTCTTCCCCATAAGGAACAATTACAGGCGTGGCGTTCGTGGATATGGCTTCAAAATACTTCTCTGCCGTAGCTATCGCATAGTGATTCACAACCTCTGGCTTACAAGAATGCTTCTTCTTATAGGCATCCACGTAATAACGGTTACGGTCCATCAGATCAAACAAGTTCTGTTCAAGCTTAGGAATGAGGTAATGCATTTTGTCTCCAATATCATTAAAATAATATTCGAAATAACGGGACATTGCCTTTGAAGATAACAAGTCATTACCGAGCGAACCCGGGTCATCCTTGAATTCCTGAAGCACACGTTCCGTTTTCTCAGCACCAATTAGAATCTCAGGCAGATTCGTTAACACCTCATCCGATGAGCGAATGATGTACACATTGCGAACCTTATCTTTCCCGTGCCGATTACATCGTCCAGCCGCCTGAGCAATCGAATCCAAACCAGCCAAGGAACGAACCACACAATCAAAGCTGATATTCACGCCCGCCTCAATAAGCTGTGTACTCACACAAATGATTCGTTTGCCCTTTGCCAATCTTGGAATAACGCCATATTCCCCGGATAAAACCTCTTTGCGATGCGCAGCACACATATTGGTGCTCAGATGAACACCTGAACGCCACTCTCTCTCAGCCATTCCACCTCATTCAACTGTTCAAACAGTTTACGGACCGCTGTTTTCGTGTTCAAAATGACCAGCACACTGTCCACTTCCCTCATCTGTTCTTGGACAAAGGAAGACACTTCCTCCGCCCCCCACCCCGAAGGTAAATCTTGCGTAAGGTCCTGTAAATCAACTCGTTTAAAGCTTCGTCCGACCTCATCTAAATTCTGAATAATCTCCGGCTGCTTGGAGAAGTGTAGCTTATGCTTCACAAAATCCAGCGCAGGCTGAGTCGCTGTACAGAGCAACAGGCTGGATCGCCCAATCACATGTAGGAAATTCAGTGCAGCATTAAAAAGGGAGATACAATGAACCGGAACCGACTGCACTTCATCAAATACAATGACTGCATTGGAAAGCTGATGTAGTCTGCGGACGTTTCGGGTTCCTTTCGCATAAAAAGTGTTCAAAAATTGAACCATCGTCGTAAAAATAATCGGCCGATCCCAATGATCACGGGCAAGTTTGAGGCTCTTTTTACGTAAATCCAGGGTCTCCCCTTCGTCGCCCTCATGGCGTTCGTCATCCTTGTCATCCACCACGTTAGAGTGATGCTCCAAAATCATGTCATCGTTTTTCAAAATACTGCGGATTTCAGCCGCATTTTGTTCAATGATGGTGGTGTACGGAACGATATATATAATCCGTTGTTTATTATGTTCGATGGCATGTCTGAGCGCATAGCGCATACTGGCAAGGGTTTTCCCCCCGCCTGTTGGTATGGAAAGGGTGTACACTCCTGATGGACGATACGCAAATTGTTCGCATTGCAGGGACATTTCACGTCGCAATTGATTAATGGGTGAGTCTACTTCATCGCTGTGCTCAAGCTCGCTTAAATGTTGAAATAGTAGCTCATAGCTTTGTTGAAAAAAGGACTTGTAATCTATTCCTTCTGCCACTGTTTCATTTTCTTCAAATCGCCTTGTATTCGTGCGATCTGCGTCGATCAGGCAGCTAAACATATATTTGATAAGCAGTGCTCCTGCAATCGGCGGAAGTTTATGCTCTTTGATGATCTTTATGTATCGTTGAAGCTCTTGGGTCGCTTGCTTAAACATATGGTCGAGTTGGTCCAGGGGATTGTGCTTAAAAAATTCTTCTTTCGCTTGCTCGTATTGATCTATTTCTTTGGAAATGACTCGTTCCATATAAGGTGAAGCTTTATCAGGCGATATGTAGTCCCTTAGACCCTGATGATGGGAGATGATGCAATTAGCGATCCACTCCGCCGTGTACTTTGACTCAAGCGTTGTGCCACTTCTATGATAAAGGCTGTGCAGCAGCTTGCCACCAGCAGTCGAATGATCAACTGAACCTTTGCGTGGAGGGGCATCCGGGTTCGCAACAGCCTCCTGAATGTAATTTCGAAAAAGATCTGTATTCTTGCCCATATCATGCAGAAGACCAGCAATGCCTGCCAAATATTTGATATCAATCTTCTCTCCGGCTTGCTCCGCACCTTGCTTAACCTCTACTAAGTGATCCTGAACGGTTTGTACCTTTCCATCCTTTTGACGGATATGAGCAATATAGGTCATTAAGCCTCACTTCCTTTCAGAAAAGAGATTCAAAAATCCGGTTCTTACACTCATTAATTAGGAAAAATACTTATATTAACAGTTCGACTTCAGACGACACACTCCTTTTTATTTCCCCAAAAAGTCCTTAGTTTCTATTCCTATTAATTCGTGTTAAACTTGTCATATCATTGACTCAAATTTAATTACAGCGTATTATATTGTTATATAAAGTTAATTGACTCGCACATTGGTTCGACCTAATTAACTTCCTATAAAGGAAAATTCATGTTAATACGTACATTGGTCCGACTTAACATGAATTTCCCCTTTTTGTATTGTGCATAATGAAGTCCAATATTGGGTATACTATCACGTGGCCGCACATTGGTTCGACCGCATTAAGGGAGCGTACATTGGTATGCTCCCTTAACTGTAATCACCTATACTCCCAAACTGCCAGGGACAAAGGAATTATACTTTTTTGATATAGTTCTATTAATTCTTTATTATTGGCTTTACGAGGCGCATATCCATATTTGAATCGAAAAAAGACAGTTGTAAGAAATACAACGATGTCAGCTAACTGTACTAACTGGCAGTGGTGTGAATTCTGAAGGAAAGAACTATTATATATACGATTACTGGTCGTCTCCTGTCGGATAACTTGAATTAAGAGTTCTCTCTCTTCGTCGCGTCCGTTGTCAGGAATAACAATTCCTGTTTCATTCCTTTGAATGAGTTCTTTTTCTATTAATTGAATTAAACTACTCATTCCAAGTTGGTTCATGTTAGTATGACCTGTATCACCTGTTTTTTGTTTATATGTATTTTTATTAATTACAGAGGCAAGCACTTTACCTCCATATCGATCAATAAGTTCTAACATTTCTTCAGCAAGCTTAAATCGATCATTGATCGGAATTTTGGAATACAGATCGTCCCCATCAAAGAAAGGCTTACTGTGAATTTCATATTTTTGAAAGAAGGGTAACGTATTAACCTGTTTACCTGTCAATCCTTTTATTTCACCTTTTATTTGCAAAGCTGCTTTAAAGGCCAGTGCTTCAAAATCCCGTTCAAGTCCTATAACACTGGAGTTAGGAACTAAAATCCCACCATAACAAACTACAGGTTGTTGTTGCATATCACCAAATCCATTATTTCCGGACTCGTCTAAATAAAATCCATTTATCACATATTCCTCTCCTTCATCTCTACCTTTGACTTTGTACTGAATATGGCATCTTAGATTTTACTTAATATTATGTATTTCACTTTTAACAATGATTGATCGCGCATCCTTAAGAGGATGCGCTTTGTTTTAAAACTCTCTTATGCCAATGTATCATTTTCAATCCACACACTTCATACAAAGTGTGACAACTAATTATACCAATTTATCAGAAGATTTATATAAAATCAAGTCTACTGCGCAAATAACTCACCATTCGCACATACAAATATTTTTCAAGATTTCTTTCTTTGCTTGGAGCAGGGGAACCTGCTCTTTGAAACATAAAAGTCTTACCTTTCTCATGCTTAGCATGAGAAAGGTAAGACTTTTTTAGGGATTACATTTGCATTCCATACGGATTGCGACCAGACACCCGTTTCTGTAACAACGCTACTGCAAAGATTTCATTTCACGAATTCATGTAGAGTGCGACTTAAAGCCCGTGATGCCATTACTGATGGACAATGATTTCAATCCACGCACTCATATAGAGTGCGACAGGTACTGGAAGATATCTATCATATCGACCCTTATATTTCAATCCACGCACTCATATAGAGTGCGACCATTTTCCAAAAGACGGTGATCTGTTGTTTTAAATATTTCAATCCACGCACTCATATAGAGTGCGACTTTTGCAGGCATATCAACGTTAACCAGATAAATTATTTCAATCCACGCACTCATATAGAGTGCGACCTTTTTTGCATCCAAAAACATTCATTCTAGGGGATTTCAATCCACGCACTCATATAGAGTGCGACTCGCGTTAAATCTATTATCTAATGTGGAGTCGATATTTCAATCCACGCACTCATATAGAGTGCGACTTTAGGTAATGGCACGGAAACACCTGATCCAGGAATTTCAATCCACGCACTCATATAGAGTGCGACAGAGTACCGCAGCTTCGAGTGTAGTGAATGCGGCATTTCAATCCACGCACTCATATAGAGTGCGACCCTACTTTTATTAGCAATTTCAGTTTGATAATTGATTTCAATCCACGCACTCATATAGAGTGCGACTGAATGCCTCAGCAAACTCTACAGGCATAGCACAATTTCAATCCACGCACTCATATAGAGTGCGACATATGCCGCGTCCTTATCTTTTTTATTCTTCTTATATTTCAATCCACGCACTCATATAGAGTGCGACTGCGAAAAGTCATATGAAAATAGTAATTTCAAACGATTTTTCGTTCAATATAAACATATTTATACTTTCACACTCATCTTAGAATCCAATATAAACCAAATTGCACCATTTTATCAACAAATTCAGGTGCGAACCTCCTAGGGAATTCATGTGTGCTTCGGGTTCGCACTAGAAATTATTGATCCTTCAACTTACACCCCTCTTAAATAATTCTCCCTTTTTCCCTAACTGAACCAACATATCCTTCGTCATCGCTTCTAAATCGTACTGAGCCTTAAAGCCCCACTCCGTCTTTGCAGCCGTCGCATCAATCGAATGCGGCCAGCTCTCGGCAATTCCTTGTCTTACCGGATCAATCTGATAGTCTAAGGTGAAGTCTGGCATCTGCTTACGGATCTCAGCCGCAATAGCTTCGGGGTCCACGCTCATCGCAGTCACATTAAAGGAATTTCGGTGCGATAGCCTTGAAGAATCCGCTTCCATTAGATCAATGATGGCCTCAAGCGCATCCGGCATATACATCATGTCCATATTGGTATCTTTGGCGATATACGAAGTATATTTACCCGCTGTTACCGCCGCATAATAGATTTCTACCGCATAATCCGTTGTTCCTCCACCCGGAGGTGTCATATACGAGATCAACCCTGGGAAGCGAAGTCCTCTGGTATCCAATCCATACTTATGAAAATAATAATCGCACAGCAGCTCACCAGATACTTTATTTACGCCATACATGGTATTCGGGCGTTGAATCGTATCCTGTGGTGTATTATCCTTCGGCGTTGTCGGACCAAAAGCTCCAATCGAGCTTGGCGTGAAAAATTGGCAGCCGAGCTCTCTTGATACTTCAAGCGCGTTCATTAACCCGCCCATATTCAAATTCCATGCCAGCAGCGGTTTTTCCTCTGCTGTAGCCGAAAGCAGCGCCGCCAAGTGGATGACCGTATCTACTTGATATTTGTTCGCGATATCGAACATCGCTTTGTCGTTCGTAACATCTAGCAGTTCAAAAGGACCCGAACGGGTAATCTCATGTGCTGATGATTTTAAATCCGTGGCAATGACTTGATCCGCTCCATAGACCTCTCTCAATTTCATGACCAACTCTGTACCAATTTGACCTAATGCACCCGTTACTAGAATCTTCTGCATATCTATTCACTCCCGCTCCCGGATATCATCAATTAAATGAGAGACATTTCCTTACCGACTTTTTCATAGATTGAAACCACTTGCTCCAGCATTTCTCTTGTATGTGCAGCCGTAGGCATATTTCGTATCCGTCCTGTTCCTTTAGGAACCGTTGGGAACACAATCGCTTTGGCATAGACACCTTCTTCATAAAGTCGTTGACTGAACTGCTGCGTCGTCACCTCATCGCCGATGATACAAGGGGTAATTGGAGTCTCACTATGACCTACATTGAAGCCTAGACGACTGAGCTCACTTTTGAGAAAATCACCGTTTGCCCATAATTGTTGAATCAATTCTTCATCCTTCATGAGAATATCTACCGAGGCGATACAAGCAGCAATCGATGCTGGTGGTAAAGCCGTGGAGAATAGGAAGGGACGACTTCTTAGCTTGAGCCATTCAATCAGCTGATTTGAGCCAGCAACGTAACCTCCAACGACACCAATCGCTTTAGACAATGTGCCAATCTGGAAATCAATCCGATCCGATAGACCAAAATGCTTTACAGTTCCAGCACCTTTACCAAGGACTCCTGAACCATGCGCATCATCTACATAGGTAATGAGATCATATTCTTCCGCAATCTCGACGATTTCAGGAAGCTTCGCGATATCACCATCCATCGAGAAGACTCCATCAGTGATCACCATAATTTTGTTATATAGACCCGACTCCTTCGCGGCCTTTGCTTCTCTCTCAAATCATCCATATCCGAGTGATTGAATCGGATGGTCTTTGCTCCAGACAATCTGCAGCCATCAATAATCGAAGCATGGTTCAGCTCGTCTGATAAAATTGCATCTTTCTTATCCATCACAGCAGAGATGGCCGCCATGTTACAGTTAAAGCCCGATTGATACACGATTACAGCTTCGGTATGTTTAAAAGCAGCTAATTTCTCTTCCAGCTCAATGTGTAGCTCCATTGTTCCATTAATTGTTCTTACTGCACCCGCACCTGCTCCAAAGGTTTGAACCGCTTTCACAGATGCTTCGATCAAACGGGAGTCCGTAGCTAGCCCTAAATAGTTGTTAGAAGATAAATTTAGAAGTGATCTTCCAGCGATTTGAATTGTTGCACCATTTGGTCCTTGAAGTGGATTAATGACGTTATATAGACCCTTATTTTTCAAATCCTCAATGTTCGTTGATAAAAATTGATTTAGTCCCTTGCTCGACATTCCAGATCCCTCCTAAAATACTTATGTCCTCTGTATGAGTACAATTCCTTTTTATTAAAAACCTTTATACAAAAGGATTTATATGATTTTTAATGTATCATCTTTTTTCTCGTTTGTACATCCACAGAGGACACAAAAATTTTAAATATTATACATAGGAGTATCTTCAGAACATCTAATTAGGACAAAATTACATGTTCAGGCGAGCAAAGACCATTTGCTGAGGATCAATCGACAATCCAACTTAATGGAGAGATCATACAATTCACATGGTCAAACAAAAATTGCGTGCTTACAGAGGATGCTAAACAGCTAAAAAATTTACGTGAGCATGTATTCAACATGATAAAAGAAAAGCAAGCGTACAAAGCATTACCTGAGTCCATTGGAGGATACGATTAACAAATTTCTAAGAAAAACCTTGACTTTTAGGAACTGGGTTATGTAGTATTATGCCAACACAATAATCAGGCATTGACCAAAGACATGATTTCCTTCACGAGCTGTCCAGAGAGAGAAGTTCAGGCTGAAAGCTTCTCCAGTTACCGGTTGTGAAATTACCCCTTTGTAGCCGTGGCGTTGAACCCGTCCATTTCATGAACGGTAGTAAGCGGCACCGTCTTATCCCCGATATAGGATACTAATAAGGACCTTATTTATTTGAGGTCGAATTTGGGTGGAACCACGAGCTAAACCGCACTCGTCCCTTTCTGGGATGAGATGCGTTTTTTTGTGTTCAATCATCATAAAAATCCGAAGAAGGAGGCTAAATCATGGAGATCAACTTAACTTTTCCAGACAAAACAATTAGGAGGTATGTACAAGGAACGACCATCGAACAAGTAGCGGAATCGATTAGTACAAGTTTGAAGAAATCAGCTATCGCTGGAAAGATAAACGGCAAACCTGTTGATCTCAATCAACCCATTGAACATGATAGCCTCATCGAAATTGTTACGCTGGATAGTGAAGACGGCTTAGAAATAGTTAGACATAGCACAGCGCATGTCATGGCCCAAGCCATTAAGCGGATCTATGGAGATAAGGCAGTGAAGCTCGGAATTGGCCCGGTCATTGAAGATGGCTTTTATTATGACATCGACATGGAGAAGCCTTTATCTAGCGATGATCTTGCCGCCATTGAGAAAGAAATGAATGTCATTGTTCAAGAGAACTTCCCAATCGTTCGGCGTATCGTTAGCCGCACAAAAGCACTCCAGATATTTGGAGATTTAGAGGAGCCGCTTAAGCTAGAACTCATTCGTGATCTGCCGGAAGATACGGTTCTGACCATCTACGATCAAGGTGAATTTTTCGACCTTTGCCGTGGCCCTCATCTTCCCTCGACTGGCCGTATCAAAGCCTTTAAGCTGCTGAGTGTGGCGGGTGCTTACTGGCGAGGTGACTCTAACAATAAAATGCTACAACGCATTTATGGAACTTCTTTTCCAAAGAAAGCCCAGCTTGAAGAGCATCTACATTTTCTTGAGGAAGCTAAGAAACGCGACCACCGTAAGCTTGGAAAAGAACTTGAGCTGTTCATGTTCTCCGAAGAAGCACCGGGCATGCCCTTTTATCTACCCAAAAGCATGGTCATTCGAAATGAGCTTGAGCATTTTGCGAGAGAGTTACAGCGGCAACTCGATTATGATGAGGTACGCACACCGCTTATGCTAAATAATCGCCTATGGGAACAATCGGGGCATTGGGATCACTACAAGGACAATATGTACTTTACGAAGGTTGACGAGACGACTTTTGCTCTTAAGCCGATGAATTGTCCGGGACATATGCTCATTTTCAAAAATAGCTTACGTTCTTATCGAGATTTGCCTATCCGTCTATCGGAATTCGGTCAGGTCCATCGGCATGAATCTTCTGGTGCACTAAATGGAATGATGCGGGTACGGACATTTTGTCAGGATGATGCGCATCTATTCGTACTTCCTGAACAAATTCAGGAGGAAATTAGCCGTATCATTACCCTTATCGATCACATGTATCAAGTATTTGGGTTCGAATACCGAATCGAGCTCTCCACTCGTCCTGAGGATTCGATGGGTTCAGAGGAACTGTGGGATCAAGCCGAACAATCCTTGCAACATGTGCTAGATAATCTTGGCATTCAATACCGCGTCAATGAGGGAGATGGAGCCTTTTACGGGCCTAAGATTGATTTTCATATTCTAGATGCCCTGAAACGAAGCTGGCAGTGCGGAACGATCCAACTGGATTTCCAGATGCCGGAGAAATTTGATCTTTCCTACATTGGTGAGGATAACCAAAAGCATCGCCCTGTCGTCATCCATCGCGCAGTGTACGGATCGATTGACCGATTTATGGGGATGTTAACTGAGCATTTCAGCGGGGCTTTCCCTATCTGGCTAGCGCCCGTACAAGTTAAGATTCTACCTGTATCCGAGCATTATATTGACTACGCCTATAAGGTGAAGAAATTATGTAAAGAGGCTGGAATTCGGGTAGAAGTCGATGTGCGAAATGAAAAGCTTGGGTATAAAATGCGCGAAGCACAGCTCGAGAAGAATCCCTATATGCTCGTACTAGGCGAGGCTGAGAAAACGTCCGAGACGGTGTCTGTACGTAAACGAGGCGAAGGCGATCTTGGCGTGAAAAGATTAGATGAGATCATCAGCCAAATTTTAGAGGAAATACAAGCTAAACGATAAATCTAATTTCTAGTTAAAAATCATAAAGCAAATTCTAAATACCAATGGCGACTGCTTCTCACAACATATCGAGGAGAAAGTCGCCATTAAATATACTCGTTTGTTTTATACACTAGTATATGAATTTTAACTTCCTTAACTATGGACTTCCATCTTTAAATCTTCTAACTCCCGAACTTTAAGCTTCACACCTTCTCTAATACTTCTGACCGACTCCGCAAGAACAAGCGAATCTGCGCTTTCTAGATCTAAAGTCGAAACAAAGCTCATTGCATTTTGATGCGGTATGCTGCTCACTACCGTATGTCTTGGAATTTCGGTTTCCGTATGGATAAAGACACCTTCAGATAGTAAATGATCTATCTTCTCATATCCTTCAAATTGATATTTGCGCGAAGGGTCAAGCGGATTATCCTGCAAATAAATACGCATATTGCAGCGTGCTTTATCGGAATGACTTAATACATGACTCGGCAATTGTGCCGAATCACCGTATAATAACACCTCTGCCCAAGCCTTGGTGAGATTGATCCCAAACACATCATTAATTTGCGGAATGATATTCCAACCTCCGAAACGTGCAGCCGTTTCAATAATGCCGACTTGTCTATTCTTCATGAGCTTGACTTCTGTATGTGTCGGACAATTCTGAAGCCCTAAGCTTTCATTGGCTTGACGGCATGCTTCAACAATAATGTCTTGTGCTTCAGCATCGAGCACACTAGGTACAATATGGGATGTCTCTGTAAAGGAAGAGAGCATCGGCGTCTTATCTGTAATCGCAACAGGACGATATACTCCATTAACCATCATCCCTTCGACAGAGACATAGTCCGAGTACAGCGGGTTATCATACCAATCCGCATTGCATCCTTCCATATACTCCTCGACTAGAAACAAGCATTCTTCATTAAATAGAAGCGAATCTCCCGTATTTTCTCTAATATCCTGCTGAACCTCACGAAACACCTCGACTGGATTTCTTGTCCCATCAAGTAGAGTTACGCCAATCGAACAAGCTAGATACGTAGGTTTAAGTACCAATGGATATCCTAATTCTTGTACAGCTGAAATCATATCATGTTCGGAGTAAATGGCACGAAAATCAGGCGAAGGCACACCCGCTTCACGGAACTTCTCCCGCATCGTGTGTTTGTTGCGTGCATTACGCGCGGCCTCTGCTCCCGCTGAGCGTAAACCCAGCGCCTCTGCTGCTTTTGCCACGGAAAGCACCATGTTCTCAGCGCCACCGAATATAATCCCATCGACTTCAAATAAACGCGCATAGCAATAATCTGATCGACTACTTCATTTTCTGAGAGGGTGTAAGCTTCAGCGCCCGTAAAAGTAACCCAATCCGGGTGATGATACCCGCCCGAGGTAAGGGCTGTATTTTCTTTGATGATAACAGAAGCATAGGTATTTATAGTAGAGATATATCGACTGGTTACAGCGCTAGGACGGGGAATGTATACAAATACATTCGCCTCAGCAGCTAATGATTCCAATGACGGTGGAAATCCGCCTAAATCACTAACAAGTAATATATTTTTCATATGACGATTCTCTCCTCCTTACCTAATCTAAATATGTGAAGGCTCCAAGGGCTTGGCCTCAATACGGAACAAATCAATCGCTTTATGGATGGCAGCTTCAACCTTCGCTTCACTCTCACCACGGAACATATACCTTCCACTGATATGATAATAGGAGCCTTTACCATCCATAATTTCGCCAGGTACTGGGATTTGCTCATGGAAAATTTCCGGGATCAATCCTTTGAGGCTTGTCACATGTACCACCTCTGCTGGAACACAAGGAGGTTCTGGGAACTGAAGCAATCCACCATGAATACCTGTCTGGGCAAAGTGTAGCTTCTCAAATGTACCCAGTTCAATTTTGATCCATTCTTCGCATAAATTAACACCGTATAATTCCAAAGTAAGGAACGGCGTCTCCGCGCCACCCATTCTGGCACCTATTTCAAGAAATACTGCCTCCGCTCCATGACGGTCAATGACCTCCAAATGGAAGCACCCATCGTGAAGTTCTAGAGAATGTAATACCGCTTCCGTAAACCTTGTCAGGCGATTCTTAAGTGGAAGCCTGTCCGTTACAATAAAAGAACCGTTCGGAATTCCCTGTGAAAAGGCAAGACAGCCATTTACATATTGAGAAATAGCTATAAATTGAAGCTCACCACGCTGAACAAGGCCATCAATGTGGAAAATGGGGCCTGTAATAAATTCCTCGCATTGATAATTGTCTGTTTCATTTGCCTGCTCGATGGATGCAAGTGCCTCCTCTAGTTCAGTGCGATCATTTGCCTGCTTCACACCTTGGCTGGCAGCACCCAATTTAGGCTTCAAAATAATGGGATAACCTACCTCTTCAGCAAAGGCAATAGCAGCTTCTGGATCTGTGTAATCCAAAAACTTAGGAATACGCAGGCCATCTGCTTGCAGCCTCTTCTTCATGACAATTTTATCTCGGTATAAGGCTACCTTCTCTTGTGAGGTACCCTGAATACCAAATTGCGTACGCAGCTTAGCCGCGTTAATCAGATCATATTCTGACATGGCAATCAGTAGATCGACAGGGCCATATTCTTCGACCGTATTCTTCATTAATGTCTCAAGAACTGCATAATCTTCGATATCTGCCAGTTCATGCACTCGCGCAGCCTGGCCCTCATAGTCTTTAATATCCTGATGTCCTCTTGCATTGACCATATAAATCACTTGGTTACCACTATGATCAATAACCTGTCCGTAATTAACGAAGCCTCCAAGGATATAATCCCCGAAGCGGTGAATGACAACGATTACTTTGCACTGTTTCATATACAAACCTCCGATTGTGTAACATGTATTCACATTCCATTCTCATACACCCGGTCGATAGATTTCGATGGTTTCTCCGACTGTGCTGTAAATAAAATAGCACCTATAACAACCACCATCCCGAGTACGTGATTCCAGCCCATCGGTTCGTGAAGGAGCAAGTTTGAAAGGATTAAAGAAGAGACAGCAATAATTCCTGTAAAAGAGGCCGAAATGCTTGTCGATACTGACGATATACCGGAATACCAAAGTGCGAAGCCAATGACGGTAACGACGATGGCAAGATAAGCTAAACAAATCCAGTCCGTAAAGATGGGCTTACTGAAATCAAAAGAAACAGCCTGATAGATGCCCATCGGGAGAAATAATACAAATCCCCATAAGGTTACGTAGGTTGTGATGGCAAGAGCTGATAATGCGCCAGTTAAGCTTTTACCGATTAGAGTAAATAACGCTTCACTAATGACTGCTGCGCAAAGGAGTGTGTATCCAATCCACGAAAATCCTGAAGAACTACTAGCTTCCGAGCCAGCATCAAGTACTTGAATTATAGCGATCCCGATGACAGCCATAATGACGCCAATCCACGATTTTAAAGACATCTTTTCTTTGAAAAAAAATAAGGAGAGCAGCGAAATCGCCATCGGCGTAGTACTAGTAATAATTCCGCTCTCGACTGCCGGCGTTCGTTTAAGTCCAACTAATAAACATATATTAAATAAGAAGACGCCTGTTAAAGCTTGCAACAGTAAAAGAAGATACTCTCTTCTTGTTAATTTAGGCCAACCTTCTTTAATCAGAAGTATACCTATAAGCAGCAAAGCTGCTAATCCAAACCTTAATAAAGAGGCCAAAAATACAGGAAACATCTGGGTAACCCATTTGCCCACCACGATTGAACTTCCTACTGTTGTCATTGCTATGGACATTGCTATATACGCTTTTATGGAACCCTTCATGCTTGTTTCCACCCCTTATTCGTATTACGCCACCTGTTTTCATATCTGCCGATATTCTATCGCAGGAGCGCTATACTTGTATATGGGGTTATATGGATAAACTTTCCTCCTTTCGTTTAATTCGCACATTTGAATCCACATGAGAATCCTTCATACGTCGTTTTCTAAGCCAACGAATTAGGATAAACTGTGCTGCTCCAGATAAGGCGAATAGTACTCCGAGAAGCATAAACATGACAGTACCCTTCCAGCTCGTGTAAATTAGACCCCCTATAACGGGGCCAAATGCTAACGGAAGCTGCATGTGCAATCCAAAAATGGAGAAGTAAAATCCTCTTTTCCCCTCAGGCGCAAGCTCCGATATTTCTTTCTGAAGCTGAGGTCCAACCAGCATTTCGCCAATGGAGAAAATAAATTCTACAATAAATAAAAGTGCAATATAGCGAGAAAAGCCGTAACCAAAAGCAACTGCAGCATACAAAGCATAGGAAATCCCAATGATTCGGTAGGCGAGCATATGCTGAGTTTTATTCGTGAGCCAAAGCTGTAATCCAATTACCAGGATGCCGTTAAAGGTCATGAGTGAAGCCAATATATCTGCTGCGCGCATAAAGTGATCGGATAAGTGGAACGGCAGAATCGAGATCACTAACGCATAGATAAGCCCAATTGGCATGGCCAACAAGGTCATGCCATACAGAATCTTATGATCCATGAAACGGCCACTAGCCTGCACTACAGGCTCATGCTGCCCCTGATTCACAATTCGGTGTAGCGACTCCGGCACCTTAAGGAACACTAATAACAAATAAACTAGAAGAATAACGGCACTGGTTAAGAAAACGATGGTACTGTTCCATTGGAACAATAGTAATCCAATAGCTGGACCAAAAGCTGCCCCGACATTCGAAGCTGTGTGCAGTAAAGCGAATACTTCGGTCTGTTGTTTTGGTTCCACAACATCTGAAATCATGGCATTAGCTGCGGGTGCAAATAGGGCAGATCCTACCCCCATAACGGCGGTAATGATAGCAAAGGCCCATACGCTATCTGCCATCGTATATGCCCCCAGGCCGAGAACCTGTATAAGTACGGCCGTAATCATCACGGGCTTACGTCCGAAACGATCACTGAGTCCTCCTCCAAAGATACCTGTAAGCATCGCAGCAAACGGTTGTAGTCCAATAACAAGCATAGCGCTGACTAAAGAGCCGCCAAGCTTATCATATAAATAGATCGCCAGAAATGGCCTTATAATGAATGTTGTCATGGCATTTAACGCGTTGCCCAAAATTCTGATCCAGATGGCTATATCGTAACGACGTAAAAAAGTATCACGTTTATTACCATTCCTCATTACGGTGTACTCCCTTCAATCTACGCTGATCAGCTGCTTCTCACAGCGGTAACCACGATTCAAGTAATCAAGTCCAGCCGCCAATGAATCCTTAACAACATCTTCTGCTACACCCGGTACCTGACAGCCTAGAAGCCAGATCGTATGCGTATCAGGAGTGATTTTCTGCGACTCGCCATCTCGATAACAGAACCTGGACAGTACCTTATCATCATCAGCAAGTACTAATAATCCTTCTGATAGTGCCTCAAGTTCGCTCTCACCGAGACCTTGGAATGGCTCGCCACCTTGTGTGAAGGTCAAATGGATATCTCCGATTACACATTCTGCATCAAACACACCTAGTGGAACTAAATGCTGCAAGGCAGCTACATTTACCGCATCGACAATAGGATGGATTAATGGAAGTCTCTCCAGGTCCTCTTTGATGAAGAAACGCTGAATTAAGTTTTGAACCGATGGAGGATATTTTTTAGGATTAAGACCTATACGTTGATAAAACTCTTGATAGGCTGCCATAAGTGGTTCAGAAGCCACTTCTGCTTTAGTCTTCCCGCGCCATTTCGAATGGATTTCATCCCATTCCTTCTTGAACTCTAGCTTGGCATCTGGATCTACTGGCGTGAGATGAAGATGTAAACCATAGACCTTAACCCCATCTAAATGGGTTTCAACTTGAGGGCTCATTTTAATTTGTCTGTACATTACGTTCCTCCTGTGTCATGAGAGTCTCTTAAATTCTGACTAGGCTTGGTTCATTCACAATGGACATTGAATCTCCAATTCTGATGATTGTCGGTATATCAAAGGCGGAGAATGCATTTCGCGTATCCAGAATCGTTACACCCGAATTAGCAATGATCGATAGATCGTAAACGGAGTGAGCAGTTAGTAACACAACACAGTCATACTCCGTCAAATCCTTCGGATCAATCGTCTTCTGTACCTGTACAACATGTCCTTTTTCTGTACGAACATGTTCACAAAAAGGATCATTGGCAACCAATATGGCCCCTTTTTCTTCAAGTAATTCATAGATTTCAAGTCCAGGAGATTCCCGCCAATCGCTTACATCCGGTTTATATGCCATTCCCAAGAGTAAAATACGGGACCCTTTAATGCTTTTCCCTCTAGCATTTAAGACATCACCAATTTTCTGCATGATATAACGGGGCATATTCCGGTTCAAATCCTGTGACAATTCAATAAAACGGCTAAAGAAGTTCTCACCCTTCACCTTCCACGATAGATACATCGGGTCGAGTGGGATGCAGTGACCTCCAATACCCGGGCCGGGATAAAAGGGCATAAAACCGAATGGTTTAGAAGAAGCAGCCTGAATAACTTCCCACACATTGATACCAATTCGGTCGCAAAGTAAAGCTATTTCGTTGATAAAAGCGATATTCACGCTGCGGAAGGTATTTTCCAAGAGCTTAGACATCTCCGCTGCTTTGGTCGTTGATACTCGCACTGTTCGTGTGACGATCGCTGAATAAAGTGCATCACCGAGGTCAAGACATGTAGCAGTCATCCCGCCAACTACTTTTGGCGTATTTAATATGGTGTAGGTTTTGTTTCCTGGGTCCACTCTTTCTGGTGAGTAGCACAGATAATAATCCACCCCTGGCTTCAATCCAAGTAGAAGCAATTCATTAGCAATTAACTCCTCGGTTGTTCCTGGGTACGTTGTACTTTCCAGAATGACCAAAGATCCTGGCCTCATATAATTCTTTAATTCCACTACGACGGACCGGATATACGACAAATCGGGGTCCTGATTCTTACTAAGTGGGGTTGGTACACAGATAATAACCACATCCTGATCCCGTATGACGGAGAAATCACATGTCGCACGGAATAATTCAGCTTCTACTACATCATGGATATCATCCACACCTGAAATATAACTCTTTCCATTATTGATTGATTGAACTTTATCCACACTAAGGTCGATACCTGTTACAGCAAATTCCTCACGAGCAAACGCTAAAGCAAGTGGCAGCCCGACGTAACCCATACCGATAACTCCGATGCGTGCCTCTCTATTCTGGATCATCCTTAAAAGGTTCATTTAGCTTCACTCCCTCATCTCAGTTACCTGCTCCAAATGAAATTAGCATCTCTACTTCAAGTTCCAGATCATCCGCCATCATCGTTTCTTGTGTGGAAATCAAGATGTTATAGTGATTGGGGAAATGACAATCATCGAATCCCAGCACATGCCCAATGACTTGATTCTGGATCATGACTGCATCTCCTCGACCAATCACTCCTCCACACTTCATTTCAGCAAAACCAAGGAAACCCACACGATCGATCCGGTCGCCCTTCTCTGCCTCATGATGCGTTGTCGTGACGATTTCGTGGATTTCCCCGGCCTGAACACAGCGCGTCTCAAACTCGATAAGTCTCATACCCCGCTCTTGCTGTTTATGAAATAATAGAGCCACAAATGCTCCATCCACCTTTCGCTTCACCGTTCGCTTCACTGTCTGAATCATATCGTTATAGGCTCCGCTTGGTACGTATCTTGGACAAGTCGTACGGCATCTCTTCCATCTTCTCCATGACAACGATTAGAGAGCACTTGACTTGCAAAATCCCGCAATATTTCCTCGTATTCATGGAACAGCGATGATTTAAATGCTGTAAATCCAGCCAGCATATCAGCCACAATGGTTCTACCGCTCTTTAGCTGTATAATGACATCCTTATGCTCGCCATTAGGATATGCCCAGTCCAAGTGAACAGATACGGGAATTCCCGAGTCCGTAATTAACTCTACTTTTGCTTCCATATCAATACCATGTTCGTTGCGAGAAATAGCAGCCGAAACTACTTCAAGTCGTCCAAGGAAAAACGCTAGCGTATCATATACATTTGGACCATTATCTGCCACGCAGCCTCCTCCGCAGCGTTCTGGCTGAAGATACCACTGGTCATCTCCAGCATGCTCTTCAATCTTTTCTAAATAACTTGCTTGCACACTGACAATTTCATCACCTTGCTTTATTTCCTTAAGAGCATCCAAGAAGTGAACGTTATATCTCCGGTGAAAAGCTGTAAACATGGTACGTTCTGCTGCAATAGATACTTGAACCAATTCATCTGCTTCAGCCAAATTCATGGTCATAGGTTTCTCACAGCATACATGTTTACCGCTAAGTAGCGACTCTCGGCATATTTCATAATGCTTATCGTTTGGTACATTAATGATGACTGCATCAATATCATCCCTTTTCAGAAGCTCCTTATAATCCTGGTAACAAGGAATGCCCTCCTCAGCAAATGGAATTAGCCGCTCTTCACTTAAATCGCACACTGCCGTTAAAACAGGATTGTCTAGCTTGTTCTGAAAGGCATGGACATAAAACTTAGAAATAACACCCATTCCAATGATTCCGACCCGAATTTTCATTGATGAATTTCCTCCCGATTCGCATATTTTTTTATCGTACGTTAACCAATTCCTCGGAAGCTGGCGGGGTAACATGTAGTTCCGCTGCCAATTTCTTAAGCTGTTCGAATACCGTCTTATCCATCGTAACTTCATCTGTATTGCTGCGGGCCGTAGCCTCCATGTATCCCGGATAAACAACCTTCTTCTCTGGAGTAACAGGTGGGCAACTTAACAGCGTCTGGAGCATTTGATCCATATGAGAATTGAATTCATCTTTTGGCCTAAATGCATCCACCTGAATTGCTAAGAAGAAATGTCCAATATTCTGGTCTTCCTGGCCCGTATTCTCACTATCCTTTTCTAAAAGCCTTGAATCAGGACCTACACTCGCTCCAGACAATACCCCACATAGAATGTCGACCATTAACGCAAGTCCATATCCCTTTGCACCACCAGTGGCAAGTGAGCCGCCCAGCATTTGTAGATGTCCCGTTCCCTCATCAAAAGCTGCTGGATCGGTCACAGGCAAGCTATTATCATCCACAAGCCATCCTTCAGGTATAGACTCGCCTCGACGCTCAGCCGAACGAATCTTTCCCGTCGCTACAACAGTAGTACTCATGTCTAGAACAAAAGGTGGAAGGTCTTGTGCAGGTGCGCTCATTGCAATTGGATTCGTTCCCAGCATATTCACTTTACCGTTCAAGGGTCTGGCGATGGTCTGAGTGCCCAAATTCGTCATAGCCATTCCAATCATCCTGCCTGTAGTGCTTGTCCCGTATAATAGCCAGCACTGCCAAAGTGGGACGAATTGCGAACAACAACACAACCAATGCCTGCCTTTTTTGCTTTCTCAATAGCTAGTTCCATAGCTCTCACTCCAGCCGAAAGACCTAAGCCATGATTAGCATCGATAACGGCGGTAGCCACAGATTCAGCAACAACCGTTTGCTCCGCCGATGGATTTACTCTTCCATCCAGCAGACGGGCCACATAAATTCGTTCCAAATTAGTAACACCATGCGTGTCAAAGCCATTCTCATCTGCGTAACAAAGCACGTTTGCTGCCATTTGACTGCTCTCTTCATCTACTCCACAAGCTTTAAACACGCCAGTTACAAAATGGTTCAAACCATCCTTTTTTACCTTCACCTGCTTATCCATATTCCTTGATCACATCCAGTTCCTTCATATTTCTTCGATGTACAAAATACGTTGTTAGCAGATTTTTTATATCCTGTGCATATTGTTCAAGTTCATCTACTGTTATAAATTCACCCTCGGCGTGGGCTGCATGGCTACCTAATCCACCAGGACCATAAACGACCGTATAATTCCCATTACGCTGAGACCACATGGCATCACAGGTAAACGCCTGCTCCATCTTCTCTGTTGAATTACGTGTCCATCCGATGCCATTCAGAAATGCTTCCCATTCCGGATGTCGGTTGCTTAGAACGGGTAACCCTTGCTTGACCCAAGTCAGCTCACAAATCTTTTTGGCCGACTTCGCCGTATTACGTGTCAAATCCATATCGTAAAATTCATGCTTGAACTGATTCAGCAGTAGATTCAAGGCCTCCTCTACAAGCTTTCGAATGTGTCTTCCGCCTGCATCTGAACGGTAAGCAAAATTCAGTAGCAATCGACCAGAACCATATACCTTATTGTGCATTAGGCCAGTATGAATCCCAGCTAGACATATTTTTCCCCCAAAGGCTGTAACTGGAGCAGCTAGAAGAGTAACTAATCGTTCCGCCAAATAACCCAACAACAAAGTGGCATTATGACCTCTTTGAGGAGCATCATCCGTCGAATCCTTACCGTGAACTTCAATCCGTGCTGTCATGGAGGTCGTAGAGTGGTCAAAATAAACACCCTCTGAAGGTTCAGCAAATAAATTGAGGGAACCCAGCCATCCTTGATCTGACAACAGCTTCGTTCCGTAGACGCCCATTGCTCCACCTTCTTCACCAGAGACACACTGAACGAGGAGTGAGAACTCGTCAGGCCATGCTGGATGCTCTCTAAGAGCCCCTTCAATCCCAGCAAGAAGTGCAACACCTGGCCCCTTCATATCAACAGCTCCACGACCCAAGAACCGTCCATTCTCAAAGGATATGGGTAGAAGACCATCGACGGTATCCATATGGAAGTTAAACATAATTGTATCCTCTGGCGGGCGTTCTGGTCCCCATCGCAATACCATATTGGGCTGAGACTCCCAGAAGCTCGTTCCCATTTCGGCAGCGCACTCTAGTATGCTCAGTGGAAAGATACTGGTGTCCATCTCTTCTGGATTTGGAGAACCATGAAATACAATATCAGCCCCAGTACGTTCCACTGCAAATTTCGCGTATTCCTCCTGAGCCGTTGCAATCTCTGATACTTGCCTTGTTTCCATAGGAGAAATCGTATTGATATGGAGAAGCCTCATGAACAGATTGGCATACTCCGGTGTAAATAAAGGGTTCATGACTATAATCATCCTCTCGTCTGCACCGGTTATTGCTAGACTTGTTGACTAGTACTATGAATCTGAATTTCTTCGACTGCACGCTCTAGCTTTCTACCATAAGAAACATAGGAATCTTTTAAATGATTAGAAGTTGGATTCTGACGTAAATGTGGAATCAGATGCAAATGCGGTTCAATCGATATGATTCCGTTATATTGATGCTCTAGCAGCCATATCAAGCATTCCTTCACTCTCGAATTGCCTTCGCCAGGGAACGTGTAAACTTCCTTACCTTCGGCCAGTATTCCATCCTTGATATGGACATGTTCAACATATTTCCATACGTGAGTTAAATAATCAAAAGTATCATATTCGTAGGCAATACCATTCCCTGTATCAAATAGCAGGCGTAGATGCGGACTGTTTACTTCCTCAACTAGCTTCAATGCACGCTGTGGATCGCTACCCGCCCAGCCCGAGCAATTCTCATGCACTAGAACAATATTGGCCTGCTTAGCTATCTCCGTTAAGTGATGCATACGCTCCATTACACGTTTTTGCCATTCACTTTCTGACAAACCGTCATTTGGATAGGACATGATTCTTACATACTTGGAGCCAAGAAGATGCATGCGGTCCGAGATTATGTTTAGTTCTTCGATATCCATTGAAAAATCACTTGTTATAGGTCTCTCCCAATTCGCAATCCGCGAAGCGACAGTCGTAACTTTGAGAGAGGCATCACGAATTCTACGCGCGATCTTTTCAAAAGTAGATGCATCTATGTCACTTAAAGCTTGACCACCCACTGTACGAATTTCAATTTCGCTCCATCCCAGTTGCACATGGGCTTCGATTTGTACATCCAAATCTGCCCCTGCTTCATCACTAAGACCTGAATATACGGTATGTGCAGAGTTAAGCATGAACATTCACCCTAGCGTAGAAATCTACAACCGCTATAATCACTTGCTGCACATGCTCACTCGGCATCTCTGCATACAGCGGCAGAGCAAGCGATCTACCTGTAATAGCTTCCGCATTCGGAAAGTCTCCCGCCTGATGTCCTAAATAAGCAAATGCAGGCTGAAGTGGTAAAGCTGTAGGATAATAAATTTGCGTTTCAATGCCACGCGACTCTAGAAACTCCTTTAGCTCATCTCGTCTCTCAGCCTGTATCACATAGGTGTAATACACACGCTCTTCATGAGCATCGGTCACCACCTGAATCATAGGCGCCAAATGCTTGAATGCTTCATTATAAAGTCCGGCTATCTCACGCCGCTTATTCAGCAAATCATCAAATCGCCGCAGCTTATGTAATAAATAACTAGCCGCAGTCTCGTCCATCCGGTTGTTATATCCAAGTAAATGATGATAGAAACGTGTAATGCCATCCTGACCGTGATTACGAAGCATGCGGCTGATCCGCCCCAGCTCATCATCGTTAGTGACAATAACCGCACCGTCTCCAATTCCGCCGAGTGGCTTCGCGGGAAAGAAAGAATAGAGACCGGCATTCCCCATAATTCCGGCGATGGCTCCCTGCTGACGGGCTCCGAGCGCTACAGCGCTGTCTTCCAGCACGACTAGGTTGTGCTTCTGTGCTATTTCATGAATCGATTCCATATCTGCCATAACTGAAAACAAATGTGTAGGAATCACAACCTTACTTGCGGGAGTCACTTTTCTCTCCAAGTCGTTGGGGTCCATCATACCCGTCAGAGGATCTACATCTACAAAAACAGGCGTGCCCCCAAGCAGCGCGATCGTACTTGCTGTGGAAATAAATGAGAATGCCGGTGTAAGAACATCGACTCCTGGCCCAACCCCCATCGCTTGAAGAAGAATCGTAAGCGCGGTTGTACCATTAGCAACAGCGATTACATGTTTTGCACCCGTATATTGCCGGATCGCATCCTCTAACTCCACGACTCGCTCTTTCAGAATAAAGTTATCTGAAATACCAACTTGATATACGATGTCCTTGATCTTTTCTCGATCCTCTGCATACCGGCTCGCATAATTAAAGAATGGAACGTTCATGCTCATTCCCCTTTCCGAAAAAGCTACGGATCTGCTCACATACTAGGGTTACCTGCTCTTCCGTCATATCTGGATACATCGGTAGACCTACAGCTCTGCGCGCAGCCAGCTCCGCGCGAGGCATATCCCCCGTCTGATAACCAAGATGTTTGAAGCATGGCTGCAAATGAAGTGGATATGGATAATACACTTCAGTTCCTATTTCATGGAGACTTAAATGGGCAACCAGATTGTCCCGTTCATCTGTTTCTATGAGGTAAACATAGTACACAGCATTTGTTGCGTCATCCGCATGCTTTTTAATCATAGGGGTAAACACTTCTTTAATATCCGCAAGTTCCCGGTTGTAGCAAGCTGCTAGATAAGCACGACGGGCAATTTCCCGCTGAAGAAATTCAAGTCGAACTAATAAAATGGTTGCCTGAATATCGTCCATCTTGCTGTTGTAACCAACGGTTTGGTGAATATAAGGAATACCCTCATCCTGTCCATGAATACGTAAACGACGTGCCTCCATTGCTATTGTGTCATCATCTGTTAAAATGAGTCCAGCATCTCCGATAGCTCCTAGTGTTTTTGTCGGAAAAAAGGAAATAACACCCGCATTACCGAGTAGCCCCGCATGTTTTCCGTTATGGAACATACTAATTGCCTCGGCACTATCCTCCAGCACCAGTAATTGATGCTGTTCTGCAATTTCTCGAATCGCCGTCATATCCGCCATCTGAGTGAACAAATGCACGGGCATAATCGCCTTCGTCCGATCGGTAATACATTGTTCTATTTGTTTCACATCGATCATGTAAGTACCTTCTTCAATATCACAGAAAACAGGTATAGCTCCGACATGCGCAATACTTGATGCGGAAGCAAAGAAGGAATAACACGGAACAATCACTTCGTCTCCAGCACCAATACCTGCCGCGCGAAGCATAATAATCAAAGCGTCGGTAGCATTTCCAACAGCTATACAATGCTTTGCACCTGTAAACACTTCTAATTTCTGCTCCAGTTCCTGAACCGCAGGACCATTTGTAAATTTGCCATCATCAATGACTTGATCCAGTCTTGCCGAAATAAGAGGCCATTGCTGCTTAAAAGATTTAGCCCCTGAGAAAAAAGCTACACTCATATGCTCACCCCATATTAGCCATAGAATAGGCCAGATTATCATCAGA
Organism: Paenibacillus pini JCM 16418; assembly: GCF_000576305.1. GTDB lineage: Bacteria > Bacillota > Bacilli > Paenibacillales > Paenibacillaceae > Paenibacillus_AQ > Paenibacillus_AQ pini. The sequence continues at coordinate 168,929 of NZ_BAVZ01000002.1, read as the reverse complement.
CAACGCTGCTTCTGGTGTCAATAAACCACACTTTCTCTTCGCCTGACTAATCGTCGTCACCACTCTCGAATTGAAATCGAGATCACTGACGGGCTTCTCGCCAACACCAAGAAAATACTGATAATACTCGATAAATACGGCAGATAGCGGATCATCATATAGAATCTTTTCTTCAATTACATGGCCATTACCATCACAGATTTCAAGCCAAGAATGACTGTCGTCCTGTGCAGAAGGATAATAACCAAACACGACATGGCTATCAAAATTCAATTGAATTCTTCGCTTCCGGATCGGCGTGGCCAAGTTCGAACTCAGTCTAGAGACTAAGCGTCATCCTGATGTAATGTCAAGGTAGCCATGCCCATATTCGGAATAACATGCTCACCTATTCTCATATCCCGGACCTCTGATTGAACAACTTGTGCATTTTTACCGCCAAGTAATAAAGCTAGGGCAACGAGATGAGGAATTTCAACATCAAAGGCATTATGATGGCTTGGATTCGCCAAAGTACGTGATAATCGTGATTTATTCTGTTCTGCCGTTATAAAACGGAGAGACCCATAAATACCCGATTTAATCAGAGCATGGATGCTGCGCGTTAGTGAACTAGATAACCAATTAGCGACCACCAAAATTTCACAGCGATAGATATTCTGAATATCTCGTATTACTTCTAACTCTTTCTCCGTTGTAGTCAGCGGCTTTTCCATAATAATCATGCGATAACCCCGCTGAACGACCTCAAGCAGCGCGTTGGTGTGAAGTTCCGGAGGTGTACAGATATGCACCACCGTATTCGCTGGCTCGAATCCCTGCACTTCATCCATATGTGAAAAACTCGTTACATTAGGCTGGGATGAGCCTATTTCCGCAAATTTAGGATCAACCACACCTACATGAGGATTGAAAAGGTCTGCATGACTACCTAGTTGATACGCCTTGCGGAGACAATGATGATGTAATCCCTTCCCCGCTCGTCCAAATCCAATAATCAATGATTGAAGCATTTGATAAACCTCCTTCATACGCTTTAAATCAAAAACCTTTGTGCAACGTGGCATTCTCTAACAGCCCTCACAAATGCCTCCATTTTGAAGGAGTCCTTAACACCATTAGTTTCCACTCCACTACTGACATCTACAGCAAAGGGATTCGTTTGGAGAATTGCACTGGCTACATTCCCAGAATGAAGTCCTCCAGCAAGAATAATCGATGCGTTCAAATGTAATTCTTTAACATGTTCCCATGGGAAAGCTTTACCTGTTCCACCTGACTCACCGGCGACGTACGTATCTAGTAAAATTGCGCGAGCTCCAGGTTTATATTTATTCATCTCACCAATTAGATCATGCTCTTCGCCATGAATGTGCAATGTCTTAACTATGGGACGAACTGCTAATTTACAATATTCTGGAGATTCGTTGCCATGGAGCTGTAGCACATCAAGCTGACAATATTCTGCTATATGGTTTAACTCATTCAAATCTGCATCGACAAAAACACCTGTCGTTGTGACGTAAGGAGGAATGGATCTGATAATCTCTCTAACATGATCAGGACTCACCCTACGTCTACCACTCGCAAATACGAATCCCACCGCGTCCGCTCCCGCTTCCACGGCAGCCCATGCTGATTCTTTACTAGTCAAACCGCATATTTTGATCCGAACCATCGTATTCTCCTTCTTATTTAGATAGGGGTTGCTGCTTTACGTGTTGCCTGCTTCATCTTGAGAATGAAACGTCGCACCTCTGCTTCAATTTCATGAGGGGGAGCTTGTTTAATCACATTAATCAGTGCACTCCCAACAATAGCACCGTCTGCATATTCACTTACTTCCCGTACATGCTTTTCATTTGAAATACCGAAGCCTACAGCTAAAGGTAGTGACGTAACCGTTCTAGCTTGTTTAATAAACTTGGGTAGCTCCTCCGGTAGTGACTCTCTTTCACCCGTTACACCTGCTACAGATATGCAATACAAGAACCCCTTGCCCTGCTCTACTACAGCAGAAGCACGTTCCTCACTAGTCGTTGGAGCTAGAAAAAAAATCACTTGTAATGATCTAGATTCGAAAATTTGAACCCAAGGCTTTGCCATAGTGAAGGCAAGTCAGGAATAATAAATCCGTCCACGCCTGCCAACTTCGCTTCCTCAGCTAATTTTTCCAACCCATAAGCTAGGAAAGAGTTGCAATATCCCATCAAGACAATCGGAGTTTCTAAACCAGAAGCACGTAGCTTTCGTACCATGGACAAGCAGGATTTCAAATTAATTCCATTCTCAACGGCTGCGAGACTTGCTTCCTGAATGGTCGGTCCATCCGCCAAGGGATCAGCATAAGGAACCCCCAGTTCAATCAAGTCCGCCCCTGATTCCGCAATCGCACGGATCAGAGATTCCGATTCTTTAGCTGTCGGATAACCGACTGGAATATAAGGAATAAGAGCACACTCCCTCTTTTCTCGTAAACGAGCAAACATGCTATCAATTCGGCTCATTGTAATACCTCCAATTCTTTAAGTTGGTCCAGCGCAGCAATGGCCTGCGTTAAATCCTTATCTCCCCGGCCGGAAAGATTAACGAGTATGATAGCTTCCTGCCCCTGAGGAATTAAAGGAATTAATTTCAGTGCATGAGCGACGGCATGAGAAGACTCTAAGGCAGGAAGGATACCTTCCTTGCGACATAACATTTCAAAAGCTAACAGTGCTTCACGGTCATTTACAGAGGTATATTCAACTCTGCCCGTATCCTTAAGATAACTATGCTGTGGACCTGCACCCGGATAATCAAGACCAGGAGCTATACTATGCGTCTCCAGAATCTGGCCATCTATATCCTGAAGCATATAGGTTAGACTACCTTGAATTACGCCAAGGGTTCCCTTGATTAAAGGAGAGGCATGTTTGCCCGTCTCAAGTCCTTCTCCTGCGGCTTGAACACCGATTAACTTCACCTCAGCATCTTCTAGAAAAGCATTAAACATGCCAATGGAGTTGCTTCCTCCTCCTACGCAGGCAATTACATAATCCGGCAAGCGTCCTTCAGCCTCCAATATCTGTGCTCTCGCTTCATCTCCGATAACAGATTGAAAATCACGAACCATATCTGGAAACGGGCTTGGACCCACAGCTGAACCTAATAAATAATGAGTATCTTCTACATTCGTTATCCAATCACGAATTGCTTCACTTATGGCATCCTTGAGCGTCTTTTGACCGCTATGAACCAAATGAAGCTCAGCTCCAAGTAGCTTCATCCGTTGTACATTCGGTGCTTGACGCTCAGCATCTACCGCCCCCATGTACACGACACAAGTAAGTCCCATGAGACTGCAAGCTGTTGCGACAGCAACGCCGTGCTGACCTGCGCCTGTCTCAGCCACAATCCGAGTTTTACCCATTCGTTTGGCTAGAACTGCCTGCGCTAAGGCATTATTAATTTTGTGAGCTCCGGTATGAGTTAAATCCTCACGCTTCAAATAAATTTTGGCTCCGCCTAAATCTGCCGTTAAACGATGAAGTTTCGTAATTGGAGTGGGTCGGCCTACGAAATTTTTCAATAAAAGAGAGATTTCTTCTCTAAAATCCGGTTCATCTTTAATTCTTTCATATTCCTTATTTAATTCCTCCAAATTACGAATCAGCGTTTCCGCTACATAAGCACCACCATATTGCCCAAAAAATCCACCCATAATATTCACTGCCTCCCTCTACCGATTTGGATGTTCGATAACTTCAAGTCCAGCAAATTCTCTAATTCGCCGAGTAATGTCTTCTGCTTTAAGTAAGGCCTCACCAACCAATATGGCATCAAACCCTCTATGTTGTGCTTCAAGTGCATCTGCTGGCGAAGAAAGTCCACTTTCACTAACGGTAAGTGAAGTATTCGGAATGACAGATCTGATTTCTTCAGATCGTTTCAAATCAACCTCAAATGTCTGTAAATCTCTATTATTTACTCCGATGATCCTCGCATTAGCTTTAACTGCTTTCGCTGCCTCTTCTGCTGTATAACATTCAACCAATGCTTCCATTCCTAGATCATGTACGGTGCTAATCATTTCGGACAGCCTTCCCGTATCATCAATACTGCGAACAATAAGCAGAACAGCATCTGCCCCAACAGAACGTGCTTCATAAATCTGATACGGATCAATAATAAATTCTTTATACATCACGGGTAGATGTACCCCTGGGTCGTTCGCGACCCGCTCTACTACATGCGCACCACCTCCGAAATACTTCTCATCTGCTAATACTGAAATAGCTCGGGCTCCATTCTGTGAATAGATACGAGCAAGCTCGGCTGCTGCAATTTGGTTCGGGAACTCCCCTTTAGAAGGAGACTTTTTCTTGATTTCAGCAATTAAAGAAATTCCAGGCATTTGTAGCGCAGCATAGAAATCTCGCACGGGTCTAGCATCTCTTAGTTTCCCTTGTAAATCCGTTAGCGGGCTTACCCGCTTCTTCTCTTCAACCTCGATACGTTTGTTTGCAACAATCTCATTGAGCATGTACATAATTGACAACCTCCTCACGTAATTTGTGACTGCTAGAAATGAGCTCCTGCAATTTATCTCCAGCTTTTCCTGAAGCAATAGTCTGTTCAGCTAACCAGTATCCTTCACGTAGATCAGCTGCAAGACCTGATACCATGAGGGCCGCTCCGGCATTGACACAGGTCACTTGCCGAATCGCATTCACTCGATGATCTCCCTCAAATAACTGATGTAAAATGGTAACATTGTCGTTTACCGAACCTCCCTTAAGGTCCTGAATATCGACGTATTGAAGTCCAATGGATTCCGGCTCCCATATACTCTTGCTAATAGATTGACCTTTAATTTCATAGAGTAGCGTAGGCGCTGATAGGCTAATCTCGTCCATTCCATCCAAACCATGGGCGACAATAGCATGTTCCGAACTTATAGCTGAAAGAATTTCAGCGTACATCGGTGCAAGGGAGAGATTCGAAACACCCATTACACGTCTAGTTGGCTGAAGTGGATTACCTAAAGGACCTAACATATTAAAAATAGTTCTGAAACCCAGCCCTCGCCTCAGCGTAGCCCATGCACTAACTGAAGGATGATAATTGGGAGTGAACAAGAACGTAAACCCATGATGTTGCAGCCATTTCGTAGCTTCTTCTTTGGATAGATCAATACATATACCCATGCCTTCCAGCAAGTCTGCGCTACCACATGAACTGCTAGATGAGCGATTTCCACATTTAGCTACTTTGGCTCCAGCTGCACTTGCGGTAATAGCAGCAGCAGTTGAAATATTAAATGATCCCAGCATGTCACCTCCTGTGCCGCAAATATCAACCGAATCCGGTGCTCCACAAATGGAATTCATCTTCGCCCACATTGCCTTTAGATAACCTAGAAGCTCCTCCTTTTCCGTTCCCTTAGCTTCCGTAATGCTTAGAAAAGCAGCCACTTGGATTGGATCTACTGCACCGGAGAGGATGTCATTCATACATCCCTCAGCCTCATGCTCAGTTAAAGGCACTTTTCCAAGTAATTTAACTAGAATGTCCTTGATCATTCCACCAACACCTCCGTAGTTCTACAGAATCCATACAAATTTTCATGGTTAATGAACTGAACTCGATGAAATCGTATCCAGTTTACGATTGGCACAATCATTCATCGCCTGAGCAAAATATTGAATACCCTCATCCATTTGTTCCTCTGACATGTTGGAGTAACCGAGTATAAACATAGGCTTGTCCCGTTTTTCTCTGACATAATAACTAGCGGCCGGATACACTCTGACCCCATAGTCCAATGCACGAGAAGTAATAGACTCCTCATTAGCCTCCGTATCAATCTCAATTAATAGATGTAGCCCTGCCTCTTCACCGAAATAATTTACACTTTTACCAAATGCGCGCTCTAAAGAACGAATTAGACCCGCTCTCTTGACTGCATACAGCTTACCCATCTGATTAATATGCTTGGCATAATGTCCAAGCTGGATGAAATCTGCTAATGCTTCTTGTTCTAATGAGGGGCCCATTCGGTCCGTAATATTTTTAATAGAAAGAAAGGACTTAACCAGCTTACGTGGCAAGACAGCATAACCGATGCGTAAAGCAGGAAATATAACTTTACTAAAGCTTCCTACATATATAATTCGTTCATCCATATCAAGTCCCGCCAGTGCTGATATTTTCTGTCCTACGTATCGGTACTCGCTATCATAATCATCTTCAATAATGTAAGAACCTTCTCTGTCCGCCCAATTTAACAGTTCAATTCTGCGCTTCATTGATAAGGTTACGCCCATAGGAAACTGATGAGAGGGTGTAACGTATGCAAGCTTAATAGGGCAACGACGGTTCCCTTGCTTCTGCACTGCCGCATCGATCTGATTAACACGTATACCCTGCTGGTCAACAGGAACTGAGATGATTTCCGCTCCAGCAAATTGAAGAATATCTCGCAAAATACCATGTGCCGGATCCTCCACCACGACCTGATCTCCTGGCTTCACCATTAACCTGGCTAAAATGTCTAGCGCCTGCGTTGCACCCGTCGTAATCACAATTTGTTCCGGTACGACTGTAATCGAGCGACTCGAGCGCAAAATTCGGGCAATCTCCTTACGCAGAGCAAGTGAACCTTCTGGAGGGCCATATCCTAATAATTCAGGAGTTGCCCTACGGCATACACGAACAAGTGATTTTTGCCATTGATCCATCGGAATGACATCCCATGCAGGTAGCCCATGCTTGAAATCATACAAAATTGGAGGGGAAGCATTTATGTCTTTTTGTGAAGGTTTATCTGACTTAGCCGTCCGATTAAAAATAGGATTCACTTTATATGAATAATTTCCGTATTTCTTTTCCTTAGTATCATCGGGATAGAATGCTGTATTATCAGCAACAAAAGTCCCTGAGCCTTGTTTCATAATAAGGTAACCTTCTGCCTGTAATTGCTCATAAGCTTGAATAACGACAGACCTTGAAACTTCAAGCTGTTCAGAGAGCTGTCTAGTTGGTGGAATGGCTTCTCCGATCTGCAAAGAGCCAGAAAGTATTACTTTGCGAATATGATCATATATTTGTCGATTTAAAGGTATATTCAATGTCTTATCCATATGTATCAAGAGTTCTTGCACCATGACTACCCTCCTATTTCGGATACCCTGCCATATCTGGGGACATACCACACAACATAGAAATTCGAGACGAAAGATGCTTCAACACATTAATTCGTTAAATTTAAAAGGTAAATAAAACGATGAAAAACGATTTTTTCTGCTATTAAAATGGACGTTTAGACCTCGTTGTTACCTTTTATGGAAAATTATAACTGTGTTTTTTCTGAAAATAAACGACCAATTTTGTTTCAGTAAACCGTACCAATTTCCATTTTTTTGTATATAAATAGCGTATATTGTAATATGAAAAAATCCTCTTCATCATTTTTTCTTGGTAGACTAACATTGAATACGCTGTCAATTATTCGACTTTTTTGGCTCTTTTCAGGCATAGGTGGTGGTATAAAATAAGAATATTTTTTCATAGTTCACATATTTGTCATAAGTTTATCTATCACATATAAAAAAACAGACAAGAAGTTTATCTTGTCTGAAGAATCATATCTTTTATCGAATTATTCGTTTCGTTGTTGCCGATTTAATCCAGGATGGAAACTCATTCAACAACTGGTCATATAGTTGTTCATCGGATACGGAATCCATATCACTCAAGTGAATGAAATTCGCATTGTCTACTACTCTACCTTCCATTGTATCAAGCTCTTTTAATACCTCGAAATCGGAATATCCAATACCTACAAACTGCCAGAATATAGGCTGTATGGCAGATTCTTTAATGATCTTCTTCGTTGGTTTAACGACACCACCATCATTGATAAAAATAATAAATACAGGTACTCCTGAATCCTCTTCTATTGTATATTTGCGAATAACATCCTCCATAACTGGAGGTTCATTATTACGTCCAAATTTATGTATCGCATCATTATTCATAATATGCTTATTTACAAATTGATCGAAATCTTCCTCCGTAACCGAAGGTAATCGCGAAAATAAGTGGTCGTATACCCAAACATCTAGTGTGCCATTATCATCGAACTTGCAAGCTACGGCTAAGATCCGCTCCACAACTTCTTGAACTACACCCTTCTTATATAAACTCTGCATTGAGCCCGATATGTCTAATACGATTCCAACCCTTGCTACGACACCAATTAGATTCTTCTTTTCCAAAGTAATCTGTACGATATTCTTTCTTAGGTCGATGGGGGTTAATACTTTCTCTTCCACCGCTGCCGCCGCAGCCACCTCAGATATTGATTGTTCAATTTCAAGACCATGATGATTACACAAAGCTTCGAGTCCACCATAAAATCCACTACCTATTGCATTAAACTTCCACTCTCCGTTATATCTGTATAGTTCTCCAACAACAATGGCGGTCTCTTTAGTCAGATCTGAACCATATTCATATCGAAATAGTTCCTCTCCGGTATCCGTGTTCACTAATCGTAAATATAGCCCATTTACATCCTGCATATAATGATGCAGTTTCTCTCCTTCATGAATCGTTACCGTAAAAGCTATTTTCATAATATGATCTGGAACATTAGTGAATGAAATAAGAATTGCTTCTTTATCCATCGTATTCAGTTCTTTGTGTATAACAGAGCCATTACGAGCTATTGGATTTCCGTAAAAAATAAAATCTTCATCTTGTTCACAACGGTTCTGGTCAGATAATAGGAAACAGGCAGCATCGATGCTTATAGACATGTTCTTAGTTTTCCATCCGAAATGCAGCTAAGGCCGCTGAGTCTTCTTCCTTTAGTAACATCTACCTTTTGTCCTTTTAACAGTTGCATGAACTCCATCTCCTATTCATTTGGAATATTTTATATAATTATATCAAATCTATACGGCTCCGATTGGCATTGATTTAGATAATATATTCATAGAATGGTATAGTATAAAAATACGATTTTTCTCAACATTTCTGACATTACTTCACTTCATGCAATTTAAGGAGTCTTCCAACATGGATTTTATAGCAATTGATTTTGAAACAGCCAACGCGAATCGCTCTAGCGCTTGTTCCTTAGGCCTGGTTGAAGTACGTGGCGGCATCATTACCTCGGAGCATTCTTGGCTTATCGATCCTATGCAACATTTTGATTATAGAAATGTCCAGATTCATGGCATTACCGAATCGATGGTCCAAGGGATGCCTACGTTTAACGAACTATGGCCTACGATTGAACCCATGTTACTTGGTAATCACATTGTGGCACATAACGCCTCGTTTGACATGAGTGTACTTCGCTATTGTTTAGATGGTACATATACGGACTATCCAACATTTCAATACTACTGTACCTATCTACTAAGCAAAAAAATGCTTCCAGATATGCCATCCTATAAGCTAAATGTGATTGCTGAATCTTACAATATCCCTCTCAATCACCATGATGCCCTAGATGATGCGCGCGCATCTGCCCTCATATTAATGAATCTGCTTGAACAAGAGCAGCATCCAAGCCCAGAACATCTATCCGTAGCGCTGGGCTGTAAAATAGGAACGATGTTTGCTGGAGGTTACACCCCATTCTCTGTGCCAAATAAGAAACCAGCGAAACCCAAGGCTTATGCGCGGAAAAGAAGTTCTGCTACATTACATTTCTAGATACAATAAAGCCAGCGCAAACTGATACTTAATCAGTTTGCGCTGGTTATTTTTAACGGATGCACCTAGTCAGATTACTTTGTGAGAACCATTGATTCTAATTCACAGTGCTTATAAAAACGCATTCACTAAAGAATGTATATCAATAATTTCAATATTCTTGCCATCCAATGGTGTTGTAGAACAAACTGAAATATAGTAAGTAGTATCATGACGAAAAGTTTTCAGATGCCTAACATCCTCTTCAACACGAATACTTGTTGCTTCTTGATTGTTGATTATCGTTGAAAAACTATCAAGGGGTATTGTTAATCCCCTTCCCACTCCTTTAATATAACTTTCTTTCATTGTCCAAATCCTGATAAATTGCTCGTCTCTCTGTTCTTGTGAGCTTTGTTGTGCTATATACTTATATTCTTCTTGTGTAAAGAAACGTTCAGCTATTTCTAAATTCATGGTAACAATTTGCTCTATATCAATACCTATTTTCATACGATCAATAGCGACAACAACCCAATCCCCTGCATGTGAAATGTTAAACTCTACCTTAATCGAAGGGCTCGACAAAAAAGGCTTTCCATACTCATCTCTGGTAATTTCCATTTCCTCATAGGGTGCGTTATATAATGTGTTTATGATCTTTTTTAGAAGTAGTTCTCCAACTAAGCTCCTTATTTTATCCTTTATAAAATGAAATTTTAATATTCTTTCTTTATTGCTAATAAAATGAAGTAAGGGCTCAACTAAAGAAGGCGGAAAATCCGAAATACATACCCCATATATACCTGTCACTATATAACACTCCTAAATTTATTTAATGCTTGAAATTCATATATTCAAACAAATTATGTATACACTACCAATCTTAAACTATAAAATAAGCCAAGGTAAAGCATGGTTTAAAATATAAAAAGGAACTGTCCCAAAAGCTATGAAATAGATGCTTGGGATAGCCCTCTGTTTTTTTTAAGTAGGATCAACGTGAGCACTTGGGTAGACGCTACGCGAACGGGCCGTTGTTCCAATCGCTGTGTTCTCCAGATTTTTTTCATTCCCCTTAACGGTGAAAATCCGGAGACCAAGGCGAACGCATTCGCTTCTCCACAATCGTCCCGTCCTCTCCGCTGTTTAAGCGGGAGACGAACGTCACTCTTCAAAAACACAAAAAAAGAAATCATTTTTTGGGTAAAATGGAAGTATGACCAACCATCCCAAAAGAAGCAATTTCTTTGTACATCTAATATAGCGTGGACCAACTTTGCTTTGTCCGTACGCCGAATGACAGAACCCGAAAGTGTGTTTGGACAACTGAAGAACAACCGGGGGTTCCGGCAATTTCTGCTTCGCGGCATGGAAAAAATGACGCTTGAGGTCGGTTGGCTTTCCCTTGCTCACAATCTATTGAAGCAAGCTGCAAATGACCAAAAACGCAAAACAGCGATCCTCCAATAACCGGAGAAATCGCTGTTTTGCTGTCTTTTTACAATTTTAAGATGATAAACTCCTGTATCTGTTGTAGCAATATCTACTTATGGGACAGCCCCTCTCTTCTTTATGGCATGGGTTGCCCAATTGCACTTACGTACAGTGTGTACCATTCCTCTCGAGTCATCAGCTCCGATTGCCGCTCGGCATCTTGGCAGGCAACGATGCGCCCTGCATTTGCGCTACCTATAATCGGTTGAATCTTCGCTGGATGCTTCATTAACCAGCCCAGAGCAATCGCCTCCGGCGTGGTTTCCTTCTCTTTCGCCATACGAGCCACTAAAGCGGCGGTCTTCTGGACTTTCTCCGGCTCTCCTTGAGTGGAGCGGCCTGTATAGCGCCCTTGCGCTAAAGGTCCCCACGCTTGAAGCTGTATATTCTCCATCTGACAATGTTCAATGAGTCCTTCTGCAAAATTCACTTGCGCTCCAGCTTGCTGATTCACAAAGATGGTTTGATCCAGAAAATGCGTATGTCCCAGACTCATTTCCAGTTGATTCACTGCCAGCTGATCAGGCAGGCTTCGCTGCAGGAACTTGATCTGTGAGACGCTCATGTTAGAGACTCCAAAATAGCGAACTTTACCAGACGCCTTCAGCTTTCCAAATGCTTCAGCAACTTCATCTGGCTCCATCAAAGGATCAGGACGATGCAGAAGAAGAATGTCCAGATATTCAACTCCAAGTCTGCCTAAGCTATCATCAACCGCTTCGAGAATATGTTCTTTAGAGAAATCAAAACGTCCAGGATTCTCACCATCCTGTAGACGAATTCCGCATTTGGACTGAATAATCATTTGTTCACGAAGCTGCGGACGGTCTTTTAACAAGGCTCCGAATGTCTCTTCTGCTTTACCCCGTGTGTATATATTAGCGTGATCAAACATATTGATTCCGATAGAAAGTGCAGCATCCACAGCTTTTTCCGCTTGTAGTCGATCCTCACGCGTAATAGGATCTTTGGGATCCCAGCTGCCTCCAAATGGCATGCATCCAAGAACTAGTCGACTGGCTTCAATTCCTCTTCCAGCTAACGGCATTATTTTCATATCAAAAAGTGCCCTCCCAGTTAATTAATTACTAGTTTCCCACTCATTATAGCGGAAGAGTAACTCTAACTAAAGAAGGGACACCCTCATCTTCATTCTATATCCTTAAACCAAACTCCCGCCGCCGTTCTTTCGATACTTCTGAATACCTTCGGCTGCCCGGTAAGCAAATGCCGTAAGTGTTCCTGTAGGATTGTAGCCACTGTTATGCGCGAAAGCAGATGCACCAACCACAAAGAGGTTCTCAACATCCCACATTTGTAGGTAGTTATTAACCGCCGATGTCTCAGGGCTAGAGCCCATAATGACACCGCCGGTATTATGTGTGGATTGATACTGAGTAATTTCATAGGCGCCCTGCTTCGTATTTGCTACAACGGTATCTGCGCCCATTTCTTTAATGATTTCGCCGCATTTAGCACCCATGAACTTCACTAGCTCATGATCCTGTTCCTCGAAATCAAACGTAATCCGCAACAGCGGATCGCCAAAGGCATCCTTATACGTTGTATCTAGATCTAGGAAGTGATGCTTATGCGGCATACTTGACCCTTGCGCGCCTACAGAGATGCTACTGTTGGCATATTTAATTGAAGCTGCCTTGAAATCCTTGCCCCAGCTTGGCGTACCCTTTGGAACTGTATTATTCTGTATGGGTCTTCGCCCCGTTTGTATATGAGATGTTGGCACCGTGGATAAACTTTAAATCTTTGTGATCGAAATTATCTCCATTAAAATCATCAATACACACACCCATAGATCCTGCTCCAGAGTACAAATTAAACTGCTTATCATCGTAGAATCCGACTGCTGCACCTTGCAATACCTGATAAGCATAGTTTTTGCCGATTACGCCTGTACCTGTAGTTGGATCATACGGTTTCCCAAGTTTCGACATTAATAAAAGACGCGTGTTATTGAAAACATAACTAGTTAGCACAACAATATCCGCTGGCTGTTCATATTCCTCACCTGTCGTAACATCGGTATAACGTACACCCGTCGCTTTTCCACCTTTATGTAGTATTTCTCTCACATTCGAGTGGGTACGAAGATCAAATTTACCTGTTTTGGAAGCTACGGGAATGACCGTTACAACGGGGTCGGCTTTGGCTCCATATTCACATCCGAAGCGTTCACAGAAGCCGCAGTATTGACAAGCTGCTCTTTCAATCCCATCCGGATTGGTATACGGTTCGGACAAATTCGCTGAAGGCATCGCATACGGATGATAATTGAGACTTTTGCAACTCTCTGAAAACATCTTCATCGCAGGAGAAATCTTCATTGGTGGTAACGGATATTTCTCTGAGCGTTTACCCCCAAGTGGATTCACTTCGCCAGATATACCCGCTGTTTTCTCAAATTTCAAGAAATAAGGCTCTAACTGGTCATACGTAATTCCCCAATCCTGTATGGTCATACCATCCGGAATCTTACCCTTTCCATATCGCTCAATGGTCTTCGATTTAATCTCGAAATCATAAGGTAAGAAACGGAATGTTTGTCCATTCCAATGGACACCCGAACCTCCTAAGCCATCTCCAAGTAAAAAGGAGCCGTAGGAACGCATCGGTAGCGCCCGAATTTTTTCATTCCCTCGAAAGGTTATAGTCTCTTTGGACAAGTCCTGAAACATTTCATATCGTAATGCATACCTTAATTCATCATGAACCATGTAATAATCTTCTGTCTTACGCTCTTTACCACGTTCTAGTCCAACGACAGATAGTCCAGCTTTGGTAAGCTCCGACGCGATAATTCCACCACCCCAGCCCACACCGACAACAACGACGTCTACTTTTGGCAGTTTAGTTGCCATGATGTCACCCCATATTCGTTAGTTTAATGTGGAAGATGCTCCCGTAAACTTACAGGCTGCATTTTTTCAAACTTGTCCTGCTCAATGATTTTGGTATAGGCCATCTGATTTCCTGGGAAATTCTTCATTTTCCAGCCCGCCATATTATTATTTCCACCATATAGAGGATCTGCATAAACGCCTTCCATCGTGCTACCGAAAAGGGTTTTGAAGAATGCACTTGCAGAAATGGTGGTTAACTTGACCTCATCGGTCTCGAATGCTTTTAGCACAGCATCCTGCTGCTCCACTTCTAGATCTTTAAACTTCTTCTGATATTTCTTCATACTGAAATTTTGCATTTCTTGTAGTGCGATATCGAAGATTTCTTTACGTTTTAGACGACCTTGATACCCTTGCGTTTTTTCACCTGTATAAAAAGGGGCTTGCATGTACTCCCTACCATTTGATCCCCACTCGCCTGCTAGTTGATGATCGATAAAGTACGGAACACCTAGCTCTTTTGCACCAGGGCCATTATCATCCGCTGGAAAAATCCGTTCCGTTGCTGCTTCTACGATAAAAAATTGTTCCTGAGTTAAATACATCAGAGCCTGATTATAGTTAACAGATTCCGCCGCAGGCGTTGCTGGAGAGATAGCCTTCGTCTTGGGCCGAATTAAATTCCCCACCCACTCCCCCAACGATGAGGCCACCCACGGCAAAGCCTGAATTTTTTAGAAACGTCCGTCTAGAATGGTCTGGTTCTTGCGGTAATTTATCAGGGTCTTTATTCGTAATATCATTTGGCATCTTGGTGTTACCTCCTACATCGAATGTCCAACCTCAATCATTGGGTTAATCATCATTTATTTGCTATATTTCCTCAAAATCCCACAAATAATACATGCGCTTAAAGATAAAAATAAGGCATCAAAGATACCATATTCAGGAGGGATTCAAATGAAAGGAACATGGGTCAAAGTAATCGTCCCTGCTTTCTGTATTGCCATGACTTTGTCTGCCTGTACAGGCATGCAGCAGCAACGTCAGAAGGCACAATCCGTCAGAATGCAATCACAAACTGTGCAACCTTATGGTGAACATCATCAATTAAACAGTATTGATGTCATC
This sequence comes from Paenibacillus pini JCM 16418, assembly GCF_000576305.1. Lineage (GTDB taxonomy): Bacteria > Bacillota > Bacilli > Paenibacillales > Paenibacillaceae > Paenibacillus_AQ > Paenibacillus_AQ pini. The sequence continues at coordinate 153,750 of NZ_BAVZ01000002.1, read as the reverse complement.
CCAAGAATTGATGGGGATAAAGTTTATACAACGAACCGAAAGGGTACGACTTATAGTGGGATGGGCTCTCAACTATACAGTCATATAGGAACTTCAAGTATTCATAACAGCGGAGGAGCCAGTACAATTGAATCCAAATTAAATGCGGCCGGTTTGTCTGGTGTAACTATATTGGTACTTGGAGATTCGGTCTATGTAGGAGATCCAAACCAGCAAACCCATATTCAAAACTCCAAGCCTCAACAGAGCAAAATCCTAAGTCCTAATGAAGGATTGTCAGGTAAAGGCTACATGAGCTCTAAAGGTTCAGGCCCGGCAATAGGTACAAGAAATATCAACGAAAGCAATTCCAGTCTGACACATCAAGAAATTAAAGAACTATACGGAGAGCATGTTCAAATCTATACTGTGCATAACAAACAAGCCATCGCGGCTATGAATCGGGTGAAGACATCCCTGAAATCAGGCGCTTCAAAGAATACATTGAGCAAAGATATTGCCCTTATTCTGAAGCATGCTGATAAGGAAACGTCCAAATAATATCATATAAAAACACCTCCCACCCCAGGTTTTGGGTGGGAGGTGTTCTGTTCTATTGAAGAGCTATTATTTTTTGCTTTTCTCAAGTAGTGTTTCTGGTTCCCCCACAACCTCTGCTGTAATTTCTTCAACAACTCCCTTTGTAGAAGAGCGAAATTCACGCAAAGTATCGCCCACTGCACGTCCCAACTGTGGCAGCTTAGATGGTCCGAATACGATCAGGGCTATCATAAGGATAATCATGAGCCCTGGAAGCCCAATATTGTTAAACATGGTTTGTCCCTCCTTCTGGTTCCATACGATTCATATCGAGTTCCCTTTTATTCACATACCATGCCGAGACAATGATACTGATCTCGAACAAGAGTATAAGGGGAATGGTTACGGATAAATGTGATACGAAATCAGGTGGTGAAATCATTGAGCCTACAATAGCTAAGCCCAGATAAACATATTTCCTTATTTTTTTTAACTGAGCCGGATGAATGATCCCCAGCCTAGTTAAAAATAAAACGATGGCCGGCATTTCAAAAGCCACAGCGAGTGGAAATACGACATTGAACATGAGTGAGAAATACCGATCTATTCCGTAGGTCTCCACTGCGCCAATGGTCTTGTTCATTTTGGAGAGGAACGAGACCATCATAGGGAATGCTACAAAGAAGCTAAAAGCCACTCCAATGACAAACAGAAAAAAAGACAGAGGCACGAACCATATGGTTTTCCCCGCTTCCTCATTTGTAAGCCCAGGTCTGACAAACGCCCAGATATGATAAAGCGCAAGTGGCAAGGTCAGGAATATCGCGACCAGAAAACCGCATTTCATATAGATGAACATACCATCTGTTAGTGAGAATACGTTCCATGAGATATGGGTAGTTACCCGTTGCCCCTTGATATACAAGAGGATGTTTGGCGACAGATACAAACCAACCGCCAAAGACATCATGAAAAAGAGACTGACCCAAATCAATCGCTTCCGTAGTTCTGAAAGATGGGAGACCCACTCGTCACTACTGAGCATAATTCGCCTCCTTCCTTAAAGCTCTTGCTGTGTTGTTGACTGCTCAGCTTTATTGTATATCGTATCCATTTTTGAAGAATTATATCCAAATATGTCGAATGGAGGCCTGACCATGAAATTCAAAGACAAAACGATTCTGGTAACGGGGGGAGCAGGCGGTATTGGTAAAGGTATCGTCACTGCACTTGCGAAACAAGGAGCTCGTGTAGCCTTTTTCGACATCAACGAGGACAAAGGCAAAGCAACTGAGGAAGAGATTAATGAGATTACGGAGTGTATGTTTGTAAAAGTGAATCTGATGGATAAAGATGATCTGATTGCTGGCTTTAACAAAGTCATCGATAACTACTCGACCATTCACGGACTCGTGAACTGTGCTCAGGCGTCAAAGAATGTATCATTTATGGACACAACGGAGGCAGAGTTTGAGCTATCTTTTGGGACAGGGTTCTGGCCGACCTTCCATTTAATGAAGTTAAGCTACCCTCATCTGAAAGAAAACCAAGGTACCATTGTCAATTTTGCATCTGGTGCTGGACTTGAAGGTATGCCTACCCAAACCTCCTATGCCGCTGCCAAAGAAGCCATCCGCGGGATATCGCGTGTAGCTGCTACAGAATGGGGCCAAGACAACATTAATATTAATATCATCTGCCCCATCGCAGAATCTGAAGGTGTACGAGCTTGGAGGGAAAGAATGCCAGAGGCATATGATAAAATGGTTAATGAGATACCTCTGAAACGGCTAGGTGACTGTGAACAAGATATCGGTCGCGTCGTCGCCTTCTACTTAAGTGAAGAAGCGAAGTTTATTACCGGACAAACCATTATGGTGGATGGTGGTTCGGTTAAACTCCGTTAAATGATGATCTATGGATACATGAAAAAGACATCCAAATGAGGATGTCTTTTTACATTTTTGACTGAAATACCACTTAGTCTACTTTAGCACCATAGGCACGAGCTACATTTACGGCCTGCTCTAAATCAATCCGAACGCCTGTGAGATCAAATGATTTATAATCAACGCGATCCATCTTCGCTCCACGTAAATCTGCTCCTTTAAGCGTTGCCCTCGTCAGTCTGACTCCACTTAGATCAGCTTCTCGCAAATTCGCCTTCTGTAAATTGCTTTCACTCAGATCCGTTTCCATTAGGCGAATTCCCTTCAGTTCCTGCTTGGACAAATTTACATGACGTAAGTTCGTATAAGACCAATCCCCGCCCACGATTGTAATGCCATCCATCGACGCGCCCGCGAAATCACTGCCTACCATTTTGCATTCTTCAAATTTAGATACAAACAAGTTAGCACCCGTAAATCGGCAATTTGTAAAAGCAGAGCGAATATGGATGGAGCGTTAAAAGTCGCCCCGCCAAAGTCACATTCAATAAATTGACAGCCCGTCGTCCACGCTTCATCCAGTGAAGCACCACGGAAATTACACTTCGTAAATGTGCAGCCTTTCATTTCTCCATCTTTTATATCCGCCAGGCTAAAATCCACATTCGTATATTCTTGATCCGTATATTGATACATAAGTTCATCTCCTGAATCGAAACCGGTTATTCTGTTCTCTATTTCCATCTACCTCATCATTTTATCAACCCAATTTCGAATACTCAATAAGTAAAAAAACTATACCAAAAATTAAAAACCTATCCCGTAGAGATAGAAGGATTTATAATACATATGCAGTGAGTTTATGAACATCTGAGGATACTTATCACATGTACTAAGACATATGAACTAATTTTTAAATCCTTTTGTTTCGCTGTAAACAAAGCACTGATCGTTTGCTTGTATTCATAAGCTATCTTTTACAGTATAATTATTCCAGAATTATTACATCTTTGTGTACAATTGAAAATTTTCTGAAAATGAATGCAATAAACAGTTAAACACTATACTACTCGACCATGCATAAGGAGGTACCTCCATGTACAAAGTAATCATCGTTGATGATGAGGCAGTTGTCCGGGACGGATTGAAACGCACGATTGACTGGAACGCCCACGGTTTTGAGCTAATCGGAGATTACGCAAATGGTCGCGAAGCTTGGGAAGCCATTGAGCTAACATTACCAGACCTAGTCATTTCTGATATTTCCATGCCCTTTATGGATGGACTTGAACTGGCGGGAGCCGTCGCAGACGCTTATCCATATATTAAAATGATTATTTTAACGGGCTTTGATGAATTCGAATATGCGCAACAAGCTATTCGCCTGAAAGTGTCTGATTTTGTACTGAAACCGATTACAGCTCATGAAATCAGAGATTTACTTCTGAAGGTTAAACAAGAAATGGATGAAGAAACCCAGAGCCATGAAGATCTTAGTCGATTGTACAATCAATTGAAGCAAAGCATGCCTTTATTAAAAGAACGTTTTCTAGAGCGTCTTGTCGTGAATGGAATTCGAAATTCAGAAATGGAGGAACGATTTGCTTATTTTGGAATTCGGCCCTTAACTCCGCCCTACTTAATTATGGTAGCTGATATCGACGACTTTGGAATACGTCAAATCCGTGATAATGGACATGACACTGAAATTCTACGTTATGCAGCCTTCAACTTGCTTGAAGAAATATCATTACGTGAGAACCTGATGCTGTTCCGTACAAGAGAAGAACGAATGGTCTTGATTGTGACAGGTGAATCTGAAGAAAGTGCGCTTTATGAGCGTGCATTCCGTATTGCTGAAGAGGCCAGACATTTTATTGAAAAATACTTGAAATTCACGGTAACGATCGGTGTTGGCCAAACTTGTGAAATGCCAGAACAGTTAACCTTATCTTATAAAAGCGCAATTTCTGCGCTGGATTACCGCTTTCTATTAGGTAAGAATCGTGTACTTAGCATTCTCGATATGGAAGCTAGACCTTCCTTTCCTGATCAGCCTAGGGCCGATTGGGACCGTAAACTTGCTTCAGCCGTTAAGACAGGCTCGTTGCAGGATATCCACCAGCTAATTAGGGAACTAGTGATTGATCTGAAAAAGAGCCTAGTACCCATGGATGCCTGCCTATTGCAAATTCAAAAGGTTCTATTATCTCTATTGAATACGATTCAGGAACTTGGACTTCAAGACTACCGTCCGATTCTCTTAACTGATGTTTACAGATTCAAGACACTGGATGAAATTGAAGTCTGGTTAATCGATACATTAACCGCTGTCATGACCGCAATTGCAGATAACCGAAATCATTTTACGCTTACTCAAGTACGTAAGGCCGTTGATTATATTGAAACAAATTATGCGGATGAGAAAATGTCACTGCAGGATATCTGTCGCCATGTGCTTATGAGTACAAGCTATTTCAGTCTTGTTTTTAAGCAACATACCAGCGAGACATTTGTTGAATATTTAACGAGGACAAGAATGGAGAAGGCCAAAGAGATGCTCCAGCACACCTCACTTAAATTTTATGAAATTGCAGCGAAGGTCGGCTATGGCGACCCTAACTATTTTAGTATCCTATTCAAGAAACACGCGGGCATTACCCCGCGAGAATTTCGTGACAATCATGCGAAGGAGAGCTCCCAATAATGTCGAAGCATCGTGGGTCTCTTCTTCCCTTTTTTTCTTTTAAAAGTATCCAGTCCAGTATTTTCTTCACCTTCTCTTGCCTTATTCTCATAACCGTTCTGTTGACAAGCGTGAACAGCTATCGCCTTTCCGTCGATGCCATTGAAACGAATTCACAGAATTATATTCAAGAGATTATCAAACAAGTCAATTCGAATATTCAGTCATACATCGATAACATGGAGAATATCAGTTTACTTGCCATGACCAATAAAGACGTTAAATATTATATTTCAAATAACGCATTTATTAGCACTAGCGACCGCAGGCCTTATGAGAAGAGAATATCGGATTTATTTCAGGCTATTTTATATTCACGCAAAGATATCTCATCCATCATGGTCTTTGGTTATAACGGACACTATGTCTCGGACCGGCGCATCACCGTTCTTAATCCCTATACGAAACTTGAGAATCAATCTTGGTATCAGAATGCTAAATCCAAAGGTGGACAATCCGTCATTTCGCCTCCGCATATTCAGAACATCATTGATAATGAATACCGCTGGACGGTTTCTCTAAGTAGAGAGCTTAAAAGCACAGATGGTATTCAAGGTGAAGGTATATTTCTGGTCGATTTGAATTTAAGCATCATTAATGACATTTGCAGCAAGATTAACTTAGGTAAAAAGGGATACGTATTTGTTGTCGATGATGCAGGCAATATCATCTACCATCCTCAGCAACAGCTACTCTACAGTAATCTCCAGACCGAACAAATCACGAAGGTTATCCATGCTAAAAATGGTGAGTCCTTCAACGTAAATGATGATAAGGGAAAACGTATTTATTCTGTACAAGACACTAATTTCGGTTGGAAAATCGTTGGTGTCACTTACGCAGACGATCTAATTGTCAATGAGGGTACGATACGCAACTCTATTTTGCTGTATGCACTCGTAGGTATATTCTTTTCCCTCTTACTCTCTTTATTCTTATCCTATCGGATGTCTAAGCCCATTCGAATGCTACAACGCGATATGAAGAAAGTGGAGCGCGGCAATTTTGATATTCGTACGGAAATTATGGAGATTAATGAAATCGGGCAGCTCGGACGCTCCTTTAACCTCATGCTTGCTCAGATTAAAAATCTAATGCAAGAGATCATCCAGAACCAAGAGCACAAACGAAAAACAGAGCTCATGCTTTTGCAATCACAAATCAACCCTCATTTTCTGTATAACACGCTTGATTCCATTATCTGGATGGGTGAACAGAAACAACATGAGGAGGTTGTACTTATGACTTCAGCGCTTGCTAAACTGTTTAGAGCCAGCATCACCAAAGACAAAGAATTGGTTCCTATTCGAATTGAGTTTGAGCACATCACGAACTATTTGATCATTCAAAAAATGAGATATAACGAACAGCTTAATTATGAAATCAATATTGAACCTTCAGCGATGCCTTATATGACACTTAAGATTTTACTTCAACCCTTTGTTGAGAATGCGATCTATCACGGTATTCGCAACAAACCGGAACCTGGCAACATTACGATCCGAGGTTTTGAAAAGGAAAGCACGATTGTTTTCGAGGTAGAGGATGATGGTCAGGGTATGACACCCGAACAGCTCAAGCTCATTTGGAATCCCGACCCTACGTCAATCCGCAAGAAAACGTCCGGTGGAATTGGAATTAATAACGTCAATGAACGAATTAAACTCTATTTCGGCGATCAGTACGGAATTCAAATCCGTAGTGAATTGGAAGAGGGTACGTGCGTGACGATTACCATTCCCAAGTTAAAGGAGTAGCCTTTTATGCGCATACACCGTTCCACACTACTCATGGCTATCATATTTATTGTTTCGGTACTGTATATCATCCTGTATTTTAAACTGTTTATACCATCCGCTGAACAGGAACAGAACATTGCCGTCATTTTAAAAGAGCATAATATCCGGTCAGACTTCTGGCAGACGGTCAGTGCGGGAGCTGAAGCAGCAGCCAAAGAATCAGGAGCTCACATTACAATTACAGGTCCTCTTCAGGAAACGGACGCTGAGGCGCAGCTTGCTCTACTAGAGGATATCCTTCAGCAGAGTCCACAGGCTATTGTAGTCGCGCCCATTAATGACGACCGAATAACAGCAGAACTCAAAAAAATCCAAGATGCTGATATTCCTCTTGTGATTATCGATACACCTTTTAGTTTGAATTCTCCGCCCCCATTTGTTTCAAACGACCACATGGCTGCGGGAATTCAAGCTGGGCGTACGACAGCCACGGAGACGAATGGATTACCTAAAGCTGTCATTATTAGTGACTCTATTACGTCAGGAGTTTCCATTGAACGAGAAAAAGGAATTCGTAAATCGCTGCTTCCTTACAAACAAAGCATTTATGGAACTTTTTATTCCTCCGATTCCGAAGAAAGATCCTTTCTCATTGCCAAGGAATCGATGAATGAACACCCTGACCTGAATGCTATTATTGCCCTTAATGAATCCTCAGCGCTTGGAGCGGCCAAAGCCATTAAAGAGGCTAACCGCACCGGACTTGTCAAACTAATTGGTTTTGATACATCGATGTATGAAATTCGATTACTTGAAGAAGGAACCCTTAATGCGACTGTTGTACAACAGCCTTTTAACATCGGATATTTAGGTGTTCAAACTGGACTGAATATCATCAAAGGAAAGACCGTCAACCCAGTCACCTATACCAATTCCATTGTCGTGACTAAGGACAATATGTATTCTCCAGAAAACCAGAAGCTGTTATTTCCATTTATCGAGAAATAACTTAAACAGAAAGGTGTGCGAAGCACGATGCCTACCCGGCTCACGGTACGTTATGCGGCATTATCCTTCATATTATTAGCAATAACACCGCTTTTACTGTCTTGTTCAGATACAGAGCAGATCAAACCCGTATCGAAGGCGACTATAGACCCCATTGCTCATATTAACTTTATTGCATCCGAGTATAGCTCTGAGACAAGACCGCTCCTCGAAGGCTTGGTGCAGGATTTCATGTTGAAAAACCCCAATATTGTGATTGACCTACAAGTTGCGAATTGGGATATTCTAGATAGTATTTATACGACAATGATTAGCAAAAACCAGCCACCTGATCTATTAAATACGAATGTGTTTTCTCATTTTGCTTATGATGGTCTCTTGAATGATATGAACGATATTCTATCACCTGAACTCAGAAGCAAATTCTATCCAGATTTGATGAAGCTCGATCAATGGGATAACAAACAGTACGGTGTCCCTTATGTTTCTTCTAATCGCAAATTGTACTATAACAAGGAACTGTTCCGTGAGGCTGGCATATCCAAGCCACCTGCAACCTGGTCCGAACTAAAACAGGATTCGATGAAAGTAAAGAACACAGGGAAAGCCCATGGATTCGGTGTAGATCTAAGTGATAATGAAATCCAAGCCTATCTCTCGTATTTCTTCCTCGGGGCAGGTGGAGGATGGATCAAAGACGGTAAATGGAATATTAACTCCCCTCAGAATATTGAAGGACTGTCATTCCTTAAAGATATGTATACCGAAGGCTTAAGCGATCCAGATCCTACAGTCACCACACGTGATGAAAAACAACGTATTGTCGGTGATGGTAAGCTAAGCATGATGATATCTGGTAACTATTTCACTTCTGTCATGCCGAGGGAATTCCCTGGATTACAGTATGGATCTGGCTCAATACCGGTCAAGGATGGAGTACCACCTATCAATTTTGGTGTTCATGATATGCTCGTATCCTTTAAAACAGATCACACGGATAAAGAAGCGATCTCTAAATTTCTTGATTATCTTTACTCAGATCCAATTTACACGGAAATCATTAGCAGAGAGGGATTTCTACCTGTAACCAAAGATGTTGGGTCTCAAATGTCAGCCGCTAATCCATTAACGAAGCAAAATCTAACTGATTTGCGCACCGCGCAGTTCTATCCCGTTCAGCAACCTGAATGGCAATCCATTATGGATACTGCCCGTAAAATGGGAGATGCCGTACTACATGATCATGTCTCTCCCAAACAAGCGCTTGATCAGCTTCAGAAATTTGCAGAAGAGAAACGGCTAGAGAATACAAACAAACACTAATAGTGTCGAATCTAAAGATCAGAGAAATCTGGTCTTTTTTGTCGTACCCTTAATTATTTACTTCATGAAAAGAAGATAACAAAGAATTCATGGAAAATATTCGATGGAGGGAAGCGTCCCTTATCTCTATGATGATTATAGGCGCTGTAATACACAGAAAATGACTGGATATAGCGTTTGGCATTCAACTTATTAAGGAGGGTTATTCTTTATGATGTTAAAGAAAAGTTTGGCAACAGCGAGCCTTGCAGCATTGATGGTCGTGGCTCCACTTGCAGGTTGTGGTACTAAAGAAGAGACAAAGACTCCTGAACCAACAAAGACAGAAACAACACCAACTACGGATACAACAACAGATGCAGGTGCTAAAAAACTGACGGGTGATTTCGAAATTCAATACTTCGTCGGTGGTTATGGCGATAAATGGTGGAAGAAAGTTATTGAAGAATTCCAAGCAGCAAACCCTGATTTGAAAATCAAAGTCGATCAAGGTTCTAAAGTTAACGATCAAATGAAACCTCGTTGGGTTGGAGGAAATCCACCGGATTTCGTATACATCGACGGACCTAACTTGAATGACCGCCAAATGGTTGACGATGGCCAGCTTGAAGATTTAACAGATTGGTTGAAGGATGCTAAAAACGTAGATGGCAAGCTCATCTCCGACATTCTTGCTCAACCAGCGCAACAATTTGACGGTAAAGTATACGATATTCCTCTCGTATTGAATTCATGGGGTACGTTCTGGGATAAAGCTCTCTTCAAAGAAAAAGGATGGGAAGAGCCAACGGATTGGGCATCTTTCATAGCGGTTGCTGACAAAATCAAAGCAGCAGGTACTACACCATTTATCCACACAGGTAAATATCCATACTACATTAATGGTGCTATTCTGTATCCAGCTATCGTTTCTGCGAACAACAACGATATCTCTATTCTTCAAGACATGGCAGCTTCTAAGCCAGAAGCTTTCCAAAGCCCAGCTGTTATGACAGCATTGAAGAAAATTGTTGAACTTCGTGATAAAGGATTCATTGATAAAGCATCCATTCAAATTAACCACACGGATTCCCAAATGTTGTTCCTACAACACAAAGATGCATTCATTCCGAATGGTCTATGGTTGCCTAACGAAATGGCTAAAGATGTTCCAGGTGGATTCCAATTCGGATTCATTCCTTCAATCACTCAAGATGCTGGTGGCAAAGTTGTTGCCAACACTTCTACTGCTAACGTTGCAATCGCTAAAAATGCTAAGAACAAAGATGCTGCTAAAGCGTTCTTGTCATTTGTATTCTCTGAAGCACAAGCTTCCCAATGGGCAGAGCTTAGTGGTGCACCATCTAACATTAAAGGAGATATCAGTAACTCCAACGCTCCTAGCCATGTTAAGGATGCAGCTAAGTACCTAGTTGATCCTAACACTGTAGTTATCCCTGCGATCACGTACAACGTTGACGTTGATAAAGCGATGCAAGATGCTACAGATGCTCTTACAATTAGCAAAATCACTCCAGAAGAGTGGGTTCAACGTGTTGTTGATGTAGCTAAAAAAGTAAAGAAATAAAATAAAAATTTAGTAGTTTAATTACACGAAGGATGACGAGAATGGACACATTCCTCCGTCATCCTTCGTAAATTTATTTTGAAAGGCAGGTATAACCCGATGAAATTGGGAACGGCCATGTGGCAGCGCAAAATATTTATTCTAACCTTCATTCTTCCCACGTTACTGTTCTTCTGTCTGTTTACGATTTATCCTGTACTTCAGGGAATGTACTACTCTCTGTATGATTGGTCAGGTTCATCAGAGAACAAAACCTTTATTGGTCTGGATAACTTCAAAGAAATGCTACATGATCCGGTTATTTGGAACTCACTAGGTAACGATTATTTTCTTGTTGCAGGTAAAATTATTGGAATTATGATTTTAGCTACATTTTTTGCAGTCGCTTTAACGCGGTTCAAATTCAAATTAGCTAACTTCTTCCGCTCCATTTTCTTTATTCCAAATATCATTTCTGTTGTCGTTATCGGTGTACTATGGAATTTCATCTACAATCCACAAATCGGGTTTCTGAATTCCTTCTTGTCTTTATTCACTAAGGATAAAGTAGATATTACTTGGCTTGGTTTTACCAATCATACGATTTGGATGTTACTTCCTCCAGCCATTTGGGCTGGAATTGGATTCTATATGATTCTACTTATCGCAGCAATTCAAAGTATTCCTGAGTCTTATTATGAAGCATCCGCCTAGAAGGCGCAGGGCAATGGACGCAGTTCAGGCATATTACACTGCCCCTGATGTGGGAGCAAATGAAAGTCTCCATTCTGAATATTATGATGACAACCCTTAACGGTTCATTTGTCATTGTGCTCATTATGACTAACGGTGGACCTGATAATTCAACACAAGTTATGGGCTCCTATTTATATCAAATGGCTTTCACCCAATACCATTTCGGTTATGGTGCAGCTATCGGTGTGCTCATCCTCATCGTCTCATTAATCACAACTGTTATTCTACAAAAATTGATGCATCAAGAAACTGTCGAAATCAGCTGATTTCCAAATGCCCAGGAGGAAACGAACTATGAAATCAGGCATTTCAAATCCGATTATCAGAATTATTTTTTGGTCTATTTTAGTCCTTTGGGGAGTTTCAGTCATTTATCCCTTAATTTTTACATTTTTAGACTCATTGAAAGACAATGGACAATTCTTCACTAAAATGCCTTGGTCCTTACCTGATTTCCCACTCTTATGGAGTAACTTTACTTATGTATGGACAGAATTTAGCTTTGGCACCTACTTTTTAAATTCAATAGTTGTTACACTTGGATCTACTTTACTTGGGTTATTCTTAGCTGCTTCAACAGCATATGTATTAGCCAGATACCCATTTAAAGGAAGCAATGGACTATATCTGTTTTATATTTCTTCCATGATGATTCCATTCAGCTTAGCACTGATCCCTCTGTTCTTCTTGTTGAATAAGATGCATTTAACGAACTCATCCTTCGGGCTGATTCTAGTGTATGCCTCTACGCTAATTGCCTTTGGCATATTCGTACTCGTAGGATTCTTCAAAACCTTACCTAAAGAAATGGAAGAGGCTGCTTCAATCGATGGCGCATCCTACTTCGGCACTTTCTTTAGAGTTATGCTTCCTTTAGCCCAGCCAGGACTCATTACGGTTGGAATCGTTAATGTATTGAATATCTGGAATGAATACATCATTGGAACCATAATCGTTAATGACCCAGCACATTATACTCTACCTGTCGGTATGGCCGTTATGCAGGCTCAAATGCAATACCGTACGGAATGGGGACCATTATTTGCGGGACTACTTATTACGATTGTTCCTGTTCTTGTTATGTACATGTTCTTCCAAAAACAAATCGCAAGCGGTATTACAGCTGGTGCGGTTAAGTAAATTTGTTCTATACAAAATACAACCGAACTGTTAAATTTAGGACAAATAAACAAACCTTAGTCTGGAAACTCCACGCTAAGGTTATTGTTTTATCTAACTGCGACAGTTTTGGTTTCACCATGACGAATGACGAAAAGGGTGTAAATCGTGTCAAAGGACATACGTAAGCTACTGATCATGAATGCCATCTTCTCGATTATTTCCATTTATATCGGCATTTTTGTCAATCTGTATATTTGGGAATCAAATCAGGGAATCGGTGAAGTTTCTCTCTACAATTTATCGATGTATATTTGCTGGGGAATAACCTTTGCTTTTGCAGCAAGACTCATTACGAAATATTCTATTCGCGTACTGCTCTTTATTTCTGCCTTATGTGGAGCTGTCGCGTTTATTTATTTAATGACAGTACATTTCGATAACCGTGCACTCTGGATTACGTTGCTTGGCATTCCAGTAGGGATGATGTTCGGATTTTCCCAAGCTTCACAGAATCTAAGTATCGCAATGCAAGGTAAAGAGAGCGAATTTGCACCTTATTTTGCAGCTGTTAATATTACGGGTCAGGTTCTCAATATGGCTGTCCCCATCCTCTCAGCAGCAGTTATACAGGGCTTTGGATACCAAGGTTCTTTTGTAGTCATGTTAACCTTTATTATTATCATGCTTATCTACGCCGTCAGTATGCCTAGAATTTCGCTTCCTCCCAAGCAAGTACAACCTATTAAAGAACGTCGTGAACCCTTCTATACACTAGGATTTCGTTCTGCATTCGGCTATCCTGGTGCGAAATGGGTACTATGTTCTCTGCTCGCTGGTGGTGTGTTCTTACAGTTTCAGAACTTGTTCACGCTGCTATTCACCTTCTCCGTCACAGAGAATAAGCTTCTAATCGCGCTGCTAAATATGTGCTATACGCTATCCTCTCTGCTAGGACTTTATTTATACCGCAAAATTAAATTTAATGAGATGCGCTGGCTTTGGATCGGTACCTCACTACTCGCTATCGGTTTTCTAATCGTCCTTATACCTTATTCTCCTGCACTCATTATTTCCAATGTACTGACTTCCATTGGTATGTTCTACTTCTCCATTGTCTGGAATGCCCAACAGTTCAAATACATAAAACATTTAGATCCATCGAGACAAACGACCTTTTTAGTTTGGCGAGAATGTACGCTTGTCTTTACAAGGTGCATACTTCTTAGCCTTACCTTCTCACTAACAGAAATGAAGGGCATTGGCTTTGCTGCGATCATTCTTGTTACGCTTGGTTGCTTGATTGCTATACCTATTTTCCAAAAGCTTGCTGGCCGAGAAAATAGCCTATATGAAGAACATTTAAATAACCTGAATAATCAGCTTCATATATAAATAAAAAAAATCCCTGCACGGTTAAATACTAAACCGTGAAAGGGATTCTTTTAGTATACTCGATAATATCTGCAGCTTTTTGGACAGGTCCACAAGTCCATTACTTATGTGGAGCTGCTCGTTACTTAATGAAGCAACCTCCTCGGATGTTGCTAAGGACTGTTCCGATATCGCGCTAACACCGAGCATGGCTTCGGACAATGTTTGCTGCGACTCCTCCAGCTCCAGGATTGAACCATTCACTGAAACCAAGTGATGAATCAATTGACTCATCTGTCCTCCCACCTGATTAAAGAGTGTATCTGCCTTTTTAACAGAAGAAATTTGTTCCATAAAGATTGGCCGTGCTGCATCAAGCACCTGTGCCGTTTCCGATATCCCCAATTCAATAGATTCCGTAATTTGTCCGACAGTTTCAATGGAACGCTTGGATTGTTCAGCTAGCAGTCTGATTTCATTCGCAACAACCTTGAATCCGTTGCCGGCAGAACCTGCTCTTGCAGCCTCAATTGTCGCATTCAGTGAAAGAATATTCGTGTGCTTCGTGAGCTGAGTTAGAATCACCAATACGTTAGATATAGACTGTGTACTTTCTTGCAATTGATGTACCTTAGCCGTAATTGTATCAATTCGTTCTTCCATATCCTTTGTCTTACCAATCAGTTCTCGCATGTAATCCGTACCCGTCTGACTGGATTGATGCACATCGCCGGCCAGACTCCCCATCTCCTGACTTGCAATGACTAAGGTTTCGGTTTGGCGCTTAGATTGGAGTGAGAGTTCTCTTCCTCGTTCAGCATCGCTTGCGAGCCCTTCACCACCCTTTGCGATATCCGAAGTGGCAGAGGCAATTTCCTTCGCCGTCTCTTCGGTATTCAGGGAAACATGAGCGAGTTCATCTGCCATTCCCATCATTTCTACCGCAGACTTATCCGTATTATGGACCAATTCCGTTAAATGCTGCATCATCTCATCGAAACTTACGCCTACCTGTCCAATTTCATCTGTTGGTTTGGCACGAGTTCGGACTTGCAGATTACCGTCTGCTCCTTCTTTCATTAGCTCTCTTAATTTCTTAAGCGGTTGTCCGATCATTCTCGCTATAATCCAACCGATAACGATAGAAAGTATGAAAGCTCCTAATAACAACCACAGCGTGGCTTCGTATATCTTCCGAGTATCTTTAAGCATCTCTTTAACCGGGATAATCCCTACCGTATACCAGCCATTTTCTTTGGACTTAGCCGTCACAACCTGTTCGTTCCGATCTTCAGATAAAAAAGTCGAACTACCATTCGATTCTTTATCCGTTGGGATACGAATTGAAGACGTTTTGCCAATTTCAGAGACAGCCTTACTATAAATTATCGTATTCTGAGGACCGAGAACTTGAATAGAGCCGCCTTCTCCCATATGCACGTTCTCCACTTGTTCCTTAATTGCAGCTAAATCGATATCGATCAGGATAACACAGTATCCCTCTGCCATTCCCTCACCCGCAATTAATCTTCCTAACGTAATCGTCCGATTTGTATTGCGGTTACCGTTCAAATTAGAGCTAATCCAGACCGATTGGCCACTTTTGCCCATAATGCTCTTAAACCAGTCTTCTTTACCATAATTTTGTGTGGCGAGTAGACCGGACTTTGTTGGAATTACGGTTCCATCTGTTTGTAATACTTCTATAGAAGAAATATATGAATCCGAAAACATATACGATTGCAGCAATGTATCTAGTGTCTCAGAAAGTCTAGCATACTCATTCGGATCGTTCTGCTGGGAAAGCATTTCCGTAATCGTATCTTTGAGTTCCTTATCGACCATCATTTGAAGCTGCATTTTATCAAAGGAATTAAATAAAAAGTCAAGCTTCTGGCTGGTCTGCGACGCAGTTTCTAAATAAGCGCTTGAGACTTCCTTTACCAATAAATTCTTAGATATTTGATATGAAATAATTCCTGTCGCGCCTACAAAAACAACGATAGTCAACACGATAATGATGGCTATCCTTGTTCCTATCGATTGAAAGGGATTCTTCCGTTCAAACGGTACTACTGAAAACAAGCTTCGCATTGAAAATCCCCCCTGAGTGTAACGTCTACCTTCCCTTATACAATATATCCCTCTTTATTGCTGCGTACTATCGAATATTTTCTCAATATTCTCGAAATTATTCTCTTATTTAAATCCATTTGTACACCCGTTTATTCACCTCAATAATTTTCCATATATTTTAAATGTCACAGACTTTTAAGTTGACTATCTGATTCACATTCACTACAATTAATAAGATAAATTTACAAGACAGGTGAAGAAAAAATGACAACAACCATGGATTACCGTATTTTGCTATACTATAAATTTGTTAACATTCCTGATCCAGAACAAGTAACTGCAGAACATCTGCAATACTGTAAGGATTTGGGCGTTAAAGGACGTATTTTAATTGCCTCTGAAGGGATTAACGGCACCCTTTCAGGAACAGTTGAACAAACCGATCAATATATGAAAGACATGCTTGCAAATCCACTATTTGAGAACATGGTTTTCAAAATAGATGAATCTGAAGGACATGCTTTCAAAAAAATATTTGTTCGCCACAAGCAAGAACTAGTAACTTTCCGTTATGATCAGCCGCTTGATCCCAATGTCATTTTTGGAAAAAGATTATCCCCAGTCGATTTTCACGAACAGCTACAACAGGAAGATGTTATTGTCATTGATGGACGTAATGACTATGAGTACGAAATTGGTCATTTCCGCAATGCGATCCGTCCTGATGTTGAATCGTTCCGTGAATTCCCTGAATGGATTCAGAATAACCTAAGTCAATACAAAGACAAAAAAGTTCTTACGTATTGCACAGGCGGTATTCGCTGTGAGAAGCTTACAGGATTCCTAATTAATGAGGGATTCCAAGACGTGAATCAGTTAGATGGCGGTATTGTAACCTACAGTAAAGATCCAGAAGTCCAAGGCCGTCTGTTTGATGGTAAATGTTATGTATTTGATGAACGCATTTCGGTTCCAATCAATCGTACAGATGAAGACATCATTGTTGCAAAATGTCATCACTGCGGAACTACACATGACCGTTACATTAATTGTGCCAACCCTTCATGTAACCTACAGCATGTCTGTTGTGAGGCTTGTGAAGAAGAGCATGAAGCGTTCTGCTCCGATGAGTGCAGAGATATTATTATGAACCCTGAAAAACACGTGAATGCTGTATAGATTCGTTCTATCGGCATTTAAAAAGGAATGCTCAACCTTGGGCATTCCTTTTTCTGTTATCCTGAAGCTTCGTTGAATATTATTTTGGGGTCATTATATTATTCAAACGATGTTTATTGCCCATCCTCCATTAACCGCCTTAAATCACTCCATTATATCACATAATATCCCATTTAATCCCTGTGAACAACTATTTTTCGATAATCTCAACAAATAAAAAAGCCTGCTTCCCATATGGGAAGACAGGCCGATCTATGCTCATGAATTCTAAGTTTACAGAAGCTCTTTACGAAGCTGCTCAGCTGATTTAGGAGACAGCAGACCAAATGGAATATCGAATACAGTCTTCGCACCCTTAGCACCTTGGTCAGCTAGTTTAGCTGCAGCGCGGGAATAAGCTACTAGAACACTCGCCGTAAATTCAGGGTTACTATCTAGTTTCAGTCCAAATTCAATAATTTGTGTACTATTCTCGCCTGTACGTCCGCTGCGCAATACAGTTCCGCCATGCGGCATAGTCGAGTGATTAGCCTTCAATTCCTCTTCACTAATAAAATTCACCGTTGTATCGTAATCGGAGAAATAGTTAGGCATATTTTTAATTTCTTGTTCGATTTTCGCTTGATCTGCACCCTCTTCAGCTACAACAAAACATTCACGTAAATGCTTGTCCCGTGTAGATAATTGTGGATTCTCACCAGAACGAACTTTAGCTACTGCATCTTCCACAGGGATCGTGTATTGTACACCGTTCTTAACACCTTCAACACGACGAATGGCATCAGAGTGTCCTTGGCTTACGCCGCGTCCCCAGAACGTATATTCTTTACCTTCTGGAAGAATTGCTTCTGCCAACATACGGTTAAGTGAGAATAGACCTGGATCCCAACCTGTAGAAATGACACTAACATGACCCGCTTCAGATGCCACAGCATCAACTTGAGCGAAGAATTCAGGTATTTTAGCATGTGTATCAAAACTATCTACCGTATTAAACATTTTAGCAAAGTAAGGAACCTGCTCTGGCAAGTCCGTAGCTGAACCTCCGCAAAGAATCATAACATCAATCTTACCCACAAATTTCTCTGCTTCTGAGATATGAAGTACTGGAACACTAGCTTGTACACCTTGTGGTTCGCGACGTGTAAAGATAGCTTCAAGGGTCATGTCTGGATTTTGGCGAATTGCCTTTTCTACACCTTTACCCAAATTCCCGTAACCTACGATACCAACATTAATCGATTGTTTCATATTACCCTCCCGAATTCTATCCTAATATGGTTTTAAAACAAATTGTTCTGGTATTCATTATAAACGGATCATAGGATAGATGTCATCTGACGATTAGCTTACTTCATATTTGCTCTCTTGTTCTCATGATACGACCGAAGACCTTATGCATGAAACAAACCCCATTTACAGCGCATGAAAATAACACATGCAGCCGATAGAGGGGTTTGATAGTTCATACTTTATACTACTACAATGTAGGAATCGATAATTTCTCAACCGGAATAAATCCTAACTCATCATTAAAATTAACATGATGGGGGGTGTGTTTAAATAATTCAATTAACTCAGTTGACTGAAACTCAATATCTACTTTTGATAACGATTCACGATCAAATTTTGCAGATAACAACGTAACGTATTCCTCCTGGCCGGTTAACTTATTCATTTTGGTGTCCGTAGCATGAATAAGAACAACCTCTAAAGGCAGTAACGCAAACATTTCCCGGGCAATCCGCAGCACTGCCCCGTATACATAATCCCTTTTGAGCGAAAAAAACTCTTTCTTGCTCAGCGGCTTACTTGTTACGATCCCTGTCTCATGTTGAGTCTTTGCTTCTTTTGGAATGACTTGATTAGAGTTCACATCCATTTCAACCTCAAGAACAGATGCATTAATGACGTTATATTCCAAAGCGCTGCCCAGAATATTCAAATCGTCTAGTGGAGCGAGATATTCAATTACCTTAAGATACGCTGAATAATTCCCATCAATTACTTCTGATGCAAAAGCAGAGAATCGCTCCCATGCTGCATAATCACGTTCATCTTCTTCTCTTGCCAGGTTTATATGTTCCTCAATGGCTTGCCTTGTTTGCATATCTTGTTTTAGTAATTTTTGAATTGTATTAGGTCTATACTCTGCGTACAGCTGAGCGGCAATTGCCTCTTTACGCCCTAGCACTCCGTTACGGACAGGGGGATCTGATTCTCTAATACGCTCCCATGACAATGTATCACCGCAAGTTTGATGAATCGTCCGAATCCATTCAAGTTGATTATCATACCATTCAACTTCTTCGGCTGCCCATTCGTCCTCCATGAGCTGTACTCTTTCCTTCTTACGTCTATTCTGTCTACTAATCAATTCCATTCTCTTTTGACAAACGCTGCTTCGTGGACTTCTCATAAGAAGTATTTCAGGAGAACCACTGTAAGGATGATCACATTTAAATTCCATATCTATCTTCTCCTTATATCAAAATCCATGAACAGATCATAGATATTAGGTCAAATTTCGATGTGCTATAGGTAAATTTCGTCATTATTCTAAAAATACCTTCACAATAATCCAAAAAATTAATTCACTTCTCCAAGCATAAGCAATTCTTTAATCTCCTGTTCACTAAGAGAAGTACCATGATCATCACTAGGCTCCATGACTTCACGGATTAGATCCTTCTTCTTCTGTTGGAGCTCCAGCATTTTTTCTTCCATCGTCCCTTTGCTGACCAATCGGATCACCTGTACAACATTTTTCTGTCCCATTCGATGCGCCCGACCTGCAGCTTGCTCCTCAACAGCTGGATTCCACCATAAATCGTACAAAATAACGGTATCTGCTCCAGTTAAATTAAGCCCTGTACCCCCGGCTTTTAATGAAATAAGAAAGATATCATGCTCACCGTTATTGTAACGACTGCACATTTCGACCCGTTCACGGGATGGTGTTTGTCCATCTAAGTAAAAAGCAGGAATTCCTCGTTCAGCCAGCTCATTTCGAATAATTCGGAGCATGCTAGTAAACTGTGAAAAAATAAGCATACGTTTTCCGCTATCCAAACATTCCTCCACGATCTCAAGCAATTGCTGTAACTTACCGGATGATCCCTGATAGTCATCGATAAACAAGGTAGGATGACAGCATATTTGACGCAAACGTGTAATTCCCGCGAGAATCTTCATACGACTTTTCTGAAATCCTTCGCGTCTTAAATTCTTCATGGTTTCTTGCTTAAACTCGGCCATGTAAGTAACATATAGCTTCTTCTGTTCTTTCGTTAACTCCGAATGCTGAATGGTTTCGATACGTTCCGGCAATTCAGGAAGTACGTCTGCTCTCATACGCCGCATAATAAACGGCTGAACAATTCTCGCGATTCGCTCGCGAGGTAGATCACGAAAAGCTTTTTTACCTCCGAAAAGACCTGGGAACACAGCATCAAAAATCGACCATAACTCTTCAATTGAATTTTCAATGGGTGTACCTGTCAGAGCAAATCGACGACCTGCAGATATATCTTTGACTGCCTGTGCAGTCTGTGAAGCATGATTCTTAAAAGCCTGTGCCTCGTCCAAAAACAAGGTGCTGAACGTTAGACCCCGATATAATTCTATATCTTGTCGTAGTGAAGGATACGATGTAATGATGACATCAACGTACGTACTATCGTCTTTATTTATCATTTCATTCGTCCCACCAGCTTGCGTCAACTTTGAAAGAATCAGATTTCTCTCTGCTCTAGTCCCTAATGCAACCTGAACCTTAAGCTCTGGGGAGAAACGCTCAAATTCATTCTCCCAGTTATACACAAGTGATGCAGGTGACACGATAAGTACAGGCTGGCAGGCTTCACGATCTCGAGTCTCCGATAAGATATAGGCGATGCTCTGAATCGTTTTGCCAAGTCCCATATCATCTGCCAATATCCCTCCAAAACCGTAGAAACCTAATGTTTTTAGCCACTGATATCCTTGTATTTGGTATTTTCTCAATACAGAAGACAGCTCTTGTGGGATGATAAATTCCATGTGCTCCGGATGAGCCATATGATCTAGCATCTGACGCAGCATTTTACCAACAGAAATACCTGCTCTAAGTCCATTCTCATCTGTAAGCTGGAGCGCACGAACCATCGGGAGATTCATTCGGCTGCCTCGAATATCTGTCTTCCGCATCCCCAGTTCATCGTAGAGCTGAGCAAAGGTTTGAAATGAATCCTGCTCTAACGAAAGGTACTCCCCATTTGATAATCTTGCATATTTCTTCTTTTCAACGACAGAAATCAGCAGTTCACGAATTTCCTTCTCTCGAATTCCTTCCATATCAAAACTGATTTCAAGCCAGTTCATCGTATGATCTGTGTCCGCTTTAACTGTAGGCTGTTGCTGCGGATTGTGCATCATTTGTTTAACAGCAGGCGTGGCATAGACTTCGACCCATGATTCAAGCTTAGGAAGCATTTGATACAAGATTTGATAAATACTATCCTCTTCAGATAGGTCCATCTCAAATTCACGACCGTTATGCATCAATTCAGTATTTTGAATTACATCCAGAATGCGGCGCTCTTTCTCCGTATCACGAATGAGAATAACATCATGTTGACGATAGCGTCCAGCTTCAGCACTCAAGGCCTCGATAACGATGCCATCATATACAAACTCCAGCTTAGCGAATAACGCTGCCTCATCTCGGTCGAGATATAGCTTGGCCGTTAGAGTAGGCTGTATCATAAGATCACGTATACTAGAGTCAATTTCAACTTTGCCGAGTCTTCTCAAACCAGGAACAACTTTCTCCATAAAATCATCCATTTGCTGAGCAGAAATCTGGATCTGTGGTAGATTAAATCGGTATAACAGATTCTTCATTTCGCTCAATAGGACTAGTTCACGCTCTTGTAGGTTATATATTCGCCCCTCATGCAGAGCGCAACCATAAGCAGCCATAACGATAACTTTTTTAATACCTTTGATTTCTAGCTGATAGGCATCTTCGTTCCCACTGCTCAGATCAAATCGTATAGGTAGCCGCTCATCGCAAATCTCCATGATAGCCAATGTGCCGTTCTCTCGCTCAATCTGAGTTCCAGCCTTCGCTAGAAGTGGGAGTATCGCATTCCATGCTAATGGAGGTATCGTTAACAAACGCTGGTTCCCTGTTGCCGTAAAACCTGGATAATTCCGACCGCTTTCATCATAGGCAAATTCACTGTTATAGGTTTGCTGCAATAATTTGATGAGTGCCGAGTCCTCGTTCTTAAATTTATGGAGCGAAGGATCATAAGTAAATAGCTTGGTAAAAGCGAATATCCGTCTTTCCTCCACATGTCGCAGAAACTGCCGTATATTTTGAACAACATATAACCGTTTAAGTCCTATTTTAATTTCTATTTTAAATTTAGGATCTGGCATATATTCATTCGTTATTTTACATATAAACTCTACATTCAGCGTTTCTTTGTTTTCTAAAATAGCCGTTTGATTTGCCTTCATCCGCTCCATCTGTGCTGTCTTCTCAAACAGACTGATGAGACCACTCGTTAATCTCACATCTTGAGAAGTCACTGTTGAAGTAGGTAACGGAAGAATACGTGCTCGCCGAGATCGTAAATGATCCTCTTCTCTCTTCTCTTCATCCATTATTTCGAGCAGAACAGCAGCAGTATGTTTACAATAAGGATTAAAGCTGCTGGAAGCCGGGCATCCACATTCTGCTTCTATCTCCGAATCATCAAATATCCTGATTTGAACCATGTATGATTCTGATTCCTCAACGGTAGCCACATATTTGCGGCCATCGTCTTCGTTTTTTAATTGCAGCGATTGAACATACCCTTGTTGGTAATAATTCTCACCTTTCATAAAAGTGATTGCACCACAAAGTGTTTTAATCCGTTGTAAAGTCAATACCTGCATGAGTCCTTTCCTTTCCGTTCGAAATATCGTTTGAATCTCCATAATATCATAAATCGCTGAACTAGCTGCTTCTTGACTTTAAACAAGATGACATTTAAAATTACCCATATCTAAGATGAAGGAGGTGAGGTAGTAGTGGTACGCAATTTTAACAATAGTCGGATTAATCAGTTGCCGTTTGCATTGTCCGGCATTTTTTACAAAGTAATGACTAACGGGATACGTCTGTCTTTTAAAGCTCTTAAATATCCGTTCACATTACAAAATTGCGAAATGCCGCTCCTACCTTAACCTCAACGGAATTCTGTTGACGTAAGCCGCAGGGACATTTCCCTGCGGCTTTTTCTATAGGCGCGGCTCTATGGAGGTAACAAACAATGATGATTCAATGTCGAAACATTCAAAAATACTATGGTGCTGAACTGATACTCAGTGATATCAATCTAGAATTAAACGAAGGCGACAAAGCTGCCCTAATCGGGCGTAACGGCTGTGGTAAGACCACTCTATTTCACCTCATCAAAGGCGATGATCATGCCGATCAAGGTCAGATTTCCATTCGTAAAGAAGCTACAATCGGATTGCTTGCCCAAATACCGCAGGCATCTGAGCATCAGACTGTCTATGATGTGCTACGCCTTAGCTATGCTGAACCGCTTGTATGGCAGCAGCGTATGATCTATTTAGAGCAGCTCATGTCTGATCCACAACGTATGGATATGGATGATAATAAAGCTGAATTTGATCGTTATCTTCAGGAATATGGTCAGCTTCAAGAGAGGTTTGAACGCGCGGGAGGATATGAAATGGATTCTTCCATACAGCGTGTATCCAATGGTTTAGGTATTCCGCAGGAACATTACAACCGAGCCTTCCTTACTCTCTCCGGCGGCGAGAAAACTAAAGTTGGTTTAGCCGCATTACTGCTCGAACAACCGGACATATTGCTACTTGATGAACCAACGAATCATTTGGATATGGCAGCCATCGAGTGGTTAGAACAATTTTTACAGGATTATAAAGGCACGGTATTGACGATTTCTCATGATCGGTATTTTCTTGATAAGCTGGTCACTCAGGTTATTGAAATTGAAGATGGCGAGTCCATTACCTACCAGACCAACTACAGTGGGTACCAGGAAGAGAAAGAAACTAGGCTAATGCAGCAATTTGCGGATTACCAGGAACAGCAGAAGA
The DNA here is from genome assembly GCF_000576305.1 of Paenibacillus pini JCM 16418. GTDB lineage: Bacteria > Bacillota > Bacilli > Paenibacillales > Paenibacillaceae > Paenibacillus_AQ > Paenibacillus_AQ pini. Next base: position 129,348 of record NZ_BAVZ01000002.1, on the reverse strand, counting down.
AAATCAAAAAAATGAAGGAAAGCATCAAGCAGCTCATTGATTGGGGAAACCGTGCAAATCCGCCTAACGGGGCATTCCATAGACGTGCCGCTTCGATGCAGAAAGCGCTCGATCGTATGGTGAAAGTCAAACGTCCTGTATTGGAGCGTAAATCTATAGATTTACAATTGCAGCAGGATGACCGCTCAGGTAATCAAGTGCTCGTGCTTGAAGATCTTAGTAAATCCTATGATGATCATGTACTATTTGAGCAAATCAACGGATTGGTTCGTTACGGTGAATCGGTCATGTTGATTGGTAGTAACGGCTGCGGCAAAAGTACCCTCCTTAAAATGATTTTGAAGCAAGAGCAGCCCACAGAGGGTAAGCTTCATGTTGGTTCACGTGTAAACATTGGTTATCTAGCGCAAGATCAGGTACCACAAGTGGCTGATCAAAGTATCCTTCAATATTTCCGCAGTTACGCTGCTTACGAGGAGGGTGAGGCACGGGGCCGCCTTGCACGTTTTCTGTTCTACGGAGCTGATGTGTATAAGAACATCGGAAGTCTCTCCGGTGGTGAATGGACTCGTCTTCGCTTTGCAATATTGATGGAACAGCGTCCCAACCTACTCATTCTAGATGAGCCTACAAATCATTTAGATATTGATTCTAGAGAGGCACTAGAAGAGGCACTTGAGGAATTTCAAGGAACGGTGATCGCCGTTTCTCATGATCGATACTTTATCAATAAACTTGCTAGTACGATCTGGAGTCTTGAGAACCAAGGCTTGAATAAGATTCAAGGTAACTTTGATGATTATAGTCATATTCGAAAGCAGTCTGCTGAACGAAGTGATCTAGAAAAGCTAAAGAAATCTCAAGCAGACCAAGTCCATAAGCATGCGCTCGGTTTGAATTCAAGATCTTCACAAGTGAAGAATCAGAAAACGCCGTCCTCACATCGGCAAAATAAAAATCAAAAAAATGCGGGCAAACCGGTCATTTGGGAACGTCAAATTAAAGAAGTCGAGGATGCACTGCAGTTGCTTGAAGAACAAATGCTTTCACCTGAGGTTTGCGGGATGCTATCCGGCTGAATGAACTTCAGCAGCAATGTGATCATGAACGAGATAAGCTCGATCGTTTGTATGAACAGTGGATGAATAGTCAAAGTCAAGGGTAGCGAAGACGGATTTTTTTGGATCTTCATATAAAAAGAGGATTCCCATTACAAACGGGAATCCTCTTTTTATAATATCAATATGCGCGACGCAGAAACTATTCTTTATCTGCCTCAGCCGATGGTGCAGCTGTTTCAGTCTCAGTAGTTTCTTCTTCACCGTCAGCTTCAACCGCTGCACGTGGAGCTATAACAGATGCAACCAAAACATCTTCAGGAGTAATTAACGTTACACCTTCAGGCATTTTGATCTCAGAAGCATGAAGCTTATCGCCCATATTCAAAGCGGAGACATCAGCTTCAATAGATGAAGGTAATTTGGCTGGCAATGCTTCAACTTCAAGCTCTGTAAGCTGATGCTGAATCACACCGCCAACTTTCGTTCCTTCTGCAGTACCTTGGAAATCAATATGAACATGAACACGAAGTGGTTTATTTGCGGAAATTTGCAGAAAATCGACATGGCTCAAAACGCCAGCTTTTTTCTGATAATCTTTAATAATAACCGAAAGATCGGATGCGCCTTCAACTTTAAGGTTAAACATTTCCGTACGGCCCGTTCTGGCAATTTTCGCCAAATCTTTGGCATCAACGCTAAGTGCCATATTTTCAGTATCTGTACCATAGACTACTGCTGGAACACGACCTTGTTCTCGCAAAGCGCGTGCTTTCGCATTGTCTCTAATTTCTGCTGTAAGGGAATGTGCTGTCATGAATATAACCTCCTAAGATTAAATGCCTCTGTATATTTTATATTTTGCAGAACAAGCTTATATAGTAGTATGTACCCAGTTAGGCTCATTTCCAAACATGATATGGAAAAAAAGCGCGTTATTATAGTTATAAAAAATGAAAAACCCCACCGACAAAAGCTTATCTGGTGGGGTTAAATTTCTAGTAATTCGAACTCATAACTGATTACTTAATCATTGTAAAATCATCAAAATGGAATCCAGGAGATACCACACAAGAAACAAAAATAGGTTCATCACCTATAGCTGCGAAGCTTGCCAGACGTTTGCTGGAACAAGTGCTTGCGGCACTTGGCCTTTGGAAGCATCCATACCCAGTACAATCTCAGTAACCTCACCCGGCTGATCCCCATCTCCTCCAAGCTTAAGAATCATAGGACCACCAGAATGATACAGCCACAGCTCATCCGAATATACACGGTGCCAAGCTGATGTTTCATCTGGATGCAGCAAGAAATAAATGGAGGTTGCCGCTGGACGGGAACCGGAATATTTGGAATCCAAAACGGAATGAGGGATTTCAAAAGAAGATTCCCATAATCTCTTATACCAACCACCTTCGGGATGTGGCTGTAAATCAAATATTTTGACGAGTGGGGATAATAATTTTTCAGTCATGATTTGCCTTCTTTCTCTGTATGGTGCCCTGTCCAAGTATATACAATTTACTTTAAAGGAAATATCTCGTTTTGTAAATTGCATACGATACCGTATCCAAAGACTAGCTAATCATCTTCTCATCCGCCACTCCACTTCGGATCATAACAATTGCCTTCTTCTGCTCTTTCGGTAGTTCAATAAATCGGTCTCCATCGATATCCTTGGCTTCCCATTGATTCAGACGAACAATATATCCAATCCGCTGAACGCTAGCTCTAACCACAATTCTAAATACCGCGCGTCCGTTCTCCATTCGATCTATATTTACTCTTTGCTCTCGAACTCCATTCCCCCAAACCCACAGATTCCATCCCTCATAGTCACCGTTAGGGCGCTCATAGTGGACTTCAACGGTTTTGACTGGACGTGGGTAGCCCCTCTCGTCTTCATACAGTACCATCATAGATAATCCCGGAATCATGACTGCATCTTCAGCAATTAAGTCCAAAGCCTTCGTACCTGCCTGACAATAATCTACAGCTACCTTCCAGCCATTCGTAGCCTGAGGTAAATCCACTTCCGCATCAGAACGATTAGCATTATAAATGACGATAATATTCTTCCAAGAATCTCCGTTCGCATGGTCCTTTAGTATAAAAACAATCAAGTTATCATGACAACGCAAAAACTGTAGGTGTTGTTCAACTTGCTCCCTAGTCTTCATACGAAATGCTGGATGGTTTCTCCGTAAAGAAATCAGCCCTTGATAATAGTCAAATATAGGCCGGAACTTGTGCTTGTTACTCCAACGAATCGCATTGATAGCATCTCCACTACGGTAACTATTGTGATCGCCAAACTTAGATCGCAGAAATTCGTCACCTGCCTGAATCATTGGAATACCCTGGGAGGTGAGTATAATGCCATTCGCAAGTAAAGAACGCTTGACTACTTCGCTGGCCATTACATCTCTTGCCGGTACACTCCGGTAAGGATCGGCTCCCCTAAGAGCCTCTTCTACCGTTCCTCCACCTATAACGCTTCCATTACGTAATTCGGGAAAACCCATCTGTTCTCGAAGTCCTTGTGTCGTGAGAATTTTATCCCACAAGTTTAAATTGTCATGGACTGTGACATAATTGATCGTTTCGAGCGGCGAGTCGGTAAAATCATAAACAGAACCTTGAACACCCGTAGCAATCGCAGATTCCTTACCATTCTCACCCGTCACAAATCCACGGCCCCAACCGTCACTATCGCCTTTAATCGCACCACGGAAATTATCATTAAAAACTGCAAAACCTTTGCCCTTTTGCGTACCCTTCAGCGTCTTATCCCATAACGCGTGTCTCCACCCGTCCAAGGCTCTCCATATATAATCAGATTCTCATCAATTTCCTGATGAAGCTGAGCCGTGAGCTTTGAGATCGTCTCTGTATCTATTAGCCCTACCAAATCAAATCGGAAACCATCAATATGATATTCTTCAGCCCAATAACGGACGGAATCCATAATATATTTACGAACCATCGGCCGCTCCGTTGCTAGTTCATTGCCCACACCCGAGCCATTGGACAATCTCCCCGTAGAATCCGTACGATAGAAATAACCTGGAACGATAGCGTCAAACGGACCGTCTGTAACAGCAAAAGTATGATTGTACACAACATCCATAACGACACGAATCCCTTTACGATGTAGAGCCAGAATCATTTCTTTGAACTCCAAAATTCTAAGACCCGGTTTCGTTGCATCCGTTGCATATGAACCTTCGGGAACATTATAATGCTGTGGGTCATAACCCCAGTTATATTCAGAACGGAGTGAGTCATCTCCCATCGATTTCAATTCATTTACTGTCTTGAAATCAAAGACAGGTAGTAAATGTACATGCGTGACACCCAGTTCAGCCAGATGATCAATACCCAAAGCATTTCCATATTCATCTCGAAGACCTGTTTCCGTAAACGCCTTAAACTTACCTTTATAATGCATCCCTGACTCCGCACTTATGGAAAAATCCCTCACGTGCAGCTCATATAATACCGCATCAGCCGTACTTAATAATGGAGGTTTTGTATCTTTGTCCCATTCAAAAGGTGAGCATGCCTCTACATCAACAATCGCCGTTCTTGCACCATTCGCACTAACTGCGCGTGCATAAGGATCCACAGCATAACATACAGAGCCGTCCACATGTTCAATTCGATACATATAATATTGACCTGCCAGATCTCCACTAAAATTTAAAAACCACACGCCGCAATGACCACGCTTCATTACGATTTCCAGTCCGCCACCATGTTCCTTAACTTCACCCTGTTGGTCATAGGTGCCTGCATCATGGTATAAAGCCAGAAGCACACGTTCTGCAGTAGGCGCCCATATTTTAAAATTACATTCTTTTTGAGTATAGTGACAACCCAAATCATTGCCATCATAAATTTCTGTTATCGCATTCATTTAAGTTCACCACCAGATATGACTGAATAGAGATGCCAGTAAAAGACCGCTTTCAACATCCTATGTATCTTTATGATCTTTTGCAAGGGTATCTATGCGTTATATCGGCCCAAATTCACGAAGGATGTATAGTAAACACCATTAAAATCAGCGAATTCTTCATTTTTCTCTCTCATCATTGCAATAGCAGTTGCACATGATTTCTAAACATCCGATAATGGAGATATCATTGCATATTATTCCTAATACAGGAGGCACTTCATGAGGTTGTCTAAACAATTCTTCCGGTTTGGCATCGTCGGTGTGATGAATACCGCTGTCGATTTTATTGTTTTCCTGCTCGTACAGCCTCTTCTTGGCAGCCTTTGGGGACAAATTATTTCTTATTCAGCAGGAATGCTGAACAGCTACGTATGGAACAGACGCTGGACTTTTGAGCGTACAAGCAAACGAGATATGGGCGAGATGTTCCGGTTTGCTACCGCCAACATCGCTGTGGCTGCTGTGACAGCTCTCATTCTGCACTTACTTGAAGGACGGGTCTCTCTCATACTAGCCAAGCTTGCGGTTACCGTCTTGGGTGTGCTCATTAACTACACGCTCAGTCGCAAATGGGTATTTCGTCAACAAGATCATACTGCCTCTGATTCGTAAGTAATATTCTCAATATAAAAAAGGACTGTGGTCGTAATTAACCGCAGTCCTTCGTTATGTGTATAGCAAAATTTATATATAGAAAAAAATTGCAAATCCTTTATTCGTTCTGAAACTGCTCATATTTCTCCGCATTCAGTAATGCTTTAAGCTGCTGCTCCACTTCGCCTTCCACTTCTACTTCGATCATCCAACCACCATCATATGGTTCGCTGTAACGAAGTTAGATTATTCCTCTTCTGCTAAAGGTTTAGCAGACTTTCCACGGCGCTGTTCTTGTAAGCCTTCAGTCAGTTTGCGCCCTGTTGGCGTCTGGGCCAATCCTCCAAGTCCTGTCTCGCGATGCTCACTCGGCATCGAGCTACCCACATCTAGCATGACGCCGATAACTTCATCAGCAGGGATAACACTACCTACGCCAGCAAGGGCCATATCGGCCGAAGCCAGCGCAGTTACGGCGCCCAAGCCATTGCGGACGATACACGGAATTTCGACGAGCCCTGCTACAGGATCGCAGATCAGACCAAGACAATTCTTAAGGGCTAGGCCAACCGCGTGAACGGCTTGCTGCGGCGTTCCTCCCTGCAACTCGACCATGGCACCTGCCGCCATGCCGATAGCTGATCCAACCTCAGCTTGGCATCCTCCTCTGCGCCTGATATGGAGGCATTGTTAGCGATCACGTACCCAATCGCTCCAGCACTGAACAAACCATGCACAAGGCGCTCATCATCCCAACCAAAGCGCTCTTGGGCGCTGACGAAAACGCCAGGGATGATTCCACATGAGCCTGCCGTAGGTGTGGCAATAATTCGGCCCATTGAGGCATTCACTTCAGATACTGCTAGCGCATAGGCCATCGCCTGAGCGGCTGGCCCCCCAAGTAAGGTCTCACCACGTTGCATATAGTCCGCGACCTTCTTCGCATCCCCACCTGTTAGTCCGCTACGTGACTTCGTATCTCCTGTTAATCCCTTAGAGACCGCCTCCTTCATCACGTCGTAGTACTCAGCCATCTGGCGGAAGACCTCATCCGTTGATATGCCTGTTTCTAAAGCCTGATCTTCCAGCATTACTTGGGAAATGGATTTATTCTCTTCCTCACAAATACGAACAAGCTGCTGCAAATTATTAAATCTCATAGATGTCTTAGCTCCTTTAGGTTAAATCAATCAACGTTACATCGATAATATTGGGCAGCTTCTTCAGCTGTTCAATGGAGCTGTCCGAAGGCGTTGAATCTAGTTCAAATACGGTCATGGCCGAGCCGCTACGTCCTTTACGATCCACATCCATATAGCCAATATTGTAGCCTTCTTGACTTAGTAGAGCAGTCATGGCTGCGAGTACTCCTTGGCTATCTGTATGCGTAACGGCCAAGGTCGGGTATTCCCCTGTAATTTGTACATCGAAACCATCTAGTTCATAAACCGCGATGGTACCTCCACCAATCGATGCTGCCAAAATTTCGGCTTGCTTTTCGCCTGAGCACAGAGATATTTTAACCGAATTGGGATGAGGTCCGTTTCCCTTACCCTTTAACCAATCGACATCTACTCCTGCTTCCTCCGCATCCACATCAGCCTGCGGGATCCGCTCATCATCTGTATCATAATTCAGCAGCCCAGCCGTAATGGCAAGATCCGTTCCATGTCCCCAATACGTCTCAGCAAATGACCCATACAAATACACCTTTACCTGATCAGGCTGACAACCAAGCAGTTGACGCGCTACGCGGCCAATGCGTACTGCTCCAGCGGTATGAGAACTAGAGGGCCCAACCATGGATGGCCGATGATCGAAAATACACTCTTAAATCGCACTTAACTTCCTCGCTCTCTGTTAACTTCTACGTGTTGAACAAATAAAAAAAGACAGCAAAAAGGCAACTAGCACCTTCTCCCTGTCCTTTGTACTTGAGAGGTTAACTACCTTTATGCGCATACGGGTAACTTGCTCTTTCGGCGCCGCCAAATCAAGGCAGCTTCTCCCGTGCGCCGTCATCCACTCTATACTTCATTTCCATAGGCTATAATCTTATAAATACTAATACTTGTAGCATAATCTAGACCCAACTTATGTGTCAACACAGCTATTAACATAGTCAAGGGTATGATGACACTAATCCCGTAGGAGAGTTCCGAATTCATCTAATGAGTGGTGTGGCGTAACTTGAAGGCCGTCACCTATAACCTTATTTAAACACGACCATAAACGTTACGATTGTCACCTGATCAGCTAATGGATAAGATTTAGGCGGACTCACGAGCGAGACGATATAGGTACCTTTACCCTTCTCCGGTTTCAGTGTATATGAAAATTGCTGGTCGGTAGCAGCAATATTAACAAGGTTGCTGGTGGACACTTTTCCATTCTTATCAACATATTTATAATTTAGACGGAGTGAGTTCATACTTGAGCCCTTCAAGTCTCCGCGAATCATCACATCTTTGACTGCCTCCGCGTATCCTCCTTTCCATGCTCGCTCTGCATCTGAAACGAGCTGTACATTCATGTTCAAGCCATCTAAATAAGGTAATGGATTTAACTGAAATGGGACTTGATTAGGATCTATAGTCGAGTTAACGCTTTGAACAATTTTCATTTGGCCGTCATTTGTTTGGAGCTCTACCCTATTTTGAGAACCTGGTACAAGCGGTATGTGTACTGTTGATACTTCATACTTCAAAGGACTATATCCTTTAGGTGGTTTTGAGCCGGCGTACTCCCATGCGTTTGATGAACCTAGGGCCGTATTATTATATTCAAAACTTGGTCCGACCAAAGAGAACACTTTAACTTGATATTGAGCATCCGCCGATTCACTAGACATTGTATTACTTGTATACCATGACGTGTAAGTCATATTCATTGTCTTATTCTCAGTATTTATCTTGTCTGCCTGAACATCAAGCAGCTTGCTTAGTGCTGTTACCGGTACCATTAGCGTACCGTGATCTGTTACAAGGGAATACGTGGCAAGCTTCTTTTCGTTACGATAGACGGTTCCCGTCTTCAGGTTCAGCTTCGTTGGTTTCATATTGTTTCGCTGCGACAAATACATAAAGCTTCCGTTTTTTTGAGTCACATATTGCATGTTGCCCTGAATCGCACGGACTACGTCCTTTAACGGAATATACAGAACGCCCTTTATTTTACGAACAGATGCAGCGATGGGTACCTTCTTATTTTCATTAGATAGTAAAAAATCACGTTTACCCTCTTGTACACGAATGATTTGCGTAGTTGGCAATAGCACGACATCTGCCTGATCAAGCAAGTTTATAACAGGTCGGAAGCTTGACAGCATTGATTTGAATTGTGTTAAACCTACAGTAGTTGTCGCTTCAAATGAATATGTGGTTTCATCACCAAATGACCATTCCGCATGATATTTATAGTTAGGAGAGCCGTCTCCAGTTGCATGACCCTTCGTAATATGAACAATACCTGTACTGTCCGCAACCGGAGCAGCGAACTGATTATAGGCTATAACTTCTTTTTTTAGCTTCATTAGCTCTGCTGGGGCAATAGCATCACTTGCGTAAAATCTCCAATTTTTAGCTTCCAAGATAAGCTGACTCCCGCTCGGTACAGCATGGATTTGTTTTTGAAGTTTGGCTTGTATTCTGAATAGAGCTACACCCGCAGTTGATGATCCGCTGTTACTTGTAGTTTCTAACATACCCGATCCTGTCGGAGCCTTTGTTGAACTTCTTCCGATAATTTCGTATCCATTCTCATTTATTCGACTATTCAGTTTAATAACTGCCATCCTATATCCGGAAGATGCGTTGGGAGATATGCTGTATACTTACTGTTACGATACAGTTTAGTTGCTAGCGGATGAAATACCCCATTTTTTGCAAAAGCAGGATCAAACGTAGGGCTGACCACATCCTGAGGATTAGAAGAGATTGCTATGGATGTTTCTAACCGTTGATTGTTAGTTTGTCCATTGGATCCCTGTATATCGGCATTCTCGGCTTGAATCAAACCACTTTGTAAACATACAGCCATGACTAATGATGCAGCTACAGCCTTCAATCCCATACCTCTATACTTTTGTAGTATAGCTATCTTATGCATTAAAAATCATCCCTTCAATATCCTTTTCTTATGTTGCTGGTGTACTAACTATCTTTTCGACGTAAAAATTTCCTATTTTGTTCCAAATATTATAAAAAAAAGACTAGCATCTTTAGATGCTAGCCCCTCATATTGTTTAGGTTTATTACATTTATTGCCTAACTTTGAATAGCATGTACTAGTGCAACAACTTCTTCTGCCGTTCCAAGATTCAGTGCCTTGCCTGCAAGTTCCTTCATTTCACTTGCATTCAACTTGCTGATTTGGCTACGTGCAGGCAAGATGGACGATGCACTCATGCTGAACTCATCTAGTCCTAAACCGAGTAACAAAGGAATCGCCGTTGCGTCTCCAGCCATTTCGCCACACATGCCGACCCAACGGCCTTCGTGATGCGCTGCATCAATAACCATTTTGACAAGTCGTAGAATAGCTGGATTGTATGGTTGATACAAATAAGATACTCTTTCGTTCATCCGATCAGCCGCCATCGTATACTGAATCAAATCATTGGTACCGATGCTGAAGAAATCGACTTCCTTCGCAAACTGATCTGCAAGAACAGCTGTCGAAGGGATCTCAACCATAATACCAAGCTGTATGTCTTCAGATACGGCGATATTAGCAGCCTGTAGCTTTTCCTTTTCATCGAGTAACACTGCTTTTGCTTCTCTGAATTCATTTAAGGTTGCGATCATTGGGAACATAATCCGAAGGTTACCATACACACTCGCACGAAGAAGTGCTCTCAGTTGAACACGGAATATATCCTGCTGATCCAAGCAGAGACGAATCGCCCGGAAACCGAGAAATGGATTCATCTCTTTCGGAAGATCCATATAGGGCAGCTCTTTATCGCCACCAATATCCAATGTGCGAACGACTACAGGTTTACCTTCCATTTTTTCCAGAACAGCCTTATACGCGTTATATTGCACTTCCTCAGACGGAAGCTTATCACGCCCCATGTAAAGGAATTCTGTCCGATAGAGACCTACGCCTTCACCGCCGTTATCCAGTACCCCTATGACATCACCAGGCGTTCCAATGTTTGCTGCTAACTCAACATGCATACCGTCTTTAGAAAGCGTATTCTGATCACGAAGTTTCTTCCACTCCGCAACCTGTCTATTATGCTGTTCTTGCTTGCTTCGGTATTCAGCAATTGTCTCTTCAGTAGGATTCACGAGAACCTCACCTTGAAGACCATCAACGATGACAATATCACCTTGCTTTAACTGCGTTGTGATATTTTGTGTTCCGACAACTGCTGGTATTTCCAACGAACGCGCCATAATAGCAGAGTGAGAAGTACGGCCACCCGTATTCGTAGCAAAACCCTTCACATAATTCCGATTTAGCTGAGCCGTATCAGATGGTGTCAAATCCTCTGCTATAACAATCGTTTCTTCACTGATTTCAGTTAAACTAAGTTCAGTAATTCCAAGCAAATGCTTTAAAATTCTCTTCGTAACATCACGCATATCTGCCGCACGTTCCTGTAAATATGCACTTTTCATATTCTCAAACATCTCGATGAACTGAGATGCGATCTCATGTAGAGCGAATTCAGCATTGACTGATTCTTCCGTAATTTTATCTTTGATCGGATTAATTAGCTCAGGATCATTCAGGATAAGTAAATGGGATTCGAATATTTCTGCTTTCTTCTCCCCTAATTCCTTGAACGTTCTGGACTTGATTGCTTCAAGCTCAATTCTAGATTGATCAAGTGCAGCATCCAATCTCGTAATTTCCGATTCAGGGTTTTCAATAGCTCTTTGCTGTGTGCTGTATTCGGAATGTTCAAGAATGAACGCGCGCGCGATGGCAATACCTGCCGATGCCGCAATTCCGTTTATTTTAATCATGCATTTCGCCTAGCCCTTCTTTGATCATAACTTCCTGTAGTGCGCTCAGAGCTTCGCTCTCATCATCACCTTCAGTAATCAGTGATAATGTATCACCTTTTTCAAGTCCTAAAGATAATACGCCTAGAATAGATTTCAATGTTACTTTCTTGCCTCCGGCTTCCGCAAAGCACTCTGTTGTTTTATATTTGGTAGCAATATTAACTAGCGCTGTTGCTGGACGTGCGTGAATACCATCTTCATCAATAATTGTAAATGTTTTTTGCATATGAATCATCTCGCTTTCTGAATGTAGGTGATAATATATTAATTTAAAAGGTCATGATCAATATCTCTTTGTAGCATGTTAGCAAGCTGCGTCATAATTACCTCGGACTCCATTCCAAATATGGCCTGAATATGATTCCCTAGCTCAAATACTTCTTGAGCCCCTAGCGCCTTCAATTGTTCTTGATCGGCCTTATTTGGATCTATTACATCCACTCGCAGGCGTGTAATGCACGCGTCAACAGCGGTTACATTCTCCTTACCGCCGAGTGCCGCCAAAATATGAAACGGTAGTTCATCCTCCATAGACATCACCTTCCTACCATAATTCAAATCCCTAGATCGAGATTAACGAAAGGGACATACATCAAAAAGGCATGAGCGTCAGACAGATGCATATAGTTGTCTCTAATTCTAAAATTAGAATACCCATTAAAGGGTGATCACAACCATATCTGTCAAATACTCATGCCTGATCTAGTCAGTAACACGTAGAAATGCAACTTATTTATTTGTTAAATTACGACTTGATTATATCACCCATGATATAACGTTGCAACCCGTCCTTAAGTCCTTTAATCATCCTGTTCCTTCTTTTGAACAAGCCGCTGTAAATGTAACGTTAAATAGCAAGCTTCTGCAGCATATACCGATTCTTTCAATCGTTCTTCCATCAGTATAATAAGTTCGCAAGCCAACGCATAAATTTGTGGATACTCTTGCTTAAGTAACTTTTCAAGTGATGCGTTTTCTTGTACAGATTCACCACGCCGTATCCGTTCAATAGCAAACCGTAGATGAGTAACTAGCCGAGAATAGTCAAGAGAATTCCGTGGAACATGATAAGCAATGCTTGTCTCTACCAAACTAACTAAATCCGCAATTAGATGTGAGTTGCCTTTTACCTGTGTAATATGCTGGTTTGTGAGAGCGCTGTGGATATGAAGTGCGATAAAACCCGCTTCATCAGGCTCAAGTTCCACTCCCAATTTCTTATGAATCAATTCGAGCATGTACTCCCCCATGCGAAATTCCTCTGGGTACATTTCACGAGTCTCATATAAAAAAGGGTTCTGTATGACAAGTCCCTGTTCCTGACGTCTCATGGCAAAGGCAATATGATCCGTAAGTGCAATTTGAATATGCTCATTGACTGGAAGTTCGCTGTGCTCTTTAACATACAATATTCCTTCGTTTATTACTTCGATCAACTCTTCTTCAACATGAGGAACGAGCTGCTTATACTGCTCCTGTTCCTGCTCGTTAGTCAGTATGAACATCTTCTCCACGGATGACAACGGCATTTCATCCCCGGCCTTACGATTAAACCCAATTCCTTTACCAATGACGACAACTTCATCGTGCTGCGGATGATGAGCAATAATGACATTGTTATTAAGTACTTTACTTACCTGAAGACCGCTCATGATTCACCTCTTTATGTGAAACTCCACTTCTGAAGTCTTTACTCTCTATTATTTGAAAAAATAGCAGACTTTCCGCCTCACGTCAAACGAGTTTATCATACATACGGATGAAATCAACCATCTTCTAGACAAAAACTCCCCCGGCTGTAGATGTCGGGGGAGAATCCATTATCATTCGAGAGTTGCACCTGTCTCAAGACTTACCAGTTCAGGTTGTATAGGATGCTTCGCTGGAGCCGGTGGGTTAACCGTAACAGAAGCTACGTTAGGTGTTGAAGTTGACGCGGCTGTTTGCTTCGTCAAACCTTTAATCAAGCTCTCCACATCGATACCTGATACGCTTTTCAACATTTCTGGTGCAGTAGACATCAGCTCGGTTACATAATTACTGAGTCTTGCTGCTCCTTCACCTTTTCCAGTATCAACCACAGTTAATTTATCGATTGAGGCAAGTGGAGCGGCAATTTTCCCAGCTAATTCAGGAAGCATTTTCACAATAATATCCAGCACAGCTGCCTCGCCAAATTTTTGGAATGCCTCGGCCAGCTTTTCTTTTGCCTCTGCTTCTGCAAGACCACGTAAGCGGATAACTTCTGCTTCAGAAGTACCTTTTGCCAGCTCAGCATCAGCCATCGCCTTACCTTCCAACCTTTTCTGTTCAGATGTTGCTTTAGCCTGAGTCTCGATAGAATACTGCAACGCATCCGCTTCTCGCATTCTACGTGATTTATCTGCTTCAGCCGCTTGTTCAACCGAATAACGATCTGCATCTGCCTTCTTTTTCACTTCAGCATCGTATTGTTTCTCTCTGACCAAAATTTCCTTCTCTTGTAGATCAATCTCTCGATCTTTACGCACCATTTCAACCTTCATTTGTTCTTCTACCATGATTTGTTTAGCACGAGCTTCTTGTATATGGTAGGCTTGATCCGCCTCGGCCTTAGCAGTATCTTGGACCTTTTTAAAAGAGGCGATTTTAAGCTCCTTCTCCTTGGAAGCCTCAGCAATATTCGTATCACGTAACAGCTCCGCCTTCTGTCCTTGTTCCTCCGCATTAGCCTTCTGAATTCGGGCATCACGCATCGCTTCTGCCTCAGCGATTTCCGCATCCCGCTTAACCGCAGCAATTCGCGGCTTACCTAGAGCATCCAGATAACCCTGCTTGTCACGAACATCTTTAATGGTGAACGAGACGATTTGCAGCCCCATTTTTTTCAGATCACGTGCAGCTACCCCTTGAACTTCCTGAGCAAATTTATCCCGATTCCGATAAACCTCCTCTACGGTCATGGAGCCAAGTATCGCTCTTAAATGGCCCTCAAGCACTTCCTGCGCTTCACCCTTGAGCGCCTCGATAGGCTTTCCTATAAACTGCTCAGCAGCAGTTGCAACGTCTTCAATCGAGCCACCCACTTTGATAATGGCTACTCCATCAGCAATGACAGGTACTCCTTGTTCGGTATACACCTCTGGAGTAGAGACCTCCAGTTTATGTGATAGCAACGAAATGAACTGCATTCTCTGGAACACAGGAAGGATGAATGCTCCTCCACCCCGTACGATCTTAATTTTGCGACCTGATTCGTCTTCGGCAATATTGCTTCTACCGAGGAATGAACCTGTTACGATCATTGCCTTATCAGGACCCACAGTTTTGAAACGTGCCCAAAAGGCTAAACCAAGTACGATAATAACCCCTACAACAATTAAAGGAATATACAAATAATCTGGCATGTTCATTAAACAACATCTCCTTTTCTCTCTTCTAGTTCGCTAACACGGAGAACTTGATCCACAATGTCCACTACCACGACACGAACACCAGCCGGCAGACTATGATGGTCAAAACTTGAGGCAATATGTAGCGTATTGGATGCCCCCACTTTCACCATAACCTCTCCAAACCCTTCAGCGGGTAAAGGAATGGTAATAATTCCGATTCTACCTGTCATTTCCTTGATTGAATAACCCGTTGAATTTTCGCTATTCTGCATCGGCTTGATGTAGACCCAATACACAAACCACGCAATGACAATACCAATCAATATGGATACTATCATGTTAAGAACAGCACCCAGTCCGGAATGACTAGTGAGCAGAATCCCAGATCCACCAAAGGCGGTTATGGCACTTGCAAGTACCATCGGCTTCAAGAAATCAATGGACAGAAAATCAAGAAACCCATGAAGCACATGACTCAGTACATCTCCAAGCAGTACAGTCACTAGGGCAAAAATAACCCCACCTGCAAGGCAGCTCCAATAGAGCGTTTCCATAACATGTACCTCCTAAAATTTCCCTATGTGTCTATATAAGCATATACGAAAATGAAAGGATATTGTTTCAATTTTTTCCATTTTACAAAAACAGTGGAATTATTTTGAGATGAGAGGGAGCAAATCTGTGGGTCTCCTGTCTAATTACTGGGAGGATGATTATGGAGAACATTCAAAGTCTCATGCTAGCTGATGATTCTGGTGATTTCTTTTTGTGTATTTAGTGAAGCTGGTGATACTATTTTGCTCAAAACAGCGGAGAGAACAAAACGATTGTGGAAAAGCGGCAGCGGTCGCCTTGGCTCATGATTGGAACAACGGTCCGTTCGCGTAGCGGCTTCACGAGTGCATCCATATCTATCCCATTTTAAAAACAAAAGCTGTCCCAAACCATTCTCATGGTTTATGGGACAGCTTCAGTTGTATCTCTAGCTCAATTCATTCATTATTTGTTTTTTACAAAGACATCTTGTAAATTTCAATAACATCTTCTTTATTCAGCTTTTTGAAGTTACCAAAAGGTCCGAAGCGTACTGATTTCTCCGCCATAACTTCAATTTGGCTATCATCAATGCCGTAGTCCGCTAAGCGGTTTGGCGCATCGATGGAATTCCAGAATTCTCGTAATGCCTCAATGCCTTCCTCGCCCACCTGCTCGTCGGTTTTGCCAGCAGGATCAACGTTGAACACATTGACAGCCAATCGTTTGAAACGTTCTGGATCAACGCTCAAGTTATACTTCATCCAGTTCGGGAACAGAATAGCGAGTCCCCCGCCATGTGGGATATCGTAAACAGCTGAAACCGCATGCTCGATATTATGAGTTGCCCAGTCACCGCCAAGACCCATATTGAGAATACCATTCAGTGCCATTGTACCAGAGTACATAATCGTGGAACGGTATTCGTAATTTTCTAAATCATTAAGCAATAATGGCGCTGTTTCAATAACCGTGCGAAGGATTGCTTCACAGAAGCCGTCTTGTACAGGTGTATTGCTCTCAGGATGGAAATAATGCTCCAATACATGTGACATCATATCTACCATACCATAAACGGTTTGGTCTTTAGGAAGTGAATATGTGTAGACTGGATCCAAAATTGAGAATACAGGGTAAGCATAAGCACTGCCCCAACCCATCTTCTCCTGTGTAACTTCATTGGTAATGACCGAACCCGCGTTCATTTCAGAACCTGTTGCAGCAATGGTGAGCACGGTTGCCAAAGGTAATGCAGCCTTTGGTGCAGCTTTACGCTCTACAAAGTCCCACATATCCCCCTCGTATTTAGCGCCTACAGCGATAGCCTTGGCACAGTCGATTACACTACCTCCGCCAACAGCCAGAATCAAGTCAATATTCTGTTCACGACAGATATCCACGCCTTTATGTACTGTGGATAAACGTGGGTTTGGTTCTACACCCGCAAGTTCACTAACTTCAGCCCCTACTTCGTTCAAAAGGCTTAGCACATTGTCATACAGTCCATTTCTTTTAATACTACCTCCACCATATACGAGCAAAACCTTATTACCGTAGTTGGGAACTTCACGTTTCAATGTATCCAATTGACCTTTACCAAAAATCAGCTTGGTCGGATTATAAAATTCGAATGCTTTCAAGGAATATCTCCTCCACTTCATGAATGTAATTACTTATATATTATAACTCTCCTTTCTTAGAAGAAACAAACCGCCCTCCCGACAAGCGGAAAGAGCGGCTGAGAAATCAATCATAAAATGTAAAATAATTGATTACAGTTTTGTTTCTTCATACCCCATATGATTCAAGAACCGTCTGAAGGCAGTCTGTCCGTCAGTGGTCCTTTTGTACACTCCAGCATGACCTAGAATTTCCACAAAAATATCCCCAACCTGCTGCTGTATCATTTGTACAGCATGCTCTTTGGCCAGCTTGGTGCCGAACTGCGCTACCAGCTTCTCAATCCAACTACGGTGCTGTACGAGAGCATGATTCTTATCCTGGAGAACCTCTTGAAGTAAGCTTTGATTGCCCGCCAACATATCAGCAATAAGATCTAGCTCCTCTTTTAGTCTTCCCGGAAGGATGGCAAGTCCCATGACCTCAATCAAGCCGATATTTTCACGTTTAATGTGATGCATTTCTTCGTGAGGGTGAAAAATTCCTGATGGATGCTCCTCACTTGTACGGTTGTTACGAAGAACCAGATCCATCTCGTAGCTACCATCCTCCGTACGGTGGACGATAGGAGTCACTGTGTTATGTGGAACCTGCACACCATTCTCATCGCTAAAAGCAATAATATCAGCCATAGGGTCACTGTATTGCTTCCACGATTCAAACAAATCATTTGCGCATTCCAATAGCTTACCGCTGTCCGCAGCAGTCAGTCGTAGAACAGACATTGGCCATTTCACGATACTCACGGATACATCTGGATATTCCATATGATGGAATGTAGCTTCCTTAGGAGCATGCTGAATCGGGAATGTATGTCTTCCTCCCTGAAAATGATCATGCGTCAAAATCGATCCGCCAACAATCGGTAAATCGGCGTTGGAACCAATGAAATAATGTGGGAACACATCTGTAAAAGCTAAAAGCCTTCTTAGGCTATCTTTTGATAATTTCATCGGTACATGATCATGATGGAAGACAATACAGTGTTCATTGTAATACACGTAAGGAGAGTATTGAAACAACCAGGGCTCCCCATTCATTTCTAGCGGAATGACGCGTAAGTTTTGGCGAGCCGGGTGGTTAACACGACCAGCATAGCCGACATTCTCACGACATAATTGGCATTTCGGATAGACCTGAGGCGGCAAAAGCTTAGCCATTGCAATTTCCTTGGGACTCTTCTCCGGCTTGGACAAATTAATCGTCATTTCAATATCACCAAAGGGTGATGCATGCTTCCAATATACATTTTTAGCCACGCGATCCATTCGAATATAATTGGAATCAATAGACAATTGATAGAATCGATCGGTAGCGGCCTGAATGCCTTGTTTGGCAACATTCTCGTTAAATTCAGCTATAATTTCAGACGGACGTGCCATGATTTGCCCCATAATCTTTGCATCGAGCAGATCACGATATGTATCTGTATCATCTGGAATTAAACCGATACGAATACCATAGTCAATCAGTTTATCTATAATGGGCTGAGGACCTCCAAGAGATGTCTCTTGCAGGATTCCTCCGAATGATTCACTGAACCCGAATTGTTCTAACAATAAGTTGCGGCTATAATCCAAGTCCTGTAGCTCGATCATATTCTGCTTCAAAGCAAAATGAACCAATTGTTCGATGGCTTCTAGAGCGGCATTCTCTTCAGGAGTTCTGGCTGCGCTTAACGTATCCATGGTGTTCCTCCTTAGTCTGTATATCCTTGAGGATGACTTTGATGCCAGCTCCAAGCGCTCTGAATAATATCCTCAAGCTCCGTTCGCTGTGGATTCCAGCCAAGTACGGAACGTGCTTTCTCTGAAGAAGCTACCAATACAGCCGGGTCTCCAGCGCGGCGTGCTTGCTTCACCACTGGAATATCAAGTCCTGTGACCTTCTTCGCTGTTTCAATGACTTCATTAACGGAGAAGCCAGATCCGATGCCCAAATTAAACACATTACTTTCTTCACCTTTGCGTAAGTAATCCACAGCACGTAAATGTGCATCTGCTAGATCGCTCACATGGATATAGTCTCGAATACAGGAGCCATCAGGGGTTGGATAATCTTCACCAAACACTGCAATATGCTCACGCTGCTTTAGAGCTGTTTGCAGCACTAAAGGAATGAGGTGGCTCTCTGGGCGATGATCTTCACCGATTTGACCACCCTCATGCGCACCCGCTGCGTTGAAATAGCGCAGTGCCACATACTTCATACCTAGCACTTTATCAAACCAAGCCATCATTCGTTCCATCATGAGCTTGGTTTCACCATAAACATTCGCAGGTTCCGTACGATCTGTTTCTACAATAGGTACCTTTTCTGGTTCGCCATATGTCGCAGCCGTGGACGAGAATACAATATTTTTCACACCAGCAGCATCCATCGCCTCTAGCAAACAGAGAGTTCCATAGACGTTATTGTCAAAATATTTGATAGGCTTCTGCATACTTTCACCCACAAGTGAACTTGCTGCAAAATGAATTACCGCATCAATATGATGTTCATTAAATAATTTAGCTAGTAGCTCTTTATCACGCAGATCGCCTTCGTATAATGTTCCTCCAAGTAGCGCGCTGCGATGTCCCGACTGCAAATTATCAATGACAACAACCTCTTCGCCACGTTCAAGCAGTGCTGCCACTGTATGTGAGCCGATATATCCTGCCCCACCTGTTACTAGAATTGCCATCTTAGTTTTCCTCCTTCAATTCTTTCACACCATCGCCTGTACTGCATACGTAGAACTCACCTTTGAGTCCTGTTCTTAAGTGATAATTTTTACCCACCTGTTCGATGAAAGTCTCTACAGCATCTTCATGAACGAGGGATACGGTACAACCTCCGAAACCCGCGCCCGTCATACGAGATCCTAGGGTTCCTTGTATACGCTGCGATTCTTCAACCATCACGTCTAGTTCCTCACAACTTACTTCGTACAAAAAGCGTAATGATTCATGGGAAGCATTCATTAATTTGCCGAATTTCTCTAAATCATTGTTCTTAAGTGCCTCTACCGAATCTAGCACACGGTGATTCTCTTCCACGACATGCTGAGCACGACGTCTGACCGTTTCATCTAGAATATGAGCTTGTAATACTTCAAATTGATCAGGTTTAAGCTGTGCCAAATAAGTTAAGGCTGGAACTTCTTCTTTGAGCGCCTTGACAGCATCCTCACACTGTTTACGGCGTTCGTTGTATGCAGAATCAACTAAACCTCTGCGTTTATTCGTGTTCGCTATAATGAGCTTATAAGACCCCGTATTGAAAGGTACATGCTTATATTCAAGCGTGTCGCACATTAGAAGAATGGCATGATCCTTTTTACCATTTGCGACCGCAAATTGATCCATAATGCCGCAATTCACACCTACATATTCATTCTCCGCTTTCTGCGAGAGTAAAGAGATTTGCACGGAATCCATCTCATTACCTTCCATCGTTAGCAGTGCATAGGCAGTGACAACTTCAATCGAAGCTGAGGAGGACAAACCTGCCCCGTTCGGAATTTCACCATGATAGAAAAGATCATAACCTTTCTTAACAGCACTGGCAGATTTCTTAAGTTCTACCATTACACCTACTGCGTAATCCACCCATTCGCCTGTCTTTTCTTTACCAATTTCTTTAACTTTAATTTCAGTTGTATAAGGTAAGTTGGTCGAAGTGAACGAAATCTGATGATCATCTCGTTCACGAATAATAAGTGTCGTGCCAAATTCAAGTGCAGCAGGAAGGACATACCCACCGTTATAATCAATATGTTCACCGATCAGATTGACACGCCCCGGAGCATGAAATACATGTTCCTTATGCTTGCTTTCTCCAAACTTAGATGTAAATTGCTGTTTCAATTGTTGTATGTTCATCCGCTCTACACCATCCTTGTTTTATGGTTATTACTGTTTTTAATTATAGAAGATAGACCTCGCCATGATAATGCATTTATGTTTGCTTCACATGGATTAATGTGACTTTTTATAATATAATAATGAAAGTCAGCATTTTTGAGTCTTCTATGAAATTACACTTCATAACATGAAAGGAATCACCCATGTCAAACGAGTCTATGCATGAAGAAACGTATTCAGTGGCAGCAAACCCTGTCTATCATATCAACCATCCACTATATGTGTTGTTTGCGGGAGAGAGCCAGACTAAACCTCAACATGCTGTTGGCCCTAAAATTTATGATTATTATCTTCTTCACTATATCGAACAGGGCAAAGGTGTTTTTCGTTCCGAGCAGCATGTATATGAACTCGGTGCTGGAAGCTGCTTCCTCATTCATCCAGGTAAACTAGTCAGCTACGCCTCTGATTCATACGATCCTTGGCGCTACCGATGGATCGCCTTTTCCGGGAGTCAGGCACAACTTACGGCAGAAGAATCCGGTTTAGGCTCAAATCAGCCTGTACTCACCAACATTCATAAAGACATCATACCGACTGCGATGGCTTCGATACGAGACGCCTTCTTCACGAAGAAGGAAAGCTCGGATATGGCTTCACTTGGGTATCTATATCTTATTCTTTCTGAAGCGCGAGATATCTTGTCAGGTCAGATCAGGCCAACAGGTACCGAATCGCAAGTACTGCGGGCAGTCACGCAGGTTATACACTATATGTCTGCTCAGTATGCTCATCCGGTATCCATCGAGCATATGTGCGAGAGTCTAGGATACAATCGGGCTTATCTATCTCGCATCTTCAAAAAAGAGACCAGTCTAACTCCCATCACTTACCTACTCAAACTCCGTATTGATAAATCACGTCAGCTCCTGCGGGAACGTCCCGAATTATCGATCGAACAAGTCGCTGCTTCTGTCGGTATAACAGATGCCTTATATTACTCTAGGCAATTCAAGCGATTATGCGGCCAGTCTCCTTCCGCCTATCGCATCTCATTGTCTAAACCAACTCCATCGTAGGATACTAGATACTTGTAGCTTGTTGGATGTAATTATATGACAACAGCCCGCTTCTCCTGTTTAAGAAAAGCGGGCTGTGTTATGAAAAGCAAGAAGACAGGTTTAAGACTCATTCTCTGTCTTTAAAATGGTCTCGATCCGGTCAAGCTCTTCCTGAGAGAACTTTAAATTTTTCAAGGCAGCAATATTATCTTCAATCTGGCTCACACGGCTTGCACCAATAAGAGCAGAAGTCACTCTACCTTCACGTAATACCCATGCGAGGGCTAATTGAGCTAAGCTTTGGCCTCTGGCCGCAGCAAGCTGGTTCAGTGCACGCACTTTGCGCAGCGCCTCTGGTGTAATATTATTCTCGTTAAGGAATACAGAAGTGCTCGCCGCACGTGAGTCTTCTGGAATTCCGTTCAAATATTTATTTGTCAGAAGTCCTTGAGCCAGCGGTGTAAATGCAATACTACCCACACCATTGTCTTCAAGCACATCTTGAAGTCCGTTCTCGACCCAACGGTTTAACATCGAATAGCTTGGCTGGTGTATGAGAAGCGGTGTACCTAGCTTCCTAAGAATTGCGATCGCCTCAGACGTTTGTTCTGCGGTATAGTTAGAGATCCCGATATAAAGTGCTTTACCTGAACGTACAATGTGGTCTAGCGCCATCATGGTCTCATCGAGCGGCGTTTCTGGATCAAAACGATGTGAATAGAAAATATCTACATAATCGACATTCAGCCGTTTCAAACTCTGATCCATACTTGAAATCAAGTTCTTGCGTGAACCCCATTCGCCATACGGTCCAGGCCACATATAGTAACCTGCTTTAGATGAAATAATTAACTCATCACGATAGGCCTTAAGATCCTGTGACAATATTTTACCAAACGTCTCCTCAGCCGAACCGGCCGGTGGACCATAATTGTTAGCAAGATCAAAGTGAGTAATACCCAAGTCAAACGAACGCGTAATCATATTACGTGCATTCTCAAGAGTAGTTACTCCACCGAAATTATGCCATAATCCCAGTGATATAGCGGGAAGTTTGAGCCCGGAACGGCCACAACGGTTGTAGAGCATCTCTTCGTATCTTGCCTCACTTGCAGTGTATCCCATTGTAATCCACCTCTCTATATCAAGTCATGGTTGATTCTATGTAGATGTCTCACAAACCATCATATCTCTTTTATATCATGTTTGACAAGAAACCGATTACAGTGATATTCAAGCGATAATTCAAATATTTATCCATATAAAATTTCGCTTGTCTTCATCATAAATTCTCCAATTCGCTCCGTAATCAACAAATCTGCCTTGTTATCATAAGGAGTCGGATCCATGTTAAGTAGTACTGTGCGGTTACCTTCGAAATAAGAGACGAGCTCCGCAGCCGGATGTACTGTCAATGACGTTCCCCCAATAATGAGAAGATCTGCATGAGATATGGCTTCCATGGATCTGAAAAGAACCTGTTGATCCAAAGGCTCCTCATATAGCACTACATCTGGCTTAATTACACCTCTGCAACGAGGACAGCGCGGCACCATATGTTTACTTGCCATCACCTGCTCTAAATCATAAAAATGATCACAGCCCATACAATAATTCCGATATATCGAACCATGCAGTTCCAATACTTCATGACTTCCGGCTTTCTGATGAAGCCCATCGATATTTTGCGTTACGATCGCTTTAAGCTTGCCTTCTTTTTCAAGCCGAGCCAGAAGGGTATGACAACCATTAGGCTTAGCATCGGGATGTAGCATTTTACTACGGTAAAAATCAAAGAAAATGTCCGGCATTTTTACGAAAAAGGAATGACTCAACATCACTTCCGGAGGATATGGTGAATGTTGCTCCGTCTGGTATAAGCCTGCTGCGGAACGAAAATCGGGAATACCGCTTTCCGTAGATGTTCCCGCTCCGCCAAAAAATACAATATTATTGCTCTGTTCAATCCAAGAGGCGAATGTTTCGATTTTTTGCACGCCTGTGCACCTCCACTATGATCTGTCAGGTCATTTCCCGATTCTACAGATATCTCAATTATTGTAAACGCACAGCCTGCCTCCTCATGGGACGGCAGGCTGTGATTTCATACCATTTATTGTACACATAAAAATGTTGACTACAGGCTTTGTTTAGCCTTCCGATATGCATCCATATACTGCTCCGCTTTCTGCCGCACCAAATCCATATTCCCCGTCTTCACTGCTTCCGTAGTCAAATCCGAACCAATCCCTACTGCAACTGCCCCACCCTTGATCCAATCGGCGAGATTGGTCAGCGAAACGCCACCTGTCGGCATGAAATTAGCCTGTGGCATTGGTCCCTTAAGCGTCTTAATGATCGTTGGCTCATATAGATTACCAGGGAAGAGCTTCACGATATCTACCCCTAGTTCCAATGCATGCTGCACATCAGCTATCGTCATTACACCAGGAAGAATCGGTATACGATACAAATTGCATATTTTAACCGTCTCTGGATTGAGCGAAGGACCCACAACAAACGCAGCACCTGCTAATATTGCTGCCCGAGCAGTCTGTGCTTCAAGTACCGTACCCGCACCAATGATAGCGAAATGTTCAGAATTCTTCTCATCCTGCCAGCTGTATCGTTCGCTTAATTTTTCAATAGCTCGCAAAGCACCTGGTACCGTTAATGTAATCTCGATAACCTTTATACCGCCGGCAATTGCTGCCTCTGCCATTTCAAATACCTGATCGGCTGAGTCACCGCGCAATACGGCAACAACGCCTTGATCAGTCATCTTCTGTAATAGTTGGAGTTTTTTCACAATTATGCTCCTTTGACCTCATTATATGGAAATTGTATGGGTATGTCTATTGAGTTTAATAGTCTATCTATCTTTCGATATGAGCCTTGTGATTCAGTAAAGCTTCTACTTGCGCAGAGGTAGGGAGAGCTTCCCAATCACCTGCAGCTTGAACTACCATTGAACCCGTCACACTACCTAGGCGCACGGCCTCCACGGGGCTGTAGTTCTTGAGTAATCCTGTGATGAATCCAGCACAGAATCCATCACCCGCGCCGACAGTATCAATCACTTGCTCCGCTTTGTAGTACGGAATCTCCGTTAGGGTACCATGCTCCAAAACATAGGTCAAATCAGGACCACCCTTCACGATCGACACCGCATCCAGCTTAGATAACTCATTCCAAATGAAGGTTTCATCTTCTGTTCCGTAGAGAAGCCTCAATTCATCCATACCAGGCAGAAAATAATCACATTTCTGAGCTAACCGTAATAATACGGGTGAAGCTTCCTCTAGCGTCCACAGCTTCAGACGTAAATTGGGATCAAAACAAACCTTTACACCAGCAGAGCGCGCTATATCCATTGCCGTCTCTACGCATGCCAATCCTAACGGACTGATCGCGGCGGTAATACCCGTGACATGTAGAATACGGGCACTCTGAATATAACTCGCATCCAGTTGATCAGGACGCATCTGGCTCGCCGCAGAGCCTTTGCGATAATAGTAAACGGAAGATTTACCGTAAGCGTTCTCACGAATCATGAGTCCCGTAGGCGCTTCGCTGCTTAGGAGTGCACGTGATACGTCAACGCCTTCCCCACGGATTGCCTTATAAATCTGAGTGCCTAGCGGATCCTGACCAAGTGAACCACACCAGCCTGAACGATGTCCAAGCCTTGCTATACCAATGGCGACATTGCTTTCTGCGCCTCCAAAAGATTTATGTAATGTTGAAGCATATTCTAACCCTCGTGAATCATGTGCTGACATTAAGCCCATACTTTCACCAAACGTAACTACCTCGGGCTGTATCACCGAAATTTCCTTATGCATGTATACTCCCCTCTCCGGAAATCCATTTTACTGTCTATTGTCAGCCGAGTTGAAGGCCGTGTCAATCCAAAGATACTAGCATATAACCCTATTCGATGTATAGTTATCATTGAAATATATCAAATCCATTGATATTCAACATTTCGCCACAAATTAAGGTTCTGATAACGCTTACTATTGTGATTTATATCACAATAGTAAGCTGAGTGTAGTAGTACTTTTAAACTATAGATAACAAGACAAAAACTGACATAAAATTACCTGATTTACACTTGAGAAAAGAGTAATCTTGGAGGGAATCATCATGATCGAGACAGAGACCATACAGAAAAAAGGAGAAACCTATTTTTTGAATTTAAGATTACTATTGATTACGACCGTATTCGTTGGGAATGCGATTGAGCCTTTGATTGGGAAAATAGTCGGCATGCACTCTTTATATCTATGGATATTTACTTTTCATATGCCACTGTTTGTCCTCGTGACCGGTTATTTTGCCAAGTCGAATCTAAAAGGAGCTCAAGGCAGAAACCTTTTACTACAAATTGCTGTACAATATGTCATCTTTCAAACCTTATATTCGGTACTAGATCAAACCTTGTTTCACGTACAAAATATCCACCGTTCGTTCTTTGCTCCCTATCTGCTGCTTTGGTTTCTGATAAGCCATATCTGCTGGAGGTTAATTACAATAGCAATTCACAAATTCACTGGCACCCAGCAGATCGCTTTATCGCTAATATTAGGTGTGCTCGTCGGTTATCTACAGCTAGATGGCGTATGGCTCAGCATAAGTCGCACCTTTGTATATTTGCCATTCTTTCTGATTGGATACCACCTTTCGTTCGAAAAATTTGTGCTTTTTTTCACTACATGGAAAAGGGTAACCGCGGCTTCTGTATCGCTCACCCTGCTTATTGTCATCGCTTTATTCATGCTGGGACTACCTGAGGGTTGGCTATTCGGTAGCATGACTTACACTCAGCTTGGTCAACATCATTGGTATGCTGGCGCAATGCGGCTGGCAATCTATGCCCTACAGTTCATTTCTGCAACAGCATTTCTCGCATTTGTTCCTACAGTTCACTGCTGGATGACCGAGCTCGGTCGACGTACACTATATGTATTTCTATTACATGGATTGCTTATCCGTTTTGCAGCTATATCAGGCATCTATAATTACGTCAGTACTATGAGTGGGGCACTGCTAGTTATTGCCTTTGCTTGTCTATTAACCCTATTACTCGCTCAGGCTCGCGTAAAACAATGGGCACACCCCTTTATAGAACCAAAGGTTACTTGGATCATCCGACTTGAGCGTTTGGCTCTTGGTCGTCCTTTATAGCTCACATACAATTCATTTCTAATAATATAATTAAAAATACTATTTATGTATGAATCGCTAGCTATTGCATAAGAGGCATCTTCTCCCTTCAAGGGAAAGGGTGCCTCTTATATGGTTATTGCTAGAAAAACCTCATTCTTTATGATAGAATCATTAAAACCCATTTATACGTGCACTCTTTCAAGTAAACGCGATAAAGCGTAAACTAGTCATACATTATTCGTTAGGGGGAATTTGGCATCATGGCTAATAAAATGCGTTCTGACATGATTAAAAAAGGTTTCGATCGTGCACCTCACCGTAGCTTGCTTCGCGCAGCCGGCGTTAAAGAAGAGGATTTTGGTAAACCATTTATCGCCGTATGTAACTCATATATCGATATCGTTCCAGGTCATGTACATCTTCAGGAATTCGGTAAGATTGTAAAAGAAGCGATCCGTGAAGCTGGCGGTGTTCCATTCGAATTTAATACAATTGGTGTGGACGATGGTATCGCTATGGGTCATATCGGCATGCGTTATTCACTACCAAGCCGCGAGATTATTGCAGATTCCTTGGAAACTGTAGTCTCGGCTCACTGGTTTGACGGCATGGTTTGTATCCCTAACTGTGATAAAATTACGCCTGGTATGATGATGGGCGCACTTCGCGTCAATATCCCAACTATCTTCGTTAGTGGTGGACCCATGAAAGCCGGCGTAGACAGTAAAGGTAAGAAGCTTTCCCTGACCTCAGTATTTGAAGGCGTTGGTGCACACCAGGTTGGTAAAATTACCGATAACGAACTCTTAGAACTCGAACAATTTGGTTGTCCTACTTGTGGTTCATGTTCGGGTATGTTTACTGCGAACTCCATGAACTGTTTGGCAGAAGCACTTGGAATAGCGTTACCTGGTAACGGAACCATTCTAGCTGTTGCTGAAGAACGCAAAGAATTTGTTAAACAATCTGCAACACAACTCATGGAACTTATTAAATTGGATCTTAAACCACGTGATATCGTTACGGTTGATTCGATCGACAATGCATTTGCACTTGATATGGCAATGGGTGGTTCTACTAACACTGTTCTGCACACGCTTGCTTTGGCACACGAAGCAGGTATTGAATATCCACTTGAACGCATTAACGAAGTGGCTAACCGTGTCCCTTATATCTCTAAACTTGCTCCGGCTTCGGATTACTTTATCGAGGATGTACACACGGCTGGGGGCGTAAGTGCTGTTATACATGAACTTCTTAAGAAGCCAGGCGCATTCAACGGTGACTGCATGTCGGTATCCGGGAAAACCATTGCTGAAAATGTAGCCGGATGCGAAATTCAAGATAAGAATGTCATTCATCCAATTGATGAGCCTTATTCCGAACGTGGCGGACTTGCCGTATTGTACGGAAACCTCGCACCAGAAGGTTCAATCATCAAAGTTGGTGCTGTAGACGCTTCGGTTGGCGGCTATCATAAAGGACCAGCCATTTGTTACGATTCCCAGGATGAGGCTCTGGAAGGCATTGCAAACGGCAAAGTTAAAGAAGGCCATGTCGTGGTCATTCGTTATGAAGGACCAAAAGGTGGACCTGGTATGCCAGAAATGCTTGCACCTACTTCTCAAATTGTCGGCATGGGTCTGGGAGCCAAAGTTGGCTTGATTACCGATGGTCGTTTCTCAGGCGCATCCCGAGGAATTAGTATTGGTCACATTTCACCAGAAGCTGCGGAAGGCGGTCCTATTGCCTTTGTTGAAGATGGTGATATCATTGAACTCGACCTTATAAATCGTACAATTACTCTCGAAGTTGGAGAAGAAGAAATGGCTGTCCGTCGTTCTCACTGGAAAGGCTTTGAACCTAAAATCAAAACGGGTTACCTTGCTCGTTACTCTAAACTGGTTACAAATGCTAGCTCCGGCGGCGTTCTAAAAATCTAATTACTAATTTAATCTTGCAGTAATCATATAAAAAGGTTGAGCAGAGACGATCTCTGCTCAACCTTTTTTTGTTAACCGTATGATCTAAATATAATCTACCGATGATTGCCTCTGTAACTTTTATCATACCGCAGAAGGTGGGCTTCCAGCCGTCGCGGCTAAATTTAAATCATGCATTTCTTCCTCATGATCTGCGGAAATAACCACTCGACGTGCATGCGGTTGCTGACGATGTGAACCATTATCGGCATAACGTCGATTTAACTGATCCATAGACATAAGCAAGACTTTGGGAACAAGTAGTTCGGCGTGATCCTTTAATCGATTCTGTCCAGAAGGATGAATGATGAGCATTAAGAACTTAAGATAGATACGAGTTGCTCTTGCAAACAAGCCTTCTTCTAAATCCATCACCTTAAAACCAAACTGCTGCGGTCCGCGATTTATCATGGTGACTCCGTATAAAGCTCTTGCGTCGCTCATTTTCGGATCATTCATTACCTGATGGGCTAGACTCGGCAAATCATGTTCCATCGAACGAATCATCCGTATGGCCAAATGAACCATGGACCGAGATTTAAGGCTCATCTGAAACAGCTTTTCATTATCGAAATGGAGCTCAATCACTTTGTCACCTTTGCTTATGACCTCTCCATTATCCATAGTAACTTTTGCACCTTGATAAGATCGATAACGATAATGAAGAAAGGGGTCTGCTGGATGAACCGTTTTTAGACGGAAAACCATATGGAATAGAGCATCCCACATTAACCAAAGCTTGACGGTAGCTAATTTGGAACGTGAGAGCTGTTTCTCAGGAGCCTTCTCTTTAGCCTCGATCATGTCATCAATCCTTATACTTTGGAGTCCAAGACGTCCTGCTTCTTCAAGCACTCGTTCTAATGCTACAAGCATTTGACGTGGGGCATCTAGATTCGCACCAGCTGTCGTTCCACAATCATGAAGGAGCATCACCACACCAGGCTGAAGCTTACTCAGCATACGCTCGGTCAAACGATCTGCACCGATTTTCTCTCGCCAATCCCCAAACATTGCAGACCACAGCACAATTTTAAATTGACTCTTTTTAGCAAAATCAAACAAATTGACGATTCCCCAAGGGGGGCGATAATACGTAGTACGTTCCCCTGTAATGGAATGAATAATTTTATCTGTTTTCATAATTTGCTTCTTCACCGTTGCCGGACGCATCAACCAGTTCGATTTATGAACATAATTATGAATTCCAATTAAATGGCCCTCATCATACATCCGTTTAACAAGCTCGGGATGCTGTTCTGCATGAGAACCTACAACAAAAAAAGTAGCCTTGGCGTCATATCGTTTCAATAGATCCAACAGCTTAGGTGTGTACACTGGATCTGGACCATCATCAAATGTCAGTGCAAATTCATGTTCACTCGTCCCTCTACGAAATACACGAAATCCAAAAATTCGTGTAATTAGTCCGGGGATAAAAGCATAGAACGATGAGATGTAGAACAACCAAAGCAGCAAAGTCTGCATGTCATATTCCCCACTTTTCTCTGATTGACTTTGACTTGCCGAAAGTCACGCAACTTAGTACATGTGTATGTTCATTCAAAATCCGTTACCTCTTATTTTATCACAGACAAGTAAAAAAGGGCGTAAATTTATGAAAAGGTGATCGTTAATTTACCCTCATTATGCAGTATTATACTCAGCTACAACCATTGTGTAAGCGCATTCTAATATAACTCTCTCTGTATTAAATGTATAGCGCCTGATAGCTAGCTGCACACATCATGAGGTGTGCGCAGCCAACGTATCCATAACTTTACCGAACATGATTGTAGCCCTGTTGCGGGAATCGGGCGAGGCGTTTTGTATTAAAACAGCTACAGCATATTTGGGTTGATCCGCTGGACCGTAGCCGATGAACCATTGATTATTTCGCGCTCTACCATTGACTATGACCTGCGCTGTTCCTGATTTACCAGCGAGTGTCCAGAGCGACCCACTAAGCGATTGTCCAGTTCCTTCTGTCACTACCTTCTCCATCCAATGCTTCAGTAACCGCGCTGTTTGGGGACGGATGCTACCTTCAGATGACAGGGAACTGTGAGATGGTAACTCCTTCATTAGTTGTCCATTAGAATAGGATATATTCTGAAGAATACGTGGCGACTGCACTTTGCCTCCATGTAAAAGTGTTACGATTAGATTGGCTGCCTGAAGAGGCGTTACTTGAACATCTCTTTGACCTATTCCTGTTTGAGCTAGAATTCCACCATCATGAATAGGGGCATTATCTGTAAAAATAACTCCACTTTGTTCGTGATCAAAAGGTCTTAGTAAGGGTAAACCCAATATATGAGTTGCCTCCCATCCAACACGACGCCCAAGTCCCAATTTGTAAGCTGCCTGTTCAAGCTGAGGTTTCGATAAACGTTCTGCTAGTGTGGCGAACACAACATTACAGGAATCTGCGAAAGCTTCTTCCAGCGTGATATTGCCATGCCCACCCTCTTTCCAGCATGAAAGTCCATATTTGCCATAATGGCCAGAGCAATAAAAATGTTCATGCTTTGACGTTACCCTAGCCTCAAGTGCTGCTGCTGCAACTACCGTTTTAAATATAGAACCGGGTACTGCAGCTTGGAGAGCGCGATTATTCCATTCTTTCTGATTAGGCTTAATATCCAGCGGATTGTAAAATGGACGTGATACCATAGCCCTGACATCAGCTGTATCTGCATCCAGTACCACAATAGCTCCCTCATTCATTCCCTCGTTCATTGTCAATTGTTCAAGCTTATGTTGCAAGGATGCATCCACTGTTGTATTAAAATGAAGTGGGTAATAAGAATTCCCAGGTGACTTCACTCGAATACCTGTACCTGGAACGGGCTGATTTCTACCATCTACCGTATAATAAGCAGTCGTTGGTCCCTTACCTTTCAGTAGGGGCTCTAACGTCCGCTCCAGGCCAGAAGCGCCCTTCTGAAAGGCATAACCTGTATGAGTTAAATGCTGTAAATCCGCCTGCTGAGTTAAATATCCAAGCCATTGCATTCCCGAAAATGTACTGCGGTACCTACTTTCATATGGCAATATCTCAATACCACTAACTTTAAGTTTACTCATCTGTTTGACCTGATTATCTTTAAGGCCCAAGGGAACATTATTTCCTGGTTTAGTCCATAATATCGGTACATTCAGATTACTCCACGTCTGTTGTAATACAGGAACTTCCGTTTGCAATTCATGAGCAATTTCCTCTAAGTGCTCATGTCCTTCCTCTCTAACTTGCTGAGATACGGGAAAAAGAACGGCTGCTGGAATCGTTTCATCCGTTAACGGAATGCCAAAACGGTCATAGAACTTCCCCCGCCCTGAATCAAGTACGACACCACGCTCGCGCTGTAAAACCGACATTTCTTGAAGTGTAAACTGACTCTCTGGTAGCTTCGAGCTACGAAGAATAAGCTGAATATAAGCCAAACGAAGAATGATTAAGATCATAATTCCAGTTAGAAGAAGGAGAGTATAGAACACTCGCTTTTTATATTGTAAATTCAATGCTGCATCGCCCGCTTACCTTTTTTCCTAATAGCATGTCCTTTCTCAACCCATTTATATCCATTATTTCATGACAATCATTTATTTTCTGTAAACAAAAAGAAAAGCGTCTATCCATAATGGATAAACGCTCACATGCCAAGATTAGATTGTAAATCTAGATAATGTTGTCTTCAGTTCATTCGATACATTCTCCAATTTATCAGATAAATGAACCAACTGATCCCCTACACTTTGTTGCTCATTACTGAGTGACGCCACCTCTTCGGAAGTTGCTGAGGATTCTTCTGCCACAGCACTTACATTCCCCATAGCCTCTGAAAGAGTAACCTGTGATTGATTCAGTGCCTCAATAGACTCGGTAACTGAACCTAAGTGCCGATTGAAATCACCCATATGCTCTTGTACAGATACGAAAATATCATTCGTTTCTTTCACAGCATTCATCTGATGATTAAAGAGTGGATGTGCCTCATTCAGAGCAAGTACAGTCTCATTCATCTCAGCCATAATTTTTTCTGTTATCTTCCCAACCATTTCAATGGATTCTTTTGACTGATTAGCCAATTGACGTATTTCATCTGCTACAACCATAAAGCCTCTACCCGCAGCTCCGGCTCGTGCCGCTTCAATCGTAGCGTTGAGCGAAAGAATATTTGTTTGCTTCGTAAGATTTTGAAGTACCTCAAGCACTTTGTTAACCGACAAAGTTGTCTGTTTCAAATCATCCACTTTATGCATCAGTGAGCGAGTGATTTGTTCTGTTTGATGTGTCTTGTCGAGCAAATCATTCAAGTGGCGGGTTCCGCGTTCACTAGATTGCTCGACGTGATTTGCTGCACTGCCCATTTCACTATTAGCGTCGATCACAAGCCGCATTTGTTTCGAAATATGATCCGTCAGCTCGTTTCCACGTTCAGCTTCATTAGCTAGACTGCTGGCTCCATTAGCAATTTCTTCAGTAGCCAACGCAATTTCCTTAGCAGAAATCGCAGTCTTTTTGGAAGCGTCAGACAACTCACCTGCTGTATCCAATACATCCTGAGCTGTTTCATTCGTTTGCTTCACAAGTTTCGTAATTTGATCCATCATCAAGTTAAAGTTAGTCGCTAACTGACCAATTTCATCTTTGGATTTATGATCCGTACGAACGTTCAGATTACCTTTAGAGCCTTCAATCATCAAATCTTTAATACGACTCATTGGGCGGGCGATCATTCGAATCATCCACCAACCAATGAGAATAGCGATAACCATGACTCCGAGTGTAGACCATAACGTTAAAAGTAATATTCCTTTAGCATCCTTGACCAAAACTTCAGTTGGTATGCTACCTACTAGCTTCCACCCTGTCTTGGATAACGTCTGATAGACTGCCACAACACTCTTTCCTTCTACATCTTTAGAATCCAAACTACCTGAAGATTGTTTAAGCGTTTGCATAAACGCGAAATCCGTCTTCTTTGAAGCTTGTCCTTCTACATTAGAAGCAACTACTTGTCCATCTGGTGAAACTAATTGCAGCTTACCGCCTTTGCCTAAATCAACTCGTTTTAATTGTTCTTCAAGCACCTCAG
Organism: Paenibacillus pini JCM 16418; assembly: GCF_000576305.1. Lineage (GTDB taxonomy): Bacteria > Bacillota > Bacilli > Paenibacillales > Paenibacillaceae > Paenibacillus_AQ > Paenibacillus_AQ pini. Next base: position 94,962 of record NZ_BAVZ01000002.1, on the reverse strand, counting down.
TTTTCAATTCGATGGCAACAATATAAGCTTTACCACCTCGCGATAAGCTTTGTAGAGAACGAACTAATCTAAACACACCTGTTCCATCTGCCGTCCTTTCGGTCGGATACCAGAAAGACTGATTTTTATTTAAAGCTTCTTTATACCAGACCTGATCCCTAAGCTTATCTAACTCTACTGAAACGGATCCAGCAGAAATAGCACGTTGATTATTATCAGGTTGGATTAAGTAAACCCCTCTAATGGATCCATTGCTATTAATTTGATTGCTTAGCTTTTTAGTAATATCACTAGTTAAAACAAATAAATCGTAAGTACTGAGTTTAGAGTTAGATAAATTATCTACCATCGTCTGCATTTCGGGGTCAAAAAAGATTTGAAGTGCTACATTTTCAAACTGTTTTAAAATAATATCGAGCTTATCCGAAGTTTGAATAATGGTCTGACGATTAGCGTTAGCCGCATTTTGCTTTATCGTACTTTTGGCCTTAAAATAGGACATACAACCTAAAACTAAGACAAACGTGACTATAGCGGTAAAGAAAATTAAAAATAGCTTTACTCCGACTGACTTTACCGGGTTTAGTTTTGTGAAAAAGCCGATCTTACTCTCGGTTTGAGGCTCTTTACCTCTCTTATCATTCGGTGGAATCGCTGACACCTCCTGTGTTTTCTTGCTGTGTTTTATCCCCCAGCCTTTTTTGCTACTTTGCTCGCTCCCTTGCTTTCCGATCGATTTCATTCGTTTCACCCACCACCTAGTTTTTCAAACAAAAAGAAAAAATGTAAAGCGAACGTAAAACTTACTATATATTTCTTCGACATTTTCCATGATTATCCTTTGCTTTCTTTTAATTTTTTTTACTTAAATGAGTCAATATACCTATAAAATATATAAAAACGAACACAAAAAAACCTGTATATGACTATACAGGTTTTAAAATATGGCATTATTCGATACTCATTTCATTATAAGGGTCATATCGAAGCATCGTTTTATTTCGAGGTCGTTTTACTTTTCTTAATATTATTTAAATGTTCTTGATACGTTTTGGCGAAAAGATGCTCCTGTGATCCATCCTTCTTCGTCACATAATATAAATACTCTGAAGCTTTAGGATTAAGGGCAGCTTCAACCGATGCTAAACTTGGACTACAGATGGGACCCGGAGGTAGGCCCGCGTTTAGATACGTATTATATGGACTTTTAATCTTCAAGTCCTTATAAAATAAACGTTCCTTTGGCTTGTCCAACGAATATTGAACCGTAGCATCTATTTCAAGATTCTTGTCTTGATCTAAACGGTTATAAATAACGCCTGCTACCAGCGAACGTTCCTGATCAACGACCACTTCGCGTTCAACCAGAGAAGCTACCGTTAGTAGCTCATGTAAGGTCAGTCCCCGGTCCTTCAATTTCTGCTCTAAATCTGGAATTTCATCCAGCTTATTTTGTGTTTGCTCAACCATACGGTCTAATATTTCTTGCTCACTTGTGCCCTTCTTGAACTCATACGTATCTGGAAACAGATAACCTTCTAAATGATGCTTTAATTCTTGGGAGTTAGGAATATTTTTAAAAGCTTGAGTGTCCGTAGATTGAGCCTTATCGGCAAGTTTTAGGAAAGTATCCGATTTAAGACCTTCTGCTTCTGATACCTTCTCGGCAATTTGTTCTACCGTATAACCTTCTGGAATCGTGAAGCGAATCATCTCTGCTTTTACGACATCGCCGTTATTCAATTTAGCAATTAGTCCCTCAAAGTCTTCCCCAGGCTTCGCTTCGTACACACCTGCTTTAAATTTAGAGCCTTGATTTTTCAATTTCAAATAAACTTTAAAGATAAGTTCATTCTTGATTAGCCCTTCATCGTGTAAAACTTCGGCAATTTTGGATGTTCCCATCCCTTTATCAATTGTAAACTTAACAGGCTGGGCAGAAGCAGCTGGCGGCTGCATTCCATTCCATATGTAATAAGCTCCACCGCCTCCAATCAGAACAATAATGATTAGAAGAATAATGGTAATCTTGGCTAAAGCTTTCAAAAATTATCCAACCTTTCATAACCAAAAAGGGCGGACTTCGCCGCCCTTTCGGATTTACATTTAGAGTTTATCATAACTTGGAAGCTGTTAATTACAGTGTACTACTCTACGTTATCTTCTGGAAAAGTCATCTCGTCATATAACTCGGTGATGTTCTCCCATTCGTCATCATCATCTATCGTAGCAAGCTCTAAGTTTCCTTCCGGAGAAGTGACCACTTTGAGAATATCATGCTCTCCAGAGTCATCTCCTGGTTGTTGAAGGACGGCATAGCTTTGACCGCTAATCTCAAATTCGGCTACAAGATCATAGACTAAAGTCGTTCCATCTACATCTTCTAGCTCTACAGTTGGTCCAAATGCCTCCTTTAATACGGAAGTCCAAACGGCCTGCTCTGCAGAGAAATTATTCATGTTCATTCCCTCCGTCAAGTTCAGCAACCAATGTATTGAACGTTTCTTCGACGATTTGCCACTCTTCGTCATTCTCGATCATATACAACTTGAGGTCATCTCCGTCTTCTTCATAACGGAATGCATACACTTCTTCGGACTCTTCGTCCTCGGAGTCTAGTGGAACTACCATCATATACTTGGAGTCAGATCCATCTACCTCAAATTTCATGATTACTTCAAACTCTTCTTCTTTACCTTCATCATCGGGAATATAAATAATTTCCGGTTCTTCATCGAAGTCATTACGGTCATTAGCCATCTGTATCACCCTCACCTTTTACTCTTAGAGTCCAAATAGTTTTGCAAAATCAAGCTTGCAGCCATCTTATCCACGACGAGTTTACGTTTCTTTCGGCTGACATCGGCTTCGATTAACGTCCGCTCGGCAGACACAGTTGTAAGCCTCTCATCCCACAGGTGAACGGGTAATTCCAGCAATTCTTTAAGCTTATCAGCGAAATCGATACAGATTTCGCCGCGGGGGCCTATGCTGCCATTCATGTTCTTGGGCAGACCAACGACTATTTCCTCTACCTCATACTCACGTACCAATGATTCAATACGCTGTATTTCGGTCCCGTCACGTCTACGTTCAACAACTTCAAGGCCCTGAGCGGTCCAACCAAATAAATCACTGACAGCCACACCAATTCTTCGGTCCCCATAATCCAATCCCAAGATTCTCATGAAGCTCTCCTATCGGTGATTGGCTAAATAGAACCGGACTAGCTCTTCAATCAACTCATCACGCTCTTTTTTTCTTACTAAACTTCTTGCATTGTTATGACGTGGTATATACGCAGGATCCCCGGATATAAGGTATCCAACAATCTGGTTGATTGGATGATAATCCTTCTCCACCAGTGCATCGTACACCGTAAGTAGGATGTCTTTTGAAGACGCTTCCTCCTCGTCACCTTTAACATTAAACTTCACTGTTTTATCCATGGAGTCCATTCGAGCACCTCGCTTCTCCAAAAACATGATGACATGCTTTGATGAATTGATTTATAAGGATTCCTATCTTCCTCTATCATAACATAATCCCCCCACTGTAAGGAAACAACCAAGGGAAATATAACAAAAATTTAACATATATTGCGGATAGAGTTTATTTCAAGTTTAAAAACATTAAGCCTGTGTGCTTCCCGCGACAAGCTCTACTGCAAGTTTAAGCGCCTCATCTAGCTTGCTAGCGTCCTTACCTCCAGCCTGAGCCATGTCAGGACGCCCACCACCGCCGCCGCCACACACCGAAGCAATTTCCTTCACTAACTTACCAGCATGAAGGCCTGATTTAATTAGGGATTGCGGTACGGATACCACAAAATTAACTTTGTCATCCATCGCTGCACCAAGTACAATCACTGCATTTGGAAGTTTACCTTTTAATTCATCGGCGAGCGAGCGCAGCGCATCCATACTGCTTACATTGACACGTACAGCAAGGAGTTCGGCAGCGCCAGCTTGAATTACTTGATTTGTTAATTGGCCTGCTTCAATAATACTTAATTTGCTTTGTAGCGATTCATTATCGCGACCCAGTTCTTTCATTTGCTGATGAAGTGCTTCGATCCGTTTAGGAACATCATGCAAATTAGATTTAAGTAGCTCAGCTGATTGTTTTAGAAGTCCGATTTGCCCTTCAAGGAACTGATAAGCTAGGCGTCCTGTAACTGCTTCAATCCGGCGTACACCTGAACCAATTCCGCTTTCGCTGACAAGTTTGAAGATACCGATTTGTGATGTGTTTGCCACATGGCAGCCTCCACATAGCTCCAAGCTGTAGTCTCCCACTTGAACCACACGTACAACATCACCGTATTTTTCTCCAAATAAAGCCATAGCACCCATTGCTTTAGCTTCATCAATCGGTTTAAGTTCAATATTTACATCTAAGCTATTCCATATTTGTTCATTCACTAGACGTTCGATTTCAGTTAACTCTTCTGGTGTAATGCTGCCAAAATGGGAGAAGTCAAAGCGCAAACGCTGTGGTTCTACCAATGATCCAGCCTGATTCACATGCGCGCCCAGCACTTGTTTAAGTGCTTTATGCAGCAGATGTGTTGCCGTATGATTCTTAATCGTATCACGACGTTGATTCTGGTCGACTTCTGCCTTAATGGTTTCGCCAACTTTTAGTTCTCCCGCTTCTACAGTAACGAAGTGAACGGGTTGACCATGTGGTGCCTTGAAGAGACCTTCAACTTTAGCGGTTACGGTGCCACCACGCAGTAGCCCTTGGTCACTGACCTGTCCGCCACTCTCCGCATAGAATGGAGTCACATCGAGCACAACTTGGCAAGATTCACCCTCTTGAGCTGTATCCACCATAACATCATTGACAATAATCGCCAAAATTTTGGATTCAGTTACGGTGTCATTATAACCAACAAATTCACTTTTAACCGTATAATCGGAGAGTACTCCTCCTTGGATCTTCATGCCAGCACTTTCTTGACGACCTCTGCGACCGCGATCGCGCTGTTCTTGCATTGCCACATCAAAACCTTCACGGTCTACAGTGAGCCCATGCTCAGATGCATAATCTTCTGTAAGATCAAATGGGAAACCATACGTATCATACAATTTGAATGCATCACTTCCGCTGATCACACGACTTTCACTTTCAAGCGCAGTTTTACTGAGATCCTCCAAAATAGCAAGTCCATCAGATAGTGTCTCATGGAAACGTTCTTCTTCTGTCGAAATAACTTTCTCAATAAATTCCCGTTTTTCAAGCACTTCAGGATAGTATACGCCCATGACATCACCTACAGTTCCAATTAACGTATAGAGGAACGGACGATCCAGTCCCAGTACTTTACCGTAACGAACAGCACGGCGAAGTAGACGACGGATAACATATCCACGACCTTCATTAGAAGGAAGAACTCCATCTGCTATAGCAAAAGCTACCGTACGCACATGGTCAGCAATAACTTTGAGTGCCACATCGATTTCCACGCTGTCGTTATATTTAACGCCTGCGAGCTTAGCCGTTTCATGAATGATAGGCTGGAACAGGTCTGTATCAAAGTTAGAATCTACATCTTGTAGGATTGAAGCAAAGCGTTCAAGTCCTGCACCTGTATCAATGTTTTTGTTCGGAAGCGGTGTATATGAACCGTCCTTGTTGTGGTTGAATTGTGAGAATACTAAGTTCCATACTTCCAAGAAACGCTCGTTCTCTCCACCTGGGAACATTTCAGGGTCAGACATATCTCCATATGCTTCGCCGCGATCATAGAAAATTTCAGTACATGGTCCACAAGGACCTTCACCGATATCCCAAAAGTTATCTTCAAGCTTCACGATGCGTTCAGCAGGCAATCCCACTTTGTCATGCCATAATTTGAAAGCTTCCTCATCCTCTGGATATACCGTAACGGAAAGACGTTCAGGGTCGAACCCGATCCACTCTTTGCTAGTAAGGAACTCCCATGCCCATGTAACGGCTTCTTCCTTGAAGTAGTCGCCAATGGAGAAATTACCCAGCATCTCAAAAAAAGTATGGTGACGACGTGTTTTACCTACATTTTCAATATCATTTGTACGAATACACTTCTGCGAATTGGTTAAACGTGGATTTTCCGGAATGGTTCGGCCGTCAAAATACGGCTTTAATGGTGCCATACCAGCGTTAATCCACAAAAGAGATGGATCGTTGTGCGGCACGAGGGAAGCACTCGGCTCAATTTGATGGCCTTTGCTTGCAAAGAACTCCAGCCATTTGGAACGAATTTCACTTGCTTTCATAATATAGCCTCCAATATAGAATGTAGTGAACCAAGTACATGCCTGAACACAAAAAACGCCCCTGAATATTCAGGGACGATGAAATCGCGGTACCACCCTGGTTATCGCCCTGTACTTCAGATCATGCTGATGAGCACGGCTCCAAAATATTCGGACGATCGCCTTTGTAACGGCCTATAACGGGGCCTGCCGGTGAATTTGTCTCACACTCCGAAATCAGCTTTCCGGCATTTTCACTTGAGGGTTCTCGCAGCCATTGCATTATTACAATGGAACCCATTCTCTGAACAAGGAGCGCTACCGTACTTCATTTCATCGTCGTTTTGTCGTTAATGTACAATTAGTACAAGTATATCCACGAGACTATTCGTTGTCAATGTAAGGCTAAACTGGTTTGCGCTTAATATAATAAGCAAAGAAATGCTGCACGATAACCTTGAATACTGCGAATACAGGCACAGCAAGTATGAGGCCAATAATTCCCGCAAGCTCACCGCCTACAAGTAGCGCGAAAATAATCAGCATCGGATGCATATGCAGTCTTTTACCAACGACCTGAGGGGAAATAACATTACTCTCCAGCAACTGACAGAGCGTATTCACGATGACTACCATCAGCACCAGACGCATGGAAATCGTGGCTGCCATTACAAGAGCCGGTGCTGCCCCTAGAAAAGGACCTAGATAAGGAACGATATTGAAGATGGCCACCACGCTCGCCATAAGAAGTGCATAAGGCATTCCCACTAGCATATACCCAATATAAGCGAATACGCCAATGATTACACAAACTAGAAATTGACCTCTAACGTAGTTACCAAGCGCAGAATCCATCTCTTTTAATAACATGACAAATGACTTTCGGTGTGTACGTGGCAAATAAGATACAATAGAACGTTCAAATACATCGAAGTCTTTTAAGATATAGAAAATCAGAAACGGTACGATAAAAATATTCATCACTAGATTTATGGTAGTCCCGATATTATCCATGAAGTCTGAAATCCCTTTGGCAAGTCTACCTTCCCACTGGAACATCCAATGATTAACACCCTTCCGAACACCTGATGGCAAAAGCTTATTATCTAAGTTATCCATTAAACTCTGGGCATGCATTGTCATTTCAGGTAAGTGCTCATTCAATCTTCGAGCTGCTCAACAAACATGGGGATCATATTAATCAGTATTACGACCAAACACATTAAAAAAACAGCATAAATGAGCAGTACAGCGATGCTTCGCGGCATTCTCCTATGAGCCAGCATACTTACAATTGGATTAAGAACATAGGAAATAACCATAGCGACTGCAAAGGGAGCCAGTATTGCTTTGAGAAACTGATAAATATTTAAAAACATAGGACGTAGATGCCATATGAAAAATAAGCTAATCAGCCCGAGAAGTACGATTACCATCAGACGAAACCACTTATTACCGGTCAATTGATCCAAGTTGTACTCCCCTTTCGGACTGGCCCTCAGGGTAGTATATGTCCGAAAGAAGGAAATTAACCTTAAATTGGATAGATAAGTCCATAGATTCAAGAAGCCCAACACTAACGTGCGCGTCTTGCGAGCGCTAGTGTTGGGCTTCTTTTTACGTTAGTAACATGTCGTCATTGCAAGCAATCGTTCTCAATATCTGCTGATCTCGCTCACGAGGAGATATGTATTTGAGGGAAATCCTGAGGCATTTCCTCAAAGAATAAATCATCTAGTGAACTAAGTGTACCATCTTCCTCGACTTGATATACGGACATTTTCTCACCGTTTACCGTTAGTTCGATGAAGCAGCCCCAGCAATAAAATTGATGGGAACCAATCTTACCAATATCTTTGGAATTGCAGTTAGGACATTTCATATTAGCTGATCACCTATCCGTTAACAGAATTAATGGCTTTTTCCAAACGTTGCTCGCTCATAGAAGGAACCATGACTGCATTCTCCCCAATAGCCATTTCTAATGTGCAAGGCAGCCATTTTCGGCCTTCAATTATATCTGTGACAAAACCATCACTAATTTCGAGACCTAGTATTGTATTTCCCATTTCTTGGTCAAAATAAACATCGGTAACTTTTCCCAGCATCACACCTTCTTCGGTTAGCACGGATAAGTCCTTCAGTTTGTTTTTGCCGAGAATGTAAGTAAATTGTATGTCGTCGGCTTCCGTCTTACGAACAGCCTGCTCATTACGAATCATCACAGCGTCTTCACCATAAGCGACGATATCCTCCCAAGCAACGGTCTTCACTGATCCGGAAAAAAGAGCTTTTCCTTGCAGTTCAAAGGCCAATATCTTCCAATCGCCACTTATGATAATATCGGTAATCTTACCGATCTCCTTGCCTTCTTCCATATCGAAGATCGCAAGTCCAATCATTTCCTGAAACTTCATGACTCGGATCCCTCCTACCGTTCTTATATTGAAAACAAAGGCGTCCACACTCGAAAAATGTATACGCCGCCGCATCGTTATGAGGCATTGTTTCCCGGTGGTATGGAACACTCATCCCTCCTAGTCCATACTAGAGAATCCCTAACATCTGTTACGCATACGCCGTAGAATGGTTCCAATTATTTGGGCTGTGTATTCCATATCTTCACTAGTATTACCCAAACCAAAGCTAAAACGAATCGCTGAATACAAAACATTTTGAGGAAGTTTCATGGCTTGGAGCACATGTGAAATCTCTAAAGATCCTGAAGTACACGCTGAGCCGCTGGCCGCTGCAATGCCTTCCATATCCAGATTCATTAACAGTGTCTCAGTGTCGGTCTGCGGGAAACTTATGTTTAGAATATGAGGTAGAAATTCAGTGGGATGTCCATTCACAATAAACGAGTCTGATCCAATTTCTTTCTCTAACGCTTTCAGCAGTGTATTACGCAGCATCAGATCCTCTTCCCTGCGTTCCGTTAGATGCTGCTCTGCTAGCTCTATTGCCTTGCTAAAACCAGCGATACCAGCCATGTTCTCAGTACCTGCGCGGCGCTTCTTCTCTTGCAATCCTCCAAATAGACGTGAGTCTAAATGCAGACCACGGCGCACGTATAACGCTCCTACACCCTGAGGTCCATTAATTTTGTGACCCGAAAAACTCATTAAATCGACCGGAAGTGAGTGACAAGAAATCGAAAAATTACCCAGGGCTTGAACCGCATCAACGTGGAAAATAATATCTTGGCTTCGCGCAAGTTGACCGATTTCTTCAATCGGTTGAATCGTACCTACTTCATTGTTACCATACATAATGCTGATCAATATCGTTTCATCCGTTATGGCTTTTTCAATGGCATTCAATTGAACTAGTCCTGTGTGGTCGACCGGAACATAAGTCACATGATACCCCTGTTTCTCAAGTTCGCTACATGCATGGAGAACTGCATGATGTTCAATCGCAGAGGTAATGATGTGTTTTCCTCGGTCAGCTCTTGCCGACGCAATGCCAAAGATCGCGAGATTATCGCTTTCTGTTCCCCCCGCTGTCATGACCAGTTCATCAGGAAAACACCCAAGTGTCTCAGCCATCTGATCTCTGGCTCCATTCACCGTCCGTTTAGCCGTCCTACCAAAAGAATGCACACTCGAAGCATTACCGTAATGATTCGTCATCACATTCATGATCTCTTGGGCGACCTCAGGATGAACGGGAGTAGAAGCCGCATGATCCAGGTATATTGATTTCATGGTTGCACCTCTCTTAGATGTAGAACATCTGGTATTAACTTTCTCGTGTATTCGAATACATTCATATTCTCTTTATTATTAGGATTTCCGATTGATAAATGATCTAGAAGTAACGTTCATGATCGTACTCATTCGCAGGAAATGTGATTTTTTGTGTGATTTTTTTTCATAACAAAGAGTATCATTTCATTATTATATTGCTTTATGACTTTCCAGACAAATCTATTAATTTAGTAGTTATAATTTTCTGAGTTTGTTACACTATTTCTATAATTTACCTACAGGGGGAAATAATATACCATGAAATTATTTAATACTATATTTGCTTTAAGCGTAACACTTGCGCTTATAAGTGGATGTACAAGCGATCCTAAAAATACCACAAATGAGAATGCCCAGCCACAAAAAAAAATTGAAAAGACTGAAGCTGCCCAGCCTGATTGGAAATCATCCATAAAAGATATAGCTAAGTCAGCACAATCTAAAACAGAAAAAGCAGATGCAGTGGAACTACTTGCAAAAAAATTCAATCCTAGTGCAGATCAGTTAAAACAATTTCAGACTCATATTATAGAGGATTTCCAATCAAGAAAATATTTAAAAGATGCTAACAATTCAGAATATATGTTAAGCAACCTTTTTCAGTCGGTTGTAGTTGAACATCAAGCCGATGAATCTCAAGCCATGAAGAAGTATGCTTACGATTTTTATCAGAATACGAAATATGTTTATAGAGGTGCTGAAACAGCAACTAGTGATAGTGTTAAGTCAAATGAGAAACAGATGACAAAGGCTTTAAATGGTAACTAGATAAATGTAAGATTATTTTTTATTATTTTATCATTAAGGTGATGAATTTCATGAAGTTCGGTATGCGTAAACCCAGTATCAAAAAACGTATAGCAGCTCGCACAAGCATAAAGCGTCAGATCGTACATAGAGCTGGAATAAAGATGCCTAAGGGTTACGGTTGGCTTAGGACCCCAAAGAGAGCAGCATACAATAAGGTATACAATAAGACTTCATTTGATATATTCAAACTTATCAAGAAGCTTCTTAAATAACAAAAAGACCACGTTAGCACCTACTGGCGTGGTCTTTTTAACACTTATGTATAAGCAGATAGAATATCACTAAATTTTATCCAACTAAAATCATCATCATAACTTAGTTTGATTTCTTTTAGGTGGGTATTTACTGTTGTTACAACACCACTTAATTGTTTGTCTTCAAAAGGATCAAATATTATTAGGGTAACTCTAACACGCTCGCGGAATGACGATCCTAGTGCCTCCTCAACCAGTTGCCATTGTTGTTCATCAATAATAGGTTTAACTCTACTGTCTTTATTTTGCATTTGTTTTACATACGCCTCTCGATGCTCTGGTATGCATAAATGGAGGATAAACAATGAATGAAGAATTACATATTGCAGCTACATACCAACAGAGAGTTATTCTAAAGCTTCATGATGGCGAGGAAATAACAGGCAAGGCACAGGTATCTACTGATCCTTTACGCATTAAATTAAAGGTCTCAGAGGGCTATGTATGGGTACCGATTGAGGATATTGAGGAAGTGAACCGATTAGTTCAATTACACTAATAGGTCAAATATAACTTGGCTCACCTTATTAAAAGGTTTTTAGGGTTTATATGCGCTAAAATCAGGACGATTTAAAATCGTTTTGATTTTTTTGTGTTGTCTTTATCCTTCACCATACAAAAAATGGCGCATAGTAAATCACCAATATTCTATTTTTATTAAAAATATGAATATTATATTAAACTTTCCATTATTTATGTTGTTTGTAATTATGAAGAATAAATTCACTTGAAAAATAAAATCAAGTTAATTGTATTCTATCTTAGTGTTAATGAAAGCGAGGAAATTTACTATTATGAAAAAATTATTCATTGCTATGTTTACTCTTACGATGGTGTTATCTATGTCTTTGACTGTTTTTGCCCAAGACTCTGTGACCAATCAGGTTAGTGGACAATCTTACAATTTTATTGATAATACTCCGGCTGTTGAATTAGTTGTAGGTGAAAGTATTTCTATACCATTGAAATCTATTAAACCTCAAGGTTCTATACAACCTTTACAAGATTTTGAGGGTGATGGAGGTATACTTACATTAACAGCTACAACAACCCACGTATTGTATTCTATTAAAACATTTAGACCCGCAACTACATTTGTAGGTACTATGCGTATAATGGATATCTCCTCTGGACTAGTGAGTGGCGTCGATCCTGTAAGTGGCCTCAGTGGCTCTGTAAAGTATCTTGCATTAAAAGGTCACTCATATACTGCTTCTTTGGATGGGACAGCCTATTATCTAACCCTTAACACTCCTGTTGCCCGCACAGGGTACAATAAAATAGGTTGGAACTTAAATTAATAAGTAGAAAAGGAAAAGGACTACTATGGTAGTTCTTTTCCTTTGTTTACACTTCTTACTATTGAGGTTGTTTGAAAAGAGAATGAAGGAACAATGTTGTGACCGCTAGTTTATATCGTTTTTCAAAAGTAACGGAGCTGGAATCATTCATAAATTGTTGCAAGTCTTCCTGTTCTAGTTTGGCATATAGTGCTATGCTTTCATATGAGATAAAATATTCATGGTTCAATGCTTCGATTATAGATGTTATTCTATTGTCATTTTCCACCATCTCCATTCCTATTGTTAACATGGTAACCAGATCATCAAACGGCGCTCTGTCAGTATAAGGGATACTATCTATATTAATTTTTCCGTTTGAGATGTCGGATATTAAATCCTTGTCTAGACCAGAGACTTTACTTAATGAAACTGGTGAGATTTTGTAACTCTGAATTATAGTTTTTAATAAATCTTTAAAATCTGGGATCTCGAAATATGTTACCTCATCGTTGTCGTTCATTAGTATATCTCCTCCATTTTTTTCTCTACAATTACAATTATAACATATTTATCCAATATAAGAATAACTATTAGAAGTATCATTCAGTATTTATTTCAAATTGAGAATTGAAAATATAGGGAAATTAATTATACGTTTTGTCTAGGCTGACCTGAAGCAGCTCTTAGTTGATCAGCCAACCTACCAATCTCTTTTTTATCTGATGGGATTGTTGCTGCTCCCCATGCTGGCTTAAGATATTTCTCAATAATGGCATTTGCATCTTTCTTATCCATATTTGTACCTTCCTTCTGCGGCTCTTTCTTCTTTTTATACCGTTCCTTCAGTTGCTCAATAGTCCCGTCAAATTCATTTAAATCAACAGGGCCGCTTATCCCCGAAACCCTACGCGTACCGCTCGGCAAGCCCCCGCCCGCTGAGCCGTCACTGTATTGAAAGAATGCCCAGCGTGTCCAGCCAGAAGCGTTATCCGGTGGTACTGCTGCATTGTAACGCGCAATCCAAAGAGGGTACTCGCTCAGCCCTGTAAAGTTCCCGATAAAGGACGGATACGTATAGACGACAGGCTTCACTGCCGTTAGTCGGTGGATCTCTTCTAAAAAGCTTTGGCAACAACCGTAATTGTCGCTTTGCTAAGTTTGCTTTTATTGCTCTCATAATCCATCACTGGCGGCAGATCAAACGTACCCACACCACCTGCGGCTTGGATGGCTTTATAAAAAGTCTGTGCGGCTGCGCGTGCCAAGTCCGCGTTGATTACGGAATCATCCACGTAATGGTACGCACCGACGAGCAGGCCAGCGGCTTTTGCACCTTTGACGTAATCCAAGAAATTGTTATCTATGCTATTTTGTGTGGCCTTAATGAAGACAAAGGATATTCCCGCAGCAGCTACCTTCTTCCAATCAATCGTACCCTGCCAGTGCGACACATCAATACCTTGTGCATTACGACTATTTCGCGCTTGCATCTGATTCCGCCCCTTTCTTATTTCCGCCTTTTGATTCTAGGACTGCTACGGCTTTAAGTAAAACTTCCGGTACATAAAGCCCCATCTTTCCGTAGTTTTCAATGATGCTGAGTAATTCATTTGCAATATAAAAGAAGATTACTGCATCCCTGAGATAGTGTAAATCACCTAATACCCCATCAATGGTGTGTGCAACGGTTACGATAAGGAATATACCAACCTTCTTGGCGATCCCGATATAACCTTTCATACTTCTTAGTTCGCCGTTAATCCATGCAGCGATCCACCCACTTACAAAGTCTGCGATTACCAATATCAAAAGTGCATTCATCAGTACCGTCCACCCTCCATACAGGTAGCCTGTTATAGCCCCGAATATTACTGCGACTCCCCCAACCCATCTATCATCCATGACCCTTCCCCCTCGATCTCTTTATAAAAGATAAAAACAAGCCCTCGAACCACTCCTGAGGGCATAAAAAATACACCTCAATGGGTGCTGTTGGTATTGCAGTGTATTTAATTGTAAGGTTACAGAGGGTTCCGATCTGATTCCTTAATCGTATTAGCTTCTTCCTCGGTTATGAAATTCTTAACAACTGCTTGGTTGATTTGTTCAACGGATGCGCGATTATTAATCCAGTTACGCAAAAATAAGTTATAGATAGCCTCCATTTTAAACACCTCCTAATATTAGTTGCATTATTAATTCATCTTGCTCGACTTGAGACTCTTTAAGTTTTGTGATTTCGATGCTTAGTGTGGCCTCATCTTTGACTGGCTTTAGTTCAGGGTATTCTACAATTTTACCCTCTTCTAGCTTAAACCAACCCGCGCTAACTCCCGCCGGAAGCCTTCCTTCCACTTCGATTTCTACATAATCTCTATAGGGGTACTCGATGACATCAGTAATAATGTTATCCGCACTTACCTGACAATAAAATATCATTTTTATGTCCTCCATATTCTCACTATTTTTTTAACATCATTGGCTACACCGCTTGATAATGCATATCCAGCTCCGTCAGCGTTTGTTAACGCGTTTATTGACGGTGAGGATTTAACAGCCCTTAGTCTGACATCATAAAGCATTAAAAGTGGTGACTGATACGTTGTTACCGATATAGTATTACTGTCTGGAGCGTATGCAAGGTCAACACAAACATACGAAGGTAGCATGGTAGGATTATTTAAAGGCTTATATTTGACAGGGTCTACGATCAAATATGTGATCAAATAAGGCGAGTTCGCATATGTTAGAGACAAATATTTCCCATTCGGACTATAACATAATCCATATACAGTATTATCGGGCATCTTAGGTGGGTTGCTCATTTGGATAAAGTCGTCTCTAGATCTCACATAAATCATTAAATATGGACTTGCGGTATACCCTACGGCCAAAGCTTTATTATCAGGAGAAAACGAAAGAGAAATAATTCCAGCATTAGGATGTGGAATTGGTAGATACTCCAACGTAGTAAAAATGTCACCTTCTCTTCGGTATATTTTAATATATGGAGATTGCAAGAATCCAAGAGCCAGAAACTTTCCATCTGGACTAAAAGTATTTGCCCGCACTATCCCGGTAGGGTATGAATCTGGATTAGCCAACTTAACAAAGGTATCCCCTGTTACCTTATATATAGAAACAAATGGGAAGTTATCATGCCCGACAGACATGTGCGAGCTGTCTGGGCTGAACGACACGTTATAACAACCACCGCTAGGTAGAACGCTTAGGTCCGGCAACTTAGTAAAGGTATCTCCATCTCGTTTATAAATTGTCACAAACGGTGCATAAAACCCGACAGTAGACAAAAATTTACCATCTGGACTGAACGCTAATCCCCTAGTATGTCCGTTTGGCGGTTGCGTTGGATTAGGTAACTTATACCATGAATTCCCGTTTTTCTTGTACAAAAATAAGTAAGGAGCGCTAGGGCAAGATGCGGCTAATAACATTCCATCTGTGCTAAATGCTGTGGTGTCAGAATACGAAGGGGGCACAGGAGATACGTCCGGTAGCCTAGTCATCATCTCGCTTAACACTACCGGATCATACGCATTAATAGTGTCATTGTATGCCGCATAAATCTCTTCCTGCCCATTGATTTTTGCACCCCCTCCCGAGCCACTATCCAATAAAAAATCGGTACCGATTATTCTACCGCTGTACATCTTGCCTGCAACAATATCAATCGTATCCTTGGTTACTCCGTTTGTGATGATAGTGTAAACACCTTGTCCATTCAGAGACAGTGTTACAGGCTTCGTATAAGAGCCGCCAGCATAGAATGAGAATGACGATCCAATTCCTACAGTAGCGTCATATCCAGTAGTAACATTGATTTTAGCGGCGTTGGTTCCCGGATTACCGTACCCGTAGCCCGGATACCTTGCAATGTCCCTACCCACCTTGGCAATCTCTGTGTTGGTGTATGTGTTGGCTGCTGTCTTTGCTGCATCTGCCTTTATCTGTGCTCCTGTTGTCGTTTCCTTAGCGTTCCAATCCGCGCGTTCTGCTGAACTAATATGTTTCATATTATCAGTCAAATGCGTAGTAACACTCGCCTGTATTTCGCCTAGCGCTTTCTCCGTAGCTGCTACCGTTTCGCGCATTCCATTCTTAGCGCTTGATAGCTGTACAATACCTTTTTGCGTTAATGAAGCATCAGGCACCGTGACCTTCACGCTTGCAACAGCTTCATCAACATATGTTTTCTCCACTGCCTTACTCTGCAATTCTTGAACGGATTCAGCAGTTGAATTCATAAACCAGTTTAGCCACGCGGCTGGCGGCCTGTCCTCCACTTCCCAGCCCGTTTCGCGTTTCGAGACTGGTGGTTCACTACCTTTAGCTTTCCACTCCGGTGATTTCTTGACAAACATGGTATCCCTCCTATATTGGTAATGAATAATCGTAGCCCGGGACAAACACTTCTCCGAGACTGCCACCCGTGGTCATGGCTGGATCTGATAGGCCGAATTGATCATGCTCTAACTGATCATAAACCGACGACAACCGAAAGGTTCCAGAAAGTTCGATTTGTGCGACCCTGACTCCCGCCGCCACAGTCTTTTGGATGATTTGTCCAAACTGCATGGGCGACATGCCAACCTCATTCAGCCGCTTAATGGGTACCCGAATGAGTGACAACGCGGCTGGCTCGGGTTCGTTGGGATCATTGTATTTGGGCTTAATACGGATGTCGCTATAATCACAATCTAGTGCCAAAGCCAATACCCTTATAATGGTGTTAATATCCGCTTTAGACAGATTGCGGGCAATTTTTGATTTTAAAAGCACTCTATAAACTTCATCCGTCGCCGCGCCTCTGGGTTGAACAATATTGCTGCCAAAACGGTCTAAGGTAGTACCTCGCGCCTTGTCGATGTTACGCCATTCTCTTATCGTCTCAAAAGTATCGTTTAAGTCATTTAACTGCCCATGCAAGATGCTAATAAGCTTCCCGATGTTGCTATTCGGATTCTTATTAAATACATCGGTTAATCTCATCATCATATCTTTGACGCTAAACATGACTCGTTACCTCAATACTTGATGCATTTGTCTGAGCAACTTGGTAGCGAGCTAAAGAGACATTCTCACTCTTCAAGCTACTTCCGACACCAGCTAATACCGTTAAATCTTCTATACCAGGAACGGAATAGATCGTACTTATAAGGCGCGTGAAAATCACACTACTGCCCATATTAAGACCATTATAGTAACTTCCTGCGTACTCGCCACCAATGTACCTCACCAAGGCTGATCGTATTTGATCATCCCCATCAGCAGGGTAACTTTCATTCTTTTTGACACTGATTTTAAGACTTATAACTACTTCTTTAGCTCGGCTAAATTTGACCTCATGCGGATACCCACCCAAGTCCATAACTTGATTAACGATATCACCATAAGATTCAATACTGGCGGCCCCTACCGAAAAGATAGCCTCCGCTATCTCCTTTTCATCTCCGCCAAGTACATAGCACTGATAAGAATTCCCTGGTCTACCTTCAGGATCTACAGTCACTCTACTGTTTGTGATAACTGTTGCCGCTCGTACACCTGACACACGTAGAATTGCGCTACGTATAGCATCAGGAGTTGCAGCACCTCCACCAGCTACAGACAAAGAAAACAGATCCCTGAATTCTGGATCTGTCATTTTCTCACGTCCGCCCGAGAGAGGCATTGTATTGGTAACTGCAATGATATTGGGATTCGGATTGACGATCACGGTTATTGTACCAGCAGCCGCATTTCCTGACTGCCCACCCTCCAGAGCTTCGACTTTAACGGTTGCCGACCCATCAGCGTCAATCGTTGTCTCTTCTATAGTCTCATATGATATTCCTGACTCTGTTCGGACTAGAAAACCAGCAGGTACTAGATGTCCTTTACTCCCTGTAATCTTTATTAATCCTACTGCATATTGCTCCAATACTCGTGAAATACCCACATTGGGACCAAGCCGATCTAGATTGCTTCCCGTTGCTGTTGGAATATATCCACTATTATAAACGTCTTCCGCTGTGCTCCATAACTTAGCCATAAACCACGCAAATAATCTCAGCAGAATTCCTAGAAATGATCTCTCAGATGTATTAACATTTTCTCCGTATGCAGTCTTTGCTTTCTCCTCTGCCTCAGAAATCAGATCTTCAAATCGCTTCCTCTTAAATCCTGTCTTATCCAGCACCGATTGTCACCCCTTCACTGTGAATCAGTTCGCCGGATATGCCTGTAGCTTTAAAAGATACCGTCATGACCCGTGATCTCTCATCTGCGTCGAATGTGATATCTTCCACGCTTTTTATTCGTTCCTCTTGTAGAAGCCCGCGCGTCAGTTCGCTTCTCATTTCCTCATTATTTAGATGCTTGCCGAGAAACAAACTAAACGTAATACCGAGACCAGGATTTAAGAACCACTCCCCTGTGTTGGTGCCAATTCCAATCTCGCAACACTGAGCTAGCTCTTGCTCCCCATCGATCATGACTATATTCCCCGTACTATCAAATTCAATGTCGCCTTCTGTTAACTTGAAAGACTGCATCCAAACACCCCCACTATAACTGCATCATTAGGGTCATGTTGTCTGCCTGTATCGGCTGAAGCAATGGACCCATTCAAAGCGTTTTTAATTTCCTGATCAGCGCAAACCACAAATACAACATCGCCTTGTCGTAACACTGGTTTGTACACCTGAGCGGTACCTCCATCAATCTTCCATTGTTGCCCAAGCACAGGTACACCCTGAAGCATTGCCGGATCACCTGATGTTGTTCGAATCAGTGGTTGCACGTCTGCTGTGAGCTTTGATTCATCAAACTTAATGACTTTACACGGAAAGCCGACATGCAAACTGCTGAGCAATTTATCTTGAAAGGAGCTGAGCAATTGAGACAATCCACCAGCAGGATCTGTTCTCACAAAATCGCCTCCACTTCAGTTGTAAAGTCACCTGTACGGCTGAAGGTATGCGTGCCACTGCGAACATGTAAGCGTCCAGTAAACATCCTACAGGTTAGATCAATGACAGATGCCGTAGTAACCCTATGCTGTAACTGCATTTTGATATTGAATCCCTTCGTTAACCCGTCCTCAAATCTTCCTGGTGATTCAATCATTCCAGTAGTTGTGTCTACTTTGAAAACAGAATCGCCACCACGTCGCAAGTTCCGAACATAAAGTTTGTTTTTATTGATATAAACAGATGTGCCACAGTCTTGTGCCACCTTAGATATGATCTCGGTAACGGGTCCTTTGGCTGTATAACCCTCTTGGTATCGATAGTCCTGATTTAATTCCATTTGGGCTACCGGAAGTCCAATGTAACCAGCCATTTGTTTGATGATCGCACTCGCTAAAGTATTTTTTGCAAAAGCAATCTCTTTTACTTCCCGTTTAGAAAGATCCTCGCTATCCAGAACATTAATCGTAGTAATCTTATCTACGCCTTCCCATGTAGTGGATACCTTGGATATGTACCCGTGCAGTAGCAGGCTCACATCCCCTTTATATCCAGCGTTAAGCATTAATACTTCACCTTTTTTGATATTGTTCAAAGTTGTGTCGGAAAGATTCCAAATCTTAATTTCAGATTCATTGGGAAGTGCATCATTATCAAAAGGGACCGTACCCTCTATATTGAAACTATTGCTCGTGAATTTCATATTAGCTGTCATGACTTCAATCACACGCCAAAAATTAGCCAGTATTTTCACCTTCTTCATCAATCACATACAAAAAGACGCTCTCGCTGAGCGTCTTCCAATTGACTTCAGTTTGTTGTTCCGATTCGTCATAAGGGATGATAGGAACTTTAGGAAATCTATTGTCCTGGATGTCATAGAAAATGGGCATCCCATAAACTAACTTCTCCCCAACTGCGAGTATCTCTCCATTAAGTTCTAGGTCCACAGTAAAGAAGTCATAGTCTGCATTATAATGAACCTCTAAGGTATACATTTCCTCGGCAAGAGAAATATCAAATCGATATGGAATGAGGTCTTTTTCAATATCAATGTATTCCATAGCTCCTCCTTAAGCCCTCCATATAGCGCCCTTATCCTTCTTAACCTTCTTGACCTTCTTAACTTTTGCCTTGGTTTTCTTTTTAGTAGTCTTCTTACCATCCTTTTTCTTACTCTTCGTCTGCTTAACTCCTGAGTTAACAATTTTGGCAGCTTGAGCTTTGACGGGTAAAGGAAGCTTACTAACAAAAGATGAATTGGCAATAAGAATTTCAGTAATGGTAAGAGAGTAGGTAAAGCCATTGGCTGTTCTGTAATCTCGACTTGTGGAGAGGTCAGAAAGCAACCCTTTCATCGTTGTCCTGCCCACGTAATTTACAATCTTCCCATTGTCCTGAGACTCAATAAGGAATTGGTGTGTCTCTGCTGCTTTGTCTCCAGAGACGACACCACTGATTGAAAGCGTTCGGGCTTTACGCTGAACATGGTCACTAACATCAATACCTTTTTCAACTGGCTGCTGAGTAATATCAACATCTAAGACAGAGTCCTCTTTTTCGGCAAGTATATAATATCCGTCGATTTTCGCCATTAAATCGCCGCCTCCCCGAAATTCCCGCGCCGCATAGCTTCTTCAATTACATCTTGCATAACCTGTTTCATTTGAGTAGTTAGTGATGTTGTTTGTTGGCTATCCATAGAGCCGCCATTAACATCTACCGTGAGTTGGATCTCTATCTTTCTTGTTCCACCTTGTTGCGAGGTAGCCCGAGCTGGAGCAGTTCGAGGTGAACTATAATCCTTATTCTCCGCAGCAGTCAATACGCGTTCATCTTGGTGTAGCTCAGCAATATAACCATCAAATGGGACATTAGCTAGTCCGTTTGCATGGCTACCATCAAGTGTCGGGATCGTGGGAATCGAAACACCAAGTTTTCCCCACCCATCCAACACGGCATTTCAACATTCATGGCGCTATTCAGGCTACCAATGAGCCCGTTAATTTTCTGTACAACCCAATTGATTCCATCAATAAAGAAGTTCTTGATGCCCGACCACATGCCTGAAACCCCGTTCGATATCCCTGTCCATAAACTGTCTGAAGTACTTCGAATTAAGCTCCATACTCCTGTAATAGCAGTTAGGACACTATTCCCCGCGGACGTAACAGATGATACGATACTGTTCCATATGCCTACTAAGCTGCTCCAAATGCCTGTAAACACAGATATTGTAACGGATTTAATTTGATCCCAATTCCTAATGATTAAAGCCACAATCCATGCTATAGGCCCGCCAAGTACAACAAGTATGGTCACACCCCATGTTTTGAAAAAACTAATGATGCCGTTAAACAGGTTTAACGTCCACGTCTTAAATTCATTCCACTTCGCTATCAACCACGTGCTGATAGCTCCCCAATGCTTGAAAACGTAGATAACTCCAACAACAGCGGCGGCAACTGCAAGTACAATAACGATTAGAGGTAAAAAGGGAGCCATAGCCGCCCAACCTGCTACCGCAGTCGCCCACAACGCTGGTGCAAGTCCAACTAAAAGACCGGTAGCAAAGACAGCAAGTACCGGAATCACATAATCAATGTTCTCTTTTAGAAAACCGATCGTAATGCCAGCATCCTTAAGTACAATACCAATAACATCAGCGCCAACAGTAAAAAATTTCTCAATGGATGGCAAAGCATTCATAAGTTTCCCAGACATTTCGTTAAATAGATTTTCAATGACAGGGAAAGCCTTCTCCGCCATTAAGCTAAGCTGCTCACCTAATGGGCCTAGTGCAACCAATATTTTGTTTTTCAGAACACCCATTTTATCTCCAAAGGTCATGTTCCGATTATAGGTGTCATCAATAAGTCCTTTTGAGTTTTTCATATCGGTAACCAAGTTACCCAGTTCAAACCGTCCCTCACGGATGGTATCGGCCATATCAGGTCCTGCTTTAGCGCCGAACGCCTCCATAGCCAATGCTGTTGCCTCTCCTGCTGATCCTGCATCCTTGATCTTCTTGATAACAATATCTAAAGCGCCACGAGTATCCTTCACGCCATCCTTAGACATTTTACCTAGTGCAATCCGAAGGGAGCCAGCAACAAGCTCTGTATTAACCCCTTCATTAGCCCACTTACCGAGCATGGCCGTCGATGTATCAAAGTCAAAACCCATTTGACGTAAAGGTCCACTAAAGGTCTTGAGTTGTTCGGCAAGCACATCCACTCCAACTCCTGTTTTTTGGGATATGAAAAACATCTTGTCCATCATCGCTCCACCTTGGTCGGCAGATATACCCCATGCACCCATAGCCCGAGGGAAGTTTACACCCATAACATCCGTACTAACACCCGTCAGCGTATTAAGACTGAGTATTTTACCACTCATATCTTCAAGGCTTTTTCCTGTAGCTCTAGTCCCTTTGCTAACATCGGCCATAACTTTTGCAACAACACCCAGATCATCGGGGACCACACTTCCTAGATTACGATAACTTTGTAATAGTCCATCTAGTTCTTTCCCCGTTGCTCCCGTGCTTGACTGAAGGATACGCGTGGATTCTCGTGACTGTTCGCCTGCTTTCCAAGCTGCAGCTCCCACGGCTACAAATCCAGCAACAACAACCCCAGCAGCTACGCCACCAACAACACCCAATGTCTTGCCAAGTCCGGCGAATCTAGAAGATGCTTTACCAGCTTCATCCGCGGCTCCCTTTGTCTTGCCTTTAAGTGCATCAATATCTTTTGTTGCCTTGTAGAGTTCGTTGGCCTTGATTTTAAATCCAATGCCAAACGTCATATTTCCTATTGCTCCACCAGCCACCGTCCCACCTCCAATACAACAAAAAGAAGCGCCCTGTTAGGAGCCCTTCTTAGCTTCTTCAATCTGTCTCTCTGTATTTTCAATGTGAATATCAAGAGCGGCATTTGCCTCGGCAACATCGTCGTGACTCATCGTATCAAGATCGCTATATGAAATGTTTATATCAGATAAGAGCAAGCGCCAAGTAGGCCAATTCTTCTCAGCTCTGCGCCGCGCTTCTTCTTTACTGATCGTTGCCATTCTCTTCACCTTCGTCTTCGTCTTCATCTACACCTTCTAGGAAATGATAGGCCGCAGTGATCACTTCATTAAATTCTTTTTTGTTGTCTCCAAAAGAATCCCATGATAATTTCGGTTGCACAATCACATGTTTCATCATCTCATCCCCAAGTTTTTCTTCTTGGGGAATACCATGTTTATTCTTTGTACGGTCACTAATTTGAGAAGCCGCCCTCATGCCGGGGAATTGAAATTTGTATGCCTTCCCGCCTTTTGAAGTAAAATCTTTCTGTTTAAAATTTGTCATTGTCATGCTTTATCTCCCCTATTCCATTTTTAGGTCTAACGCTGTAAATTCAAATTCACGGTCTTCTGATTCCTTGCCATACTTCCTGTCAGGCTGTTTCTTGATAAACGCCTCTGTCGATGTGGTCGTTTCCTTTGGATCATTGTCCGATATGACGCTAACTGCGACCATTTCGCCGCTAGCTGCCAAACGATTCAATAGCGACAATTGGGGGCTTGTATGCTGTACAGTAATTTTAATCGTACCAAGAGGATTGTTGATCTTAGTGCGCACAGTATCCCCTTGAGCCCCTACCTTCGTGTCATAGTTGTCTTCGTCTTTTGAAATTTCGACCATGCTCTCCGCAAAGCCAGTAATAAATACTCCAGATACGACAACCGATACACTTTTCGGATCATATGTTTTGGTAGACACAAGATATCACTCCTTAAAATTGGATTACGCCATTAATTTTCGCTGTGTGAATTGCACCCGCGATCTCGAAGAAAAATGAACCCTCGTTGTATTCACGGTTTGCTCGATCTGTAGGATTAACATCCTCACGGGGTTTGAATGTAGTGCCATAAATACCAATGTTATCTTGATCGCTGGCAATCATGCCTTGGTTATAACAGCGTTGCAGGACCATCTTGACCGTACTCTCGATCATTGCAATGCCGCCGGATGTGTATGGTATTTTCGGTGATTTATTCAGCAGTTTCTGAACTTCATATTCAATAGAGTAAGTAACGTATTGCTTAGCATGAATGACATCAATATATTCGCCGCTGACCGTCTTACCTTCCGACGTTACGTTATCACCTGCTTTGGTTACATACGTATTAGCTCCAAGTTCATGAATTTCTTCCAATTCAGAAGCACTCAACTCCATTGGTTTAATACCACTTAAAGTGCGGAATTTCCAAGTAACACTACCCACATCCTGAGAACCTGTTTCGCCAATCCAAGCAGCTTCAGGATAGTCATCTGTATTCTTAAGATAGAAAGCAACCGTATTTTTATAGTCTTTTGATTTGATAGTCTTCAAATCTTCTTTTTTGGAAGTACTAGCAAAAAATTGCCGTGTGTCGTCTAGCTCGATTAGATCCGCAATGGCTGTAATATTCTCAACTGTGGAACTGGTCAAAATAAGGAAATGCCAATCCTGAGAAAAAGCTTTCTCCATGAATTCGTTCCATGTTGCATCTGCTGTCTTCTTCAACATGATGCCGATGGATGCAGGCGAATTGTCACCTTGTCCAAAGAGCGCTGTAGCAGCTTTAATGACCTCCAAGTTTGCTGAGTAGTCTTTTTTGACAGCCTCTAGGCTCTTATATGATTTGTAGTCAGCCCCAGTGGTCGAAGTTCCAACAATCAGCGGCTTACCAAAACCAATTTTAGGCGTTGGCTTGCTGATATTAATAATTACAGTAACGTCCTTTAATCCCGCCACGTAGGTTCAACCCCTTTGCAAATTAGCTTTTTTGATACGATCTTGTTTCATTTCCAGCGCGTTAACTGTACGTAGTTCGGCATCAAACCCATTTCGACGTTCCCATTCATCGCCTATCTGAACGTCACGATTATGGATATCACCCACGTCCACGACAATGAGGTTTGCCTTGGTCTTTAATTCGTCATATCCGATGATATTCAGCCATTCCGCGGCTCTCATAGCGTTTTGGATGCTATCCGCTTTACGAAGAGCATAAGAACTGAAGCTAACCATCATGGATTGCTCATCCGAATATTGTTCGATTACTTCGTCGTCTGGACCATCTGAAATCGTCATACCAGGAAGGCCACTGGAAATACCATTCGTAATAAAGTTATACGTCATATAAGGATAGGAAGGCATATTGGCTGCTGTATCACTCTCGATAACTGGCATACCGATATAAGCACTAAGCCCTCCAACTAAGGTCGCCCTTATCAGTTCGAAGTTAACCATGCGTGCTTACCCTCTTTGCGATGTACTTGTTGAAGTCGGCATACTCCGAATAATCTACTTCTTCATCGATTGTATGCTTGCCACCCTTATGCTCAATGAGGTCTCCTTTAGCCAAAGGTAATTTAGAATATATCGCCTTGTCGGTTGCCATGTAGCGCCCGCCCTCTGTCTGTAACAGTTTCGCATCGATAGGAAGTATTGGCATTATCATTGGCTTCTTTGTTTCTTGTTTTATTGCTTCGCCTACACTATTCCAAGTTTCTTCGACACGGATCAGAACACAAGGAACAGAATACCGTCGCAATATGCTCGAAAAACGAATCATTTCTTCGGTTTCACCTCGTATTTGATCGCATCACGAAGTTCCTTCGTATCGATGAGAGGTTTTTTAGATTTATCTTTTCTTCGTGCGATCGTAACAGGTAATAATGCAGGTTCTTTTATTTTGTCAAAATACATTGCTACTTTCTCAGCTGCTACTGACCCTATCTTCTCTAGAAGATCTTGAACACTCGTAGCTCCTTCGACGACATCCCCGATGTTGTCCCTTATTTCTTTACTAATAGCTGATTTGTATTTCAAGGTACCAGCACGCAAAAATGATCGTTCCGGTATGCCTGCCTTTGGTGCTCCATATTCATGAATTGCGGCTTTCTTTACTAATTCTTCATTGCCAAATATACCGACGGTAATTTCATGGTGGCGTAGCTCTTTGATTTTCTCAAACACTTGTGGGATTCTACTCTCATCTTCAATGACATAGTTAGCGCCACGGATAACTCTTTTGCGTGGTTTACTCATACCCATAACCCCACATAAGGGGAGATAAGAGAAATGACAGCAGGCGGTAAGCCTTCACTGTCATCACTGTATCCAACGGATATATCTCCGACCCTTTCTGACTTAACACCAGGAGAACGCATAAGTAATTGAGCATATAGAAGACAAGCCAGTTCCAAGGGCTCCGGTAAAGTCCTAGGATCATACTCCGTTGCATCACAAGGTAAAACGTAACCTCCTATATAACTGACTGTGATATTATGCTCTCCCTGAGGCCAACCAAGTGAACGGTAAACACGCCCTTCATCGATGATCTGGTAATCTTCCACATTCAATGCTGAAATACTATGGATTGGATAGTTTCTAAGATTGATGTACTTTGAATTGTGAAAACCACTAATAGTTTCGGTATATTCTTGTTTTCGAAATGACCTTTTACATCGCGCCTCGATTCCTATAGTTGCAGCACTGAGTTGAAGACTCAGAACATCATCCATGCTTTGCTCTTCCGGCGGGATCTGCATTATACTTTTTAGCCTATCGACGGTTGCTAACATAATCTCATCATTCCTTTGAAGGGGAATGACTCCCCCTTTTTTTCTAGATTGTCAGTTCACCATACACAATTGCATCTTCATCAAATTCCTTAACATCCTCACGTTGAATAGCTCGTACATCCGTCGAATTGCGTCCGAAGGCTTTGCCTCCGACATTCGTAGAAGCGATAGAATACTGTTGACGATCAAACAGCACAACAGCTTCTTTTAAATCCCCGATAATAACGGGAGCCTTTTTAACTGTGGTCCCTGTAGTTGGCAACCAACGATTTCCAATTACAACAACTGGCTTACCAAATAAAAGCTTCTGAGTCGGTAATGTTGGATTAGGCTGCAACAATGAACGACCATCGCCATCTTTTTGCTGATCCAAGAAATTAAATCCGTCCTGATTCGTCAGTATAATAGCTCCCAAGCTAATTGAAGGATCGAGATCAACGTTCAATATTTTTTTAATGGCATCTTGATCAGCAACGGCCACTTTCGTTTTTGCTTTAAGTAAGTCCAAAATCAACTTATTCCGAGTAACAACTGATTTTTTAGCAATCCAATTACTAATGTAATTCATAAGGTTCTGGTCTGTGTCCTGAAGTAGTGTGTTAGAGATTGGAAGGATTCCACCGCGATCTTTAATTGCATAGCTGATCGGCTTGAATTTTGGATTATCCATATCATCCAAATCCGTCAACTCAGTGATCTCCGCAAATGGTGTAATATCCGCATTTTTCTCAATTACCCGTGAACCTGAACGAGTGGAGACTGGCTCAACTGTTACGTATGACTCAAGTGATACAAATTGGCGTTTCTTCTCATGGATCATCGTTTGGATGTCTTTCGGTACAATAAGTCCTCCATCTTCATCA
The DNA here is from genome assembly GCF_000576305.1 of Paenibacillus pini JCM 16418. Classification (GTDB taxonomy): domain Bacteria; phylum Bacillota; class Bacilli; order Paenibacillales; family Paenibacillaceae; genus Paenibacillus_AQ; species Paenibacillus_AQ pini. The sequence continues at coordinate 67,160 of NZ_BAVZ01000002.1, read as the reverse complement.
GCTCCCCCCTGCATACCGACGCGCACTTCTTCAATAGCCTCATCAATCAATGATCGCTCTACAGAATTAAGTGGTTTATTACGAAGTTCTTTTAAGAATGCGTTGCGATATTCCACTGCCTTATCGGGTGTTTCATCCCGATCCCGTTTCTCAGGTTCTGCCGGATTCGTTTGCCCTGGTACATCAAGTTCTCTCATCTCTTTCATCAAATCAATTTGACTACGCAAAGCCTGCGCTGCATCTTTTGCAGATCGAGCTTCATCTAATTTACCTTCACCAGCAAGTGTGCGTGCTTCCTCCAACTTCGCTGCTAACTTCTGACGCAATTCTCTTTCCTTTGGATCCATATTCAAATTCCTCACTTTCATATTTTGAGTATAAAAAACCGACAGATCAGCCAATAGCTAATAAGTCGATTTCAATGGTTAGTTTTTCTTTTTCCAGCTTTCGTTGCTCTTTGGTCGTGATACCTAATTGATCAATACTACGCTGGTTAACTTCGCTGTCTGCGTATGCAGGAAAAGGCGTTGGTGAGACTTCAAACAGGTTTACTTCCAATAGTGTCCGCTCGTAAACATCCTCTTCTTTTAAATATTGCCAAGCATCCTGCCGAACATTAAAGCCGAAGCTTACACCGTCTACATCCCCTCGCTGAATAGATTCAAACGCATCTTTTCCCCAACTATTATTAGGTAAATCCAGTTCAAACCGTAATCCAACTTCATCTTCTTGAAGACGTAAAGTACTGTTTTTGTTTGATCCGAGTACAAAATCAGTTCGATGATTCCATAGGGCTTTAATCGTATTCTCTTGCAAACTTCGAGCAAACGCACCTTTGGCTACTCTCTCGTAAAACTCACCCCAAATGAGCTGACTACGCTGATTGAATTTAACTACGTATCCATCAATCCCTAATATTTCACCGTCTTGCGTACCGCTTCGAACTTCTAACTTTTCAGCATGTAAATAGCGAATCTCTTTTGCTAATTCCATGACTATCACCCCCCTTCTGGTGAATCTTTACTAATTCCAGCCTTTAACATTTGATATTGGTCCATCTTGTCTAAACTCACATAATTAAGACTTACGAAATGTTTGTCACCCATCTCGCCGATATTATCCCGCTCTTCTAGCTCTCGGACCTCATTGATCGTGTATACCCCCATAGCAATCATTTCCTTATAATAAGCAGCGCGACTGGTACTATCACCTCTCAGCTCACCGGAGACATTGTATTTGGTGTAATATCTTTTCCGTTCCAATTCCGTGAATAACTTATAATCACATTCCTGCTCCCAGTTTGTGAAAATAGGCTGTAGAGTACTCTTCACATATTCAAGAGATTGGTTCTCCATATTGGAGAATTTCACATCTGTAAGCCCTAATTTGTAGCCTGGTACTTTATATATTTTACCGACTTCCATAATGCCGAATTTGCTCGTCTCAATAAATTGTGCATCGTTCAGCGGCATTCCAAGATTCTGATATTCCATGCCAGCATCCAGAATCGCAATTCTATGAGCATTGTTCAAACCTGAGTTAGCCTTTTGCCATTCGTCCCTTGCTTTATCCTTAGCTGGTTTATCCAGTGTACCGTTTGGGATCTTTAGTATCCCTCTTGTCGCGGTTCCATTCGAATAGAACGAGCCTAGAAACTTTCGTTGTGACTGTTGTACGCCTAATTCTTCACGTATGACTGATATGGGTGTAATGCCTTTAAGCCCACTCTTACTAATTCCTTTAACATGGAGCACATCAAAATTCTTAAGCTTTCGGATTTCTCCGTTGGGTAGGGTTGTCACATACCAAATCTCACCTGTAATTGTATCGACATGAACATCTGTCTTAGAAGGATCAAGCGGCCATAAAGCTTTGGGCATTCCATTGTAGGGTCCACTTGTTTCCCATTCAATGTTTGCATATCCATTTCCCCATACAGTGACATGTACTTGCATGAGCTCCTTAAACGTGTAGGCGCTCATGTACGGGTTAGAACGAGTTCCTAGTAATTTGGATACCGGATGATTACTATCACGCTCTATGCCCCCGCCGCGTTTCTTAAATACCTGTATTGGGAGCTTTCCAACATCACCACCGAGGATCGAAGCGCAAGTATAAACGTTGCTATTCATAAGCGCACTATCATTCGTTACGATTTCCCCGCTTGCTGTATTAGAAACGCCAAATAGATCGAGCAACCATTGCGGGGGAGATAATAAACCACCCTCCATTGATCGTCGATCCCACCAACGCTGTACCATATTCCTTCGTTTCATATTTCACCTCCTCACTAAAAGGAAAACTCATCGCTCATGATATGTTCGTTTAGATTAATTCTTGAATCTCCAACCATTGCCCGAACCATGGCGTTGATAATAGCAGCAATCAAATCGATTCGCTGGCTATCATCCTTGTGCTTCTTGGAAAGCTTAATATTTCCGTTATTGTCCTGTACCTCTATGGCATTTGATAAGCACCATGTAAGTAATGGCTGCCATCGTGAACGATCATGCCTTTAAGAACGAGCTCACGGAAGAACTTAGTTGGTTCAGATAGCGTTTGAACGCCCTGCCTTATCTCAACACGCTCATACCCTTCTGCTTCGAGCTCTTGGGTAAAGTGTGTCGCGTTGTACGGATCGTAACAGACTTCCTGAATGAACCAAGATTCATCTGTTTCTTTTTGCTGAATATGTGACTTAATGTAGCTGTAATCCACGACGTTACCAGGAGTTAGGGTGCACCAGCCGTCCTTTGCCCACTGTCTATAAGGTACTCTGTCGCTATGCTCATGCTTAGTGGCTGTTTCTTCTGGCATAAATCCATGTGCAGTTACGGCATATTTCCCATCTGGCAATCGAAAAACGAAGCCAGAGCCGGTTAGATCTGTAGTTTTGGATAAATCTAATCCATTCCAACTCACAAAGCCCTTAACCAAATCAGAAAAAGCGTCCCGCGACATAGCGAGCGCCTTCCATTTGTCCATAATTCCAGACATATATTTATTTTCACTGTCTGCTTGCCATCTGTTAACTCGCTTCGTTAAAAACTCGCGAATTTTGGCAGTATCACCAGAGTTATATGCCTCATCATGTTCAGCTTTAATCTGTCTTCTTAACTCTTGGGCATATTCGTTGTCCTCTTGAAGAATCGGGTTTGCTTTCACCCATATTTCCTCATCGTGAGGGTCGTCCTCTTTTTCAATCTCTCGAATCATGCAAAAATAGGTTTCGTTCATAGGGCTGTCACCAACGAGCATTTTACAAAGAATATCGTATTCCTTTTTGCAAGGACTATTCTCAGCATCTTTTCCCGCTGTTGAAATAATCATCATTAATGATTGCAGCCGCTTGCCGAAACCTGAGTATAAAACGTCATGGATCTCACTGGATGGATGGGCGTGGTACTCGTCAATAATTACAAGGCACGGCGCACCTGAGTCTTTATTTTTCGTATCCTTAGAAAGTGGGCGTAGCCAGCCGCCTCGGGAAGAGTGTTCAATATAGGTTCGCTTAATACGAAGTCTCTTCAATATATCAGGACTGTTCTCTCCCATCTTTTGAGAATCTAGCCATACACGTTTGGCCTGTCCTTTATCAACTGCTGCGCATTCTACTTCGGGACTATCTTCATATCTCTTCATATGCGTCATACCTGGTGGGTAAACACAGTCACCGCACATTCCGTACAGGGCTAGTCCACTCATCTCGGTTGACTTAACATTACCTCTCGCGCGCATATTAAATGACTTCTTAAACCTACGCTTTCCAGAATCCATATGTACCCATCCGAATACGCATCCTAAGTCAAACTTTTGAAATGGTAATAGGTCTATGAATTGTCCTGAGAACGGTCCGCGAACGTGTTTACAGCATTTTTCAAACCACTGAAATATTCGATCAGCACGACTCTCATCAAATACATATGGGAAGTTATCTGTGCCTTGACGATTCAGATCGTCTAGATGTCTCTGACATGCTAGTTTTTCCAGCAGACAACTAGGACGAATACCCATAACGATTTCAGCAGCATAACGATTTGTTGGGTGTACGTCCTCCAAATTAATCGAAGAGTTCTTCATTAGGATCATCCCCTCCTTCAGACATCTTCTTAGCTAGTCTTGCTCTGGCTTCTGCGTTAAGGCCGAGCTTATTAGAATAAGACAGAATTATTCGTGAATAACTCTGTGCCAATTTAACGTAAGCACTCACAACGCTATTTCCTTGTGCATTGATTTCTGTATAACCATTCTGATCAATCAAGTTGTTTGCTTCTTGGTACTTGGCAACTGCATCGCAGTATGTCCCGAGAACGTCTTCATCCACCTTGTCTAATACATCAAACTCTTCCATATCCTTTATGGTCTTCCGCCAAACTTTACGAGCCTCGTCGGTTAGCCAATCGGGAACTTTCATTTTTCTTTTTTTCTTACGGACAAATTTCTGAGCGGCGGCTTCACGTTCTTTCACTTCCTGCTCAGTCCAATGTTTGCCTCCGCCTTTCTGACCCACTCGCTGATGTTCAAATCTTACAATTTGCCCCATTTAATCCCTCCTCCCAACGCAAACTCTCGTTGGGGCCATTTTTTTACGTTTGACCCCCACACGGTCTACTGTGATTCATTAATTTTTCGTGACCCCCGGGGGGCTGCTAGAGTTAAAAATATTAACTAACATTAAAATAAAGAGCGGAGATCCTATGTCTCAGCTCTTTATTTAATCTTATTTTTTAAATTTTCATGAGATTTTTTTGACAGTAGTTCTTTTTGAAGCTTATCAACCGTTTGGCGAATGTTTAAGTATAGATCTATTAACTTGTCTTCTTCAAAATCTAATCGGGCTACAACTTCTCGATTCACAGCTTTTGCAAAGTGTCTTTCCCAAATCCCTACAAACTTATAAAGAGTCTGGTAATGTTTCATAGTCTCAGGGAGTACACAAGAGCTGTGTTCAGAAAAAAGACTCAACATCTTTCTATATTGAGGAAATACCTGTTCTAGAAATATTTTATTATCGTATGCAATTGAGTTATTAATGTATTCAAGTCTTACTTTGTTATCAAGAAATTCATCTATATCATTATCGTTCATTACTTCACTTTCTTTTTCGTAAAGGAATATTCTTAGCGCTCTATTTGCATCTAGATAATTTATACATCCAAGCATTGGACCATAAAATTGATCTAGTTGCCTTTCAACAAATCCTAAGTATTTTTGAAATCGATACTGTCTAAATGAAAAATAAATAGCACCAGACGCTATCAATGGTGTAAATAAGGGTGCAAAAGGTATAACGTTCTGCCAATCCAAATAATCCCCCCATAACAGACTAATTATTTTAATAATGATAATATCATAACTCTTGCTATGAATATATTCATTATTTTCCATAACCTCCATCTTCCTTAACTGTCTTGAAACTGTGACAAGACGCACAAAGGGATTGCCAGTTGCTACTATTCCAGAAAAGTTCCTTATCACCCTTATGCGGCTTGATGTGATCGACTACCGTAGCCTCAGTCAGCTTGTCTACCTTGAAGCAATATACACACAGTGGATGCTTCTGTAAGTAACCTAGCCTAGCCTTACGCCACCTGCTGTCATAGCCACGCTGTGCAGCCGTGCCTCGGTATCTATCGTACTGGTGCTTATCCTTTGTATGATCGTCACAGAAGCGCTCACGAGTGAGCTTGTTACATCCTTGACGGCTACATGGCTTATTAGCTGAAGATGGCATTTACATTCCCTCATCCTTCACCACACCAAGTAATCCATATCCAGTAATATCGCGGTATGGAGATTCACCAAACGCATCCTTCTTGTTCGCAATCCTCATTTGCTTATCAAAGATACGAACCATACATAGAGCATCAGAATATTGGTCTGGAGCAATGCCATTGGGATATAACAATTTCAAAAACTCACCGCAAGTATTAAAAGAATCACCATACGCAATATTCTTTTCTTTCACAATTTCAGCAACCTCATTTGCTACCTTTTCGAATACATTCGATACCTTTTTTCTATCTTTAATTTCGACAGCATCCACCTTGTAACGCCTCCGTTTCTCATCATAATAACTGGAAATATTTGAGCGATTAAATTACACATATCTTATAATGTGTTAAACTCGTGCATCTCGAAAAAACTCTATTGGATCAAGGCTTCATCTGCTATTCTTAAAAACAGTTTCACCTATCCTCAATATGAGTAATTGACTACGTTTTGTGGCGTTTTAGAGCTGCATCCATACTGTCTTGTTCCATGCCGATGTATCGTAGTGTTATCTTGGAAGTTGCATGGTTAAAATAGTCCTGCAGCATCCCTATGTCCTTGTCTGTCGTTATGTTATAAAAAATGTATCCGAAAGTTTTGCGAAGCGTATGGCAACCCAACTCTGATAGACCGAACTCATCTCCTATTGAGCGAATGATTTTATATGCCATCTCACGAGTAATGGGACGGTTGATTCCTTCCCGACTTCTTATCAAATATTCATTTGGCGGTTTGCCCTCAATGTATGGAGTGAGCTTCTCCTTCAACTCAGGCGTAATAAATATACGTTTTTGCTTACCTGTCTTCTTCTCGCGAATAGAGATATGTGAACCACTGACATCTCTAATCCGAAGCCTTAAAATATCGCTGATCCGAAGGCCGGTACAAATACCAATTAGAAACATAATGAGGTTCCTGTAATTCGTGTATTCCAAAAAATCCTTTATATCCTGAAGGACTTCTGAATCACGGATCGGCTGAACAAAATTCATTTTTTAACACCGCCATCCGGCTTAACGCATACAATAGGCTTTGAGCAAAACTGAGCAGATGCCTCCCATTTGCCCCATATACAGCCCTTGCACCTTAACGATTGCCGCACTGGCGGCTTCTTGTTCGCACCCACTCAATTCACTCCTTTAACACATAATTAAAAAGCCACTGATTTCATCAGCGACCTGTGATTTGAAAAAGTGCCGTCCATAGAGAACGGCTATATAGGAGAAAGGTTATAACTAATGACCCTTACAGGAATCGAACCTGCATCTACCATGAAGGCCATAATATAATGCCCGTATTTCTATCGCGCCCGGGCGGAGTGCGTTGAGAGTGATTTTAAACTCTCGTCCTCCCGCATCCATACCACCGCAACAAAGTGCATAGGGTCCTAAAATCAGGATTGCCATTCAGTATAGTCGAGTTCTGCAACGATAAGGGGTAGCAGATACACCCGAGAGACTCGCTCTCTATGTATCTACTTTATCCCCTAACCGCCGTCAGAACGCCTTCATCGTACCGTCAATTCACCCTCACTTTTATGAGATAATTCCCCACAATTTCAAGCTATCCGCAATGGCCCCAACCCCATTATCGATATACCTATCAACTGTACTTCCACTCATAATATTTTCAAAATAAACGACTGTCGTACTATACCGTTTTAGCTTGAAGAATCGATGTTCGATAATCCGTTTTACATCAGGGTCTTGAATCAAATTAAAAGCTAACTCTATATTCTCTACTTCCTCTTTTTTGATTGGTAAACTCTTTGCATCTGATCTGGTAGAGTGGTTTTCTGGGCAAATGCTTCTACCATCTGTTTGTTCTTCATATAGTTTTCCAAAAGTCTTCTTGTGAACAACTTGTCAGCAGCAGTAACTGACGGAAAGAGCTCCCCTTGCTCCCATGTTTTTTCAGCCAACAACATTCCCCTCATTCCCCTCGTGTGTTATATTTAACGAGAGGAACACTTGTTTGAGTCCACCGTGCGACGACCAAATCACTGCGGTGGATTTTTTGCTGTTTTCATATCACCCCCTCTATATAATCAAAAATACTCATTTGACCTTCTTTATCTACCTCTTCTGCGTCCTGTATCAAACCTTCATCTAGCAACCATTGTGGGGCTTCATATAGGTGTTGTATCCAGACTTGCTCACCTGATCGTGTACGTGCTGGATTCTTTGCTTCGGCTTTATCTGTCCATACCCAGTATGTTTTAGCTTTTACATTCATGCTTCAGCCTCCTCTCTGTTAATCTTTGTGCGTCGGCGCTTACAAGCGCTCTGGTTGTTTATTCACTACTCTCTACCTCCAACTTAGGTAAATTGATTTCTGTATAATGTGTTACATCAGTAATGCTATATCCACCGATTCCGTACCATTTATAACCTGGACTGTCCAGTGATTTAGCGTGTTGTGCAACATGAGGACCATCATCATTCATTACTAGGTGACTAGGTGGGTAACATGACTTTCGATAGCGCGGCTGTAAGGGTCATACTTCATCCATTCGATCATTTACTCTCTACCTCCAATAGGTGAGGATGCTCGTATATGTTGCCAAGCTTCTTGGTGCCTTCAGCCCAACAATATTTACGATCAAATTCAATAAATTCTGAGAACCACAAGTATCCATCTGGAAGACTATCAGCTACAAACATATAGCCACTCCCACAATACTGAACCTTGCAAATATGCTTTTGTCCCTCATACTCAACCTCTGCAATGTCGCCGTCATATAATTCTGCTTGTTCATCAGTGTCGTCATGTACTCCGGTGTATTGCATGATTTCAACATATGGAGACTCAATAGAAACCTTTAGCCAGTTTTTGCTTAGAAAGTCGTAACTCATTTCTTTCGTTTCGCTATCCCACGCTCTGAATTTGATTTCACGTTTCATCTTCTCTTCTTCCTCTCTAAAGGGATGATTTCCCAACATTCTAAAAGTTAGTGGTATATTATAACTGGAGGTGATTTGATGTATAATTTCTTACTTGTCTTAATCAGTGCTACTTTAGTATTTTTTAATGTCTCAATTTATTCCTTAAAGTTCATTTCGTACTTAACAATTGCAGTCTATCTATGGTTCCAATATAAAGTTTCAGAAGTGCCATATAGTGAAAAGGTTCAGGATGTTATTGATTTAACAGATAAATATATGTTGCCTTTTCTAATGTTTGCAGCTGCTTGTGAGGCAGCTCATTTAGTAATAAAGCTTTTAATGAAAATATTAGACTTCTTGGAAAAAAGAGAACTTCAAAAGATTAAGGATGAATTTAAAACTTATTGAAAACTAGAAATCCAGTAACTTCTCCTCTTAATGTTTATTCCACAGAGGATGTTTTGGGGAGGTCGCCCTCCCTTAGGGTTAAAGTACTAACAGCGCTCAAGATCTCCGTTCTTAGCCTGTTTAAAAGCGTTATGCAGCCGTCCTGTTTCTCTGAAAACGTACGTGTCACTCTCCATACCATCAAATATCAATCGAATGGCTCCGTCCGTTGTGTCATACTCACACCAGCTCAGAAATCCCCTTGCTGACGTATATCCTCGACTATCAAAAGTGAAAGGCAGAATGCTTTCATCTTCGCATTGCTTCGATATTCCGATTCTGCGTCCATCTTCGTCATAGAAGAGATACATGCTGACTTTATCAATTAGACCCAACTCTTTACGTAAGTTAGCATTGAGACAAATCCGGTCTGACTTATCGATTGTTATTGAAAAATCGGACATTCTTTTGTCTGCTTTGCTGATTGGTTTTAATTGTCCCATTTATAAACTGCCTCCCTAAATGATTTCGCATAATAAATATAAGGACAAACTTTCTCAGTTTAGGGACGATTTTGCATTTCCCCAATTACCAACACGCAATTGAAATTCTTTAATGCCACCTTCAAGTTCTTCCAGATCCAAGCCCGCAAATTTTGTTTCGACTTCATCACGTGAAGGGATATGTCCGGTTGCTAATGTCTGATCTTTCAAAAATTCAAACACGCACCATTTGCTCTGAGTCAATTCCATGGTCATCTGACCTCCTATGCCCACTGGCGTTTTTCTGCATCCTTCGGTGGGGATACTTCTGTTGCATAACCTCGCTCGTAATTCACGAACTTATTGAAGTTCTTCATGAATACTAGCTCTACCATTCCAACAGGACCATTCCGTTGTTTGGATATAATGATTTCGATAAGATTTTTCTTTTCGCTATCTGCGTTGTAATAATCATCGCGGTAAAGGAAAGCTACGATGTCCGCATCCTGCTCAATTGATCCAGATTCCCTGAGGTCGCTCATCATTGGGCGTTTATCCTGGCGACTCTCCACACCTCGACTGAGCTGTGATAGGGCAATAACCGGAACTTCTAGCTCACGTGCCATCCGCTTAAGCGTCCGAGATATTTCAGATACTTCCTGCTGCCGATTCTCTCCGCGCTTTCCACTTCCTGCGATCAACTGAAGGTAATCAATCACGATCATGCCTAGTCCCTCTTGTTTTTTAAGCCTGCGGCACTGATTCAAAATTTCTTGAGCCGTGATATACGAAGGGTCATAGATTACAATATTTGAGGAACCGAGAATTCCGATAGCATGGGAAGCCTTTTCCCAATCATCTGTTTTCAAGTTGGCCGTTCTCATTTTGCTTGCTTCGATGTTTCCTTCGGCGCTAATCATCCGTTTTACAAGCTGCTCTGCTGACATTTCCAGACTGAAAATAGCAACTGTTTCGTTTGTATTTTTCGCCACGTTCTGAGCAATGTTTAAAGCAAATGCTGTTTTACCTACGGATGGCCTAGCCGCGACGATAATTAAATCACTCTCCTGAAAGCCAGCTGTCATTGCATCAAGATCAGTAAATCCACTTGGGATACCTGTTATACCTCCGTTATCTGGATTCATGGAACGTTCCTCTAAATCCTCATATTCGTTCATTGCTAAATCTCGGACCCGTTTGAACTCTTGCTTTGGCGCTGCCTGATCCGAAAGATTACTTGCTGCAACTTGCATTTTGGAAATTACATTAGATGCTTCAAGGTTCTCTGAGGCATCTAGAATCTGTTTTATTCCTGATTGAATTACCTGCCTGCGTATATGTTTATCTCTAACAATGTTCACATAGTGCTGTACGTCCGCCGCAGAGGGTACTGCTTTAGCTAATATAGAGAGATACTGAACTCCGCCAATATTCTCCAGTTGCTTTTTTAGTTGTAGACGAGTGGATAGTGTCACTATGTCAATAGGTTCACTTGCACTAGCAAGTTCAATAGCTGCTTCGAAGATAATTTGATTTGTATGATTATAAAATGAGTCCGGTGACAGGACAGATGCCGTCTCCATCGCTTCTCCTGAGTTCTCAAGAAACAAAGCACCAAGAACTGCTATTTCTGCTTCTGCACTGTTCGGTATTTCAATGTCGTTCAGCTCTATAAAGCTTTGCATAGAGCGCCTCCTTCATGCCCTCGGGTGGGGGGCAAGCTTCCTTCTCCCACTGAGCCTGCTTGTCCAATTGAACTTGTGTTAACTCCTTCATGTGTTGCCTATCCAGTTGTTCATCGAATCGTCCCCTAATCTGTGGAAACTTTGGAGGGAAGATGTTTGTCAAGAAATGCTGCTTAACGTTTATCGTCGCAATTTCGTAAGGAATGTCCTTCAGCATCTTAAAACCCTTTTCCACAGCTTCAATGCTTGCATCAAAGTTCGCATACTCCTCCTTGATCTCTTTGTAGAGCTTAGCGACTTCCGATTTTTTCACGTTGTTCTTCCTCCTCAATAAATCGCTGGAGATCATCTATTTCCTTTTGCTGTTTATTTTTCCTAACTTGCTTGTCCTGCAATCTCGGGGCGACTCCATTCATTGAAGTGCTGATAGTTTGGGAGTTTAACCAAGCTTCTTCAATCGCATCAACGTAGTATAAAAAGCTAGTTGGCATTTTAAATCTCTCGAGTTCTCGATTGCGCTTTTCCTCAAGGAGGAGCTCCATAGTTCGGATGGTAAAGGGTACCGGCATCCCCCCGGAGACCATCTTACCCATGGCTTCGCGCTCTTTTGGTTTAACATGAAAATCGAACTTACCGTGCAACTTGCAATAAGCGTTTAAAATACTGATCATTCCATCCAACGCTGGTTCTTCAATAATTTCTTCGTCAAACTCAGTAATAGGAATAGTAGTAATAAGTTCTTTAAAGTCTTTATTACATGTGCCATTATTGTCGTATCTCTGCGCCATATTTGGCGTATCACTATCGGGAGATATGCCATTTTTGTCGTTAAGACCTGCCATATTTGGCGCTTCTCTAGGCTTGGATATGACATTTATGGCACTTCTCTTTGCTTCAAAATTTTTCTTGTTGTTCCGAACTTTAATGATTTCACCATATGGAATACGAAGCGTTGATATATACCCCTGACTTTTCAATAAAGCCATGTTCCGTTGTACAGTTCGCTCACTGCTCATAAGTTCTTTTGCTATGCGTTCATGCTTTACTGGAGCCCCTCCCAGAACGATTCCCCAGCGCTCTCCTGACTCGTCAACCTCTTCCTTGGTTACGGAATCAATACACCAAAGGAATTCCCATATAGCAGCACCTAAGCGCTCCTTGTGTTCGAATAATCCAGAAGATACAGGGAATAGATGATTACTTGCCATGCCTGTTATCGCCTCCCCACAGGACAAAGTGTTCTAACCCCGTTGAAATCGAATCTGCATTGCGTTAAACGCCAGCTTTGAATTGTTAGCATCAAGATGGTCCATATCAGACAAATTCACTTTATTTCGTTCATTGAACAAATGTAGGGCTAAGTTAAGCATGAACTTTTCTGAATTAGACCACGGCTTCGCAACCTGCTTTAGTTTAGGAATATTCACTGTGCCTGCTGGTATATCAATATAATCAGAATTCATATAACGAGAAAGCTTGTTATGATGTGAGAACAGATACAACATGCTGGACCAATAACGGTCAAGCGCGGATAAGGTACTCATCCCAAAATCCTCCCCTTGCTCTTCAAATGTTTAATTGATAAAATAGAAGGTAGAATATTTAATAATGTTTTGAACCGAAGCGTTCGGCCTGCCAGCCGAGCGTTTTTTTGTGCCTTCATATCGAATTTGTTCAAGCGGATCATCAATTTAAGGAATGTAATGTTCTTGTTTAATTCTTCAGGACTGCATATCAACGGGTTGCGTTTGATCAGTTTGAGATTATGTTTTGCATTCCTCGCAACAAAGCGTGCTAGTGCTTCTAAATCGACTCTTTCCAAATGGATCAACCTCCTACGAATTGCATTACATTTTGCATGATACTAATTCCATCCATGCCGCACAGAAAAGCTACAGCAACATCCTTGGCTCCCGTTGCTTCTACCCATAATAAGAAGGTAGACATGTCCGGCACTTTCTTGTCTTTTTCGATTTTACTAATGCAACTCTGTGTCCGGTGCAGGCGCTCAGCCATTTGTTCTTGGCTAAGTCCTGCTCGTTCTCGGCAAGCTTGCATGATTGCTCCAAATTTCATGATCATTTTTAATTTCACCCCCAAAATATGCCGCTGAGGAATGGGAAAGTCATGTCAAAAGCCGTATTATATAAGTAAGAGCTCCCCACTCCCTAAACCACCATTCCCTTACACTAACCCCTCATTTGCCGCCTACAGCTCGTACCGCTTTGGCGGCTTTCTTCTATTGTTTTTAATTGGTGTATGGAATCTTTTAATAAGTGCTTATGTTCCAATTTTGAAACCACTTCTGGATTTACAGCATAGTGAGGAAGTGACTTGTCGAGTGCAACTTCTACTTCTAAATCTCGAAGCATTACACGAGTTACCGTTGCCGATATACATGCTGTCCGTGATGTCTCGCTTTTCCAACGAAATCTCATTTAAGCAACACCTCGTTTCCCTTTCAATAAGTCCTTAGCATTTTCCCGAACCCAGTCCGTGTGTTCATCAATCCAAATCATTAGTAAATGAGTTGGCACTCTAGGATGACCAAATTCACGGGTAACTGGAAAATCTTCTCTACTCAACAATTCAGCGGCTTTAGTAGCCTTGATTCCAAGTAAATCTTGAAGTTGTGTCTTTGTCAGGAGAGGCGGCAGGTTAGATTTAACACTGTGCCGCTCTAAGGCTTGATCGACTGCCGCATTGATAGCTTCTTGTAATTTAAGAAAGTCCATTTGAACCGTCATCATCGGAACTCCGGTACTCATATTCAATTCCTCCATTCTTCTATTTTTTAAATACATAGATACTAGATTTACAGTTATGCAGTGTTGTTAATTCGCTTCAAAACTTCTGCTGGTATTTTTTCGCGATACGCTGCTGCTTTTAATTCAATTGGATCAATATTAAGGACATCTGCTAATGCATCATTGATCTTATCCCCAGCTGGAATCATCTTTCCATTTTGAAGTCTGCTAAGTTGACCTTTGTCAGTTTTCAATCCAAAAGAACGGAGCATTTCGCAAATTTTACTTAACGATAATCTCGATTCATCAATAGATTTTTTTAATAAAATACTATATTGAGTTTCTGTGGATTCTGGCATGCCTTCGTTATATGAATATTCATCTGCTTGAAGACGTCTTTCTATGATTTGGTCAATAACAGTATTAATAATTGAATGTAAATGACCAATGTCTACCTCAACTTTAAATATTAAATTTTCGGATTTTGCTTCCAATAAGTTTCACCTCTAATATCATTTTGTTAGAGAGATATATTCATTTTATAAATAGCCAGCAGCAGTCATTAATTCTTCGTAAGTAACTTTCAAACACTTTGATAATTTTTTTAATGTAGTAGGAAAAGGAATACGCTCCCCGTTTTCAATCCTTGCAATAGTTGCATTACTGACCCCAGAAGAAACTGAGAGTGACCTTTGACTTTCAAAGCCTGACGTTTCCCTTAGCCTTTTAAATTTCTTTCCGAAATCGCTATTCATCTGTTACACCTCCATTCAAATCGTTTCGTCGACTACACATTTATAATATCACACGTCGTGTACTACACGCAACATAAAATTTGTAGTGTACTACACATTTTTTTATGTTTCGTCCATGCAACAGTTTGGTAGAATAGTTTAATGAGGAGTTGATATTATGGAGTTGAAAGAATTCGGATTATATTTCGCTAAATTGCGTGAAAAAAGTGGTTATACTAGCCAACGCCAATTAGCACAAAAAAGTGGAATTAGTAATGGAACTATCGCAAGAATAGAATCAGGAACACAAAGAGCAACACCGGAAACTCTTGTGACACTGGCGAAACACCTAGAGGGAAACCCATATTTAGAGTTTCTTTCTAAACTTGGTTATGTGGATATAAAAGACTCCCTTAATCAAGAATATTTATTACGATTGGAAAAATATAAGGGGCTAATTATAGCACTACACATTGCTTATAGATTTCTTCAGGGCGAAGGAACTAATGAATTATTAATAGAAGTTTTAGATGATATGGTAAATGCTGCGAAGAAAGTTAACGTAGAAATAAACCTGAATGACTTTACAAGTAATTCTGAAGAAACAATACAGAAAATTATGAAAAGCATAAATTTTGAAGATATCGATGTAATTAACAGTAGCAATATACATTACACAGATAGGTTCCAGGAAATAAACAAGATAATTGATAGTAAATTTAGTGCTGAAAAGGAACTAGAACTTTTACAAGCCGAAAAGAAAAAACTTCAAGAAGAGTTAGAACTAGAGTTTCTAGATACCTTTAATAATAATTACTTTAATAGTGAGCTATCTCAAGAAGAAAACGAACTCGTAAATGAATTGATAAAGAAAGCAATGATTTCAAAACGTACCGGAAAGAACAATTTATTCTTGAATATGTATTTAAATAGTTTCGATAATGATGACAAATACAAGAAATCAAATGAAAAGAATTTGAATGTTATAGATCAAGCATTTCAAAATGACATTAAGAATGAAACTGCTCAAAAAATCCACTTTTTTGAAAGCCTTGAAAGTGATCTAGGGCTTGATCTTACCGATCCTGAAGTTCAGAAAAAACTCAAGCGAGCTGCAAAAATCATCTTCTCCGATGAAGACTAATTCTATTTCTTCCATGGAGTCGTTTATTTGTTTACTCGAAAGACCTAAATTCTCCAGTTCCAAGCAACAGCGTTTGAATTTCTCAGTATCAACCTTCATAGCTTCACCTTCCAATTCATCGATGTGAATTTTTAACAATCTTAACATACGAACACATGTTCGTAAATGTTAAGATGTAATTACCCCTAATAACTAAATAGCAAGGGAGCAGCGCGATGCGGTACGAGCCGGATCGTTGTCGTCTCCAGCAACTTTACAAAGAAACTGGGATCACTCAGAGAATGGTGCACATCATTACAGGGATTCCAGAGAGCCAGTTATCCGATTACGCTAAGAATCGCACAACGATGGGTTATGCGACTGCTGTGACCGTTAGTAAAGCCTTAAAACTAACAAGTTGCGAATTGTTATATACCTGGCGTAAGACTAAAGTTGACTGAGACGCGGAGGATTCCCCTCCCGATCCGGCAAGAACTTCAAGATTTCTTGAAGTTCAACCTTACATCATTCGTTACCTTTATTATATATGTGCATCTTTGAATTTTTTGTCATATAGTGTCGATTGTTTTGTGCAACATAGGGGGGTTGAAATGCGTGGTTTCCTTATCTGTAACGGCTTCTCAATGCTATTGGTATTTCAGAATTATCGACAAACGTCACTTTTAACTCGCCTTTTGACCGTCTAATTTGTTTTACTCGATTTTTATTAACGATAGTCGATTTATCAAAATACTCAAATCCGAATTGCTTTAATGCTGATGAAATGTCCTTTAAAGTTAAAAGTGGAGCATATGAACCCGTGGTGGTATGGTAGACTGGTATCAATTCTGCCGATTTTTTGGGTCTAAATACACTGATATAGTTGATTTCAAATAATGATAAAATTCCGAAATCGCTTTCAACTCCGGTTCTTCCTGTAACCTTAACACCAATTATTTTCATTTGTTCTCCTCTGCAAATCATGATGTACATTGTCTTATCGTAGTTGCAGAGCGAAAAAAAAATCTCGTTGTAAAATATGGAATTCACATAAGAAGGTGAACAGCATGGCGAGTTTTAAGAAGATACCTGCTAACAATAAGCAAGGATATAAGTGGATATGTACTATCGAGGGTCCTCCCGATCCTGTTACCGGGAAGCGCACTCAGATACCAAGGCGCGCAGACACTCAGAAAAAGGCAGAAGAGCGTTGCAAGATGGCGCTGGATGAGCTATTGAAGCACGGTAACAATACTAAGAAGGTGAAGGCTCTTACCTTTGCTGAAGTGGCACAGGAATGGCTTGAAACATATTCTAAGGGTAAGGTTAAAAGAAGAACGATCCGTCAAAGAGAAGTCCAAATAAAAAGCCTTAACCACTACTTCAATAAAGCTAAAATAGGTACTATCACACATCGCAGTTATCAAGCTGCATTAAATGATTTAGATGATCATAAATATTCTTCTAACACAATCAGTGGCGTACATGTCACAGCTAACATGATCTTTAAGTATGCAATTAAAAATAAATATAGGTTAGACAACCCTACAATTGATGTAGTCATGCCCAAGAAGCTTCAGACCGTGGAGGAAATAGAAAATGCGGTTATCGAGGAGAAATATCTTAATAAACAAGAATTAGAAGAATTTTTCAAAGCGGTCATTGAGCATGGAGAAGACCAGGAGCAAGAAATATTTTATTTACTCGCGTTTTCAGGTATGAGATCAGGTGAACTGTGTTCACTTAAAAAAACGGATCTGAACTTTGAATTAAATAGAATAAGAATCACCAAAACAATGGATAGTGACAACATGAGGAAATATGAGTTAACTCCGCCGAAGACCAAAGGATCGGTAAGAACTAATTCAATAGATGAGTTTGTCATGCAAATGATTAAAGAACATTTAATACGACAATCGGAAAAGAAGAAAATTCAAAAGAATTTATTCGAGGATTATCATGATAAAGGTTTTATATTTGGCAATGATGATGGATATCCCTTTAATTCAGCATCCATAAGGCACAGAATGGCAAGAATATTAAAGCACACATCAATAAAGAAAAAAGCCACTCCACATATCTTCCGCCATACCTATGTGAGCATGCTTGCAGAGGCTGGTGTTGATCTTAAAACGATCATGGCTAGGGTAGGACACGATGATGAGAAAACCACGTTAAACATCTATTCACACGTCACTGAGCAGATGCAAGAGAATGCAGATCAAAAAATCAAGAATTATTACAAAGATATTCTAAATCTTGATTTTTTGCAGAGAATGTGATTTTTTATGTGATTTTTTGTAGTTTAAGGGCTCCCTTTAGGAGCCCTTTTCCCTTGATACATAAGCATTTTTAAAAATTGAAAGCAATTTATAACTAGATGTAGAACATATAATTATCGACATTGCCTTGCTCACGATAATTGATTAAATCTGCAAGTGTCGTAGAATCCATTACGTTTGCAATACTGTCTCGAATTCGCATCCATAGGTTGCGCTTAGCAGGGTCATCCTCTTCAGTGAAATCCACTGGTGAGATCGGTCCTTCCAATACGCGAATCACATCCCCTGCTGTAATTTCTGCCGCTTCACGTGACAAAATATATCCACCGTATGCACCGCGGATACTTTTAACCAAACCTGCATTTCGCAAAGGCGCGATAAGCTGCTCCAAGTAATGTTCAGAAAGCTGATTTTTCTCAGCAATGCTCTTTAGCGATGTTGGTCCTTCCCCATATCTAGCCGCAAGCTCCATCATGATTGTTAAGCCGTAACGTCCTTTTGTTGATATCTTCAAAGGTGGCACCTCTTTCAATTTATAGTGTTTCCTAGTATGATGTATTATCGGTTACTCATCGGATCCATATCTATGTATTCCGATCTCTACCCTTTGCTTATGTTAACATATCCGGCCCCCTTTTGGTAAAAAAACCACAGGGTATGTTCTTCCACAGTGGACAAATTGTCCGTTTGTAACTGAATGTTCACGGCTAGCGATTATGGTAAAATACGATCATGGGCACAATTTCATATAGAAATGGTGATGAAAGTTGTCAGAACAACAAAATAAACGTGTCGTTGTCGGCATGTCTGGAGGAGTAGACTCCTCTGTAACTGCACTATTGCTTAAACAGCAAGGCTATGATGTGATCGGTATCTTCATGAAAAACTGGGATGATACCGATGAATTCGGCAACTGTACAGCGGAAGATGATGCGGAAGATGTACGCCGCGTGTGTGAACAAATTGATATTCCTTATTACACGGTAAACTTTGAGAAGGAATATTTTGATAAAGTATTTTCCTATTTCTTGGATGAATATAAGTCAGGCCGTACCCCAAATCCAGATGTCATGTGTAATCGTGAAATCAAGTTTGGTGAATTTCTGAATAAAGCAATGGATCTAGGTGCGGAATATGTAGCGACAGGCCACTACGCCCGTGTCGTTGAAGAAGACGGCAAGTTTACTCTTCTTCGCGGTATTGATGGAAACAAAGACCAAACCTATTTCTTGAATGCCCTAAATCAGCAACAATTATCCAAAGCGATGTTTCCAATTGGTCATTTACCTAAGCCTGAGGTTCGCCGCATTGCGGAAGAAGCTGGGCTATATACGGCTAAGAAGAAAGATAGTACGGGAGTCTGTTTTATCGGTGAACGTAATTTCAAAGAGTTCTTAAGCCAATATTTGCCTGCCCAATCCGGAGATATGGTTGATATTGCTACAGGTGAAGTGAAAGGTCGTCATGATGGGTTGATGTACTACACACTCGGACAACGTCAAGGTCTAGGTATTGGCGGTTCTGGTTCAGGTGAACCATGGTTCGTAGCGGATAAGAATTTAAAAGACAACATTTTGTATGTTGTGCAAGGAGATCAACACCCGAGCCTATACTCCACAGGTCTAGTCGCTACGGGAGTGAACTGGATTGCAGGTGAAGGAGCCGTGCCCAAGGAGCCCTTTACATGTACAGCGAAGTTTCGCTACCGTCAGCCAGATCAACAAGTGACGCTTCAGTGGCTTGATAACGGAGATGTGCATGTTGATTTCGCCGTCAAACAGAAAGCTATTACACCTGGACAAGCGGTTGTTTTCTTTCAAGGTGATGTTTGCCTTGGTGGAGGCACCATTGATCAGGTCGAGAAGATTCCTTATACACCCTTTGTGTCACAATAAAAAAAGCACTGCCATGAGCTATCGCGTTCTTAAGAACGCGATAGCTTTTTTGGCATGTGCTCTATCATTCGCTTTGTTTCCCATGTAATCCTGCATGAATACTTTAAATTGGATATAAATTCGTTATTCACATTTCTCGACTTATTCTGCATATATCTATTGTTCACGTCGCCGCTGCTGGTTCAATTGTATCTTAGACTCGTTACCCTGCTCCGTTGCTTGATAGAATACTCTACGCGAAATCTCCTTCGGAAGGTAATTTTGTTTCACATAATGTCCAGGGAAATCATGCGGATATTTATATCCTTCATGCCCCAACTTCACGGCCCCTTTATAATGTGTATCGCGTAGATGTAGGGGTACCTCTGCCGATTTAATGTCTTCCATCGCAGTCATAGCCCGTGAAATTGCCGTATACACGGCATTCGACTTAGGACTTTCCACGGCGAATAGGATCGCTTGTGCAATGTTTAGCTTTGCCTCCGGCCAGCCGTTATTACGGTAGGCATCCAGCGCACTTACTGCCTGTACCATCGCTTGTGGGTTGGCTAGGCCGATGTCTTCACTGCTCGCTGCAATCAGACGACGGAGGAAGACCATGGGTCCATTCCTAGCTTCTCAACTGCATAGAGAAACCAAAAAAGTGCTGCATCACTTGAACCGCGAATGCTTTTATGGAAAGCCGATAATACATCATACTGAGTCGACTCGTCCGCTCGTACAATTGGTCGGCGGATCGATTCCTCTGCCACCTCAAGCGTTATGTGAACCGTGCCATCGTCTGCAGGCGGGGTCGTCATTGCTGCAAGTTCAAGCGCGTTCAGCGCGCGTCTAATATCGCCATTAGCCATCGTTGCGATATGCTGAAGTGCCTCTTCATCAGCCATCAACTTCATAAATCCAAGACCCTTTTCCGAATCCGTTAAGGCTCGCTTCATCGCAATCATGGAATGTTCCTTCGTCAAAGATTCCAATTGGAACAACGTGGAACGGCTCATTAAGGCTCCATTCACATAGTGGAATGGATTCTCCGTCGTCGCACCAATGAAGATAATGGTGCCCTTCTCAACTGCCGGAAGCAACGCATCCTGGCGTGAACTGTTAAAGCGATGCACCTCATCTAAAAATAAAATAGTCTTCGTGCCATACATTGATTTATTGGTTTGTGCCCGATCAATCACTTCACGTACTTCTTTGACCGATGCTTCGACCGCATTTAATCGCACAAACTCCGCCTGTGTTTGCTGTGAAATAATATGTGCTAACGTCGTCTTACCGCATCCCGGAGGACCGTAAAGTAGAATCGATGTTACTTGATCCGCCTCAATTGCACGCCGCAATAGCTTACCCGGACCTATAATATGTTCTTGTCCTATATATTCATCCAGTTTAGTAGGACGCATCCGATCCGCGAGAAGACGCATACCCGGATTTGATTCCTGCTGGAACGAAAATAAATCCATCCCTATTCACTTCCTTGAAGTAAAAATATTTCACACTCACTCTGCTAATGATTAAGCTGTCCTTCTATCATAACACACCAAACCGGTGAGATCATTCGTTCCTATGATTACTGCTGTTTGACAAAATAAAAACCCCTACAGCAGCCTAGTATGGAAATCTCCATATACTGCTCAGGGGTTTAATTTAACAAGCTTATTGACGAGCCGGAAATTTCTGATCTGCTTCATCCGCACAGCGTTCAGCTCGTTTTTTAAAAATGACCTTACGTATACTATCCTGAGACAAGTGAAAAGCCTGTTTCAGGTATTCAATCGTATGTCCTTGACAGTGAAGAGTAAAGATCTCTTCATTCCTCGTTTCGATCATTTGCCTTGTTCCGCTATTTACACCCCACCCGACGCGTTCATTACTCTTCTTCGGGATATAAATCAATTCACCCTCAATATATTTCTGAAGTTCCTTCAGCAAACTAGGGGGAAGAACTTCCCTCCCATTTTTGTAATTCACGATAAATGTCCTCCTTACACAGATGTTCATGATTGATTACGAACCAGCTTTTTACTTTGAACATGCTGTTGTCCCCTCCTTTCGAATATTAACAATCTATTGTTAAACGATGATTAGGGAGGCCTCTCTAGGCCTCCCTTTACGTCTGAGCTCCGCTTATGCGGAGACCACCTCGTATTGTGTGATCAAAATTGCATCAGCCTCCTTTCGATAAGAATCGTCGGCCGTCCGACAATCTTATTAACTCATATTCTGAGTGCAACAACAAGTGAAAGAACAGGTATACATATTCTTTACCAAGCTTGATGTACTCGCCATAATTTAGTTGTGAGATGAGTAGCACAGCACAGCAAAAAAATCTGGATAACTTGTTAATTTAACCCTTATCGTCACTAAAATCAATTATAATTAAATTTATATTCAAGTCTAGCACCTATCCTAAGTTTTTAGGATAATTATAAGCAAAAGGCATAGTGATGAATTGCCAATAATTATAGGGGTTATAGAGTTTTCGAATACACACTTATGTATAAGAGGAGGCGAATGATATGACGATAATGCCTGTTATAGTAATGATCTTTGTATTTGTACCTACCATTGTACTCATGGTAAGCATGCCTTATTTAACAAGAGAGACGATTAGTTTTGGGGTCACCGTCAGCGCTGTACAATTCCACAGTGAGCCTCTGCGCCGTATGCGGAAGTCATATGCTAGAGCTAGTGCTACCTTGCATACCATTCTATTCATTGTTTGTATTATCTGCCTAATATACGGTGATGAACTTTCCAAGCAACAAAGCTGGATCATTGTCACTTATTCACTCGCCATGGTCGTGCTCTCTCTATTCATAAACATTAGCTATCATTTCAAAATGAGAAGCTTACTACTTAATCTGCCTATTGCTCCGGAACCATCGATCATAGCAATGGACACAGAATTTCGGAAAAGAAACATTGGCTTGTCTAGTACTTGGTTCCTCATTCATGCTTTCATTATTGTTGTTAGTATTGTAACTGTGCTACGCAACTACGATCTAATTCCTGATCAGATCCCGATTCATTTCAACAGCAGTTGGAACGTAGACCGCTTTGCAGCTAAATCTTATAGTTCTGTATTTATGCCTACGATAATTCAAGTGTTCATAACACTTTTGTTCATATTTGAGAATTGGAGTATTCGCAGAGTGAAGCAGCAGATTCAACCCACTAATCCGAACCGTTCCATCAGACAAGACGTAACTTTCCGCCGTGCTTGGTCATATTTTATGATTACAGCAAGCTTCTTAATAGTTATCCTGTTATCCGTCGTGCAGCTAAACATGATATCTCATCTTAACATCAATTTCGCTATCCCCATTATCCTAATCATAATAGCCCTTATCATCCTATACGCCTTCACCTTAACATTCTGGGCTGGTCAGGGCGGAAGCCGCTTGGAGCAATCTGCCGATTTCTCCAATGACAGACCTGTCCATGATGATGATAAATGGCTATTAGGTATGATTTATTTCAATCGCCAGGATCCAAACCTAATCGTCGAGAAAAGGGTCGGAGTCGGCTGGGGATTAAATTTCGGTCACCCCGTAAGCTGGCTGATTGGGCTCGGAATTATTGTACTGTTAGTTGTGGTGTGGGTAAAAAGGCTTAGAAATTAATACTCACCGGCGTATCCTATCTTTATACCGCTGGTAGCCAAAAAAAGGGATTGCCCCTCCTCCGGGGCAATCCCTTGACTAAAACTACTTCCAACCACTAACTACGATATCCTGTTGCGAATGCAAGAGATATTCCGGTACCGGCTCATGGTGCATAATCCACAGTTCATGCAGCGCACGCGTACAACCGACATACATCAGCCTGGCGTCCCAAGCCTTGTCCCCGTAGTGTCCCAGATCTGCATCGGCCACAATAACCGCGTCAAACTCTAATCCTTTAGAAAGATAGACCGGAAGAACGGAGAGCCCACCTTCATAGGCCTTTTTGCCACCATCAATCAGATGTAAATCAGGCATAGACGGCTGTAGCTGCTCAAAGATTATTTTGGCATCATGAAGTGTTCTTGTAAGAATAGCTACAGTTCTGTATTCTCCACCCGTAAGTCTCCGCATTCCCTCCATTAGATCCCGCATGCGGGCATCTTCACCCTCTCCATACGCAATCATGCGAACCGGGTTCCCACTGCGGAATACGGGTACTGCTAGCAGTTCACTCTGTACTCCTTTTTGCAGGATACCATTGGCAAATTCGATGATTTCCATCGTCGAGCGATAGCTTCGCGTTAAGGCAAAGTATGCCGTATGTTCGGGAGTAAAGAGTGAGCTCATTTCCTCCCAAGCATGCACACCTTTATACGCATGAATCCCTTGAGACAAATCACCTAAAATGGTGAAAGAATGTCCACGAACAAATAGATCGAGCACCGATACCTGAAACGGTGAAAAATCCTGTGCTTCATCAATAACAATATGATCGAACCGCTGTTCACTGGATATATCATTGAGTAAGTAGTGAATATATAAGAGGGCAGGAAGGTCTTCCTCGCGGATAATTCCCTTCTTTAATTGCGCCTTAGTTGTTTTTAATACACCCGTTGGTATGGTTTCAGTTAATTCATTAGACCAATCTAGGGGGCTTTCACCGCCTGAAAAATTTGTTTATATAGAGTCAGCGGTTCGTATTTCGGCCATTTGCCAGCATAGGCTTTTTCACGAGTTGCTGCTTTCTTTTTCCGATCCTTGAGCGTAGCAGTAGATGGAGATTTCTTCAGTTCCATCTCTACCCAGCGGTGAATCCTTGCCATGACTCGTTCTTTGCGTTTCGCTAGTGGATATGGCTTATACTCTTCATTAAACCATTGAAGAATGGAAGCCTCTGGCAATAATGCTCCCTCCCATGGAATAAAATCTCCCGAAGGCACAGATGTAGATTCCATTGATGTCACAATCTGCTGAATCAACTGCATAAACTTGACCGAGCCTTTGAACCTATCAGATGTATCGTCGCTCAGTTCAGGGGTTCCGCCCTCTGCTTCAAACCAATAATTTAATTTATCCGTTGTATCGCCGAGTGCAAGTTCTAGCTCAAGCACATTCAGTGCCCAGTCCGCAAACGTGCTTTGTTGGATGTCCCCGACACCAAGTTCAGGAAGTACATCCGATATATAATCAAGAAACATATGGTTGGGTGCAAAAATAATCATTTTTTCAGCAGTAACCTGCTCCTTATATTGATACAAAAGATATGCAAGTCGATGAAGCGCCACAGTGGTTTTACCACTTCCCGCTACCCCTTGAATAATGAGTGCCGTATTCTTGGCAGCGCGGATAATTTTATCTTGTTCGGCCTGAATCGTCGACACAATATCCCGAAGCTTGTTATCTTTGTTCTCTCCCAAACGATATACGAGAAATTCATCCGAAACCGCAGGCTGATCACTTTCGCGATTATACGTATCCGACACCCGCTCCAAAATTTGTTTACGGATGACTACGTTTCGCTTCAGGTAAACTAAGCCTTCAATAATTCCTTCAGGAGCTTCGTATTCAGCAGCATCGTCTCCACCTGTAAACGAGTAGAATAGACTTGCTACTGGGGCCCGCCAATCAATGACCATTGGCTGGTCGCCCACCTCTGCATGATCTACACCGATTTTACCGATATAGAGAGGACTACGTTCTGCTTTGCTTCGTTCCTGAAAATCTAAACGTCCAAAGTAAGGCTCAGTAAAGCTTTTTGCAAGTGCCTGACGTTTCTCTTCTCGACTTGCTTCTAAAACTTGTTCCGTAAAATCATGCCCCGTGTATACGTCAATTTCTCGCAGCCTACTTAGCTGCCGATCAATCTCGGTAATCGTGTCATTTAGCCTACGTTCTTCCTCTTGATAGGCACTTTGAAAATCATTGTCCAATTTCAGTTACCTCCTAAAAGTTTTGCGGAGCAAAACTCACTTCGTAAGCGATACTTACTCCGTAAGCGATACTTAAGTTTTGCGAAGTAAAACTTACTTCGTAAGCGATACCATTGTTTTGGCAAAGGATACCCAGTATATCACAACAGATGCTTATTCACCATTACCAACTCAATCCCCCCATGTGCCATTAACACTTGATATAAAGGTAAGTCTTTTTTATTTTAATGACCCAAATATTGTAATTTATTGTATAATAATCCTATCCATTTATAAGGAGTTGACTCTTATGAAGAAACTGGGTCTAGCTGACAAACTATTAATATACAGTATGCTCGGCGCAGCCTCGTTCTTTGTCGCCGCATTTTTCGTGGTCAGATATATTATTAAATACGTTTCGTTTGCTCCTTAGAGAAAAAGACCAGCATGATCTGCTGGTCTTTCTCGACATAATAATAATAAATATTCCGTCTACTCTTTACTTGCCTTATAAAAAGCTTTGTTCTCCAACGAACGAACTGGTGGACTCCACTGTTCACTTGCCAGCATTGTTCCGACTGCATCTTCTGCGGCCTGCAATTTAGCATCCAAAGTATCGATCAGATGAAGCGCAACTGCTTCTGGAATCTGCGGTTGTACAGGACTACCCCACTCACCCAAATTATGATGAGAGAGAATGAGATGCTGTAATAATACGATTTTCTCAGAGTTAACATCCATGCCATTTAGAACAGCGGCCTCTGTAATCCAATTGGATGCCAGTGAAATATGTCCAATCATTTTGCCTAAGAAGCTGTAATCGGACACGATGCCAAGTTCAGCATTCATTTCTTCCGTCTTTGCAATATCATGCAATACGATACCAGCAATTAATAAATTTCGGTTCAAGAATGGGCGCTGAACACAGATAAACTCTGCTAATTCGAGCATCCGTACCATATGATAGGAAAGCCCTGCATAGAAGGCATGATGCATTGATTTGGCCGCTGGATAATGCATGAGCTTGTCGCCCACTTTTTCAATACAATGATTCACAATAAGCTGTAATTCATCATCATCAATACTAACCACGGCCTGTTTAATCGTATAGAGCAAATCCACGGGTTGAACAGGAGCCGAACGCACAAAATCAGCGATATTATAACCATCCTCATCCGTAGCAGGACGTATTTGGTTAATTTTGAACTGAGGTTTATCTCGGTACATTTGCACGAGACCACGTACTTTAACTAACATTGGTGCGAAGAATGTTTCCTTATCCGCCGTAGTAGCTTCCCAGAACTTAGACGTAATCTCCCCACTTGTATCAGACAAAATCATATCAAAATATTGTTTAGGTGGTGTCGCATTGGTCTGTTTAAAAATCGCCGACTTTAGCATATAGAATCCAACGATTTCCTGACCTTCGGTAAAAGATTGAATGAGTGTCATATTGATCCTCCTGAATTACATATTCCTTTTAAAAACTAAGAGGGCCGCTCCTTTCACAGAAGCGGCCGTTTTCCACTTGAACGAAAGAAGCCCGTTTACGCCCTACAGGAAAGCATGTAGAACGAAATTGGCCACGAAAAGAATCGCGATGCCGTACAAAACTGGCGAGACATCCTTACCTTTACCTTTAGCCAGTTTCACGACTGGGTACGTTATGAAACCGAACGCCATTCCATCTACGATACTATACGTGAAAGGAATCATGACCATAATTAGAAATGCCGGGAATGCTTCGGTTAAATCTTCAAAATCCATCTCTTTTATATTTTGCACCATCAGACCGCCAATAACAATCAGAATCGGCGCAATAGCACTATCTGGAATATACGTAAGTAATGGAATAAAGAAAAATGTAGCCCCGAATAGAATGGCCGAAACCAGAGAAGAAAGTCCTGTACGTCCGCCTGCTGCAATGCCCGCTGTCGTCTCCGCAGCCGCTACTACGGGACTGCTACCAAATATACCTGCAAAAATATTAGTAATCGACAATGCACGAAGACTACCTTTGAAATTCTCTGGACGTCCAATCATACTCGTTTGTGATGCAATCAACCCTATATTTTCAAATACCACAATAAGCAGTAATAAAAACACCGCGATCCAGAACACCAGATTACCTAGCCCAGACCAAGACAGATGTGCAAAAACCTGTCCGTATTCTTTAAAGGTCTGACCAGATTGCATCTGCTCTACAGGCTGTGCAGCCCCAAGGATATAAGCAAGTCCCGTTCCAACCAGAATACTGATCAATAGGCCACCCTGCACACCACGTATAAACAGTACTAGGGCTAGTAGCAGTGTTACACATGCCACGATAACTGCAGGGTCACTGAAATGACCAATCGTAACAAATGTCGTTTGATGCGCGATTACGATCCCACTCTTCTGCAGGCCAATAAAAGTCAGAAACAATCCGATCCCGACTGTGATACCATGCTGGAGATTTTGCGGAATGGCCTCACTGATTATTTTGTATAACGAGGTGAATGCGACAATCGCAAATAGCAAACCTGTAATAGCCACCACGGTTAACGCCTCTTGCCAGGTAAGCTTCATCGAATGAACAAGCGTATACGTGAAGAAAGCATTAATACCCATACCTGGAACGACAACGATTGGAGACTTACCTCCAAAAGCCATTAGCAAACAACCAACGAGGGAAGTGAGCAGCGTAGCTACCATTCCCGCCTTTAGCGGCATACCGGCATCGTGCAGAATCGTGGCATTTACCATGACAATATAAACCACGGAGAAATACGAAACCGCACCTGCGATCCATTCTTTCTTCCAATTATCCTCGGGTCTGATTCCGAGACTTTTATGCCAAAAACCTGATTTCACTTCATATCCCCCTACATAACGTATATCCCATTGTACCATATTGATCTTGTTTTATTTGTCATAAAAAGGGCGTGAGCGCGGAATAATTACTCCCGCGTCACGCCTGTTAGATCATATATGCTGTTATAACTGAATGTCTGCTGACTCCAGCAATTCTTTTACGACGACACTAACCATAATGAGTCCTGGTATCGGAGGAACAAAAGCGTTACTTGCCGGAGGCTGCTTCGCTTTACGAATAGCTGGCGCATTGTCCGGTACGATTTGCTCTGTTACATCTTCACGTGGCTTCATTGGAAGTTCGGTGGAGAATACCACCTTCACGCCTTTTTTAATACCATCCTTACGGAGTTTCGTACGAATGACTCGAGCAATCGGATCTACGCTCGTCTTTGAGATATCAGCTACCTGAAATTTAGTTGGATCCATTTTATTAGCTGCACCCATGCTTGAAATCAGTGGAATCTTCCGATTAAGACACTCTTTAATCAAATGGATCTTAAACGAAATTGTATCCGAAGCATCAATGACATAGTCGAGATCATATTGGAACAACTCCTCATAGGTCTCATCCGTATAGAACATGTTGAGCGCGATAGCTTCACAATCTGGATTGATCAGTTTCACACGTTCAACCATCAGATCAGCCTTCTTCTGGCCAACTGTGGTCGTAAGCGCATGAATCTGGCGATTGATATTCGTCACATCTACCACGTCTTTATCAATTAAGATAATACGGCCAATTCCTGTACGAGCGAGAGCCTCAACAGCCATAGAGCCTACACCGCCAATGCCCAGTACTGCAACCGTACTATTTTTCATTACTTGTAAGCCTCAGGACCAATAGCAAGCTCCGTGCGGGAAAATTGATGGAGCACTTAGAATGCCTCCTTATTATGCGTTCTCTTTCTCTTTCTTATCTTCACCTGGCTTCTTCGCAAGCTTGATGTGAAGCTGCTCCAATTGAACATTCTCAACTGGGGATGGAGCGTCCATCAAGAGATCCGTTGCACTAGCCGTTTTAGGGAATGCAATCGTCTCACGCAGATTCGTGCGCTTGGATAGCAACATAACTAGGCGGTCAAGTCCAAATGCAATACCACCGTGTGGAGGTGTACCATATTCAAAGGCATCCAGAAGGTAGCCGAATTTGTCATATGCGTCCTCTGGGGAAAGCCCAAGTGCATTAAACATTTTCTCCTGAATATCACGTTTGTAAATACGCATCGAGCCGCCACCAACTTCATAGCCGTTCAATACGATATCATAGGCTTGAGCCCGAACTTTAAGTGGATCTGTGTCGAACAATTCAAGATCCTCATCATTTGGACGAGTGAACGGATGATGTTCTGCGACATAACGTTTAGCATCCTCATCATAGCTTAGAAGCGGGAAATCCGTTACCCAAGCAAATTTGAAGACATTATCGTCAATTAGACCAAGCTGGCGACCAATTTTGAGACGCAGCGCACCTAGCACATCTGCAACGACTTTTTTGTTATCAGCAGAGAATAGCAACAGGTCTCCTTCTTCAGCGCCAGTGCGTTCTTTAACAGCTGCAATTTCTTCTTCTGTAAAGAACTTGACGATCGGCCCCTTGAACTCGCCTTCTTTAACTTGAATCCAAGCGAGTCCCTTAGCTCCGTAACGACCCGCAAAGACTCCAAGATCATCGATATCCTTACGACTCCAAGTACCGCAGCCTTTGGCATTCAAACATTTCACTTCGCCGCCCTTTTCAATAACGGAAGCAAATACTTTCACACCACTATTCGCAACGATATCATTCAGTTCTACAAGTTCAAGACCAAATCGAAGGTCTGGCTTATCCGAACCATACTTACTCATTGCCTCTGCATGAGTAATACGTTGGAATGGCGTAGGAAGCTCAAAACCAACCGTTTCTCTAAACAGACGAACCATCAGTCTTTCCATCATATTAAGCAGCGTATCACGATCTAAGAATGAAGTCTCAATATCGACTTGCGTAAATTCAGGCTGACGGTCTGCACGTAAGTCTTCATCACGGAAACAACGTGCGATCTGGTAGTAACGCTCAATACCGCCCACCATCAATAGTTGTTTATAAATTTGTGGTGATTGAGGAAGTGCGAAGAATTCACCTGAATGAACACGGCTTGGTACGAGATAGTCACGCGCGCCTTCTGGTGAGCTCTTCGTTAATATTGGAGTTTCAACTTCAATAAATTCTTCTCCATCTAAGAAATCGCGGAAGATTTTAGATGCTTTCGATCTAAGGAGCAATGTCTTCTGCATTTCTGGACGACGAAGGTCTAGATAACGGTATTTAAGTCGTAGTGATTCGTCTACTTCTACACCATCTTCAATGAAAAATGGAGGTGTCTTAGAGCCGTTTAACACTTCGATATCGGTAATTTGAACTTCTAATTCACCTGTTGGCAGGTTCTTGTTAATCGTCTCTGCATCACGCTTTACGACTGTACCTGTAACGGATAGTACATATTCACTGCGAACTTTGTCGGCAGTTGTAAGTGCTTCGCCAGAATAAGCAGGGTTAAATACGACTTGTACAATACCGCTGCGGTCGCGAAGGTCAATAAACAATACGCCACCTAGGTCACGACGAGTTTGCACCCAACCGTTTAGTGTTACCTTTTCTCCTATTTGTGCGTTCGTGATTTTTCCACATTCATGGGTCCTTAACATGATTTCTTCTACCCCTTTTCTATAATTGAGCCTCAGAAAGGCTGGTTAACAAATGTTTTATTCCAGACAAAGATGAAGCTCACTTAATTTAACCGTACGTTGTTCACCGGTTTCCATCGACTTCAGCGCAATTTCTCCACGTACGAGCTCATCGTCTCCCAAAATCGCAGTGTAACGCGCATGTAGTCGGTCAGCCGATTTCATCTGTGCTTTCATTTTACGTCCCAAATAATCACGTTCTGCTGCAAATCCATGTTGACGTAACAAGTTTAGCTGCTTCGTAATTTCACGATTAGCGGCTTCGCCAAGTCCCACCAAGTAAACATCCAGCGGTTTAACCGCATTTAGATCAATCTCTTGGTTTTCTAGAATTAATAAGATCCGCTCTAGTCCGAGGCCAAAGCCAATTCCGGGCTGATCTGGTCCACCAATATCACCTACGAGACCGTTGTATCGGCCTCCTCCACCAATCGTATCAATGGCGCCAATACCTTGCGCTTTATATTCAAACGCTGTATGCGTGTAGTAATCTAGACCGCGTACAAGACGAGGATTGATCACATAATCAACTTCCATTAAGGTCAAATAATCTTTAACTTGTTCAAAATGAACGCTACATTCCTCATCCAGACTCTCCAAGATCGAAGGAGCATCCGTGAACTTGTCTTGATCTACTTTACAATCGAGTACTCGCATCGGGTTACGCTCAATACGGGACTGACAATCTTTGCAAAGGTTGTCCTTCATTGGAGTTAAAAATGCGAGCAGTTTCTCACGGTATTCCGCTCTTACAGCAGGATTACCCACGGAGTTAATCTCAACCGTTACGCCTTGAAGTCCCAGTTCCTTACAGAACTGATATCCAAGCGATACAACCTCAGCATCAATAGCTGGGTCCGTAGCACCGAAAGCTTCAATTCCGTACTGATGAAATTGTCTGTAACGACCCGCTTGTGGACGTTCGTAACGGAACATCGGTCCGATATAATACAGCTTACTCACATCAGGCTCACCATATAGCTTGTTCTCAACGTAAGAACGCACTACACCTGCAGTTCCTTCCGGACGAAGGGTCATACTACGATCACCTTTGTCTTTGAACGTATACATTTCTTTCTCTACAATATCGGTCGTTTCGCCAACACCACGTTTGAATAACTCGGTCTGCTCGAACATCGGCGTGCGAATTTCCCGATAATTATAGCGTCTGCACAAGTCTCTTGCTTTCGCCTCTACAAATTGCCATTTTTCAACAGTGCCCGGCAGAAAATCCTGCGTACCTGTCGGTTTCTGAAAGCCCATGGTTATACCCCCAATTCCATCATCTTATCTTTACAAATATACAAAAAAATCCCCCGCCCTGCCTAAAAAAGCACAGACGAGAGATTGTTATTCACAATACCCGTGGTACCACCCACATTCCGGAATAGTACTCATTAACGGTAACATTCTCTATCCGTAAGCAAGTATATCCGCTCAGCACGTTTAACGCCCGTTCAGCGCAGTATAGCTACTATCAGCGAAGAATTAAATATTCCTCGGCTTGTTCGCCATCTGTTCTCAAAGAAGTCATTCATCCGGTCATCAATAGAATCCTTTCAGCCTAAGGGATTCCTCTCTGCAATTGTGGGGCCAGATTACTTGGTCTCGTCATCGAATCATTTATAACTATTATTAGATTGTAATGATCTAGTGCGCTAAAGTCAAGAGTGTCACTTTATCTGGACAAAGAAAAACCTACAATCGATATTGTAGGTCCAAAGGTAATATATTAAAAGGGGGTCATGTTGTTATTATAACCAGGCTATATTAAGGGAAGATGAAGCTTATGTTACAATCAGATTACAATCTAGAAAGCGCTTTATTTCAAATAAAAAATTGATGATAATTAGCAAAACAAGCCTCTAAATTTGCCAACTCAGGCAATTTAGAGGCTTGTTTTTATTTCAACTAACTATGCTATTATTAGTCAAAGACCTCGACATGTGCACCATTCGAACGTAACTTCTGCACAATATCATCGTATTCATCTTCTTCTACTTTAGCCGATAATACATAGTTCAGATGACTTAAATCAGGATCCGAATCACTAGCATCAATGACAGAGTCATTTCGAGGCTCCAGATCACGGTCATCAGGCTTATGATCTAAATCTTCCACAATAGGTACACCTGGTTCTCCATAAGCAGCTCCCGGAACACCCATAGAGCCTACTGCACCGCCCATATTCATGTTTCCTGCCATATTAACAGGTGCAATCGGTAATAAAACACGGTTCGTCCGGCCAAGCGGTGCACCAAGGCTTCCCACTTCTAGATTTTCGGTTTTAAAAGAAAGTAGTTTCGTTTTTGCGCTCTCTGCCTCATCTTCGGTGTTGAAATAAGCCTGAATTTGCTTCGTCATGTTCATTACCTCCCCATTATACTTTAAAATAATCAATCAACAACCCGCTTCCGGCTCTCCCCGAAGTTTAAAGTACTTTCAGTAGTTCCCGCACAAAGGCTGGCTCATCTTTAGGAGTCCGTGAAGTAATGAAGTTGCCTTCTACAACAACCTCTGCATCCTTAAACTTAGCACCGGCATTTACCATATCATCCTGTAGCGGAGGGTATGAAGTAATCGTCCGGCCTTTCAGAAGGTCAGCGCTAGCCAAAATCTGTGGACCGTGACAAATAGCCGCGATCGGCTTGCCTGCACCGTTAAATTCTGTGATAAATTTCAATATGTTAGGGTCAAGTCGCAAACTCTCTGGAGAAGAACCTCCTGGAATAACGACTGCATCGTAGTCGCTTGCGCTGACTTCTGAAATAGCCTTTTCGGCTGTGTATGAAGCCGTTTTGTTCTTACCTTCCAATGTTTCACCTTGCTTGAGTCCGATGATTTCCGCTTGATGTCCTGCTTTCTTCACTTCATCATAAGGAACCTTCATTTCTGAATCTTCAAATGCATTAGCTAGTAAAAAAGCAACTTTACTCATGGAATTCATTCTCCTCTCGTGTTGGGTTATCCATGTTTTGTTATTACCCTTGGGTATCATCTTTATAACACCCATTCAGATATTACAATTAAATGGGAATGTCAGAGTGCATTAAATTACAAAGCAAATAGGACGATATCCGCTTAGGGATCTCGTCCTATTCATCATCATGCCCTAGGCAAATGTAATTTGCCCTGTCCCTTGATATATCCGTTCCACAAAGGGAACGGCACTTCCCTAATAGACTGCTCAGCATGAATGGCTTCCTTCACACTCTCAGCCGGGTGCAGCGGCTGGGAGAGCAGCGTTGAGGACTTAGGAGATTGATGCATGTGTAGCAGCGCTCCTTCGGTGTGAACTTAAGCTTCTAAGAGTCAGCATAACCACCGGGAGTTGTTTCTATGCCGTACCTTGACTGTCGAGCACCAACGTAACGGGTCCCCAATTAGTAAACGTTACATCCATCATCTCACCAAACTGACCTGTAGCTACTTCAAGCCCCTTACTCTCTAGTTCACGGTTGAAGAATTCATATATTTCCTTAGCCATATCAGGCTTTGCTGCCGCCATGAAATTCGGTCGTCTTCCCTTACGGCAATCCCCATAAAGTGTGAACTGAGATACGGATAAAATGGCTCCACCCATCTCGAGCACATTGAAATTCATTTTACCCTGCTCATCTTCAAAAATCCTTAGTCCTGCAATTTTATCAGCTAAATACCGTGCATCCTGCTCTGTATCCGTATGAGTTACACCAACCAACAGCATTAGCCCCTGGCTAATTTGACCTACAATTTCACCCTCTACCGTAACCTGTGCTTCCTTACAGCGCTGAATAATGATTCTCATCGATGAATTCAACCCCTTTTTCTAATAAGTTGACATGAAAAAGGCTGCTTACGCAGCCATGTTTTATTTAGCAATGTTACCGTTACCCCTACTGAATGATCCGATGAACCGTGTAAACATCTTTCACACGTTTAATTCGTTCTACGACGGAATGGAGATGGTCCGTATTGCGAATGAGGATCGTCATGTGAATCAATGCCATTTTATTCTTATCCGAACGGCCTGTAACCGCTGAAATATTCGTCTTAATCTCTGATACAGCCTGGAGTACTTCGTTTAAAAGACCGTTCCGATCATGACCGGTAATTTCGATATCGACGCTATACTTAGCTTCAATCTCACTTTCCCAATCGACCTCAATGATCCGAGCTGCTTCTTCATTATCATCCGATGCTGGTAAATTAGGGCAATCCGTACGGTGCACGGACACGCCGCGCCCACGAGTAACATAACCTACGATTTCATCTCCGGGTACTGGATTGCAACAACGTGCGAAACGAACCAGCAAGTTATCAATTCCCTTAACGCTGACACCATTCGTTGGACGACTTCTTTTTTCAGTTGGAACCTTGATTTCTTTCTTCTCATGCGTAAGTTCAAGAAGACTAGCTTCCTCCTGCTCTTTACGCAGTTTCTCCGTCAAACGAGTACAAATTTGAGCGGCCGTAATCCCGCCGAATCCGATTCCTGAGAGCATATCTTCAAGATCATTAAACGAGAATTTCTTAGCTACCTCAAGTAACTTATCGTCTGACATCCATTCAGAAGGCTCAAGATTGCGGTTCTTCAGCTCGCGCTCAACCATATCGCGGCCCTTCTCTACATTCTCTTCCCGCTTCTCTTTCTTAAACCACTGCTTAATCTTACTCTTGGCATGTGAAGACTGAGCAATTTTCAGCCAATCCTGACTTGGTCCATAGGAATGCTTCGAAGTCAGAATCTCAATGATATCCCCTGTCTTCAAACGGTGATCCAGTGGGACGATCCGTCCGTTTACCTTAGCACCAATCGTACGATTGCCGACTTCCGTATGAATACGGTAAGCAAAATCGAGTGGAACCGAACCAGAAGGCAGTTCAATAACCTCGCCCTTCGGTGTAAACACGAATACGAGGTCAGAGAAGAAGTCCATTTTGAGTGATTCGACAAATTCGGATGCATCTTTCGCCTCATGTTGTAGTTCAAGAATTTCGCGGAAAAACGTCATTTTATTCTCAAAATTTCCGGTCGCCGTTGTTCCTTCTTTATAGGCCCAGTGCGCAGCAATACCATACTCAGCCGTACGATGCATTTCCCATGTACGGATCTGCACTTCTGTTGGTTCTCCATTCGGTCCAACAACGGTTGTATGCAGCGACTGATACATGTTCGCCTTCGGCATGGCAATATAATCTTTAAACCGCCCTGGCATCGGTTTCCATAGCGTATGGATAATTCCAAGCGTAGCATAGCAATCTTTGATATTGTCTACAATAATGCGGATTGCGAGCAGATCATAGATTTCATTGAACTGCTTATTCTTGGTCGTCATTTTATTAAAAACACTATAAATATGCTTAGGACGACCAGATAGATCGCCTTCAATTCCCATCTCATCCAACTTTTCATGAATACGAGAAATGACGGTATCGACAAATTGCTCACGTTCAGCACGTTTTTTATGAATTAAATTAGCAATACGGTAATATTGCTGTGGATTTAAGTATCGAAGCGAGAGGTCTTCCATTTCGCCTTTGATGGCAGAAATACCTAGACGATCCGCGATGGGGCAAAAGATTTCAAGTGTTTCGTAAGCTATTCTGCGTTGACTTTCTTCTGACTGATATTTTAGTGTACGCATATTATGCAGACGGTCTGCTAATTTAATAACAATGACCCGGATATCCTGTGCCATGGCTATAAACATTTTACGATAATTTTCGTTCTGCTGTTCTTCCTTGGAACGGAACTGAATGCGCTCAAGCTTAGTCAGACCATCCACCAGCATGGCGCAGGTGTTACCGAAATTCGTGCGAATTTCCTGTAGAGAGACTGTCGTATCCTCTACGACGTCATGCAGCAGCGCCGCGACAATGGATGTCGCATCCATCATCATGTTCACGACAATATCTGCAACCGCTAACGGGTGCAGAATATAAGGTTCTCCTGATTTGCGTAGCTGACCATGATGGGCTTGCTCTGCAAAATCGTAGGCTTCCCGGACCCGGTTTAAGTCAGGTTCTTTTAAATAGCTCCGGCCTTTTCAAGTAATCGCTCTATGCCCATGCTAGTATTTCCGTGTCCTTTCTATAATAAAATAGAACCCGCTCATTCTTACAACTGTGCAGGTTCCCTCACGAATGATTTTCTATCATTATGACGCTTGAGCGGCATTACGTCAACATTTCTTGCCCTTGGCTAGACTCTGATAGGTACATCCTTACCAAATTCATCCTCACAAAGGCATATTATTAAATTTCTTATTGTCAAATGGTTGAAATGTAGCTAATCTAGATAAGACATTTTTTGCGGAACGAATAAATTACGTATTGGAGTGAGCCTGTTGCAACGAGAAATTCAAGTTGATCAAAAACTTCCATTTGGCCCAGGATTCCTGCTAAGTTTGCAGCATCTTTTTGCCATGTTCGGAAGCACCGTCCTTGTACCTAACCTATTTCATGTAGATCCAGGTATGATTCTATTGATGAACGGTATTGGTACTCTGCTCTACATTTTAATGTGTAAAGGTAAAATCCCCGCATATCTAGGCTCCAGCTTTGCTTTCATTTCTCCAGTCTTGGTCGTATTAGGAGATAATCCTCAGCAAAACTATCCGCTAGCACTCGGAGCATTTATTGTAACGGGAGTTATATTCGTTATTGTTGCCCTTATCGTACAGTATGCCGGAACCCGATGGATTGATGTCGTTTTCCCACCAGCAGCTATGGGCGCC
The DNA here is from genome assembly GCF_000576305.1 of Paenibacillus pini JCM 16418. Lineage (GTDB taxonomy): Bacteria > Bacillota > Bacilli > Paenibacillales > Paenibacillaceae > Paenibacillus_AQ > Paenibacillus_AQ pini. The sequence goes on along the minus strand of NZ_BAVZ01000002.1, from coordinate 29,012 downwards.
ATCGTCGCTACGATCGGACTTGAGTTAGCGCCAACGGCTGCAGGTATGGCAGGATTGGTTGCTCCAGCAGGTGCACCCGCCGATTGGACTATCAACCCGAACAGTGTCATTCTCTCCATGACAACACTCGGTATTACATTAATTGGTGCTGTGTTATTCCGTGGCTTTCCTAAGATTATACATATTCTGATCGGTATCGTGTCGGGTTATGTACTAGCATATGCACTAGGAATGGTTAATACGGATGCAATTGCTAAAGCTCATTTCTTTTCTGTTCCTACGTTAACAACACCTGCTTGGAATTGGACAGCCATATTAACTATTATTCCTGTTTCGCTTGTGGTGATCGTAGAACATATCGGACATTTATTAGTAACCGGCAACATTGTTGGGCGTAATTTATCTAAAGACCCGGGTCTTCATCGCTCATTAATGGGTAACGGTATTTCTACCATTTTGTCAGGATTTGTTGGCTCGACTCCAAATACAACGTATGGTGAGAATATCGGAGTTATGGCACTTACAAAAGTATATTCGGTATTCGTGATCGGCGGGGCAGCCATCCTTGCAATTATACTCTCGTTCTCTGGTACCTTCTCATCGGTTATTATGAACATTCCTGTTGAAGTAATGGGTGGTGTTTCCTTGCTATTGTTTGGAGTTATTGCTACCTCCGGGCTACGTATCTTCGTTGAGAGAAAAGTGGATTTCTCCAAACCAACGAATATGCTGTTGGCTTCATTAGTACTGATTGTAGGTATCAGTGGCGCGCAGCTTACGGTGTGGGGGGTACAGCTTAAAGGTATGGCACTGGCTACTATAGTTGGTATGGTCCTCAGCTTGTTCTTTAAACTGATAGAAGTTCTGGGGCTTTCCAATGATAAAGATGACCAAGAATTGGTTGAAAAAACACCAGATTGATTTATGCATGCATAAGAATAAAAGGACTTCTCCTAAATGAGGTGAAGTCCTTTTTTATATGATTTAACTATATCCCTTCCATTCCCTCCTCAGGCCAATGCAGCTCCACCCCCTGCTTCATAAGCAGCTTCTGATAGCGCTTTAAGTGCTCTGGTGTAGACTGTACATCCCTTGGTAAAATACCATTTTTGACCGCATACGCGGCTAAATAACCGGAAGATTCACCTATATTCCATTCCGTCGGATGCAGTCGATAACAACCATTAGCAATCTGAGTCATCCCTATATTTTTACAAGCAGGAAGTAAATTCGTGATTCGGACTGGAATTAATGAAGCCAAAGGAATTTCATATGGATAATTTGGAATGTAGAAAGTTCGCTGAGTAACGGTGGTAGGATGCAGATCTAAATGATAGCTGCCAATTCCCACACTGTCTGGATAACGCTTGATCCCTTGAATTCCTCTGAGTTCACGACTAACATCAAGCTCCGTAATGGTATAACGCGCACGTATTCGTCTAGATTCCCGAATATAGGGAGATTTAGCGAGCCCATCCTCCGTTCCCAACACATCTCCACGCAGGCGAACGCCCGGATAACCACACCCACCATCCAATCTCGGGGCTTCCGTTTGTAGCCAGTATACTAGAGATAAGGTTAGCTGACGGGCTTTTTCTGCATGCTTAGCTCGTTCCGGTTCTGAAACACCTATTAGAGTCCCCAGATAATAATCATTCATGGACCAATTCAGGAGAGTCACTTCTCCTTCGTTTAATGGCACGCTCCACAGAGCGGGGTTTACAATCCGCCTGTAATCCCATAAAGAGACGATTCCTTGATCATTAGGGAACATCGTGAACTCTCTAAGTTTCGTTGTATCCGCTGCATCCGAAGCAAACCAACTCAGAATGGGAAACTTCGAGAATGATGGGACAAACCTGAGCCAAGTATCATAATCAGCGGGACGAGCTATTGTAAAATCCTCACCCGCTATATAATCCACGGCAGCTACATGAGTGATTGATTGCATATCGAGTGGGTCAGCAACTTCTAAGGCATGTGGTTCAGACGTTTCTTCCTTAGATTCTGCTCCACTTACATACTCCGTACCCGTGAGTGGAAGCAAATCTCCACATTCCGTTGCATCGAGAAAATAGGAACCCCTAAGGGTTATTTCGACTCCCGTCTGCTGCTGTTTAACAGTCACTGAAACAATATGGTCTCCAGATGTTTCTGCTGAAATCGGCTTAGTCCAATACAATACATTAATGCGCCGCGTGTTGATATAGGCGGCAAGCATATCCTCTAACACACGTAAAGCAATTTTAGGTTCATGAGTTAATCGGCTAACCCAACCTGTTCCTGGATTGAGAAGCGGATCATTTTTGGCCTTCTCTATAAGCGGATAATTCTGTCTATAGTAATTACGAACACGTTCGCGAAATTCACGATATGTTGCGGTACAACCAAATCGTTCAATCCAGCGATGTTCATCTGGAGGAACGGCCTGTGATGTTAACTGCCCACCGATCCAATCCGTTTCTTCAGTGAGAATGACTTTCATCCCTGCCTTCGCTGCAGCTAAAGCAGCTGCAGTACCTCCTAATCCGCCACCAATCACGATTATATCTGCTAGAAATTCCTGTGTCATAACCTGGCCCCCTATTTATCTTTATCCGTAAGGAAACGAGTGCTGAGTCCTACTTCAAAAGTCCGGTTCCACGGCATATAACAATCTGTAATTTCGACTCGGCCTTGTTTGGTATTAATGATACAATCCAGTGTCTCTTCCAGTCGCCTCCAGACGAGATGCGAAACTTGCCCTCGTTGACCATCCAACTGAAATTTATTGAGTCCCATGCTTGCTACTTCTCCACTGTTTAACGTTTCACGCACTACGGCGCAGTAGCAAACGTCTTCCGCATAGCGAAGCGAAAGAAAGTCCAAATGTGCCTGTGTACGACCATAATATAGATACAGCATAGATTGGCAGATAACCGTACCCAGTGTATTAGAGCTCGTATTCCAGCCTGCATATCCTGCCAATTCAAACAGCATCTCCTTCTGACGTAGCATCTTAACCAGCTTCAGATCTCCACCGTTGGCATATCCCACATCTGCTATTGCAACAGGTTTACGGTAATGCCTCAACATATAATTTCCGTATTCTACCAGCTCAATAATATTCCGATAAATATCATAGCTATACAAAGAATGTTGCTGGGATACAGCCTCCATCATCGTTTCGCCCGGCGTATTGATCAGCAATATCATATCTGCTTCTTCAGCGCTGGATGCAATTAGGCCACCTGCAGCGATAATTTGATACTTTAAACTTTCGTAGAAAAATCGATCCTCAAAAAGGGGGATGACAAATCCCCCTTGAACAGCAGCAAGGCGTGGATAAACCATAGGAACTTTGCCACTGTTTTCATTAACCATACGCGCCAATAACGTGCATCCGACTTCATCAGCTCCCGGATACATATACGTTTTCAATTCTAAATTCAGATTTGAAATCAAAGCTCGCACTTTCTGCTGATCTTTCGCCGTATGACCATATGGAGCTGAATCATCCTGCGGAATAATCATGAAATCGATAATACCATCGCTAATCATATCAAGAACCATACGGATCGCTTCAATATTGACAGCGCGGCGATTCATATAATCAGCCATAATTTCCACTGGAAGTTGACTCTCTACATGTTCCAGTTCTTTTAGCTCATCGCTAGTCGCTATTGCCAGCTCTTTTCGGTGACTAATAAAACCTTGTCTAAATATTTCTCTACCCCAATCTGCGTAATAGTCCGGTTCTTCATCTGCAATCGAGTATTGCGGACATCGCATAATAAGCTGAAAAGCAAAGACTTTCAACTTAGGATTATGTTCTTTCAAACCACGTAGCCTTTGTATCCGCATTGCTATCTCTTCCGGCTTCAAGGCATGAAGTCTTGAAGGAATAATACCTCCATACAATAGCGTATCTATCGATAAAATAGCACCGTCTGCGTCCGCACTCTGTTCCTCCGTCCACGACCAAAGCGATTCCGTATGTCCCGGAAGTTTCTTAAACCCCATCATCTCCATCGGAGGACGTACCAACTGATGCTCTGTTCCCTGTGCCAACAAATAAGGGAATTCATAGTTACACGGCCGCTCGTCAAGAGGTACGAAGACAATTTTTAGAGCTTTATCCATATGTGGTAGCATCCTTTCACAAATCATTCCATGTTTAAATAAACTGTAGAGAGTCTTTAACCCTTCACCGCGCCAGCAATCCCTTCCATATAATATCGCTGGGTAAAAAGGAACACGATGATAATAGGTAGCACCGAAATCATAGTCCCTGCGGCAATCCATCCGAAGTTGTATGAAAATTGACCATTTAAATACGTAAGTGCCGCAGCTAGTGGATATTTAGTTGGATCATCTAACACTACGATGGGCCACAGGAAGTTATTCCAGAAGCCCATCATATCGAGTAATGCAATAACCGCGATCGCCGGCTTCACTAATGGTAAAATCAACTGCCACCAGATGCGGAACTCGGAGGCTCCATCCATTTTTCCAGAATCACGCACATCTGACGGTATACCGATGTAGGTCTGCCGCATTAAAAAGATATTAAATACGGATACCGCTGAGGGTAGTACCACACCTAGAAAAGAATTCGTCAGATGAAATGCCTGTATCGTTAAATAATGAACAATGATTGCTGTCGAGGACGGAATAATCATAGTCGCCACCAGTAAAGTGAATACAAGATTCCTACCCTTGAAACGAAAGGTTGCAAGCGGATAAGCTGTCATCGCTGACAAGAAAACATTGGTCACCACACCAAGTACGGTAATGACAACCGTGTTGTAGATATATCTAGGAAAATTCATGAACTGCCAAACCTTCACGTAATTATCAAAATCGATAAACGTAGGAAGTATGGCTGGGGGATTCGTGAATACATTTTTCCCTGGCATTAACGATACACTTAGCAGCCACAGAAATGGCCCCATCATGAAGAGAGCAAGGGCTATCAGCAATATATAAGTGACAAAGAGACGGATACCTGTCTTGAGTGGTTTCATTCGATTGGTCGCTATCATTAGTAAGGATTGACACCGCCTTTCGCATTAAATCGGAACACGAATATGCTAAGCGCGCCAATAATAACGCTTACAATTAATCCTAGTGCAGACGCATATCCGAAATTAAACTGTTCAATACCTTTTTGGAAAATGTAGACGCTAGACGTCAGTGTCGATGTTCCTGGGCCACCTTTAGTCAAAATGTAAACCTCATCAAAAATTCGGATGGCGCCCATAAGGGAGATAAGGGTACAGAACATAATGTGCGGTCTCAGCAATGGAAGTGTAATGTTCCAAATGACCCGCATACGACCTGCACCGTCAACACGAGCTGCTTCATATAAATCAGAAGGAATATTTTGAAGTCCTGCTAGATAAAGCATCATGTAATATCCGAGGCCCTTCCACATTGTAATGAACATTAATACGAATAGTGCTGTGCTGCTTGTGGATAACCAAGATACCTGTTCGTTGATAAGTCCTATTTTCATTAACATAAAATTGATTACACCATTATTACTGAGTAACCAACTCCAGATTAAAGCAACTGCAACCATAGAAGTAACGACAGGAAGATAATAAGCAGTGCGGAATATTTTCACACCTGGTATTTTACCGTTCACCAGGATTGCCATCAGAATCGCTAAAATCTGAATTACAGGTACAACAATGATATACAGTAATGAATTCCATAATGAAATGATGAAATTTGAATCATTGAATGCTTTTACAAAATTGTCGACTCCTATAAAATGCGTTTCAGAAATAACGGAATAATCCGTAAATGATAGTGGTATGCCATAAATAATTGGCCAAAATACAAAAATAGCGACAATCAACAATCCGGGGGCCATAAAGGCCCATGCTGCAAATGATTCTGATCGCATCCCATTCTTCATCCTACATCACCACCTGCCCAATCTATTTTGACTGCAATACTTTATTGACTTCTTGCTCCATCGAATGAAGTGTTTCCTTCACATCGGCTCCATTCAAAACTATTTTCTGTAGCCCACGACCGATAATGGAGTTAATGTCACCAGCGTTAGGCACACCTTGATTAAATTCTACTGCTTTATCCAAACTATTAGCTGATGTTAGTTTAGCTTCCGCTTCTAGAGATTTATCCGTTTCCGTAAAGAATGGATCTTTAATAGACTCTTTTGTCGAAGGTAGTGTATTTGCTACTTTAGAGAACGAAGTTTGATTATCTACATTGGTTACAAAGGCTGCAAATTCAACAGCTTCTTTTGGATGCTTCGATTTAGCAGGAATGACCAGATTCATCGAATTTGATAATCGCTTATCTGCTTGTGTGGTTGGCAATGGAACAGCGATCGTATTTTTGTATATATCGGGTGCAGATGTTTTGATGAAATTGATAAATGTTGTGCCCGCTAGCTCAAAAGCAACTTGTTCACCAGAATAGTACTGAATTTGTTTCGTGAAAGGTACATCTTCCTTGACGATGACTCCATCGGCCATATTTTTCTTGATCGTCTCGATCATAGCAACAGCCTCCGGCGTATTAAACGTTGCCGTTTTCTTGTCCTCAGAGAGCATAGGGATCCCCTCAACCGTAAACAAATTAGGATTCAGCTGCTGTGAATAGCCCATCTTTCCAGTCTTTTGTTTGATTTGACGTGACCAATCAGCTAATTCCTCCATCGTTGTAGGTGGATTGGCCGGATCTAGCCCAGCTTCCTTCACAATCTTGGTATTCATAAACAAGACAGAAGTACTTGTATACCAGGGCATCGCAACCGCCTTACCACCGATAACGGATGAATTAAAGATACCTTCGAAATAGGACTGCTTTTGCTCGTCAGTTAAATATTCGTTGAGATCAAGTACAGCGCCCTTTGTACCCATTTGGCTCGCGAATTCCGTATTTAAATTGACAACGTCAGGGCTACTACCGCTGGCAATACTCGTCAGAAGCTTATTCGTTACCGCATCATAAGGATAGTCCTTCCAGTCGATGGTGACTCCAGTATGAGCTTTCTCATAATCAGCAATCATTTTGTTAAAATAATCCGTAAAGGTCGGTTGAAGTGAAATGGTCCAGAATTCAAGCTTAACAGGTTCCCCTTTTGCAACACTTCCTGTGTCTGCATTTTCTGTCTTCTTACTTGTACAAGCACTTAGACTCATAGTTAGCAGTACGATCGTTAGCAAAGTCAGTACAAAACCTCTTCTGTTCCTTCTCATCTTAAAACCTCCCTAAATTAGATAACTTGATGATGAATAAAATAAAAAAATAAATTTTTAAAACGCTTACAAGGAAAATTATAACAAATTATTTCATAATAAAAAAGATTTTTTTCAATATTTAGTATTTGGGTGAATTTATTTTTCTTTTATTAGCATATTCATCGCTGCTATTCCTGTATTAAAAGACAAAAAAAGGCATCCAGAAGGATGCCTTACGTTAACCATGATATTAAGTTTATTTCCCGGGAAAATACTTCCGGTGTTATTAGTCTTCGTACGTTAGCATTGTGAATACTTCAATACCAGGCAATTTAGCGCGTCCATTGAGGGCAGTCAATTCGATCAAAAAGGCTGCTCCTACAACATTACCGCCCAATTGGTTTACCAAGTTAACCGAAGTTGAAATGGTTCCACCTGTAGCAAGAAGATCATCTGCAATCAGTACATTCTGACCTTTCTTGATAGCATCAGTATGCATCGCAAGCGTATCTTTACCATACTCCAGATCGTATCCAACCTCAATCGTTTCATACGGAAGCTTGCCACTTTTACGAATAGGCACAAAACCCACGCCAAGTGCATAAGCCAGTGGTGCACCTATAACGAATCCCCGTGCTTCAGGACCAGCAATAACATCAATTTTTAGAGAGGATACCAGTTCCTTCATCTCATCAATGGCCTTTTTATAAGCAGGTCCATTTTGCAATAGCGTTGTAATATCTTTGAAACTGATTCCTGGCTGTGGAAAATCCGGAATCACTCGAATAGAATCTTTAAAATCCAAAAAAATCTCCTCCTAAAAGTTTTACGAAGTAAAACTAGCTTCGTAAGCATAATCTAAAAGTTTTACGAAGTAAAAACTTACTTCGTAAGCATAATCTAAGTTTTACGAAGTACAACTTACTTTGCAAGAAAATCCTAAGTTAAGCAGTTGGTACTCCTTGTAAACGGGTCATTATCCAATTCGTCAACTGAGAAGTGTCGGTATGAATCATTTGCTGTTCCAGCTCAGCAAGCTGACCTAGATCACGGAAATGACGTGATGTATCCAAATCTCGCTTCGCTGGCTGCGGAATGAACCGAATCTGTCCGTTTCCCCGCTCAATGAAATTAAGCTCCTCAAACACATTCATCATCTTCGATAACATCCGAACCGTTGAGGAAGACTGCTGGCTTAAACGCAGTAGTGCTTCACTCTCCTGTACAGGCTCGGCAGCAATCCGAGCAAGCATAACATATAGCTGCTTGAACAAATCACGTGTAGGTATGGACAACCTTTCCACGGTTTGTCTACCTGGATGAATAAGTATCAAATTTGCTAACTGTTTAAAAGAGCTAAGCAGTTCCTTGAGTTGAGCCGTCGATTGAGGCACATTGAGCATAAACAAAGTGTTTACACGATCACGTCCATGTCTTTCGGCAGAATCATTCCAAGCCTGAATATTCATATTATGATCATATACCATAGGGTTGAATCATTCAGATGAGTTATAGGTAATTCAGGAGCCGCATCGGGATGGAAAACTACGGCCATTTGAGAAGCACTAAAACCCATGTGAGGCACAAGCACCTGGTACAGACGCTCTGCTTCTTGCCAAGGCTCTCGCGCTCCCCTTAGATCCAGAACTTGTGGCTTTGGAACTGATAAATCTTGGAGCATAAGCTGAGGTTTACGTGAACCATTCCATTCATTAACAGATAATTCACCTAACACGTCAAGCATATCACCTTCAGTGAGCATATCAGCGACATCACCTCTGCCAAAAGCTACGGCTTCTAGCTTATAACTACCTTGCTGTAATACTAACTTCAAATGATTGCCTTCCCGCCCCATCTTACGGGTCTCCAGTAATTTCACATTGCGAAATATGAATTTTGGAACCGGATTCGACATACCGAACGGAGCCAACATACTCATTTCATCAATCGTAGAGAGTGGTACATCTGCAAAACTCCATTCACCATCGGAAGGAGTCTCTGGAACAAAATCCTGCGCACTCAGCACCTGTGCTGCATGTTCATTCAGACCATTCTCAAAGGCAACTAGGTTATCCCGATGTAGACTCATACCTGCCGCAGCAGGATGACCACCAAAGTGATCCATCGCATGGCTACAGGAGTTAAGTGCCTCATAGATATCGAGTCCCGGAATAGAACGTGCAGAACCCTTGCACATTCCAGTCGCTTCGTCGATCCCCAGAATAATAACCGGCCGATAATAACGTTCTAGTATTTTGGAAGCCACTATACCAACAACGCCAACGTTCCATCCGATCCCAGCCAGTACGATAACATGAGGAACGTCCCGGCCTTTCATTTTATCCTGTAGCTGCGTCAAAGCATCTTCCACGATATGTTCCACAACTTGTTGACGCTTCTTATTTAAATCATCAAGAGCATGAGAAAGCCGCTGAGCCTCGTCCGGATCATCAGTCGTCAGCAATGCAACCGCCGAACCAGCATGATCCAATCTACCACTGGCATTAATCCTCGGAGCCATACCAAAAGCGACATTCGTTGAAGTCACCTTTGACATCGTTATACCGCTAACTTCCATTAGCGAACGAATACCCACGAAGGAAGAACTTTGCATACACTCCAGACCCTTGCGCACCAGAATTCGGTTCTCATCCGTGAGTGGCATTAAATCTGCGATGGTTCCAATCGCTACAATTTCTGTCCATTCTATCGGCGGTTCTCCCAGCATAGCCTGAGTAAGCTTATAAGCCACCCCTACACCAGCGAGTCCTTTAAAAGGATATGGGCAGCCAGGTTGCTTCGGATTAATAATAGCATACGCTTCTGGAAGTATAGCTGGCGGCTCATGATGGTCGGTAACGATGACCTCCATACCTAGTGAGTTCGCATGTGCAATCTGCTCCACCGCACTTATACCCGTATCCACCGTAATCACTAGGCTCACGCCCTGCTGGTGTGCCCAGTCTAGCGCGTGATTGTGAAGACCATACCCTTCGTTCGAACGGTGTGGGATATAAATATCATAGGAAGCACCCATATAGCGCATAAATTGGATCATTAGCGATGTACTCGAAACACCATCAGCATCATAATCCCCATATATTAAAATGTGTTCTCCGCTCTCAACCGCTTGTTGAATCCGTAAAACGGCCTCTTTCATGCCTAGTAGCAAAAAGGGATCATATAAATCCTCAAGACCGCCATGCAGAAAAGCCTTTCCTTCTGAAGGTGTTACCACACCTCTGTTGACAAGGAGCGCGCCAAGCATGGGAGAAACGGACAATGCCTCCGCCAGATGCTCAGCACAATGAGCATCACTGGCAGGAGGCTGCCATACATATTTTGATTGAAGCAATCGTATTCACCTTTCTTTCCCTGCCAAGTTCCTTACAACATTCACATGTGAATGTTATTGAATAATCGTCGGCAACTCATTATCCGTAAGCTCATGATTCGATTTATACGGATAACCGGGATCATAGGGAACGACTTGAATCTGAACATCACTGACGTGCACAAACCGATGCATTAACAGCTTCCTAGCCCGTTCAGCAATATCATGAGCCTCTAGAACCGTGATCCGGGGATTCACGCTGATTTTAAGATCAATCGTAACATAGTGGCCCTGTTCCTGCGCCCTTAAATCATTCACCGTAATAACACCATGTACACGCTGTACGGTTTCAATAAAACTAATAGCGTCCTCTTCTTCCGTTTCCTGAACCAAGGTTCCATATACAGAATTAACAATCAATTGATAGCCTTTAAAGAGTACGAATCCCGCCACAATTAGAGCAGAAACAGGACCCATATACAGAAGTGCTGACCACTGGAAGGTATCGCCTGCCATTGTCAAAAATATTCCCACGAGCACTGTAAGTGAAGAATAGAGCCCAAAACGATGATTCTCTGCATAGGTGTTATGCTTCCCATCACCCGATTTTCTGGACTGACGAAATTGGAACTGGAAAATGGCTTCTTTCACTGCTAAAGACACAAATATCGCAATAAGTGAAAACTGTTCTGGTACACGCAGATTCCCTGTAGATAGTTCGCGAATCGCAGCCACGGCAATTTGTAGTCCACCCATCAGGACAAGTACTGCGAATAAAACAGCTAGCATCGGCTCTGTTCTACCCGAAGGAACCTCATATTTTTGCAAGTTTCGAGACTTGGTACCCGATCGCCATGAAATTCGTTGTGCAAGTGCTCTAGCTGCATCTGAAAGAGAATATAATGCATCTCCTAGAAGTGCTTTACTACCTGAGAAATATCCAACAACGCCTTTGAAAACAGCGAGCATCAGATCACCGACAATTCCCGTCCAAGTGACCGTATCGGATGCTCTTGAAAGTTGTGTGCCCATGATAGCCTCCCCTCCGGCAATCCCAAATGCCGATTTCATCTGAAAATGGACAATCCCTTCACAGGTATGCTTTCCTTGTCCGTTAATTCAAAATAAATGAGCATATGCAAGTGTTGAGTGAAATGCACACGTTCCCCTAATCATTCAGAAAGCCGCGTCGCATAGACGCGGCTTTCCTTAAGCAACTTCATAGTTAAGCTTTGGAAGGCTTGGCTACCTTCGAATTGGTCTTTTGTTTGTTTTTGAAAATTAACCAAAGTGGGCTTGCAATAAAGATGGAAGAATAAGCTCCGAATAGCAAACCGACAACCATTGCAAGTGAGAACATTTTGATTGATTCTCCACCTAAGATAAACATGAAGAATGCTGCAATAAATACAGTTAAAGCTGTATATATAGAGCGCATAAGCATTTGGTTGACACTCTTATTCATCAAAGCAGCTAGATCAACCTTCGTCTTCTGTTTACCAAAGCGTAGATTTTCTCGGATTCGGTCAAAGACAACGATCGTATCGTTAATGGAATAACCGATAATAGTCAGTACAGCGATGATAAAGGTTAAGCTCACTTCTAGCCGGAAGATTGAGAATACTGCCACAACCATAAACGCATCATGCAACAGAGCGATAATAGCTGCCACAGCGAAGCGCCACTCAAAACGGATACTTACATAAATAATAATACCAATACAAGAAATCAGCACGGCATAAATAGCATTCCGTCCAAGTTCCTTAGCCATTTCCGTATCGACTGTATTCACTTCAAAGGAAGCCGTCTTGTCCAGCTTTTGAATACCTGTTTTTAGTTGATCATCTGTCTCAGGAGTAAGTACTTTAGTAAAACGAATATTCATTCGTTTATCTCCTGGGGCGATCGTTGCTTCTTTACTTAGACCCATTTGATCGACGATAGGCTGAACTTCAGCCTTAGTTAAATTTTTAGATAACTTAATATCTACATTGGAACCAGCTTGGAAGTCAACACCATAATTCAATCCGAAGATGGAGAGCATGATAATGCCCGCAATCGTCAGCGCGATTGAGAAAATAAATGTGTATTTACTCAGCTTTACGAAATCATATTCTTTATTAAAGTGCATTAATTTCACTCTCCTTTACCCCGAACTGCTTCGGCTTCTTAAGCAGTCCAGCCTTGACCAGAAGATTAAGCAAGAAGTGGGTGAAATAAACGTTCGTTAGGATACTAAGTACAATTTCAACAATGAGTACTAATGCGAAACCTTTAACGGACCCCGTACCGAATGCAAACATTACACCTCCGACAATAATTGTCGTAATGTTGGAATCCAGAATCGTACGCATGGAGGATTTATTTCCTGCCTTAACTGAAGAGAGCACACTTCTACCATTGCGCATTTCTTCCCTGATCCGTTCGTTTGTAATAATGTTAGCATCCACCGCCATACCGATACCCAAGATAAATGCAGCAATACCCGGCAAGGTTAAGGTGAAATCGGCCCATACAAATACTAATATTAACAGCCAAGTATGTGCAATAAGTCCAAAGCTAGCAATAACGCCTGGTAGACGATACATACCAATCATAAATATAAGAATGACAATAGAGCTATGATACCCGCTTCAATCGTTTTCTCAAGAGACTGTTTACCCAATGTAGCTCCTACACTTTGGGAATACTTCTCAGTAAGTTTCAACGGTAATGCGCCCAAGTTAATCGTATCTCGAAGTTGATTAGCTTCAACTTTAGTATAATTACCTGTAATTGAAGCATTTCCATCTGTCAGTTCGCCTCTTACTTCTGGAGCTGACAGCATCGTTTCATCTAGGAAGATTGCAAGATTCTTGTTAAGCAAACGCTTGGTTAACGCAGCAAATTCTTTCTTGTCCTTAACTTTAATGTTAATTTGAGGCTGGTTTAGTGAGTCATAACTCACACTTGCTCCGTTTTCAACGAAGTCACTACCTACCATCTCAATCTTACAATAAACATCTTTCGCTGTGCTTTTTTCTGTTGGTGCCTTACAGCCATCCGCACTTCGGAAAGTCAAAGAAGCAGGTTCTTTCATTTTCTTTCTTACTTCAGTTTCATTCGTAACACCAGCAATTTTAAGCCGAATCCGATTTGTGCCTTCAGTTGTTACCTCAGGCTCACTGGTTCCAAGTGCATTAGCACGCTTCTCCAGACTTTCAGCTGTACGAATGAGAGATTGGCGAGTTACACTCTGACCTTTCTCCAAAGGCTGCGCTTCATATAATATCTCGAAGCCTCCTTTAAGATCTAGACCTAACCTAACATTGTTCAACAATGATGGGCTTGACCAGGCCATGACCCCTATCGCTACAAGCACGACGATGATAAAAGTAGTAATTCTTTTCATGCCGTTCCTAGTTCCCCTTTCGTTCTCAATATTCCTATTATAGCTATGCGTCAAAATGCAGTCAATTTATCAATTCTTGTCGACTATATATTTTGACGTTTGTTAGGTTCATATGACACATATGAAGACATCACCATAAAAAAGATCCTTTTCCTATTTAGAAAATGGATCCCTTATATGCAGATATCGTCATATAATTCATGAAACTTAACACTTTTAAAGATAAGATGTCGTTTACCAACTGATGCAGCGGAGGAACCCCACTTTTCTCATATTTACTACTAACACATTCCCATATATCTTTACTCGTTACATGCTCATAACCTACAAGTCTAAATTCTTCTGCTTTGCTCTGGCACATGGATTCGATGGCTCCTTCAAGCTCTGCTGCATTTAAATTCTCTGACTCCATCCGCTTCGCCTCCTCAATTGCCTTCTGCTTTCTTATGTATTAACCTGTGGCCTGATTCAACATTCGACCTCCACCCTTATCTTTCCTTCTTTTTGACGGAATGTTCTCATCTACAAAGACAATGGCATGAGAATGGACAGGTCCAGCATATTCATATACAAAAGGTCTGACACACATCATAACAGTATAGCCTCGACCCAGGAAGAGGGAGGGAACATTTGAAGAAGATACACAAACAAACGTTTATTCAGGGGACGATGATTTTGCTTGCAGCTGGAATAATCAACCGTATTTTAGGTTTTATTCCACGAATTGCTCTTCCCCGTATCATCGGTGCTGAAGGAGTAGGTATATTTCAATTAGGCTACCCCTTCTTTCTGGTTATCATGACATTGATTACTGGCGGTATTCCCCTCGCTGTAGCCAAGTTAGTATCTGAGGCTGAGACGGAAGGACGGCCTAAGCATTCGCATTTAGTTTTAAAAATTAGTCTAGCTCTAACCTTAGGTCTAGGCACCTTATTTATGGGGCTATGCCTGTGGTTTGCTCCATGGGTAACACGCGTTTTCCTTCCAGATCAGCGAGTGTACTATACTTTCATCGCGATGAGTCCCATGCTCGTCATTGTTGCTGTTTCATCTGTATATAGGGGGTACTTTCAAGGCAAGCAGAACATGATCCCATCCGCAACTTCGTCCATCATTGAAAGTCTAGTCCGAATTGTCTGTATCCTGTGGTTCTCCTATCTGTTGCTACCGAAAGGAATCGCATTCGCAGCTGCTGGAGCAATGCTCGGAGTTATGGCGGGTGAATTTATCGGATTAATGGTATTGCTGTGGCAATATTACCGTGAACCTAAGGTTACATTTAGCATAGGAGATCAACATAAAACCGCCGACAACAGTTCAATCACTGGAAAAAGGATGTTTGCACTTCTATTGCGGATTACGGTTCCTGTTACAGGGGGTAAGCTCATTGGTTCCTTTTCTTACTTACTTGAGTCCATTATTATCGCCCAAAGTCTGGCTCTTGCGGGATTCGCCACCTCAGCAGCAACCGCACAATATGGGGCGCTACAGGGTATGATTATCCCCATTTTACTGCTGCCAGGTGCTTTGACCTCTTCACTTGCTGTTTCATTAATTCCATCGCTATCCGAAGCAGCAGCCAGACGAGATGTAGTAACAATTCATAAGAGACTGAATCAGACTATTCGATTGTCCCTAGTGAGTGGAGCGCCGTTTGCAGTCATGATGTATGTGCTTGCAGAACCATTATGTTTGTTACTTTATAATAATTCAGACATTTCCGACATGCTGCGATTAATGGCTCCATTTGGGCTATTCCTGTATGTCCAAGCACCACTTCAAGCTACCCTACAAGCACTCGATAGACCAGGCAGAGCTTTAGTCAACACCTTAGTAGGCGCAGGGATCAAATTAATATTAATATTATATTTAGCTTCCCAGCCACAATACGGTATCTATGGTGCGATTATTGCCATCATTATTAACAGCATCGTAGTCACCTTACTGCATGGTTATAGCGTAAGCCGTCTACTTGCTTACAGATTTAAACTTCTAGATTTCTTAAAACTTACCGCTGCAATGATTATTATGGCTGGTAGCACTAGGTACAGCTATCTACATCTTCCCTACCAACATGTTACTTGGATGCAGTTCACTGTTTCGATAATCATCGGGATGCTCGTCTTTATCATCATCATTTTCTCTTCTAAACTGGTTTCACTAAGGGATTTAGGAAGGGTTCCATGGATTGGAAAATGGTTTCGACCCGCTTAATTATTTCCGATCGACATAAATTTGTCCTTTATGGTCAATCGAACACAGAAATACATCTTTGAAATCTCGGACTCCTTTTTGTTCAATTTGATTTTTCAGCCAAAATCTCGTTTTGTTAAGTCGATGCAAATTATCATCCTGCACTTTTCCATCCATAATTAGTGGAACTGGCAATACACCATAACTGAACTGTCCCGCTGGAATCAGTATCTTTCTTCTTTTTCTAGATCTACGGGATTGACCAAAAATCGGAATGCTTTGATCTTCTGATGAAGACGATGGTTCTAATGGTGTGTTCTGGAAACTTTTTTTCCTTATCACTTCTTGTCGTAAAGAAGAATTCGGATGATTGGATGACGATTTTTTAGGAATAACCGTTAATTGACCCGAGGTTTCCAGAATGGCAAACTCGACATCCGATACATTTTCAATCTTTTGTCCTCGTAGTTGTAGTAATAGATCATCTAAATTGTATCGCTGCTTCTTCATTTCTTCGCGATGTAATTTGCCACCGGACACCAGAATACTTGGCTTCCCTTCAAATAACAAACGAAGGCCGCGATTCTTCAAACTGACAAAAGCTATAAGCAACTGAATCAAGACCAGCGTGGCCATTGGAATGATTCCCTCATATATAGGGCGATGTATATCTTCGAGTACAAACACCGCGATTTCTGCAATCATAATGGAGATAACCAAATCAAATATCGACAGCTTTCCGATTTCTCTTTTTCCCATAATGCGCAACGTTAAATAGATCACGAAATACATTAGAATCGTACGGAAAATATAACTCCAAATATCAGATGCCATGTATCCACCTGCTCCCTCCAGCAATCATTGAATCCATGGTGATATTTTGGCCTTACATTATTTCACACATACAGAACTCCGGTAATTAATTATTGGAAAATTACTTGTACTAATGGGGCAAGCCTGCTCATAGATTTACAATAACTTATGGTCATGGAAGGGGTACTTTTATGCATATAGTTCGGCGCTTGTTCTCTTATCGGATTACTAATCCGACTCTATCGGGATTGTATTACGCCTTTGTCTGGATGATGATGGGCGCACTATTACTTTCACTGATCTTGTGGATGAGTGGCATGCGGGAACAAAGTCTTTCACACTACACCTATGTAGTCCATGCCCTCTCCGCGTTTGCTGGCGGTTTAGTGTCTGGTAAACGTTCCGGCAAAAGAGGGTGGTATCAAGGCGGAATGACGGGGCTTATATACGGATTCCTTGTCATCATGATCGGATTTCTTGCACTGGATAGTTCCATAAAGACTGGTGATTTAATTCTCGCATCTCTTGCCTTTGCTTCGGGTTCAATTGGTGGCATGATTGGTGTCAATAGTAGAAATAATTAGTAGCATTTCTTCTCTTAAAATATGGTACACTGTTTTCACGTGATTATTTTTTAAGAGGGGGCTTTTTTCGCTTTGCTATACCAAAACATGCAGGTAGTATCCATTGCCTCAACTATAGCTGTATTCTTATTAATATGGCTGGGTACGTTGCGTAATCCATTCAGAGCGGCCTACTTATTCATAAGAGAGCTGCTAACCTCGCGTAAATTTTTGTTACTTTTCTGTATTATGGTATGCATTTTATTGTTTAACAAATATGAATTAAAGATCGAGGAACGCCTACATTTTAATACTGACTTTACCCCTTGGGTCTATGGGTTAGAGGGAGATTTTGTCCAAAATCTCCAGAATTTTTTCCATAGCAGCTATATTACCCCGATCTCTGTTTTTTTCTATGTCATTATCTTTCAATCGCTCTTAATTGCTTCAATCGGTGTGTATATTTCCGACCAGAACAAAGTGTTTGTGATCGCGACCTGCTTTGCAATCATCATTAACTACTCTGTCGCTATTCCATTTTATCTCTTTTTTCCTGTTAATGAAGTATGGTCGTATCCACCTGCCGGAGTATCATTTCTTATGCTCGATGTATTCCCGAGATTTGAGGAGGCCTATCGTCCACTATCTGGTCTGAACAACTGTTTTCCAAGTTTGCATACTTCCATTTCCGTGACCATGCTTGTACTCGGTATACGTTCGGGCAATCGTAGATTTGCTGTAATGACGGCAATTAGTGCCACTGTTATTATTTTCAGCATATTCTATCTTGGCATTCACTGGTTAACTGATATGGTAGCAGGTACGATGCTAGGCTTACTTGCTTCTAACTTAGGTATTTATTTTGCGAAACTATCGCTTAAGAATAACCAACCCTACCGTCTCAACAAAAATCAAAAAATGTATTCATAAAAAGGCTCCTCCATTCATCATCAGACGAATGGAGAAGCCTTTTTGTGTATATCCTCTTCTTATGCTTCCTTTGTTTCTACCTCGGAAGAATTAACCGCATGACTGATTGAACCTCGGTCAAACGTAAGTTTCGTTACATCATTCACTCGCAGAATTACAATATCGTCTGAAATTTCCAAGATTGTTCCGTGCAACCCACCAATGGTGACTACCTTGTCCCCTTTTTTAAGTGCACTAAGCATGGAATTACGAGTCTTCGATTTCTTCTGCTGTGGACGGATTAACAGGAAATAGAAAATCGCGAACATTAAGACTAGTGGCAAAATCATGCCCGTTAGACCTGATCCAGCACTAGCGGTTGGAGCTGCTGCTTCCAACATACTATTTACCATATTCTTTCCCCCCTTTCATGAACATTCCCATTGTTGCCACTTACATTTCATTAAAAACCACTTTTATTCTCATAAAGCCCGTACTTCTCAAAAAACTCATCGCGAAAATCAAGCAGTCTGTCATCCATGATACTTTGACGCACCTGCTTCATTAAGTTCAGAAGGAAGTGCAGATTGTGGTAAGTCGTCAGCCTTAGACCGAATGTCTCATCGGCTTTAATTAAATGCCGTAGATAGGCTCTTGAATAGTTCTGACAAGTATAGCAGTCACACTCTGGATCAAGAGGGCCAAAATCTCTAGCAAATTTGGCATTGCGTACTACCAGTCGTCCCTGGCTTGTCATCGTTGTTCCGTTGCGAGCAATCCGTGTAGGTAGAACGCAATCAAACATGTCCACTCCCCGAATCGATCCTTCTAATAAAGCATCTGGTGATCCTACCCCCATCAAATAACGAGGTTTGTCCTGAGGGAGTAAGGGAACAGTGTAATCCAACACGTCATACATGATCTGCTTAGACTCTCCCACGCTGAGTCCACCAATAGCATACCCCGGGAAATCCATGGAAGTCAAATCACGCGCACTCTGCTTACGCAAATCTTCATACATACCACCTTGAACGATAGCAAACAGTCCTTGATCATGCGAACGAGCATGGCTATTAAGGCAACGTTCTGCCCAGCGAGTCGTACGTTCCAATGATTTTTTAACATAATCATATTCCGCTGGATAGGGTGGACATTCATCGAATGCCATCATAATATCTGAGCCCAGTGCATTCTGAATTTCCATAGCTACTTCTGGCGAAATGAATAGCTTATCTCCATTAAGGTGAGAACGGAAATGAACACCTTCCTCTGTAATCTTTCGCATATCACTCAAGCTGAATACTTGAAAACCGCCACTGTCTGTAAGAATCGGACGATCCCAGTTCATAAATTTGTGAAGTCCACCCGCTTCACGAATAATATCGTGACCCGGACGCAGGAAAAGGTGATAGGTGTTACTTAGAATAATTTGAGCATCCATTGCCTTAAGCTCTTCCGGACTCATGGTCTTAACCGTAGCCAAAGTACCTACAGGCATAAAGGTAGGTGTCTCAATAATTCCGTGGGGCGTGTGCACACGTCCTAAACGTGCGCCGGACTGCTTACAAGTCTTAATATGTTCGTACCATACTGCTGCTGCCATTTCATATACCTTCCTCTTATGAGCCGATCATCCGGGCTTAGTAGATAAACATTGCGTCTCCAAAACTAAAAAATCGATATTCCATATCAATCGCTTCTTGATATGCTTCTAAAATATGTTCACGTCCAGCTAAAGCGCTGACGAGCATGACCAGCGTAGATTTAGGGAGATGAAAATTCGTAATCAAAGCATTAACAACCTTAAACGAATATCCAGGGTACATGAATATATCCGTCCATCCGTTACAAGCTTCAAGTGGTCCCTCAGGGAAACGATTACCTACAGTCTCTAATGTACGACAGGAAGTCGTACCGACTGCAATAATGCGTCCTCCTTTATCTCGCGCATTATTCAATACCTCTACTGTCTCTTGCGATATCGAGTAATATTCAGCATGCATCACATGATCTTCTACTCGATCTACAGACATCGGACGAAACGTTCCTAAACCCACATGTAACGTAATAAAGGTTACCGTTACGCCTTTGGCACGAATTTCATCGAGCAATTCTTCCGTGAAATGTAAACCTGCTGTCGGTGCCGCAGCAGAGCCTTCATGACGAGAATATACCGTCTGGTAACGTTCTTTATCATCAGCTTCTCCTTAATATAAGGAGGAAGCGGCATCTGCCCCAGGCGATCTAGAATTTCTTGAAAAATGCCTTCATATGTGAAGGAGAGCACTCTTCCACCCATATCACTTTCTTCTTCAATGACTGCTTTAAGTTCGTCTCCGAAGTGAATGACGCTGCCCACCTTTAGCTTCTTGCCTGGTTTTACGAGCGCTTCCCAGCGGTCCTCTCCCAAATTTTTAAGGAGGAGAACCTCAGCCTTTGCACCAGTATCTTCTTTCAAACCAAACAACCGTGCTGGAATAACACGTGTATCATTCAACACTAAAGTATCACCTGCATGAAGCTCGTTCACAATATCTTTGAACGTATGGTGAGCCATAGCACCGCTCTCTTTATTCAGTGTCAGTAGACGTGAAGAGGTGCGGTCTTGAAGTGGAGTCTGAGCAATTAATTCCTCTGGTAATTCAAAATCATATAATTCTACATTCATGTTGTATTCAGTCCTTAACAATAGTCACATTTTGATAATAGTGTTTCAAAATATCTTGGTAACCATACCCTGCATCTGCCATACCTTTCGCTCCCCATTGCGAGAGTCCAAGTCCGTGGCCGTTACCATAGCCAGTAAACATAAAGCCTTGAGCGTTGTCTACCACTCTTGCATTCTTATCTCCATTCATAACAACAGTTCCAGCACCTGTTGCGGAAGAGACCCCTGATGCCGAAATGACAGACACTGTTGTTGATCCGTTAACCTTAGCGGTACTTCCATCCGCGCCTTGTACAGTATAGCTTCCCGTCGGTACAATATCAAACAAAGTGCTAGGAAGTCCATTCATAGCTGAACGGAACATATCCGGATATTTCACATCTAAAATTTGCCCATTAGCCTTAATTTGAAGAACACGACCTGAAGGTCCCCGTTTGGTCACTTCGAGCGTAGTAATGGACGTTGGTGCTGGTGTAGAGGTCTTCCCTTTCAAGCTTTTAACCAATTCGGCAGAAGTATAGGGTCCACGCAGCCATGCATAACTGCTGGACTCGTCTACTTTCTCAAGCACAATCGCCGTATCACCAGGATTCAGCTTAGCCACAGCGTTCACATTAGACTGGATTTGAGGAATCGGTCGGATATTCGTATCCTTAGCTGTCGCAGTAAGTTTAGTCAGTCCTGCTGCCGTAGTGCTTGTTGCCTTGACATTATCCTCTCTTACATAGCCTGTAATACCATTGCTAAGAAGAACGTGGTACCACGATTTCAGACCCTTCTGCGATGCATTGTCTTCCGCACTTGGTACTGCTGCAAAAGCATCTCCGCCACTGTTCCATACTTCCGTGGTGTCCGCAGTGTATCCCCCAGCATTCGATGAGAATACGGCTTCAACCACCTTACCGTCTTTCATCAGAACTTCGCCTTTTGTTGCGTTAACAGCCTCTATTATACTTGCTGCCTCAGCGGAAATACCATTATAAACTTGACTTAACGTTGTATCCACCACATCGGCAATTTTAAATTTATTGTTCGTAAAGGTAGCATAACTACGTGCTGAAACCGCCTGTGCTTTAAGAGACTCTATTGGCCAAGATGAAGGTACTTCTCCACCAACCACTGCGTATAAATATTGTTCTACCGGAACCTCGTTAACCAAAGCCAACTGTCCATTAAGCGAGCTGATTTCGATGCTACCGCGGTATGTTCGATTAGATCTCTCTGTGACCTTAATTCCACTTGAATCGGCTGATATTAGGCACTTGGCATTACTACCGCTTACCTGAAGATGTCTAACCGTTTGACCTAAACTTACATCCTGCCGCAAAATGATTGCCGACAAGCTGCTATCGACAGCAGACAGTGTCACCTGAGGCATCTGTTTATTCATGCTATTCTGTACAGTTGCAAGATCTGCGTCGTTTGCTGCTTCACCAACCCAAACTGCATACTGTGAGCTGCCATCCGTTGTTTGCTGAATGGCCACCATAGCATCTATACCTGTAGCTGTTATATTTGCCATAGCTGCCTCCGCCTGAGCCTGTGACGCATATATTCCAGCCGACAGATGCTTGCTCCCTTTAACGACGGGAGTTTGTCCATTTAGCTGGGCTGAAGCTGTCTTGGCTGTACGGGATGCAGCATCTTTTGCCGCTTGTTCCGTCGCATAGTTACCTGCGTACAGTTGATATGTAAGCTTACCTGCGCTGCTTACACTAAACAAGAAAGGTTTATCACTGGTTGCTGTCAGTTTCTTATAAGCATCATTCGCTGCTTTAAGATCTGTGGTTTCAAGCACCTTCACTCGGTATCCATCCACACTGAATTTAACTTGTTCATTTGGTGAAAATGAAACCAATGCACCTGTGCTAAATCCTGCTCCCCACGCCTGTCCCGATGACAGTGTTACAGAAGCAGTCGTAGATTTATAGGTACTCCCCAGATCCATAAACATACCAACTCGGATCGTATCTGCAGTCGTTCCTACAGCTCCAGCACTTGTCGGCCATATCCCTGCGGCAAGTACAGCTGCCAAAATCCCTTTACCACACCATGCTAGCGCTTTGGCTCTCGTTTCCCCTAAGTTGATCATTCATTATTCTCCCCCTTATGCTGTTGGCGTTTATTCCATTCCAATCTACGATTTAAGAACGATCAGTTGGAAAGGGTAATCCTAGGTGCTGATACGCAGCAGCCGTTACCATTCGTCCACGAGGCGTACGCTGGAGAAATCCAATTTGCAGAAGGTAAGGTTCATAGACATCTTCGATGGTCTGACTTTCTTCACCTATCGTCGCTGCAATCGTATCCAGCCCCACTGGGCCACCGCGGAAACTAGAAATCATAGAATGAAGCATTTTATAATCGATAGCATCAAGTCCTCTAGGATCGACCTGCAATAGCTTAAGTGAGTTTTCGGCAATTTCTTGCGTAATCATGCCATCACCCTTAACCTGTGCATAGTCACGAACCCGTTTAAGAAGCCTATTGGCGATCCGTGGAGTCCCCCGTGAACGCAGTGCAATTTCATCTGCGGCATTACCAATCATCTCGATGCCAAATATATCAGCAGCACGAGACACTATATAGCTCAGCTCATCTACTGTATAGAACTCTAATCGACTAACTACACCGAAACGGTCACGAAGTGGCGCAGACAGTAGACCTGCACGGGTTGTAGCACCAATTAATGTAAATGGAGGCAGGTCCAGACGCACAGAACGGGCACTTGGACCTTTTCCAATCATAATATCGAGTGCAAAATCCTCCATTGCAGGATACAACACTTCCTCTACTGTGCGATGAAGTCGGTGGATCTCATCAATAAAGAGCACATCGCCTTCCTGTAAATTAGTCAGTAGGGCCGCTAGATCTCCCGGACGCTCTATAGCCGGTCCAGAAGTCGTTCTTAGATTAACACCAAGTTCATTGGCTATAATGTTAGCTAGCGTCGTTTTACCGAGCCCTGGGGGTCCGTACAAAAGTACATGGTCCAAAGCTTCATTGCGCATTTTCGCAGCTTCTATATAAATTTTCAAGTTTTCCTTGGCTTGATTCTGTCCAATGTATTCCGCCAGATAGCGAGGACGAAGCTTAGCTCCACCGCCTGTTCTTCCATCATCAAGTTTGCTGATATAATCCGGTCTTCCATTCCTATCGCTCCTTCCCTAACAGCTTCTGCACTCTAACTCAACCCGCATAGAGCTGTTTCAGAGCCCGTTTCATAAGAACGTCTACCGTTTCCCCGAATGCTGTGTCTTCTTTAATTTTCTGCCATACGTGGTCTAGCTCCGCGTCCGTATAACCAAGTGCCTGCAAACCTTCACGAGCTTCAGACCAAGCTGAACCATCCCCCTGAACAGGTTCTGGTACTGCAAACAATCCAGAAGCAATCGTAACGTTACCTAGGCCATCAAGCTTGTCCTTCAAGTCGAGAACCATACGTTGCGCTGTCTTCTTTCCGATCCCCGGCAGTTTAGTCAGAAAAGTAAGATTCTCTTGATAGATTGCACTCACGACTTGATCCGGAGTACCTCCAGCAAGAACGCCTAGAGCAACCTTAGGTCCAATGCCTGACACATCAATTAGCTTGCGAAATAACTTCTGTTCCTCACGAGTAGCAAATCCAAACAATAGGATAGCATCTTCACGTACATGATGGTGAATGTAAACTGTCACAGAACCTTCTGTCTTGGCGATAGCAAACGGATTGGGGCAAAATACACGGTAACCCACCCCCTGTACATCCAGCACTACATATTCATTTTCCAGATGAGCAACTGTTCCTCTTAAAAAATCAATCATGTTCTCAGTACCTCATTTATTTTGGAATTTAGCGTATAGGAATGAGCATGGCAAATGGCTACCGCAAGGGCATCCGCGACATCATCCGGCTTAGGAATTTGTTGTAATCGCAAATACATGCGTACCATTTCTTGCACCTGCTTCTTCTCCGCCTTGCCATATCCCACGATCGCTTGTTTAACCTGCATTGGAGTGTATTCAGCTACAGGTAGACCTTTCTGTATCGCTGCAAGAATAAGCACTCCTCTGGCCTGACTTACCGACATCGCAGTTGTAACATTTCTATTAAAAAATAGTTTCTCGAAAGCAACAGCCTCCGGTTTATATTGATCAATGAGTTGCACCAGCGCTTCATATACATGTAGCAGTCGTTCTTCATCCGGCGTATGAGCCTCTGTCTGAATACATCCGTATTGGACCGGAGTGATCTTACTTCCGACCTTATCCACAAATCCAAAGCCGACAATGGCGATACCCGGGTCAATTCCTAAAATCCGCAAAACTAATCTCTCCCTTATCCATAAGCGAACATATGTATTCGTTCTCTTCATTATATGTAAAACTTCCAGACAAGTCTATGACTGCCCTAAAAGACTACTAGTCATAGAGAAGCTCAGATAACATTAAAGTTTCAGATTTATTCATTGCCCACTTCATCTGACAGCGGTTTATAGGTCAGAATTAATTCACGTATAAAGGCTTCAAGAGCCGTATTTATAAACTTTTCTTTACGATACACAATTCCAACCTCTTTTCTCGGCGCAGGGTCAACAATTGGAATGACATGAATTTGGGGATCATTCAGATGGATCAAATATGATTTAGGAAGAATCGTAGCTCCTACCCCTAAACGGACTAACTCCATTATCGAATCCATCGTCGATAACTCAATAATTGGTTGCATCATTAAACCGGCTTCCAAACTATATGTATCAATCATCTGCCGCACTAGAAATTTCTCTGGGAACAGAATTAATGATGTTGTGTCTAGCTGTTGAAGTCTAATTGCTAAATTCCCCGCAAGGGGATGTTCCAGACCTACCGCAAGGCTGAGCTCCTCTGTATATAGCTCCTTGCTAATAATCTGATCATCATTCAGTGGTAAGAATACAATGCCTAAATCTAATTTATTAGCCAGTAGCCCCTGCTTAGTCTCCTCTGTCGTCAATTCAAGAATAGACAATGAGACTCCAGGAACTTTCATATGAAAAGATAACAGTGTCCTTGTCAGTAAATGATTTCCCGAGCATCCAATTCGGAGCTTGCCACGTTGCATTCCTTTGAGTTCATTGATTTCAGTTTGCGCTTGTTCCAATTCATGGAATATTCGAAGGGTATGCTCCTTTAACGTCTGGCCTGCTTCAGTTAAATAGTTTTTTTTCCCAACTCGACGAAATAACATGGTGCCCATGCGGCCTTCAAGCAATTGGATCTGTTGACTAAGGGTTGGCTGACTAATACCTAACTTTGTGGCTGCCTTCGTAAAATGAAGCTCTTCGCACACCGCCATAAAATATTCAAGCAAGCGAAATTCCATCAATACTCCTCCAATTATTGGTAATGACTATTATTTTAATTGATAACATTGAATTGACCAATCGTTTTTTGTTCCTTATGATAAATATAATCTACTTAAACGATGGGAGAACGGTACACATGAATGAGGAAATCGCAGTACAACTAACTTCACAACCCAAAGAAAAGCCAGATGAACAACATCTAGGCTTTGGTCAATATTTTACAGATCATATGTTTGTCATGGATTATACCGATGGCCAAGGATGGCATGATCCTCGTATTGTCCCATATGCGCCTATCTCTTTAGATCCTGCCGCCATGGTATTTCATTACGGTCAAGCTGTGTTTGAAGGAATGAAAGCCTTCCCTCATGAATCCGGAAAAGTGCTGTTGTTCCGTCCTGATCAAAACATGCAGCGTCTGAACATTTCTAACGATCGTCTCGGAATTCCTGAAGTTTCTGGACCTTTTGTGATTAAAGCTATTCAAAAACTAGTGGACACGGATCGTAGCTGGATTCCACAAGCTCCAGGAACATCACTATATATCCGCCCTTTTATCATCGCGACAGAGCCTTGTCTGGGCGTTCGCTCATCCTACACCTATCAGCTGCTTATCATCTTATCGCCAGTAGGTGCCTATTATTCAGAGGGTCTGCAGCCTGTTAAAATTAATGTTGAAAGCTCTTATACTCGCGCCGTTCAAGGCGGTATCGGTTTCGCAAAAGCTGCCGGTAACTATGCTGCCAGCATCAAAGCTCAAAATGATGCTAAAAAAGAAGGTTTCTCTCAAGTTTTATGCTTGATGCCATTGAGAAGAAATATATTGAAGAAGTCGGTAGCATGAATATCTTTTTCAAAATTAATGGACAGGTGATTACCCCTGCTATCAATGGAAGTATCCTTGAGGGCGTAACACGACGCTCTGTCATTGCACTGCTTCAAAGCTGGGGTGTTCCTGTAGAAGAACGTAAAATTTCGATGGAGGAAGTACTCCAAGCGTCCATTAGCGGACAACTAGACGAAGCATTTGGTACAGGTACTGCTGCAGTTATTTCTCCTGTCGGTGAGCTTCACTGGAATGATCAGGAGATCCATATTAATCAAGGCAACATCGGTGAGATCTCACAGCGTTTATATGATAGCCTAACTGGTATTCAGACTGGACGTCTCCCTGACGAATTCAACTGGACCATTTCCTTCTAATATCAATCATTTCAAAGCAAAGACACCTAAGTTCAAATGAACTTAGGTGTCTTTTATGATAAACCACACGTTACCCTTCGCGCGCATAATCACTGAATGTGGATAGTACGCTATTGTACTCGTCCATATCCTGAATACGAATCCCATTATAGAGATGCTTTAGTGCTCCATCGGGTAGCGTTGATTCCATAGAATTAATATCAAGTTGAAAAAAGGTTTTAATTACTTTTTCATCTTTAGGTGGCCCATCAAATAAAGAAAGATTACCTTCTTTATCAAGACTCATATACGCTTGCTGCTTACATGTAGGTGATAAATCAGAAATACTTTCGTCAAACCATACTTTTTCCTTTGTATCCATATGTCCGTTCCAAGAGGGATGTTCGTTTATTAAAGCATATATTTCATCTGATCGGAGTAGCCCCAAGTGTTGCTCTTCCAAGCCACAAACATACATCTTCCGGATCATCACTTCATGCTTCTTAGTAGAGCTATTAAGCTGATTCCATAGCTTAGAGTTATCTCTATCTGTGTTTAGAGTACGATTATCCTGCATATATTGCAGCGTCTCCATAGCAAGAGGATCCTCTTTACTGAGCAACGATTGTACCTTACCCGGCAAATAAATACCCATCCATATCATTACAATAGCTAATAAACCTATGCCAAGTGTTAAAGAACGACGCTTCCAACGTCTTAATTGTTTTTGCAGCTTTTTCTTGAATTGAGCAGCTTTCACGGTAATCCTTCGTTCCCTCTTTTTCTTTATTGTGACCTCGGGATTACAAATTTATACAGCAAAAAAACCACCGAAATAATTCGATGGTTTCTTTAGAATCGGGACGACACGATTCGAACATGCGACCCCCTGGACCCAAACCAGGTGCTCTACCAAGCTGAGCTACGTCCCGATAAAATACTGTAATAATAAAGTGCCGATGGAGGGACTTGAACCCCCACGGTTTCCCTCACGATTTTGAGTCGCGCGCGTCTGCCAATTCCGCCACACCGGCTTAGATAAAATATAAAATGGCGCGCCCTAAGAGATTCGAACTCCTGGCCTTTTGATTCGTAGTCAAACGCTCTATCCAGCTGAGCTAAGGGCGCATATACATTTGTAATGGAGCGGACGACGGGAATCGAACCCGCGACCCTCGCCTTGGCAAGGCGATGCTCTACCGCTGAGCCACGTCCGCAAATAGTGGTGCGCGTGGAGGGACTTGAACCCCCACGTCATAGACGCTAGATCCTAAGTCTAGTGCGTCTGCCAATTCCGCCACACGCGCACATTTGAAGGCAGTTCCTTATAAAACAAGGAGTAAAATGGTGAGCCATGTAGGATTCGAACCTACGACACCCTGATTAAAAGTCAGGTGCTCTACCAACTGAGCTAATGGCTCTTAATTTGATAAAAA